>DASXLY010000253.1:0-7949 GCA_036495975.1 Occallatibacter sp. | reverse complement strand
GAATGCCACAAACGTGCGTGGCATTTATCCCGTGAAGCTCATGAACCTGCCAAAAGATTTTGGCGTGGTCGTGACGGACGTGAATCCGAACGTGTCCAATCGCTTCAATCTCGGGCAGGTGGTGCTCAGCGCGGATGTGCGCAATTACAACCCCGTAAAAGATGTCGTGTACGTCAATCCGGTGACCACGATGGTGACGGGCATATTGCTTCACCGTCCTGAATTCAGCGTGCGCAGGCCCAGGCGCGCGTACGGCGGTTTCTGGCCATGCCTGCGAATGCGAGTCTGGGAGCGGCGCTGCGTGAAACCCAGCGCTTCCACTCCGCTTATTTTTCGGAATCGGCCTTTCTGAACCAGGCGAAAGAGCAACCTGCTGGTGGGTAAGGTTTTGAACTGAGGAGTGCTGCCGTGCCGTCCCCCGTTTCTGCGAATGCGCTCCCCAGGAAGTCTCCGTGGCGCCTGCAACCGATCGACCCCACCACATCCAGCCCGGATGGCCCGACTCAGCTAGCGAGTCACACGATCGGCAGCTCGGGCGCGCTGACGACCTCCAGCACCGATGCAAACATGCCCTCCACAACGGTCGAACCGATTTTGAATCTCAGCATGGCTTCGTCCGGAAAGCTGCTGGCTGTGACTGGTTCAAATGGCATCGAAATCTTCTGGTTCAATGGCGCCTCTCCGATGAAGGCCTACAAGACGCTGCTTTCCGGTGTCGACATCGAACATGCCTACTGGGACAATGCCAACCATCTATACGCGATCAGCCAAGACAAACGCCGCCTCTACGTCTTCACGGTGACGACCACCTCAACCAGTCAGGCCCCGGGCTCGCCGCATAGCATCACCGGCCCGCAGAACATCATCGTGCAGCCTCGATGAGTAATCACCACCGTCAGGGGACAGGGGTTATGTGAGGTTCCGGGGAAGCTCAACGAATAGTGCCGGGGCTTGAAACCTATCTGCACGTGGAAGACGCGAGGGAGCGCATCGTCCGCGATTCATTCGCGTTCAGGAAATGTATTCATGCTTAGCGGGCATGACCTTCTGGCCTGATTGAACCAGCCCGCAATTCGCCGCAGCCACGACTTACGCAGGGAGAAGCACAAGGCCTTCGGCGGCCCGAAGCGTCAGCAACCCGCTCACCGTTTGGCCTTCGCGGTCGCTATGCGTGGCTGCCAAGACGAGAGCGTGCGGGGTTGGAACCGCGATTGGTTCGTGAGTCATGTTGAGGAGGACTTCAATTTCTTCGTCCCCACTTCTTCGGAAACGCAATAAGTTCTGATCAACGTGAATTGCATGCAATTTTCCGCTGATCAGGGTGGGATGGGATTTTCTCAGAGCGATAAGTCCTGCGTAAAGCTGCAGGATCGATGCGTCGTTCCGCTGCTGGACTGCGACGTTGACGTCGCTGTGGTCCTTGCCAAGCGGCAGCCATGGCATGCCTGTCGTGAAGCCGGCGAGCGGGCTTTGATCCCAGCACATCGGCGTACGTTCCGGGTCCCGACCCTGCCCGATGCCCGGCTCATTCTTTTCTGCGGGATCCTGCACCTGGTCGGGAGCGATCTGGACGTTCGTCATTCCAATCTCCTCTCCGTAATACATGGTGAGCGTGCCAGGCAAAGTGAAGAGCAGCATAGCCGCCACGCGTGCCTGCTGTTGGCCGATTCTGGAGGCGATGCGCTGCTGATCGTGGTTGCCTAGAACCCAGTTCGGCCACGCTCCCTCCGGCAATGCGCGATCGTATTCGCCGATCACCTCGGAGATCGCGGCAGCGCTCCAGGGGCATTGCAGCAGGTGAAAGTTGAAGGGGAGATTCGCGCCATCCAGGTCCTTGCCGTAGTACGTCATGAGTTGCGGAATTGGCAGGTAGATCTCGCCGATCAAGACGCGATCGGCGAATACGTCCACGACCCTGCGCATCTCGGCCACAATCGCATGCACTTCGGGACGGTCAGAATTGTATACAGGAAGCAAGCGGTGATTCGAAGGAGAGCCGGGCCGGAAACCGGGGTTTGGTGGGTTGTCGCGGAACTGGTCATCCTTGATCATGAGCCACATCACGTCGACGCGAAAGCCGTCCACGCCCTTCTGAAGCCAGAAGCGCAACCCATCGAACATGGCCCGCGCCACTGCGGGATTTCTCCAGTTGAGATCCGGTTGCTGTTTGAGGAACGAGTGGTAATAGTATTGGCCTGTTCCTTCGTCGAGCTCCCATGCAGAACCGCCAAAGTTGCTGGTCCAGTTGTTGGGCTGATCCCGCCAAATATACCAGTCGCGCTTGGCATTCTCGCGCGATGAACGACTTTGCAGAAACCACGGATGCCGATCCGATGTGTGATTCGGGACGAAGTCGAGAATGAGACGAAGCCCGCACCGATGCACCTCCGCGAGCAGCGTGTCGAAATCGGCCATCGTGCCGAAAATAGGATCGATTCCGCAATAATCGGAGATGTCATATCCGAAATCGGCCATGGGTGAGGGGTAAACGGGGGAAATCCATATCGCACTCACACCCAGTTCCGCCAGGTAACCGAGGCGATTCAGAATGCCGCGGAGATCGCCGATCCCGTCGCCGTTGCTATCCTGGAACGACCTCGGATAGACCTCGTAGATCACTGCTCGTTTCCACCACTCTAATTCGCGCATCAGACCGTTTAGCACCTGCAGTTCACTCTCGATTGCCAAAGACCCAACGCATGATCAACGATCTCTGGTACAAAAACGCGGTTGTATATTGCCTTTCCGTCGCCACCTACATGGATGCAAACGGCGACGGAGTCGGCGACTTTAAGGGCTTGGGGCGGCGGCTCGATTTTCTGCAGGGGATGGGGATCACCACCGTCTGGCTGTTGCCGTTCCAGCCGTCGCCCTGTCGCGATGATGGGTACGACATCGCCGACTATTACAACATCGACCCGCGTTATGGAACGCTCGGCGACTTCGTTGAGTTTACGCAGGGGTGCAGGCAACGCGGCATCCGCGTGCTGATCGATCTGGTCGTCAATCACACCTCCAACGAACACCCGTGGTTTCGCGACGCCTGTCGCAATCCCAAATCGCAATTCAGAGATTGGTACGTGTGGTCGGCGAAGAAGCCGAAGGATGCAGATTCCGGCGTGGTGTTTCCGGGGGTGCAGAAGTCGACCTGGACGTGGGAAAAGAATGCGCGCTCGTACTATTTTCACCGCTTCTACGACTTCCAGCCCGATCTGAATACAGCACATCCCGAGGTTCAGGCCGAGATTCTCAAGATCATGGGCTTCTGGTTGCAACTGGGCGTGGATGGCTTTCGCATGGATGCCGTTCCTTTTGTGATTGCGAAGAAGGGAGCGGGCCAGACACGCTCGCTCGAGCACTACGACATGCTGCGATCGTTTTCTGAGTTTCTCACGTGGAGGAAGAACGGGGCAATCATCCTCGGTGAAGCGAACATCGTGCCGAAGAACGATCTCAAGTATTTCGGCCAATTCGGTGAGCGCTTGCAAATGATGTTCAACTTCGATGTGAACCAGCATCTCTTCTACGCCATGGCGAGTGGCGACACGCAACCACTGATCAAAGCGCTCGCTACCACGAAGCCTCGCCCGATGACCGCGCAGTGGGGCCAGTTTCTGAGAAATCATGATGAACTTGATCTTGGACGGCTCACAGAGAGCCAACGGAAAATCGTGTTTGCGGTGTTCGGCCCGGAGAAGTCGATGCAGTTGTATGGCCGCGGCATCAGGCGGAGGCTAGCGCCTATGCTGCACGGTGATCGTCGGCGACTTGAACTGGCGTACAGCCTCATGATGACTCTGCCGGGCACACCCGTCCTCCGGTACGGGGATGAGATCGGGATGGGAGACGACCTGCGCTTGCCGGAGCGTAATTGCGCGCGCACTCCGATGCAGTGGTCGACGGAACCGAATGCAGGTTTTACGACACACGCGAAACCGATTATGCCGATGATCGCAGACGGCGCCTACGGATTTCGACAAGTCAATGTCGCCGCGCAGCGCAGAGATCCTGACTCGTTACTCAATTGGATGGAACGTATCATTCGCATGCGCAAAGAAGTTCCAGAAATTGGGTGGGGAGACTTCTCCTTCGTGCCGCTCCGCACCTCGGGCGTGCTGGCCATGGAATACGACTGGCGCGGCAACTCCGTGCTCTTCCTTCATAACCTTATGCCCGAACCGCGCGAGGTCCGTTTTCGCCTGACCTCGAAACGCGGTGGCAACGCAGATGAGCTGATTAATCTGCTCTCCGATGATCACAGTCACGCGGCGGACAGCGGACGCCATTGCATTGTGCTTGAACCCTATGGATACCGCTGGTTTCGAATCGGCGGCCTGGATTATCTTCTGCGTCGTTCCGACGTTTAGAAAGTTCGGATTGAAGGAGATTTTCCCCTTCAATCGCTGACGGAGGGCGATCACTATCCGCTGGAGCCGTCTTCCGTTACCGATCCAGACTGATGGCTTTCGAATCGGCAAATACGCTTGCATCCGTCAATTCCCGTACGGTTGCTCCGGGAAGAACCACTCTACGAATGCGTCCAACGCGCGGCCCATCTCTTTGCCAGCGGCGTTAACCTCAGACGGGCGATTGGAGAGGATGCCCGCGCACCGGTGGCGATGAGCTGAGTCGCACTGGCCAGGGTGGTGGTCAAGGGCTGGCCATTCCAATTGGCGATCGCACTTGCGTGAGGCCCTTTGGCTTGGCCGTGACTTACGCAAGGCTGGGACGCAAGGACCTCGCCCTTAGTGCCCTCGAACAGGCCTTCGACCGCAGAGATATACAGCTCACTGAAATCAACGTAGAACCGGCCTGCGATGGGCTTCGGTAGTTAGACCTAATACGGAGCTCTTATTCGTACGAGCGCGCTCGCGACCATAACCAGGAGCACCACCGCACCTGACAAACTCGCCACGCCGTGCGCCCTATGCATGGAGGACCTCGGCTCCGGCGATGGTGAGGGTGAGGACGTTGATGTCGTCCTGCTGACCGAAGGCTTGCGCCGCGCCAGCAATCTCGTGGGCCGCTTGCGCGGAGACCGCCTGGGTGCGATCGAAGCCGAAAAGTTTGCATTGCGTGTTCTGGGCCTCGACGACACCATCGGAGAGGAACGTGAAGCCGTCGCCGGTCAGGGCGTTGACCAAGGGGCCAGTGATAAAGCCTCTCCTCTTCCTTGATCCGGCTTGAATCCGGTCTGCCCCTTGGCATCGCCGCCAACAGCGAATACGCAGAAACAACTCTCTCGCTTGCGCCCGGTTGAGCTGGCGCTGGATGCCGTGGCGCTGGGCATCACCGCAGAGCCGGCCGTGCACATGGGTAAAGTAGTGGCGCCTGCGGTGAAGACGTCAGTGCACACGTAAAGTGGAGTCTCCGCTGTAGGTCAGAAGTGATGCGAGAAGCAATCATTCGTGAGATATTGCGGCCACGATCTTCAGCTCATCATCACGCTGAACGTCGCCGTCGCGGAGGTTTTTGCCGTGTCGTTTCCAGTGGCCGTGACGGTGAATGTATATGTGCCCGCAGTCGTTCCTCCCGTAGGAGGGGATTGGTAACCGTAACCATGGGCAAGCGGATCGGTGCCCACCCGCAATGTATCGGCGGGAATCGTAATCGAAGGAGCACGGCTTCACTTTGACGCTGTGCAAATGCCAATCGACATTATGGATGCGCACTTTCGCAGCTTCTCGCAAGCTGCGGTTTCCCCGGGCGCTGGAGGAGGGGGCTCGCGATATTGAAGTTCTTCGGAGACAACATCGTTTTGAAAAGTGGGGCGGTAGAGCCGATGGATTGTTTGCGTTATTCACTCAACATCCCTCTTTCGGTTCTGATCCCTCTCGAAAGTGGCTCATCGTGCGCAATCGCGTGGACGATGCTTAGTCCGAGCTGCGGCACTCTTTCCTACCGGGAACACGATTCAATATCTCTGGCAGCTTCCTGAAGTTGTTGATCAATCCGTCTCCGTGCTTCCACTAGCGCGGCGTTGATGGCTTGTTCCGGGCACTTGAAGGTAACCTCGAGAAAGTTGACCTTGGGCCTTCCGTTCGGGATGTCATTGTTCTCTATCGCAAAGAATGAATTCCACCCGAAGTTGTGCTCAAGCTCACTTGTGCCAGCTTCGATGATGAACTCCTTGTAACTTTGGCGTGCGGGGCGGTTGCGCATTGCTGATCTCTCTCTATACCTGAAGGTTTAGAAGCACGACACAGCCGTCCAGTAAGCCTGCCCACCGGATCGTTCCCACATTAGGAATTCACGTTCCAGTTGAGATTAGTGGATAGCATGAGCATCGTGGCAGGCATGCAGGACGGCCCCAAAAAGGCTGATCGATGCGCCGATTCTGGTGAATCACTCAGATACCTTGCCACAGGCACGGACGTTGTCGACCTTCCCACAATAAGATGCTATTTGAGGCGAGGAGCACCTCTGCCGTAAGTTCCGGGCGGTGCAAGCTCTCGACGCAAAGGCGGTTCGCTCATGTCTCTAGTGTTGCCGGTAAAAATAGTATTGCCCTGTGAGATGAGATAATCTGCCGTTCGAGCGGCGAGAGCCTGGATGGTAAGGCCCGGATTCGCGGAGCCTTGAGTAGGCAAGATAGAGCCGTCGCAGATGAAGAGATTCGGGATGTCGTGGGTGCGGCCGAATTTGTCGACGACCGAAGTTCGCGGATCGGCACCCATGCGGGCGGCGCCGACCAAGTGGGCATAGCGGGCCTCTTGAATCACTTCGGTCGCACCTGCTGCTTCCATGACCTCCATGGTCTTGGTCTTTGCAGCATGAATTAACTTCTTATCGTTGTCATGAAGGTTGAAGGAGACATGAGCAACACGCAGGCCGAAGCGATCTCTTTCATCCGCCAATGTGACGCGATTCTCGGGCCACGGAAGAATCTCTCCCAGAAGACCAAACGTTGCCCAGTGGTTGTAGTCCATCATCTCGCGACGTAGACCCCAGCCCCAGGCACGTTTGGCGGCTACCATCTGCTTGCCGAATGCAATGGGAAGCGGCCCTACAGTCTGGATAGCAAAACCGCGGGCGAAGTCATTCTTTGGATTTGTTTCGTAGAACTCTTCGGTGAGCGCATGTGCCGGAGGTGCCTTGTACATGCGAACAGGCTGATCAAAGCGACCGAGCACTACATTGCCAGCTTGTGCCATCAGGTAGCGGCCCACCGTATCGCTGGAGTTGGCGAGACCGTTCTCGAAGCCGGGGCATGCGGAATTGAGAAGGAGTCGAGGGGTCTCAATGGAATAACCGGCGATGATAACGGCCCTGGAACGCTGAAAATGAGAATTGCCGTCGCGGTCGAAATAATGAACGCCAGTGACCCGATCGTCCTTTCCTAAATCGACCCGGGCGGCCATCGAATGATCGCGAATCTCCGCGCCGCTGTGGAGTGCGTCCGGAACGTGAGTGACCAGCGTGCTTGCCTTAGCTCCGACCTTGCAGCCCTGGATACAGAAACCCCGATAAATACAGTGCGGGCGATCGCCGTGCGAACCGGAGAGGATCGCAACGGGACCTCCGATGGAGACAGGAATATTGAGCGCGGTGCATCCTTTGATGAGCGCGTTGCCGACGCCACCCATCGGGTGCGGGCCATAGGGATAGCCATGTGGGTGGCCCCAGGGATAATAGGCCGGCCCGGCCACCGGCATCTCGAGCTCAAGCTGCTCGTAGTAAGGACGGATGATTTCATACTCGATGGGCCAGTCAGCGCCTACACCATCGCGCGTGTAGACCTCGAAGTCCGAGGGATGGAAACGCGGTGTAAAGGCAGCCCAATGGACAGATCCCCCACCGACACCTTTGCCGCAGTTGTTTGCGCCCAGCGCCAGGGGATCGGTGCCGCCCGTGACGCGTGGATCTTCCCAGTAAAGCTGGTGGGAGCCGGCTTCATCGCTGACCCAATCTCGTTCCGTGTCCCAGAAAGGGCCGGCCTCCAGCGCGAC
>DASXLY010000252.1:0-484829 GCA_036495975.1 Occallatibacter sp. | reverse complement strand
GTTTCCTGGCCAGTTTCGATAGGACCGTTTGCACTGAGCCGCTGCGTTTGCGGCGGACGCGGTGATCTACCACCTATGGGAATTGAATGGGGCGAGGACGCCGGAATAAATCATTCCAGTGCTTGAGTGCTCGGCTAGAGGGCCTGAATGCTGGGCCATCGGCCATGGCGCGGCGTGGAGTGGAACCTGATCAGGGTTGTGGATTGCGACGAACCGGCTCAGGTGAGCATACCTCGGCGTCTGCGTGACGGAGCACGGCAGTGGAATCGACGGCGGTTTTTCTGTCGGGCGGCTATGAGGTATCGACACGAACCCTCCCGATGGATTGCTGGGACGTAGGCGCCCGGAAGTAGATCTGAGCCGCAGTAAGGCGCTCGACAACCAACATGACGCCGGAGCATTTCGGGCATCGATGTTCGACTCTCTGTGCCGGCGCAGTCGCGACTTGAGATCCGAGCAACGATCGGCAACGTTCGAGAGCGGCGGTGCGGCTGCGGTTGGCAAAGAGACCGAAGTGGCGGATGCGGACCAGGCCCTTCGGTAGGACATGCAGCAGGAAGCGGCGCAGGAACTCGTGTGCCGATACGGTCATGACCTTCTGCTTGTTGCCGTGTGCGTAGTCTCGCCAGCGGAACGAAACGCGACCATCGTTGAAGGCGACGAGGCGATGGTTGGAGATGGCGACGCGGTGGGTATATCGGGACAGGTAGTGCAGAACCTGTTCCGATCCACCGAAGGGCGGCTTAGCGTAGACCACCCAGTCGTTGACGAACAATCGCTGGAGGAAGCGGAGGAAACAGGCTTCCGTGGCGAGATGCTTGAGCGAGCCGTGGAACTGGAGTTCGCCGCGCCGGAACAGATCTTCGAGGGCCTCGGTGAACTTGCCGCGGAAGACGCGGCCGAGCGCAACAACGGGCAGAAAGAAGCGCTCGGAGCCGAAGATCCACTTAGAGCCATCCGCGGCCAAACCGCCGGCAGGGACGATGTAATGCAGATGTGGATGATGCTCCATGGCCTGTCCCCAGGTGTGCAGCACGCCGAGGAAACCGATCTCAGCGCCCAGATGCTCGGGGTCGCGAGCCATCTCAATCATGGCTTCAGCGCTGGTGCGGTAAAGCAGATCGTAGACGATCCGCTTGTTGCCGAGCGCCAGAGCGGACAGTTCATGAGGCAATGTGAAGACGACGTGGAAGTAGGGCACGGGCAACAGCTCAGCCGAGCGCGCATCGAGCCACTTGGCACGTGCGTTTCCCTGACACTTGTTGCAATGCCTCGATCGGCACGAGTTGTAAGAGATGACCTGATCGCCGCAGCGCACGCACTGATCCCGGTGCCCGCCGAGAGCCGCCGTGCGGCAGCGCACCATGGCATCGAGCACCTTGCGATGCGGCCAAGCAAGGTGTGATCCATACTGATGCCAAAAGCTGTCGCCTGCTGCGCGAATGATGTCGGCCACCTCGAGGGTGGGCCGGCTCATCGCTTGATCTTTTTCCTCGAACGCTTCACGGTGTCAGGGCTGGAGACCACAAGCGCCTCGATGGGACTGGCCACCGCCTGCAGGTGGCGGCGCGACAGATGCAGGTAAACGGTGGTGTCGGCGATGTCGGCGTGTCCAAGCAATACCTGAATGGTGCGCAGGTCGGCGCCGGCCTCCAGCATATGCGTGGCGAAGCTGTGCCGTAGAGTGTGTGGAGAAACACGCTTTTGAATGCCGGCCTTCCTCCGAGCCTCGTCCACCGCCTTCCAGAGGACCTTGTCGGTGATGGGCTTGTCGGCACGCCAGCCGTTGACCGTGCCAGGGAACAGATACGTCTTCGGCTTCATCCACCGCCAGTACTCACGGAGCGTCTCCAGTAACTTGTCGCTGAGCAGAACGTCGCGGTCACGTCCGCCCTTACCGTGACGAACGCGAATCACCATGCGTTGGCTGTCAACGTCGGCAACCTTGAGCTGGCAGAGCTCTGCACGCCGCACCCCGGTTCCATACAGGGTCATCAGCATGGCGCGGTGCATCAGGTTCCGAGCTGAATCGATGAGCCGCGCCACCTCCTCCTGGCTCAATACGGTTGGCAACGTTCGCTGGCTCTTCGGGAACGGAATGTGCTCGTGGAGGTATGGACGCCGAAGCGTCTTCACATAGAGGAAGCGAAGAGCCGCAGTCTTACACTCAACGGTCTTCGCCGACAGCTTCTGGTCCCGGAACAAATGCGCCTGGTACTGACGAATATGCTCCGGACCAAGGCGGTAGGGCGATCGGCCGAAGTACTTGGCGAACTCCTCGATTGCGCGAACGTAGCTGCGTGAAGTGTTGGGAGAGTAGTTGCGGCGCTGGAGTTCATCCAGCATCATCTGGCGAAGTCGGGTCACGTGTGCCTCCTCGTGACCACAACCTATCCCAGCCGCCGATCCAATCGGAGGCCCACGCCGCAGCGTCCGCCGCGCAGCGGCTTAGTGCAAACTGGTCTGCAGCGAGTTGTAGTTCTGGTTGGTTGCACTCTCGATCTGGGTGATGCCGGAGTAACCGAGGTACTGACGAGAGAGATTGGCGTTCGCTCCCGAGGCTACGGCCTGCCGATCGGTCATGTCGCCGAGTGGCAGGGTGTTGATGTTGCGCTCGTCCGACTGATTCCATCCCACCGAGCCAACATACTGGACCACGAAGATGGCCGATGGTGTCACCTGTTGCTGGACACCGAGGCTGTACTGCATTGTGGCCGGATTGGGGTAGTAATAGGCAAGGTCCTGCATGCCTGCCGGGAAGGTAGGCGTAGCGGCAGTGCCTCCGGTGATCGCACTTGTTGTCGGACTGGAGAAATAGACGCTGTTTGCCAGCGGATGATAGGCAAATGGGGGGTTGGTGGCAGCGCCATAAATGTCGTTGCCCTGGATACGTTCGTAGAACTGGCCGATGCCGGCGCGGAGCACAGTCTTTCCCGTGCCGAAGAGATCCCACGCGAAGCCGATACGCGGTTGGCCGGTAAAGAAGTCGTTCCGCACGATTCCACGGGGGAATCCGTTCTGACCGGCAAGCTCCATGCCGTTCAGATAGAAGGTTCCGCCATTGTAGGTGGCGAGACCCGGACTGACGGCCGTGCATGTTGCCGAAATGCCTGTACAAATAGCGCCACTGGATGGATCGAGCACCGCCGCCGCAGCCGGGTTGTAATCCGCGGGAACGAAGTTTGCAACCTGGTTGAACTTCTCATACACGTGGGGCAGGAAGTCCCATCGCAGACCAAGGTTCAATGTGAGTCGCGGGAGAATGTGCCAGTTGTCGAGACCGTAGATGGAGTAACTGTTGTTGATCCAATGGGCGGTATTGAGGCTTTGCAACTGCTGGTAGCTGTCGGCAAACCCAAGAAGGAAATTGAGGTAGGAGTCTCCGGAAAAGTCGGTGCCGAAGGAGTAGTCGCCTTCGGTATCGGCCTGGAGTTGCTGGTTCTTGTCGGAACGCATGAAGGAGAAGCCAAACTTGAAGCTGTGTTTTCCCTTGTTCCAGGTCACATCGTCGCGAACCTGGTAGTCGAGAAACGCATTGCGCCACGGCCAGTAGATTTGGGTCCACGTGGTTCCGAGCGGAGCAGCAAAGCCAACCTGCGGCAGACGATTCTGCGCGTTGTTGCCGGTGAAGAAGCTCCCGGCATTCCAACCAGAAGGTTCGACGTTGCTGGCTCCTCCGGCAGAAACGGGGTTGATGTTGATGGTGTTGCCGTTCACATCGAGCCCCACTTCATTGAGCAGGTTCGGCGTGATGGTGTCAGAGAGCTGAATGACGGTCGTCCAGGATGGATTTTGGAAGACGTCACCAACGGTGTCGTAGCTGTCGCCACTCCACATCGTCGGAATGATGGTCTGCGTCATCTGATCGTGCATCCAGTGGCCCATCAAGTGCATCTTCGACGTGATGTCGTGATCGACGCGCACTACATCCTCGCGGACATAGGTGGGCTGCGTGGGTGAGGCGATATATTGCGGATTCGCCGCGGTGCCGGAGTTGGGCTTGGGAATATTTCCGGTTCCCATGAAGAGAACGGCGTTGGGATCGAGCAGATTGGAGGGAATCACATTTCCGGGGAAGGGATTTCCGGGAGTGAGCCCATCGCCCGCATACAACGCCAGCTTGGCAGGATCATTGGTCTTGGGAACGCACGGCGGAGCCACACCGGCATTGCAGACTCCGGCGGGGAGACTGGATGATGTCAGCTCATTCCACGGCGTATAGGCCAGGTCTGTACCGGCGGTCGGGAAGTTCGAGGCTGGAACCGTGTTCGTCGGGCTCGGACTCACGCCCTGGATGTAGCGGCGCCATTCTTCATTCACGAAGAAGAAGGTTTTGCTGCGATCCTTGGGGTAAATGCCGGGAATGAACGCCGGACCGCCCAGGTTTCCGCCAAAGATATTGAGCCGCAACTCCGGGGTAGGCGTGTTCGGTACCGAATGCTTAGAGAAGTAGTAGTCGGCATCGAAGGCATCGTTGCGGTCAAATTCCCACAGTTCGCCGTGATAGTTTTTCGAGCCGGATTTGATGGCCATGGTGATGGTGCCACCGGACGAGATGCCATAGTCGGGACTGTAATTGCTGCTGAGTACCTGGAACTCGGCGAGGGAGTCCGGCGAGGGCATCAGATCGAATTTGCCGCCGCTTCCGCGATCGTAGGCTTCGCCACCGTCGATGAGCCAGTCGTTATGGTCCGGGCGCATACCGTTGAAGCTGAGCCCAAACCCGCTGCCCTGAGCTGTGACGCCATTGAATGAGCCCAGATTGTTCGATACGCCCGTACCGAGAGTGGTAAGCGAGACCATGTTACGGCCGTTGGTGGCAAGCTGGGTGATCTGCTGACCGGTAATGAGATTGCTGACTTCGTTGGTCTCAGTCTGCAGGTGAAGAGCATCAGCTGTTACGGTGACGGTCTGCACCCCTGCCCCTACGCTGAGCGTCACGTTCTCAGAAACCGTTGAAGCAACGTTCATGACGATCGCATTGATCTCTGCGGGATTGAATCCCCTGGCTTCGGCCTTGAGGTTATAGGTGCCAATGTGCAAGTTGGGAAAGTCGTAAAGACCCGCACCGTTGCTGGTCGATGTCCTCTTCTCTCCCGTTACTGTATTGATGATGGTGATGGCTGTGTTGGGAACAACCGCACCGGTGGGATCGGTGACGGCGCCTTTGAGTTCCGCGTTCTCCTGCGCCGATGCGGATGCGATGCATAGAAGCATCACCAGCACCACGCTCAGTGAGCACTTGACGACATTCATTTGTCCTCCTAAAAAGCCCGGCTTGCCCTGAAGTGATCGAAGCCGGGGGGCAATTGCGGCGAGCCGACACACTTCCCGCGTTCGCACGAATCGCGATTCGTGCGCGTCCCAGCGTCCGCAACTCGCGCGGCGCAAGGAGGCTAGGGAGGGAGGCGATCCCACCACACGTGTTGACCTGGTCTTTCGGGATTTGCAAACGGTCAGAACGACGACTTATGTCGGGATTGCCCTCGAATCAAAGCCGACCTTCCCACCGGCCTTGCCAGTCGCTATGGACCTTTGTTGATGGTTGACACGCCAAAGCCCGGTGCGTTCGCGGGCCACCAAAGAGAGCATCTTTCAGAATTGATCAACATTTAGACACACTTTGGTCTGCTGCGTTCTGGCCATTCGACGTACAAAGCGATGGTCAAGTTGCGCTTGCATTCAGAGGGAATCAACAATCATTTGCGTCGAAGAGTAAACCCTTTTACTTTTACCAAACTCAACGGTCCGCTCATATCCCGTCACTATTCGGCCGCCGCCCGTGTTGCGCATCGGGTGCAGTGACTTGCCGGAGCGGACGATCCCAGATTTCAGGATATGTAGGTGTAGGTCTTATCGGGGGATTCAAATTCAGAGCGAAGCACAAACCAGCCCAGGGTTTATGAGAAACTGGAAGTGCAGCAGTTCTCGCGGGACCACTTTCCGTATTCGCGTATCCCGAAACTCTGAGCCAATTTCAAGACCACGATGGGGCCGGCGGCGCCAGAATCTCGCTGCGCCCCGTGTACAGGAAAACAAGATAAATGTTGAGCGTGAGCAATGTGACCATGCGCTACGGTGCGAAGGTTCTGTTTGAAGAGGTGGCGGTGACCTTCACTCCGGGCCGGCGCTATGGGCTAACCGGGCCGAATGGGTCCGGCAAGTCCACCTTCATGAAGATTCTTACCGGCGAACTCGACCCGCAAAAGGGCAACGTGGTTCGTCCCCGCAAGCTGGGCGTTCTGCGCCAGGACCAATTTGCCTTTGATGACTATCGAGTGATCGATACCGTCATCATGGGCAACAAGCCGTTGTGGGCAGCTCTTGAAGAGCGCGACAAAATATATGAAAAAGCCGAAATGACCGATGAGGACGGCATGCGGTTGGGCGAGTTGGAGGGCGTCATCGGCGACGAGGACGGCTACACCGCCGAGAGCGATGCCGCCGTGCTGCTGCAGGGGCTTGATATTACGGATGACCTGCACGAGCGCAAGATGGGCGAGTTACAGGGCGGACAGAAGGTGCGGGTCCTGCTGGCGCAGGCGCTGTTTGGCAAGCCGGAAGCCTTGCTGCTGGACGAGCCGACAAACTATCTCGATCTGGATTCGGTGCACTGGCTGCAGGATTTTCTCAATCAGTATGACGGTACGCTGATCGCCATTTCCCACGACCGTCACTTCCTGAACAGCGTAACTACCCACACGGCCGATATCGACTACCAGACCATCATCACCTACACCGGCGGATACGACGAAATGGTGATGGCCAAGACGCAGATCCGGTCGACCCTCGAGTCGCAGAATGCGCAGCGGGAAAAGAAGATTGCGCAGTTGAACGAATTCATCGCGCGATTCGCAGCAGGTACACGCTCTTCGCAGGTAACTTCACGGCGCAAGGAAGTGGAACGCCTTCAGACCAACGAACTGGCGCGGTCAAATATTCAGCGTCCGTATGTCAAGTTTGACCAGGTGAGGCCGAGTGGCAAGCACGTGCTGGAATTCAAACACCTGACCAAGTTCTATGATGACCACAAGGTAATCGACAGTTTCAGCGCCAATGTTCTGCGCGGCGAGAAGATCTGCCTGATGGGCCGCAACGGAGCCGGCAAGACGACCCTGCTGAAGTCCCTGTTGGCGAACTACCCGGGGCTTGCGGACAAGGACTTCAACCTGGACTCAGGAACCGTGTTCTGGGGACACGAGGCGCAGATCGGCTATTTCCCACAGGACGTGGGTTCAACCATCGAGCACGGGCTGACGGTGGCGGAGTGGCTGCACCGCTGGAACCCGGCGGCCCATGTCGAGGAGATTCGCGGAATCCTGGGACAGATGCTGTTCAGTGGCGAAGAAGGCGAGAAGCAGACCAAGGCCCTCTCCGGCGGCGAGCAGGCTCGGCTGGTCTTTTGCAAACTGATTCTGACCAAGCCGAACATTCTGATCTTCGACGAGCCGACGAACCACCTGGATCTCGAGGCAATCAACGCACTGAACATCGCGCTGCAACGTTATGAAGGAACGGTGCTGCTGGTGACCCACGATCACGACCTGATTGATGAAGTAGCGACGCGACTGTGGAACTTCATACCGGGCGGAATCGAAGACTTTCAGGGACCGTACGAAGAGTGGAAGGGGAAGCACAACTAGGACAATTCCCTTCCTGCCGGTGTGAGCCTCTAGAATTGCCGTGCATGGATCCTGTCCTATCGCAAGTAGCGTGGTTTGATGTCGCTGACCCTGCGTCGCCGGAGCTCGATGAACTCGCGCGCCGGTTTGAGTTGCACGAGTTACAAGTCGAGGACTGCCGGCATCGCCCGCAACGGCCTAAGGCTGAAGAACACGACCGCTATATCTTCACCGTGCTGAAGCACATTCACGACCAGGCAGAGCTCGAGTTCGACGATATCGACCTGTTCCTCGGTCCCGGCTTCCTGATCTCTGTTCGCAGCGCAGACGCCGTGGTAGTTGAGCGAGTGCGCGTTCGTGCGAGTGAGGAAAAAGTAGAACGGCTCGACCGGCTGTTCTACATGATCGTGGACCAGATAGTGGACGGGTATCAGCCTGTACTGGACAAGCTCGCGGACGAAATCTCAGAGATTGAAGACGTGGTGTTGGACCGTCCTGATCCCGAGACGCTCGCACGAATCTTTTCGCTTAAGCGCAAATTGGTGGAGTTTCGCCGCGTTGCGAGTGGCATGCGAGAAGTGGTAAACGCCCTCACCCGTCGTGAGGGAGGACTGCTTGGCGACGATCTTGATCCATACTTCCGCGACGTCTACGACCACATCATTCGCACCGTCGACATGATCGAGACCTACCGCGATCTACTGTCGGGCGCCCTCGATATCTATCTCTCGGCGGTTGCCAATCGCACCAATGAAGTGATGAAGGTGCTCACCATCTGGGGCACGGTGGCGCTGCCTCTGGTCATTATTACCGGGTTCTTCGGTATGAACCTGAAGCTGCCGTGGGCTAACAATCCTCGCGGGACTGAATACGCGGTGGCGCTGATGGCAGTTTCTACGATCTCGATTCTGGTCTACTTCAAGATCAAGCGCTGGTTTTGACCTCGGGAAAAGGCCATGCTCCACGTTGCAAAGCATGCAACGTGGAGCATGGCTTTGTTGCAGTTGGCCAAACGGGGTTATTGCATCTCGCAGGTGACCTGGTTGTTCCAATCAACGAAGGCTCCGTTGGGATTGTCGCGCCAAGCCCACACATGCAACTCGAAGAAGTCCGGGAGATTGAAGCGATTCGGCGCGGCTACGAACTGAAAGTCCTGTCCATAGAGCGACGGTGGCGTGTTGTTGTTGTTCTTCAGCCAGGTGGCTGCGTCAACAATGTACTCGACACCTACCAACCGACGCCTGTTCCCTACCGGTTCGTAGATCAGGGCCTCGGGGTAGGCCACGTCGATTTCGCCGTCGCCCACCAGCGCCCCATTCACATAGTGAATACCCATGGCGCCGTGATCTGGGCCGGTTACACAGCCAAATGCAGGTTCGTATCCGGCCGGTCCCGCGTTGTTGACATCGATAAATTGCGCAGTCGCCTTGCGGACTTTCTCGACAAGCTGCGCCGGCGCGTGATGCATCGCGTGGGCTGAATCCTGCGCGAAGAGTGGCGAGATCGCCACAAAACTAATCAGCAGCGGCAACGCGAATGCAACCTTTGCTGAACTGTAGGCCAGGTGAGTGATTCGTGGCATTTTCCTTCTCCTTTGGATGCTTTGCAATGAGTCTTCGTGCTCCATGGAACCGGAGACACACAAGGGGCCCCGGCACGAACTCGTGCCTCCAATTTGGGGTGAGTTGGTTGATTTGGGGGATCTAAAGAAGCTCGGCGCTTACCTGAACGGGCACACCATTGCTGAGTGAATCGAATACAGGAGAAAACCTTGTTCCCAGCTTCACGATCTCTTTCAATTCGAGATCCGGCACGTCGGCCTTGATTTTGAAATTGACGCGAATTCCCTGATACCCCTTGCGCACATCCTTGTCGAGATCGAGAAATCCATGCAGGTCGATATCACCTTCAAACGTGGACTCGATTTCTTCGATCGCGATGCCCCTCGCGGCGGCGTGATAGACCATCGATGTCGTCAGGCAAGATGCCAGCGCATGGAGAAGATGTTCGACCGGGTTGGCTGCGGCGTCTTTGCCCAGCAGGATGGCGGGCTCATCTGCCTCGAGCACAAAGGGCTGCGGTCGCGATTGCTCCTGACCGGCTCCGTAGAACTGGTCCACCGTAGTGTGATTCTGGCTGGCTCCCTTCCACTGGTTCCGAATGCGGAATTTGAATTTCGCGATGGCGGGCGTGGTCTTGATCGCATCAATGGTCGCAAACAGATTGTCAACGTTGACTCCATTGATGAGCCTGCAAGCATTCTGTGTCGTAGCCATGTGTCTTCCTCAATTCTTTGCTTTCTTGGGGAGAAGTCCGTTCGATGATTCAAGGTATCCTCATAAATGGCTTGCAACAAGATGGCAGATATGCCATTGTATGTAGGTTCTTAGGCCACACATGCCTCTCCTACCCCGGGCCCCAAAATTCCCCCTTTGAGGCGCTACCTTGAAAGAAATCACCGTTCTCCTTCTGGACCAGATGTTTTCTTCCACCGCCATTGGGCCGATGGAAGTCTTCCGCCATGCAGGCTCGCTGTGGAACATACTCACCGGAATAACGCTTGCTCCACGCTTTCGCGTAACCACGGCCTCTGCGAATGGAGGCCCTGTGGAATGCGACGGCGGGATTCAGATTCATCCCAACATTGCGTTGACGGATGTCGGCAAGACCGATCTCATCTTTGTTCCAACTACAGGGCTGAGCGTGGACGATGTGGTGGAACGGAACGCAGCGATTGTGCCGTGGCTGAAACGGCGCAGCACGAGGGGCGTGGCGATAGCGAGCGTGTGTTCGGGAGTGGGCCTGGTTGCAGCCGCGGGACTGCTGGATGGCAAACGTGCAACCACGCACTGGGGCCTGGCCGAACGATTCCGCGAGAAGTATCCCCTGGTGAAGTGGATGCCGGAATTGATGGTGACCGAAGATCGAGGTTTCTACTGCGGCGGCGGCGTGAACGCTTCGCTCGACCTCAGCATCTACCTCGTCGAACGATTTTGCGGACACGATGTGGCCATACAGACGGCCAAGGCGCTACTCATTGAGACTCCCCGCGCCTGGCAGGCAGGTTTCGCGATCGTTCCGCTGAAGACCGATCATACGGATGACACGATTTCGAGCGCGCAGGAGTGGATGCATAAGAACTTCGCCAGGACATTTCCCCTCGAGGATCCAGCGGGGCGCGTGGGAATGAGCGTGCGCAATTTCGTGCGGCGGTTCAAGCATGCGACCGGAGACAGCCCGTTGATCTACCTGCAGAAATTACGGATTGCCGCGGCCAAGCGCATGCTGGAGAGCAATCACCGTTCGATGCAGGAAATCAGTTTCGCGGTAGGCTATCAGGACGCGGCGTTCTTTCGATCCCTGTTTCAACGCCACACGGGCATCTCGCCCAGCGAATACCGCGGTCGATTCGGAACGTAGCGTGCGGTGTTTCATCGACAACCCTCAATCCCATTTCTCACGGAGAATGAATGAATAAGCCTGTCATGGATATCAGATCGCTACAAAAACCTTTGAAGGAGCAGTATCGCAGGGACCCGCAAAGCTCACGCATTACACTGACTGCCAAAGGCGGCGAGACCCAGACGCCGCTGTCGTGCTCTGTCGATATCGGTCGAGCCATCTACCAGGCCGGGGCCCACACCGGTGTTGGCGGAACCGGCTCCGCGGCCTGTTCCGGCGATTTGCTGCTGGGAGCGTTGGCTGCCTGCGCGCAGCTGACCTGTCAACTGGTTGCCACAGCCATGGGCATCCAGACGCGGAAGATCGAAGTCACAGTCAATGGAGATATGGACCTGCAGGGAACCCTGGGGATCTCAAAGGAAGTGCCGGTAGGCTTTGAAGCGATTCGGGTCAACTTCAACATCGATGCGCCTGAAGCCACCAGGGAACAACTTCAACTGCTCCAGGAAAAGACGGAGCAGTACTGCGTCGTCCTGCAAACGATGCTGCATCCGCCCCGGATTGACGCGGCATGGACGAGCGCACAATGAACGGGCAAGCCCAACTAATTGTTCGGGCTTCCGCCGCCTGCCTCAGGAAGATGCTCATGACTTAAAAGAATCAGATATTCAGGGTCATTGGAAATCGTATTGTGTCCTACGCCCGGGACGAAGATGTAAGAGGCAATTCCTGGCCTGAATCGAGTCCGAAGGCGATCGCTGCTGTACCGTGGAATCACCTCGTCGTTTCCAGCCACGATGATCCTGGTTGGCGCGGTTACCTGCGGTGCGTACTTCCATGAATCGTACCTGTCGAGCATGAGCCATTTATTGGGCAGGAATGGGTAATGCTCCTGGGCAACATCGACAAGACTGTCGTAGGGCGTGACTAGGACAAGGCGCGTAACCGGTCGCTGGCTGGCGACATGTACTGCAACGCCGCTTCCGAGGCTGCGCCCGATGAGAATCACTTTCGGATGCTGCGCGTGGACCGCATCGAAAAGCGCGAACGCCGCCGCGACGATGCTTTTCTCGGTCGGATGGCCGGCACTGCCGCCGTAACCCGGATAGTGGAGCAGATAAATGGCGGCGTCCGGGAAGGTGTTGGAGAAGTCAGGCAGGTCGAGCGAGACATCCTCTGCGTTTCCGCCGAAATAAACAACGGCATCGGGTCCGGTCGTGGGTCGCATCGACACCAGAATTGGTCCCGCTGGAAATTGCAAAGCCATGATTGCGGCATCGCGGTTTGATCGCGGTTGAGGGAAATAGATCAACGATCGCTGGGAAATGAAGGTCAGACCAAGAATGCACACGAACAAGAGCGTAAATACAAGCGCCGCATAGGCAACAAGCCCCCGTGTACCTTCCATTAGCGCGGTTATCTCCCTGCGGAGACCATAGCAGATCTCAAAACCTGGTCAGCACTGCCCTTTTCGAACTTCGATATGCTTTCGGCCCCAGGAGCAGATGTGCTCTAGGACCGGAAGCATGGTCTTTCCGTAGTCGGAGATTGAATAGAGGACACGCGGGTGAGTTCCCTTCTCGCGCTGCCGGACGAGGATGCCATCGTCGACGAGGTCTTTCAGATGGCGGATGAGCATGCGCTCGGTGATGCCGGAGATGGTGCGCAGCAGTTCGCTGGTACGCATGGGGCCTTCAGATTCAGAGAGACGCCAGAGGATAGTTCCCTTCCATCGACCGTCAATCACAGAAAGCATGGCATCGATGGGACACTGCGAAATCTCCTTCTTGGAAACCGGCATAATTGTGGCCTGAACGGGGAACGCGGCACTGACATATTTGTCAGTACGGCTTCTTGAATCATTCTATCGCCGGGTCTCGTCTGACGCTCAGGAGTTGAACATGAGATCACTACTGGACATTACGACGATTGTTTGCATTGGACTACTGGTTGGCACGGAATTTGCAGTTTCCGCATTTATCAACCCGATTCTGCGCAAGCTCGGGACACGCGAGGAATTGCGGGCTATCCGGCTGTTTGCTGGAAGACTGGGGTTCGTGATGCCCTTCTGGTATGGCGGCAGCCTTGTGCTGCTGATTGCGGAGATGGCGATCCGCCGTGGGGATACGGGTGGTGCGCTGCTGATTGCATCGAGCGCGATCTGGGCGGCTGTGATCATCCTGACGCTCCTGTTTCTTGTGCCGATCAACAACCGGCTGGCGCAGCTAGACCCGGAAACAGCCAGCGAATCCGAACTCAGAGAACATGGACACTGGGATGGAATGCATCGGTGGCGTGTGGCCGCGCTCACCATGGCGATGGTCTGCTTTTTGCTCGCCGTAGTGCACATTGGCTGATTTGCCCGATCTGTTCCGGAGACAGAGTCTGCCGTCTCTTGGGCGAGAAGCGGTCTGGATGGGGGTGAGGAAGAGAGTCCGGGCTGAAGGCCGGTTCGCGAAGCGGCAGTTATCACCGGGGAAAACTCCTCGGATTGGCGGCCGACCTTGTATGATGCAACCTTAACATGGGTCTGATCAGCAAACTGCTCCGGCGGGAAACGACGCGAGATGGGTTCGCCCATATCGTCATTCGTCACTTTTCAAAGTCGGGCATAGGCGACTTCGAGTACCGCGAGGCCGATTTCTCGATCCAGCGCCCCGGAACCTCAAACGCGATCTTTCTCCATAACGTATTTCAGAATTATTGTCAGGCCGATGCGCAGGGTAGAGAAACCATCCTGGCAAGGTTCGTGAATGCTTTTGCCGCCGAATCCAAGATCCCCAGCGATTTCGAATCGGCGAAGGCGGGTTTTATGCCGGTCCTTCGGGACTTTCGATACATCAGCCTAAGCCACCTTGCCCTGGAATCCCGCAGCACCGCCGATATCCATCTGACTCCCGAGTTGCCGTTCGCGCCCGAATTGAACATCCTGTGCGCCTGCGACTTTCAGGACAGCATGAGCCTGGTGAATCAGGACAAACTCCAGTCCTGGGGAGTGTCGCTGGAAGCCGCCGTTCAAATCGCGAAGGAAAACCTTCGCGACCGAACCGATCCGAGCGGGTTCACGGAGTTGAGGGATGGCGTACACCTCGGCACCTGGAATGATTCCTACGAATCCGCTCGCCTGATCCTCACCGACTATTTTTACCGAATCCCTCTGCAGGGCGATCCAGTCGCTTTTATTCCGAATCGCGACATTCTGTTCGTTTGCGGCGAACTGGACACGGGAGCAATGAGCTTCATCGTCGAAGAGGGGGCGAAGACTCACTTTGAGAATGGATACCCTCTGTCACCTAATTTGTATGTCCTGAGAGACGGGAAATGGGAATTGTTCCTTCCTGACGAGCCAATGTTGAGGCGGCGCCTCCTCGAAGTGCAGAAGAGGCGAGAAGCAACGGATTATACGGAACAGCAGAAGTACCTGAACGCTATCTACGGGCGGGAGAAGGAAGAGATTTTTGTTGCTGGATGCCAGCTATACAAGAAGGATGACGGCACCTACTTCACCCACACGGTCTGGTCGAGGGACGTGGATTCCCTTCTGCCGGTGACGGATGAGATCACGTTGTTTCTGAACCCCGAGGCGCCTGAAGGCGATTCCAGTGAGTTCCTGAGAGTGCCATGGGAGAAGGCTTGTAACAGGTTGGGCAGCCTGATGGAACCTATCCAGGGAATGGTCCCTCGAAGAGTCAGGGTAAGAAGCTTTCCCGACGAGCAAATGCTCGAGGAACTGACGAAGCCATCAGGCTTCTGAGCCGCGGGCGCCTCGCGGGATCCGGATCCTATCGAGGAAACTGCCTTTCGGCTATCAAAACCGCACTCAGAACAGACAATCCTCCGCGCGATGGGAAGCCTGTGATTACAATCACGGATTGCGCGGAAGTACAACCCTACACTGGACTATCGGTTGATTAAAGAGGATAGACGCGATGGTTGCTGCCGAGAACGAGAATGGGATCAGCAATTTACTGGAAGCCTATGAAAATGAAGTGAATGCACATGCCCAATACAAGGCATTTGCCACCAAGGCCGAAGCGGAAGGGATGTATGGCGCGGCCAGTCTGTTTCGAGCCGCGGCTCGCGCCGAACAGATTCATGCCAGCAACCACGCCCGCGTGATTCGCCACATGGGGGGCGGGATCGAGGCGGAGATCCGTCCATTTCGAGTGAGATCGACAATGGAGAACCTGAAGGCCGCACTGGGCGGAGAACAGCAAGAAATCGAATCGCTCTATCCGTCGATCCTGGTACATGCGGCCTCGCAACTCGACACCGCAGGAATGCGCTCGATCCATTGGGCGATCGAATCGGAAAAGACGCATGCGCGGCTCTACGAGGACGCGCTTGCGACGATGGAAACGGGCCCCGGATGGACAAAGGACCAGCTTGATTTCTATGTGTGCACGCTGTGCGGCTACACGGCAAAGACCCAGGAAGCCGACAACTGCCCAGCGTGCAACTTCGTCTGGGACAGGTTTGAAGTGATTTCGTTGAATTTCTGCGGCGGTCAGAATTGTGAACACGCAATTTATTGCGGCCACAAATTTCATGTGATTCGCGTCACCAAGTCGTTCCCCTTCGCATCTAAGCCTCAAGAGGACTTTGTGCACTCTTGGAGCCGGACCGGATGATTTCTCACGTGGCCGGGATTGAGGATGTAGCGGTTATACGCAATCTTGAAACGGCGCTGGAAGAGGAAATGAAGAATTGCGCCGCGTACAAGGCCTATGCGGTCAGCGCGGACGATGAAGGTCTGCACGGACTGGCTAGCCTGTTTCGCGCTACAGCCCTCGCGGAACAAATCCACGCGAGTAATCATGCGCGGGTTTTGCGGCACATGGGCGGATCGACACTGGTGGACGTTCCCAGACCACGGGTGGAAAGCGCGATCAATAACCTGAGAGCAGCCCTTGTCGATCAGAGATTCGAAGTTGATTATCTCTATCCGACTTTTCTCACGACTGCGGTTTCGCTGTTTGACTCTACGGCTGTGCGCAGCTTCCATTGGGCGCTTGAAGCAGACAAATCGCATGCACGGCTGCACAGCGAAGTAATCACCCGCGTGAACGGCAGCGGCGATTCGGGATGGGTGCTGGAGCCGCACGATTTCCATGTTTGCGGCCTCTGCGGATACGCCGCCGAAAGAACCGAAGCGGAGAATTGCCCTGCTTGCAACTACCTGTCGGAGAAGTTCGAGAGGGTCAGCTAGACCGATCTGCTCGACAGCGAGTTAGACCCCGGGATCGGTGAGAAGCACTGTCCCTTGCCCGCCATAAAACGCGCGATTCAGGCCTCAAGGGATTAAATTAACTCATCTTAGATTAAGCACTTACACCATACATCTAATCTTTTTCTCAAACTAGTCAAGATGGCAATTTCTCGGCGTCGGATCACTGGTTTTCGGAGGTCTGATTCTGCAGACCCTTGGCGTAGATTGCGGCGGGTCGATTGCGGGCATAGAAGTGGTCGGCGCGACCGGTGTTGTGATAGCCGAGGCGCTCGTAGAGGCGTATAGCGGGCGCGTTCTCTGCGTCAACGTGCAGCCAGATGGTGATGGCGCGCTCGGCATTGGCGGAGCCTTCGAGGCGGCGCATCAGTTCAGCGGCGATGCCGCGACCACGAAATCCGGGTAGGACTTCAATGGTGTCGATGTATGCGATGATGCCTGAAATCTGTTGCGCCCATTCGACGATGGCAAAGCCCGCCATATACCGACTCGATTCGGCGGCTATCCAAGTGGCGGCATCGGGAGAGCTGGTGAGCTCACGCATGTAACGGCGCGAGAAGCGCTGCGGCGGCTGAAAGCAGATCTCCTCAATGGCGTAGAGGTCGTCGAAGTCGTCGGGCTCGAAGAATCGGTAGTGCATGCGGGGAAGATAGCGCGGACTAGCGGAGTTAGTGGAGGCCGGTTAAGGTTTGTGCCCTCCCATGCGCAAAGAAAAGAACGCACATGGGCTGGCACCCCGGGTCTGTTGTAGCTGGAGGCTTCTCTCCCAGGTCTCAAACTCGAGACCTGGGGCATCCAGTTCCTCGGCGATTTTGAAGCCCTAGACTTTGGCTTCGAGATCGCGGATTACGTCGAAGAAGCGCTGGTCGAGACGACGGTTGGTGGCGATGGCTTCCTTGATGGTGATGTCGGTGACGTCGAGACCGTGGAGGACAGCGATGCGGCCCCACTTCTTTTCGTGGACCATGTCGATGGCGTGCAGGCCGTAGCGCTGACCGAGAACGCGATCGTAGGCAGTGGGCACTCCACCGCGCTGGGTGTGACCGAGATTCACGGAGCGAGTTTCAAAGCCAGTCTTCTTCTCGATGAGGCTGGCAAGGGCTTCGCCAATGCCGGAGAGGCGGGCGTGGCCAAAAGAATCGACTTCCTTGGAACCGGTGACCTGGCCGACTTCAGGGAGATGGCAACCTTCGGCGACGACCACGATGCCATAGTGCTTGCCGTGATCGTAGTTGTATTTAAGCAACGCGCAAACGTGATCGATGTCGATTTCCTTCTCGGGGACAAGAACGACATGAGCGCCACCGGCGACTCCGGAGGCATAGGCGATCCAGCCGGCATCGCGGCCCATCACTTCACAGACGATGACGCGATTGTGCGAGTCGGCGGTGGTGTGAAGGCGGCCGACGGCTTCGGTGGCGATCATGACCGCGGTATCGAAGCCGAAGGTTTGATCGGTGCCACTGATGTCGTTGTCGATGGTCTTTGGGACGCCGACGGCGTTGATGCCGTTTTCGGCGAGAAAGAGGGTAACCGACTGCGTGTCGTCGCCGCCGAGCGCAATGAGCGCATCGATCTTGTTCAGTTTGAGAACCTCCTGCACCTTCTCGATGCCGCCAGGGATCTTCTTCACATTGGTGCGGGAGGAGTGCAGGATGGTGCCGCCCGTGAGCTGAATGCCGTCGGTGTTTTCGAGGGTGAGCGGCATGAAGTTGTTATCGAGGACGCCGCGCCAGCCGTTGAGGAAACCGATGAATTCATCGCCGTAGGTCTGGATTCCTTTGCGCACGGCGGCATAAATGACAGCATTCAAGCCGGGGCAGTCACCGCCGCCGGTCAACAGTGCTACTCGCATCGTTTGTTCTCCTGATCGAAATCGGACAGCGTCGCATGGGGCGGGCCGACCCGAACGAACTACTGTTCGGGCGCGCATAAAGAATCGCCGCCCTCGACGCCTTAAACAGTATATGCCTCGGTTGTAAAGGGGAATCGTGACAGTGCTCACGTTCCGGGTTATCGGTTTCCCACGCCTGTGCAGCCATTGAGGCTTGTGTTTCGCACCCATTGTGGAATGGAAATGCGCGATGGATGGCACCTAGCTTTCGCTGTGGAACTAGGATCCCCACCCAGGTCCGAAAGGCGAAACCTGGGGCACCGCAGCCCTTCTGCAGAAAGCATCCGGGTGGCGCAGTCGCTCGTGTTGGTATTTCCCAGCCAGCCTGGTGAAGAGCCGGAGGTTCTTCGGCATCGCCCGGAATGAGAAGCTTTTGGGGTGTGATGATTCTGGTCCAATGTCGAATCTATCGCTGGAAATCGACAGCGGGGTGGTTCAATGGAGGATATGCCGACACCCGGTACCGGAGCCCTGATTCTGCTGGCGTTTGCGAGCCTGGTGGTCATCTTGCTGCTGGTGCTTTTGCAGTTGACGCGGCTCGGCTTCGTGGTTCGGTCGACAATTCCCGACCGGCCCCGGCGGCGGATGTTTATTGCCTCGGCATCGTTTCTGATCACGTTTGCGGGCGTTCGGCTGATCGTGAGCCTGGTGATTCATAATCACGGGCCATTCGGTTGGGTGATGGTGCGCGGGCACCATATCCACCACCTGGTGTGGGGAATCATGATCCTGCTGCTGGTGGGTTATGGATGGCTCCTTGACCTGGGGCGCAGTCATTCGCCGCTTTCGATTTTTTTCAGCAGGTTGATGAGCGTGAGTTACGGCGTGGGAGCAGCACTGACGCTGGATGAGTTCTCGTTGTGGCTGAATCTCGATCCCAACGACTATTGGTCGCGCGAGGGCCGCATCAGCATTGACGCGGTCATTCTCTTTGGAGGCATTCTGGCGGTGGGTGCGTGGGGCGCACCATTCTTTCGCGGGCTGCAATTGATGTGGAGCAAGCGAAAGGTATTTCGTCGCTGGGAGATTGGACGGCCAGAGTCGCCTATTCGGCGCGTGCGGTTGCTTCGTCCGCGTAAAGTTCGTCGATTACCGACGCATACTTCGCCGAAATAACGCGGCGCTTGAGTTTCATCGAAGGAGTCAACTCGCCGGATTCCTGCGACCACTCTTCGGGCACAAGGCGGAAGCGCTTGATGGTTTCGAAATTGGCGAGTCCGGCATTGGCCTCGCGTACGACTTCTCCATAGAGAGAAATGATTCGTTTGTCGGCGACGAGAGCGTACCGATCGGGCATCTGAAGGCCCGCGTGCCGAGCCCACTCCTCCAGCGCCGCGAAGTTGGGAGAGATGAGGGCGGAGACGAACTTGTGCTTGTCGCCGACGAGCGCGACCTGCGCCACCATGACAGAGTTCTTGAGCTTGTTCTCAATGGGTTGCGGCGCGACAAGTTTGCCGCCGGAGGTCTTGAGGAGTTCCTTTTTGCGGTCGGTGATGTAGAGAAATCCGTCGTCGTCGAGATGGCCGATGTCGCCGGTTCGGAACCAGCCTTCGGCGTCAAAACATTCTGCGTTCGCTGCGGGCTTGTGCCAGTACCCGGCAAAGATGGAAGGTCCGCGCACAAGAAGTTCGCCGTCTTCGGCGAATTTGAGTCCGAGGTTCGGTAGAGGCTTGCCAACCGCGCCCATACGGTGAACCACCGGGTTGTTGATCGCGATGACGGGGGATGTTTCCGTGAGGCCGTAGCCCTCCCAGACAGCGATTCCAGCGGAGGCGAACCATCTGGCGGTGTCGATACCGAGCGGAGCGCCGCCGGAAACCCAGATGCGCACACGGCCTCCGAAGGCCTCGCGAACCTTGCCGTAGATGAGCTTGTTGGCGATCTTCCAGAAGAAGGAGGAGGGTTGTTTGCCGTCGTAGACCGCGTCGCGATTGCGTTCTCCGACGCCGAGGGCCCACGCCAGCAAACGCTTTTTAACCGGCGAGTGAGATGCTTTCTGCTCGACAGCCTGGCGAATCTTTTCGTAGACCCGAGGCACGCCGACGAAAACCGTGGGACGGACTTCTTTCATTGACAGTGGAAGCTTGTCGAAGTTGGAACAGTAGGCGACCTGGGCGCCGTGGTTGTACATCACGTAGTCGAGAGCCCGTGCGGTGATGTGCGACAAGGGAAGGAATGAGATGCAGGCGTCGGTTTGATCGAATGAAAAGTTGCTGGCGGCAATGTTCTGGTTAGCGGCAATGTTGTCGTGGGTCAACATGACGCCTTTGGGTTCGCCGGTTGTCCCGGAAGTGTAGATCAAAGTCGCAAGGTCGGTAGGCTCAACGGATCGGACCAACGCGTCGAAGACGGGGTCACGATAGGATCCGGCGTCATCGGCGCCAGCGAGGATCTTGGAAAAACCGATGGCTAAGTCGGGAGTGTTCGCCGGATTGCCGTCCATGATGAGGATTCGCTCCAAAGGCGTCTGCGAACGGACAGCATTGAGCTTGTCGAACTGCTGGCGCGTGGAGACGATGGCGATCCGGCAGCCGGCATCGGAAAGCAGGACCGCGATCTGTTCCCCGGTAAGGGTCGGGTAAATCGGAACATTGACGGCGTTGATAGCGAGGATGGCGAAATCGGAGACGATCCACTCCCAGCGGTTTTCCGAAATGAGGGCTATGCGGTCGCCTTTTTTGGCGCCCCAGGCAAGAAACGCTTCGGAGAGTGTGTGGACCCGCTGGTAGATCTGGTCGGAGGAGAGCGGCTGCCAGTTGCCGAACTCGTCCTGCCACAGGATCGCGCGCGGGTTTGCTGCCTCCGAAATACGGCAAAAAAGGTCGTTGATCGTCGTCAGCGGTGGGGGTGTCATCTCGGGCGTTCGGAGTAGGAATTTCGGTGATTTGAGACCAATGGTGAGTGTAACAGCGCCGGAGGGCACGGGAGGGGGCCGCCGCTCATCCGCGGATTGTCAGGAAGTTTAATAAGTCCCGATTTTCCGCAAGGTTGCGGGGGAAACTTCGGTTTTAAATGTACATGCTTCGTCACCCGGCGAGCGAGCCAATGTGCGATAAGATCACTCCAGCCAAACGTCGATGCCTGCAGTCTAAAGACATGCCAACGCGAACTGCATCCCTGCCTCCCGGGGAGCCGGATCCGGCTCTTCTTCAGAGACTTGCGGTCATTCAACAAGTGGCGCTGGGAGTGGTTGCGATCATCGCAATCATGGTTTTCGCCGGATGGCTGTTCCCCCCCTTTGCCGCACGCCTGCCGGTGTTCGCAACGCACATGAGCACCCCGATGGCGCTCACGGTGCTGCTTTGCTCGTTGAGCCTGGCGATTTCTGAAACCGGCAACCATCTTTCCCTGCCGATTGCCGGGCGTTACATTGCGGGACAAGCTGGCTTGCTAGCCGTTCTCATCCTGCTGGAATCGATGTACCGGTTGTTTCCCGCAGTCGATACGCTGCTGGAGGCGGACCGGGCGGCGGGAAACACAGGCGGCCTTCCAGTACATTCTCCCGCCGCTTTTGCCCTGTTGAGCCTGTCGATGATGCTGGTGAGCAGCCGTGGCGCATTCCTGCGACGAATCGCCGATGGGCTGGTCCCAATGATGTGCCTGATGACCCTGGTCCTGTTGAGTGAGAACCTCTTTGGCGCGCTCGGACTTGTACGTCTCTCGGCCGACAACATGATTTCGCCATTGCTGCTGGTTTGCCTGGTACTGCTGACGTGGGTGGTGGCAATGCGGCAGACCGAGCACGGGGTATGGTCCATCTTTGTTGGAGCGGGCATTGGCAGCAGGATAGCGCGAGGCTTTGCACCGGTTCTGCTGGTCATTCCTTTCCTGATCGAGGTGGCACGAACTCGCTTTGTGCTGAAGGACCTGGTTCCAGAGCAATATGGAGCGGCGATGCTGACGTCGCTTGCCGCAGGGCTTTCGATGGTGCTGCTGCTCATCCTGGTGTGGCGTATCAACTCGATGGAAAAAGAGATTCACGACCTGACGCTGCGCGACGAACTGACGGGGCTCTACAACATGCGCGGTTTTTACCTTCTGGGCGAGCAGACGCTGAGACTGGCGCAACGTGCGGAGCTTCCCTTCTCGGTGATGTTCATCGATCTCGATGGGCTGAAGAAGATCAACGACGATTTGGGACACAGCGTGGGTTCGTCCTACCTGGCGGACACGGGCGAACTGGTGATGGCTTGTTTTCGCGAGACAGACGTCAAGGGAAGGTTTGGCGGGGACGAATTCGTGGTGGCCGGGCAGTTCAGCATGGTGGGCATCCAACTGGCGGCATCGCGGCTGCAAAGTATGGCAACTGAGCACAACGAGAAGAATCCGAAGAAGTACCCGTTGAGCCTCAGCGTGGGGTGGGTGACACTCGACCATCCTTCGAATGAAAGCTTGAAAGAATTGGTCAGGCGTGCTGACGAAATGATGTATCGCGAGAAGCGTCGCAAGAAGGTTGCACGTGCTTGACGCGGTCAACGGGTGACGAGCAGTTTCGGCAATTCGGCCAATTTGCAGTAAGACGATGATGTTGTCGGCGGGATGCAAAGGCGGATGGAAGCAATGAACCAGGCGGCTCCAGAGACGCTGAAAGTGCTGCCGAACCCAGCGCTGTTTCGTGCGGCTCGATCACTGCAGCGGATTGGCCTTGGTGTTGCGGCGACTGCCATTCTCGTCGAATTGGTGCCGCTGGCGGGATTCTCGATGACCGCCAATGCTGGGGTGGCACGCGGTGCGCTCCCCTTGATGCTGACCGCGACCATGTGTGCGCTGAGCCTGCTGCTTTGGTCGGTGGAAGGCGAGGGGGTCGGTCTTGTCTATGCCCGTCGCATCGCGCAAGCCCTGGTGCTGTTCGCTGCCGCGGTGGTTGTGTTCTGGTCACGAGCTGCGAGCGTTGGCGAGCGATCGGGCCAAATTGTTTTCCCGCCTATGCGGCTGGCTTTTGGGTTCGTGGCGCTTGCGATGGCTGTTGTTCTGATCGAAAGGAAGAATCGGATCGTCAATCGCATTGCGGATGTCCTGGTGTGTGTGCTGTGCCTGCTGAGCTTGATGCTAGTGGCAAATTCTGTTTCAGGTTGGCTTGCCGCGTCCGATGGCGGAGCAGGCACCGGTATTTCTACCGCGGCGCTGGCGTGCCTGATCGCGTTGACCGGCGTGGTTGCGCTGCGCCAGGCGGAACATGGCGTCTTCTCCATTTTTCTGGGAGTCGGAACCGGCAGCAAGTTGGCAAGGGTCTTTGCGCCCATTCTGTTGTTGCTTCCATTTGTCTGGCAGGCGATGAGCACCCGTTTGCATGGGCAGGTGAATGCGGCGGTGCTGACCTCGGCAGCGGTGGCCGTGGCGTTTGGCATTCTGATGTTCTTCGCATGGCGGATCAGCGGAATGGAAAACGAGATTCACGATCTGGTGCTACGCGATGAAGCAACCCGGCTCTATAACCAGAGGGGATTTCACATGCTGGCAGAACACGCGCTCAGGCTGGCGAAGCGATCGGCTGTTCCCTTCTCAGTACTCTTCATCAATCTCGAAAATCTGGCGCAAATTCACGGGCAACTCGGCCCGGATTTTGCGGCAGCATCGTTGGCCGAGGCAGGAGAAATCCTGCGTGCGACCTTCCGCGAGTCGGATATCAAGGGACGGATCGGTGCCGACGATTTTGCCGTGGCAGGTCGTTTCGATCGCGCCGGAATTTCGGTGGCAGCGCTGCGTCTGGAAGCTGCCACGGCGGCACGAAACGAAAAGAGCAGGCGCCCAATGCCGTTGAGATTCAGCATGGGCCATGTGACAACGACCGACCCCGAAGTGCAGGAGACATTGAAAGACCTGCTGGCGCGAGCGGGACATGCGAAGAACCGGATGGACCTGCAGCTGAATGAAATGCGGGTGAATTAGGGCGCCGGCAAATCCGCATCAGTGATCAGAACTTCGTGAGCCAGAGATTCAGAAGCGTTGCTACAGATATAGTTGCTTCGGCCATTGTGCAATGGGCAATTTGCGACCGATCATCATCCGTTTCCTGTGCATAGGATGGATGCTTGTCAAGCAAATACCGTAAGACCTTCTTTGGCATGGTTTGCCCTGGACACGGTTCGGCATCGAAGCAGAGAAAGGTCGGAGCCCTATGCCTGGGGCTTGGGGGTGAGACGAACAAACTTCGGTGATTCTTGTTCCCAATTGGCGAGCAGCCATTGCGCGCGCGTGCTTCCGGTCTTGCTTGCGTGCAGCGTGACAAGTCCCTGGACGGAGGCCCGGCTTTGGTCATCGAGCTGATCCCACGCATCAGGCTGCAGGAATCCGGCGTGATAACGGACATTGCGGAGGAAGTCGCCGTCTTCGTCGTAGATCCACGCGAGGCCACCGGTCATGCCGGCGCCGAAATTGATACCCGTCCGGCCAAGGATGACGGCCAGACCGCCGGTCATGTATTCACAGCCGTGATCGCCGACGCCCTCGACGATAGCGCGAGCCCCGCAGTTGCGGACCGCGAAGCGCTCGCCGGCGCGTCCTGCAGCGAAGAGCCAGCCGCTGGTTGCCCCGTAAAGAGCGACATTGCCGAGCAGGGTGTGGGCTTCGCTTTGGAGGGCGACGCGTCCGCGGCCACGCAGGATGAGTTCCCCACCGCAAAGGCCCTTGCCGACGAAATCGTTGGCAATACCCTCAAGACTGAGGGTCATGCCGGTCGCGGCGAAAGCGCCGAAGGATTGGCCCGCAGTGCCTTTCAGATTGAAGGTGAGCTGCGAGCCGGTGCGGTCGGGGTTGTCTGTTCGATACTGCGCGATTTGACCGGCGAGTCGCGCACCGAGGGTGCGGTCTTCGTTGGTGACGTGCGCATCGAGACAGTACGGCACACCGGCTTTGTATGCGGCGAATGCGGGCTCGACCCAGGCGTCATCGATGGGTGGGTGCGGCTCGGGGCGGTCGTTGCGCTTTCCTTCCCAGCGGATTGCGCCACCGGTCTCGGCAGCGACTGCGGTGGCGGCGAGTACAGGGTTGAGATTGAGGCCGGCATTGAAACGGACCTGCTCCAGCAGATCGGTTCGTCCGACCGCGGCCTGAAGTGAAGACAATCCAAGCTTGGCGAGAAGCTGGCGCACTTCTTCCGCGAGTTCGTTGAAAAAACGCACAACGTGTTCGGGCTTTCCGCGAAACTTGGCGCGCAGGTCTGGACGTTGCGTGGCAATGCCAGTGGGGCACGTGTTGAGATGGCACTGGCGGGCCATATCGCATCCCAGCGAGACGAGAACGGCTGTGCCGAAGGCGTATTCGTCGGCGCCGAGTAGAGCGGCAGTAACGATGTCCCGTGCCGTGCGCAGGCCGCCGTCAGTACGCAGGCGAACCCGTCCGCGAAGACCGTTGTGGATGAGGACCTGCTGCGCTTCGGCCAAGCCGAGTTCCCACGGATTCCCAGCGTACTTGATGCTGGAGAGTGGCGACGCGCCGGTACCGCCTGCGTGGCCTGCGATGACTATGTAGTCGGCATAGGCCTTGGCGACTCCGGCAGCGATGGTACCGACTCCGCAGGCCGAGACGAGTTTGACTCCGACGGCGGCGCGAGGGTTGGCGCGTTTGAGATCCCAGATGAGCTGAGCGAGGTCTTCGATGGAGTAGATGTCGTGGTGCGGCGGCGGCGAAATTAACTGCATGCCGGGTTGCGCGTGACGCAGGCGGGCAATGAGTTCCGTCACCTTGTGACCGGGGAGCTGACCACCTTCGCCAGGCTTGGCGCCCTGCGCGATTTTGATTTCGAGTTCTTCGGCGTGGGCGAGGTATTCGGCCGTGACTCCGAAGCGCGCGCTGGCCACTTGCTTGATCTTGTTGTTGAGGATGGATGGCGCGCCGTTGACGGGTGTGTAGACGGCAGGGTCCTCGCCGCCTTCGCCGGTGTTGGAGCGCCCGCCGAGGAGGTTCAGGGCTTGGGTGATGGTCTGGTGCGCCTCGGGTGACAGCGAACCGAAGGACATGGCGCTGGCGATGAAATTGCGCGTGATGGTGTCAGCCGGGGCGATCTGATCAAGAGCGAGTTCAGGACCGGCGGGCCGGATTTCGAGCAGGTCGCGCAAATGAGCTGGTACGGGTTCGATGGCCTGAGCGGAGAAGGTTGCGAAAGGCGCGAGAGCCAGCGCAGCGCCTTGCTTGGTGGACCCAACGACGGTCTGCAGGGCGCGAACGGTTGTTGGTTGCCAGCCGTGCGATTCTGCTTCGTCAGCTTTGCGGAAACGCACAAAGCCGTAGTCGGGGAGTTCGCGAACCGTGGGTACGGCGAACTCCGCGAGGCCTTTGTCTTGCGGCTTTTCGCTGATCGGCTCGGCGCTCCAAAGCTGGCGGACGTAATTCTCAATCTCGTTGAAGCCAATTCCGCCGATGGGGGCCGGGACGCCGGCGAAGCATTTGTCGACGACGTGCTGCGCAATGCCGATGGCATCGAAGAGATGCGCCCCTCGATAGCTATCGACGACGCTGATACCCATCTTCGACATTACCTTTGCAAGGCCGAGTTCGAAGGCATGAAGCAAGTTCGCTTCGCCCTGCTCTGGGTTAAGGTTGCGCGCAGTTTCAAGGGCAAGCCATGGACAGACGGCTCCGGCACCGAGGCCAAGTAGCACCGCAACGTGATGAATCTCGCGGCAGTCGGCGGCCTCGACGGCGATGCCGACTTCTGCGCGAACGCCCGCCTTGGTAAGCGCGAGATGCACGGCGCCGGCAGCCATCGCCATGGGAATGGGGACGGCCTTCTGACTCGCCCCGCGATCGGTAAGGATCAGGAGAGATGCGCCCTCACGGACCAGTTCAACGGCGCGCTCGGTGAGAATGTCGACGGCCACCTCGAGCGTGTTCTCAGGCGAGTAGAGACAGTGAAGGACAGCATGCGGCATCTTCTCAACCTGGGGATGGTGACCTTCAAAGAGCGCATGCATCTGGCCGAGCGAGAGAATGGGAGAGCGCAGCGAGAGTCCGGGCAGTGGTTCACGCAGTTCGAGGATGTGCGGCCAGGGACCGAGACGGGTGTGCATCTGCAACACCACGGTTTCACGCAGCGGATCGATGGGAGGGTTGGTGACCTGTGCGAATCGCTGGCGGAAGAAGGCATACAGTGGACGCGGAGCGCGGGCCAGTGGCGCAATGGAAGTATCGTCGCCCATGGACCAGACCGCATCTTTGCCGTCGGTCGCCATTGGCTGGAGGATCATGCGCACGTCTTCGCGCGTGTAGCCGAAACGGTGCTGGAGACGATTGACTTCTGCGGGATCAAGCGGAGGCGGAGCTTCGAGTGAGTCCTGAAGAGGCACATCTTGGCTGATCAGGTCCTGGTATTGGCGCTTGGAATCGAAGATGCGCAGGATTTCATCGTTTTCGAAGAAGCGATGGAAATCGAGATCGGCGACGATCATCTGGCCGGGACCGAGACGGCCGCTGTGCACGATGTGGTCGGGATCCATGTCGACGAGACCCGCCTCTGAGCCGGCAACAACAAGGCCGGTATCGTCGAGCGCGAATCGACAGGGGCGAAGGCCGTTGCGGTCGAGGATAGCGCCTATTTGGTGACCATCGGTGAATGCAAGTGCGGCGGGACCATCCCACGGCTCTATGATGTCTCCGCTGTATTGGAGGAACGAGGATGAGTTGCCCGGATTGGCTGGGGGAACGACCATGCGTACAGCTTCGCCGACGGTGCGACCGTTGTGGGAGAGGAGTTCGACGATTTCGTCCAGCGAGGTCGAATCGGAGCCGCCCTGGGTGAGCACCGGATCGACATCGAGCGGCAACGTGGCGGCGCGGGCCTCCATGCGCGCACGATTGCCCCAGATGGTGTTGATCTCGCCATTGTGGGCAAGACAGCGGAACGGCTGGGCGCGGTCCCAGGAAGGAAGGACGTTGGTGGCATACCGTTGATGAAACAACGCGAAGGGCGTTTTGAACTCCGGGGCAGCGAGGTCGGGATAGAACTCCGCGAGCAGGCGGCCGGCGCAGAGCGCTTTGTAGATCATCTTCTGCGATGAGATGCTGACGAAGTAGCCGGGAAATCCGGAACGCTCGAACTGTTTGCGCGCGAGGAAGAGACGTCGATCGAAAAACTCTGCATCTTCTGCGGTGATGAGGATGTGCCAGATCTCGGGACGGGAGGAGGCGGCAATTTCTCCCAGAACTTCCGGGCGAATCGGCACGGGCCGCCACCGCAGGATTTCCATATCCTGCTCGAAGAGGGCCGCTTCGATCTCCGCGCGCTGATCATCATCCTCTTTGGGGAGGAAGACAACGGCGACGCCCAAGGGCTCGTTCTCGTCGAGGGTGAGGTCGCACTGGGCAAGAAGCCAATCGCGAGGGATGGCAGTGGTGACGCCAACACCGTCGCTGGATTTTCCGTCAGCGGCGACGGCGCCGCGGTGTTCGAGCCGCGAGAGGGCGGTGAGCGCATGCTCGAGGATCTGGTGCGAGGGTTGGGCGGAAAGCTGCGCAACAAAGCCGACCCCGCACGAGTCGAAGTCGAAACGAGGATCGATCAGGCTTCCCTCTATATAGGACGGCATGGGCGCGCAGCTTCCGCCGGCGGCTGAGGTACCCCGGAAGCTACATGTACGGCGCGATAAATGGCGATAGCGGAAGCCCATATTCAAACTCTGCAACCTTTTGAAATCACTCTGCGGACCTGGATCTATCGACCGATCCCGGGGATGTGGAATGTAGTTGCGAAAGCGGCTCAGTCAGACTGCAAGGACGAGCAGGGGGAATAAGCCCGGCACGACCAGCAAAATCGCGGGGCGCCGGCACAGGGTAGCTCGAGTTCGCAACATCAGGTGCGGCATATAACTTAGAAGATTCCACCGGTCAGCAGTGGAAAACCGTCTTGCATACTTATACACTTTCTTTGTATATTTATGCAAGCGCGGCCGCCACTGCGAGCCGCGTTTTTGATTTGCCCGGAAGAAACAGATGAAGTTCCAAAGGCACGATGCAATTCGCGAACTTATAGCGCACGCACTGGTAGCGAACCAGGATGAGTTGCGGCGCAAACTGCGCCGGCGCGGGTTCGAAGTGACACAGGCAACGCTCTCGCGCGACATCCACGAACTGAGACTGACCAAAGGGCCTGGCGGCTATTCTCTTCCCAACGGCAATGGCAATGGAAACGGAACAGCATCGCAGGTTGATGACGCGCCACCGTCGCTTGCGGAGATGATGGAGAGTTTTGGGCTGAATGTCCGGCAGGCGATGAACCAGGTGGTGTTGCGCGCCACGATGGGCGGTGCACAGCCCATGGCTGCCGCGCTTGATCGTGAGGGCTGGAGCGAAGTAATCGGAACCATCGCGGGCGACGATACAGTGCTGGTGATCTGCCCGGATGTGAAGCGCGCCCATGATATCGAGGTACGGCTGAGAAGGATGCTGGAGTCATGACGAAGGCTGTGCAGACGGCGGTTGTGGGTGTGACGGGCTATGCCGGCGCTGAGCTGGCGCGGCTCCTCCTGCATCATCCGCGGCTGAATGGCACGCCGCCTGTGTTTGCGGGCCGTGTGGAAGAGAAAGACGCCCAGCGCGGCGGAATTCCGCTCGAGGAGATTCATCCGCAGCTTGCTGATAACAACGGTAGCGGTTCGCTGAAGGTTGAGCCGTTTTCCTGGGAAAAACTGGCGGGGCGCGGTGTGAAGATGTTGTTTCTCGCGACTCCGCATCAGCAGTCCCGGGAGTGGGTGCCGGAGGCGCTGAAGCATGGGTTGCGTGTAGTGGATTTGAGCGGGGCGTGGCGACTGAACGACGCGAAGAATCGGGCCGTATATGGGTTTGCAGATGAAGACTCGAGCATCGCGGTTGCAACGCAAGCGCAGGCTGTTTACGGCATGCCGGAGTTGCACCGGGATGAAATTGCCGGCGCGAACCTGGTGGCGAATCCCGGCTGCTACGCCACCTCGGTCATTCTGGCGTTGCGGCCACTGGTCGCGGCGGGAATTGTGGATGTCGCAAACGGAATTGTGGCGGATGCGAAGAGCGGTGTGAGCGGAGCGGGCAAGGCTCCCACGGCGAAGACCCACTACATGCACGCGGCCGACAACCTGTCAGCATACGGGGTATTCAGCCATCGACACACCGGGGAGTTGCTGGAACAGATCGAGATTGGCGCGGGCGACATTATTTTTACGCCGCATTTGCTGCCGATCCCACGCGGGATCATGTCGACGATCTACGTGCGGTTCAACGTGCCTCAGACACGAGAGAGCGTGATGCGAATTTATCGCACATTTTTCCATCAAAGCCCGATGGTGCGCATCTACGAGAACGGGCTGCCGCAGATTCAGTATTCGGTGCGCACCAATTTCGCGGATATCGGGTTTCAGATTTCAGGAGACGGTCGGCGGGCGGTGATTGTGAGCTGTCTCGACAATTTGTTGAAAGGTGCATCAGGACAGGCGGTTCAGAACATGAACGTAATGCTTGGCTGGGGCGAAGCGGAGGGCCTGGCATGAAGTACGTGGTGAAACTCGGCGGAGCAGGCCTGGAGGTCCCTGAGCTTTTGCAGGGCTGTGTTCGCGCCATTGCGGACCTGGTCCGCGACGGAAATCAGGTGGCCGTGGTGCATGGCGGCGGAGTGCAGCTGACGCGAATGATGGAGCGGCTCGGCACTAAGAGCGAGTTTATCGACGGCCTGCGGGTGACCGACGCCGAGACCCGAAACATTGCGCTGATGGTTTTTGCCGGCAAGGTGAACAAGGGGCTGGTGGCTGCCTTCGGTGCGCTAGGGCAGCCTGCGGTGGGGATGACCGGCGGCGACGGATTGCTCTTTCGCGCGCGCAAGAAACGGACAGAGCCAGACCTTGGATTCGTTGGCGAGATTGTGGCCAGCGATTCCCGTTGGATCGAGGCGATCTGGAATCTGAATGGGATTCCGGTGATCGCGCCGATCGCACTTGGGTTCGACGGCGAGTACTACAACGTGAACGGGGACGAGATGGCAGGTGCCTGCGCGGTCGCGTGCCGAGCCGATGCACTGGTGTTTCTGACGGACGTGCCCGGAGTGAAGGGCGCGGATGGAAACGTGTTGCGCTGGTTGAGCATTGACCAGATTGCGGAGATGGCCAAGAGCGCGATCATCTCTGGCGGCATGCTGCCCAAGCTGGGTGCGTGCCGCGAGGCGTTGCTGAACGGCGTGAAGCGCGTGCGGATTCTTCCTGCGGAGGCAGCAGGTTCTCTTCCCGACCTGTGCAGCAGCCGCGTGGCGCATGGTACGGAAGTGATGGTTGCCTAGAGGAGTAATTGAATTGATGAGACTGGAACAGATTCGAGCGGCAGAGTCGAGGTTGCTGCTGCAAACCTACGAACGGAGCCCGATTCTCTTTGTCAGCGGAGCCGGTGTGCACCTGGTGGCAGAGGACGGCGCGAAGTATCTCGACCTGCTGAGCGGAATCGGGGTGAATGCGCTGGGATACGGGCATCCCGCAATTGAGCGAGCGATTGTTAACCAGAGCCGCGCGCTGATTCACACGTCGAACCTCTTTTATCACGAGGGACAAGCGGAACTGGCGCTTCGATTGACCGAGCGGACAGGGATGGATCGCGTGTTCTTTTCGAACACCGGCACAGAGGCGTGGGAAGGTGCGCTGAAGCTGGCGCGCGCTCACGCCGGGCTGCTCCGCAGCGAAGGCAAGGAGATTGGGACAAAGTTCCTGGCGCTGGAGCAAAGCTTTCACGGACGCACCTACGGGTCGATGTCGACGACATACAAAGCGAAATATCGCGAACCATTTGCGCCGGGTGTGCCGGGAGTGGAGTTTGTGCGCTTCAACGACGTCGCCGACCTGCGCGCGAAGTTTTCGAGCGAAGTGTGCGCGATCTTGGTTGAGACGATCCAGGGCGAGGGCGGCATCCGGCCGCTGACGCAGGAGTTTTTTGCCGAGGCACGCAAACTGGCCGATTCGACCGGAGCATTGCTGATTGTCGATGAGATCCAGTCGGGCATGGGACGCACTGGTAAATGGTGTGCGTACCAGCATTACGGGATCAAGCCAGACATCACAACATTGGCCAAGCCGATTGCAGGCGGGATTCCGTTGGGTGCGGTTCTCTGCACCGAAGAGGCTGCAAGGGCAATTCACGCGGGAATGCATGGAACGACTTTTGGCGGAGGCCCGCTGGCCTGTGCAGTGGCAATCGCCGTGATCGATGCGATCGAAGAGGAAGACCTGCTGAAACACGCTACCGAAGTGGGCGACTATTTTCAGCAACAATTAGGCCAACTGGCGAAAAAGCACGAATGCATCAAGGACGTTCGCGGCAAAGGACTGATGTTAGCTGCGGAACTCGACAACGCGGACCTTGCGAAACAGACCGTGGCCGAAATGTTGAAGCACAGAATCGTAATCAACTGCACCAGCGATACGGTGCTGCGTTTCCTGCCGCCGTACATCCTGGAGCGCAATCACGTGGATGAAGCGATCAAAGCGCTGGACGAGATTTTTACAGAGAAAGCCGCGGCTGTAAGCGCCGCTAATGAGACCGCAGGAGGAACCGATCGTGGCTAGTAGAGCAACATTGGAGCGCCGGGCTCCCGAAGTTCCCGTACAGAAGGATGAAGACGTACTGGCTGCCGCGGCCCGGCTGGCGGGCGAGGATCTGTGCTCGATCGCAGATCTCTCAAGCAGCGAGATGCGCGCCCTTATGAAGCTTGGCCACGATGTAAAGCTGAATCCGCGAGAGTATCGGAACGCGCTGGATGCGAAACAGATGGTGCTGATGTTCGAGAAGGCGAGCCTGCGCACACGGCTGGCCTTCGAGACCGGCATCAACACCATGGGCGGGAACGCGATTTTTGTCGACCAGACGAGTTCTCCGTTAGGTGAACGCGAAGCAATTGCGGACGTGGCGCGCAACGTGGAGCGGTGGGTGGATGTGATCGTACTGCGGACTTATGCGCACGACACCATTACCGAGATGGCGGCGAACTCACGGGTGCCGGTAGTTAATGCGCTGTCGGATTTCGAGCATCCCTGCCAGGCACTGGCGGATTTCATGACCCTCGAAGAACGGTTCGGATCGGCTGCGCGGCTGAATTTCACCTATGTCGGCGACGGAAACAACGTGTGCCACTCGCTGATGCTGACCGGAGCGCAGCTGGGGGCGAACGTCACGGTAGCAACCCCGCGCGGCTACTCGCCGGATATCGAGATCGTGACCAAGGCGCGCGAGATTGCGGACCAGAATGGGTGCGAGGTGAAGCTGACGCAGGATCCGCAGGCAGCAGTCGAGAATGCGGACGCGGTTTACACCGACGTTTGCGTAAGCATGGGCATGGAGCACGAGTCGACCAAGCGTGCGCCAATCTTCCGGCCGTTTCAGGTGAACGAAACGTTGATGGCGAAGGCGAGCGAGAATGCGGTCTTTATGCATTGTTTGCCGGCGCGACGCAATGCCGAGGTAACGGACGCGGTGCTGGATGGACCGCAGTCCATTGTCTTCGACCAGGCCGAGAATCGCATGCACGTGCAGAAAGCCCTGCTGCTGCTGTTGCTGGGCGGGTTGGCGAATGTTTCCAAGTTTTCAGCACTCAGTTCTCAGTTGTAAGTAGACGGCACGGAAAACTGAGAACTGACTACTGATAACTGAATGCTGTTTTCTAGAAGCTATCCGAGGTTCCGCAAGCATGTCCGTAATTCTCGAATCTTTGCCCATCGGCCAGAAGGTCGGCATTGCCTTCTCCGGCGGGCTCGATACCTCCGCCGCTCTGCACTGGATGAAGCAGAAGGGGGCGATTCCTTATGCCTATACCGCTAACCTCGGTCAGCCCGACGAAGCCGACTACGACGCCATTCCGCGCGCGGCTCTCGAATACGGCGCCGAAGAAGCCCGCCTGATCGACTGCCGAGGCCCGCTCGTCCGCGAAGGCATCGCTGCGCTGCAGGCCGGCGCCTTCCATATCAGCACGGCCGGTGTCACCTACTTCAACACCACGCCCATCGGGCGCGCCGTGACCGGAACAATGCTGGTCACGGCCATGAGAGAGGACGACGTAAACATCTGGGGCGACGGGTCAACCTTCAAGGGAAACGACATTGAGCGCTTCTATCGCTACGGCCTGCTGGTCAATCCCAGCCTCCAGGTCTACAAACCCTGGCTCGACGCCGCTTTCATCGACGAACTGGGCGGACGTGCGGAAATGTCCGCCTTCATGCAGCGGTCCGGGTTCGCTTATAAGATGCCCGCCGAGAAAGCCTACTCCACCGACTCCAACATCCTAGGTGCAACCCACGAAGCCAAGGATCTGGAGCATCTTTCTTCGTCTATTCGGATCGTTGTTCCCATCATGGGGACAGCTTCCTGGCTGGACGACGTCGAGGTGCCTCGCGAAGAGGTCACGATTCGCTTTGAAGAGGGCGTCCCGGCGGCTCTCAATGGCAAGCAATTCGAGGATCCGGTCGCGCTGCTGCTCGAAGCCAACCGGATTGGCGGGCGCCACGGCCTGGGCATGTCCGACCAGATTGAGAACCGCATCATCGAAGCCAAGAGCCGCGGCATCTACGAGGCTCCGGGGCTTGCTCTGCTGTACATCGCTTACGAGCGTCTGATCACCGGGATTCACAACGAGGACACGATCGAGCAGTACCGCGAGAACGGCCGCAAACTCGGCCGCCTGCTTTACCAGGGCCGATGGTTCGATCCCCAGGCCATCATGCTCCGCGAATCCGCTCAGCGCTGGGTAGCCAGACCCGTTACTGGCGAGGTCACGCTTGAACTGCGCCGCGGCAATGACTACTCGATCCTCAATACCGAGTCGCCCAACCTCACCTTCCATCCCGAGCGCCTCAGCATGGAGAAGACCGATTCAGCCTTCTCTCCACGCGACCGCATCGGCCAGCTCACCATGCGCAATCTGGACATTACGGATACCCGGGACAAACTCCTCACCTATGCCCAAACCGGCCTCCTCACACTGAGCAAAGGCATGGAAATGCCCCAGTTGAACAACGGCAAGGAAACCAAGCGGTGAGGCACCGTTAAAGCAATGTCGAAAGAACAACAATCCGGAAAGATGTGGTCGGGGCGCTTTCGCGAGTCACTGGACAAGGAGTTCGAGCAGTGGCAGCGCTCGATTGTGTTTGACTGGCGACTTCTCGCGCAAGAACTCGCCGCCAGTAAGGCGCACGCGTCTGCTCTTGCAACCGCCGGAGTGTTGACGGTGACGGAACTCAAGGAACTTCGGAACGCTCTGGATGCCGTGGCCGCGGAGTTCGGAACCGCGGAAAGTGTGGAGCGTGTGCGCAACCATCCGGTTGCGGAAGATATCCATCACTTTGTTGAATTGTCGCTGGTGGAACGGGTTGGTTCACTGGGACTGAAGTTGCATACCGGCCGCTCACGCAATGAGCAGATAGCTACGGACCTGCGGCTGTATGTCCGCGGCCAGATCGAAGTGGTTGTCGACGCACTGGCAAAGTGGGCCGAGGCGCTGCTGGAGCAGGCGGGGAAGGCCGGCGACGCGGTGATGCCGAGCTATACGCACCTGCAGCGAGCGGAGCCTGTGCTGGTGGCGCACTGGATGCAGGCGTATGTGGAGATGATCCTGCGGGACGCGGCGCGGCTGAAGGACTGCGCGGCGCGGCTGAATTATTGTCCGCTGGGTTCGGGCGCTGTGGCAGGTGCCACCCTGGCACTGGATCGGACAATTGCGGCGAAAGAACTCGGATTCACCGGGCCAACAGCCAACTCAATGGATGCGACCAGCGATCGTGACTTCGTCCTCGAGTATCTACAAGCGCTGACGTTTGTCGGATTGCACCTGAGCCGGTTTGCCGAGGAGATCACTCTGTTTGCAACCGCGGAATTTGGATTCGTCAATCTGCCTGAAGCGTTCTCGACGGGTTCGAGTGCTATGCCGCAGAAAAAGAATCCGGATTTGACTGAGTTGATTCGGGCGAAGGTTGGCCGCATTCACGGCGCTGCAGAAGCGGTTACGCTGCAACTGAAGGGACTTCCCCTCGCCTACAACAAAGACATGCAGGAGACACAGGAGCCGGCATTTCAGGTGGATTTTGTTGCACCCATGATCGCGTTGGTGGCGCGCTTCACGGCGGCGCTCCAGTTCAATTTCCGGCGTATGCGCGAAGCTGCGCACACCGGGTACTTGAATGCGATGGCCGGAGCTACCTATCTCGTGCACAAAGGCGTTCCCTTCCGCACGGCACACGAAAAGATCGGGAATGCGGTTCGCTTTGCGCTGGAAAAGGGTGTGGAGCTTGGCGAGCTACGCCTTGACGAACTGAGGCAATTCGGCAGTGAGTTTGGTGAAGACTTCTATGCTGCCGTGGCGCTTGAGGCAACAGTCGATTGTCACGACGTGATTGGCGGGACAGCGACGGCGCGCGTGAAGGCTGCCCTGCGTTCCGCGGCGGAGCGGGTTGCGGCGTTGACGAACAAGGGCGCATCGGAGGTGGCTCATGCAGGTGCGTAAGGCACTGCTGCAGGATGCGTCGAACATCTACGACCTGGTCAATTCGCTCTCCGGTGACGGAACACTGCTCAAGCGATCGTTTGCTGAGATCTGCGAGAACGTGCGCGACTTCACGGTGGCGGAGTCGGATGGCGGAGTCTTTCTCGGCTGCGGCGCGCTGCATTTTTACGGACCCCATCTGTGCGAGGTGCGCTCGATCGTGGTGAAACCGGAGGCCAAGGGGCAGGGTGCGGGCGGCCGCATACTCGGTGGACTGATCGAGGAAGCTGAAGCGCATGGGATCCAATCGGTTTGCCTGTTTACCCGCATTCCCGATTTCTTTTTCAAATATGGATTTCGGCCGGTCGAAGACAAGCTGGAACTGCCCGACAAGATTTTCAAGGATTGCCAGAATTGTCCGCGGCTTCACCGCTGTGACGAGGTGGCAATGGTACGGGGCCGGATTCCGCGGATTTCGATCCTGGGACCGAAGGTTGAAGCAGAGCAGCTGGTACGGCTGGGCTAACAACAGCTTTCAGCCATCAGCTCTCAGCAGTCAGCGGTTCTATATTTCCCGGCTGTTCGCCCAGAACAGTCATGCGGGAAGCGAAGTGTCAGTTTTGCCAAAGTGCCGAGCGATCGTCCATCAAGAGCGCGATCAACTGCAGGATCACAACACTGAAGAATGCCAGGACTACGTTCGTGCTCAGGGTCATCATCACCGTTGGGATCAGGCCCTGGCAGTAACCGAGTTCGGAACAGGTGCGCCAGTTCAGTGCCGAATAGGCGCCGAGGTAGGTGAGAGCCATCAAGGAAAGCACAAATGCGGAGCGGCTCTGGGGCCGGATGAGGATGAAAACGGGAAAGCACAACAGCGGAAGCCCGCAGTAGATACAGGTAAGCACGGTGTCTTGACGGAGGTCGATGCGGATCGCCGAATACACGCCGTAAAACGAGACGCCGACGCTGATAACCGCTGCGAAGGCGAGAAGTGCCGCCCAGATGATTCCGCGAATCGTCATGATTGGTCCTCAGATCGGAAGAGTGGGGGCTACTTGTTCTTCAGCATCGCAGCGGCCACGGCGGCTTGTCCATAGCTAAGTCCGCCGTCTCCGGGGCTGACCTGGCGATGCTGGGAGACCTGGAAGCCTTCTGCCTCGAGACCCGAACGAAGAATGCGGGCGAGGCGACGGTTGTGTATACAACCGCCGGACAGGACGACGCGGGAAATGCCGGCGGATTCGCGTGCACTGGCTGCGGCCTGGATGAACCCTTCGGCGATGCCAGCGTGGAACTGCGCCGCGATACGAGCCTTTGAGACGCCGCCCCGTAGGTCGTCGACTACGGAATGCCAAAGGCCGTCGATGCTGAGGACCAGGCCGGAGCCGATTCTGCCGTGCGTGGTCAATTGAGGAACGTAGCCCTGCGGGCGGTTGCGATCGGATTCGTCGACAGCGATGCCCTCGAGTTCGATGGCCGCCTGCGCGTCGTAATCCACTTTGCGACGATTGAGGATCACGGCCGCCGCGGCGTCAAAGAGACGACCGAGGCTGGATGTGAGCGGTGAGTTGACCTCGCGCTCGATCATGCGCGCGATGAGCCGAGTTTCCTGTTCACTGGCGCCGGTCAACTCCCTTGCCTCCTCCGGGGAGAAGCCTGCCGCCGTGAGATGCGCGAAAGCCATGCGCCATGGTTCCTGGATGGCAGCCTCACCGCCGGGGATGGGAGTGTAGTCGAGGTGGGCGAAACGGTCGAAGTGATCAAACGTGCCGATGAGGACTTCCCCGCCCCAGATGCGGCCGTCGGTACCGTAGCCGGTGCCATCGAGCGAGAGACCGATGACAGGCTCCACGATGCCGTGTTCAGCCATACAGGCCGCGATGTGTGCGTGATGGTGCTGCACGGCGATCAATGCGAGGTTGCGCTGGGCCGCCCAGTCCTTCGCCCAGGTGGTTGAGAGATAGCCGGGATGTAGATCATGTGCAACAGCCTTCGGTTCGATCTCGAATGTGCGCATGAGATGAGCCAGCGACTCCTCGAAAAACTGGAGGCCGGTTAGATTCTCGAGATCGCCGAGGTGCTGGCTCTGGTAGGCAAAGCGACCACAGGCGAGGGCGAAGACGTTTTTGAGATGGCCACCCACGGCAAGCAGCGGAGGAGCTTCGATTGGCAGTCGCACGGAGAGCGGGACATATCCGCGGGCACGGCGGATGAGTTGGGGAGCGTCATCGACGATAGTGGCGACGGAATCATCGCAGCGCTGCAGAATCTCACGGTTGTGCATGAGGAAGGCATCGGCAATGGCGCCAAGCCGGGCGCGGGCCTCGTCGTTATCGATGGCGATGGGCTCCTCACTTAGGTTCGCCGAGGTCATCACCAGCGCCCTCACCCGCGGATCGGCAAAGATCAGGTGCTGCAAGGGCGCGCAGGGCAAGAAAACGCCGAGCCAGGGAATGCCTGGAGCAACAGAGGATGCAATGCCGTTGTGCGGACGGGCCCGCAGGAGCACGATGGGGCGCGCTGGGGTCGTAAGCAACGCTTCTTCTTCGTCGGTTACTTCGCAGAGCGCAAGTGCGGTGTCAAGATCGCGCGCCATAACGGCGAGCGGCTTTCCATAGCGATGCTTGCGTTCGCGCAGTCGGCTCACGGCTTTTTCGCTGGTTGCATCCACGCTGAGGTGGAAGCCACCGATGCCTTTGATGGCCACAACGTTTCCCTGCAACAAGCGCTCGATGGTTTCGGTCACGGGATCGGAAGATTCGATCGGCGTGCCATCCTGGGCCTCGAGCCAGACATGCGGTCCGCAGCGCGCGCATGCATTTGGTTGCGCATGGAAGCGGCGGTTCAGGGGATCGTCGTACTCGGCCTGGCACTCTGGACACATGGGAAACACTGCCATCGAGGTTTGCGGACGGTCGTAGGGAATGCGACGGGTAATGGTGAAGCGGGGTCCGCAATTCGTGCAGTTGAGGAAGGGATAGCGATAACGACGGTCGGCGGGATCGAGCAATTCGCGCAGACAATCGGCGCAGGTGGCTGCATCGGCCGGAATCCCAGTGCTCACTTTCCCGAGGACCTCGCTGGCCACGATGCGAAAGCTGGTTTCGCCGATGGGCGCGAGGTTGCTGACCACGACAGAATCGATGCGCGCAAGCGGCGGGGTTTCCGATTGGAGGCGGGACAGAAAAGACTGGATGCGCAGAGGTGCGCCTTCGAGCTCAATGATGACGCCGTCGGTGTCGTTGCCGATCAAACCGGCGATTTGTTCCTCAGTCGCGAGACGATAGACGAAGGGTCGAAAGCCCACGCCCTGGACCACTCCTCGCACCCGAATGCTTTTCCGCTCGTGCTGGGGATGGGTTTGCGTCATGACGATTGAAACCGTTGCGCCTCGCAGTCCAGCATAGCCGAATCGTAAGTGAAAACCCTACGGGAACTTGGGGTTACGGCCATGGAAACGGGCAACCAAAATTTTATTTAACCGCTCCAATGTGTGCAGCGGAGAGTTTGAGCGCACACCCAACCGCCCTTTGCGCATGGAGTCGCAAAGCAAAGCAGTGAATTAGTTCCCTCTTCCCAACTCTCCGCGGGCCACCCTGAGGGGTCCTGCCCGGTAAAGCGAAAGGTGATTACTATGAAAAAAATGATGATGGCAATCGCTATTCTGAGTCTGGCATCGATGAGCTGGGCTTCCGATAGCAAGCAGAGCGACACAGAGCGACTCGACAAGGCCGGCGCAGTGCTGAAAGAAGTGATGGCTGCTCCCGACAGGGGTATTCCGCAGGAAGTACTGGATCACGCGAAGTGCATCGCAGTCGTTCCACACATGGTGAAAGGCGGGTTCGTCTTCGGTGCTGAAGGTGGCAAGGGCGTCGCCACTTGCCGCACTGATCGTGGCTGGAGTGCACCGGCGTTCTTCGCAATCACCGGTGGAAGCTGGGGATTGCAGATCGGCGTAGAAGGTGTCGACCTGGTAATGGTCTTCCAAAATGATCAGGGCATGAAGCATTTGTTGGAGAGCAAGTTCAAGGTGGGCGCGGATGCCTCAGCCGCCGCGGGACCGGTTGGCCGTCATGCTTCGGCCAATACTGATTGGAAGTTGAATGCTGAAGTGCTGACCTACTCGCGCGCCAAAGGTGCTTTTGCCGGACTGACCCTGAATGGCGCCGATGTTCGGCCCGATGAGGATGCGATGCGGGCAGAGTACGGTGGCGATGTTACGTTCCGCTCCGTGCTGACCGGCTCGGTGCCTCCACCTTCAGGATCCCACGCGTTCCTGGATGCTGTGCGTGATGCGCGGACCCAGGCGGCTGCCTCGCGGTAAGGATGTGTTGCGAAAGACCACGGGCGCCCGGACCAGGTTCGAGCGCCCGTTTTGTTTCCGGAATAGTTGCGATCAACGTGCGATATGGCGCAATTGACTGCCGGCGTTGAAACATCTCGATCGTCACGATTCAAAATCACATAAGAGAAGAATGAAAGAATAGAAGTATGGTTGAGGGTCGGCGGATTCTTTTCGCCAGATATATCGTTCAGAGCCTGCTGCTTTTGCTGTCGGCAACCGGCACCTTCCTTTCCGCGCAGATTCCCGACGTTGGCACAGTCGTTCAGGGTGTCGATGCGTCGGTAAAGAATCGAATCGATCGCATTGCGGATTACACAGTTAACGAGCATTACGTCGTGTTTCGTGGGAAGGATGAAAATCCGGCGGCAGAGATGACGGTGCAGACGGTCTATCGCAGGGCGAGCGGAAAGAGCTACACGATTCTTTCGCAGAATGGCTCCTCCCTTATGCGCAACGAGGTTCTGGGCACCCTCCTCGATCACGAGAAGAAGATGAGCCAGCCAGGGAATTTGGAAACGGCGCTCGTCAATAGCTCAAATTATGAAATGAAGCTGGACGCCAACCCGCGCGAGAACTTCCAAGGGCGAGATTGCCTGGTGCTCGACATTACTCCGAGAAGAAGCAGTGAGTACCTGTTCAAGGGCAAGCTGTGGGTAGATGCGCACGACTTCGCGATTGTCCAGCTGAAGGGTACCGCCTCGAAGACCGCCTTCTTTCTGGCGAGGGCAGCAGAGGTTTCGAGGCAGTATGCGGAGATCGAAGGGTTGCCGATGGCGACGCATGCCGAGGCGGTATCGGGCAGCGCACTGCTGGGGCAGACGGTCGTCAAGATCGACTACATGGGTTATCGGATCGAGCTTACGGCGAACCGGTGAACGCCGGCGCGGGGCGGTATTCGAGCAAAATCAAACATTTGACCGAGCGGGTTCAGTTGGCTTAGGGTGACGAATGACCACGCGGACCTTAACAAACCTGCTCTATACTGAGCACTTGTGACTCCGATTCTGGGCGACTGGAAACTCGACGCTGCATTGGGCTCCTGCCTTGTGCTGGGGTTGCGGCACGGGTTCGACTACGACCACCTGGCCGCTATTTCGGACATCACCGCGGTTCAACGCAACTGGAAGAGCGGTCTGCGGCTGGGAATGACCTATGCCCTGGGGCATGCTTTTACGGTCGTCGCGCTCGGCATTGCGGTTCTGCAATTGCATATGGGATTACCGGAGGGTCTCGATCACTGGACCGAACGCCTGATTGGGCTGACTCTGATTGTGCTGGGAATTGGCGTGGTGGCGGGCATCCTGCGCAAGGATGCACACGGACATCGTCACGGCAGGATTGAAAGCCGCCTGGCGATCGCGATTAATGGCGTGCTGTGGATGGCGTGGCGCGTGCGGCGCATCTGGAATCCGGCAGCGCCGAAGCCGGAGCGCTTTCAGTGGATGTATAACGGCAAGTCCGTATTCGTAATTGGCATCCTGCACGGAGTTGGTGCCGAGACGCCAAGCCAGCTTGCATTATTCTTTCTGACGGCAAATCTGGGAGGCACATCCCGAGGCATGCTGGGACTGACCGCGTTCGCAGTCGGCCTTGTAGCGATGAACGCCTTGATGACGGCATCCCTGGGCGGAGCGTTCAAGGCCGGCGGACATCATCCTCGCCTCTATCATGTAATTGCATGGACCGGCGCGGCATACAGCTGCGGGATCGGATTGATCTTTCTGCTGGGGATCTCGGATCGTCTTCCTGCCCTGGGTTAGCCTCAAAACGGCCCATCGCAACCCGCATATTTCAGTTAAATCCCCCATACGGGGTCAGCCGCCAAACCGCGTGACCGTGGTCACGGCCAGTCGCATGCATCCGGGAGTAAAACGGGGGCAGACAGAGAGCGGAGCGTTAGGCAGTAAGTGCTTCGCAATCAATGTCTGGAGGGATTGTGCCCGCATTTACACCACCGCCGCTTCCGAGCGACGACAAGCGTTGGAAAATCGTGGCCGGCACCATGCGCAAGAATGGCTTTGCTCGTCACGCGCTGATTGAAACCCTGCATACTGTTCAATCTTCGTTTGGATATCTCGATGACGACGCGATTCGCTTTGTTGCGCGTTCGCTGCGCGTTCCGCTGAGCCAGGCGTATGGCGTAGTGACGTTCTATCACTACTTCAGCCTGAAACCGCCAGGCAAACACACCATGACCGTCTGCTTGGGAACAGCTTGCTACATCAAGGGCACTGACAAGCTGCTTGCGTCGGCGGAGAAACGCCTCGGAATCCCGCAGGGTCAGACCACCAAGGACGGGAAGATCAGCCTGACGACCGCGCGTTGCGTTGGCGCCTGCGGCCGTGCGCCGGTGGTTCTCACCGACGGAGAGCTGCAAGGCCAGATGAACGGAGAGCAGATGATCGAGCAATTGGAAAGGTGGGCGGCGGAATGAACCTGGAAGAACTGGAACAAATCAAAGAATCCGTCCGCCAGCAGAATGGGAAGTTCGATCACGAGATCAATGTCTGCATGGGAACCGGCTGCCTGAGCCAGCACTCGGACAAGCTGAAGGATGCCCTGAGTAAAGCCGTTGAGGCCTCGGGCAAAAACGCACTGGTGCGCCGGACGGGATGCATGGGTCTGTGCGCTGCTGGCCCGCTTGTACTGATCGATCCGGAAGAGACGCTGTATGCGCACATGAAGGCCGAGCACGCAGAGAAGGTGATCAAGCAACTGGGAGGCGAGCCGGTCGCGGAACTGCAGTGCAACCTGCGCGAACACTTCGATCAGCAGGTGCACGTGGTGCTGGAGAACTCCGGCCATATCGATCCTGAGAAGATTGACGATTACATCGCGCGCGATGGGTACCTGGCACTGGTCACGGTGGTTACGGAGATGGAGCCGAAGGACGTGATCAACGAGATCACCGAAAGCGGACTGCGCGGCCGGGGAGGCGGTGGGTATCCGACTGGCCTCAAGTGGGGCACGGTGGCCAAGGCTTCCGGCGATATGAAGTACGTGATCTGCAACGGGGACGAGGGCGATCCCGGCGCATTCATGGATCGCAGCGTTCTTGAAAGCGATCCGCAGCGCGTTGTGGAAGGCATGGCGATCGCCGCATATGCGGTTGGGGCGAGCAAGGGCTACATCTACGTTCGTGCGGAATATCCGCTGGCTGTTTCCCGTCTGCAGGCCTGCCTGCGCGATGCGAGACGCCGCGGACTGCTGGGCAACAATATCTGCAATACGCCTTTCACCTTCGACGTGGAAGTCCGACTGGGAGCGGGAGCGTTCGTTTGCGGCGAAGAGACGGCTCTGATTGCCTCGATCGAAGGCCGTCGCGGCACGCCCAAACCGCGGCCTCCTTATCCAGCCGTAAGCGGTTTGTGGGGCAAGCCGACGTTGATCAACAACGTGGAAACTTTTGCCAATATCGCACCCATCATTCGCAAAGGCGCAAAGTGGTTTTCGAGCATGGGCTCTGCGCGCAGCAAGGGGACGAAAGTCTTCGCCCTCACCGGCAAGATCGCGAACACTGGGCTGGTTGAGGTTCCGATGGGCATCTCGCTTCGCCAGATCATCGAAGGGATTGGCGGCGGCGTACCCGACGGGCACAAGTTCAAGGCGGTGCAAACCGGCGGGCCTTCGGGTGGTTGCATTCCCGAGGAACTGCTCGATCTCAACATCAGCTATGACGCATTGATCGGGGTGGGTTCGATGATGGGCTCGGGCGGCATGATCGTAATGGACGATACGTCCTGCATGGTCAACGTCGCGCGCTTCTTTGTCGAATTCTGCAAAAGCGAGTCGTGCGGCAAGTGCATACCCTGCCGTGCCGGCACTGCGCAGATGTACACCTTGCTGACGCGCATCTGTACCGGCGTGGGATCCATGGACGATCTCAACCTGTTGGTCGATCTGTGCGGGACGATCAAGGAGACGAGTCTTTGCGGGCTCGGTCAGACGGCACCCAACCCGGTGCTGAGTACTTTGCGCTATTTCAAGGACGAGTACATCGAGCACATTGTGCATAAGCGCTGTCCCGCGGGTGTATGCAACATGGAAGCGCCGATAACTGCCGAGATACCCGAGGAGGTGTTGGCATGAGTCCCGCAGCAGTTGATGTAAAAACACTGATCATTAATGGGAAGGACGTTAGTGCCCGCGCCGGACAGACCATTCTGGAAGTGGCGCGGGAACACGATATTTACATTCCGACTCTGTGTCATCTCGACGGGCTTTCCGATATCGGCGCCTGCCGGTTGTGCGTGGTGGAAGTGAAGGGCCAGAACAAGTTGTTGCCGGCATGCGTGACATCGGTCTTTGAGGGGATGGAAGTAACGACCGAATCCGAAAGGCTGCGCAAGCATCGCCGTACGATCCTGGAACTGCTGTTTGCGGAGCGCAATCACATCTGCTCCGTCTGCGTCGCGAACGGCCATTGCGAGTTGCAGGCCCTGGCGCAGGAGCAGGGCGTGACGCATGTCCGACTGCCGTATCGGAATCCGGAGCTACCAGTCGATGCCTCGCATGAGAGATTCACCGCCGATCACAACCGCTGCATCCTGTGCATGCGCTGCGTGCGGGCGTGCGCGGAGATTGAAGGCGCACACGTGTGGGACGTGATGGGACGGGGAATCGACTCAATGGTGATCACCGATTTACACGAGGATTGGGGCAACTCCACGTGCACACGGTGCGGCAAGTGTGTGCAGGTTTGTCCGACGGGGGCGCTCTTCGACAAGAGCAAGATTGGCTCGGATCACCCCAAATATCCCGATTTTCTGCCCTACCTGAACATGATGAGGGAAGCGCAATGAGCAAACTGAGATTGGCAACGGCGTGGCTCGACGGATGCTCGGGGTGCCGCATGTCGTTCCTCGACATGGACGAACGGCTGCTCGAACTCGCCGAGCTTGTTGACCTGGTTTACAGCCCGGTAGTGGATACGAAGGAGTTCCCCGACAACGTTGATATCGCGCTGGTCGAGGGAGCGGTGGCGTCCGTCGATGACGAGAAAAAGATCAAAAAGATTCGCGCGCACTCGACGATATTGGTGGCGATGGGAGATTGCGCCATTACCGGCAATGTTCCCTCGATGCGTAACCCGGTTGGCGCAGATGCGGTTCTCGATCGCGCCTACATCGAGAATGCGACGATTCAACCGCAGATTCCCTGCATCGTCGTGCCGAAGCTGCTGAAGACCGTGAAGCCTATTCACGAATACGTGAAGGTGGATGTTTTTCTGCCCGGCTGCCCGCCCTCTGCCGACACATTTCACACAGCGCTGATGGCGCTCATTACCGGCGAGCCGCTGGATATACCGGCGCTGACCCGCTTTGGAGCCTGATCATGAGCCAGACCATCACGATCGATCCTGTAACCCGTCTTGAAGGACACGGTAAGATCACGATTCAGCTGAATGCGCAGGGCGAGGTCGAGGACGCACACTTTCATGTAACCCAAGTGCGTGGATTCGAGAAATTTTCGGAAGGGCGACCGTTTTACGAGATGCCGAGTTTGACGGCGCGCATCTGCGGCATCTGCCCGGTCTCGCACCTGCTGGCCTCCGCCAAGGCGTGCGAAGCCATCATGTCGGTACGCATTCCGCACACGGCGGCCCAGCTGCGGCGGATCCTCAACCTGGCACAGATGGTGCAGTCGCATTCACTGAGCTTCTTCCACCTTTCTTCACCGGACCTGCTGCTGGGGATGGAGTCGGATCCGGCGCAGCGTCATATCTTTGGCGTTGCCGCAACACGGCCAGAATTGGGACGCGCGGGAATCGGACTGCGGCGCTTCGGACAGCACGTCATTGAATTGCTGGGGACCAAGCGGATTCACACTGGCTGGGTTATTCCTGGCGGTGTAACCGAGCCGCTGAGTCCAGCCCATCGCGACGAGATGCTGTCAATGCTGCCGGAAGCCTACGCCAACGTCAGCCTTGCGCTCGCCGCTTACAAGCAGATCGCTGACAAGTTCCACCAGGAGATCTCTGTCTTCGCCAACTTCCCATCGAATTATCTTGGTCTGACCAATGAGGACGAAACGATCGAATTCACCGATGGCGCGCTCCGCCTGGTTGGCCCGAGGGGCTACATCATCGAAGACGGCATCAACGCGCAGCGCTTTACCGAGGAGTTTGGTGAGGCTGTCGAGCCCTACAGCTATACGAAGTTTGTCTACTACAAGCCGCTCGGATACCCGGAAGGCAGCTATCGCGTCGGTCCCCTGGCGCGCCTGAACATCGTGAAAACGATGGGCGCGCCGAAGGCCGACCAGGAACTCGCCGAGTTCAAACAGCTTGCCGATGGTCCGGTGGAGAGTTCCTTCTTTTACCACCATGCGCGGCTGGTTGAAGTGCTGCACGGCATCGAGAAGATCGAACGCATTCTCGCCGATCCGCAGATTCTCGACAAGCATGTGCGTGCAACGGCAGGCGTGAACCGGCTGGAGGGGGCGGGCCAGATCGAGGCGCCTCGCGGCACCCTGAACCACCACTACAAGGTCGACGAGAACGGCAGGATTGTCTGGGCGAATCTCGTGGTCGCGACCGGGCACAACAACAACGCCATGGATCGCGGCGTGCTGCAAGCGGCGAAAGCCTATGTGAAAGACGGGAAGTTCACTGAGGGTGCGCTGAACCGAGTAGAAGCGGTGATTCGGACATTCGATCCGTGCTTGAGCTGTTCAACCCATGCCTTTGGGCAGATGCCATTGGCGATGACGCTTGTCTCGCCAGACGGCGAAGTTGTGGACCGACTCGTACGCTAAGTACGATGACTGCATGACCTTTGCGGCCCGATGTCTCATTCTTGCCTGCGGCAACACGTTGCGCGAGGATGATGGCGTCGGGCCGTTTCTTGCCAATTGGGCGCAGGAGCGATGGCGCGAGGATCCGCGCGTTCGCGTTCTCTGCGATCACCAGTGGACGCCGGAGATGGTGGAAGATGTGGCGTCAGCGGAGTCGGTAGTATTCATCGACTGCGCAACGGACTGTGCACCTGGGCTGGTTCGCAGCATCGCAGTCGAGCCGGCAGCCGATACAACGAAGCTGGGGACGCATCATCTGGATGCCGCGCAATTGCTTGCGCTGAGCAAACAACTTTATGGACGCATGCCGCGCAGTTCCCTGCTGCTGACGATTGGTGCGGGATCGTTGGAATTGCGCGAGGGGTTCAGCGAGATGGTTGAGAAGGCGCTGCCCGAAGCTCAGCACATGCTTGAGGACTTATTGCAGCGCCTCCTCGGTTCCGATCAGCGGGCGTAGCCGGCGAGCTTGATGACATAGGCATAGTCGCCGGGCAGCTGATCAGGAAGCCCTATCTTCAGGCTTCTCCCCATTTCCTCGTATGCAAGCGCCTTTGAAGCACCAAGCATCGTGATTGACGTAAAGGATCTCGTGCCCGCCTCTAATGTAAGAGACTTCCCTTTTGGCTTCCCGAGTATGGTCACGTAAAGGTCGCCCTCTTTGCGCGTAAAGCGGAGGTCGTCGCCTTCAGCCGATTTCGCCGCAGCCTCAGTCCACGGCACGGTGTCGTAGATGGCTTCTCCATTCTGCTTGAGCCACGCTCCAAGAGCTTCGAGGCGTTGCACCTGAACGGGCGGGATGGTGCCGTCGGCTTCGGGGCCGACGTCGAGCAGCAGGTTGCCGTTCTTGCTGACGATGTCAACGAGGAGCTCTATCAGGTCGCCGGGGGCGATGGTTTCTTTCTCACCTTCAGCCCGGTTGTAACCGAAGGACCGGCCGAGCCCTCTGCATTCTTCCCATTTCTTCGGGCTGATTTTCTCGAGCTTTTCGTACTCGGGCGAGGTGAAGTCGGCGTGCTTGACGCCAAAGCGGTCGTCAATAACGCCGTCAGGAATGGCGTTGTAGTAGTCGGCTTCAACCTGGAGTGCATTGCCGGTTATGGGCCAATCGATGTCGTTCCACAGAATTGCGGGTTTGTAGCGATCGATGAGTTCGTGGATCTGCGCGAATGCGTAATCGCCGTAGGACTTTGACTCGGGCTTTACTGCCTGATAGTCCTTTTCCACCACGATGGGTCCGGAATTGAATGTCCAGTCATAGCCACCTGAGTAGTAGAGGCCCATCTTCATGTCCTGCCTGCGGACGGCTTCTGTGAGTTCGCCGACAATGTCGCGTTCGGCGTGAAGCTGGCGCGCTTTCAGGGTCGGCGAGGGATTAGGTGTGTTGCTGGGCCAGAGCGTGAATCCTTCGTGGTGCTTGCTGGTGAGGACGACATATCGTGCGCCGGCCATTTTGAAAATACCGGCCATCTTGTCGGGATTCCATTTTTTCGATTCGCGATTGAACGTAGGCGCGAAGTCGTAATAGCCCTGATCGCCGTAATGTTGCTTGTGGTATTCGGCCGTTGGCGAGCCGGGGACGCGCATGGTGTTTAGATACCACTCGGCATAAGGATCGTACTTGATATAGTCGTTCGACGAAAAATCGTGGTCGGGGTGATTGACGGGTGCCCAGCCGGGAACCGAGTAGAGACCCCAATGTATGAAGATTCCGAGCTTGGCTCCGGTGTACCACTGCGGGAGCGGGTGCTGGTCGAGGGACTCGAGGGTGGGTTGGTAGTGGGCGGGAGCTTGAGCAGCGCTGATTGTGGCGAGGGAAATAAATGCGACGGAGATCGGGACAGCAAGAAGTTTCAGGATCATTCGTGGCCTCGAAAGAGATTCACACGAATGATAAGGCCTCGAGAAGCTCCCGGTTGTCAGTTGTGTCCGGCGATGGGGCAGGGCACAAATGCCAAGGGCGGCTGCACAAGATCGTGCGGCCGCCCTGGCTCCCCAGGAAAAACTCATTTGGATGTTACGTCTCCATCAGAATGCAGCCACGGTTTGGCGGAGGCTGTAGGAACTGAGGGTCTTGATGTAGTTGCCGCGGTCGAAGGGCGAGACATCAGGAACCGAGCGCCGGCTGAGGCAACCACGAGTCTGAGAGAGTGAGGAAAATTCGCGCTTCTCAAGCCAGTATTGCAGGTCGGAGAGGACCCGGCCGATGTGCTCGATGCCGTGAATGTGCAACGCGGAGCACATCATGGCAACGTTGCCGCCCGCCATGATGCTCTTGATGACGTCTTCGGCTGAGTGGACTCCGCCGGTAATGGCGATGTCGATGTTGAGATGGCCGAAGAGAATCGCGGCCCAGTGCAGGCGCGGCAGCAATTCCGACGGCGTGGAGAAATGCAACGTGGGGCGAACCTCAAGCGCCTCGATATCGAAGTCTGGTTGATAAAAGCGGTTGAACAGGACCACGGCGGCTGCGCCCGAGTCTTCGAGTTTTGCGGCAAGATGCGGCAGGCTCGTGAACGACTGCGACAGCTTGACGGCGACCGGAACCTTGACCGCCTTGCAGACGCTCTCGACCAATTCAAGCAGCTGCGATTCGAGTTCAGCAGAAGTCTGGCTGCGATCGGTGGCCAGCGCGAAGGTGTTTAGCTCGATTGCATCGGCTCCAGCTTGCTCCGACTCCTGCGCAAAGCGCACCCAACCGCCGGTGGTAGCGCCGTTGAGGCTGGCGAAGATCGGAATCTTCACCGCCTCCTTGCAGCGTCGAATGTAGTCGAGATACACCTCATGGCTCATCCGGTAATCGTTGAGGTCGGGCAGGTAGCCGAGTGATTCAGCGAAGGACTCCGTTCCGCGCGACAGGTCTTCGTCGAGCGCCCGCGACTCAAGGGTGAGCTGCTCCTCGAAGAGCGATGTCAGCACGATCGCCGATGCGCCGGCGTCTTCCATTCGGCGCAGATTCTCAAGTGACTCAGAGAGCGGTGTGGAAGAAACAACGATGGGTCCGTTGAGCTTGAGACCCAGGTATTTGGTGGATACATCGATCATTTGGAACCTCCGGCAGGCGGAGCTGCCAGTTTGTTTTCCGGCTTTTCCTCGGGAGCAATGTTCGGGGTCTCGCCGCGGCCAGGCATGGCGGCACGGGCCGAGTAGACGCGCCACTGGCGCTCGACATCGTCCTGTGCTTCCTTCAACAATTCGGCGGCCAGCTCGGGATTACTGCGGGCGAGCATGGTGTAGCGGGCTTCGCGGTAAGCGTAATCCTTGAGGCGGATGGCCGGTGCGCGCGAGTCAAGCTGGAAGGGGTTCTTGCCTTCGTTTCGCAACGAAGGGTTGTAGCGCATGAGCGGCCAGTAGCCGGACTGGACTGCGAGCTTCTGCTGCTCGAGCCCGTGGACCAGGTCATAGCCGTGCGCGATGCAGCTGGCATAGGCAATGATGAGCGACGGACCGTCGTGGGCTTCGGCCTCCTGGAAAGCCTTGACGACGTGGCTGTCGTTGCCTCCCAAGGCAACCTGCGCGACATAAACGGATCCATAGCTGACGGCTTCCATGGCTAGGTCTTTTCTGCTGTTTCCCTTGCCACTGGCGGCGAACTTGGCGACTGCGCCGCGGGGGGTGGCCTTGGAAGACTGGCCGCCGGTGTTGGAGTAGACCTCGGTGTCGAGCACGAGCACGTTGACGTTCTTGCCAGAACCAAGCACGTGGTCGAGCCCTCCGAATCCAATGTCGAATGCCCAGCCGTCGCCACCAAGGATCCATACGCTCTTGCGAACCAGGGAGTCGGCTATGGCCAGCAGGTTGCGAGTGTCGGACGAATCGATGCCTGCCAGTTTTGCCTTGAGGATCTTGACCCGTTCGCGCTGGGTGTCGATGTCGGCTTCGGTCTTCTGCGTCGCGTGCACCAGTTCGGCAGCGAGCTCGGGACCGATGGCAGATGCCAGACGCGTCACAAGCAGTTCGGCAAATGTCTTCTGCTGATCGAGGGCGGTACGCATACCGAAGCCAAATTCGGCATTGTCTTCAAAGAGTGAGTTGGCCCACGTCGGACCACGGCCTGAAGCGTTCTTGCTATAAGGAGTGGTGGGCAGATTGCCGCCGTAGATGGAGGAGCAACCAGTGGCATTGGCGACATAGAGACGATCACCGAAGAGCTGAGTCAGCAGCTTGATATAGGCGGTTTCGCCGCAACCAGCGCAGGCGCCCGAGAATTCGAAGAGCGGCTGGAGCAGCTGGAGATCCTTCACCTGCGAGTGCGAGAGCTTGGCACGGTCGACCTCGGGCAGGCTGAGGAAGTAGTCCCAGTTTTCGCGCTCAGCTTCCCGTAGCGGAGGCTGCGCTTCCATGTTGATGGCTTTGTGGCTGGCGTCGCTCTTGCTCTTCACCGGGCAGATTTCGACGCAGACACCGCAGCCGGTACAGTCTTCGGGCGCGACCTGAAGCGTATAGTGATTCGACTCCATGCCTTTCCATTTCGGCTTGGCCCATTTGAAGGTTGCGGGCGCCTTGTCAGCGAGCTCGGAGGAATAGACTTTGGCGCGGATGACGGCGTGCGGACAGACCATCACGCATTTGCCGCACTGGATACAGAGGTCCTTGTCCCACACCGGGATGAACTGCGCGATGTTGCGCTTTTCCCACTGCGCGGTCCCCGTGGGGAATGCGCCGCCGGCCGGAATAGCGCTGACAGGAAGCAGGTCACCCTTGCCGGATGCGATCTGCCCCAGCACATCGTGGACGAATGCAGGTGCCTTCTCAGAGATGACGCCGGTGATGTCGAAAGCCGAACGGGCCGCACTGGGCAACTCGACTTTTTCCAGATGAGCGAGAGCGTGATCGACGGCAGCAAAGTTTTTCTGCACGACAGCTTCTCCACGCTTGCCATAGGTCTTCTTGATGGCTTTCTTGATCTGCTCGATGGCCTCTTCGCGCGGCAATACTCCGCTGATGGCGAAGAAGCATGTTTGCATGATGGTGTTAATGCGCGTGCCCATGCCGGCATCGCGGGCCACTTTGTAGCCGTCAATGACATAGAACTCGATCTTCTTGTGGAGGATCTCATCCTGGATAGTCTTCGGAAGGTTATCCCACACCTCGGCCGCGGAGAACGGCGAATTGAGCAGGAAAACCGCGCCGGGTTCAGCGGCTTCGAGGACATTGATCTTCTCGAGGAAGCTGAAGTTATGGCAGGCGATGAAGCTTGCGCGCGTGATCAGGTAGGTGGAGCGAATCGGGTTGGGACCGAACCTCAAGTGCGAGGTAGTCATCGAACCGGATTTCTTCGAGTCGTAGACAAAGTAGCCCTGCGCATAATTGGGGGTCTGGTCGCCGATGATCTTGATGGAGTTTTTATTGGCGCCGACGGTGCCGTCAGAGCCAAGACCGTAGAAGAGGGCGCGAACCGTCTTTGGATCCTCGGTGGAGAACGCCGGATCGTAAGCCAGGCTGGAGTGCGAGATGTCGTCTTCGATGCCGATGGTGAAGTGCTTTTTCGGCGTGCTCTTCTTCAGTTCGTCAAAGATGCCCTTGATCATGGCGGGCGTGAACTCCTTCGACGAAAGGCCATAGCGTCCACCAATGACGGCGGGCATGGCGCCGAAGGGCAGCGTCTCGGCATGCTCGGCAAGGACGGTGACGATGTCCTGGTAGAGAGGCTCGCCTGCAGCACCGGGTTCCTTACAGCGGTCGAGAACGGCGATGGACTTGACGGTGGCGGGGAGAGCCTTGATGAAGGCAGACGCGTCGAAGGGACGATAGAGGCGAACCTTGACCAGACCGATCTTCTCGCCCTGCTTGGCGAGAGCATCGACGGCTTCTTCGGCCGCTTCTGCACCGGAACCCATCATGATGATGACGCGCTCGGCATTGGGAGCGCCGTAGTAGTCGAAGAGACGGTAGGCACGGCCGGTCTGCGCGGCTACGCGATCCATGACGGATTGCACGATTCCTGGAACAGCGGCGTAGAACGGGCTGCAGGCCTCGCGCGCCTGGAAGAACACGTCGGGGTTCTGCGCAGAACCGCGAAGAATGGGGCGATCGGGGCTCAGCGCGTTCTGGCGGAACTGGATGATGTATTTGTCATCGAGCAGGGCGCGGATGGTTTCGTCGCTGATGGGATAGATCTTGCCGACTTCGTGGGAGGTGCGGAAACCATCGAAGAAGTGGATGAACGGAATGCGCGCCTCGAGCGTGGCAAGCTGCGCAACCAGCGCCAGGTCGGCAGCCTCCTGCACCGAATTCGAGGAAAGCATCGCCCAGCCAGTGGAGCGGCAGGCCATCACGTCAGAGTGATCGCCGAAGATAGAGAGCGCATGCGTGGCGAGGGTACGCGCGGTGACATGCATAGCTGCAGGAGTCAGTTCGCCGGCGATCTTGTACATGTTGGGGATCATGAGCAGCAGCCCCTGCGAGGCCGTGAAGGTGGTGGCAAAGGCACCGGCCTGCAAAGCTCCATGCAACGCACCGGCAGCTCCGCCTTCGCTCTGCAGTTCTTCCACGATCGGCAATGCGCCCCAGATATTTTTCTTGCCTTCCGAGCGCCACTGATCGGCCCACTCGGCCATGGGGGAGGAGGGGGTAATCGGGTAGATTGCGACCACTTCGGAAAGTCGATAGGCTACCGAGGCCGCGGCCTCGTTCCCATCTAGAATCACCATTTTCTGTTCACTCATTCGCTATGCCTCATCTGGCGGCATCGTTCATCGATGTTCCGCGAGTTATGAAACCGTGCGATCCGGCTTCAGCCGCAGAAATGAATCCAACGACTGAAACGCTCCGCATCAAGCTCGTGGCTGGTGAACTGTTGCCGCTCAACAACAGCGTCTTCAGTGCTTTCGCAGTCGCGTCAGCAGCGGAGAGACCGCTACGAGGAGTCTCTGCCCTGGGGCGGCTAGCGGCTGTGATGAGAGACACATGGAGGCCGGGCGATACCACAATATGAAAATACTTTCCGATTGGCGCAACGGCCTGTGGATAGAGTGATGGGTTGCGGCAAGTGAAATCGACGTGGTGAAAGTCGGTGGGGCACCCAGATCAGTCGGAAACTCGCCACCTATCTCGCGAATCTCGCTTACGTGCATCCAACGTGAGCTCCGATTACGAGACCCAACAGCACCGTGTGACACTTAGTGAAACTGTACTCGCCGTCCTCCTAAACTCATCGCTTCTCCCATACGATCACTCTCGTATTCAATGAGGGGCGGAACGATGAAAATCAAATCTCTTCAGAATGTGCTGTGTGTGATATTAGCGATATTCGCCGCACAACAAACTAGTCAGGCAGAAGAGCCAGTCAGCTCAGGGATATCGGGCCAAACATTATTTGCGTATAGAAGTTCCTTTTGGGCCTTTGTGCGTGATTCACTCCTGGGATACTCGGAACTTCCCTCCGATCTGCCAGTAGTACTGTCCCCAGTCGACCCATCCGCCTTGCAGCATGCAACCTTAAATTCAACCGTGACTTTTCGAGTCCTTCAAACTGCAACTGACGGGCACGTCGCATACGCGTATGGGGGAACACAGATCGAGGCGAAGGTGACCCGGATTCGCGAGGGCAGGCTTCGCGTTCGTCGCGGAAAAATGGAGCCGCGAGTCATGGACCTGAGTTTGGCTTGCCTGACCGAGACCCAACCGACGCCGCCCCCAGGGTCGATCAAACTAAGACTGGAGAGCTCTCCCAGGAGCCGCTTTAGCCGAAGGGCAAAACATCTAGCCGCTTTGCCACTAAGAGCTATTGGTATCGTCGTCATCACCGTCCCAGAAGATGTCCTCCTCGCGATCTTCTGCAGCACTGGGGGTTGTGATCTTTAGCAATCGAGCTGCAGCCTAGGCCGGAATGGGCCAGTCAACCTGTCAACGAACCAGTTGGTGAGATCATCGGCGATCAGGAAGTGAGCGCGAACCTGACTTAGCCGGCCGGCTGGCGGCGCGGGACCTTAGGGCGAGATCCCGGTTTTGCCTTCTTCTCCGTAACCGCCTTATCGAGGAGGCTGCCGACGGCATCGAAGGCCAGCGTGGGACCGGTCCAGCGGAGTTCGTCAACGTTATCAAACAGAGGAATGTCTGTCTTCAGCGTCGCCAGCGTGCGGAACAGCAGCGCATCTTTGCGGCGGGTGACGAGCACCTCGGCGAGCGAGGATGAATTCGTCACATTCACGTGCCAGTCGCGGACCGAGGGCGGAATGGATTCGATGTGACCAAATTTGGCTAGCACGGCCCCGGTGGATTTAGCGCCCCAGCCCGGCAGTCCGGGATAGCCGTCGGCCGAGTCGCCAACCAGGGCTAGATAGTCGGGGATGGACAAGGGCGGTACGCCAAACTTTGCGATCACGCCAGCTTCGTCGATCACCACACCCGTGCGCCGGACAAGCTGCACAACTCTGGTCCCGCTAACCGATTGACCAAGGTCCTTGTCCGGGGTGCAGATGACCACTTGCTCGACACGGCGATCCTTCGCGGCAAGAGCGGCGGCCGAGGCGAGCGCGTCGTCGGCTTCGAATTCGATCATGGGCCATACGACGATGCCGGCGGCGGTGAGGACTTCCTCCAGAATGGGAAACTGCGACAGGAGGTCGGGCTCGACGCCTTCGCCGGTTTTGTATCCGTGCCACAGGTTGTTGCGGAAAGACTCGATAACATGGTCGGTGGCCACGCCGATATGGGTGACACCCCCGCGCATCATGGCCAGCAGCGACGCAAGTACACCGCGCACCGCTCCAACTTCACGACCCATGGCATCCCGCGCCTTGGGTACGGCGAAGTAGTGGCGGAAGAGCTCGTACGTACCGTCGACCAGATAGACTTTCAACACGGGACTCCGCATTCACCTTATCGGAGAGCTGGACGGCGAAGCAATGGAAACCAGTTGTTTGCAGCTCTCTCCGAGCCGTGCATCCAAGAGATAGGTCCGCCGAGCGAAGAGCATGGAACAGCCGCACACGGTTAGCTCCGGAACGGGAACCACCCGCGAACAGCTTGAAAGCTATATCGCCGCAGCTGCAGCACGTGTAAGGCAACCAGCGGAGGGCATTTTCGGCGCGGACTCGCTGACCTGGCGGATCAGTCGCGAGTCGGCGGTGTTTCTTGGGGCCGCGAGGGCGGCGCTGCTGCAGCTTGCGCACCCGTGGGTGGCAGCGGCGCTCGATCAGCATTCCGCGGTGATGCAAAAACCGATCAAGCGCTTTCACAATACGTTCCGTGTAGTGTTCACGATGATCTTCGGCACCTCGGATCAGGCTTTTCGCTCGGCGCGAACGCTGTATCAGCTGCATACGAAGATCACCGGGAATTTGCCGGAAGGGGTTGCAGGATATGCGAAGGGCTCACGGTATGAGGCGTTGCGGGTTCCGGCACTCCGGTGGGTGTACGCGACCCTGATCGAGAGCGCGGTCATCGCATACGATTGCGTGATGCCACCGCTGAGCAGCGAAGAGCGGGCAGCGTATTACGAGGAGTCGAAGGTGCTGGCGGGACTGTTCGGCCTGCCGGCAGAGGCGCTGCCGGAGGACTGGAGCGGATTCGAATCGTACATTGCTGAGATGCTCGCGTCGCCGGCGCTCGGTGTGAGCGACCTGGCGCGCGCGATGGGCCGCCGCATCCTGAGTGGTGCGGGCTCGTGGATTTATGTCCCAAGGTGGTACCAGGCACTGACGGCGGAGTGGATGCCAGCGCGGTTTCGCGAGGAGTTTGGAATGCCTTTTGGCGCGGCAGAGCAAGAGTCCTCGCAGCGAATTCGCGAATGGCTGCCTCGGATCTATCCAACGCTGCCGGAGGGTGTCCGGTTCGTCGGGCCGTATCAGGAGGTACAGGCGCGGTTGCAGGGGCGGGCGCCGAATTTCCTCGAACGACGGAGCAATGTCTTCTGGATCGGGCAAGCGCGGATGCCGTTTGGAGATTAGCGTCTCACGGGCGCGCGACGTCGGATGTGGTGGATGAGGTAGAAGACGACGGCGATATTGAGGATGAGGATAAGAGCCTTGATCGCTGTCAGACGATGGATGAGTTCATAAAACTCGACGGGCACCAATGATCCGGTGATGATGATCGTGAACCATTCGGCCCAGACCTTCAGAAGAAGTAAACCGACTCCCTCGGTGAGGAACAGACCCGCATAGATAAAGCTGACAATTCCGAGTTCGCGGATTCTGTGCGGAGAGAGATTTGTGACTTTTTGAATTGCGAGGTTGACTAGCGGGCCGCCGGGGTCGAGGTTGACCATGGCTGCCCAGTGCTCCAGGATTCGTCCCGCATCGCCATGAATGAGCTTGAATGCGCCAATGCCGGTGGCCATGAGGGTGGCCGCTTTGAGCATCTTGAAGAGGGCGATCAGCCGGAGGACTTCGGTATGGGAGGACTTCATAAGCTGGGATCAATGAGCGGTTTCGGCGCGGCGAACACGACCTTTCCTGTCTTTGATGTTGCAGAAGAGCTTTCTATGTTCCTAAGTTGGACAAATCTTTCATTCACCGTCGTCGAGTTACCTCGTGCGGCGTATCGAAGGACGGACTAGCGAATCGATTTCTTATAGTTGCAGGCGAACCTTGGCGCGCGTCAGCAGGGATGCGAGCGCAAGGATCAGGCAGGTGAATACGACTGTTTTGGCTACGCCCGGCCAGCCATAGGGAAAGATTTTCTCGTAGAAGAAGAGTCCGAGCGCGCCGAGTGCAAAGTCCCAAAGATCCGGCAGGAGATAGGTTGTGAGCGTGTTGGCTCCAGCCGCGTGCACAGGAGCGGCCCAGCTCTTCCAGTGCTTCACATCGCAGATCCAGTAGAGCAGCGCGAACAGGATGGCGGAGGCGCCGATGCTCCACAGAGACCACGTGGGTGTGGCGCGGATCTTAGAGATGCCAAGCGGCTTCAGTGCCCATCCTGCCCCGAGTGCAATGACTCCAAAAGCAAGCGACCTGACGATTGCAGTGGGCGAAGGCGCGGCGCCATTGGAAGGGCGGAAGAACATCGTGGTGACGATGCCGGCCATCATGATGCAGCACATCGCGCCATTGCCGAAGGGCCAGAGATAGAGAGGCAGGCCGATGTGGATCAGCGTCATCCTGTCGGTGGAGAGGGCACAGAGGGCCACGAGCAGAACGAACCACGCGGCGGGGGCCCACTTCCAGCGGCGCATGGGGATGTAGAGAATCGAGACGGCGAAGTACGTGAAGCCGATGAGGCCCAGGATTTCGGGATAGGAGAAATCAATCCAGGCCGAGTGCCCTCCGGAGGAGCGGCGGAAGATGGCGTAGAGAATTACCACGCCAAGCATGCCAATGCCCTGCAGAATACGTGCGTATGGCTGCAGAAGCTTCAAGCTTGAGTAGTCGAGGAGGAAGAGCGAGGCGCACAGGATACCGAGCAATCCCCACAGGCTTCCCCTCATTCCCATGCGCGCCGCGTCGGCTTTTTCGGCATTGGCGAGGATGAGACCGAGCACGACCAGCGATGCGGAGCGAACGAGGATATGGATCCATAAAGCTGCAGAGGACGGATTGCGCTTGAGGCGCCGCTCAATGGCGATGGGAAGCGAAAGGCCAACCGCAAACAGAAAGAACGGAAAAACCATATCAACGTAGGTCATCACGTCCCAGCTGGCGCGGGCGTGATGGGTCCACCAGGGCAGCCCGCGCACGCCATCGAGTGCGTTGACGAAGATCATCACAGCCATGGTGATGCCGCGAAAGATGTCGATGCTGGCGATGCGTTGCGTGGCGGTGCGCGACGTGGTGGTGCGCGCAGATTCGGTGCCTGCAGCAGTTTTGAGAGCTATGCTCATAAGTCGATCGATCTTGTCACTGAGAAGAGTACCAAAGCCGTGGCTGGATTTGGCCTTCAGTCGTGAACGTTTAAAAACGGTATCGCCCTGACGCGGTTTATACGATACTCAGGTTCAACATGAAAGTCGCCCTCCACACTCCTTTTGCCGCCAGCAAAAAAGAGCCGCTGGCCGAAATGGCGGGCAGGGTTCACAAGGCGTTCCTTGCTGCCGGGCTTGGAGAGCCCTCGATTCGATTCACGCTGATCGATGCTCCCGTAGGAAGAGGCGTTTCCGCAATCGATCGCGTGCTCAAGCGACATCCGGAGATGCAGCGTTTCATCACGCATCGACCTCTGATGCCCGCGACCCCGGACGTGCGCATGATCTCAAACAGCAAAACCGGTGACCTGTGCGACTACTCGCTGCTTGAGTCGATTGCCGCGGGCGTGCCGCGCAGCTATCCGTTTCGCAGCGTGGCGCTGCATTTCTACGCCCCCGAGTTTGGCGAACGCCTGATAGGACTGCCCGCGATGGGTCACTCCCTGCCCGGCGTTCTAATCACCGACAACTGGTGGGTGAATGGTCGACAGAGAGCGTTCTCGGTCTACACCGTGTATGAAGCCAATGCGGGTGACAAGAAGCTGCCGCCGAATCCAGCAGGCATCGATGCGGTGATCAAAGCTTGCGGGAAGGCCAAGAAGAGCGTGCACGTGCCGATTCTCGCGCCGGGCGGCGGATTGGTGACGTCGATTCCACCGGCAAATTAGGAAGCGGTGAAAGCAGTGAATGCGGACTACCGGGCACGGATAGAGGAAATTGCGGCAGCAGCAATGATGCCGCATCAGCTGCCACCTATGCCGGATGCGATGGCGCAGAATTTGGGAGTACTGGCGGGGCAACGCAAGCCGGCGCTGGACTCTGCGTTCAAGTCGATGGGATACAGCTGCACGGGTGGGAGTGGCGAGTTTCACCTGACACGACGGACGGAAGGAAACCTGACCGTGGAGCTCTATCTTGACGTGGGAACGTGGAGCCACATGGTCTCAGGGAATTTCTCGGTTCATGGCGCGGGATTCAGAGCATCGTTGGGAATCCCGGTGGGACCCGGAATCCTCGGGCAGTATCCGATCGGCGATGCGGCGCAGTGGCAAAAGATCGTGGAGAACCTGGCGGCGATGGTGCGCGAACTCGACCGCAGTTTTGTTCCCGCGATCGAAGAGGCTGCAGGACCCTCGCCAGCCTGGTTTGAGGCAACGTCTTAGAGCTTAGATTTCTCCTGCTGCGGCAGCAGGCCGGCAACTAAGGCTTCCCATTCGTCATCGAGGGCGGGACGGTGGAAATTGCGACCGGCCCGGTCGTACCAGTAGGCGGCGTTCGAGACTGAGCCCTCTTTGCGATGGAGGTAGGCGTGAACGGCCATTCCCTCCTTGGTTTCCAGTTCGTCGACCATGCCGTGTGCCTGCGTCCAGTCGCCCTTCGCATCCCACCACAAGGCGGCAAGCGGAGCGGCGAGCCCCTCCGGCGGAATCTCGTGTTTTACGCTTTCCCGAAACTCATTCGCATTCATGCCGTTTGCCCTCCTGCCGTGCTGGTTCGATCCGCTCTTTTGACGACGCTCTAGTGACCCAAATCACATCTTCGATCGACTCTCCGCGATAAGAATAGTTCACGAAACCAGCGGCAATGAAGCAGCTTCTGAAGGGGTCAAGAAGGAAAGCGTTTGGACGGGATCCAAGCCTTCCTTACAGGAGGCCGGGCCATGGGAGATCATGGGGCAGGACCAATCCACAGTACGATTTGCGATGCCGACCAAAATGGTCGTATACTGAATTCAGACCATTCTGGTCGTAGTTTTCGGGTGCTGCCCTTTCGGCGGCCCGGAGGAGTTCGGCAGGTGAGTGTGCTGACGGATCTGCGCATCGGCGAAACGGCGATCCTGGTTTCTCTCGATCTACCCGACTCAGTTCAAAACTATCTGATGCATATGGGCTTTGTTCCGGAAGCGGAAGTGACTTCGCTTCGCCGCGCACCGGCCGGCGACCCGACCGTGTATGCCATTGATGGCATGGAGATTGCGCTGCGCAAGGAGACCGCTGAGGCCATTCGCGTTCGGGCGATGGTCAATACACCCCAGGCCGATCTCGGCGTCGGAAAGAACCCTGGAATTTCGGGCATCCCTGTCCAGTCTGAAATTCACAAATTTGCAGGTGCTACTCGATGAGCACCTGCTGTGAGACCCCGGCGTTTGAGGCACCGCAGGCACCTGGCTCCGGAGGTCTCAGCACCGTTGTCCTGATTGGACCGCCCAACTCCGGCAAGTCCACCCTGTTCAATCGGCTCACGGGGCTCAGGCAAAAGGTCGCCAATTATCCCGGCGTGACAGTCGAACAGAGGATGGGCCTGATGTCGGGCGTGGGGCGCGACGATCTCACGCTGATCGATCTGCCCGGTGTTTACTCGCTCACTCCGTACTCTGAGGACGCGCGCGTTTCGATCGATGTGTTGAAGGGCAAGATGCCCGGCACGCCGAAGCCGGATGCGGTTCTGCTGGTTCTCGATTCCCTGCACCTGACGCGGCAGTTGATGCTGGCTGCGCCCGTCCTGGCCCTTGGGCTGCCCACACTGGTTCTGCTGAACATGAGCGACCTGATGGAGTCGCGCGGCGGCCAGCTTGATTCGCTGAAGTTGGCGAAGGAGCTGGGTGCGCCAGTGGCGCAGATCAGCGCGGTGCGTGGCACAGGGATGGATGCGATTCCGTTGTTCCTGAACCAGTGCGCACTACCACGCGCGGTGAAAAAAGCTGAGCAGCTTTTGACGTTGCCAGTGCTGGGAAATGCTGCCAGCACGCATACCTGGGCGGCGCAGGTCAGCCGTCGGACAGGCTATCGCGCACCGCTTTCGGCAGAAAACAGTCGCAAACTCGATAACGTCCTGCTGCACCGCGTTTGGGGACCTCTACTGTTCCTCGTGGTTGTGGTGGGCGTGTTCGAAGTTGTGTTTTCGATCGGACAGCCCCTGAGCGATGGTTTTGCCGATGTGCTCGCGAAGATGGGCTCGCTGGCCGGCCATCTTCTGCCAGCGGGCTGGTTGCGTTCGCTGGTAATTGACGGTGCATGGAAGGGCATCTCCTCGGTATTGGTTTTCCTCCCCCAGATTCTCCTGCTCTTCCTGTTTATCGGAGTGCTCGAAGACTCGGGGTACCTGGCGCGTGCGGCACTGATTGCCGATCGCGTGATGCGCACGATTGGCTTGAACGGCAAGGCATTTATCCCGCTGCTGTCGGCCTATGCCTGCGCAGTCCCGGCCATCATGGCCACCCGAACGATTGAGAACCGGCGCGACCGTCTCGCGACCATCCTGGTAACGCCGTTCATGACATGCTCGGCGCGGCTCCCGGTGTACATCCTGCTGATTGCCGCATTCATTCCGAACAAAAACTTCCTGCATGGGTTTCTCGGCCTGCGAACGATCGTGATGCTGGGTTTGTATCTGGCAGGATTCGTCGCCGCCATGACCACGGCCCGGTTACTGAAAAGCTCGATCCTCAAGTCCAGTGATGCACCATTCATTCTCGAACTGCCGCAGTACCGGATGCCAACGATCCGCTCGCTGATGATGCGGCTCTTCGATCGCGCACGCGTGTTTCTGCGCAATGCCGGAACGATCATTCTTTCTGTGACCCTGGCCCTGTGGGTGCTGGCGCACATTCCGCCGGTGCCGCTGCACAATGGGCACTACACCGCGCCAGAACTTGCGGACAGCGTAGTCGGGAAGCTTGGGCATTTCATCGAGCCGGCGATTGCGCCTCTCGGATTCAACTGGAAGGTTGGGATCGGGCTGATCTCCAGCGTGCTGGCACGCGAAGTGATGGTGTCCACAATGGGCACGCTCTACGGGGCTGATCCTGAGACGCAGACCATGCATCTGCAAACCGCGTTGCACACCGACATGTCTCTGGGCGGAGCCGTGGCTCTGATGATCTTTTTCGCCTTCGCCATGCAGTGCACATCGACCATGGCCGTGGTACGGCGCGAAACCAATAGCTGGAAGTGGCCTGCGATCCAATTCGCTTACATGCTGGCGTTGGCGTGGATCAGTGCGTTCGCCGTGAACCACATTGTGACGGCGCTGTTTGGGTGAAGACAGCTATCAGTTGTCCGTCCTCAGTTTAGAAAACTATCGATGCTACTCCACTCGCAGCGCCTTTACTGGATCAATTGAGGCCGCACGACGCGCGGGGATCAGACCCGCGATGCAGGCTGCGGCGATAAGGACGAGGATGGCTCCCGCCATCACTCTGGTATCAATACTGGTGATCTCGTAGAGCTGGGTCTTGACGTAACGCACGCAGAAGATGGCGACGGGCACGCCGAGGATGAGGCCGATGAGCGCCTGCACCATGGCGTTACGCATCACCATCCCGACCACGCGGATGCGCTCCGCGCCAAGGGCCATGCGGATGCCGATTTCAGGCGTGCGGCGAACAACGGTGTAGGCCGTAACTCCATAGAGGCCGATGGTGGCCAGCAGCAGAGCCAATCCGCCGAACAGCTGAGTGAGTCGCGCAATCATGCGCTCCTCGCTGAATCGATCGCCGATCTGCTGGTCGAACGTCTGGAACTTGACGATGGTGAGGTTGGGGTTGATGCCGTCAAGTGTCCTCGAGGCCATCTTCTCCATGTCGTTGACTGGATGATCGGTCTGGACAACGATGGCGCCGGCATAGAACGAGCCATCCTGATCCAAAGGTTGCTTGTCAGTAGCTGCACGTTGAGTGAGCGGGACAAAGAACATGGCGTGGTCCTTCCATTGGACCGCGGTGTAGGTGGTGTCATCCACGACCCCGACAATTTCGAATGAACCGGCGCTTTTAGGGCCGGGGCTTCCCATGCGTTGGCCAATCGGGTTCTCACCGGGCTTGAAGAACTGCTTCACAAACTCCTTATTGATAACCGCGACTGGCGGAGCTGCGAACAGGTCGGTGCGCAGGAACCCCCGGCCCATGAGGACGTGGGTGCCGACCGAATCGAAGTATTCGGACGTGGCCTTCACAAAGGATGCGCCCTTGTCGGGCTCGGGCTTGCCCTGGATCTGGACCCCTGTGCTCCAGTTGTTGTCTTCCATCGGCGTGTAGGTGGCGATGCCGACTTTGACCACCCCAGGCAGGGCGTGGAACTGGTCTTCGATGGTGCGGTATAGTGCTTCGACATTCGATGGCAGGTATCCGGCGGCCTGCGGATTGAAGTGGATGATGTAGCGGTTCGTGGAATCCAGGTGCATGTCGGTGCTTTGCAGCTTGCTCAGGCTTTGGGAAAACAGGCCTGCACCGACGAGGAGAACCAGCGAGAGTGCGGCCTGAAGCACAACGAGGCTTCGCTGCAGGAAAGACGCGCCCGCAGCGGTGGTCCGGGAATTGGTGCGCAAAGCATCGGCTGGCTGGGCTTGGGCCGCAATCGCGGCCGGGGCTACTCCGAAGAGAACCCCGGTGACCAGCGAAAGTCCAAATGCGAAGGCGATGACCAGCGGAGAGGGCGCAGGATTGATGGTGACGCTGTCGGCACCCGGAAACGCCAGCGCAAGAAGCATGCGCGCCCCAGCGAATGCGACAAAGAGGCCGGCAGCACCACCTATGCCGCCAAGGATCACGCTTTCGGTAAGGAGTTGGCGGACGAGCCGGCCGCGTTGTGCGCCGAGGGCGGTACGTACCGACATTTCAGCGCGGCGTCCCATGCCGCGGACCAGCAGGAGATTTGCGATGTTTGCACAGGCGACAAGAAGGACGAGCGCGGCAATCCAGGTGAGAAGGTGAAGATCCGATTTGTACTGATCCTGCAAATGCTGAATCCCGGCGCCACCCGGAGTGAGAACCACATGCGTGCGGGCGAGATAGACCTTATTGCGTTCAAGCGCGTATTCCTTGACCGTTGAGAAGTATTGACGAAGCAAGCCGCCGATCTTGGTTTGCAGCGCAGGCTGCGACACCCCTGGTTTCAATCGACCGACAAGATAAGACCATTCCACCTCGGGGTCGTGGAGATAGGGAACGTTGAGAATGACAGCCATCGACTCGAGAGGCAAAAAGAAGTTGGGCGGTGTGCTCGTCACGCGATCGCCGAAGTAGCCCTCGGGCGCGATGCCAACGACGGTGACCGGCTGGGTATTGATTCGGAAGGTGCTGCCAATAACCTTGGGATCGGATGCATACTCATGCGCCCAGGTGTCATAGCTCATCACTGCAGTGAGGGGCGCACCCTTGGCGTCGTCGGCATCGTTGAAGAGCCGGCCGGCAGCAGGCTGAAGGCCGAAGGTGCGGAAGTAATTGCCGGAGACGAATTCGCTCAATGAGGATTTGGCGACGGCCGATGGCTCCTCACGACGCACCGTGACCGGGCGGTAATTAAAGCCGGATTCCATGGCTGCCAGCTCTTCAAACTCGGGAAGGTTCTTCCGGAGCATGAGATAGGTATCCGTTGCAAACAAGGTGTAATCGCCGTCACGGTGAATACCGGAGTTGACACAGCAGTTGTCATTGTCGCCGATGCGAATGAGTGTCTTCGGATCCGTAACAGGCAGGTTGTGCAGCAGGACCGCGTTTACCAAAGTGAAGATGGCAGCGTTGGCGCCAATGCCGAGCGCGAGAGTGAGAACGACGGTGATGGTGAATCCGGGGGTCTTCCGTATCTGGCGGAAAGCGTAGGCAATGTCCTGCATCAAAACCCTCATTCCAATCCTCCGGGCACACAACGGCTCGGGTATGAGCAAAGCACGTCGAAGGCCATCCGGAGAACGAGCTAAACCTCTGCTAAAGCTAGGGATGAGGGACACCTGGGCAGGAAGTGAGCTGTCCGGAACCAGTGCAGGCTGTTCGGTTTTGGACGGTATTTACGGTGCGTCGCTGGTTCGCTGCTACCGGTGAAACATCTGCCTCGTCCGAGTATCGTAAGCGCATGAAGTGTTTTTCCCGCCATCGGAACGGTCAGGCACGCTGGGCTGCGTGTATTTGCCTTGGGCTGGTTGGCATCGTGGCACCAATGGCTGCGCAGAATCCCACGCTTAAAACGCGCACCAAGGAGCAGCGCGATCGCGAGTACCTGGAGGCACACCGCATTACGGTGAACGTGCAGGTGGCCGACAGCAGCGGAAGACTGGTGGCGGATCTTACCGCGAGCGATTTCGCCCTGTTGGACAACAACGAACCGCGGAAAATTGCGGGGATCCACATGATCGACGGCGAGGCGATGACCGACGCAACCGAGGTGGTTATTCTTCTCGACGCGGTGAACAGCCCTGCCCACGAGTTGGAGGAAGAGCGTCAGGCCATCTTCGACTACCTGGCTCATGGACACGGTCCGCTTCCCTACCCGACTTCGTTCGTGCTGTGGTTCAACGGGGAGTTGAAGGCCACCGCACCGACGACGGATCGCAATATTCTGGGGCGCGCCTTTGTGAAAACGACCAAAGGCGTCCACTCCAATGCTTGTTCCTCCGGAGAGGGATCTGTCGAGCAGGTCGTTGCCAGACCAGCCGCCCTCCAAAAGGATGATCCCGGGCATCGCACCGAGAATGTTCCCAACTGCCTGCAAGTACATTTTCGGGACTCGATTGCGGCACTCGACGGAATCGCACAACAGCAAAAGACCTTGGGAGGGCGCACGATTCTGATCTGGGTCGGGTCTGGTTGGCCGCTCCTCTCCGACGTGGAATTCGGACAGCCAACGCCGAAGGCACGGGCGGGGTTCTTCGACGAAGTTGCCAACGTATTGCGCGATCTTCGCAACGCCCAGGTCACAATTGATGCTCTTTCCCTGCCCGATGGAACGCGCGAGAAGGAGTTTGCGCGCGTCGACGTGAAGACGCTTATGGCTGGCTGCAACTCGGCAAGCGACGCAGGACCGGCCAGCCTTGCGCTGCCAATCCTTGCAACGCAAACCGGAGGGAGGGCGTTGACGTCCAGCCGCGATCTCGCCGCCGACCTCTCCTCGAGCATTCGCGATGCGGATGGATACTATGCAGTGTCGTTCGAAGCGATGCCTGCCAAGTCACCGCACGAGCTTCACAAAATTGAAGTGAAGGTGAAGCGTCCGGGGCTCGATGTGAGATCGATGACCGCCTATTATGCCGAGCCGTAGGGTTCTGGAACTGGTTGCACAATTGAGCGGATGCAGGCGATGCTGCGCTCGCTGAAAAGCCCCTCGCTCAGCCGGCAATTCTCTCTCTGGTTCTAGTCGATCTTGTCGGGGTGGAGAGCGATGTTCTTTTCGCCGGCGGATTTGCGATCGTTGTAGGCCTTGACCCAGTCTTCCCAGTGCTTGCCTGCGGCGCGATCCTTACCGCTGAATTCGAGACGCGCGATCTCACCATAGCCCAGCTTCAGCTTGCCGTTCACGTTCGGCTCGAAATACTGAACATAGCTCTCTGCAAGCGAGGCCCCGGTGTGGCGATTGAAGATGAATGCCTCGATCTTCTTACCGCTTTTGGTGGTGATGGTAACGTCGCCGCGATAGTCGAACGCCTTCTCAAGTGCGTTGCGAAGATCGTCTTCGCCGGCCAGGTCGGGAACCCAGCCTTCGAGCTGCTGGTGTTCGGTGCCCGGAGCGAGCTCGAGGGCTTCGATTTGCTCGAGGGTGTATTTCGAAACTTCGGCAGTCATGATTCTCTCCGAGAATCAGCTTTCGGCTATCAGCTATCAGCAAAAGTGACTCTTGTCTTTCACTTTTATTTCGTGACCATCTCGCGGTCGGGGGATTCGATCTGCACCAGCGTTGCCGGACCGTGGGGGGCGGGCTCACTCAGCAGTTTGAGTGCGTGCTCGTCCTCGTAGGTGCCGAACCAGCCACGCGCCATGGACATAAACCCCTTCAACGAAAGAAAACCATCGATGACTGCCGTGGGCTCATAGCCGCAGCTCACCATGCAATTGGCGCATTTCGAATTGCCGCTGGCCACGCCGTACTCGGCCCACTGCGTTGTCTCCATCAGCTCCTTGAACGTCTCCGCGTAGCCATCCTGAAGCAGATAGCAGGGACGCTGCCAGCCGAAGATGTTGTATGCAGGCGACCCCCATGGAGTGCACTCGTATTTGCGATCGCCCATCAGGAACTCGAGAAACAGCGGCGACATATTGAACTTCCACGACTTCTTGCGATTGGAGAGAATGGCGCGGAAGAGCCTGCGTACACGAGCGCGACCGAGGAAGCGGTGTTGATCGGGAGCCTTGTCGTAGCTGTAGCCCGGCGAGAGCACGATGCCCTCGACCCCCAGCGCCATCACTTCATCGAAGTAGCGGCGCACGCTGTTGGGATCGGTGCCGTCGAAGAACGTGGAATTGGGAGTGACGCGGAAGCCGCGCTTCACCGCTTCCTTGATACCCTCCACGGCGATGTCCCATCCGCCTTCGCGGCAAACTGAGAAGTCGTGGTGCTCGCGTTCGCCGTCCAAATGCACGCTGAACGTGAGGTACTTCGATGGGGTGAACTCATGAATGCGGCGCTTCAACTCAAGCGCATTGGTGCACAGGTAAATGTACTTCTTGCGCGCAATGAGCCCGTTGACGATTTCGACGATCTGCGGATGCAGCAGCGGCTCGCCACCGGGGATAGACACCATGGGCGCGCCACACTCTTCAACGGCGGCGAAGCATTCCTCAGGGGTGAGCATGCGCTTGAGCACGTGTGGAGGATATTGCACCTTCCCGCATCCGGCGCACGCCAGGTTGCAGCGGAAGAGCGGCTCCAGCATAAGCACCAGCGGATAGCGCTCGTTGCCCTTCAGACGCTGCTTCCACACGTACGAGAAGACCGTCCACACCTGGGAGATCGGAATTGCCATGTCTGAGTAAACCCTCCTGGCTTCTGGCTCCTGGCTTCTAGACAAACTAGAGGCTCGAAGCTAGAGGCTGCTTTTCTCCATTGCCCGCTTGTAGGCGGTGAGTGCCATAAGCGGGAAGTACTGCCGGTACATCGTGTAAGCCAGATAGAAAACCTTCGGGAAGCCGGTCCCGGTAATGATGCCTTCCCGCCTAGCTCCATCGCCCATCGACTCGTCCCAGCCACCATCTTCGCTCTGGCGTTCGAGCAGCCAGCGGACACCCTTGGCAACGGAGTCGGAGCGATCATCGCCTGCTGCCAAAAGACCAAGCATCGCCCAGGCGGTCTGCGAGGGCGTGCTGACACCGATACCGCGGGTATCCGGGGCTTCGTAGGTTCCGCAGGATTCGCCCCATCCGCCGTCGGCGTTCTGCACCATGCGGATCCATTCAGCAGCCTGCTGCACCTGTGGCTCATTGTGGTCGAATCCGATCGCGTCGAGGCCGCGCAGCACCAGGAACGTACCGTAGATATAATTCACGCCCCAGCGGCCGAACCAGCTTCCGTCTGGCTCCTGTTCACTCAGGATGAACTTGATGGCCTTCTCCACGCGCTTGTCGGTGCGCGTATATCCATAGATGGCCAGCATCTCCAGCATGCGTCCGGTGATGTCGACGGTCGGCGGATCAAGCATTGCGTTGTGATCCGCAAACGGGATGTACTGGAAGATCATCTTCGTGTTGTCTTTGTCGAAGCTGCCCCAGCCGCCATTGCGGCATTGCATGGCGAATTCCCAGTCGATAGCGCGCAATGCCACCTGGTGCTGATAGCGTTCGCGCGGGTTGTCGACCTTGCTCAGCGCGAGAAGTACCTGCGCGGTGTCGTCAGTGTCGGGATAAAACTCGTTGTTGAACTCGAAGTACCATCCGCCGGGCTCGGTCTTGTTCACCTTCACGGCCCAGTCGCCCTTGTTGCGAACTTCCTTCGACAGCAGCCAGTCAGCAGCTTTCAGCATGCGCTCGTCGGTGCGCGGTACACCCGCTTCTCCAAGCGCATACAGAGCCTGCGCCGTATCCCACACCGGCGACATGCAGGGTTGCATGCGGAATGTCGACTCCGGCATGTCGTCGTTGGCCGGCGCTTCAATGCCAAGCTTCTCGAATTCGTCACGCGCGCGAATGACCTGCGGATCGTCCTCGGAGTAGCCGAGGCAGCGAAGGGCGAGGATGGCGTTCATCATGGCCGGATAAATTGCTCCGAGGCCGTCCGACATCTCCAGGCGTTCCAGCATCCACTTCTCTGCCCGCTTCAGGGCGAGCCTGCGGACAGGGCGCAGATGCACTGCTTCGGCCCAGTGCATCACGCGATCGATCGCGATGAAGAAATTTCGCCAGGAGAGTATCTTTTTGCGGTCCCACCGCAAGCGAAGGTTAGCGTTTTCGCGGCCTCCCACGAACAGTTCATCAATGGCCTGCTCAGGCGGGATCTTCTTGTACGGTTTCTTCGCATAAATAATGGCCAGGGGTACAAGAATCGACCGGGACCACGCCGAGATTTCATAGATGTTGAAGTAGAACCAGTTTGGAAAGAGGACAATCTCCGGAGGAATGGCCGGGACAGCATCGTAGTTGTACTGGCCAAGCGCGCAGAGATACATCTTCGTAAAGGTGTTGCACGCGACTACACCGCCATTGGCTAGAATCCATTCGCGCGCCTTGACGAGACGCGGATCGGTAGCGGGGATACCCATCAGCTTGGCTGAGAAATAACATTTGACAGCGAGTGAGATGTTCCCGGGGCCACCGGGATAAAGACTCCAGCTGCCATCGTCTTTCTGATAGCGCATCATCTCCGTGCATGCCCTTTTCAGCCGTCCGGGATCGCCGGATTCCAGCAGGGTATGCAGAAAGATGTAATCGGCCTCGAGCATCGCGTCGGCTTCCAATTCGCCGCTCCAATATCCCTCAGGATGCTGGAGAGAGAGGAGGTACTCACGCGAGTGCAGAATCGCTGATTCAACATCAGCAAGGGCTGCATCCAGGCGCCCAAATCTTGGGGCCGCGGACTCGGTGTGACCTTGCTGGATACTCATGCGATATTGAGCCTCTCGATAGTTGAAAAATACCGGATTTCCGGGTGTTGGACAGCGCCAATCTCTCCGCACCAGGCCAGCTGAACAGCCATTCAACGGCGGCCGCCGTCATGGAATTTCGATTCCGATGATTCCCCGCACGTTGGCTTTGCCGGTCAGCGCACAGGCACCGAGTTTCCGCCCCCTGACCCCCCAATTGCCTGAATGATCTCAGGAGGCAGGCCAAAGCGCACATTCTCCGGCATTACCTCAACTTCTTCGACGCTGGAGAACCCATTTTGACGCAAATAATTGACCACGTCTTCCACCAGAACCTCGGGGGCCGACGCACCGGCCGTCACCGCGACTGTCGAGACGCCTTCGAGCCACTTTGGATCGATGGCCTGGGAGTTATCAATCAGGTACCCGATGGTTCCGAGATTGCGCGATACCTCGACGAGGCGGTTGGAATTGGAGCTGTTGGTTGAGCCGACTACCAGCACGAGATCAGCATTGTGTGCCACATTGCGGACCGCGACCTGGCGGTTCTCCGTCGCGTAGCAAATGTCCTGCGAGTGGGGCCCGGCGATATTAGGAAACTTCTCCTTCAGCGCATGGATAATGTCGCGTGCTTCGTCCAGCGAAAGCGTGGTCTGCGTCAGGTATGCAACACGATTGGGATCGGGAACCTGAAGCGCGGCAACCTCGGCCACATTGGAAACCACCTGAGTTACATCCGGGGCTTCGCCGAGTGTCCCCTCGATCTCGTCGTGGTCGCGATGGCCGATCAGCACCAGCGAATACCCCTGCTTGGCAAACTTGACGGCCTCGATGTGAACCTTCGTGACCAGGGGACAGGTCGCGTCAATCACTTTGAGTCCGCGGCCCTTGCTATGCTCACGCACGGCAGGGGAAACCCCATGGGCTGAGTAGATGACGCGCTGGCCATCGGGCACATCATCGATTTCATGTACAAAAATCGCGCCCTTTTCCGCCAGCTCATTGACTACATAGCGGTTGTGAACGATCTCACGGCGGACGTAGATCGGCGCGCCGAAGGTTTCGAGGGCAATTTTGACGATATCGATCGCGCGTACGACGCCGGCGCAGAAACCGCGCGGTTTAAGGAGAAGAACGCGTTTCTCACCCGGGGAAGAATCGTTCCTGGCGGAGTTTGGTGTGGAATCGAGCGCAGTTACAGTCACATTAGCATTATATCAACTTGTTGAGAGTTTCTGCGGGGGCAGAAAGTGACTGTCCCCGCAGGGTTTATCAGGCATGCTGGTGGGTAGCCTGGGTTTTGACCTTGTCCGCAATCGAGGTCAGTTTCTGGTCCGCCGCGTTCTCTTCCTCCAATGTCTCCTGGAGCAGGTTGGCGCACTGGGTTTGTCCCAGCAGTTGGGCGTAGACGCGCACGGTGCTTGTATGCACCCAATTCGTAGTCCCCACGCGCTGAGCAACTGCGATGAGCGCGGCATCGCGTACATCTCCTTCTTCTGTCTCCTTCAGCATCGATGCGCCTTCCTCCAGTGCACCCCCTCATCCCAGGACTTGCCCTTGGGACCGGCGCCCAGGATGTTGCAGACCTGGCTCAGCCGCTCGATCTGCCCATCGGTTCGCGAAGGTGATTTTTCAACGCCTTCTTCAATTCCTTGGACCTTGCGGCAATTCACCGATTTGGGCATGCGCTTTCGGTGACCTGGTTTTCTGCGGAGTGCGGGCCTTTCAATTCCTCGATAAAAAGTTTGTCGATTGAGTCAACTCTCATCGGATACTCCCTCAGGGTGTCAGTCACTCGCGCACGATGTCTTGGGATGCGGGTCAAGCTTCCCTTATTGCCCTGAGAGACCAACGATCGTCCTGCCCTAACCCACCGCGAATAAGCGAATCCATAAAGCCACTAACCAAAGAGTGTTAGTTGAGAGGTATTTGGAACACCCATTTCGTAATAGAGACGGCATTACTACAAAAGAACATCGCAATTACCAAATGGGCTTGGCAACTTCTTGGTAAGTGGCTACGTTCAAGCTCAGCTTCATCCAGAAGCAGGCGAGGTCAACACGTGACGGTAGAGGCGAATGGGTTAAAGGTGCAGAATGGCAACGGAAACCCCGTGGCCAATCATGTGGCGATGCGAGAGCGGTGCATTTACCCGAACCTGAAACTGAGGGTATACACCACGGGCATGCGTCAGAACCGCTTGGCAAAGCTGGTCGGGATCGACGAGGCTTATCTTAGCCGGATCATCAACGGAGTTCGCGTTCCAGGAAAGCAGATGCAGGAGCAGATTGCACACGTGCTCGGCTGCGATGTGGAGTGGCTATTTCAACAGGCCACGATCCAGGTGCCGGTACAGATGAATGGGAACGGCGCAAAGCCGGAGTAGAGTACGATTCCGGGCCACAACATTTGGACGAAAAGTAGTTGTTGCTGTGGTTTTCTCCCGCTCTTCCCTTTCGGACTTGAAATCTATTCCTTCCCCTTTGCGGCTGTGTCGCACGGATTCGTACACCTGCCGCAAAATAGTCGCCACGACGATCGCAGAACGCCGCGACGGGTTCTGGAAAATCGCAGACGTCCCGGTAGTGCAAAAGCGAAGTTACGTCTTAATTAAATATCGATACATTTCCGAACTATTCTTCCTCAGCAGAAAATCTCTCGCCGCAGAATTGGTGCGGCAACCATCCGCATGCTGATCAATATCTTTTGGTTAGCGATCAAAATCCCTCTTGTGGCCGACTAGCACAAAAGTAATCACTCGAAGGATTATTAGTGACCATAATCACGGCCTGATTTTATTTCATACGAGACCCTAAGAGAGCACAACACACGCCAATTTGGCGGTTGCATTCTGTGCCCGAGCCGAGCTCGGAGCGCACACAGGAGATGTGTGCGCCTTAGAAGGGACGTTTAGATGCATAAGATTACAGCTGTTCGCCGGGATCGCGTTTCCGCCTGCTTCTCTCTCGTAAATCTTGGAAAGACTCTGATACTCGCCGCATTCCTCGCTGCTGTGACAGGGGCCTATGCGTCGCCGACTCTGAGCCTTCTTTCGTGTGGAAACAATGGGTATAACGCAGCAGGCACGGATCCTTGTTCCGTTTATCTAACGGCGACGACCAACAGGAGATTCAACATATCCCTCAGCAGCAACAACCCCGCTGTGACCGTCCCGTCTGCGATCACTGTAAGAGGCGGAGCCAGCAGCACCGGTTTCAACGCCACGGTAAGCTCCTTCACAACACCCCAGACCGCGACGATTACCGCCCAGGCTAACGGAATTATTGCGACGTTTAGCATTACGTTATCGCCCCCGACCGTTGCTGCTCTGAGCCTGAGCCCTAGCCCCGTGGCGTTTGGCACCGTGGCTTTAGGAACCCCAGTCTCGAAACCGGTGACTGTGACGTCGACTGGAACGGCAGCTGTGACCATCTTTGCTGACTCGGTTTCGGGAGCAGGATTTTCGCCCGACCACCCAGCCTTCCCTCTAACCCTGAACCCGGGACAATCGGCAGTCTTCACCATCTGGTTCAATCCGACCAGCGCGGGCACAGTTGCTGGACAGCTATCGATCTCAAGTAACGCACCGACGGCTTACGCAACCTTGAGCGGCACAGGAGCCGCGGCTGGTGCCTCGGTCAGCGCACTGACATGCGGCAGCAATTCGTTCACCGGCGCGGGATCGACAGCGTGTTCGGTGTCGTTGAGTTCGGCGGCACCCTCGGGTGGCCAGGTTGTGGCTCTTTCGAGCAATCTTGGCGCGGTCACCGTACCTGCCAGCGTAACGGTTGCGTCAGGTGCATCGTCAGCTTCCTTCACTACAAACGTCGCGTCAGTCAGCACCATACAGATTGCAACGATTACTGCGACTTCGAATAGTTCTTCCAAAAGCTTTGCCTTGCAACTGAACGCGGCTACGCCAGCCTTGAGCCTCAGCGCGCCTTCTATTGCGTTTGGGAACGTCCCAACCGGAACAGCAGTCACGAAGTCTGTAACTGTGACCTCCTCCGGAACGGCGCCCGTCACCGTCACCAGTGGATCCATTTCGGGCGCGGGGTTCTCGGTCGTAGGAGCAACCTTGCCGATCACTTTGAATCCCGGTCAGGCGACGGTGTTCTCGGTTCAGTTCAGTCCTACCACCGCAGGGTCTGTAACCGGACAGGGCACGCTCGTGAGCAATGCGCCCGCGGTTCAAGTGAGCCTCAGCGGCACCGGAACGCTGCCGTCCTCGGCAGTGAGTGCGCTGTCGTGCAGCAACAATTCGTTTACCGGCGCGGGAACTTCGGCATGCACGGTGTCGTTGAGTTCGGCCGCTCCATCGGGAGGCCAGGTCGTAGCCTTGTCGAGCAGCCTGAGTGCCGTAACGGTGCCCGTAAGCGTAACCGTTGCATCGGGTGCATCGTCAGCTTCCTTCACGGCAAGCGTCGCGTCAGTCAGCACCACACAGACCGCAACGATTACCGCGACTTCGAATAGTTCTTCCCAGAGCTTTGCCTTGCAACTGAACGCGGCCACACCGGCACTCAGCCTGAGCACAACTTCCCTCGCCTTCGGCAATGTCTCAGTGGGCACTGCAATCAGCAAATCGGTGACGGTGACCTCGAACGGCACGGTACCCGTGACCATTAACTCTGACTCGATCTCCGGAACGGGGCTCTCGGTATCCGGAGGAAGCCTTCCGACCACGCTGAACCCGGGACAAGCGACGGTGCTGTCGGTTCAGTTCTATCCGACCAGCGCGGGTTCCGTAACCGGACAGCTCAGCATTTCGAGCAACGCGCCAACGGCTACCGTAAGCCTGACCGGTACCGGCACCGCCATAGCGCCAACTGTCAGCGCAGTCTCTTGCAATAACACTTCGATCACGGGAGCCTTGGCGGATTCGTGCACGGTAACCCTGTCCGGCACTGCGCCGACTGGTGGCGTGAGCGTGAGTCTCTCCAGCAGCAATGGCGCGGTCACTGTGCCCAGTTCGGTAACAGTGCCGGCAACCGCAACCAGTGCGGCATTCACGGCGAATGTTGCTTCCGTGACCACCGCACAATCCGTCACTCTAACGGCCACCACGGGATCCACATCGAAATCGGTTTCCCTGCAACTCAACGCCGCGACCCCGGTGTTAAGCGTGAACGCCACGAACATCCCGTTTGGAAGCGTTGTGGTGAACACGCCTACGACGCAAACCGTGACCTTGACTTCGAGCGGCACAGCCGCCTTGACGGTAAATTCCATCGCGGTTACGGGCAGCGGCTTCGCACTGTCGCCGATCAACCTGCCGCTGACTCTAAACCCGGGACAGACGGCAAGTGTTACGTTGACGTTTGATCCGACGACAGGCGGTTCGTTCACAGGCCAGCTGAACATCAACAGCAACTCGTCGACCAATCCCTCGCTCGCGATACCACTGAGCGGCACGGCAACATCGCCGACGTATCAGGTGAATCTGGCGTGGCAGGCTCCCACATCGCCAAGCGATCCGATTACCGGCTATCACGTGTATCGGGCGCCGAGCGGAACAACCTCCTACACCCTCTTGAACTCGACCCTGGACGCTCAGACAGCCTACACGGACTCGAAGGTGCAGATTGGGGCATCGTACGATTACATGGTGAAAAGCGTGGATGGTTCTGGAACCGAGAGTACGCCCTCCAACACCACAACGGTCAGTATCCCTTAGCAACCCTTCAGGAACGCGAAGCCGCAAAAAGCTGCAGGATTCTCCCTGCAGCTTTTTGCGGCTTCGCTGCGTATGAGCGCACAGGACGTCTTGAAACGCATCTGCCATAATGGCATTGCGTGAATTGACCGTGTGGAATGGTCACGCGCCGGACGCGAAATTGGTGCCGGCAAGCTTTTGATGAACGCTCCAGGTCATACGCCGACGCTAACGGTTGGTAGTGTCAATTCCTCGGGGGTATATTCATGGTCGTTCGTTCCCGCGCTCCGTTGCGTCTCGGTCTCGCTGGTGGAGGTACAGACGTCTCCCCTTATTGCGATCGATTTGGTGGCGCAATTCTCAACGCGACGATCGGCCATTACGCATACGCATCGATCGAAGTAATCGAGAACAACCTGGTCCGCTTTGTCTCTAGCGATCAGGGACAATCGGCCGAATATCCTTCCAGGGAGCAGCTTGAGCCAGATGGCAAGCTCGATCTACTCAAGTTCGTCCATAATCACGCCGTGCGTCGATTTAACAACGGCAAGCCGCTTAGCCTGCAACTTACGACGCGGGTCGACGTGCCTTCCGGGTCGGGATTGGGCGGGTCATCCACGCTGGTGGTTGCAGCGCTCAAAGCTTACGCGGAGCTGTTGAACCAACCGCTGGACGACTACGATCTGGCTCACACCGCCTGGGTAATTGAACGGGAAGAAGCCGGCTTGAAGGGTGGATCTCAGGACCAGTACGCAGCGGCATTCGGTGGCTTCAACTTCATGGAGTTCACCGGCAACAGCCGGGTCCTCGTGAATCCTCTTCGTATCAAGGACAGCATCGTTTCTGAACTTGAGGCTTCTTTGTTGCTCTTCTACACCGGGGCTTCACGGGATTCGGCGGCCATCATTGCGGAACAATCGAAAAACGTGGACTCCGGAAATGAAACCGCGATCGAAGCGATGCATCAGATCAAACTGGAAGCCATCCGCATGAAAGAAGCGTTGCTCCGGGGAGACTTCTGCCTGCTGCATGACGTTTTGCGGAGCAGCTGGGATGCAAAGAAGCGAATGGCAAGCAGGATCGTGAATGAACGAATCGAAACCATGTATGAGCGGGCGCTCGAGGCAGGGGCTCATTGCGCCAGAATCTCCGGGGCAGGCGGTGGCGGCTTCATGATGTTCCTCACGGATCCAATGCGCAAGGACCGCGTGGCAGACGCATTGCGACGTTGCAACGACGTGGGAATCGTTTATGGCTGTCACTTCACTGAAGTCGGCGCGCAGGCGTGGCGAATCAAGTGAAGTGGTTCTGCAACTGGCCGTGATCGAAGAGCGTTCATTTCGTACAACCTTCCGGCTAACCTGGAAAACTCTGCTGCGGGACGGTGACAATGGAAGCAATAATCCTGGCGGGTGGCTTGGGCACCCGGCTGAGTTCGAGATTAAGCGGGTTGCCGAAGTGCATGGCTCCCGTCGCAGGACAACCCTTTCTTCGTATCCTGCTCGACCAACTTGTGAATGCCGGCTGCAAGAGGATCATTCTCTCGGTGGGTCATCTTCGCGATGTCATCACTGAGACATTTCATGAAAGCTACCGCGAAGTTCCCCTTGAATATGCCATCGAAGAAACTCCGCTGGGTACGGGAGGTGCGATCCGTTTGGCTCTTCAACATGCAACCGACGATGTTGTTCTGGTGATGAACGGTGACACCTATCTCGATGTCGACTTTTTGGCGCTGCTTCGCATGCACGCCGTCATGCCCGGGCCCCTGACGATAGCAGTTACAAAAGTAGAGAATACGGCACGCTACGGCGGGATAGTAATCGAACGCGACATCGTCGTTCGCTTTATCGAAAAGGGACAAACTGGCCCCGGCTGGATCAATGCCGGTGTGTACGCGGTTCAAAAGGACTTTCCCTGGTCTGATACTCTACCTTCCCGGTTTTCCTTTGAAACCGAGGTGCTTGCGCCTTTCCTCGAGGAACTGCGACCCAAAGCGTTCCGGTGCAGTGGAAAATTTCTGGACATCGGAACTCCCGAAGATTTCGATCGTGCGCAAGTGGAATTGGCGTTCGCGGACCGCAAGCCGGTTGCGAACTAGGTTCGCTGGCCGTTGGCGCGTCTCGCGTTGTTCTAAAGGCACAACACCCTAGCTTTATCGTCCTTTGATTGGAAAAGGACGGAGGAGCCGATACCGGCCCTCAAATCCTGCGCTCGAAGCTCCCATTTTCATGGAGAACGAACCTGCTGCCAGGCCGGTTTATAGGTAATTGCTGCTTATGGTTACCAGTAATCAAAGAGTCCCGGAATTAAGCCTTCCAGGTGTACAACTCTTCTACAACTTTGGCTCCATTGCAATGCCACAAGCCCAACTGGCGCAATATTTTACAAAACGAGTACGAAGGTAATTGGTACATACCACATTCGTGACTAATGTCACCTGTACCCACCTCCTCTGAGGGTCGATGCTGCAGATAGTCGATCCGGCGCAGCGTACATGCAAATCCCCCGAGGCACGATGAGCGGGGTTTTCGTTATCGGCCGCCTGACGGAGAGACCAGATTGTTTTTTTGGCGTAGGTGGTGCTGATGATGTGTAAATTACGCGATTCTTCTTCTCTTGAAATTACGACAAACATCCCCGGTCAACGGGAAGCCGACGGAAAAATAAGCAGGTCTTATAAACGCGCGGCGGGGTTAGCAGCGATCGCAGCGGTGAGTTTGAGTCTGGGGCTATCAGGCTGCGGGGGCAACGGTGCCTCCTCGATGAGTTCCACTGACTCGGCAACCCTTGGGGTGAACCCAACCGCAATCGACTTTGGCGACGTGAGCGTGGGCAAAGCAGTCTCTCGAAACGTCACCATCACCAATCAAGGCGATACCGCAATGGAAGTTGATGAGCTGACCAGCTCGAGCAGCGCTTTCACGGTGAAAGCGAGTTCGTTGCCGACCACGCTTCTCTCCGGCCAAAGCCTGGTTGCGCAGGTGCGCTTTGATCCAGGATCGACAACGGACTCTACAGGGCAGCTAAGCATAACGGCAATGAGCAGAATGACCACATCAAGGACCTCAGGCTGGGTAAAACTGCATGGCAAGGGTTCGGGGTCGTCAACAGCTTCCCTGTCGACCTTGAGCTGTGCAACCACAACGCTGATCGGCGCCGAAAGCGATATCTGCACGGTGAAGTTGACTGCGGCGGCGCCAAGCGCTGGATTGCCGGTGAATCTTTCGAGCAGCAGCACTTCGATCACCGTGCCCGCATCGGTAACTGTTCCTTCCGGTGCAACGAGTTTGAATTTCACCGCGATTGCCACCGCCGTCGTGTCCTCGCAGACCGTGACGCTGACCGCTACCGAGGGTTCAATTACAAAGACGACTTCGATCAAGCTGAGCGGATCAGGGTCGCCGGTCTTACCAACGTTGAGCGCATTGTTGTGCAGCCAAAATTCATTCACGGGAGCGGGCACGACGAGTTGCACGGTCTCGCTTACCTCAGCGGCTCAAACCGGCGGCCAGAGCGTCACGCTGTCGAGCAATGCCAGCGCCCTGACAGTGCCGGCTAGTGTAACGGTGGCTGGGGGAGCTTCAAGTGCTTCCTTCAACGCGAGTGTTGCCTCGGTGGGCACGACGCAGACCGCGACGGTAACCGCGAGTTCAAATTCCTCCTCGAAGAGTTTCACGCTGCAACTGAACGCCGCAACCGTGACGCCAACTGTCAGCGCGTTGTCTTGCGGCAGCAGCACGTTTACCAATGCAGGAACCACGTCGTGCACAGTGTCGTTGAGTGCATCGGCGCCGTCGACTGGCGTGAGCGTGACCCTGGCGAGCAGCAGCGGCGCCGTCACGGTGCCCGCCAGTGTATCGGTGGCCTCCGGCGCGTCTGCAGCATCGTTTACCGCGAATGTGGCTTCAGTGACTACCTCACAGACCGCCACGTTGACGGCGAGCGCAAATTCCTCGTCGAAGAGCTTCGCGCTGAAACTGAACGCGCCAGGGGTACCGACGGTCAGCGCGTTGTCATGCGCCAGCACTACGTTTACCGGTGCAGGAACGACGGCGTGCACAGTGTCGTTGAGTATGGCGGCTCCCTCGAGCGGCGTGAGCGTGGCCGTGGCGAACGGCGGCAGCGCTGTGACGGTGCCCGCCAGCGTAACGGTGGCCTCCGGCGCATCGAATGCCTCGTTCACCGCGACTGTCGCTTCGGTGACCACATCACAGACCGTGACTGTCATGGCGAGCGCAAATTCGTCGTCGAAGAGCGTCGCGTTGCAACTGAACGCACCCGGGGTACCGACGGTCAGCGCGTTGTCGTGCGCCAGCACTACGTTTACCGGTGCAGGAACGACGGCATGCACCGTTTCGTTGAGCTTGGCGGCCCCCTCAAGTGGCGTGAATGTGGCCGTGGCGAGCGGCGGCAGCTCTGTGACGGTGCCCACCAGCGTAATGGTCGCCTCCGGCGCATCGAATGCCTCGTTCACCGCGACTGTCGCTTCGGTGACCACATCACAGACCGTGAGTGTCGCGGCGAGCGCAAATTCCTCGTCGAAGAGCGCCGCGCTGCAACTGAACGCAGCCACACCGACCCTGAGCCTGAGCGCTAGTTCGCTGGCCTTCAGCAATGTTGCGGTAGGCACGGCGGTGACGAAGTCGGTGACTGTAACCTCCAGCGGCACGGTGGCGGTCACCATCAACTCAGATTCGATTACGACGGGGACGGGATTCTCGGTTTTGGGCGGAAGCTTCCCGGCCACATTGAACCCGGGACAAGCGACCGTACTGTCGGTTCAGTTTGCGCCAACCAGCGCGAGTTCGGTAACCGGACAACTGACCATATCGAGCACCGCTCCAACGGCGACCATTAGCCTGAGCGGCACCGGCACGGCAATCGCACCAACAGTGAGCGCTGTTTCGTGCAATAGCAACTCAATAACGGGCGCACTGGCGGATTCGTGCACGGTTAGTCTGTCCGGATCTGCTCCAACCGGAGGCGTAAGCGTCTCCCTGGCGAGCAGCAGCAGCGCCGTAACTGTGCCCAGTTCGGTGACTGTGCCGGCTACGGCGTCAAGCGCGGCATTCACTGCAACTGTATCTTCGGTGAGCAGCGCGCAGTCGGCTACGATTACCGCCGCGACGGGAAGCACATCGAAGTCGGTCTCGCTGCAACTCAATGCCGCCACACCGTTGCTAAGCCTGAACGCCACGAGTATCCCGTTTGGAAGCGTGGTGGTGAACACGCCTACAACGCAGACCGTGACATTGACTTCCAGCGGCACAGCCCCGTTGACGGTCAACTCCATGACGGTCACGGGCAGCGGCTTCTCCATGCCGTCGACCAGCCTGCCTGTCACTCTTAACCCAGGACAGACATCAAGTGTTACCTTGACGTTTGATCCCACGACATCTGGCTCGTTCGCTGGCCAGTTGACCATCAACAGCAATTCATCAACGAGCCCCACAATGGGCGTCTCACTGAGCGGTACCTCAACTTCGGCCTCCTACGAAATCAACCTGACTTGGCAGGCACCTACCAATTCGCCGGTAACAATTGCCGGGTTCAAGGTGTACCGCACTGCAAGCGGCACCAGCTCCTGGTCGAACGTAAGTTCCTTGAACACACAAACGGCGTTCGCAGATATGAACGTACAGAGCGGACAGAAGTACGATTATTACGTAACAAGCGTGGACTCATCGGGTATGGAGAGCTCGCCTTCGAACACGACCACCGTAGCGGTTCCGTAGACGAATCGGAATCGCAAAGAATAGGCGCGCCGCTCCAATTCGGGCGGCGCGCTTATTTGTGGCCAATCAGATGAAAAATCCGGGTCACCGCTTCGGAAGCATCACCACGTGTTCCCGCATAGCAGGTCGCGCTGGCCGACGCGCGAATGAAGATGTCCACCATCTCAGGTTCCTCTGCCATTTCGTGTGGCGTATTGCGTAGCAGGAGCGTGACGGCCTCGCTCTGCGATATTCCGTTCACACCCCACTCCCCACCGGAAGCGTAGTCGATCGCGAATATCCAGCCTACGGGAGCATGACCTGCGGCATATTTCGAGTTCAATTCCTCGGGAAGGCAAGGAGACTGTTTAGGACGGCCTTTGCGCAGAAGAAGAGGACGGGGATATGCGTGTACCCGTCCCTGATTGTCGATGAGGGCATATTCATCGGAAAAGCATAATGCTCCGCGACGAAGAAGTTCAGCGACCAGCGACGATTTGCCGGCGTGCGTGGAGCCAGGAACCAGCAGTGCACTGCCCTCGACAAGCACCGCGCCTGCATGCACAGCCCGGAACTTCTTCAAGCGGTGGACGACCGCATCATCAAGAGCCTTGATGGTTGCCAATGCGGCATCCAGAACCGTACCCCCAATAGCAACAAGCTTCTGGTTGAGCAGAATGTGGATCCCATCCCTGCCCGGTTCGAGACGAACATCGATATCAGGCAAGGTCGGAATGGATTCGCTGCGCGGCAAAGGCGGGAAAATGTATCGGTCGAGAGTGTCCCGGGTTTCGGAATTGAAGCAATCAATACGGATAAAGCAATCGAACGCACGAATTCCGAAGACGAAGCTGTTGGAGGACGTCATCGATTAAGAGAGTAATTGACGCGGATACAAGAATGGCGGCCGAATCGGCCGCCATTCTTTGCTACCACTTGCTTTCAACACGTCCCACACCCATGAATGGAACGACGTTTCACAACCTGGGGAAAGAAAACCTCAACAGTGACGCGCATACCGCTCGCCAACGAGCGTTAGAACGGATGTTTGTGGCTTTTGGGAACGTTGGCATGCGGGGCGGGATGCGAATCATCATCCACTGATCCTGCGTGCTCCGCGTATGCCTTCTGCTCTCCCATGGTAAGGGAAACGACGAGCGGCAGCGCCACCGCTCCCAGCCCGGCGAGAACTTCGCGGCGCGTAGCCTTGAAGCCGGAGCCCGAGATGGCGACGAGCTTTTTGTCTTGTAGTTCGAGCAGGGAGGCCTCAGCGAGTTCGTCCGTGACGTGGGGATCAAAGGAGCGCCGCATTTCTTCGGCAACGGCCGCGACGGTATTCCCAGAGGAACAGGCATCCCAGGCGGCAGCAGCGGTTGCGTTCAGCGCAAACACCGTTTCGCTTTCGGAGTTACGGATGATACGAGAACCATCAGGCATAGAATTAACGGACAGCTTGCTGGAATTTGCGCGCTCAACCTGCATCATGGGGATCTCCTCTTGAGCAACTGGGATAAGGTACGTTCTAACAACAACTGCAGAATAGCTGATGTGCGCGCAGGAACAATACCACCAAGAGCCCCAATCTACTTGTCATAAGTAATCTGATCGGGGCAGCGGTAATCGACAAGACATGGTACTTTTCGGGGAGGCCCTAAACACTTTGGATTCTGGAAAAACCTCGCGATCCTGTCCGGATTGAATGGTCTGGGGAACAATAGAGAAAGTCCGGCGCGCACGCTCAGACCTGCAGCAAAGGTGATGATGCTGTCTCTCGATAAAGAATCGGCCAAATTGCTGCGGGCGGTCATTCGACCGTCCGGGGAAGCCACCGAATCCGCGATCGCTGAGTCGATATCGAGAATCCACTGTTGGAAGCAAACGATCGAAGGGGCACGCCGCCACGGCGTTGTACCAATGCTCTATGCTCGCCTCGCCGCGAACGAACAACTTGTTCCTCCCGAGGCGTTGAAACTCGCCAGGGATGCCTTCGAGCGCAATGCGCTTCATTGCATGACCAATGCCGAGGAACTGCTGAAAATCCTCCGGGCATTCGACGAGACCGGAATTCGAGCGATGCCATTCAAAGGCATTGTGCTGGGAGCTTCGGCATACGGCGACATGACGGCACGGGCGGCCGGCGATCTGGACATCCTGATCCACTATGACGACCTGATGCGAGCTACCTCCATGCTGCAGGGACGCGGATACGAGCTGAAATCGAAGGTTCTGGAAGACGGCTCACCCGCGGTCGAGGATTACTTCGAGTTTCCGTTTAAACGGGCTTCCGATGGAATGGTATTGGAACTGCGCTGGAGACTTGAACTGACACAATCCCGGTACCGCCACGACCTTGGCATCGATTGGGTGTGGCCCCGCCGAAGGACCGCGAAAATAGCCGGCGCCGATGTGCCAAACTTGGATCCGGTCACCACGCTGTTGGTGCTTTGCATGCACGGGTCCAAGCACGTGTGGTCGCGCCTGGTCTGGGTTTGTGATGTGGCGAAACTGCTGGGGAGTGAGCCGGGGCTGGACTGGGATTTGGCTCAGAGAGAGGCAAAGCAGGTGGGATTGTGGCCTTGCCTGGCGCTTGGAGTTCTGCTGGCGCGGCGCCTTATCGGGTGTGAGGTTCCATCCGACGTGTTGCGCCGCTTTGAGAGCAACCGGACGATGCGGAAACTCGCAGAGTTCTTTGACGAGAATCTGCTGGAAGAACCGGGAAAAATGCCGGAGGGGTGGATTCCCTACAACCTTAAGGTTCTCGGAATTCGGGACCAGGTCGGCGTTGTGCTCTCGCCCGCATTTTTACGGCCGAACGCCCGCGACCGTGCGCTCGTAAAGCTGCCCAAAGCCCTCGAGCCGCTTTATTACGTTATCCGGCCCTTTCGGGTGCTGCTGGATCGAACCGGCCGTTGAGCGCAAAAGTCTGAATTCTCCCAAGTTTTACCTTGTAGATAATGCGCGCCCTGAAAGAATTACACGGTAAAGATTGCAGGTAAGCAATCGCTTGCCTGTGGAAAGTTTTTCAGTAATCCCGGAAGTTTAACGATTTATTAGGCTACCACCAAAGTAATTAGCGATTGGGATCGAGCGACCGGTTTTGGTCATTTTCTTGCAACTGCTGCCCACAGCATCTTCGAACCGAGTGGCCAACACCATCTTTGTGCATTGGACAGAACCTGTACTTCGTTCCGTGGACCAAGATCCGAAAACTGGCCAATAGGCAGTTTCACGTTCTGGATCGCCTGCTGAAACTGTCCCGCGTTTTGTAAGAAATAGGTCGCCGCATTCCTGCGAATGCGGCATTAGCGTGTCGCCGCGAAGACCGGCGCTACGCCATGGCGGAGTTGTGCGTGATGCGGAAGAACGGCTTTGCGCGAAAAAGAATCGGTTGCTGTTCAGCGTTCCTGACGACCGGAGAGGAGGAAATGCACACCCTGAGCGTCTGAAGTGATTGGCTTCAGGTAATCCATTCACGAGTTCCGGAAAGGCCGCGCTTCGCTGATTTCTTCAAGCACTATTCTTTTCATTCTCAGCGGACGATGTGCGAAGCAAGCCCGGGCAAAAAAGAAAGGTGCGCAAGCGCCTGCTGAGGAGAAGTAGATGTATCAGTCTCAGTTTCGGCCGATTAAAAGCGGCCGCAGACTTGTTGCGCAGCAGCATTCATCCCATCCACGTAGGAATCGCAATTCGATCCAGAATTTCCTTCCCTTCCTCAAATCCTTATTGCGATCCAACTCACTCCGTTCATTCGCATTGGCGTTCCTCGCGAGCTGTATGGCAGGAACAGCGCTAAGCAGCGCAGCTACCCCCTCTCTGAGCCAGATTTCGTGTGGAACGAAATCACTCACGGGGGCACAGTCGAAAGCCTGCTCGGTTTACTTGACCCAGGCTGCGTCAAGCTGGACGAAGGTGACGCTGACCAGCAGTAATGCGGCTCTGGCGCTACCGACGACGGTGACAGTCCCGGCTGGTGCCAAGACGGGCGGCTTTGTCGTGGTCGCTTCGGCGGTCAGCAAGGCCGCTAGCGTAACCATCACGGGTAGCTCGAGCGGCGCAACCAAGACAGATGTCATCACGCTTTATCCGGCTGTCACCAACACGGCCAGTCTCAGCAAAGTCTCGTGTGGAACGCTGACGCTGACAGGGCCGACGACCAAGGCATGTTCGGTATACCTGAGCGCAGCGGCAAGCAGCCAGGTAAAGGTGTCGCTCTCGAGCAACAACAGCTCGCTTCAGGTTCCGGTGTCGGTGACGGTGCCAGCAGGCGCGACAACCGGTGGGTTTGCTTTAACGGCAGCGGCAGTATCGACTACGCAAACCGCAACCTTGACTGCATCCTCCAATGGCGTGTCAAAGACCGATGTCCTGCAACTGGAGGGCGGCTCCGGCTCACAGCCAACCGCGGGATATCAGGTCCAGTTGAGCTGGAATGCGCCGAACACAACCGACACGATTACGGGATATCGTGTCTATCGCGCAGCTGGGGGTACCACGAGCTATCAGCTGCTGAACTCAACTCTCGACGGAAACACATCGTTCACTGACTCGGGTGTCCAGGGCGGCAAGTCCTACGACTACCAAGTGACTTCCGTTGACTCCAAGGGTAGCGAAAGCGCCCCATCCAATGCTGCCTTGTTCACAATCCCCTAACGGCATTCTAGAGTCCGGTTGCTGCGAGAATCCGAAGATGGAATCTCGCAGCATATCCGGGAATGCCTGCCGGCTTCATTTCGCGCTGCGCAGCCAGGCTGCTTCTCTTCCTCGAGCAACCTGAACAGCAATCAAGCGAAAACATCCCTAATCTCATTGATGATTTCGTCGGCAATGGCCAGGGACGCGGTTGCAGCGGGGCTTGGAGCATTCAGCACGTGAAGCGCACGATCCTGCCGCACCAGTCGAAAATCCTGCACGAGTTCCCCCGAAGATGACAAGGCTTGGGCGCGAACACCTGCACCGCCTTGAACCAGGTCACTGGCCTGAATTTCCGGGACAAGCCTTTGCAGAGCGCGACTGAAAAGCGCCTTGCTTAAGGAGCACCCGAGTTCTTCCATGCACATTTTTGGATATCGCAGGAAAAATCGCCAGAAGCCTCGAAACGTCAATGTCTCGACCAGGTCGCGAAACGAGACGTCGCGGAACCTGTATCCTTCCCGGGCAAAGGCCAGAACCGCGTTGGGGCCTGCCTCGACACCACCATGGATCTGCCGGGTGAAATGGACTCCGAGAAATGGAAACTTCGGATCAGGTACCGGATAAATGAGATTCCGAACCAGATGCTCTCGCTCCGGCTTGAGTTTGAAATACTCTCCTCGAAACGGAACAATCTGGCATGAATCGCGGCTGCCGGCCATTCGGCTCAAGCGATCGCATTGAAGTCCCCCACAGTTAATTAGAAAATCTGCTTCATAGTCGCCTGCGGTAGTCCTGATTTTCCACTCCCCTGCCTCCTCTTTCAGCCCAATCACCTCTGACGAGCACTTGATCTCGCCTCCTAGCGAGGAAATCTCCAGCGCCAGGGCCTCGGCAACTGCCAGGAAATCGACGATGCCCTCCTGCGGGACGCGGATGGCTGCAATGCCGGCTGCGTGCGGCTCATATTCGCGAATCTTGTCCCTATCAAGAAGTTCGAGCCCCTCGAGTCCGTTCGCTTTTCCACGCTCAAGAAGAGCATGAAGCCTCGGGATCTCTTCCGGCTCAGTTGCGACCACAACCTTGCCGCAGACTTCGTAGTGCACGTCGTGGCGAGCACAGAAGTCCACCATTCTGCGAATGCCCTGCACTGCCAGACGTGCCTTTATGGATCCGGGCTTGTAATAGAGCCCGCAATGGAGAACCCCGCTGTTATGGCCAGTCTGGTGACGACCCGGACCAGCTTCTTTCTCAAGAACGAGCAAATGAATTGCGGGAAACCTCTGAAGAAGCTGGTACCCCGTTGCTAATCCAACAATTCCTCCGCCAATGATAACGACTTTCATCTTCTTACTCGATGGATCATCCATGCAGATCCGGCAGTTGGAAACGTTTGCAAATCTCGTGCAGATGCTTCAGTCGAACCAGAAACAAAGGCCAGTCACAGAAAAGACCATGCCTCCTTATGTGAAGAAGCAATTGGCTGCTCATTACAATTCAGGTGGTCACTTCGAGGATTTCAGGTATTTCTTCGCTGCGAGGTAAGGGAGCATCACAATCTCGGCGAGAGATGGAAGCGGATCCAGCCAATTGAAGACCGACTCCACACGGGTTGCCCGCAGAGACCTCAAGTACGTCCCGAGGCTCAGGCTGCCATGCATAAGATCCAGGAATGCGGTTGGAATATCGCTAACCAATCGAAGCCATCCCACTCCCGGCTTTGCGTGCGCTGGTTCAATAGGCAAGCCCATCTGGTCAGCATAGACCAGGTAAGGAAAATCAACTCCCGAGGCGGAGCCAATACTGTGAAATCCCCACGTCCTCGCATTGACGTCGAGCAGTTTGTATTTGCCATCGCGGGGATCGCGCTTGTACTCGATTTCGACCACTCCATGGAAATTGATCGACGTCAAAAACCGCTCAGATAAATTTGCGATCTCCGGCACATCGATGGTCTCCACGTATGTTGCGGCACGGCCGAATTCACGGGGATGTTGTCTTGCCCGTCGAGCAGTCAGAGTGCAGCAAGGGACGCCGTTCCGCACGAATGCACAGTACGAGTATTGTTCATTGCCATCGCCGGGAATGATCTCCTGAACAAGAATCTCTTCCGGCTTGATTTGTTTTGAAGCCCTGCTGTAGAGCGATACGAGTTGCTCAGGGGTATCTGCACGCCATGCCTTTGCCCCGGTGGCGTAGAAGAAATTCTCTTTCACGGCAGGTTTGATCGCCAATGGCAATCGAGGAAAGAGCTCCTTCACTTCTTCTACGGATCTTGGATTGAAGGTCTTTGGACAAGGAATATTCAGATTCTCTGAAAGTTCGTAGGTTTTCTTCTTGTCCCACGCCCATTCGATGCTGTCCCATTCCCCGGTGGTAACGCGGAAGAACTCCGCCAGCTCCGACCGGTATCGTGAGAACGCGGCGACATGTTCATCGCGTGTCGGAAAAAGAATCCAGTTTCGCAGATTGAATCGTCGCCCCACTTCGAGCACCGCGTCGACAGTTTTGCGTTCGTCCAGGATGTTGTCGACACGAACCACCTTCGCCGCGTATCTCGAGAAAGCCGAGACACAGAATTGATCATCAAGAATATAGACGGGAATACCGCGCCGTCCCAGGCTTCGAGCTATCCCCAGGCCAGGATGATCGCCTCCAACGACAACCGCGCCTACAGTTCCGCCCTGCAAGTGCGCCTCCGTCTCGACGATGGGTTGCTGTTGAGCAGTTGTTGCCATGGTAATGGTCTCTCGCACGGCTAGCTGCGGTGGCGACGAAAGTACGAAGCCAGTTCCCGCGAGGCAAAATCCGTGCCTGTCACAAAGTAGAGCAGAGGGCCGAATTTTCGGGCAGCCGTCGCGCCGGTGAAATGAAGGCCGGGAACTGAAGTGGTGAAACCGGCCGAAACATCGGGATAACCATCGAGTTGCTGGATGTCCTTGAGGATGCTCGGGCATAGAAACTCGTACTTCGAAATATCGACGCGGTATCCCGTTCCCGACAAAACGTGATCGACTCGTCTTTCCGTACCGTCGTCGAGCTTCAATTGCAGTTCGCCGCCGACCTCGGTGGCAGAAACAACGGATCTCGACGTCGTGATGGTCACGCCAGGTAGTCTGGGAATGAGCCACGGCGCGCCTGCCGCCCGAACCGCTCGTTTCCGAATGGGGTCTTTCACCGTCAAAGGAAAGTGATACATCAGGTTTGGATAAGCGACCAAACGGCTGATCCCGATCGGACCGATGTCGTGCTTGGAGTAGAGCATTTTCGAAATAGGTCCAAGCCGATGAAGCCTCTGGTGCATGCCGATCCAGCGGAGCACAGGTATCTTGGCAATCAGCTCAACGGAGTGGCCAGCTTCCCCAAGTAGAGCGGCGGATTCGATAGCGCTCTGCCCTGCACCGATCACAGCTACCCGCTTGCCCATTCGCGAAAATGGCCGGCCATCGTAACAATGGGAAGCCCGCTCAGCGGACAGATTGGCGAACGGCGCCGGTACCGTTTTGAATTTCGCAATTCCCGTCGCAACGACCACCCGGTCGGCTGTGACTTCTTCTCCGTCCGTCAGGAAGAGCTTGAAACGATTGCCGTCTCGACACAACCTCGTTACATTGCGCCGATCCAGAACCGAACCAAGTTGGGTGTGAAACCATTTGCCGTAGTCAACGAACGTATCACGCGAGAGACGTTTCACAGGGGTGGTCCCAGACACTCTTTCGTACTCCTCGAGTGTGAGTGCCGACTTGGGATCGGAGATGGTCGACGCCTCTCTCGGCGAGCGCAGGAGCATCCCCGTCGGAGTTCCATTGGCCCAGAATTCCATCGGTTCGCCAAACACGCGAACGTCCATTCCGAGAACCTTCAAGTGAGCGGCGGAGGAGAGACCATACGGTCCCGCTCCAACGATTGCCACATCATAGCCTTTTGAAGAAGCCATACTGCAAGACATCCTTTTCGTAGAGGTGAGCCCTGTGAGACAGACAGTCTCAAATTGCATCCTGGAAATCGCAAAGCGGCTTTCAGAATGTCGCTTGATGGGAAGAAGAGTCGAAGCTTTTCAGAATTGTGCTAGTGAACACTGACCGACGCACCACCGGAAGATCCGTAAATGCTACCGCGGTCTGTTCCCCTTCTATTTCATAAACGAGCCGGTCGCCATCCAATCTTGCATATGCAAGACGCGCCCCGCTGTTACCGGAATTTTCAATTTCCCACCCATTCGGCCCAGACACAACCCGCATCGCTGCCCGTTGCCTCCACCATCGGTTAACCTCGCCGGGCGTCGTGAGCCAAACGGACTGATTGTCGCGCAAATCTACCAGGTGTTGAAGCAATTCGCAGTAAATCGCCCGCTCGTTCTGCTTCATCACATAATCTGGATGAATAATAAAACTCATCAGTCCGTGCTTCTCCGCGATCCTGGCGGTTTGCTCCTTCCATATGCGGGTGGAGTATTCGTCGAGAATGTTGAAGAGCGTGTAATCCTGAATGGCTGTGACAGGGATCTCCAGGATCTCGCCGATGAAGTACGGCATCACTGTACAGCAACCGCCACGCTGCGGATCCAGGTGAGCTACATTCGGAACCGACATGTCGTAGGCAAATTTCAATTCGTCGTACCATAGCTGCTTCCGGTAGAGGACGGCTGCTCGAAAACCTTCAGCCTTGTATTGTTTGCCGTACGAATTGATTTTCGCGGCTCTCCGCACAAACTGCTCTCGGTCCTTATAGAGGTGCCCGTCATGATTGAGATCATGAATCACCACTTCATGACCGCGCCGCCGAATTACCTCCAGAAACTCATCGCTCACACTGTAGCGTTCTTCGGGTACCACTTGAAAAGAGGCTTGGATCCCAAAAGAATCATCTATGTCCATTAAGGTTGAGCAAAAGTCTCTCCCAATTTCTGTTTCGATGTCGTGAGTCATGATGGCGCATGCCGATTTCCCATCGGGCCAAAACCAGATGAACGGGACCCGTTCAGCGCCAGTGGCTTTGAGCATCAATGCCAACATCTGCTCAAACAAGTTGTCGACGGTACAATCGACCGGCCAGCGCGGGAAAGGAAGTTTCTCCCAACCCCGTAAGTAAAGCCTTTGCAAATGTCGCCGCACGCTCACAGGCAGAAACGGTCGAATCAGGTAATAAGGCTTTGAAAAAATCGAAAGAGGACCATTTCGCCATTCTTTGACGTACCGTTCGCGATGTAAGTTATCCACCACTTCCGACAGATCGAATGGAAGACGGACAGACCCTTCCTCAACGCGAACGTCCCTGGTTGCGTCGTAGAGTTCTGAACCCGGGTGCTCCGCAACCGAACAACCGGAAAGATGCCCAAATAGAGAGCTATCCCGGCCAAAGCTGAAATACCCGCACTTGGAAGATTCCGACTTCTCGCAGGTCAGATGTACCCATTCTTCAGGGCACTTGAAGTAGGCCGACAGATAGTTTTCCATCACTCAGTGCTCACGGAGTCGCGACCCTCATCCTGCAACTAAGTCCAGATGCTGTTTCGGGGGGCTCCACTACTTTCTCAAGACTTCAACCGACTCGTGATCCGCAAGCGGCGTGTCAGTTCCCAGTGGAACTGATGATCTGGCATGGTCGACGTTCCATGTATCCGCAACCAGGTAAAGAGGCCGTTCCTTACCTTCCTCGAAGATGCGTCCGACGTACTCACCAAGAATCCCAACCGCAGTAAGCAGTGCCGCGGTACTGAGGCACAGGACCACCATCAAGGATGTCCAACCTGGGACAGTATGCCCTGTGAAGTGAGCGCGCAGAGCACGAGCTGCCTCTTCCAGAGCTAACAGGACCATCAGACCTGCGCCCCAGAAACTCGCACGCAATGGGAGGGCAGAAAACGAGATGGCTGCGGTGCAAGCGAGCCAAATCATCTTTCTGAGTGGGTATTTCGTCTCGCCGAATCGCCGCGGGCATCGCTCGTATCGCACACAGGTTTGAGGATATCCGACCCAGGCAACCATTCCCCGCAAGAATCGGTGCAACTCCCGCATCTTGCGAAGACTGTCAACACACCTCCTCGACATCAAGCGAAAATCCCCGACGTCCGGCGGAAGTCTCCTTAGAAACACAAAGCTCATGACGCGATAAAACATCCAGGCGCTTACCCGCTTGAATATGCTCTCACCACGTCGTCTGGCGCGCTGGCCACATACGACATCGTACCCTGAGCAATATTGCTCCACCATCTGGTGGATCACCTCAAGTGGATCCTGCAGATCTGCATCGATCAGCACTACGGCATCGCCTTGCGCATAGTCGATTCCAGCGGTCGATGCATACTGGTGTCCGAAATTCCGCGAGAGGTTCAGTACCTTTACTCGGGAGTCTGTGAAAGACCACTCAACGAGATACTCAATCGTGCGATCCGTACTCCCATCGTTAACCACGATGATTTCGCATGGACAAGCGCATTCATTCATGAAAAGTGTCACTTCTGAACGAAGTGCCTCGACACTCTCCTCCTCGTTGTAGCAAGGTATGACAACAGACAACAGATGAGGTTTTGCGCGCTTTTTGAGGATCTCAGTCATAGTTGTCTCCGGCATTCGGCGGCGCGCAGAAAACCAGTCGCTCAATTCGAACGGAACCTAGAGTGCCCATGGTTTGAACATCGCTCATTATGTGTGCCTTTCGATCGGCGCGCCAGCTTAGGGGTTCTGAGACACGCCGGCGCTCGATGCGCAATTGAGGCTTTTCTTCGTGAAAACATCAATGCGAATGGGTTCAAACCTGCCCACATTGAACGAAGCACGATGCTCAAACTTATCGTCGGCAGCAAGTCGATCAACAAATTCAGAGTTATATTGATTGTCCCGATCTTCCTTGACTCTCGCCTCTCCGGTATAACCGGGGGCAGTTATCAGGATATCCCGGCTTTCGGACGCCGACATCAACTTTTGCCAATCAACCGGACCATCTTCATACCTCCACAGCCACGAGACATCGGGATATGCAAAGGTCGAGCGGTGTGTCGAAAAGACGCTTTTTACCCATGGGTACGCGATCGCCTCCGGATTGAGTTCCCGCCCACCCCCCAGGTAGCCGATTTTGGGTGACTCGATATTGCATTGTGTACTTATCCGGTAGACTGGATCCCAATCCCACTGATCGTATCTTGCCAGGACATGCCACGGTACGGTGCTATTGACGAAACCGATATCAACCATCCTGCTATTCGGTGCAACCACCGGGTAAACAATCATCCCGAGTTGAATCAGCAATGGCAGGCTCGCGCCGAGCGCCCACCCAATGGATTGCGTGAAGACCGTTTGGTCTGAAAGGACGCCAATTGCAATCGCCAGCGCGACGATAGATGGTGAGATGTGCCGCAAAAGGTGGTTCGTGCCCGTCAATTGAATAATTATGATCGGCAGACCGGCGGCTACGCAAAGCGCTAATGCTGTTCTTCGGTTCGTGTCGAATCTTGCCTTTGCCCCGCGCAATGCCGAGTAGAAACAGGCAACAGCGACCGCGATGACAAGGACGCTTACACCGTGCCCAAGAAGACACTGCCATACCGAGTTGAGCCATTTCAACCAAGTCGCGAACGATAGCGGGCCGAGAGAGTTCCTTACAAATCCACGGGCATATTTTCCATACTCCAGGGAACTCCTGAAATTAATGATCCACCAGGGTAAAGCCAGAACCATCGCCACTGCGGCCGCCTTCCCAGGAAAAAGAGGATAGCGCCGAACCGCCTTTCTGCCCGTGGCAGAGACAAACCATAGCAGCAGGGCCGGGAAACCAATCAGGAAAAAAGAGGTCTTCGATAACAGCCCGAGAGCAAACGAAACACCTATCCCAAACCAGGCTGACGAGGTCTCAAGCGGCTCATTGCAACTTCTGATCAGGTAATAGAGCAGAGCCGACGTGGCGAGATAGAGGGGCGCATCCGTACTGAGAAAAGCTGTGGCCCCAACTATTTCAGGAGACAACATGAAAACAATTGCAGCTATCCCTGCGGCTGCGCGGGACCCGATCAGGCGCACCGATCGAAAGATGAACCACCCGGCCAGCGCGGAGAAGATCAGCGAGGAAAGTCGTGCGATTGTCGTGCTCGGCCCGAAAGCGGCCATGAGGGGATCGGCAAGAAATCGGTACGCGGGCGGGCGGCCAACGGCTTTCAAAAGCAGTCTGCCGCCAAACTTCAGCACCATCCCGCTACGCAGGCGCTGCGCATCGATCAGCACCTCATTGAGGTAGCCGGACTCGTCCCAGTGAACGCCGAACGGATGCGCCAGAGACCAGCGGATTGCCGCCGCGAGAAGGACAACAGCAGAGGCCACCGCGAGACTCAGCCAATACCGTTCAGCCGGAGCCGAGGTACCCCGCTTTGTGTCTGGCATGGATTCGGATTGATACGTCAAGGCCATAAGGACAAGCTACCTACAAACTCGTTCCGCAAGCTCCGCTTCCGGCACATCGCTCGTTGCTCGCTTCAGCCAGCTTTCGCGCCAGTATGGATAAATGGCTCTCGGGCAAAGCCGATGATAGTCCGACTTGCACACAACACCGTCGAGCATGATGCAGGGATTCTTCATCTGAATCATCTTCCCTGTCTTTTCATCGATTATCCGATTTACTCGCCGTAAGACGCGATAGATTCCCCCGCAATAGGGCAACATCTCCGAATCAAACCACAGCCCACGGTTCTTCTGACCTTTGTCAAGGGTCGCCATGATCTCCTCTTTACTCCGCACCTCGACAAGATCACCCGGACGCAAATCCAGCGGCGTTCCCTTCAGGTCTGTGCTGGTCCCTTCGATGAAGGGGTAGCGGGTTCCTCCTCGCCGATCCTGTATTTCATTGAAGAAGCCGATAAGCGCTGCCTGACAAATGCGCAAAACTGCGAGTAAAAGGTCAAGGACACGATGTCCCCGCATGCTGCCGGATAGCCCGCTGTCCAGGTTGCCGGATTTCACATCGCGAATATACTGGCGCGGATCCCAGAAGCGCATGCGAGACGTGAACTGCGGCACATCTGTAGCCTGGCAGGAGTAGCATGTCGTTCCGTTTGAATCGATCTTCTCACCCACCTGGACAAGCCACTGCCTGGGTTCCCGGCTTGAATCAGGCGACAACTTGGGCGCTAGCAGTTCCTTGGTGCTCACAAACGAAGCGGGGCCATTCACCGGCTTAAGCCACGCTTCCTTCCAAAAAATCAAGCAGTTCGCCTGGCAACCTGAGTGTTCCGATCCGTCGCATCGAACCGCTTCAAGATGCACGGCGTTCTTCATTCGACGGATACTCCATGCCTGGGTATATTCGCACGTTTTGTCCGCTCGCTTGAATACCCTCAGCCTCTGTCCGCAGTATTGCAGCATCTCCGGCATGAAAGGCAGGTTCTCCAGGCGTCCGCGCTCGTCCAGCGTCGCCAGTATCTCCTCCGAGCTGCGCACCTCTACCCAATCGCCCGCTTTCAGATACACTTCTGTCGACTCCAAGTTACGCCCTCTTCGCTTCCTGTTCGATATCCCGATCTAACGATCGCGTGCTCACTGACCCACAGCGTTGTGCCGTTGTCGATGCATTTCCAACATCTGGCCGGCCGTCGCCCACATCCAGCATTGCAGAAAGAACTTTTTGGGCTTGTCAAACGTAACCAGCCACTGAAGAGCAGTTGGAAGAAGAACTGTCACCGTCATCTTTGGAATGCTTATGAGGTAGCGCGGAATTCCTAACACGTTCGGCTTGCGACCAACCTCACGGCTGGATGCCCGGCCGTAGTCGAACCACCAATCCAGAAAATATTGCTTTCTGATTCGATCGACCGGAACAGGATGGTGTGCGACCGCCGCCGGCTCGTAAAGAATGCGTTCGCCCGCAGCCATCAGACGGCGACCATATTCCGTATCCTCATTGGGACGTGGAATACTCCGATCCGGACTTGGACCGAGGTCCGTTCTAAATCCCCCGTAGCGATCGAACATTGCCTTCCGAAACGCCATATTCGCCCCGTAAGGCGCTCGATCGAGCACCATAGGCTCGTCACCAAGATCGAACATCGCTGCCAAGATGCCGCCGAGCCCATAGGGTCCCCTTAGCGTCAGCCAATCAGGAAACGAAACAGACTCTCCAGGGAGCGTACGCCCGCCAACGCCCGCCAATTGATTCCCGTGTAGCTTGGCTGTAAGATTATGCAGCCACGTTGGCTGCACAGCGACATCGTCGTCAACGAAAGCGAGAATGTCACCGCGCGCTTTCTGGACTCCCGTATTCAATGCGTAGGATTTTCCGCCGCGCCCCTCAAATAGATAGCTAAAACGATTGGGGAAGCACCGGCTAACCGTCTCTACCACCTCCCGCGTCTTATCGTTCGAGTTATTGTCGACGACGATAACTTCCCAGGTGGACTCCTTCGGCATCTCCGACCTGGCGATCGTCTCCAACGCATCTCGAAGCAACTCGCAGCGGTTATATGTACAAACGATGACACTAATATCCATAGACACTGACGGCACTTATAGGCCCCATCGCGGCTGAGCCTGTCTTACGCGAAGGCGGTTGATAACTTTTCGCAACAAGGCCTGTAGAATCCGCCGTCTCCTGAACGAAACTCCGCAGTCCCTAAATGCGCTTTCATGAAATGACCAAAACGAGCGATCACGCCGAGTCACGCTCGATGCCAGAAAGTCATAGTAGCGATCGAGAGTAACCTTCAGTTGCATCTCGTATTCGTGCTCGCTGAGAAACTCCCGCCCAAAGAGAACGAGTTCGTGAAGTGTATCAGCGGCCGACGCGTTCAATGCCTGCGATTGCGTCAACAGAGAACCCGCGCGTTTCCGAGAGAAAGTCAGCACTTGATGGACAAATCCGAAATCGCATTTTTTCAACAACTTGAAGCATACTTCGCTGTCAGCGGCATGCGCCGTCGCCTCATTGAAAAAAGGATCGTTCTTTCGTACAAGATCGGAGCGATAGAGTACCGAGGTTGACGATCCAAAAACATATGGCCCACCAAGAAGCCGTTCCCTGCAGACTTCTTTGCCTTTGCTCACACTTTTGTCGCAGGGAATGCCCTCCCACAGAACCCATTGCCCTTCGATTCCGTATGCCCCGACAATCCCCACGCTTGGATTCGCCTCTGCGAGTCCGACCATGCGCCCAATGCATTCCGGAAATATCGAGTCATCGGCGAACACTATCTTGCAGTACTTACTTTCCGGAGATACCTTCCGCAATGCTGAGTTGAAGTTAGCCATCGCGGGTAGTAAAGTTTCGTTGCTGATAACCCGTATACGCGGCTCTTTTGCTGCATATCTTTGGGCAATTTCGAGAGTTCTATCCGAACTGCAGTTATTGACAACCAGATATTCCCAGTTGTCATAGTCCTGCCTCAGAACGCTCTCGATGCACTCCGAGATGACATCTTCCTCATTGTAGGCAGGCGTTATTACGCTGACCAGTGGCGAGGTCGACGTCTTGGGAAACCGCCAGTCATTGAGTATCGTCATTCGCTTCAGGCCCTGTTCTCAGGTTCGTTAAGGCCCATCTCTCGACGATACCAGTCTACGGTGCTTCTAAGTCCTGCGCCAATTTCAGTCCGGGGCACCCAGCCTATCAGTTTTGCCGATTGGGCGATGTCGGCCTTCTTCATCCGTTCCAGTGGCCGGTCGGGCAGGGTCCCGAAGTTCGGTGGATTCGGGCTCTTCAGAATCTCAAATAACTCCTGAACCACGGTTCGGATCGAATGGAATTCTCCGGAGCCGAGTTCCACCTCCGCACCGTCGATTCCGGGCGTCTCTGCGCAGCGAATCAATCCTTCGACGACGTCATCGATATAAATCCAATCTACCGACCGGGCTCCGCTGCTCAGCTTGACTGGTTCTCCTTGCAGAAGTGATCGCGTCACATAAGGGATCAGCTTTGTGTGATCTGTCTGACCAGGGCCGTACACCATGTATATCTTGGCGGTGACCACTGGAAGACGATACAAGGTGTGAAGCATTTGCGCATAGGCGCTCGAGCACGATTTTGCTGCGGCATAAGGTGAACAAGGGATCGGATTCTCCGCATCCGGTTCTTCGAATGAGTTAGAGAGGATAACTCGCCCCGGATTACTCTCTGCAGAAGCTATCAGCACATTTAGGGCTGCGAGGAAGTTATTACGGCAGGTCGGCAAGACGAATTCAAGACCGCGGGCGCCGGTAACGAGACTGGCCAAATGGAATGTCACGTCGGGCAATACGGTTTGAATTATCTTGCGCGCGGCGTCAATTTCCGAGATATCCGCCTTCCACCAGGTGATGTTAGCGTCTCTCGTTTCTTCAACGTTTGATAGTTCTGGCTGGCCGGGTCGCGCAGACAGGGCAGCGGGGGGGGTTCTGGAAACGGCATGGACCGCAACACCGCTATTGATCAGACGCTTGCAAAGCGCTGATCCAATGAAGCCCGTCGCTCCTGTCACAACAGCTTTTCTGATGGTCATAGCCAGCAAAATCCGAGATCTAGCTTTTCACGAGGAATTTGCGCCTAAGAGCTGGCGTCAACGCATCTGATCATTTATGAGCGTAGCGGGGATACCCGCGAATCGTTCCGCGGTAATCAGCAAGATGGAATCTACTTGAGATGCATGGGTCGGTCAGAATCAGCGGGGTAGAGGCTGACACTCGTTGGAATCATTTGGTTGGTTGGTACTCCCGATGCCCGCAAGGTTCCATTCCTGCGGAAAGAAAACAAGACCGCATCGGCCGTCCAATTCCTTCCCTGATTTGTAGATATTTCCGAGTTCGACTTCAAGGTTTACGGCAGCTTCGATATTGTCATAAATGGTTGTGCCGCCATCGTCTGTCGCCCAAAGAGAAATGGGATACCTTCCCGGCATGAGATTCAAACATTCGATTGCCAGGTCAATGTAACCATCGCCCGCAGAGATCATCGGAATGTCGATACCGTGATGCCAGGTGCTCGTTTCAGTCACCAGGGTTCCCATGTCGGTGTATAGACGAAATCCAATGCTTGGATATGCAACGTTCTCGCTGGCGTGGAAATGAAAACGGATCACAACGGGGTCACCGGCTCGGATGGAACGCTCCCTGACCATCTCCGGAGAAAGAAAGTCTATCCGCCGGAATTGCAGCTTCCCATTTCCTCTTCGTTGCTCAGTACTCTCCAGATCGATATCATCAACACTCTCACCTGAGGTCGCATCCATATACGCCTTGATTACGGAGCGAGGCTCGCCATCCATTCGGATTTGGCCATTGTCGATCCAAATGCAACGCTTGCAAAGATTCTCAACCGCGGCGAGGTTATGAGACACAAACAGAACCGTACGCGCCCGAGAACGCAGATCTCCCATCACCGCAAGACATTTCTTTTGGAATGCCGCATCTCCGACCGCCAGGACCTCGTCGACGATTAAAACCTCAGAGTCGAGATGAGCCGCAACGGCAAACCCAAGACGAAGCCGCATACCGGAAGAATAACGTTTTATGGGCGTATTGATGAATTTTTCCACCCCCGAAAATTCGATAATTGCAGCCAGCTTCCGGTCCACTTCCTTCTTCGTCATTCCCAGTATCGAGCCGTTGAGGTAGATGTTTTCAAGTCCCGTAAGCTCAGGGTGAAAGCCCGTACCCACCTCAAGCATGGCGGCGACACGCCCACCCACCGTAACCGAACCGGTAGTCGGGTAGGTAATCTTTGAGAGGATCTTCAGGAGCGTACTCTTCCCCGCTCCGTTTCTCCCAATAATTCCAACCACCTCGCCAGGCCCGATGGAAAAGGAGACATCGCGCAATGCCCAGATAATGTCTTCTTCCGAGCGCTGACGAAAGCTCGAAAATGTAAGGACCTTCATCAGGGCTTCGCGAATGGTCGTGGAGTGCGCGAGACCGATCCGATATTTTTTAGAGAGGTCTTTGACCTCGATCAAACCACTCATTGAGTTCCCACAACCTGCCAGTTAGATAACATCAGCAAAGATCCTCTCCTCGCGACGGAAGTAAAACACACCAACAGCAAAGATAAGGAAGGCCATCCCAAGAGAGCTGCACACGAGACCGACGTCAATGGGAACGCCCTTCAGGACACATGCGCGAAGCCCATCAACAATCCCCCAGCAAGGGTTAATAGCGAGCAGCGGACGATACCGCAGTGGGATTGCAGTCGCCGGGTAGACGATCGGCGTTGCAAACATCCACACCTGAATGAGAAATGGCAACGCATACCGCACGTCTCGATAGCGAACACTCATAGCCGATGTGATCATGCTGACTCCGGCGCTCAGCAGGACCATGGCGAAGATGATTCCCGGGAGGAGCAGAATCATCGAGCCCGCGCGCACATGGTAATAGAACATAATGACCACGAGCAGCAATCCACTGATACTGAAGTCGATCAGACCGGCAAGAACTGATGCGAGCGGAAGGAATGCACGAGGGAAGTACACCTTCGTCAGAAGCGGATCGTTATTGATCAGGCTGGAACTCGCAAATGTAATCACTCCGGAGATGTACGTCCAGGGAAGCAGTCCGCAAAAGACAAAGACCGGGTATGGAACGTTTCCCGCACTGAAGTGTGCCACCTTTCCAAACAACAGGGAGAAGATAATCATATTGAAGAGCGGCTGTATGATGGCCCACGCCGCCCCAAAGGCGGCCTGACGATAGCGCACCTTGATATCTCGCCAGGCAAAGAAGTACAACAGCTCGCGATAGCGCCACAATTCTGAAAGGAGTTTTGATTTCATCTCTTACCTAGAACATCACTTTCCGGCCGTAAAATGCCTCGGCGTAGCCGCTTGCGGAGTTGCATTCCATCCCGCGAAGCCGCATCAGGGCGATAAACGTGTTCTCGTCGAACCAATGCTTCGGGCGCTGTGAGGCAAAGCATTCGAGAAGATACTTGATCTTTGTGTCGCAGATCTCGCGCTCCAGACCTACAAAGGTATTCGGCTGGCCCAGATCGCCGTCGTATTTGGGGATCTCGTATTCCAGAATCAGATGATTACGAAAGGTGTTCCAAGTTAATTCAGCCGCAACTCTGTGATCTTGGTGAGCATCCAGCCGCGAGTGGGTAAGAATCAGATCAGGATTTCTTGGTTTTAGTTCCGTCTCAAAGAAGGATTTGACCTCGGTCCACTCAGCGGGCATGAAGCCGTCTCGAAATGTGTTGAACACAGGATCCTTGAGGTGCGATCCGGCAAACAACGATGCAGCGCGACGTGCCTCAGGCTCCCGCACTCCCTGAGCGCTAAGTACGACCCAATGAAGTTCACAGGAGTCGTATAGCCTGATCAACTTGAGCAACGTTCCGCCACAGCCGATTTCAATGTCATCTGCGTGACACCCAATACACAGCACACGTAAGGGCCGATCGGCCGGCACATTCAATTGAAATTGCATCACCGCGAAGTCAACCTCGCTGGATCGCCATTTCGAGACTCTGCCGATGCAGACCACACTTTCCATGGAGCGGATCGATCGTTCAATTCATCCAGGCAACGCTTATCCTTAAAAGTGTCCATGCATTGCCAGAAACCGCTGTATTTGTAGGCGAGAAGCGCATTCTGCTGGATAAGTCGCTGAAACGGTTGGCGGACGAGTTCCTCCCCCGGTTGGATATAGTTGAAAATCTCTTTCTTCATGATGAAGAAGCCGCCATTGATCCAGATATCGCTTCGGGTCAGGGGGCAGATATCTTTCACCACCCCGTCTTTGCTGGTTTCAACAAGATCAAAGCTGGCCGTGGGTTGCACAAGTAACAACGATGCGATTGCTTTGCTCTTTTCAAAGGCATCCATCTGCTCCGCAAGCGGCACGTTACTCAGGCCATCTCCATAATTGGCGAGAAACATCTCGTCACCGTCGAGATAGCTCTCCACTGCCTTCAGGCGCTCGCCTATATTGGCCGTAGCGCCCGTCTCTACAAAGGTGATGGTCCAATCGGCAATGTCCTCATTCGAATACCGGATATCACGCCCGCCCTTGGACCACACAAAGTCGTTGGACACGGATTCATCGTAATGCAAGAAGTAATCCTTGATCGCCCCCCCCTTGTAGCCAAGGCAGAGAATGAAGTCCTTGTGTCCGTGGAAGGCATAGTATTTCATCAAATGCCAGAGGATCGGCCGATTGCCGACATGGACCATCGGCTTTGGAATGTCGTCTGCATACCCTCGCAGCCGCATCCCCTCTCCTCCGCAGAACAGGACAACTTTCATAAGGTCACCTCTTAGCGTCTTCCATTGCTCGCCGACTTACGTCAGTTTTCGAATCAAGCACCAATCCTACTGACGCAGTTATAGTATCGAGACCCTCGGGATTGGAACTACGAACTTGCCACCCCAGTCCCGAATGTAACTGAGTTGGGCTATGATCTCGTCTTTCAGATTCCAGGGCAGAATCACAACGTAATCGGGCTTGGCTTCGCGGATGCGATCGGGCGAGAAGATTGGGATACGGCTCCCCGGCAGATGCCGGCCCTGCTTGTAGGTGCTGCGATCGACCGTAAACTCGAGCAGATCCTTCCCGATGCCGCAGTAGTGAAGCAGTGTCGCGCTCTTGCCGGGCGCGCCATAGCCCGCCACTTTCTTGCCTTCTCTTGCTGCCTGGACGAGAAACTCGAGCAGATCAAGCTTCGTTTGCTTAACCTGTCGAGCAAAGCTCTCGTAGCCTGCGATTGAGTCGAGCCCCGCCTTGCACTCATCCGACAGAACCCGAGCCACATTCGGAGTTACGACATGACGCGTGCTCGATTCGCGGCAGGCAAAGATACGCAGTGACCCGCCATGCGACTTCAACTCTTCAACATCGAAAACCTTGAGCTTGTGCGACTGCAATATTCTGATCGTGGTGAGAAGAGAAAAATAGGAGAAATGCTCATGGTAGATCGTATCGAATTCGTTGTGTTCGATCAGTCGAAGCAGATGCGGAAACTCGAGTGTGAGGACTCCGTCGGGCTTGAGCAGAATTTCCAACCCACTCACAAAATCATTCAGATCGGGCACCTGCGCGAGTACATTGTTCCCCGCAACAAGATCGGCCTGCTGGCCCTGGGCGGCGAGGCCCGTTGCCGTTTGCGCTCCGAAGAATCTCACCAGGGTCGGCACGCCTTTTTCGACAGCGGCTTTGGCAACGTTTGCCGCCGGCTCAATCCCGAGCACCGGAATGCCCATGCGGACAAAATACTGCAACAGATAACCATCGTTGCTGGCCACTTCGGCAACAAAGCTCTTTGCGTCCAGGCCGAATCGCGTCCGCATCTCGTTGCAATACTTCTCGCAGTGCTTTAGCCATGAATCGGAATAGGACGCGAAGTATGCATAGTCGCTGAAAATGTTCTCGGCGCTCTCATACTCCTCTAACTGTACGAGCCAGCAATGTTCACAGATATACGCGTGGAGCGGATAGTAGACCTCACCACGAGAGAGATCTTGCTGCGAAGGGTAGGTCTCGCACAGAGGCGACATCCCCAGATCGATGAATGTTCGATCGAGCCCGGCTTCGCAAAAACGGCACTTGCGAAGTGCGGTCCCCTCTTGTGTCAACGTCAATTCTGTAGCAGTTTCCATGCAGGTCTCCCCTTCAGGCGCTTATTGCTGGTTCCATCGGCTGGCTTGTCCAACGCAGGTCGGCCTTCAGGCTGCCGGATTGTTGGAGACGATGGATCTCTTTGAGTCGCAGAAAGCGTCCAGCCGTCACATCTTCAACCTTGAGCCCGTGGGTTCGATACGCATCAAATAACTCCTGCGCACCAGCGCGTGCAGTCCACTGCGCCCGGAACCCGGGGACCAGACGACCGATCTTGTCGAAATTGACCCGGTAGCAACGCAGATCGGGCTTGCCACCAGGAGCGTATTCAATTTTGCATCCGGGCACGATGTCAGAAACAATCTCTGCGACTTCGCTGATCCGGAAGTTCTCATCATTGCGTCCCACGTTGAATGTCTGATTGTGGACCGCTTCCCGCGGGGCGTCGAGAACGGCTAGCACCGCGCCGATGATATCGCGGATGTGGACAATCGGCCGCCATGGCGTTCCATCACTCTTGATCAGGATCCTGCCCTCGGTCACGGCTGATGCCACCAGGTCATTGAGCACGATATCGAGACGCAGGCGTGGAGATACCCCATAGGCCGTGGCGTTCCGCATGTAGGTCGGAGTAAAGGCATCATCGGCCAGCCCGGCCACGTCTCTCTCTACAAACACCTTGGATTCGCCGTAAGGCGTAACCGGATTCAGAGACGACGTCTCGTCCAGAAAATCATCTCCCGCCGCACCATACGTGCTACAGGACGATGCGAAGACAAAGCGCTCGACGCCAGCCGCCTTCGCCAGTCGAGCAAGTTCGACCGAGGCCAGATGGTTGATGTCGTAGGTGAGATGCGGATCTAGATTGCCGAGCGGGTCGTTGGACAACGCCGCCATATGAACCACGGCATCGAACCCTGCCAGATCTGCGATTTGCAAATCACGCAGATCCTTGCGAATCTCGCGGACCGGCTCCGGCGCTTGTCCGAAATCGCAATGGGCATAAAGATCCGTATCCAGACCCACAACTTGGTGACCCGCCGACTGAAGCATGGGGCCCGCAACCGACCCGATGTAGCCCTTATGGCCTGTTAGTAGAACTTTCATTTTCACCCTTTCCCAAGATCATCTCAAACTGATTCGCTTACCGGCATACCCGAAGAAGGCCGGCGGTTTCCAGCATGTCTGCTGCATCGCGCAGCATAGAAAACGGAAGACCGGAACGCTCGGCAATCTCCAGAAGAGAATGGTGCCCGTCGGAGAGATTCAGAATCCACAACCGCGCATGGATCGCTTCATCAATGGATTCGCCACCGGAAGTGCGATAAAGATTTCTCTTGCCCAGCTGCGGTTCACAATAGGGATAACAATTGACGTAAGTCTGATTGCGTTCGATCACATCGAATGCTTGAATGCAGAGCCGAAGAGAACGGGTGAGCTGGCCGGGATCGATGAAATCGAGGTTGTCGGAAGATGTGTGATATTCGGGGAACGTTCCCCATACACTCCGCATCAGGCAACCAACCGGCAGATTGAATCCAGGAGAGCAGTACTGACGTTCATCGTACCCATACGGCGAAAAATCAAGGACCTGCGACGTCTCCTCGCAATGCCGCAGAACATGAGCCATTGCACGGTCAATCTCTGCATCTCCTCGCCGGCTCTTTTTGTAGTGGAATCCTCCGCGGTCGCCAATACACGTCAGAACAAGTCCGTGGTGAATCTTGGAGGCATTATCGCGGTTCAGAGAAAGCCAGGTAATCGCACCAATCGTTCCCGGAACGAAGAGAAATCGATAGGAGTATTGTCGATCGCTTTCGCTCACCATCTGCGCTAGCGTGGTGGCAACGGTCAGCCCTGATAAGTTGTCGTTGGCCAGAGAAGGATGGCACACGTGAACCGAAACGAGCACTTCATCCTCGGTGGCTCCCCGTAGAAAGCACTCACCATATGTAAGACTGCCCTCTTCGAGCGTCGAGTCGATACAAACCTCGTATTGAGAATCGGCAAGCGCCTTGCGCTGATTGTCCGAAAGACAAAATCCCCAATCTTCCTTGTAGTACGTTGTCCTGTACGGAATCCAATCAGGATGAGCGTCAATCGAATGAAGGTGTGGCTCAAGCTCAGCGAGGGATAGTGTCTTTTGCACCGGCGCGCTGTAGTTAACAACGTGCAGGTTGCTGGTCTTGAAATCAACGATCCGTTTGCCGTTCGAGTCCTTTATATAAGCATCGCGGATATTCCATTCCCTGGGCACATTCCAGTCAAATACCTCGGTTCCGGTCGGAACCTCTCGAATCTCCATCGGAATGCGATTTTGAATCTCTCTCAGAGTCTGCCGAATGCCGTCGCCTGTAATGCTTCTGCAGATGGGATACAAATCCGCGGCTAACTGATAGAGCTTGTCACCGAGCTCCTCCAGATCAGCGTTCAGGAAAGCTTGCAGGATTCCTTGAGTCATGGATGTCAGTATTCGAAGTCAGGCAGGGTTCTATCGCGTTCGGAGATAACCTTGACTTCGCCGGGCCATTCAATCTGAAAGGCAGGATCGTCCCATCTTACGCCACATGCGGATTCAGGATGAAAGAACTCCGACATCTGATACAGCACCTCGGTGTCGTCAGTCAGCGTCAGAAAGCCGTGCGCGCATCCTTTCGGCACATAGAGGGAGACCCGATTCTCCGCGGAAAGCACTGTTCCAAACCATTGTTTGTAGGTGGGCGAACTTTTGCGCAGGTCAAGTGCGATATCAAAGATGGCACCGGCGGTACAGCGGACGATCTTCGCCTCAGGAAAAGGTTCTGCCTGGTAATGCACGCCTCTCAGTGTTCCGCGATGGCGGTTAAAAGAAATGCTGCACTGAACCAGGCAGGCGTCGAGACCGTGCTCCTCAAATTCGTTCTTGCACCAGGTACGCGCAAAGAAACCGCGTTCGTCAGAGAGCAGCGCCAGGCTGATCTCGAAGACGCCCGGTAACCTAGTTTCCCGGAACAGCACTCGGCAGTCCAATCATGGTTCGAATTCGAAGAGAAGGAAGCATCACAGGCAAAGGAAATCGCGAGCCCGCATAGGATCGGTTGCAGGCGCCGACTAGAGGTGAATGGGAGAGAGTAGGTGATGGATGCCACCCGAGGCGGCATCCATCAGTTTGAGGTTCAGTTCGTTGGAACCACGCTTCCGGTCAACCCCGATGGGGATGGCGGAGCAGGGTTGTTCGATGGGGTCCCATAGCAAGTCTGTGCATTGAACGAAAGCAGGCCTCCGCTTCCGTCGCGAGGCATTCCCATCACGTTCAGAGCGCAATCCAATGCCGGAGTGCTGTTTGCCTTGCCTGCCACATCCGCCATGTACGAGCCGCCGGAGCATTGTCCACTGCTGGTCGCAAGTTCACCGCTGTATGTTCCACCAGAGCAGCGACCAAGATTGCCGCTCGCGACATCCGGACCGATCGCCGGCCATGGCTCGTTTTGCCACCAGGACGGCTTTGTTGAAAGGTACATCGAGGCCGGCAAGCTTTGGCTCGACGGCACCGGGTTGGAATACGATGCGATTCCGCTCGGCACTTCATTGGAATTGAACTGATTCGAGCCTGAAACTGTGTCGTAGTTGCCCCAACGCATTGCATAAGCACCGACCTGCGGGTCGAAAGCTCCCGTCGAGCCACAGGATGGAGACGTGCAGAATCCGGTGACTGCACTCTGCTGCTGGCCACCATTGCCGGTATAGCCAAAAACAAAGATCGTGTGAACTGCATTGGCATCAGGGCAAGATGCCGTCGACGTCGCGTTGCAGGTGTAGTTCGTGTGGTACCCGGTCTGTCCGAGCACGTTGCCGATGAAGTTCATGTACCGGGCCCCGGCTTGCGCAATGATCGGCGTAGTCTGCGCCGTGCAGGTGTCCTGTCCGGGACCACCACAGCCAGCGTTCTCGTTGCCGAGCAGTCGATTGCGGAAGACCGTATCGAAGTTGTGAGTGCCGTGGACGTCATCGGCGTTGTAACCAGGTCCGACATTTCCTTCCCACAGGTTGTACGCCGTGCCGGACGCGTGCAGATAGAATCCAGCCTGCATCCAACCCGGTGTGACATAGACGTTATCGATGTTGAAGTTGTAGGCGATAACGTTGCCTTCGCAGGCCCCCGAGCAGCTGGGTTCGGAATCGGTGTTCTGCTGGAAGATGTTGTTCGCGACCACGCCATCCCAGCCGCCCATGAGTTCCAGGCCATAGCTCACTGTCTGGTGGCTCTGGTTCTCGTAGGTGTAGTTGTTCTGGAAAGTGAAATGAGTCGAGTACATCGCGCGGATATGGCTGCGATTTGCATCGATGCTGCGTACTCCGCTCACATAACAGCCAGTGCAGTTACCGACCAGGATGGATTGAGATGATCCTGAGTTGGTCGCATCAATCGACACATTCTCAAGTCCGTCCCCTGTAATCGGGCCGCTCGCAAATTCTGCCTGCGGCTTCTGTCCAGATCTCCAGTTCGGCATGTAAAGACCTGGCGAGATGGTGATGTTGCTTCCGCTCGAGCACGCATGCCCTGCGGTAGAAACACCATCGCAAGATGCAACCGTTACGCCTTGCTGTTGCGAGCGATAACACTCGGGAGAGTTGCACGTCCCGTCGTGACGAGGTTCGCCACCAGATCCTACCGGATTGTTGGCGCACTGGGGACCGCCCTCCGAGACTCCGGCGGTGCAATTCCAGATCGTGCCGGTATCGCTATACTCGTCCAACTGGTCAAGCAAGAGAATGCCCCCGACCCTCAGATTCGAGATTGATCCCGCCGCAGGCGTAGACGATCCACAGTTCGACAGCGAGATTGTCGTTCCTCCCTGCGTGTAGCCTGCCGTCCAGTCGCAGACATTCTGTTCCGCGTCGTTGCCTTCATTCAGCGAAGAGGGCTCCATCGAGACGATGGAGTTGTACCATCCCGCACCTCCACCAGTGAACACGAGAAATGTCGAATTCGCGCCCTGGCCCCGGAGGGTGACGTTGCTCATGCCATGCCACTGGATGCCAGAAGAGAGGTTGAAGGTTCCTGCGCCGAGTAAAACAAACTGTCCGGCAGGGCAGGCTGCGATTGCGTTGTTGATGGTGGCGGCACTTCCAGAATAAGCAGCTATAGTAGGACCGCATTGTGTAGTTCGGTTTTGTATTTGACTGCCGGCCTTGCTCCAGTCAACCGCTCTTTTCGGACTGAGAACGCCTGACCACAATTGGGCCCGGGACAATGCGGGCGCTAGGAAAACGATGCCGGTAAGCATATAACACAGCGACGATCTAATCTTCATCCTGATAAACCTCCGAGGTATAAAGTAAGGACCTCGTTGGAAAACAGTTTATCAGTGTGTCTGCTACTTCCGTGCTATCTGTACGCCATTCGTAACCGCCTATTTCAGGTACCAGGGTAATGAGAGCCCCTTGCACCGGTACGGCTGTGTTACACCGACCGTCCGGCATTTAGTTTCAGTGTGATAGCGCCTCCCTGATTATCGGTGGGAGTACCAGAATCTGGTCCTCAAGGCCCGGTTTTCCTGGGTTTTCCAGAGGTCAGCCTCAACATCGGTGATTTCAATCACCACGTCGAAGCACAAAAATCAGACGGCTGGGCTGTTCCGGTCCCTGAGACGGAAGAGCATCCTATCCCAGCCACGCACAAACGACCATCGCACATTGGGCAGAGAAAACTGAGCCCGGCGGGCAAGGGACCATCCAAAGATGGCCTTGATCCACGAGTATTTCCACGATAGATGCGGCGGCTTGAGTTCCCCGCCCAGGCTCTTCGCCAGCGATTGCGCCTGCTCAAAAAGGTCCATGCGCTCCGGGTAGAAGTAGACCATCCAATTCTGGAGAAACCTGACGCAGGCCTCGTGAACTCGCTGGCTGTCTTCAAGGGATCGAATATAACTGACATGCAACTGCATCGAAAGCCACTGAGCGTCGCGCTTTCGGTTCGATCCACCAATGTAGCTCAGGCTGCCCGCCCCAGAGGAGCGGTAGTGCACCCGCGAGCCGGGGACGAATCGCACTCCACTGCTTGCCAGTAATACGCGGCAAAAATACTCGCCGTCATCGTCTCCCAGAAGGCGCGTATCCCATGGTCCAGCAGCGGCCGTCAATTCCCTGCTCACAAGCCACGAGGCGGTTTGCATATACACGTTCTGGCTGAGCTTTCGAACCAGCCAGTCGACTTTCGAAAGATCGCACCAGAGCGCATTCGGTTCAAATTTCGTGTGCTCCGGACGATACATGAACTTGCCCCACTCTCCGGAAAGAAGAATCTTCGGATCATCGGAATCATGGAGGGCCTGCACCTGCTTTTCGACCTTCTCCGGGTCAAGAAGATCGTCTGCATCCAGCCATTGGATATAGTCCCCCTTGCTGAATGAAAAGGCAGCGTTCCTGGCCGCCGCCGCACCCTGGTTCTTCTGCGTGTAGACCGTCACCCCTTGCGACTCAAACGATCGAGCGATCGCCGCGGTGTTGTCTTTTGACCCATCGTCGACGACAATGATTTCCTTGTGATCCCAGGTTTGCGCAATCGCTGACCGAAGGGTGTAAGGGAGCCACTCTTCAGCGTTGTAGGCAGGAATGAGAATTGAGACGAGAGGCTTCATCTTGAATGGTTCTCCAGAATTGCTTCATAAGCAGAGCAGGTGATCTTGGCTACCGCCTCCCACGAATGCACCCTGGCGGCGTAATCGACTATGGTCCGTCGCGTTGAATTCGAATCAAGATAGAGATCGCTGGCAAAGTAGGTCTCGATGGTCCTGGCAAGATCGGCTGCATCGCCCGGCCGACAAACATAACCGGTCTCGCCGTCGACAATTTCTTCCCGGAACGAACCAACATCCGTGGCGATCACCGGCAAGCCGAAACTGTACCCCAGAAAGAGAACTCCGCTCTGAAAGATTTCGTTATAAGGAAGAACCAGGACGTCGGCAGCCTTCAGGTAAACTTCCATCTCGTCATCTGCAATAAACCGCGCATGCAGAAGAACCTTTTCCGCCTGCAGTTCGGCCGCGGCGATCTGCCGAATCGTTGCGAGATATTCTTCGTTCCCCTTCTGAACCTCTCCTGCGATGATCAACCGGTAAGTCGGATCTTTTTGAATGAGCAGCTGAAAAGCACTCAGAAGGTGTTCGACACCCTTGTACGGCTTGATTCGCCCAAGACATAGAATCGCCTTTTCCGCAGGTCCTATACCGATTCGCCTCTTGGCTTCGAGAGGCGTGAGATCCGTGCTTGGAAATGCATTATTGATCGGATGCCGGATCACTACAACAGACTCAGGTGCCACCCCAAATTCGGCAACAAGTTCATCCTTCATCTTCTGGGTGTGAACAAAGATTCGATCGGTGAGCTTGTATTGGACTTTCAACGTGAGGCGATTTATCAGAGAGTCTTTCCCATCGCGTCGCCCCTGGTTCACGTTGTGTGCGGTCAGCGCGACCTTCCTGCCCATCGCCTTGTAAAGCAGCATCATCACGGTGCGGTCAAACCATTGAATCTTGCTATTCCAGAGAATGTGAAACACGGAACACGATGAACCCGTGGCATACCTGAACATCAAGAGATAGTGCTGAATCATCGCCCAGGCACTGCGCAGGATCGATGATTTCGCGCGCTTTGCAGGCCAGAGGTTTATGAAGTGCAAATTCGGAGTTGAGTGCATCTCGGGGCTGTCGACACTCTCGCTGCCAATCACATCGAGAAGGACATTCGTTGATACCAGAGACATTGCCAAACCAAATGCATATGGCCTGTCAAATCCCCCCGTTAGCAAAGCCACTTTAAGGGCAGGCGGGGCTGCTGCCTCATTCTTCACTGAGATGTCGCTTTCAATCAGAGATATTGTCATCCGTCATTCTCGCGCCAATCGTTCGGATGAAATTCAGACCGCATCGAATTGGCGCTCGTGTTTCTTGTCCATTCGGAGAGCCTGGGATGCTTTTCGACGGCGCACCCATTTTTGGATCTTGCGCACAAACAGGTTTTTCGCAATCGTGACGTGCCATTCCCCGAGGCGGTTTATTTCCCGGAGCTCGCGTAGCGCCGCGCGAAACCTTAGCTCATGAATCTTTGCTTCCGCAGAGTCGTAGTGAGATAAGCGCAGCAGGACTCGGATCGGCTGCTCGAACTCGCTCCCTTTCACCTCGCACATCGAAAGCCAGTTCTTATACAGCCGCTCCGAACATTCAAACAACGTGTCAATCCGTGTGCCGTAAAGCTTGCACAGTCCCTCTTCTCTAGATGGAGTCCGGTCAATCAAGACCAGCGGCTTGTCAACGAATGCAAATGCTGTTTTCAGCGCCAAACGAAACAGAAGGTCCGTATCCTCGCGGATTATCAACCTATGGTCAAATCCGCCATACTCCATCAGGAGCGAGCGACGAATCAACAGGGTCGAGGTGAAGAATGGTTCTCGTCCAGTCAATATATAGTGGATCGGCCGTTCAAGAACTCCGAACCTGGACGAGCATTGAAACCCGGTCTCTTCAAAACGGGAGAACTCCATCTGTGGGTTGCCCCAATACCTGTTGTCGGTGAAGCAGAGCCCCGCGTCGCTCCCTCCGAGCCGCAGAGCCTCCAGCTGTAAATCGATCTTGTCTTCCATCCAGAAGTCATCGCTATCGAGAAATGCAACCCACTCGCCCGTCGCAGCCTCAATGCCACGATTCCGGGCGACCGAAACACCCTGGTTCTGTTGTTCAATGAGGATGACGCTTTCGCCGAACTCTTTGCGAACGATCGGCACCGTTTGATCGCTCGAACCATCGTCAACCACGATTACTTCATAAACCGGCACGCTCTGCGCAAGGACGCTTGCGATGGCGCGAACCACCTGTGCTTCTCGATTGTAGGTCGGAATGATTACTGAGATCTTCATTGCCCCGTACCTCCAATTGAGGCGGCCATTTCGTTCATAGCCAAATCATTCCGGCGGAAGATCCCTATGAAGCGATTCCGTTCGGCGCGATTGAAAATGAGCAACCATGACCCTGCCGCATAAACTGCAGCCGAACATATTACCGATGCGATCAACAAGGGATAACTTGGCCTCAAGCCCCATACAACCACTGCCAGCGATGCGGCGGCGACCAATAACGCGCGAAGCATATTGCCGGCAAGAAACCGGACGAATTTCGTGTAATGCAAATTGCTCACTCTACATACCCACCAAGGCTGAACAATCGCACGAATGGTGAAGGCCCCAATCAGCGTCCCCAGTGCAACTCCCAGGATGCCGAGTGGTCGCGCCAGGAGGATGCTGAAACCTAGATTGAGAACCGCTTCAGCACAGTTGGTCCAGGCATAGAAGCGGTGATTGAATGTGGCGTAAAGCAGGTCCATCGATGATCTTTGGGAAGTGTCGATTAGAACAGCGAGCGAGAGCACGACGAGAGGCAGGTACCCATCTTGATACGAGGGCCCCATCCACCGGGCAATGAAGGGCCTTCCCCATCCCGTCAAGATCAAAGCTATGAACACCGATAGGCAGCACGAAATCTTGGTCCCAAAAAAGAATGCCTCTTCCAGGTCGCTCCGGTTCCCCGCACCATGAAGCCGGCTGAAGACCGGCAACAGCGTGCCAACGGAAACCGAGATGATTTGCATGTAGTATTGCGCCAGAATTCCAGCGACCTTGTAGTGAGTCACGGCAACAAGCCCGATCAGTGCCGAAATAACCAGCGGATCCAGCTGAAATCTCACGACATCCGCAACATAGGCCATGAAACTGTAGACGGAATATGAGAAGAAACTTCTCACCCGGGATAGCAAGGCAAATCGACGATCAACTCGAGCCCATGTTGCTTGACGTCGCGCGAACCACACTTGAAGAGCAATGGCAGGGATGGTTGAAATCAGTGTCACCCAGGACAACTCCAACAGCCCGCCCCCTGCAAATATCACCCATATGATTAAGCCGGTGCGCATGACCAGGTTCATCAACGCAATCCATGACTGGATATCGAATCGAAGTTCTGACTCAAGTACGGCCCAGTAGATCCTCGCCGGAAATCCGAGCGCAGCATTGATGCCGAGGATGACGATGACCTTGCGAAAAAGTGGCACCGCGGCTGGTTCGTGACAAAACCATGGAGTTGCGAGCGCGAGTCCCGCCGTTGCCACCAACGCCGCCAGGCCAATCATCAACTGAAGAGCCAGTGCGGTATTGAACACTATCCGGCATTCAGCGTCGTCTTTCCGCCCCAGGGCAATACACATGTACTGCGAGACGGCGCTCGAGAGCCCCAGGTCCAGCAAATTGTAATAGCCGATAAACGCGCTCGCGAGTGACCAGAATCCGTAAACTCTGTCTCCAAGATGATGCACAATCAGCGGCATCAGGAAAAAAGAGGCAAGCGCAGCGCCGAAGAGGTTTCCAACCCTCAACACTGAACCTGAGAACAGTTTTTTCCCGGCTGAACCGGACTTTGTGTTGGTCATGTGCAGTGCATCTTCATGAGAGCTCGAAGGCCAGTCTTTCTCTTGCCGAGCCTAGAACGTGTTGCGATAGCTGGAATCGCGCTTCGAATTGCGCACCAATTCCCGCTGACTGAACGTGGAAAGAACCGCCTGGTTCGAATCCAAAGAATGAATCAGCATCCCATCCGCAGCCGTAACAGGTTCTGATGCTGACACTGCGCTTTGATCGCGGCGCGAAGCGGCGGTTGCCGTTGCCGCAAGAACCAGGATGAACCAGGATGGCGTCAAGCTGCGAAAACCAGCTTCGGTCACACTGTAGACGGCTGCGGTGGCCACCAGGGCCAGCATCAGCCTGCCATCTTCCGGATTAATGCGAAACGATCGAGCCGCTCTCCCGTATGCACCGAGGATGATCAGGCTCACTGAGAAAACGCCTAGCCACCCAAGGTTCAGGTAGGTTTCAATGTAACCGTTGTGAGCCGTCGTGACACCGGCGATATATCCCTTTAGACCCTCGAGATGCCCTCCATAAGTGTTCCAGAAGCTATCAAAGCCGGTACCGATCAGGGGATTGGGACAAAGTGGGATGACGGCCTGCCAAATTTCTGTCCTGCCGGTGAGCGTGCTATCGCGGCCCATGGCTCCGAGAATCAGGCTATCCAGTCCGAATGCCATCGATAGACCAACGACAGCCGCCATTCCCACAACCAGGACGTGCAGCCGTCCGGGAGATCGGCGAAATACCGGTTGGCCTGCGAGAAATATCAGAAGACTTCCCATCGCGAAACATCCGAGGGACGTAGCGGAGTGAGCCATGTACAAGACTGCAATCCCGAAGATGATCAGCGTCCCCTCAGCGATCAACTGTTGACGGCGCCTGGGATTTTGGCGGTCGCGAAGCGTTTGCAGGAAGCCCCAAACAATTCCAATCATCACCACAAACGTCATCAAACCGAGCGCGTTCTTGTTTGTCGTTACACCAGTGTTCATTGGGTTGCCATCCGGATCGTATCCCCGCCCAAGGGGGGAATACCGAATCATCATCACCGAATACGGCAAGAGGACGGCCCCCGTTCTGAAGAGGACACGCCGGAACGCAAGCATTGGGGAGCGATCCGAGGCAACGATAAGCACTATGACGACTGCCACCAGTTGCCTGACCCAACGTTTAAACGCGACTTCGGGAAAGGGCGACCAAAGGCAACTCGAGAGTGAGTAGACGAGGTACAAAAGAAGCGGCCAGGCGCTGATCAGCAATGCAGACACGCGCTGCCGCCGGCGGATCAAAACCAGCAGTCCCGCTAACAGCAACGCCGAAAGCACGACAGCTTCAATCGGACTGCCCTCGAGTTGCGCATCCAGATCATCACTAGCGCCGCTACCAATTCCCACCAGGGCCAGCCACGACGACACCGGCCTTGAACCGATCATCAACCACCAAAATACCGGGAGCCAGAGCGCCGGATTTCGGGGCTCTCGCCGATCTCTTTCGAGGATGAAGAGACCCACGATACCGACGGTAAAGATCAGAAACGCCAGTGTCAGGCCCACTCGTTTTTCCTTGGCATGCAGTATTCCCTAAATCGAGCTTCTAATCTCAGTCGAAGAAAAGCCTGTGAAGGAGCTCCATGGAGAGAAGCCTATGGATCTCCATGGTGTAGTTGCGATTCCCTTTCAGATGCGACGACACCATCGATCTCACCTTGCCCGGCACAACCCAGGGCCTCGACAGGCTCGTCGAACTGAACAGCATATCCCCTACAAATTCTGAAAGAGCGTCACGATACCAGGTCCGGTAATGATAGATCTTGTGCCGCCCGAGAAACATTCGCTCCAGGCCGAGCGGAGAGAGTGCATGATCGATCCTCGCGAGCCATTGTGGCATTCCATAATCGTATGCGTACTCAGTCCTGAAAGTGAACTGCAGATAGTTCTGCCAGAACCAGCTCGAAATCGGGCCTGATTTACCGCCAAACCCTCGATCGGTGCGGATCTCCTGCAAAGATGGACTGCCATCTCCGATAAGCCGAACACGAAAATCGTTATTTTCAGTTGCAGATGTCGGAGCCCGGTACACCGTTTGGACAAGGTGATTGTCGAGAAAGGGTGTACGAACCGTAAGCTGGGTCTGTTCAAGTGCGAGGATTCCGTAATGGTGCCACGGAGCTTGCCTGAAGGCTGCAAACGACTCCGGATGAACCCGAATGAGCTCTGAATATGTCGATTGCGCTCGATCGATCCATGGATAAAAATCTGCGTCGAAGACTTCCCGATTGAATCGCATCGGCTTGAACGCCCTGAACTGCGGACGAAGAATCTCGTCTCCGTAAAGACCCGTTAACCTCACCGGGGCAATCTCGCGAGCCTTCTCGCTGAAGTAAAGATCCGGAGCCCGAGTAACGTCGACGCATCCATCGGCCAGGTACATACTTCGCTCTGCATAATGCGCAAAGCGGGAGAAAAAATCGCCTCCAAGACGAAGAACCTGATGTGGCTGCCGACACGTTTGAGCAACTTGTTGTGCGACGACTATGTCGCGGCAGTTCCGCTTTTCCTCTCCGTAGGTGTAACAAGGCAACGACTTCGGGGGGAATTTCTGCCACGCCATTACAGTGCGGGTATCGAGTCCGCCCGTCAGCGAAACGCCCATCCGCTCACGTCCGTCTAGATAGTGAGGAAAATTCCGTTCGAAGATTTCGCGGATCTGGCCATGGTATTCTTCTGGCCCAAGCGTCGTTTGTTGCTCCCATTCAGCCGGATCGAAATATTTGTCTTTCTTTTCCAGGACTCCCCGGCAGAATTTCCATGCGGATCCCGGCGGCAGCACTTGAATTCCGTCGAATAGGGTGCGGTTCTCCAGAACGCTTCCGCAAGAAACGAATTCCCCCAGACCCTGCCGGCTTGGTTTGCGCAATTCCGGACGAATCGCCAAAATTGCTTTCGCCTCGGCAGCAAAATAAAACGCATCCAACGCCTCGTGGATGTAAAGCCGCTGCATCCCATAGCGATCATTGAAAAGCATCGCCGAGTGGCTGCGTGGCTCCGTAACCAAACCATGGAACCTGCCATTGAGGCATTTCGGAAACGAACGATCCTCTTCGTACAGGTGAACCAGATATGAGGCGCCATAATCTTCGAATGCGTGGCCGCGTTCGCGCAGGGCCCGCATCTCGCTTGGGTCGGTATAGACCTCGCCCGAAAACGCCAGTACGATGTCCCCAGTTTCATTCTGGATCGGCATCCCGTCCGAGAATGAGTTTTCCCGGGCGACACACCCCACGTAAACCCCAGCACCCTCATCCACCGAGGTCTTCGTGGTGTAGAAGGATTCGTGCCGAACCGCCTCAACCATGCCCTCAAGCTGCCTGCACGCCTGGGCTCGAGGCATTTTACTGATGATTCCGACTATTCCCGGCATTGGATTTTCAGGATGCCTCGGTTCCCTGCAACTTGCGATTGTGCCAGGACGTCCGAAGTTCCCGCAGCTTCGTGATCACCGGTTTCGGAAAACGGTCTACCAATTTTTGATGAAGTCCCAAAGCCAGCCCCAGCCGGCCCAGCCCTGTCAGAGGCACATAGTAGCGCGGAAGATTGACTTGGCGAAAAGCGTTATTCTCCTTGAATTGACTTAGACTATCTTCGCCCTTCTTCCCGTAGACGAAATTCTGATAAACAAGGTTGCGAACCCCGCGATCTGTACAGGAACGCACAGCTTGTGCGATCAGCGCGTTAGTGGGTGCCTTCTCACGATGCTTCATCATCGAGACGATGTGCATGATATTTGCCTGCGTGCGTTGGCTATTCAGCACGAGCTTGATAAAGCCGATCAACGCACCGTCAAGATATGCCCCGATGAAGATGCTCCGGTCCGGAAAGGTTTCCGATATCCTGCGAACTGTGGCGATGTCCTTTCCATAGTGCGCAAATGGCTTCCCTTGTCTCAGCGGGCTTTCGTTGTAAACCTCCCAGATGCCTTGTACCAGGGCGTCATCAAACGGAGCCTCCCGGATGACAACTCCCTTTTTCGCTGCCTGTCGCGCGCGATTCCGTGGCACTGAACGAAGTTGATCATTCCACCAATGGTCATAAGTCGTCAGTGGAAGCACAGCCAGGTTGTCCCACTGCATCGGATATTGATAGACGGGCGCTGCATTCAGCAGTTCGCCCTCCTCATCGGGAAGTTTCTGAAGAAACTTGAACAGGTCGATCCGACGTCCACTCTTGCGGAGACCTTCAATAAGGTCGCCTGGATCATCGAGGAACTCGTACTTGTCCAACTCGAGTCGAGCGGTACGCAATCCCCGTCCTTCGATTCGAATCTCGTGTCCGCAGATTGTCACAAATTCAGTCATACGTGTGTGCCTTGACCTCTTCATGCCTTAGCCTTTGGTCGCTTGGGACGAAACACAGCGACAGTTGGACCATCGGTGCCAAACTGATTCTTCTCCACCATCGTGTAGTCGCTCTCGATGATCTCGAAGATATTCATTAGTCGGGCCTTCTGTCCCCCTTTGCGATCAGAAGTATTCATTCTGACCACAAAAACACCGCCCGGCTTCAGTTGATTCGAGAAGTGAGTAAGAATCGGTCTTACCTTATTGAGCGGCACATGGTACATCGATTCGCGGAACAGAATTACATCAAAAGCCTGGGCAGTCTGGAAGGCGAGAAAGTCAGAACAGACAAAGCTGTTCTTCGCAGTTCGGCCATCCCGCTCCGTTCGCGCTCTTGCCTTCGCCAGGGCGACTTCTGATATGTCCACACCGACGTAGGTGGTGTAGGCGCTATCCGCAATCTCATTTGCCGTATTGCCCGGACCACATCCCAAATCAAGAATGCTGCCTTTGTTCAAATACTTCTCGATAGGTGGATATACGCAATCACCAGCGGTATTGTCGATGAAATCCCAATGCGTGCTGGCAAATTCTTCATCCCAGAGCAGCATCTTGAGCTTCGACGGACCATACCTCTTGGCCAATCCTCGCATGATCGTTAGTGGCCTCATCAAAGCATTCATCCTTTTCATCCCCCATCAAGTAAGTGTTGATTTGTTTTGGTGATCGTTGTTCGTCAGCTTGAAATCGGAACCGGTTGTATTCGCCGTGCATCTTTCGCCAGCCTCACGCGTCTACCGCAGACCCGCTCACCGTCCTCGATGCCTCGAGCAGTCGTGGCCAGCTTGATTGAAACGTAGCGATTCCGATCTGGCTGCTATGCAAAAATGCCAGAAAATCATGGATCGTCTTGAAATCCGTCAGGTCCTTTGAGTGCCCGATTGCAACCAGCGGTTTATACACATCGGGTGTCGCCTGATCTTCGCGTATGACCCGGTTGATCATACTCGTCAATTCTTCAAAATTCATGCGGCAGAAATCGAATTTTTTGGGATATTGGATCCGCAACAGATCCAGGGCTCGGTTCACCTTATGCATGGCAGGCCGAGCTGTTACTCCACCGCCGTTCACGAATTTCAGCCGCTTTGCTGTAGCCATCTTCCAGGCCGGAACCATTTCCGTGTATATCGGAACCTCGATCCAGTCGCCTGAAGCATCAACCTTGTTCGCGTCTGTTCTGAACGGCCAGAGATAACCATTTTTGCTTGCGGCTCGATAATCCAGGCCATGGTTGCGCTGCACCCCACCTTTGAATACGGATGAGTCAACTCTGACACCACGCTCGCCTAATACCTTTGCTGCAGATGCTGTGGGCTGAAACAGCCAGTTCCCTGCGCGAAACGAAAGCGGACTAAAGTTCGAGTCGTCGAGTACGTGTCTTAGGTAGCCAAATGCACCATCGACGATCTGAGAGATACGACTCGTCGGTAGCGTGCACAAGTTGTACTCACTCGAATCCAGGTGCCAATGCCCGTTTTCAAATTTCCCATTGGCCCATTGTGGATGCAGGTGCAAGGCAATCTCATAGCCTTTGTGATACATCGTTTTGATCTGGGCCTTAACTTTGCCGATGGCAGCGTCGGTACCGGCCATCTCGATTTTTTCGAACTCGGCGACCTCAACGAAATTCACAAACTTCGCATCCCACTCGTCGAAGATTTCCAGTAGACGCTCTGTCGGACCGCACACCAGTTCCTCCAGCGCGCCTGTGCCGTCCCCGTAAACTTCGTAATCAATTGTGAAGATACATTCAATCATAGAGATACTTGGAAACTGGCCTCAGATCTTGTTTCTGACCGTATTCTTGACATCATTGAGTGAGCGCTGTGCACCGCGTGGAAGTTGTTTGTAGACGGATCTCAAGCACCGGCGCACACTGCGAAGGATTTTGCCGGCAAAATAGGATCGGCTTCGAACTGCCTGCACCCAGGAATCGAATTCGCGGCAGTCGATTGGATTGCGAAATTGGAGACCAGTTGGAAGATTCTGCGACGTGAATTCTCCGGACTTCAGTGCCGTGCTGATTTCTCCCGATGTGCGTTCAACACTTCCATCGAGAACCAGCACGTTCCTTACCGCCAATTCTGCGCTGTGCAGGTCGCAGCCGAAGAAGTATCGATATTCTCGGCGATCCTTCAGGGTCTCAAGCGCCTTGAGGAGTTCGAATGGCGGGATGTTACTTCCGTCCGCCTGCTGGTTCCATAGTTCGATTCCATCCAGCTCGTACCTTTCCAAGTGTCTGATGACGTCGTCAAACCGGTACTTGGTTGGATGTGCCAGCACCTTGCAGAATGAATCCTTGTTGCGCTCAGGATCAGACTCGTATTGCTTTATCTCGTCATAAGTTCTGACCGGGAAAAAGATCGTGTCAATGCCCGACAGGTGCACCTCGACACCTGGGACAAAGACAAAGCCGGTAGCTGCAGAAGCCTCTTCCAACTCCCGAACATAGCAATCCAGCTTCGCGGCATCCAGATCCTCGAAATGCTCGGTCATCACGCAAAAGGAATACCCCCTGCGGCTCAACGACGATGCGATCTCTGCGATCGAGTGTCTTCCATCGTGAGAGTATGTCGAATGGAAATGGAATGTCCCTTGAATGAGGTTTTGCATAGATGTCGTCATTCGATCTACGACTTCCGCTGTACCAGCCTGCCAAGAAATGGCAATGGATCATCGGGGGCGTAGATCAGTTCGCTGCTCTGCCGATCAAAAAATGATGCGCAATAAGACCGAATCGCGCTTGCTCGTCCGATTTTCTCCCCTGGCCAGGCCCGGGAGCTTCCTTTCAAGCGCATCAGCAGACACTTCGTATCACCGACAACGTTTCTGCCTCTGATTCCACACTTGTATCGCTTTTCGTCCTCGCCTATTTCTTCTCCGGTGAGCGTCTTCCAATAGATGTACGGCAGATCAAGACCTGCTGCTTGTGCCAACGGAAGTGTCCCCCAGAACCTCCCATTGATCTCCATCAGGTATGCGCGCCCATTGTGACGATCCACCTTGTACTCAACCATGGCAGGGCCGTTGAAGCCGATAGCCTCGATCAAGGCGCAAGAGTCCTTTAACAGCTTTCCATCGACTTCTATTGTTTCCGCAAGAGCACTTGGCCCACCTTCAGGATTGCTTTCGCGAATGCGGCGATGACCAATCAGCGCAATAGGTTTTCCTTCACTGAACACCCCTGAGACGCCGATCCCATAACCATCAATGAACTCCTGCAGCAGAACTGACTCGCCTCTCGCCCGGCGCAACGCGCATTCCGCTTCCAGTTCCGCCCGTCCGAAGGCGTAGAAGGTCTTGCCGCTTGTGATGGTCTTGGCAGACTGGACCGTCTCGCTGCTCTCCGACTTCACGACAACCGGGAACCTGAGTTCGCCGAGTTCCGGCTTCTCGCAATCTTCCCGGGAAAGAAGAACTGTCTTCGGCACCGTTATCCCGACTGACTGTGCCATCCGCAAAGTATTCATTTTGCTGAATGCGATCTCAATCTCATGACGCCGCGGGATAATCGGGACTGCTAGAAGTTCCTCTTCGTGATCCAAGCAAGCCAAAATCGCGGCCTCGGACGTTGGCAGAATATGATCTACCGAGAATTCCCGAGAGAGGCGATTCAAGTCCGAGACAAACCGTGCAATGTCTTGCTTGGGACTTGTATAGACACATTTCCGTCGCGCATAACGTGAGAACAGGCTCATATCATGCGCAGACTCACCACCTACCACAAAGTCCAGATTCTTCTTGCCCCAGGAGCGGACGCACGCCAATGTGCGCGACGAGTAGCCATCTAAGATGAGCACTCGCTTGATGGCTGGGCGAGGTGCCGCATCGACACCCGCAGTGCCCGTTTCATTCTTGATTTCAGCCGTCGTTGTCGAGTTCATGATTTTGAGAAAGGGTGCACCTTAGGCAATTCTCGTCTTGGTGCCAGTTGCCCGGTCACTGAAGGGAACAAGACGTTTGAAGCGCTGCCTCAGATTTCGCATTTGCTCTCTCCGCCGAAACTCGATGAGTTCCTGCGGCATTGTGCGGGTGGCACCTCGCAGGAACTGCCAAAAATAGGAGAAGAGAATCAGAACGCCACCTATCAAATAAGGCTTTTGCTTCATCTGATAGAAGCTGCGTGCAACTTCCCAAAGCGGATGGGTTCCCAGCAGGTAGTCCATTCGCCCTCTGTGTAAGCGCTCACGAAAGCCACTCATCTCTGCCCCGTTCATGCGGCGGTGATGGTGGCAGACAATCTCGGGAAATGTCCTTACCTTCCAACCTGCCTTCTTGGCACTCAGTGTTGCTACCAGATCTACACCGCCCGATTTCATCGGTTGATAGCCGCCGATACCCTCATAGCACTCACGGCGAAATAGCTGGCATGGGCCAGAAACATACTCGGGATCCGCGGTCGTGTACTTCCGCGGCCGATCAGAACTGAAATCCACAAGTCGTCCACCGACGATACCAAGCTTCGCATCTTCGTCGAGCCTGTCGAGCAGATAAGCAAAGTACCCCGAGTCGAACGATGTGTCGGCATCCAGGTTACCGATTGCCAAATATGGAAGATCAGCCACACGCTCATAACCGGCAGCAAATGCGTATACCTTCCCTCCAAAATGCCTCTCCTTGCGCTCTGGCATTCGGATCAACTCAATCCAATCGTATTGCTCCGCGTATCGTTCTACGATTTCATCGGTACCATCTGTCGATCCATCGCTCACGATTACCCACTTGAGCGGTTTGACAGACTGCCCGACCATCGATTTGATCGTGAGCTCGATAAAAGCGGCCTCGTCCCTCGCAGGTGTAATCACTACGTAGTTCGGTGTCTTCAACATACAGGCACCATCCTCTCAATTCCCCTGGCGCCCTTCTCGCCGCCCTGCAAAGCCCGTGCCAGTTCGGCCAGCGCCCGCACCATCCAGGCCTCCGACCAACGCATATACGGAGTTCGGATCCGCCCGAAGCGAAGCACACGATAGTAAAAAAAGCCGCGCTCATCCCACATGTGCTCAACGGCCCATTCATACACCCGTCTTGCCAGTCGCATGTATTCCTCATCCCAGTCTGCGAACTCCACCAGCGTAAGGATGCTCTGCGCAACGCAATGAATATCGATCGGGTAGGTGCCGTTGTGAAAGTATCTCGGCGCACCATCGGTGCGGAAGAAGTGATCCCGATAGAACGCCAGCCCCTTTGCAAGGTGTTGGTCGAACTCGTCGGTTTTCAGAGAGTGACGCATCGCACGAAGCGCGCAAAGATTGTATCCGGTGTGGAAGTTGTCCACCCACGCCTGAGTCTTGGCTTCTCCGTAAGGCCATGAGCCGTCTTCCCGCTGCATCGATGCGGAATACCGTGCCGCTTTCAACGCCGGCTCCACAAATTTTTGGTCGCCGGTTAATGCATATATGCGACACAACAAGGCAGACCCAAGCAAATTCGCATTGTGCACCTGGTTCCGAATCGATGCCAGAGGATATGCAAATCCAGCGACATCGCCCTCGCCTGTCCAGTAGAGTTCGTTCAGAATAAATTCCGCCGAACTGACCGCCATCTTCAACAACTCAGGCTGGCGTCGCACCTCATAAAGATCCAGAATCGCGGTCGCCGCAAAGTCTGTGCACACGAGGTTCGGTTCGAAACGTTTCACGATCATGTTGCGGCCGCGCCACGGGAAACTGTAGCCCCAGCACCAATAAGTTGTTCCAGCCGATCGCAGCGCCACGAGTTGCTCGAGCACACTATCGATCATTCCTTCCGCGCGATCCCCAGCCAATTCGGGATTGCGCGCCAGGGAAGAGATAAAGAGAGCAAGTGCCTTGGGATTTTGCCTCTTCGGAATCAGAAGCGGCCCTCTCAAGTTGATCGGGCTTCGCTTCAGCAACTGGGTAAGAACCAGCGATGGAATTCGCTTCTGCAGAAGTGGGGATGACTCGACGAACTTGCTGTTCAACGCGTCATAGGGATCATACCCAGCCCACTCCTGGCCGGCGCAATAGGCCAGAAGCTTTTTCCCAATCTCGATTGGTTCCACGTTAGCTCTCACAACTCTTCCGAAATCCAGAACACGATGCGATAACTCATCGAGAGACGGCCTCGATTTCTCGTTCCCGGCTTTTGCTTTCGCTGAGTTCACCGATCAGGTCAAGGTAACGCCGCTTCATTACATCCCATCTGATTGGCGCGTATTGCTTCTTCGCCTGAGAGGCAAGACTGACCCGGAGTTTCTGATCCTCGTACATTCGCACCATCTGCCGGGAAAGGTCCGCTGCATCGCACGGTTCAAAATATGCAACCGCGTCCTCATCGAAATAGTAGCGGATCGCCCCCAGTCGGGATACGATCGCGGTCTTACCACTCAAGATGAATTCCGGCAGCTTGTTCGGAAAGGCGAATTCCAGGAAGACGTCGCGACGAATGGGAAGGATGCCGATATCGCATTTCGCCAGCCATTCCGGAATCTCGGCAGACGGAACCGAACCCACCAGCTTTACCTTCGAACTGAGATCGTGCTTCTGTATCAGCTCCTGCAGGAGCCCGACTTCCGGCCCCTGGCCCAGTATCCAGATTTCTGCACCGGGTATTTCCTTGTGCACCAGCGCGAACGCTTCGATTGCAATGTCAAGTCCGTAAATCTTGGTCAGGGTCCCGTGATACATCATCACAAAGCGATCAGCGTGATCAGCCGGTGCGATCTCACGGCGCGCCGTGGTATTTGTAAACCTGGCATCATCGGCTGAGTTCGTGATAACCATCGATTTTTCCAGCGGCAGTCCGCGCTTACGCAGCAGTTCCTGAATTGGGTGATTGATCGTGATTACCTGGTCCGCGAAATCGAAGCTCATCTTCTCTAGAAACGTGCAGAGACGTACGCGCCAGGATTTCTCCGTCACGCCGTACTTCGACATGTAGAACTCGGGCGTGATTTCGTGCATGTCCAGAACCACCTTGGCCCCAAGTACTTTGGCGAACGCTGCTGCGAAGATCAGGAAGTCCGGCAAGGTGTTTACGTCAATAACCGAATATTTGCTCTTCTGTGTTCCGCGAGTGATATGGAAGCAGGCCCAAACGAGAAACGCCGCATACTCGTATGCGTAGCGGGCAAGAGATCCTCTCTTTTTGCCAAGTGCGAACGTTTTGACGTTGACCCCGTTGACGGAATAGTTCGCCTCGCGATTCGGCGGCCGAAGAGCCAGCACATCAACCTGATAACCCGCCGCCGCCAGAGCTTCGGCCTTGCGTCGCACTCGCGGATCGATGTCGTAATCCGATTGAGAAACTATGCAAATAGATTTCATTTGAGACGCAGCCCAGGCAAGCAAAGTTTTAGATGTTCAGAGATCACAGGAGAGCCTCCTGCGCAGATCGCCCGTCCCAGCATGACTCGGAATATGCTGGTTGGGTGTCATCGGATGATGAATGTTTGTTGTAGATTCGAATTCTCATTCCAGGGTTATTTGCCCCCAGCGCGCTTACCATGCGAACACGCCGGCCGCCTTCCACTTTTTCCGACTTGAATTTCACACTGCGACGTACGCGAAACCACTCCGCAACGTCAGCGCAGGTGCCAAACCACACATCAGAGCTCTTCAGAGTCTCGATCAGACTCACATAAAAGCTGCCCCAGAATCTTTCCGGACCGTGGCTTCGATCGTGCCAGATCAACGTAGCGACGCCACCGTTCTGCTTCGCGTGATCGAAAATGCGACTGCAAGCCTCCGCTGCTTCTTTCTCTGACAGGTTCAGCCTCTGCGGGTAAAATAATGCGCCGTCCTGAATGTGCATGGGTAGTTCGAGCAGTTCCTTCGACCCCTTCGGGCAAAATGCCTGGCTCGTTCCCGCCCGATAGCCAATGGTTTCGTTATACCCGACGGTCGAATCGTAGTTGAATCCCGCGCTTTCGAGTTTCGAGGGACTGTCCTGGTCCCACATCAGCCAGTGCATCCGAATGCCTTTTGGCATTTGATCCGCACTGTCAGCCACGCGCTGCGCTTCCATTCTCCCCTTTTCAACGCTGTTCCACGCATCGATTCCATGCACACCAACTTCGCAGCCATGTTGCAGCAATCGTTTCGCAGTCTCGGGTATGTCCGTCACGTCGTAAGCAGATGCACGAAGGTTTGCCCGAGATCCCGATAGGCCATCTCCCGGATGATGCTTAACCGGGATCAGGAAGTATGTAACATCCAGGCCATTTTCAACGCTGAGATACCACTCAAATGGCTCCCAGAAGTCGCGAAGAAGCCCCGCATAAACCAGGGGAAGAGACGCAACTGCTGCCCAGTTGCGCATCACCTGAGGAACAGTGAGTCTTTTCTGGATAAACCTTTGAATCGATCCGATCGTCGCGCGGTAGACGAACCCGAACATCGAGTGATCGAGAAAGTGTTGCCGGATCCCGATGAAGTCGATGTCATGCGTGAGACAAACCGCAAAGCTGTGCCCGGCAGGAACGGGCGGGATCTCGGCGATTGGGATGCCCGCATCGAGGATGCAATCGCGAAGCATGCTCACGTGCAAATCCAGCGTGGGTATACCCGCGTTCTCGATGGGTTGCCCTTGGGTGAGCAGGAACTCGACCTCATCGAACAGGTTGTAGCCGAGTCGCACAACCTTCAGGGGTGCCTGGGAAAGCGAAACCACGATCGCCCCGCCCTCGCCGGCATCTGCCCAGATCGCCAAGTTGGGTACGACATCGAATGAGAGCAATCCTGCGTAAATCGGGAGTGTCACGTTCCCGTGTTTAACACTCCCGGCATTCCGGCGCTCAGAGCCTACAAGCGAGTGCCGCTCGTCCCATTCCAGATGCTCCGCCTGATAGATCAGCAGAAGACCCTTGTCGATTTTCGGAACGTCGTTTGAGGTTGCGATTACGACGTCGTAAACCTGATCGCTCCGAAAGAACTCCCACGGTGTTTTGAAGAGCTCGAAAAACTCTTCGACAGCCCATTCCTGCCCTGGCCTTGCCTTCACCCCAATCAAGGATCGATCTCTCCGGGCACTGCGGTTAATTGGCAGCTAGCGCCGGAACAGCCTCGCGCAGGAATGCACACACATTTTCAACCACGTACTCCAACTGCTCCTGCGTTAATTCAGGATGCACCGGGAGCGCCAGGGTTTCTTTTGCTGCGCGTTCACTATGCGGCATCGAGCCCTCGCTGTAGCCGAGGTAAGAGAAGCACTCCTGCAGATGCAGCGGCACCGGGTAGTACACTTCTGTCCCGATTCCCTTCTGTTTCAGGTGGGCTTGAAGTTCGTTGCGGTTACTTACCTGGATCACATATTGATTGAAAATGTGCCGATCAGCTTTGATCTTGGGAAGTTTAGCCGCAACGCCTGCTTCCTGAAAAAGCGCATCATAACGCTTGGCATTCGCCTGGCGCGCCGCAGTCCACGAATCCAAATGAGGGAGTTTTGCCAGCACAATAGCTGCCTGAATGGCATCAAGACGGAAGTTGCCGCCAATCAACCTGTGGTAGTACTTCGGATTTGCGCCGTGGCCCCTGAGACACCGGACCTTTTCCGCCTTTTGCGCATCGTTCGCCACCACGATCCCGCCATCACCGGCGCAGCCGAGGTTCTTCGATGGGAAGAAAGAGAAGCAGCCATAGTCGCCGATGGATCCGGCCCTGCGGCCCTTGTACTCAGATCCGATGGCCTGGGCAGCATCCTCGATCACGATCAACTTATGCCGTCGAGCAATATCCATGATCGGATCCATGTCTGCCATTTGGCCGTACAGGTGGACCGGGATGATCGCACGAGTCTTCTCCGTGATACGCGACTCGATTTCGCTCGCATTGATGTTGTAGGTCAGCGGGTCAATGTCGACGAAGACCGGAACCGCTCCCACACGCGCGATCGCGCCCGCCGTAGCAAAGAAAGAATAGGGGGTGGTGATAACTTCATCGCCGACGCCAATGTTCTCGGCCATCAGGCAGACGAGCAATGCGTCGCTTCCAGACGACACACCAATTGCATGACCACAGTTGGAGTAAGCCGCAATCTCCTTCTCGCACTGCTCCACCTTCTTCCCGAGGATGAACGCTTGTGACTCCAGGACCTCGGCTATGGCGGCGTTTACTTCGGTTTTGATCGAAGCGTATTGCGCCTTAAGATCGAGTAACGGAACATTCATACTTGGTCTCCTCTTTCCACTGCCTGTATGATTTCTGACCCACAGAGAGTTCGGCGGGAAGCGGCGCCTCTTCATCCAGATCGAGGCAGCGAAGTATTCCCGGCTCTATCTCCTGATAGCGATACCCCGATTCCGGGCACCGCAGAATGCCATCGTCGCCAGTTGAATCCAAGCGATGGCCGTGACGGCTCATCCATCCAACCTGGTGAGCCGGGTTGCCAACTACCAGCGCAAAGTCCGGAACATCCTTGGTCACCACCGATCCTGCGCCTACAAACGCGTACCGGCCGACGGTTACGCCGCATACGATCGTTGCATTCGCTCCGACCGTGCAGCCTCGCTTCAAAAGCGTTTGTTCGTACAAGGAGTGCCGGCTTACCTGGGAGCGCGGATTGGTCACATTCGTCAGTACGCACGATGGCCCCAGAAACACGTCATCTTCAATCACCGCACCGGTGTAAACCGAGACGTTGTTCTGAATCTTTACATTGTTTCCAATGACGACCCCGCCATCCACATTCACGTTCTGGCCAATCACTACGGCCTCGCCGATACGTGCGCCTTTCATGACGTGAGAAAAGTGCCAGATCTTTGTCCGAGGACCCACCTGGGCACCTTCATCCAGGTAAGCCGATTCATGAACGAAGTACTTACGTTCCTCTTTCGCAACCTGGGGAGCACTGGGAGCCAGCGTGACGGGTCCACTTTCGAGGGCTCGTTGGCAGGCATCCAAAACTCGCAACACTCTCAAACCCTCAACCCCGTTGCTGACTGGTTCCTTCCTCGAAACGATGCAGTCTAGAAAGTGCTGGCATTCCGACCGTAAGGGCTCGCTGTCCTCGAGAGGCACAACTTCCGCTTCGGCCTTGACCGCGGTTGGAATACGATTGCGCCACTGGACCTTGTGTGGATAGAGCAGCAGTTTCTCTTTTGCAGTGTCGTCGAATACGGCCATCTTCTCCGACCCGACCACAACCAGCTTCTGCTCTTTTACAGGATGCAGCCAACTCACGAAGATGTGTGCCTGCACTCCGCTCGCGAAACCAAAGTGGCTCAGCGTAACGTCGGAAACATCGTGATTGAGATATCCGCCGCCCTGGCAGGCAATGTGCGCCGGCATCTCGTTCAAAAGAGCCAGCATTACAGAGATGTCGTGCGGTGCGAAGCTCCACAGGATGTTCTCTTCGGTGCGAATCTTGCCGATATTCAATCGATTTGAATACAGGTAGTTAATTTTTCCCAGTTCGCCCCGTTGAATCAGTTCCTGCAATTTCAAGATGGCAGGGTGGTAGCGAAGAATGTGCCCCACCATCAGTACCCGACCGCGCTCTTTAGCGATCTGCACCAGGTGCTCGCCATCCTTCACATTGATCGCCAGCGGCTTTTCAACGAAGACGTCCTTCCCTGCCTCCAGAGCCTTCTTCGCCAATTCATAATGCGTTACTGCGGGCGTCGCAAGTGCAACGGCGGCGATCGACGAATCTGCCAACACACCGTCGAATTCCGTGTAGAACTTGAAGTCTCCATACTTCTCGCGATAACTCGCCTCCACGCTCGAGTCTGCATCACAGAGTGCCGCCAGAGAACCCAGACCGTGGAAGTTGCGAACGAGATTCTTGCCCCAATAGCCAACCCCAGCAACAGCGACCCGGGGTTGTGGTTTGATTGATTGACTAGTCATGTTTGCTCCTCTCGCTCTCAGTTGCTCGCGCTGAGTACCGTTTCTTGATGGGAAACAGGCGATCTCAGCAGTTCGACACAGCGTTCTGAGGCGTGGCCATCCCCGTAAAGCACTGGATGTTTCTGCGGTGGTGCGAATGATCGTACTGACCCGAAAATCTTTGCGGAGTCACACCCGACGAGCACATTCCATCCTGCGTCGACTGTCTCAACCCATTCCGTCTCGTTGCGCATGGTCAGGCACGGCACGTTCAGCCAGTACGCTTCTTTCTGCAGGCCGCCGGAATCGGTGAGGATCATCCGGGCATTCGATGTCAATGTGACCATCTCGAGATATCCAACCGGATTGATCAACTTGATGTGGGGCTTGAGCGTGTAGCTCCCTTCACGGATGAGCTTTCGCGTTCGCGGATGCACTGGAAATACAAGCACTTCATCGATCGAATTGAAAGCATCCAGGATCTGTGCGAGACGCTCCGGATCGTCCGTGTTCTCGCTCCGATGCACGGTGGCGAGCAGGTAGCTGTTCTGCTCCAGGTCAAGCTCATCCAGGATGTTGGAAGGTTCGGTCGCGAGTCTCTTCTGTGCCCACTTCAGAACATCCGCCATCACATCGCCGACGACATGGACACCCTTCGTAATCCCTTCCGCCGAAAGGTTCCGAACCCCCTCATCGCTGGTGCACAGCAACAAGGTTGAGAGGTGATCTGCAACCACGCGATTGATCTCTTCGGGCATTCGACGATTAAAGCTGCGCAAGCCGGCCTCGACATGCACGACCTTTACTGAGAGCTTTGCCGCCGCAAGCGCGCCGGAAACCGTCGAATTCGTGTCGCCATAGATCAGCAGGTAATCCGGCTTTTCGCGCTGCAGAACCGTTTCGATCCCCGACAGCATCGCCCCGGTCTGCGCTCCATGAGATCCGGACCCGACATTCAGGTTGACATCCGCAGTCGGAAGCTCGAGACCCTTGAAAAAGATGTCCGACATCTCGTAGTCGTAGTGCTGGCCAGTGTGCACGAGAAACTCTTCATGCTCTTTGCGCAAGGCGCGGCTCACTGCGGATGCCTTGATCATTTGCGGGCGTGCCCCGATAACGGAAACTATTTTCAATGGAATGGCTCGGTTCTTATGACTTGATGAGGCAATCTGGTTATGCCGTCTGCTGCACGGCATCCAATGACGTTTCCTTGGGCTCGGATAGTTCTTGGCGGACAGGCGACGTGAACGCGAGAACCTCGGCCGCAACGCAGGCCACTTGTTTATCGGTCAGCTGCGGAAACATAGGAAGGGACAGGATTTCCGAAGCTACTCTCTCCGTAACCGGAAAATCTCCTGCGCCATAGTTGAGCGAGACATAAGCCTTCTGAAGGTGCAGCGGAACCGGATAGTGAATTCCAGTACCGATGCCGGCCTGCTTCAGGTGCTCCATCATCCCCTCCCGATCTGCAGTGCGGATCACGTAAAGGTGACAGACAGCCTTCGACCAGCTTGGCTCGAATGGAAGCCCGAGTGCGTCATTGCCCGCGAACAGACGGTTGTACCCCGATGCAATTTCGCGCCGGCGAGCATTCCATCCCTCTAGATGCGCCAATTTCGTGTGCAGAATCCCTGCCTGCAGCGCGTCGAGACGGCCGTTATAACCTTCGAGATCATGGAAGTACTTCTTTCTTTGCCCGTGATCGCGCAACATCTTCATCTTCTCTGCCATCGCCGAATCATTGGTGGTGATGGCCCCGGCTTCGCCACAAGCACCGAGGTTCTTTCCGGGATAGAAACTGAAAGCTGCGGCACGCCCCATTGAGCCCGCCTTCATCCAGCGGTTCTGTTTCTTTGAGAAGTACTCGGCGCCATGTGCCTGGCACGCGTCCTCAATCACCGTCAAACCGTAAAGCTCGGCCAGGTCCAGGATGCCGTCCATGTCCGCCATTTGCCCGTAAAGATGAACAGGGATGATGGCCGTAACCGGCCGCCCGCTGCGCAGACTCACCAGGCGTCCCGATCTTTCGCGAATGCATTGCTTTTCCAGATATCGCCGCAGCATTACGACAGACATGTTGTACGTCTGTTCGTCAATGTCAACAAACTCCGGGATTGCGCGCGCCTGCGAGATGGCTTCGGTTGTGGCGATAAAGGTATTGGGTACCGTCAGGACGACATCGCCCGCCTGGATCCCACTGGCGAGAATGGCGAACCGAAGAGCATCTGTACCACTGTTGACCGCGATTGCGCAGGGACTGTCGCAGAACTCCGCAAACGCGTTCTCGAAGTTCTCAACCATCGGACCGCCGATGAAACCCGCTGAATTCAGAACCCGGCGAAACAAGGCAGTTAATTCTTCTTCAAGTTCCTTGTGAGGTGTCACAAGGTCAAGGAAGGGGATAGCTATGTCAGTTTTCATCTTGTCTCCTGACCTATGCTGGATGATTTTTGGGTGAAGTCTGAAGCTGAAATCCATTGTTGGACAAATGAGAGGAACTTGCGACCGAAGCGACAAACACGATCAGCTACCTCGCAAGCTTTTTTGTCCTCGTGGAGAGGTCAAACGCCGCGGTCCTGCTTCGGACCACCTTGCGTCGCTTCCACATAACGCAAAACCCTCGCTGGATTGCCGGCGATAACTGCGTTCGCAGGAACATCCCTGGTCACCACGCTGCCGGCACCCACAATCGCATTCTCGCCAATACACGTATTGGGCAGAATCGTTGCCCCGGTACCAATTGAGGCTCCGCGCTTGACCACCGTGGTCTCGACTTTCCAGTCGGCTTCCGTCTGAAGCTCACCCTCACCAGTCGTGGAGCGGGGGTAGGTGTCATTTGTGAACATCACGCCGTGACCGATGAAGACATTGTCCTCGATCGTGACACCTTCACAGATGAAGGTATGGCTCGAAATCTTGCAGCGTCGACCCACCTTGGCATTCTTCTGGATTTCGACAAATGCACCGATCTTTGTCTCGTCTCCAATCTCGCAACCATAAAGGTTGATAAACCTGGAGAGTCGAACGTTCTCGCCCAACTTCACATTGTCGGCGACGCAGTTAAAGTCGTTCACAGATAAACCAGGGCCCCCTTCTTATTCAGGGACTCGCTCGCCGATTCAAGCATCCGTACAACCCGCAGACCAGCACAACCGTTGTTGAACGGTTCGTGCCCCGTTGAAACACAATCGACAAAGTAAGACAGCTCGTTGCGAAGCGCCTCGCCCTGCTCAAGCTGGGGAGCCCACATGTCGCCGGACCGGTAGCTGACCAGCAGTTCGTACACGCCCTCCCGGCCGCCAATCTGTACGCCCTTGTCGTAGATTTTCAGTTTCTCGTCGGCTTCCAGATCATTCCAGACGAGCATTCGTTTCTCACCGCCGATCAGCGTAGTCCTCACCTTGACGGGCGAAAGCCAGTTCACATTGATGTGGGCGATCACCTTCTCGGGGAAATAGAGAGTCATGAATGCCACATCTTCATGGCCATTTAGGTGCCCTTGTCCCGTCGCGACGATCGCCTCTGGATCGCCCTTCAATAGATAGTCCATGATCGACAGATCATGAGGCGCCAGGTCCCACAAGACATTGCAATCGTGCTGAAACAGTCCCAGGTTAACGCGGGTTGAGTCGTAATAGTAGAGATTGCCGAGCGCGCCATCGTCGACCAGCTGCTTGATCTTCTTCACTGCTCCTGTGAAGAGGAAGGTGTGGTCGACCATGATTTTGAGGTTTTTCTGAACTGCGAGATTGATCAGTTCCTCACCCTGGGCTGAAGTGCTGGTAAACGGCTTCTCGACAAAAACGTGCTTACCGTTCTCAAGAGCAGATTTGGTTAGCTCGTAGTGTGTCCAAACCGGTGACACCACAGCGATTGCATCGATCTCGGGCGAAGTAATTACTTCCGCCGCGCTTGCAATGACCTTCACTCCGGGATGAGCCTTCTGCGCCCGAACGCGCGCCTGCGGGCTGATCTCCGCGATCGCCAGGACCTGAGAACCCTCGAGACTTGCAAGGTTCCGTACAATATTTGGTCCCCAGTAGCCGTAACCAATAACGCCAAATTTCATGATTCGCCGACTTTCCGCAGAATCGCTGATTGGTTGGAGGATGACATACGCAGGAATCCACACCTGGATCAGTGATGATGCTTGCCAGTTAAAAAGTCTTGATTTTTAAGGAATCGTCCTCAGTAGGCGCCAGATCCTCGGATCACGGCGAGAGGCGTGCGCAGCAGGATTTTGATGTCGAGCCAGGGGCTCCAGGACGTCGCGTACTTCAGATCAAGGCGCACCATCGAGTCGAAGTCTACCGAGCTTCGGCCCATAACCTGCCACAATCCGGTAATGCCTGGCTTCACTTCAAGCAGCCTGCGACGGTGCCAGGTCTGATACTGGGCCAGCTCATAGGGAATCGGAGGTCTCGGCCCAACCAAAGACATATCGCCCCAAAGAACGTTGATGAACTGTGGCAATTCATCGAGGCTGGTCTTGCGCAAGAACCCGCCAACGGCAGTGATGCGCTTGTCGCCCGTGAGCTTGTAAACTGCGCCCTGCCCTTCCGTTCCGCAGGATGAAGCTTCCTTCTTGATCAGCTTGGTCACGTATTCACGGTGAACGCTGTGATCATTGTTCACATACATCGACCGGAACTTAAGGAATACAAACTGCCTGCCATGCTGTCCAACGCGCTGCTGCCGGAAAAGCACTGGCCCTTTCGACGTCGCCTTGATAGCCGCAGCAATCAAGGCACAAAAGGGCATACAGATCGCCAGCAAAATCAGGCTGCCGACGATGTCGATCGTGCGTTTCAGGATGAACAGCGGCTGCTTGGTGCTGGCCTGGCTGGAAAGATCGGGATAGAGCGCAGGATTACTAGGACGCCCCGGACCGCTTTCGTCCCAATCGTCGGGGTAATAGTGCAATGAAATGCTGATCTTACTGAACTGCTCGAAGCTCAACTCTTCACGAAGGGTGTTGGTGGCCCGGCTCAGAATCGTCATCAGGATGGCGCTCTTGTCTCCGCCAACCAAACCCGTGAACAGTGCGCCAATCGTGGTCTTGGTCCGGTACCAACCCACCTGGTCTGTATCGCGACTCGAAGCCAGCAAAACCGAGAGAACCGTCCCGAGGACCGGTGCCGCTCTCTCGCTATCCTGGGCAATTTCAAGGAGCATCAAAACGAATGGCGCCTTCGAACGCTCGGTACGCTTGCGCTCTACTGCGATAACCCGTCTGAAACTTTCCGCATCGAGGACCCCGCGTTCTGCCGCCGGTTCGCTCAGGGGATCAACAAAATTGACTGGCCGACCTTGCCTTCCAGTATTCACTTATTCCTCCCAAGGCATATCGTCCATTGCTCCAACCTTCGCGGCCTACTTCGGGAATGGCCTGTACTTGCTTGAACGTTGGTAGCGCCGGAGCACAATTAAATGTCTAGCAGCAGAAAATCAAACTCGACTCTTGATCATGAGATTACTGAGACTCGAACAGCTTAGCTGTAAAATCAAGCTTCCGCATCCTCGTTTGGTAACCGATTGTTTGGGCGATAGTAATAATCCGTGTGCGCAGCGTTGCTCGCGCTGTTCAAAAGCGCCCCAATCAGTTTCTGTGTTGAAAGCGCCTCCAGGCCACGCCGCAGCTGGCGCTTCTGCGTTGTACCCTGCCGTACCACCAGGAGGATTCCATCCGCCATGTTTGTCCACACGCTGGTATCCGCCAGCGGAAGAATCGGTGGCGAATCGATAACAACCCAATCAAACCAGTTGGTCAGCTGCTCCATCATTGGAATTACCCGCCCAGACTGCAGCAGTTCGAGCGAGTTTCCGTTGGCTTCGCCCGCGGGTAATATCCAGATTCCTGGACCTTCCAACCGATACATACTGTTAATAAGCGACCGCTCACCATTGAGCCACGCGCAAATTCCCGACTTGCTTCCGATTCCAAAGATCTTCGACTGCGTCGGCCGCCGGATATCACCCTCCAGAAGCAGAACCTTCTGTTGGGTTCGAAGAGCGAGCGTGCAGGCAAGATTCGAAGCCACCATGCTCTTGCCTTCTTGCGGGATCGTGCTCGTAATGAGGACCTTTTTCAGCGGGCGCTGGCGCCGAAGATGCCGCAACCGGACACCCAAAAGATGAAACGCCTCATTTGCAGGACTTTCCCCTTCCGGAAGAGATACAAGGTGGCTCTGTGACGGTGGGGAAATCGACAGAACCTCGCATTGCATGGGCCCCTCGACACGTTCCTCGGCCGGAAATACCGCCGTGGCGACCTGACGTGCCGCCGAAACGCCAACGCTGGATTCCCTCTCCGGCTCGGCCACGCTGACCACCGGTTCCGGAGCGATAATCGCATTCCACGAATCCGTGGATTCATTAGGGATACGGGCGCCGGGAGACTGGCGTTCCGTGCGTTGCAGCAATTCCGTTACCTTCGAATCCGCCCCGGAATTCCTGCCGTTCCGCTCTGCTTCTGAACGTTGGAGAGCGTCAAATATCTGACTCATGTTTCCCTGCTTCAACCGCAATCGGTGGATTCAAGTCCATTTCGGATCCCGTATTCTTTTGCGTCGAAGCGTAGAGATCCAGGAGGAAGTTCTTGGCCCGCTCGAAATCCTGGTCAGCGTCGCCCTTCCCATTTTTCGCCAGCTTCGATCCATTGGTGGTCAGATGGAAATCCCTTGCAACCCCCAACACCACGTCCGGGGTGATTGCATGTAACTGCCGCGCGTAGCCCGTAATCAAACAGTTCTCGCAAATCGTATTAATCAGTCTGGGAAAGCCCTTCGAATACTGATGGATCAACTTCACCGCTTCCGGCACGAACAACGGCTCGGTTCTCGTTATGCCGCCGGCGATGGTCAGCCGTTCCAGGATGTACCGATCCGTATCCTGCTCGTCCAGTGGCGCAAGATGAGCTCGCAACGCGATTCTCTGTTTCAGAGGCCGCAATTCAAACGAGTCCAGCTTCAGATCGAGTTCAGGCTGGCCAACCAGCACAATCTGAAGAAGCTTATCGTCGTTGGTCTCAAGATTCGACAGCAAGCGAATCTCTTCGAGCAACTCCATCGACAGGTTATGTGCTTCGTCTACAACCAGAACGGTGGTAAGGCCCTGCAGCCCACGTGAAGTGACATATTTGCTCAGTTCGAGCAGAAGCGTGCCTTTGCTCTGGTGCTCATCCACGTTCAGACCGAAATCCGCCGCGGTGTAGTGCAGGAACTCGTGCGCCGAGAGCCGGCAGTTGAAGAGATATGCGTAAGAAATCTCGCTGCTCTCTTTGAATAGCTGCAACAGGCAACGGAGCATCAGCGTCTTGCCCGTCCCCACTTCACCCGTCACCACCACGACACCTTTGTGCCGGCGGATGCCATAGTAAAGTGCCGCGAGTGCCTCATTGTGCCGCACCGTGGGTACAAAACACGTTGGGTCCGGCGTGAGGTCAAACGGGTTGCGCGTCAGATTGTAGAAGCTCTTGTACATGGATGTGTTGAACTATCCTCGCAAGTAGCTGAATGTTGACCCCAGCACGATCACGGCGCAAACAATTGCCGCCAGCGCCCAGCCCAGCTTCAACTGGCGTTTCTGGGTCTGCTCTTCCAGGGTGCTCAGCACCTCCGGAATCTCGGCCATGATCGGGACTGCCAGCAATGTCTTGATTTCCTTTTCGCTATGCATCCGATCGTCCAATAATTCGAAAAGAAGAACCACCAGGAAGCCCAATCCCAAACCGGTCGCGATCCCGTATCCGCAGAACTTCAACCGATTCGGTGAATCCGGCTTGGTCGGAAGACTCGGAGGATCAAGCATGGTGAACCGTTCGCCTTGCTGCATCTGTTCCATGCTTGTGGCCATCACCGATGCATTCTTCTTTTTCTGAAGGTCGTCGTAGTTCGCTTTCGATTGGTCATACCCGCGCGTGATTTCGGCCAGTTCCTGCTCGGTGCCAGGCTCTGCGTTGAGCCGCCCCTGGTATTCGCCGATCCGTGCCTGAAGACCTGAAATCGCGCGCTCGCGGCTTCCGATTTCGAGCTGATTCGCCTCCAGCTGGCTCTGTAATTGCAACAGCGGTGTCGACTCCGCTTCCGTTCCCGGCTTTGAACCCGTTTTTGGGGCAGCCAGCAGTTGCCGCTTCTGTTTCTCCGTATCGGCAATCTGGGCCTTCACTCTCTGCACGTCCGGATAGGAGTCTGTATAACGCGATTGGAGATCCGTCAATTGCGCCTTCAGCCGCCTCAGTTCCTGATCAACCGCCGTCACCTCCGTGGGCTCTCCATCGACGGACCGGCCCGTTGCATGCAAATTCCTGTACTGCTCGATCAGGCTCTGGTAGTACACCTTCTGTTGCTTTGCGGTGTTCAGCGAATCCTGCTCGTTCTGCAGCTGCCCCTGAAACCCGGCCAGAATCTGTAAGTTGCTGGTTTGCTGCGTGGGCAGAGCTCCCTGGTGCATCGTCTGGAACTGCTTCACTTTTGCTTCCTGGGCGGCCAGGGTGACCCGTGCATCCTCGAGCTGCTTCTGAATGAAGCTTGTTGTCCCCTCCGATTCCTGAAGCCGAACCCTTCCGTTCTCGTTGATGAACAGCTGATACAGTTCGGTCGTCACCTTCTGTGCCAGAACAGGATTGTGAGCGGAAAAATTTACCCGGAAAGCAGAAATCTCCCCGTTTCGACTGTCGCGCACTAAGTCAACGCTGATGTCCTTTCGCATCGCATCGACCTTGTCATCCGGAGTTTTGAGCCTCTCAATTCCTGCGTACAAGCCGAGTTTGTCGATGATCGAAATCAGACGCGTACGGCTTAGAATCTGCTGGGTGATACTTTGCAGGCGGTCCTGAAGATCGTCGTTCACGTTGGGAGCCACATAATTCTGAGGCATCGTCGGCTGCTCTACCAGGATCAGTGTGCTCGATTTGTACGTGGTGGGCAAAACCCAGCTCAGCCCCCACACCGCCAGCCAGCCTAGAAAGAGGGGCACAAGGAAGTAGATATGGCGCCGACGAAGAATATCGAGATACTTCTCGAAATTCAGATCTACGGATTGTTGCTCTTCAAGTTCTTGGGTCATCTCTATCTCCCGAGGGGCCGGTTAAGCTGGTAACTGACCGACATGGTCACTCGATTAGAGTCCGGTGCAGATGCTGCCGCCGGTATCGTCGGATAACTTTCGTGGAAATGGCTGTAACCGCCCTCCAGATTCAACCTCTGAGTAAGTCTGCGCTGCAACGACCCCGTTCCAATAATCGTCTTGCCCCCCGCTGCAAATTCTGAAACTGCGAGGGTCGAATTGACGTTATTAAAATTCGAGTAGTTGAGTCCGCCGCTGAGGATCCACCGTCGGGAGAACATCACGGTGCCGAATAGGGACGCCGTGTCCGCACGATAGGTTCCGATCAGCCCACCCGCTCCGGATACCAGATGGGAATAGCTGGTGACCACATTTGACCGGCCTGTCTGCCATGCGAAACTCCCCTCCACAGAAGGAGACCAGGCTCCTTGCGTTTGGGTATTCGGGCTCCAGGTCGTGTAATGCTCGGGACCACCAAGAATCGAAAAAGAGAAGTTCCGGGTCAAATAGATCGTGTAAAACCCAAAAACCGTGTGACTCAAAGTGTAAGTAGCAATTGGGTGAGTAATTACCTTCGCGAATTGATAGGCCGCACCCACATACTGAGACCGGCTCAGCCGCCGGGTGTAGAACCCCATCGCACCGCTCGAGTTTGAATTATCCAAACCCTGGACTTGCGAAAGATTCGAATAATTCAAGAACGAATACGTTCCGCTTCCGCCGATCATTGCGTTTCGACCATATTGATAATCGATGGCGGCGCTGCTCGAATTGTTGAGCTGGTTCGCAAACGGCGCAATCACAACCGTGTTGGGTGATCCCGGTGTTCCGGTAACGCCCCCTCCAGCGAAAGGATTTCCCTGGTTATACATGTTGTAGTTCTGGGCGAATGAGTCCCGAACCACAAAAACGGCATAAGGGCTCAGATGGAAGCGGTATCCACCCGATGCGTTTTGGGAGACGCCGTTGAACTCCGACGTGTGCTGATAAAGAGTGACCCCGGAACTGTAATTGATCATTTCACCTTGACGCGGGGTTCTTCGCTCGAGACTGATCGTAGGCAGGAACGCGTAAGTTTCATCGGAGATTGCACGATTCCCTGCCAGCAGGTTGTCCTGATAAGCACTCGTGAAAACCAGCCCTGCGGATACATAGTTGGAGCGATTCTCCGCGCCCACTGTGATCGGATATGCATCTCCGCTGACGGGCGGAGGTGTCATCATTCGACTGTCGTCCAGGGTGAAATCACCACCCGTCGCACTGGGCTCGACTTGAGACCATAGCGGGGTAGTTACCGCAACAGCAAGACAGAAACAGGCAATCTTGAGCATGGTGGCCACCTTACGGAACGATGATCGTATCGTTCGGTTCGATCTTGATGTTCTGGGCGACGTCCTTGCCCTTGATGAAGTCCTTGTAATTGAACTTCAGGCGACCCTCTTGACCACTTGCCGTCTTGCGCAGGACATACACGCCTGACTTCTTGGCGAAATCCCGGAAGCCCCCTGCCGTTGCAATCGCATCCATGATCGTGGTCGAGGCTGTAAGCGGGTAGGAACCTGGTTTTGACACTTCCCCGAGAATATTGAATTTCCTGCTGTTCACCTTCTCCACAATCACCGTCACTTCCGGAACGGTGATGAAGTTCTTGAGCTTTTCACTGATGTCCCGCTCAAGTTGCAGAGGAGTCTTTCCCGCGGCCTGCAGCTCCCCTACCAGGGGAAGCGAAATCTTGCCATCAGAGCGCACCGGAACCGACTTGGTTAGATCGGGCTCCTTCCACACGCTGATCGCCAACAAATCGTCATTGCCGATCATGTAATTCTCGTCGTGCGCTTTCCCGCCTGAGCCCGCATCAGACGACGCACCTTCACCACCGGTGGACTGCGCTTGACCCGATTGGCAGCCCAGGAAAACGATAACCATTCCGAGAACCAACGCTTGCAGGGAAACGTACTTCATAACCACTCCTGTCGATCCACTTCCGCATCCGGTAACAGCTGGTTCCGGTGCTTTATCGTGTACTGCGAAGAACTGGTCTACCTTTTCCAACTTTTAGTCGCCGGCCAACGAGCTGCGCTGCTGGGGGGCGTCCGTCCGCAATTGACCATCTTGATGGAGCACAATCACATTGCGCTGAATTGCCGGCACAACATCCAGTGCATCAATCTCAACCGCAACCGACTGCGCCAACATTTCAACTGATAAAACCAGCCGGTACAGATTCTTCTTCCGGGTCAGAACTCCCTCCACCCCTTCCAGAGAACCCCTAACCACTCGAACCCGCTCCCCGCAACGAAGAAACGGATGGGGCTCTACCCGATACTGCCCTTCCACGGTCCGGCGAATCGCCTCGATCTCTTCCTCGGGAATTGTCGCGACTCGCTCACCCCTGCTGATAATCATGTGCACCCCGGGGGTGGTCAGCACCGGTAGCCGGTGCTCGATTGCACCTCGGATGAAGACGTAGCCCGGAAATAGCGGCAGCGACAGCAGTTTCTTCCGGTCCTTCCATCGCCGCACCGACTCGTACAGAGGAAGAAAAACCTCAAAACCCTTGACCTGCAACATCTCGCTGACGGTCTTTTCATGTTGATGGCGGGTGTAGATCGCACACCAGGCTCCCTGTCCGCTTCGCATTTCCATGCCCTGCAACATAGCCACCCCTTTGCCATCTGATCGCTTGGTGCGCCCGGCATCGACATAGCTTCGCCCTGTGAGCTACATGCCCAGCCTTTTTTTTATTGCCCGGACGTCCGAAACTCTCTCAACTTCAAGGCTGTCGAACACCAATCAACTGCACCGGAGAAGCCGAGAAATCCTGCTCAATAGTCGGTGACCTCGGAGTCTTCTTCAATGCCCCCTTAGGGTCGCGGAAGTACCCCTACGGTAACCTCCCAGTCGCGCTCACGGTAACAACGTTCTGCTTACTTTCGCCGGAATCCAAATTACTGATTCTAAAATCGATCTTCGTTAGCAGGTCGTTCCTACCCTTGTCCCGGTCGTACTTTGGCCCTGGTTACTTCCTCGTCATTGCTGGCCGCCGCCCACCTTTAACCCCGGCGGCGCATCCTTCTCACCCGGTAGGGTTTCAGGTTCGTGGCTCGATGTTCCCGAGACGACCCCTCACCCATCAGACCTAGTTGGCGTCTGAACTCTAGCCCGATTGCTTCCTCTGTCCCGAAAATCACGATCCGCGCAATCCAGTTTTCCAGTTCGCGGATGTTTCCCGGCCAATTCCACTGTTCAAACACCCTCATCACGTATGGACTGAGCCGTGGAACTCGCCGCCCAAAATTCCGCGCGAACTTCTCCACCAGGTACTCGCACAATTGCGGAATATCCTGCTTGCGTTCACGAAGCGGGCTCAGGCAGGCACGATGAGCAAAGCAGCGGAGCAATTCTTCGGCAACGGATTCGTCTCCCTGTCCCAGCCGCAAATCTCGGCTCGATGCGCATACGAAACGTGCGTTCACACCAAGTTGTTCCCTGCTGTCCTGGCGCCCGTAGAAGCCCGTCTTGATCGTCCCGAGCAGCTTTTGCTGCAGCGTCAAATCCATTTCACCAATCTCGTCGAGAAAGAGCGTTCCGCCCGCAGCCACCCCAAGTGACCCGTTCTTCGTCTCCTGTATAGTGCCCGACGTGCCCCTTTCGTATCCGAACATCTCGGCTTCCAGCAATCGAGCCGGGACCGCACCGCAGTTAACCTTCACAAATGGTCCATCTCGACGAGAGGAACGATCGTGCAGAAACCGGGCGATCACCTCTTTCCCCGTACCACTCTCGCCTTCGATCAGGACGGGGAAATCATCCTTCGAGGCATGTTCGATCTTGGTTCGAATCTCGCGCATACCGGGCGTACTCCCGAATATGAACTCCACACTCGGAAGCTCGGTGCGCCGGAAGGTCTGGGCAGTTTCAGCGACCATCGTTCTCGTTATCCGAATGATCAATTAGCAAAAGCATGACCAAACCTGATGAAAAGAGCGCAAACATTTGTCTCCGTTGTTGCCATTTTTGGGTGAAAATCACTGACCTTCCGCCAAAGACGACCTCGCGAAAAACAGGGTTTGCAAAACTTTGCATACATTTGCTCTGACACTGTGCAAAGCTTTGCAACCTCAAGTCTGAGAACACTTGACTGCGAATTCTCAACCTGAGCGATTCACGCAATCGAATGCACGGGGACGCGCAGCCCTGCAGGTCCGGGAACGATTGTTTTGGGGGTCCGGCGCTATTTGCCGGAAGCGGGTCCGCTCCACGCAGAGGCCTTTGGCGCAAGCCGATGCTGCTGGATTTTGTAAAGTAACCCGCGGTAGCTGATATTGAGATACTTTGCCGCGTGCCGACGGTTCCAGCCGTAGACTTCCAGTGCATCCTGGATCATCTGTGCCTCTGCGCGGTCTTTCATGTCGCGCATGATGGATCGCATCCCGGCCTTTTCCGTAACCCGCGACGACGAGTTCAGAGACGGTTCATCTTGGTCCACGCGGTAACCAGCCACTATCTTTGTTTCAAGTTCGTGGATCGCGGTATCTGAATCGCGCATCGTCATCGTGCGTGTTACGAAGTTTCGCAGCTCACGCACGTTCCCGCGCCACTCGTAAAGCAAAACAGCATCCATCAATCGTGATGAAAAGCTGAAGTCGGATCCGTTCCGCAATTCCTGCGGCGATCTCCGGATGATCTCTTCAACCAGATATGGCAGCTCTTCGCGACGTTCACGCAGCGGCGGTACATTGATCGTGAATACATTCAGTCGATAGTAGAGATCTTCCCGAAACGTCTTGCCTACAAGAGCGCCTTCAATCTGCACATTGGTGGCCGCGAGCACCCTGACGTCCACCCGGCTGCTTTCCCGGGCGCCAAGTCGATTGAACTGACCATCCTGCAAGATGTGCAGGAGTTTGGCCTGCATCTGCGCGGTCATTTCACCAATCTCATCCAGAAGCAACGTACCCCGGTTGGCCAGTTCGAACTTGCCTGGCTTGTCCTTGATGGCTCCGGTAAATGCACCCTGGTGATAACCGAACAGCTCGCTTTCCAGCAGATCCGAGGGAAGAGCCGCGCAATTCACATTCACGAAACGATGCTGCGAACGACGAGAGTGTTTGTGGATAAGATGCGCGATGACTTCCTTGCCTGTCCCACTCTCGCCCAGAATCAAGACCGGAGCATCAACATCGGCAAGCAGTTGCACCTGGCGGTAAATCTTGGTCATCGAAGGCGCCGCGGCAAGAAAATACCTTCCGTCGCCCAACTCCTCGAGGATGGGGCTTCCCGGCAGCTTGACCGCTGTTTCATCCGTTCCCCAGGCGCTCAATTCACCCTTTTCCCCACACACCTGCTCCATCATGGCTGCAAGCTCGCCCTCAACCAGGGGACGCTCCAGGAAGAGCGTAACTCCCAGCGCCGCCGCCCGAACTCTCAGGATCTGCTCGCCGGGACCCAAGATCAGACAGACTTTTGATTTGGGAGCAGCGCGAATGACCTCGTGCAGATCAGAGATGCTTTCCGATGCCTCGATAAATACAAGGTCCGGCTCGACTCCGTTGGTCAGAAGGACCCGCGCCTGCTCGCACCCTTGAGCGTGCACCAGCTTGTGGCCGGCCCCGCCGATAACTTCGCTAATCAGTAATCGAGCTTCAGCAGATCGGAGAACGCTTAAAACAAGCAGGACTGATCGCACAAGGCACCCCGAGGGGGAAGAGGTTCTTTCAAAGACAAATCGGGTTCTGCACTACTCACCAATCAAGGTTTGGCGAGGTGCGCACCGCTCTGCAAAATGTCCGCTAGGAAAAAGGCTGGTCAGACTTCGGAAATCGTGAGTCTTGACCTAACCAAGGAGAAATCGGCCTGTTATGCCGGAACCTCAAAAACCTCAGTGCCCGACGCCTGCTAATCTGCACACACATGCGCCGGACCACGAAATCAACGCGGACTTGTCACGGGCTGAACGCTTCCAACGGCCCTGATTTTTTTAAATCGCTTTGGAGTCATAACAGTAGGGCAGACTGGGTTACGAGTCAACAAAACTTTGGTAACAACCAAAGGTCTAAGTCGCTGAAATAATTCGTGTTTTCAGAGGTTTACCATGCAAGGCGACCATTCCGCCTTCGCACGGTGTGCTCCTTTGCCAACGGCCCTTTCTGCAATAAATTGATGGGGATGACCCCTGTTATGGTCTCAATCCGAACGCGATAATCCTGTCCCAAAAACAGTCACGTACACCTTGTCATTCACTACCGTCGGCGGCAACCCAGCGCGTGGGGCTGCCGATGTTTGCGCTCGTGTACAAGTTCTTGCTCGCGTCAGCGCGTCGTTCGCACGTAAGTGCCGGTAAATTTATCCATGGTCCCACACAATTCCATTGGTATGTCCATTTCCGGAGATCACCGAATCGGCTCCCGGCCAGTTATGCGTGAACGTGCCCTTCGAAACCGGTGTTGAACTCAGCCGGCCAGTCGCCTGGTTGAGCACGACAGACGTTCTCGTGCAACTAGCGCAAGGGCGCGCCCGTGGCTTCTGAGTTCAGTAGACGACCGGGAATTACAGTCCCGTGATGCACCACCATCCAGATTTGCTGTGATGCAGCCTGAAGCTTCAAAGTTGGTGGAGAAGTTTCATCCATGCAATAACAAGAAATTGGCGCGTCCCGATCGGCAACACTCAAGCAGGACGCGCGACTGCGATCCCGACTGTCATCGTATGGGTCTCTCCGGCCTTCAGCGTCACCGCGGAGTCCAGGATGTTTCCCCCTTCAACGCACAACATCGATTGCCATTCATCGGTCCCGAAGTCCGCTAGTCCCGCGGCGCCCTCACTCCACGGATTCCAGGCAATCGTTGAAGCCGAGTTTTCCTTACCGGTCCGGAGCCGGCGCCCGAAATTCGAGTCAGCGATTTCTACCGGCCCGGTCGCGTTCCGGTAGGCGTTGTCGGTCTGCCGCGTGACGGCCAGTTCCCCCTGTTGTTGCTTCTCGCGGTTTCCGTCCCGGTTGTCGAAATAGGTCACACCGTCCAGCCCGGTCACGCGCGCCTGTCGCACGTCACCCACTTTGAAATAGGTATGCAGAGCCTCTTCGAATCTCAGATCCTTGTTCCCGGTATTCGTCATCGCCAGTTCGAGTTTCAGGCTCTCGCCAACCGTGATCGCGTACTCCAGGCGGAACTCGAACGGCCACCATTTTCGGCTCTCATCATCGCTGCTGATCGAAAAGCGCGCGCAAACCACATGTCCGGGTGTAGCCGACATCGATTCAAGCTGCCACTCCCTCGTGCGTACAAATCCGTGAGAAGGAGCATGAGGATCGTCAGCCTTGGCGCGAAACCACGGAAAACACACCGGGATCCCGCCTCGAATCGCCTTTCCGTCCTGCCAATGCGACTTCCCGCTCAAAAAGAGGACCTCCTCCGTTCCAGCAGGCTGCCACGAAGTTATCTGCGCGCCATGAAGGTAGATCTCTGCACTGGCCGACCGTGTCTCGATCTTGATCTTCGCCAATCCGCCATTCCCTGCCACAATCTGTGCTAACCCTGGTAATGAAAACCTGCTGTTCAACGCTGCTGTTCTCGAGTTCGTATCCATCTGCCCGAATTCTACAGAACCCCGCGCTCTTCCTGATACAACAGGACTTGATGCACTCGGCATCCACACCCGTGTGGCCGCAGCGTCCGCCAATCCCGCATGAAGCTCGTCGTCAACCCGCCGCTTCTTCCCATGCTCGCCAGGCGCGTCGAACAGATCCCCACTGCCGGCAATTGGATCTACGAGCCGAAATGGGATGGCTTCCGTGTCATTGTCTTTCGCGACGGTGAAGAAGTCCTCATCCAGAGCCGCGATGAGAAGCCGCTCAACCGCTACTTCCCTGACATGCTTGATCCCCTTCGCAAACAGCTTCCCCCAAAATGCGTGCTCGACGGCGAACTTGTCATTGCACGGAACGGCCGTCTCGACTTCGACGCGTTGCAACTGCGCATCCATCCCGCTGCCTCGCGCGTGAAACTCCTCGCGCAGCAAACTCCGGCATCCTGCGTCTTTTTCGATTTGCTCTGCAGGGGCGAACGCGATCTTCGCTCGCAACCATTTCAAAAACGTCGCTCAGCTCTCGAATCGCTGCTCAAATCCGCCAGCTCGCCGATACATATCACTCCCGCGACGTCCGATCGAAAAATCGCTCTCGATTGGTTCAAACGATTCGAAGGTGCAGGTCTCGATGGAGTAGTTGCCAAGCCCGACGACCTTCCCTACCAGTCCGACAAGCGCGTGATGCTCAAGATCAAGCACGAGCGCGATTGCGACTGTGTAGTTGCCGGTTTCCGCTGGTACCGGCAAGCCCCCGGCAAGGAAGTGGGCTCGCTGCTCCTCGGTCTCTATGACGACGCAAAGGTTCTCCATCACGTCGGCGTCTGCGCCAGCTTCTCTCGCGAAACCCGGCATGCACTTCTCTCTTCCCTCGCTCCCTATCGCAAAAACTCCCTCCGCAATCATCCCTGGAAAGACTGGAAAAATCTCGAAGAATGGAACGATGCAGCCGAGCAGCGCATGCCCGGAGGAAAGAGCCGCTGGAGCCAGGGGAAAGACCTCTCCTGGGAGCCGCTTCGCCCGGAACTCGTTGTCGAGGTCGCCTACGAGCACATGCAAAGCGGACGGTTTCGCCACATGGCACATTTTCGCCGCTGGCGCACCGATCGCAAACCCAGCACCTGCACCTTCGCGCAGCTTGAGGTGATCCCGCCCGAAGAACTCAAGAGCATCTTCGCGCAAGGCCGTTGAGATCTACTTTGTCTGGGACCTGAGTTCCTCGAACTTCCCTATCTGCCTCCAGGTGAACTCCCGCATGTTCTCACCATCCTTCCACGCGCGATACCACGCGATTGTCCATTCAAGAGCCGATTCGATCCGCAAACGGGGTTGCCATCCCAATTCAAAACGCGCCTTGCTCGCGTCCAGTTGCAGAAACCGGTCTTCATGCACAGGAGGAACTGTGGATTCCCTTGTCCATGACGCACCCTCACCCCAAAGCTCCACAGCCTTGTTGGCGATCCTCTCCACCGGCCAAATATCGTCCGTACTCGGGCCGAAATTGAAGGACGATGCAAACCGCGTCTGCCGTGCGAGCAATCGCTCCGCCAGCGTGATGTAGCCATTAAGCGGCTCCAGCACATGCTGCCAGGGCCGCGTGGCTCCCGGAAACCTGATCAGGACAGATCGCCCGGCTTGAAAAGCCCGGATCAAATCCGGTATGAGCCGGTACTCTGACCAGTCCCCGCCGCCAATCACATTTCCGGCGCGAGCCGTTGCCAAAAGAACCTGGTGCTCATTGATCTTCTCGGGTGAAAAATAGGAGCTGCGATATCCGGCGCTAACAATCTCCGCACACGCTTTGCTTGCGGAATAAGGGTCGTGCCCTCCCAGCGGATCGGTTTCGCGATAGGGCCAGACCCACTCCTGATTCTGATACACCTTGTCAGTCGTGATGCACACCACCGCACGAACGCTGGGTGTTTGCCGAATCGCTTCCATCACGTGCGCTGTTCCCATCACGTTCGTGGAAAAAGTTTCGATTGGCTCAAGATAGGAACGCCGGACAATCGGCTGCGCAGCCAGGTGAAAAACCACCTCCGGCGCAAATTCCTTCATCGAGCTTTCCAGCTTCGCGTAGTCACGAGTATCGCCGCGCACGTCCTCGACAACCTCGGCGACGGAGGACTCCGTAAACATGTTGGGCTTGGTGAACGGCTCAATCGAGTATCCGCGGACTTGCGCGCCTCGGCGGGCCAGCCACAGCGCAAGCCATCCGCCTTTGAAACCCGTATGCCCGGTCAGGAATACACGTCGTCCCTGCCAGGGGTTTACCTCTGCCATGATTCTCTCCGGGTTACTTCGAATACCTGCGAGGCCAATCCTTGCGCAATTTGGCAACGGAAATATGCCCTTGTCTTACATCTCCACGAACAAACGGCCATTCGTTGCAGTTCGATCACCTGCGCCTCGCTTTATCTGGATAATACAGAGGAACGCCACCGCGGAAACTCGTCCACCTGCGCTTTTCGAAGCCCAGGCATTACGCGCGTTACCGTACGCCGATGCGAAGCAGCATTCTGCGACATCCCAATCGCAGGTCCTGAAAATTCGAATCAGTTTACGCACACGACCGCGTGACTGCTCCGCGGCGCACCACACTTGACTATGGCTTGAAGTCCTTCGTGCCCGTCACCTCTACGATGGCCTGGACAGGCAGCTTGTCACTGGATCCGCCCGCGAGGATGCGCACCTTCTCCTTCTCCACCCGCCAGACGTGCCCCGGTGTGTCCCAGTACGCCAGATCGCGTGCCTTCAGTTCCAACGCGACATCCTTCTCCGCACCCGCCTCGATATGCACCCGCTTGAACCCCTTCAGCTCGAGCTGCGGCCGGCTTACGGCAGATCCCATGTGCTGCACATACACCTCAACAACCTCATCGCTCCCGCGTCGTCCGGTGTTCTTCACCTTTACATGCACTTGGACGCTGCCCTCGGGGTCCATCCGGGATGCATTCGTACTTACTCCACGATACTCAAAACTCGCGTAGCTCAACCCATAGCCAAACGCATACAGCGGCTTCTGCTTGTTGTAGAGGTACGTTTCGCCGTCGAGCAGGTTGTAATCGAGAATCGGCTTCAGTTGGTCATCCCCTGTCGGCCACGTCTGTGTCAGCCGTCCCGCCGGAGAGTAGTCGCCAAACAACACATCCGCCAACCCATGCCCTTCTTCCTGGCTGTTGTGAACCATGTGCACAATCGCCGGCACGTTCTGCTGGCTCCAGACAATCGCATATGGAAAGCTCGACCGCAGCACCTCGACCGTCTTCGGATTCGCTGCGAAAATCTTCTTCACCAACTCTTCCTGTTCCAGCACGATGGTCTTGCGATCCACATCTTCCTTGCCATTCGAGGGCGTCGGGCACTGATCCCACCCCGCGTTGCAAACGGGATGGTTGCCCACCACGACGATCGCCACGTCTGCCTTCTTCGCCAGCGCCGCAGCCTCCTCCGGATCGGAACCATCCGCATACAACACCCTGGCATTCCGGCCTGCAGCCTCGCGAACGCCGTCCAGAATCGTCACGTTGTACGGCCACGTTCCGCTGTACCAGTCCTGCAGAACCGTATCGATCCACGGCCCGATCACCGCAATCGTCTTCAACTTCGTCCGGTCCAGAGGCAGCGTATTGTTTTCGTTCTTCAACAACACGATGGATTCGTCAGTCACCTGCCGCGCCAGCGTCTTGCTCGATTCGCGCTCCCATGGCGGAACCTCACCATTCGACTCCCGCCCGATCTTCGCGTACAGATCGGCTCCCGGCGGATCCAATTCGCCGAGCTTCACGTAAACCGTCAGCAGGTTTTTCAACACCGCATCCATGTCTGCCTCGGTCACCAGTCCATCCTTCAATGCTTTCTTCAGCTCGTCCTGGTAGCGATCGAGAAAATGATTGATCCCTGCCTTCACCGCCGCAGCCGCTCCCTGTTCCTTGTCTGGAAACGTCTTGTGCGAAGTAATCAAGAGCCCCAGCGCCCCGCCGTCCGTGCAGATCAATCCATCGTTGCCCCACTCCTTGACCATCACGTCCTTCAGCACCGGATTGATCATCATCGGTGATCCATTCCACGCGTTGTACGAAGCCATCACCGCGCGCGATCCGCCTTCTTCAAATCCCATCCGGAACGGCACCGAATAATACTCGCGGAACAGCCGCTCATCGAAGTTCGAAGACGTGTGCGTCCGGCCGTCTTCATTCTCATTCGCGAGAAAATGTTTCATCAGCGCGGCAGCCTGCCATCGCTTCGGGTCCGGCCCCTGCAGTCCCTTGATGAATGCCACTGAGAGCGTTCCGACAAGATAGGGATCCTCCCCCATCGACTCCTCGGTCCTACCCCACCTGGGATCGCGGCTTAGATCCGCATTCGGCGCACGCACCACCACTCCGCCCCGGTCCCACAGCGGATTCTGGTAGTAGTAGCGCGCCTCAAACCCCTCCAGCGCACCAATCTTCTTCAGCAGGTCCGTGTCCCATGTCGCACCCAATCCTTTTTCCTGCGGAAACGTTGTCGTCGGAGCTGGCTGCCTTCCGCGCGCTGCCCAATTCGCCGGTCCACCCAGCGCTTCTCCATGCAGTCCTTCCACCTGCCCCGAAAACACCACGCCCAGGCGCTCGATCTTCGGATGATCCGACATCAGCAGCACTTTCTCATCCAACGTCAGCCGCTTCAGCAGGTCCTGGATTCTCGCCCCATCCGAGAGCGACGTATCTCGAAACGGATAATCCGCCTGGGCCCGCGCATAGGTTGCACATCCGCCCGCAACTACCAACCCCATCCACCCAATCACGCACGACCGCAACGCCAGACGCATCGCAATCTCCTCCTCGGTTCGAACCTCGAAGATTACCACGTGAGCCTTCGTAACAAGCCGGAGTAAATCGATTGATATTTGGAGCACGCGATAAAGACGCGGCAAGGACCACGCCCGTCGATGTTAACGGTGTGCACAGACAAAAGAGCGAAGCGCCATGCGCTTCGCTCGCTTGTTACTCCTATTCCCTGCCTTTTAATACAGCCGGAAGTTTACCTCGATGCTCATCATCACCGGAACTGGCTTGCCCTCTTTCATCGCGGGCTTGAACTTGTACTTCCGGACTGCCTCGAGTGCCTTCTCGTCCAACCCCATGCCCAGCGGCCGCGTCACGCGAGGATTCTGCGGATTCCCTTGCGCATCTACAATCAGCGTGATCAGCACTACGCCCTGATACTTCGCGCGCCGCGCTTCATCGCTGAACTCCGCTTCCGGAGTGAAGATCGGTACAGGTGCTGAGACCCCGCCGCCGACTCGATATACACCGCCGCCGGTATTGCCGCCCGTGCCCGGACCATAGCCGTTGCCGTTACCCGAACCCAGGCCGCCGCCGTAGCCGCTGCCCATGCCGCCACCGCCGCCCGAGCCATTCGAAGCCAGCTGCACGTTCGTTGAATTCTTCACGCCGAAGTTTTCCAATTGCGGATTGTCCGGCAGCGTAATGTCCTTCTGAACATTGATCGCCGGCGTAAACGCCAGCTTTGGCTTCTCCAGAATCGGAACCATTGGCGGAGTAATCGGATCCTTCATCCTCGGAGGCAGCTTGCCCTTCATGGGATCGACAATATCGTGCGATCCGCCGCCACCACCGCCGCCCGCGGGAGCCGCCATCTTGGGAGCCTTCAGGATGTCACTGACATCCACATTGATCGCCGTCTCCTGCTTCACCGGCGGATGGATGATGGTAATCCCGAGCCAGATAGCGACTGCCAGGATCGCAAGATTTACGAAACTCGACGTCCCGATCGCCCACGGATTCGCTTTCACCGCCATCAGGTCCGGAACTGGGATCGGTTTCGAGGTCAATACCAGGGGTGGAAGCTTCGGTGGGAAGAAAACGTCATGAACGTTTTCGTAAAGCTCCCTCCAGATCGGCTTCTCGTCAAATGCCGTGCCAAAGAACGAATCAAATTCGTGCCCCTCGGTCGAGGGCAGATCGTTCCTGGTTTCCGAACCTGGCTGGATTAGTACGTCGTTTGCCATATATGCCGAATCTGGTCCTGTCGGCAGCGATTGATCCGGATGGTCATCGCGAGCTTCCGGGTCCATCACTCCATTATGCTTGAGTTCGCCCTTCTCTGTCTTTAGATGAAGGGACTCAGCATTTTGGGTTGTTGCTTTCTCCAGAGTCTCATACTTCCCTGAAGTCAGAGTTCCCATAAACGATAGACGCTCTGAGTTCGTTGTTGTTACCCTAAAAATCTTTTCTACTGTTCATCATTCGGGGCCCCCGGCGACAGGTCTTCGTCGCTGGGGTGATCATTCGGGGCCCCCGGCGACAGGTCTTCGTCGCTGGGATGATCATTCGGGGTCCCGGGATAGCGACAGGGGGTTCGGGGCGCCCCTTGGGCAGGACAAACCGGGTCAGGACAGGGCGCCCCGCCGGGGGTGATCGTTTTACACTGAATATTCAGGATCTTGTCACCGATTCAGGGAGTTCCAATGTCTCCAGCGCCGGAGTTGAAGGCGACCCTAACCTTGCCGCAAACTGCCTTCCCAATGAAGGCCAATCTGCCCCAGAATGAGCCTCTTCGGCTCCAAAAATGGGCCGCTCAGCGCCTCTACGAGAAGCTGCGCAAGATTTGCGCCGGACGACCGGCCTACCTTCTCCACGACGGCCCCCCCTATGCCAACGGGCCCATTCACCTGGGTCACGCCCTCAACAAAGGCCTGAAAGACTTTGTCGTGAAGTCGAAAACCATGGCGGGTTTCGACTCCCCCTACGTTCCCGGCTACGACTGCCACGGACTGCCCATCGAGATCAAGGTCGACGAGCAGCTCGGCCGTAAAAAGCTGGAGATGCCGGCCCCGGCGGTGCTCGAAGCCTGCCGCGCCTACGCCCAGAAGTACGTCGACCTGCAAACCTCCCAGTTCGAGCGCATCGGCTGTTTCGGCCGCTGGGACAAGCCATACATGACCATGGCGCGCGACTACGAGGCCCGCACCCTCGAGGCCTTCTACGGCTTCCTCGAAAAGGGCTTTGTCTATCGTGGCCTGAAGCCCGTCTACTGGTGCATCCACGACCGCACCGCCCTCGCCGAGGCCGAAGTCGAGTACGAACAGCACACCAGCCCATCTATATACGTGCGCTACCAGTTGACAAGCCCGCCCCAAAACCTGGACAAGGCGCTCGCCGGTCGCGAGGTCTACACCATCATCTGGACAACCACCCCCTGGACCATCCCAGCCTCCATGGCCGTCGCCTTCCACCCCGATTTTGAATACGTGGCCCTCGCGGCCAGCGGCGATCCAAGAACTCCGAATTCAGCCTCCGACCCGGTCTATATCGTTGCCGCTGAACTCGCACCGGCCGTCATCGCCGCCTGCAAACTCGGCAACACCACCGCACTCGCACGCTTCAAAGGAACTAACCTGGAGCGCGCCACCTTCAATCACCCGTTTCTCGAGCGCAGTATTCTCGGCGTCCTTGCAACCTATGTGACAGCCGATCAGGGCACCGGCGCGGTCCACACCGCACCCTCGCACGGCGCCGACGATTTCTACACTGGGCAGAAGTATTCCCTCGACCAGACCTGCCGCGTCGATTCCGCCGGCCGCCTGCACGCCGATCAGGAAGCATGGCTCCTCGCCACACCGCCCCCCTTCGAAGGCAAAACCGTCTGGGAGGCGAATCCCATCGTCGTCGCCATGCTCGAAGAGCGCCGCGCCCTGCTCGCCGTCAGCGATCTCGAGCACTCCTATCCGCACTGCTGGCGCTGCCACAACGCCGTCATCTTCCGCGCTACCGAACAGTGGTTTATCTCGCTCGAAACTCCGATGAAGCGCGCCGACGGAACCGAAACGACGTTCCGTCAATTGACCATCGAGGAAATCGACAAGGTGGTATGGGATCCCTCGTGGGGCAAGGAACGCATCACCAACATGATCGCCACCCGTCCCGACTGGTGCATCAGCCGCCAGCGGATCTGGGGTGTGCCCATCGCCGTCTTCATGTGCGAGAACTGCAGCAATCCCATCATCGACCGAGCTCTCGACCGCAAGATTGTCGCACTCTTCGAACGCGAGGGCGCCGAAGCATGGCACACTACGCCCATCGCCGATCTTCTTCCCAGCGGCGCAAAATGCGCCCACTGTGGCGGCACGGCCTTCCGCAAGGAAACCGACATCCTCGACGTCTGGTTCGACTCCGGCACCAGCTGGTTTGCCGTCTGCGAATCCGACCCCGACTTGAGCACCATCTACAAGTCGTTCCAAAAGGGCGAGGGCACCGAGTGCCTCTATCTCGAAGGCGGCGATCAACACCGCGGATGGTTCCACTCTTCGCTGCTCACTTCCGTCGCCCTTCGCGGCCGCGCGCCGTACTCGCATGTCGGCACCGCTGGGTGGACACTCGATGAGCAGGGCCGCGCCATGTCCAAATCCCTCGGTAACGGCGTCGATCCCGTCGACATCGCTGACCGCATGGGTGGCGAAATCGTTCGGCTCTGGGTGGCTTCCATCGACTTCCGCGAAGACATGGCCGCCAGCGAAAACCTGATGGCGCGTTGCGCCGAACTCTACCGTAAGCTGCGCAATACCTTCCGCTTCCTGCTCGGCAACCTCAACGGCTTTGATCCCGCGCGCGACCGCGTGCCCGAAAGCGAACTCCTCCCGCTCGACCGTTACATGCTCGCCCGAACCCGCGACCTGACCGAGAAGATCCTCGCCTGGTACGAGGCCTTCGAATTCCACCGCGTCTACCAGGCCGTCAACGAGTTCGCCGTCGTCGATCTCAGCTCGTTCTACCTCGACGTCCTCAAAGACCGCATGTATACCTTCGCGCCGTCCAGCAGGGCGCGCCGCTCCGCGCAAACCGTTCTCTGGCAGATCACCGAAGCCCTGGTTCGCCTCATCGCCCCCATCCTCAGTTTCACCGCCGACGAAATCTGGGAGTATCTGCCCGCTCTCCCCGGCCGCCAAGAGAGCGTCCACCTCGCGTTCTTCCCCAAGCCCGCTGAGATCTTCTCCTCCGATCCCGCTCCGGTCTTGGAAGAATGGAAGCAGATTCTCGCCGTGCGTGACGAGGCTCTCCGCGTTCTCGAAGAAGCGCGTCAGGCCAAGCGCATCGGCAAGGGACTCGAAGCCGACGTTGAAATTGCCGCAACCGGCGAACTGCTCGCGCTCCTTCAAAGTCATGCGGACGGTCTGAAAGAAATCCTCAATGTGTCCGCTGTCCGCGTTGCCGCCAGCACGCCAGACGTTCCCCTCGCCGTCACTGCCCTGCCCGCCGCCGGCCACAAATGCGCCCGCTGCTGGAATTTCATGCCTGAAGTTTTCAACTACGGCATCTGGCAAAACGTCTGCACCCGCTGCCACAATGCCCTCAAAGAGATGGGAATCCACCCGCCGGAGGCCGCAAGTTGAGTTTCCCCGCTCCACGCAAGCTTCCGTGGCTCCTGCTCATCTCGGTCGTCATCCTCATTGCCGACCGGCTTACCAAGACGCTCGTCTCCAGGCACGTGGCGCTAGGCGATGGCATCGTGGTCATTCCTCATTTTCTGCGCATTACACATTGGCTGAATGAAGGCGCGGCATTCTCGCTCTTCGCCGACTCCGCCTCCCCAAACGCCGTCCGATGGGGACTCATCGCCTTCTCCGCCATCGCCGCAGCTGCCGTCTTCATCGCCCTTATCCGGCTCGGCGACCGGATGACCGTCACCACCGTCGCCCTTGCGCTTGTGCTTGGCGGAGCCATCGGCAATCTCCACGATCGCATCGCCTACGGCTCGGTCGTCGATTTCATCGAGGTCCACATCGTCGGCTATCACTGGCCCGACTTCAATGTTGCCGACAGTTCCATCGTCGTCGGAGCGTGTCTCCTGCTCCTCGATTCCCTGCTGCCCAGAAAGCATCCAGAATCAGCGACAGATTTGCCTTCCGAATCGCATTGAATTGACTGTCATCCTGGAACGATTCGCTGTTCCCGTCGAAGAAGCCATAAATAGAGAAGCGTTGCCATCCCCGCCACTCCCGTTGCCAGGCTGAACCAGGAATTCCAAACCGGAGCCGACTGTCCGGGGGAATATCTGGCGACAAAATAGAAGCTGACGGCATACATCACACACGGCCCGATACAAGTACCCGCCGCCCACCACATCCAGAACCGCAAACCTGAAAGCTGCTTCGCAAGCAGCACGATAGGGAGCGACAGGATCCATCCAGGGATGCAGAAAAGTAGCACCCACCAGAAAATCCCCAGGAAGTTGCCGGCAAAGTGTGAGACCCCCACGGTCGAGTTCATCGCAAACCCCGCGTGACGAGAGGCATCCACCAACTCAGATCTCATGCATATTGCAAGGTCGCAAACAGCCGCCGTAGCCGCCATACTCGCCACCGAATAGCCGATCCGCCTTCCGCGAGTGACCATCTGCCGTCCCCTCCCCATCACATTACCGTCATCAACTTGCTTTCTGCTTCCCTTTTCACGACGCCGAATCACTGTGCCCCTGCCGAAGCCGCTCCATCGCCGGATCATACCCGCGAAGTCGCGTCCAGTCACATAACGCGGGTTACCTCTGCGCGGTTCAGTACCCTAAAATAACAAGGGGGAAAACGACGACATTGCAAGCATCGTTGTTTCCCGTGGATTCAGTTCGAACCTTTGCACCACTTGAGCCGTCCTATCCGGGTCTCGCATTTCCATAAGTCTGATCTATTTCATGAGGATGAAATGAAAATCTGTTCGGTCTCTCCCCTCCGGCCTGTTGTTCGCCGCTTCTTTTCCTGTTGTCTCTTCGCTGCAGTCGCCATCGCCACTACCTTCGCAGCCCACGCCCAACGTCTTCCCAACACTGTCCGCCCGCACCACTACTCCCTCAAACTCACTCCCGATCTCAAGGCCGCCACCTTCACAGGTTCCGAGACCATCGACGTCATCCTCTCCGAGCCCACCAGCGCCATCACCCTCAACGCCCACGACCTCACCTTCCAATCCGTCAAGATTGAAGCCGCCGGAAAACAGCAAACCGCGACCATCTCTCTCGACAAGGAAAAACAGCAGGCCACCTTCACGGTTCCTGACCAGTTTCCCGCGGGCAACGCCCGTATCTCCGTCGAATACAGCGGCATCCTCAACAACGAACTTCGCGGCTTCTATCTTTCCAGGACCGCCCGGCGCAATTACGCCGTCACCCAGTTCGAATCGACCGACGCGCGCCGCGCCTTCCCCAGCTTCGATGAGCCCGCCTTCAAAGCCACCTTCGACGTCACACTCGTCGTTGACAAGGCCGACACCGCCATCTCCAACGGCCCCATCATTAGCGACAATCCCGGCCCCAACCCCGACAAGCACACCCTCAAATTCCTCACCACGCCGAAGATGTCCACCTACCTGCTCGCCTTCCTGGTCGGCGATTTCCAATGCACCTCCGGCGAGCAGGACGGCGTCGCCATCCGCGCATGCTCCACGCCCGACAAAGTCGCGCTCACGCCCTACGCCGTTAACGTCGCCAAGTATGTGCTCCACTACTACAACACCTACTTCGGCATTCCCTATCCGCTCAAGAAACTTGACCTCATCGGCCTCCCCGACTTCGAAGCCGGAGCGATGGAGAACTTCGGCGCCATCACCTACCGCGAAACCGCGCTCCTGCTCGATCCCAAAACCGCCTCCCTCAACGCCAAAGAGGGAGTCGCCCTGGTTATCGCTCACGAAATGGCGCATCAATGGTTTGGCGATCTTGTCACCATGCAGTGGTGGGACAACATCTGGCTCAACGAAGGCTTCGCCACCTGGATGGAAAACAAGCCCGTCGCCGCGATGCATCCGGAGTGGAACATCGACCAGATGGTCGCCTCCAATCTCGACCACACGCTGAACCTCGATGCCCAACCCACCACCCGTCCCATCCGGGCCCGCGCCGATACGCCGACTCAGATCGAGCAGATGTTTGACGGCATCTCCTACGGAAAGGCCAGCGACGTCCTGCTCACCGTGGAAAACTACCTCGGAGAAGAGACCTTCCGCAAGGGAGTCCACAACTACCTCGAAGCTCATCTCTATGGAAACGCCACCGCTGAAGATTTCTGGAATGCCCAGACCACGACCAGCCACAAGCCGGTAGACAAGATCATGGAAAGCCTCGTCGTTCAGGCCGGCGTGCCGCTCCTCACCTTTGGCCAGCCCGAAAACGGGACGGTGTCCGTCTCACAGCGGCGTTTCTACCTCAGCCCCAGCGTCAGCCCTGATCCATCGCAGAACTGGACGCTCCCCGTCTGCTTCAAAACCACCGACGGCAAACAGGATTGCCAACTGCTCACCCCTGACACCTCGTCCCTCACCATCCCGCAAAGTTCGCTCTTCTTCGCCAATGCTGGCGGAAAGGGCTATTACCGATCCGCCTACACCGCGCCTGATTACACGTCACTCGCTGGGCACGTTGAGTCCAGCCTCTCGCCGACCGAACGCATCAACCTCATCGGCGACGAATGGGCACAGGTGCGGGCTGACAAAGCCACTGTCGGCGACTACCTCAACTTGGTCGCCGCGGTAAAAAGCGATTCCAGCGCCAACGTCGTCTCGTCGGCACTCGACGGGCTTGGTCCAATCGAATCGCGCATCGCTTCTACGCCTGCGGAAAAAGACGGTCTGCGGGCATGGTTCCGCGAGCAGTTCGGTCCCGAATACGCAAAGCTTCCGCCGCCCTCCGACAGCGACTCTGCCAACACCAGGCAGTTGCGCGCGCTGCTCTTCGCTTCCCTTGGCGAGGTCAGGGACCAGCAGATTCTGTCTGAAGCCCGCGAGATGAGCAAAAAGTATCTCGCCAATCCTGATTCTGTCGATCCCAACCTCGCCCAGACTGCGCTTTCAATCACTGCACGAAATGGCGACGCCGAACTCTTCGACAAGCTGCAGAAGATTGCCGAGTCCTCCACCAATCCTGGAATTCAAATTGGCGCCCTTCGCCTGCTCGCCATGTTCGAGAATCCCGACCTCGCCCGGCGTGCCCTCGAATACGCCGTCTCGAACAAGGTCCGCAATCAGGACGCAGCCATCCAACTCGCCATCGCGCTCCACGTCGATAAGAATCGGCAACTCGCCTGGAACTTCATCCAGACCCACTGGGATGAGGTGAAAAAAGAGTTCACCCCGGAAATGGGGAACGCGCTCGTCGGTGCCACTGGCGCATTTTGCAGCGCATCGGCGCGAAACCAGGTCCAGAACTTTTTCGCCACGCACAAGGTCCCTGATACCGACCAGGAACTGAAACACTCCATCGAGAGCATCAATGGATGCATCGAACTCCGCGACCTCCAGGAGCCGAAGTTGAGGGCCTGGCTCGCAACCCAATCCAATGCATCCGGTGAAACCGCACACTGATTTTCATCTCACAGAAAAAACACAATGGCCGCCGGCATCCACCGGCGGCCATCTACGCAAGGTGATTGCGCAATCGGTTTTGAAAGGGCGCGGCTTTAGCCGTGCCGCACGAATCGCATGAAATTTGGGCTTTATCCACTGAGGGAAGCTCTCCCGGCGTTACAGACGCGGTCTGCTGGAGAACTTGAGAATCGCTGACTCGCTCCGCCTCACCACGCCACCTTCTCCGGCAAAAACTCCGCAAACAACTCGTCATAGTACGGCTTCACCTGCTTCAAATCCGGCTTCGCATGCCCCTTCGAATACAGATCATACTGATTGAATTTCAGCACCCACGGCAGCATGGCGCGATCCTGCGCATTGGCGAGGTGGTCGTACGCTCCGTGCTTATGCCACGGATAGAACGAGTGGAATCGCAGCATGTACAGCGCTTCTGTCCGCAGATACGGCTTCATCACTTCGGCGATATAGCCGTCATGTCCAAACGACATGTGCACATTCTCCAGCCCGCAGTTCGGCTCGTAGATGCCGTACTTCGTCTGGTACTCCGGCACATTCCTGTCCGGATTGTTGGCGAAGTATTGGTGAAACACAATCGCGTCAGACCACGCGCATCCCACCGGAAAGGTATCGCCCACCACGCCCCATTGCGGCTCGCCGTAAAGACAAAGGCACTTCCCGAGATCGTGCAGGAATCCCGTCAGCACCATCCACCGCGGGTGCCCATCTTGCCGGATCGCCTCCGACGTCTGCAGCAGGTGCTCAATCTGGGTCAGGTCCGTATCCGGGTCGCTGTCGTCCACCAGCGTGTTCAGAAATTCCGCGGCCTCCCAGATCGACTTCATCCCTTTCGTCAGGCCGAAATATTCCTTCTCTTTGCCATTTACATAGTCCACCGTCTGCCCTTCGTGATTCAGCCGGTAGAACTCCGCCACGCCCGGCGTAGCCGATGCGTCATAAACACGGAATTCCTCTTCGGACTTGCCCTCCCTGTACCGGCCTTCGACAAAGTCATCCCATTGATCGAGATTAGCCAGCGGTTGTGTGTGGGGAATCGTTGCGCTCATCTGTTGCTCCTTGGCTGTCAACGCGCGACACTTTCGTCTGAGCCTCTTGTATCAGATGCCAAATTGCTCCGCAAGTGACCCTCGCGCAAGCCAATGAACCCATGTACGTTCTTCTTTGCGGGCCGCCAGTGCTGGTGATACCTTCATCGCAACATGATTCCCGCCCGCTCAAGTGCTCTCGTTGCCCTGGTTCTCAGCGCCTCCATCGCATTCGCGCAACAATCGCAACCTGCGGTAACCCAGGCCGTCCTCGCTGGCAAACTCATCGACGTACGCACCGGTGCGGTTCGCGAGCACGCCTACATCCTCATCGCAGGCGATCGCATTCAATCCATCGCCGACTCCGCACCCACTGGCACCCCTGTCACCGACCTCTCCGCATACACGGTCGTCCCCGGCCTCATCGATGCGCACGCGCACACGCTCTCGAATCCCACCACGCAGAACATCGCCGCGCACCTGCGTACCTCCATTCCGCAGGCCACGCTGTGGGGCGCCTACAATCTCCGCATCTGGCTCGATCACGGATTCACCTCGCTGCGCGATGCCTGTGAAGGTCCACCCGACTATCCCCAATTCGCCCTGCGTGATTCAGTCAAGCGCGGCATCATCCTTGGTCCTCGCATCACCGCCGCAGGCAGTTGCATCTCCCTCACCGGCGGTCACGGCGATGGCTCACCCTTCTCTCCCGACATACAGATCCCGCGCGGCCAGAATGTCGCCGACACCGTTGACGACATCGCTCACGTCGTCCGCCGCGACATCAAGTACGGCGCTGACTGGATCAAGCTCATGGCCTCCGGCGGCGTCATGGACCCCATCTCCGACTTCCACGTCCAGGAACTCAGCGAAGCGCAGATGGCCGCCGCTGTCGAAATCGCCCACCGCGCCGGCAAGAAGGTAATGGCACACGCCGAAGGTGCCGCCGGCATCAAGGCAGCAGTTCGCGCCGGAGTCGATTCCATCGAACACGGCACCATGCTCGACGAAGAAGGTGCGGAGTTGATGGAACAGCACCACACCTGGCTCGTCCCCACCCTCTACTGCTTCCAGCACGACATGGAAACCGGCCTCAGCAAAGGTCGCGATCCCGACTCCTACGCCAAGGGTGTCGAGATCATGGCCGCCCAGGGTCCCGCGTTCAAGCTGGCGCTCGCACATCACATCCGCGTCGCGTACGGCGTCGACGATGCCGACGTTGATGAATCCGTCTCCAAAGAATTCGGCGCACTCGTCCGCGGCGGTATGACGCCCCTCGGCGCCTTGCAGGCTGCAACCATCAACGCCGCCACCATGCTCGAAAAAGACAAGGACATCGGCACTATCGAACCGGGTCGCTTCGCCGACATCGTTGCCGTGCAGGGCGATCCCATCTCTGACATCACCGTCATGGAACACGTTGCATTCGTCATGCAGGGTGGCCGCATCATTAAGGATCCTGCCCACCCTGACCGCAACCCCGTCCTGCACGTGAAGTGAAGCTCAAGGATTGACGCACGCCGGTTCCGAGGTACTTGCTTCAGATTGCCAAACCCTCAACCTGTGCCATCACCGTTGATCCGGATTACTTCCCGGGTGCGTCATTCGCTGCGCAGTGCCTCCATAGGGTCAGTGCTTGCTGCTCTCCGCGCGGGAATCACCGCGGCGACCAGCGCCGCCAACCCAAGAAGCACAGTCGCACCCGCCAGCAACAACGGGTTCCACGGCGTCACTCCGAAAAGCTGGCTCGCCATGAGATATCCCGCCCCAATCGCTGCCGGAATCCCGATCCCCAATCCTATGCCGACCTGCCGGAATGCTCCGTGAAGCACCATAGAAACCACTGAACCGCGATCGGCGCCCAGGGCAATGCGCACGCCAATCTCGATCCTGCGTTGCTCCACGCCATATGCGGTCACGCCGTAGAGGCCAACCGCAGCCAGCACCAGGCCAACGCCGCCAAACAGCCAGGCAAGGCTGGCGATCATATTCTGCTGATCGAACGTTTCCTGAATCACTCGCGAATAGGGTTGAACGTCATACATCACCAGGTTTGGATTGACGTCGGCCAGCGCCTTCTGCACTGTCATAAACATGTTCGCCGGAGGCCCTGGCGCCCAGATCACGATGTTCCAGAGGTTCTGCGACACAAGCTCGTCACTCTGCAGACCCCGCTGATCGAAGAGTACGGTTTGCGCCTCGGGGACGTAGTACATGGCCCTGGCTGGATCTCCGAAGCCCCAAGTCACGTAATGGACGTTCTGCACGACGCCGACAATCTCATAGGTCCCCGCATTCCTCATGGTGCCGGGGCCGAAATGCTGGCCGATGGGATTCTGGTTCCCAAAAAACTCCTTGGCAAAGGCTTCGTTGATCACCGCCACGTGCCGCGCATTCCCGTTGTCGCCTTCGTTGATGGTGCGGCCCTCCAGCATACGGGCGCCGATCGTATCGAAGAATCCTGGCGTTATGCGGCTCCAATCAGCGGATACATTCTCCTTCGGGCCGGGCTCTGGTTTGCCCTGAATCCGAATGTCGTGGCCGTTTTGATTGCCGCTCATCGGCGCATACGTCGCGGCACTCACACTGCGCACCCCGGGAATGGCACTGAACCGGTCCTGAATCTGACGATAAAGCGGTACCAGTTGCTCCTGCTTATAGTTCGCCAGCATGGGCGAACCGAGGGAAACCAGGTAGCGGCCATCCAGATCGAATCCGAAGTTCTGGCGCTCCAGATTGCGAAGGCTATCGCCCAGCATCGCAGCCGCACTCAGCAGCACCAGCGATACTGCCGCCTGCGCAATCACCAGCGCCTTCTGCGCCCAATGACGATCGCCTCCCACTTCACGGTTGGCGCCACGCATCGCCTCCACCGGCTCGGCCTGCGAGGTCATCCACGCAGGCATCATTCCGAAGATCGCGCCCGTGAGTACCGAGACTCCAAGCGCGAAAAGCAGAACCAGTGTTGAAGGCGTAGCCTGCACCGGAATCCAACTGCTTCGCTCCATCATGTGGAAGGCGAGATAAAGAATCAACCGCGCCCCCGCCCAGGCCACAGCCACACCGGCCGCGCCGCCGATCAGTGACAGCGTAACGCTTTCGAGAAGCGCATTCCTCACCAGGCGCCCGCGCGATGCTCCCAGCGCCACGCGGACTGCCGTCTGCTGTCGGTTCTTCAGCCCTCGGGCCAGCAGCAGGTTGGCGATGTTGGCGCAGGCCACCAGCAGCACACAACAGGCCGTGACCATCAGCAACAGCAGACCCTCGCTGTAATCCCTGCGTAAAAACGAGAAACCTGCGCCGCCAGGCGACAAGCGGAGCGTCTGCTTCTGCCACACAGCTCTTTCCTGCGGACTCATATCCGCCCGGTGACTGGCCAGCCAGCCCTGCAATTCACCCTGAAGCTGCGCCTGGAGCGCTTTCGGATTCGTTCCGGGGCGCACACGTCCGATCAAGTCCAGCCAATCGACCCGCGTGTTTTTAATCCGTGCAGTTTTCCCGAGCATCAACGGTTCGGCCGTCAGCGGCATCCAGATATCCGGCATGCCCCAACTCGTCATCTTCGCCCCGATGAAACCTGGCGGAGCCACTCCGATGATCGTGAACGCCTGGCGGTTGATCTGGTATGTGGATCCGACGATCGAAGGATCGGAGCCGTACTTCTCCTGCCATGCGTGGAAGCTCATCACCGCGACCGGGGACGCGCCCTCCAGGTCGTCGGCGTCGACGAACAGCCTTCCGCGCCAGGCCGAAACGCCCAGCGTCTGAAAAAAGTTTCCGGAGACATACTGACCATTCGATGTCTGCGGTGGCCCCGATGAGCCGGAGCGCCGCACTCCCAGCGGCATGTTACCCGCCTGGAGCGCTGCCAGATCCTGGAATCCCGGCGTGTTTGCGCGGAATTGCCTGTATGCTTCCCACGAGAAGAGACTCCAGGTGCCCGGCTCACCGTCACTGTTCTGGCTGTATCCCGCCCAGTCGCAGCAATGGGGCTCATCGCCGATGCGCCACAACTGATCCGGCCTGGTCACCGGCAGAGATTGCAACATTACCTGCTGCACCAGCGTGAAGATCGCCGTGGTTGCGCCGATTCCCAGTGCAAGAGTAAGCACTGCCGTCAACGTAAAGCCAGGTGATTTGCGCAACCGACGCAATGCGTATCGAACATCCTGAAGCAGGTGTTCAAGTAGCGGCAGTCCCTCTTCCTCGCGGTATTGCTCTCGAATTGCCTCGACGGCCCCCAATGTGAGCGCCGCCTGCCGCCGCGCTTCGGTCGGAGTCATCCCAGCTCTGACGTTATCCTCCGCCTGCATCGCCAGGTGCACCTCCATCTCCTCACGCAGGCGCTCATCACCACGTCGGCCGATGCCGAAATTCCACACGCGCGCGAAAAGCCGGCTCAGGATTCTCATGACAAATCCGCCGCCTTCACTTCAAAAAATCGCGCAATAATCGCCGCGGTTTGCTCCCAGTCGCGCTTCTCGGCTTCGAGCAGCTTCTCCCCGGCGCGAGTGAGCCGGTAAAAACAGGCCCGCCGGTTGTTCTCTGAAGGTCCCCACTCCGACGCGACCGCGCCCTCCTGCTCAAGTCTCAGCAGAACCGGATAGAGCGTTCCCTGGTTGACCGAAAGTAGTTCGTCACTGATCTGCGCGATACGCCTTGCAATTCCGTATCCATGCAGCGGACCCAGAACCTGAAGCGTCTTCAGCACCATCAGCGCCAGCGTTCCCTGCTGTACATCCCTCTTCTGTTTCATAGGCCGAGCTTCGCGCCTTCCATTTGGTTACCCAACGGAGTATGGCACAGCTTTATTGGGGAAGCAACAGGAGAAGCAAAATGCACAACAGATCGGCCCCTCGTATCGCTCTTTGCACGGTCGCTGCGTGATCCCGTGTGTCGATCCTACGGATCAAGAATGATGAACGGGGAGCCCTTTGCTGGAACTCCGGAGTTGCGCGAGATTCCCTTGATGAGGCTCCTCCATGTACTGCCCAATCGATCCGACACCATGAAGAGATGTCCGGCCGTCAGCCGCCCCATCACGCGGTGATGTCCTACAGCCGCCAACCCCATCGAAGCGATGCACCCGCATCGATCGCAATCCGGATCTCCACCGAATTGGCAGGGCGTAATGCGCGTCTTGAGGTCGGCGGAGATTGTCTCCGTGGTTCTTGCGAAGATGCATCGTTGCGGGCTGCCGGGCGGAAATTCCAATTCGCGAATCACTGCCTCGGGCATGTCCAGGACCACATACTTCAACCGCAACCGCCGTAGATCGGCAATCGTTGAAGCCCTTTGCGCAGGCGTAAGAATCTCCTCATCCGTGGCCCCGCGTTGCGGCGTAAAAATGCTGAACCACACTTTGGCGACCTCACGTCGACTACCCCAAAAATTGAGGAAATCGTCAAGATAGCGTGGGCGTTGTGCAATCTGCGAGGTAATCGTGCAGTGTACGGTTACGACCGCTCCTTCAATGTTCTTGAGAATGCGTTCATAGGTGGCCGGTTTGCGTCGCGCATCGTGCTCCGGTGGCAGGCCATCCACCGAGATCACGACATTGAGTTTTTTAAACATCCTCCAGGCGGCAGGAATCTCTCTGAATGCGCTGGTGACGATTTGCGTATGCACCCCGCGGCTCTCAAGCTGAGGCAAAAGCAATTCGAGTTCGCGATACCTGACCAACGGATCGCCACCAACCAGCGAAACATGGAGAGGCTTGCGTTCATCGATGATTGCGAGCACCCTCGCGACTAACTCGTCACCCTTGAAATCAGAGAGTTGGCGTAGCTCGGTCGTTCCTCCAAGATGCGCGGCATCGAATGCATAGCATCCCGGACAGCGCAACGGGCACTCTTTGGTGATCTCAATCGAAAGGGACGGCATACGGCCTGCCAGTATCCTGGCCCAGGCCTGCAGAACTTCTGATTTTTTCATTTGCCTCTCCGCGTAGGGCGTAATCGAACTGATTCGCTTGCGATGGGTTGCAAAGCCCTTGCAGCGCGCATTTGCAACCAGTGTCGGAGAGAGTCCGCGGATCAAATTTTGAGGGGAAGGCTCTGAATGCCTATAGCTGTATCGGTCACCTTTAACGAACGAAATACGAAGTATGCCCCAAACAGATGCATTCCCGCTAATTCACGATCTTGAAAGCCGGAAATGACCAGGCAACAGGAGGCGAACAAGGAATCAACTTGTTGTTTACAAAGCTGCGAAAGCAGCACCGCCAGGCTCAGGACCGTCACGATGACGAGCATCCCCGACTCAAAATCCTGCCCACCGTGCAGAAAATGGTCCCAGGTCCAAATGTGCTGCGTCAGCGGCATAGTGAGCAATGAAATCGTGGCGAGTATCAACAAAATACGACCGATTGCCACAGGCTCTCGAACCACGCGCGCGAATGCATTGAGGTTTGGTGGGCTCGCGTTGAGAATGTACTTCACAAATCCGCTCGCTCTACTTCGAGTCTACGCTTCTCCTGGACCGAAGCTACACAGCTCCCGGAATCCCGATTACGAGCGCTTGAAGAATTAGATGCTGAATGACGCCCTCAGCAATATTGAAATGATGCTTTCTCCCTACTCTGCCTTCACATATCTCTCCCGCAGAATCCTGACATGATGCTCCACGTGACCGGGAATGATGAAGGCTAGTGCGCGGACCGAAAATGTGTAGCCGCTGGCCACCCCCGTCCGCATCCACGCATCCGCTGGCAGATTCTGAAATAGAGAGATCGTCGCAAGGCGCACGTGTGTGAATTCCTCAACATGCGCTGCCCACGAAATCGCATCTGCATTCGCACCGGCAGCGGCGATCTCCTGGTCAAAACCAGGAAGCGGCTCATCAAACTTCCGCGCAAACCACAGCGCTCGAAAAGCAAACGCGCGTTCGGTATCCGTAATGTGGTTCAGAACCTGGCGGATACTCCACTTGTCCGCCGCATACCTGTGCCGCGATTGCTCTTCGGATATACCCTTCAGAAACGGAAGATACATCTCCAACTGATTGTTGATACTTTCGAACGGCTCATCACCCTTGACCTGGTCGATATAGGTGAAATAGTACGATGCAGCTTCAGATGGTTCGGGGCGTCCCTTCATTCCCTGATTGTAGCCACATACTGGGTGCCCCAGGTCTCGATTTTGAGACTTGAGTTCTGCGCCCCGCCAGGCGCGCAAGAATCTCATTCATTGACGAGGCGCGAAGTATCCCGACCGAACCTCAATCCTGCTTACTCGATCGGGTGTCTGCAGCATGATCTCGTGAAACGCGCCATCGTGCTTGAAGTTCGCGGGGTTGTAAACCAGCCGATACTGGTTCCTCATCTCCGACTCGATCATTTTCAGATCCTTCCCGATCCCCTCTTCCGAATCGTCCGCGAGGAAAACCCGCCCGCCTGTCTTCGCGGCAAGTTCGCGCAGCGCCTTCGGTCCCGTCGACACCTGCTCCTCTGCCGATGCCGGAAGAAACGCGAAGACCTGTGTGTTGCTCCGCTGGCAGGCACGCGCCGTTTCATCGGCCGATGTCAGCCCCGCATTGTCCTCTCCGTCTGAAAACAACAGAATGAAATTCCCCGTCGCGGTCGGATCGACCTTTCCAAACGAAGATGAACACGCCCGGTATACCGCGTTGAACAGCGCCGTGCCGCCCGGCCCATTCGCGTTTCCTCTTGCGCCCTCAACACCCCGCAACAGCCGCGACACAATCCCAGTCCACGGCTCGATCAGGTTCGAAGCGTATCCAAAATCCGCAACAAACGCTTCGTCCGACTTCTGCCGGAAAAGACGTCCCAGAAACTTTTCCGCGATCGCCTTGTTTCCCGGCAACGCACCCTGCACCGATTCACTCGTATCCAGCAGGATTCCTGCACGGATCGGCCGATTCACGAGCTCATCGAACGCCACAATCCTGTGCGGAGCTGCCCCGTTGTCCCATAGCCGGATCTCCCCAGCCTTCAAATCGTTGATCGGAAGCCCGTTCGGATCTTCCGCGTTGAATGTCAGCACCACCTCATCGACAGGCAGGCGCACCGTGTATGCATCCGCACCTTCCTTCGGATTTGCGCCGTCCTGCGCCCCCATCGCCGGTATCAACCAGCACACGCCAATGACGGCGTACCAGGCTCTCCAGTTCCGCAGCATCTTAGCCCGACCATATCATCTACGAAGATTTTCGTTGACAATTACGAAGGGCTTCGTATAACGTCTGTCCATCATGGAAAACGGCTCTATCCCCCGACCCACCGAATCCGAGCTCGAACTCCTCCAGATCCTCTGGCAAAAGGAACCGGCCACGGTCCGGGAGATCCACGACGCACTCAACCAGGAGCGAGCCTCCGGCTACACCACTGTCCTCAAGACGCTTCAAATCATGACCACCAAGGGCCTGGTCGTTCGGGATGAAGCCAACCGCGCCCACGTCTACCGCGCCACCTTCACCCAGGACGCCATGCAGAGCCGGCTCCTGCGCGATCTCAGCAATCGCCTCTTCGCTGGATCCGCTGCACAACTGGCCCTCCACGCCCTTGCCATGGAACCCGCCACCGACAACGAACTCGCCGAAGTCCGCGCCCTTATCGAACGCAAACGCAACACCGCATCGCTGCAATCATTCGTTCACAATTCTCGAAAGGACCGGCCATGACCGTCATTCCCCAAGCCGTCGCCTGGACGCTTATCCATTTCTGCTGGCAAGCCGCAGCGGTCGCCGCTGCTTACCGCCTCGTCTCCATCGCACTCGCCCGGCGCACGGCCGAGACCCGCTACGTAGCCGCGCTCTCGTCCCTGTTGCTGATGCTCGCGCTTGCCGTCGGGACTTTCGCATGGGAACTCCGCACTGACCCGGCCCCGTTCTCATTCGTCGGCGATACACAGCTTGCTGAAGCGACTCAGTTCGTCGCTCCGCTCGCCGCCGAGCTTCCACACACGAAAGCGCCCGGTATCACCGCCACACAATCCGAGCCTGCCCGCATCTCCCTCTCCGCTCTGCTGCCCTGGATCGACGGTCTATGGCTCGTCGGCGTTCTCGCTTTAAGTGTTCGCAGTTTCGGCGGATGGTGGTATCTACGCCGACTCCGCCTCGCTGCCATGGATCAGGCCCCAGCCCCAGTCCGCGCCGCTTTCGATCGCATCTGCGCCGCCCTAGGCCTTACTCGAACAGTCGTGCTGCGTCTGTCCACTGCCGTCGACAGCCCCATGACGATGGGCGCCTTGCGCGCAGTGGTGTTGCTGCCGCTCAGCGCCATCACCTCCCTTGGCCCTGAGGAAATCGAAGTCGTTCTCGCCCACGAACTGGCTCACGTGCGCCGTGCTGACTTTTTCTGGAACATCCTCCAAACCATCGCTGAAACCCTCTTCTTCTTCCATCCCGCGGTCTGGTGGATCAGCGGGCGTGTCCGCCACGAACGCGAGCTCTGCTGCGACGATCTCGCCCTCAAAATCTGCCCCAACCCGGTCGTCTATGCGCACGCACTCGTCCGGCTTGAGGAGCAGCGCTCCCACCGGCTGCGTCTCGCCATGGCCCTCGATGGCCACGCCTCCTACCAAACCCTGCTTGCGCGCATTGCACGCATCCTCGGAGAACCCATGACCCTCATTCCAAGCCATTCGATTCGTCCCTTTTCGCTCTCCGCCGCCATCGCCGGACTCATCGTCCTTCTCGTTCCTGTCCCGCATGTTCTCGCCAAGCTGGCCCCGGCTCAGCAACCTGCTTCCGCCTCAGTAATCACCCCAATTCCTGTTCCCGTGCCGACCCAGGCTCTTGCCGGAACCATCACTCATCAGGTTCAGGCTTCTCCGCACGTTACTCATGAAGCAATCGAACGGGCGCTGAAATCAACTGAAGCCTCGCGTACCCAATTCGGCTCCACGCTCGCTGCCACCATCGCCGCAACGGTCGAAGCACAGTCCCAACCCGCACCCGAAGCCGGCGCAAAGCCCCACTCTGACTACATCGATGCCATGAAGGCTGCCGGTTACGATGTCGACCTCGACAAGCTCATCGCAATGAAGATTCAGGGCATCACGCCCGAGTACGCCCGCAACATGGCGAATGCCGGATTTGGCAAGCCCAGCGCCGACGACCTGGTTGCATGCAAGGTCCAGGGCGTTACCCCGGAATACATCGCAGAACTCAAAAAGCAGGGCTTCGAAATCAAGAGCTTTCAAGATGCAATCTCGTTCCGCATCTTCAACGTCACTCCCGAGTTTGTTTCCGGAATGAAAGCCGCAGGCTTCGACGGTCTTACCACGCAACAACTGATGAGCATGCGCGTCCAGGGCGTCACCCCTGAATTCGCCCAGCATCTCAAGTCGAAATTCCCTCACGTCACGTCCGAAGATCTGATCAAAGCCCGCATCTTCCGCATCGACGACCAGTTCATCGCGATGGTGGCGAAACACGGATTCACCAATCTCCCCTTCGACAAGCTCGTGCAGCTGCGCATCAGCGGAATCTTCGATGACGAATCCGTAAAGGAATAACCTGATTTAGCTCAGCCCGCGCTTCGACATACCGTACCCGCCTCAAATGCGGGGACAGGAAAACCTCGTTGTTCAATCGGCCCTGAGGAGACATACCATGCATCTCAAGAGCGCCACCCTTGTTCTCGCAATCTCCGCAACCGCGCTTGCGCTTTCGGCACAGACCCTCGCCCCTCTTCACGCCAAGTGCTCGATCAGGCGCAGCAAGGACGTCAACAAATTCAGCCTCCACGTCACTGACGACAGCAACTGCCCAACCGATAGTCATTGCGGCTCCAACTTCGACACCGAGTCCATGAGCCGTTTCACGGGCATTACCGCCGACGATCTCGACCGGGACGGCACCCATCTCGTCGCATCTCTCACCGACGAAGCCGGCACCTTTACCTGCACCGGCATCGTGCACGACAGCGAACTCTACGGCGATGGGCTATTCACGCCCGACTCCACATTCGTCGATCGCATGGCCAAGCTCGGGTTCACCGGCTACGATTCGCAAAAACTCCAGGCCTACACCTTCCTCAACGTCACCAGCGAATACGCGCAGTCCCTGCAGCAGGCCAATATCAAGGGCCTCACCACCGACAACCTGATCGCACTGCGCATCTTCAAAGTCGACCCCGCCTATGCGCAGTCCTTTGTCACCATGGGATACGAGCAGCCCGATGCGGACAAGCTCATCGGACTCAAAGTCCAGGGAGTGAACGCGGACGAAGTGCGTCAGATCCGCGCCCTCGGCTATCAGCCCACACTCGACGAGCTGATTCAGATCCGCATCTTTCACGTCACGCCCGACTTCATTCACCGCATGCAGGATCGTGGCTTTAAGAACCTCACCATCGCCAAGCTCGTCCAAATCCGCATCTTCAATCTCGCAGAATAAAGCTCGCGCCGGCCGTGCGTCGAAACTCCGTCAGGTAAACTATCCCTGCACCGGAGGTCCATGTGCGTCGCACGACCGGAATCTCTCACATTTTCTTTTGCGCACTCCTTTCCGCGCCGCTCGCCGCCGCACCCCAGGCTGCCAATTTCCCCTCCCCAAAGGATTCGCGCATATCCATGCATGCTGAAGGAACATTCGATGTAAAGAACTCGCAATTGCCATCCGACGATGCGATCGCCGCAACCCCGATCGGCCGCTTCGGCCTCGATAAGCAATTTCACGGCGACCTTGACGCCTCTAGCAAAGGCGAGATGCTCGCGGCCGGCAATCCCGCCTCCGGTGCCGGTGGCTACGTCGCGATTGAATTTGTTACCGGTACGCTGCAGGGCCGCAAAGGCTCCTTCGCGCTGCAACATTTCGGCACCATGGAGGCCGGCAAGTTCGACCTCAAGGTGCTCGTCGCCCCCGGCTCAGGCACCGGCGAACTCACCGGCATCTCTGGATCAATGGAGATCATCATCGCCGCCGGCAAGCACTCCTACAAATTCGACTACACGGTTCCCGCTGCTACTCCCTGAACGGGCGCGTGTTTTGTACCATGAAGTCATGCCCCAATTTCCTTCCGGCCAGACGTTGCTGATCGACGCCGATGACACGCTCTGGGAGAACAACGTCTACTTCGAGCGTGCCATTGCCGCATTCATCAGCTATCTCAATCACCACGAGTACACTCCGGCCGAGGTTCGCCAGTCGCTCAATGCAGTCGAACGCGAGACCATCCTCGCCCACGGCTACGGGCTTCCCAGCTTTACGCGCTCGCTGGTCGCCTGCTTCGAGCGCCTCAGTCCCGAACCCCTGAACGAAGAAAAACGTCGACGCGTCATAGGCTTCGCCAAGTCCATTGCCGAGCAGGAGATCGAGCTTCTCCCTCAAGTCGAGGAAACCCTCCGCGATCTCGCCACGCGCCATCGACTCATCATGATGACCAAGGGTGACCTCGCTGAGCAGGCTGACAAGGTCCGCCGCTCCGGGCTGGTTGGCTACTTCTCAGCGATCGAGATCGTTCCCGAAAAGGATCCGGCCACCTACCACGCCGTCATAGCCCGCCACGAACTCACGCCGCACACCAGCTGGATGATCGGAAACAGTCCCAAGAGCGACATTAACCCAGCCCTCGCCGCCGGACTGCATACTGTCTTCCTGTTCCACAAAGATACGTGGATTCTTGAACATGCGACCCTTGATCCTGCCCCCAAGGGACAACACCTGATTGAATTGGACGGGTTCGCAAAACTGGCTGACATCTTTTAGGGATTGCAACTTCGCGGTAAGATGGGGTATGCCTCAATCCTCCGCTTCGCAGGCTGTGAACCACGGCTCCCACTTTCCGTCCCCGCCGCGAGTCCATTGGATCCTGCTCCTCGTGGCGCTCGTCGGCGCCGAAGCGCTGGCCTTCCTGTTCGTCCCCGAACCCTATCGCAACTTTGCGATTTACTCCGTCGCCGTTGCCTGGCCCATTTATCTCTGCATTTGGATTCGCAAGATCGATCCGCGATCGAGCTCGCTCTATTGGGCCATCGCTTCCCTGGTCACCGGGTTTGGTTTTCTCTTCTCCTGGCTGCTGTGGATTGTCGTCATTTTTGAACTCCGCGAAGAACTACTCGAGCACTACAACCGCCGCGAGCCCATGCATCTTCGCCTCAATTTCCTCCTCACGATTCTCGGTTCTTTCATTTACTTCCAGCACGCCCTCAATAAGATCGCCAAAGAAAAGCACGCCACGCGCGAGTCCATCGCGATCGAATCCAGCAATTCCGTTCCTGCTTGACGACGGAACATCCATCAAGTTCCAAGGGCACTTACTCGCCTCGCCGCAAACCAGATCAAGCCAATCGCCCCCGCCAGAAAAATCGCATTCCCCACCCGCACGCTCGCATCCAACCCGCCCACAGCCGGGTGCTGCAAAAACGCGTGCCACCCATACGCCAATGCCGCTCCTGCTCCCAGCGCCAGCTGATGCGCCAACGTCATCGCTCCCCTCCGCGCCCACATCAGCACAATGATCCCCATTGCCACATCCAGTGCCAGCAGCGCAGCCACCGCACCCCATCCCCATCGCATCGGAATCAGCAGGGCAGCCGATGCAAACGCCAGCGCAATCGTGCCCAGCATCCACGCTGACCGCGCAAACCGGTTCGCGGAATACCTCCGTTGATCCGGCATTCGCAGCGCGAGTGCCACCAGCACCGCAATTGCCACCGCCGCTCCAACGAATTGCGCCGTCGAAGCCAGGTAGTGATCCTGCTTGTAGCCGATCGCCGTATTCGCCGCCGAGCCGAACAGGAACACAATCACCACCACGGTCAGGCCTGCGCGACCCAGCCACGGAGTCCTCGCCCGATCCGGAACACATGCCTCCACTAGCGCAATCGGAGTCGAGATGCTCCAGATCCCATGCACCATCAGCATCCACAGCGTCCACCACGCGCCGATTCCAAGCGTTGGAATATACGCCGGCGCCAGCAGCCCCAGGTTCAGCTTCAGATAGTTCGGATTGAATAGCGACTGCGTCGTGTACGCCTCTTCAAAAATCGCGTATGCCATACCCAGCACCAGGATGCTCGGCCAGCCCCGCCCCATTCTCCGTACCACTTCACGAATCAGCAGCGCCCCTCCGCCGTACATCGGCGCCAGCACAATCAGGGCCGGCAGCAGTTTGATCGGCAGATTCCCCAGCAGGAATTCCGCAACCAGCGGCGCCGTGAAGAACAACGTCAGCGCCGGCCAGATTCCTCGACGCCGCGCGCCCAATCTCCCCACAACATCAACAGCCGCGCCCTGTGATCCCATTCCCATCCTCCGCCCTCGAGAACCTCGACGCTCCAAAGATTAGCATCCGCTTCGTTCCCAACCACCGCCCTGCCGCAGACTCACCATTGCAGCTTCCTTGCGCGACCGTTAACGTGAAATACGTAACCGCCTCCACTCTCGTTCTCAGGAAACATAATGTACACACCCAAATTCAACCTGGTTTCCGATCGTGCTCTCCTCATTGAAGCCATGCGCGCCAACTCCTTCGCCATCCTCTTCGGCCCGGTCGATTCGAACATCGCCGATGCACCGCATCATGCCACGCATCTTCCTCTCGTAGTGAAAGACGAAGGCCCGCACGGCGTTCTCGAAGGCCACTTCGCCAAGGCCAATTCCCATTGGCAATCTCTCGCCAGTCGCGAAACTCTCGTCGTTTTTCCCGGTCCGCACAGTTATGTGAGCCCTTCGCTCTACGCCGAACAGCTCTCCGTCCCCACCTGGAACTACATCGCCGTCCACGCTTACGGTTCGCTCCAACTCATCGACGACGACGCACAGAAGGAGACCCTTCTTGCCGGACTGATTCAGGCCAATGATCCCGCTTATTCCGATCAATGGAACAATCTTCCCCACGGCTATCGCCGCACCATGCTGGCCGGCATCGTCGGCTTCCGCATTCCCATCATTCGCATCGAAGGCAAATTCAAAATCAGCCAGAACCGCCCCGAATCCGACCGCCGCGCCGTGCACGATGCACAAGCCGCCGGCACGCCAGACCAGCAATCTCTCGCCGCCTGGATGAAGCGCCTCACCGACTGCTAGTCCCATTTCGGCCAAGACCACATTCCGACTGGAATTGAGCCTGGCTCGTGCGGCAGAAGAACTCGCCCTGAGAACTATGGCAATGGCTGAGTGGCATCGAATCGCAAGGTTCCCGTAGGGAACGCCGGAAAATAGCCCAGGGCGGAGCGCAGCGCAACCCTGAGATGGCGTACACGGTAACCACCGTCCCGGAGGAACGTCCGAACCCAACTGCTTCTTTAAGGTGCGGCATTACTCCATCAATGATTGCAGTTGCTTTTCTGGTCGCAGAAAATCGCGAATGCACAAGCCAACAGGGCCATGCATTAGAGTGATGCTGTCGCTCATATCCGCACCGGAGAGCCTTCAATGTGCAAATCCATAATTGCCGCTCCCACATTCTTCGCGTTCGTCCTGCTGTCCGTTTCGCTCGCCGCCCAATCCGACTGGCAATCTCGCGTCGCGCGGAACATCCCGCTCATGGGTCACCGCAACTGGATCCTCATCGTCGACTCTGCCTATCCGCTCCAGTCCTCGCCCGGCGTCGAAACCATCGAGACCAATACCTCGCATCTCGACGTCCTTCGTTACGTCCTCGGTGCCATTAACAACTCCATCCACGTCCGCCCACTCATCTATATGGACGCGGAACTTCCCTACGTCCCTGATGCCGATTCTCCCGGCGCCTCCGCCTACCGCGAGCAAATCCAGCACCTCCTCGGTGACTACAAAATCGAATCCCTCCCGCATGAGCGCGTCATCAACCAGATCGACGAGACCAGCAAGGAGTTCCACGTCCTCGTCCTGAAAACGACAATGACGATCCCCTATTCGTCTGTCTTCATCCGTCTGGACTGCAAATACTGGTCTGCCGACGCCGAAAAACGCCTCCGCGCCCGCATGCACTAGAAACGGAGAAACGGTGCGTAGCGCTGCGGTGTGCACAGCCTCAATCAGCTAGGTTTCCAGTTCCCTTCATGTCTTCGGAAAAAGCCCCGGAGGGCGACGGAGAATAGCCCAGAACAAGCCGCGACAGCGGGCGCAGTCCTCGGAAGTCAACGCTGGATAGACTGAAACCCCGGAGCGGCGACAGACGATCTTCTCGCCAGCACCGCAATATAAAGCCCCGACGCCACAATCAGCCCTCCGCCGATCACCATCCACACGGTCGGCAGTTCCCGCCAGACGAGGTACGAAACCAGCGCTCCCGTAACCAGTTGCGTGTAGTGATACTGCGACACATTCGACGCCGTCGTATGCTTCACAGCCATGAAGAAACAGATGCTCCCCGCCGCGCAGAAGGCGCCCATCGCAAACAGCCCGGCCAGCAACTGTCCGCTCACCGGCTCGGCATGAACCAGCATCGCTCCGCCTCCCGCAACGGCCATCACCATTCCTGAGAAAAAAGCCAGGCTCTCTGGTGATTCGGTCCGCGTCAGCACGCGCGACCACACCATGTTCACTGAGAAGCAGCTCACGCACACCATGCAAGCGGCAAAGCCGATCCAGTCTCCTTGCCGCGATGCGCTGAACGGATTCACCGCAATCACCACTCCCGCAAATCCTGCCGCCACCGCCACCGCCTTCCTCAATCCAACTTTCTCGTGCAGAAAAATCGCGGCCAGCACGGTGATAGACATCGGAGCGAGAAAAATCAGGATGTAAAAAAGCGTCAGCGGCACGTGCCGCAGGGCAACCACCACGCAGAGATTGTTCGCCAGGTCGAGACAAGAGCGCACAAACTGCCGCCGTGGCCGCACCGGCCACAAACGTCCTGTCTCACCCCGAATCGCCGCATACAGCGCGAGATAGCCGCACACAAAGATTCCAAGGATGGCTATGATCTCGTACGCCGGCAATCGCGACCGCCCAACCAGCTTGATCGTCGTGTCGGCCAGCACCCACAACGTGAAGCCGCTCAGAGCCAGTCCGATTGCTCCCAGATCCGACGCACCCGGGTGATGGTCCGGAGTCTCCGCGAGCAGGTCTTCATTCGCGGGATGCAGATTCGACGTTTCCGGCCTCGTCACACTCTCCGGAACCTCGTGATTGGCGCTTGCATTCAGAACAAAAATCCGAATCGCATCTCCACTTCAGCCTACCAGCGACCTCAGTTGCTATGTCCCTCAGTCCCTTAGTCCCCGGTCCCATCTCAGATCTCTGCCTTTGATATACTTGAAGGGTTCACCTCATGCGGAGGTGGCGAAATTGGCAGACGCACTAGCTTGAGGTGCTAGCGCCCACAAGGCATAGGGGTTCAAGTCCCCTCCTCCGCACCATCTCCTGCCCATCCCTGCCCGGCTCAGCCGCGCAGAAGGCCAGAAAGTAGCTTCAGCAATGCAGATCCTCTTCTATTTCGTCATGACCATCCACGTCATCGTATGCCTGTTCCTGATCGGAGTCGTCCTCGTTCAGCAGGGCCGTTCCGCCGACCTCGCCGGAGCCTTCGGCGGCCAGGGTTCACAGACCGCATTCGGTCCCCGCGCTGCCGCCAACCTGCTCACTCGGCTCACCACCTGGTCCGCCGTGATCTTCATGCTCAGTTCGCTCACCCTCACAATCCTGTACATGCGCGGTAATCACGTTCGCTCCGTGCTCAGTGATCAGCCCACGTCCTCGGCACCGGCCAAGCCCGCCAAGTAAATCTGGCGCACGTCTTGCCCCAGGAGGCAGACCCAGCGCGGTCTGCCTTTCGATTTGCTGGGCAATCCAACCAGCCGTCCTACAATGAACCCATGATTCTCGAGACCTTCCCGGTCGGCCCGCTGCAATGCAACTGCACCATCCTCGCCGACGAGGAAACCCGCGAAGCCATCGTCGTCGATCCAGGCGACGAAATCAGTCGCATCCACCATCGCCTGATTCAGCTCGGCCTCACCCTCAAGCAGATTCTCGTCACTCACGCCCACATCGACCACGTCGGCGGAGCGCTCAAGCTCAAATCCCTTACCGGCGCTCCCATCTACCTCAACGAGAATGACCTGCCCCTGATGGAAATCATGGCGGAGCAGGCCGCCTGGGTCGGCGTCGAGACCCCAGCCACCGCCCCGCCCGACGAGGGTCTTGCCGACGGAGTCCGGGTCGGCCTTGATTCCTACCCCGCGCAGGTCATCCACACCCCCGGCCACACCCAGGGCTCCATCTGCCTGCACTTCGCACCACTGAAAATGGTCCTCGCTGGCGACACTCTCTTTGCGGGTAGCATCGGCCGCACCGACCTGCCCGGCGGCGATTCTGACCAGATCATCGACTCCATCCACTCCCGTCTGCTCACGCTCCCCGACGACACCAGAGTGGTCCCCGGCCACGGCCCTGCAACCTCCATCGGCGCCGAACGCAAATCCAATCCCTTTCTTCGTTCATAGCACCCTGACATAAATATCGATATAACGCACTTTCAACTACTTAAATAGATTTTCCTGAAATTATGGTTTAGGTTCTACCGGACAATTGTTATCTCTTTGATGCGTTCTGAAATAGTTAACAATCCCCTCCAGGCCTGTTCTGAATTCCTCAACACCTCCCAGCAGACTCACCACCAGCCAGCCGCTCTCCTCCATCCCGAAAAAGTACCCCGGGTGCACCCACACGCCTCGCTCCAATAGCTCCAACACCGTCTGCTCATCTGGCTGCAGAGCCGGAATCCGCAGCACCGCATACCAGCCGCCCTCCACCTTCAGCCGCCGCACCAGGTCCATTTCCGCCAGCTGTCGATCCAGCTCCGCCAGGTTCTCTTTCACCCGCTCCCGAATCTGTTGCTGAATCTGTCCCCGTCCCGCAATCCATGCTGGAATCGCTCCCTGCACCGGCGCATTCATCGACAAAAACGTATCGGCGACAATCTCCAGTCGGCTCATCGCTTCCGCCACCTGCGGCCCCGTCGCCACAATCCACGCGGCTTTCATCTGCGGCAATCCGGCAATCTTGCTCAGCCCGCTCACCGTGTAAACATCCACGCCTTCGAGACCCGCCGCGAAACTCTCCTGCCGCTCATCGCCAAACCCGTAATCGAGAAAGACCTCATCTACGACTAGCGCGATTCCGCCATCCCGGCAGATCCGCCCCAGTTCCTCCCCCTCCCATCGCTTGGTAAAATGCCCCGTCGGGTTATTCGGATGGACCAGCACGATCGCTCGAGTCTGCTGCGTTATCGCCCGCCGGAGCCCTTCCGGATCGATCTGCCAGCCGTGGTCGTAGACCAGCGGTGCGCCCTTGATCTGCACATCGTCCAGCACCGCCAGAAAATCAAACAGCGGATATCCCGGCTGCGGCACCACGATCTCACTACCCGGATCGCACAGCAGTTTGAATAGAAAGCTGTAGGCCTCACTGGTACTCGTCGTCAGCACCACCCGATCCGGCCGCACCACCACCCCATGATCTGCGTAGTACCCGCACACCGCCTCGCGCGCTCGCAGAAGTCCCAGCGGCTGCGGATCATAATCCAGCGCCCGCAAATCCGTCAGTTGCTCCAGTACCCGCGCCTCGTACACAAACCGGCACCGCGTCGGGTTCGAAGCCGTCAGATCCGCCACCGGCAGTCCCGCCCGCATGCGTACGCGATGCGCCCGCGCCAATGTGCTTTCCTCCGTATTCCACTCCGTTCTTTTCGAAAACCTCATCTGTCCACTGCTCACTGTCTACTGTTCACTAGAATAGAGACAGGCGCCTCATTCACCATAAATGCGCCACCTCACGGAGGAACCTTGGGTCTGCGCGCTGTCATCTTCGATTATGGAATGGTTCTCACGGGTCAACCTGACGTGGCGGCACACGACGCCATGCTTCGCATCACCGGCCTCCCGCACGATCAGTTCGAATCCATCTACTGGGCCGACCGCCATGCGTACGACGAAGGCAAGCTCACCGGTCTTCAGTTCTGGCAGAATCTCAATCGCGACGCCAAACTCAACCTTGACGCGGCGGCCATTGACCAACTCAACTTCTGGGATGCCCGCATGTGGACCTCGCAGGATCCCGCCATGCTCGCCTGGCAGCAGCAGCTCAAGCAGCACGGTATTCGCACCGCCATCCTCTCCAACATGGGCGATACGGTACTCGCGAACATCGAGCGCGAATTTAACTGGCTCCCCCAATTCGACGCTCTCGTCTGGAGCTTTCAGCACAAAATCGCCAAACCCGCACCGGCAATCTACAAAATCGTCCTCGATCAACTCGGCACCCGGCCTGAAGAAACGCTCTTCATTGATGACAAACTGGCCAATATCGAAGCCGCCCGCGCCCTCGGACTTCTCGCCATCCAGTTCTCCACCATCGAGAAGCTTCGCGCCGATCTCATCGCCTCGGGGCTCGACAAGGACCTGCCCCTTCCCGATCTAACCACCGCTTAGAGCCTCTCGTCGCCTGCGCAATTTCTTTCGCACTGCACTCGGCTCGCTCCTTGCTATAGACTTGCTTGCCTGAAGGAATTCGGCCAGATCAATCGTTTATCTGGCGGTTTTGCGGTGCAAGGGGGTAACGGTGCAAGCAACGGAATCGGTCCGGCTTCGGCTCAGGCCAGCGTTCTTTCTGGTCGCAGTTGCAACAGTCGCAACCTGTGCGCTCGCTCAGTCCGTCCCCGTCGTCACCGGGGATGCGCGTGTCGACAAGCTACTCAGCCAGATGACGCTTCAGGAAAAGCTCACCCTGATCCACGGCACGCAGGAAGATCCCAGCGTCTACCAGGGACAGGCCGGATACCTCGCCGGCATTCCGCGCCTCGGTATTCCCGGACTGCGCTTCGCCGACGGCCCTCCGGGCGTACTCACGCGCCATCCTTCCCAAGCCGAAACTGCCACCATGGGCGTCGCTGCCACCTTCAGCGTCAAAGATGCGGAAGACAATGGACTGGTCATCGGCCGCGAAGATCGCGCCCTCGGTATCGACGTCTCTCTCCAACCCTTCGTCAATATCGATCGTGACCTCGAGTTCGGCCGCGGCTACAACACCTTTGGCGAAGATCCATTCCTCACCTCGCAAATGGGCGTCGCGGAAATCAAGGGAATCCAGTCGCAACACGTGATGGCTCAGGTGAAGCACTATGTCGGCTACGATTCCAACAACGAAAACACCTACATCGATGACCAGACACTCCATGAGGTTTACGTCGCGCCCTTCGACGCTGCCGTCAACGCCGGTGTCGCGTCCATCATGTGCTCTTACAACCGCCTCAACGGTACCTACGCCTGCGGCAACAAGGACTCGCTGACCACGATCCTGCGCGACCAGATCGGCTTCAAGGGATTCGTCACCTCCGACTGGGGCGCGACTCACGCCGTGAACTTCATCAATGCCGGGCTCGATATGGAGATGCCCGGCGAACCCGATCCCAAGTCACACGAATTCACGATCTCGTCGTACTTTGATTCCCAGCCCGTACCTCCGCCACCGTCGCCTTCTGTCGTTGAGGCCAACGCCGATATGTTTGGCGGTCACATTCCAGAGGAACCCGCGCCCCAGCCCGAGAACATCCCCATCAGCCACGGCCACAAGAAACTTCTCGGTTCCATCTCTGCCGCGCTGGCAATTCTTTGCTTTGGCCTCGCAGCCTGGACTCTTTTCCGAAACAACAAGCCCAACGGCAGGACCGTTACCGCCCCCTTGGCGGTCCTCTGCATCGCCTTTGCCGTGGCTTCCTGGGCTGCATTCACCCCGGGAAGCAAAGTCCGCCTCATGAGCCTCTTCCGCGGCGGCCCTGAGAAGATGCCTCAGGCGCTGAAGGACGGCACCGTCACCGAAGCCACAGTCACCCGTGCTGCCGGCCACGTCTTGTATGAAATCGCCCAGTTCGGCTATCTCGATGGCCAATCCAAGCACGCGGTTACCGAACAGTCGATCGACGAGAACGCGAAGATCATCGAGAAAACCGCCGAAGACTCCGCGGTCCTGCTGAAGAACGACAACCACATCCTTCCGCTCAAAAATGATGAACTGAACTCTGTCGTCCTCGTCGGACCGACAGCAGGGCAGATCGATTCCATCGGTATCAACGGCGAACGTTCCGTTGGATTGCCTCAGCGCCAGATCGGCCCGCTCGCCGCGATGAAGAAAATCTCCAGCAACTCCAACATCGGTTTCGCGGTCGCCGACGACATGACCGGAACCACCATCCCCGCAAACGCGCTCAGCCATGATGGCCAACCGGGATTGGAACGGTCCGCTTCGTCTTCACCAAATGGCGGTGCCGGCGTTGCTGCGCAAACTGACTCACAGCTTGATTTCACGCTGCAAGAGCAGAATGCCCTTCCTCCGAACTCGATCGTCTCGTGGAAAGGCACACTCACCCCGCCCCACGCCGGCGTCTACTGGATCTACTTGCAGGCCCTCGGCACCAACGCGAGCATGAACCTCGACGGCAAACCTTTCGCCCGGACCGGCGCATTCCAGGGCGGCGTTCACGGCGACATCCTCCAGGCCAACCAGGACAATGCCATCCCCACCACCGACAACCTCGACAATGTTCGTCGCGCCATCGACCTCACTGCCGGGCCACACGCCATCGAAATCAGCCTCACGCCCGACAGTTCCAGTGCTCCCGTTCAAGTCCGTCTCAACTGGTACACCCCCGAGCAGCGCCAGGCCGATTTCGAGCACGCCGTCGAAGCCGCTCGCCACGCCAAAGTCGCCGTAGTCTTCGCATGGACACGTCTCGAGCCCGTCTTTGGCCTGCCCGGTGACCAGGACAAGCTCATCGAACAAGTAGCGGCGGCAAACCCCAACACCGTCGTCGTCCTCAACACCAGCCAGCCCGTCGCGCTACCGTGGGTCGACAAGGTGAAGGGCGTACTCGAAATGTGGTGGCCCGGCGATGAAGGTGGATGGTCCACCGCCAACATCCTGCTCGGCAAAACCAGTCCCGCCGGCCGCCTCCCCGTTTCCTGGGGCAAGCAATTGTCCGACTACGCCGCCACCGATCCAAGCCATCCCGAGCGCAGCATGCGTCCGCCCGATCACAAAACCACTTACAGTGAAGGCGTCAACGTCGGCTATCGCTGGTTCGACAAGCAAAACATCGAGCCGCTCTTCGCCTTTGGCCACGGCCTCAGCTACACCACCTTCGACTACTCCAGCCTCTCCGTCGCCAAGACCCCTGATGGTGGCCTCGATGTGAAAATCAACATCAAGAACACCGGCCCGATGGCGTCCGACGAAGTTCCGCAGGTCTACCTCGGCGCACCAGGCGATGTTCCGGATGGCGTGCAATTCCCGGTTCACTCATTGGCCGCTTTCGATCACGTCCACCTCGCGCCCGGAGAATCAAAACAAGTCACGCTCCACGTCGCGCAACGTCAGGTCCAGTACTGGTCCACCAAAGATCAGAAGTGGATGATCCCAACTGGCAAGCGCACCGTCAGCGTCGGAGCATCCTCGCGGGACCTACGCCTCCACCAGGACATCGAATAGCAAATAGTGTCACTCGCAAACACCAATGCCGGAGCCCCCATCGCTCCGGCATTCGGCTTTTTTACTCCCTATTCCCTGTCCTTCTCACTGACCACTGATCACTGATCACTGCACCTACACCGCCAACCCCAACCCCACCAGGTTCGCCGCGAGAATGATGACAGCAATCCCCACCCACAGCAGTCGGACCGGTCGGCTGCTCACGCCGGCCCATTCCCCCAGCGCCAGCCCAACAATGCCGCCGAACAAAACATAGCCACTCATATGCAGCATCCAGTTCACGTAGCTCAACTTCTCCGGAATATTCGCCTGCCCCCACGCGTAGAAGAAAAACTGTAGGTACCACATAATCCCGCCCGCTGCCGCCATCAACGCATTCTTCGCAATCAAGCCGCGCGGTTGGCTCAAATCCTCACGCAGCGAAAGCTTCTTCACCACAGCCAGCCGGCCAAAACAGTAGACGAAGTTCACTAGCGCGCCGCCGCCCATAATGAACACATAAGCAGGCAAAGTCGAATAGAGATGGTTCACACCCACACTCTCCGCCGCCAGCCTGATCGGTGCTGCCGCATCCATCGCAAACGACATCCCCGACGAAAATATCCCGCACATCACCGCCAGCCCCAGCCCCAGCATCACGTTGAATTCCGTCGGTTCACCGGTTTTTAACTGCTCTTCCTTCTGATGACCCGCATACGAAACAATCGCCACTCCAACCAGCGCCACCACCACACCCGTCATGTTCAGCAATCCGCCCCGCGTCTCAAACAGCGTCGCAGCCTGCCCATGCATCAGCGGAGGCACCAGCGTCCCCACCACCAGCGTCACGCCGATTGCGACGCCAATCCCCAGCGACATGCCGAGATACCGCATCGTCAGCCCGTAGTTCACATTCCCCACGCCCCACATCGCGCCGAACAGCGCCACCTTCCACAACACCGCCGTTGGAATCGATGCATAAAACGCAGCAAAATGCGGCAGCAGCAGCCAGCTCACACTGGCAGGCAGCAGCACCCACGAGAAGATGCCGGCCACCGCCCAGGTCGTCTCCCACGACCACTGCTTCACCTTCTCGATCGGCGCGTAAAACGAAGCGGCTGAAGCCGCCCCCACCATGTGCCACCCAATCCCCGCAACAATCGCCGGCATAAACCCCCAAACCGAACTGCGCTCTCAACCTCATCAGCCATCCTACGTTGACCAGGCGACCGTAGCGAACTCCTTTTCTCGATCTCATCACCCGCAAGGATGAATAGTCCCTCAGTCCCTGGTCCCTCAGTCCCTGGTCTCCCTCAGTCCCTCAGTCCCTGGTCTCTCCGTCCCTGTTCCCCCTCTCGTACACTCGTCTCATGGCCCTTTGCCTCTACGTCGCCACCACCAGTCAGGGAAAACTGCGCGACTTCCGCACTGCCGCCGAAACCCACAGCATCTCCATCGAGCCGCTCCCGGGCCTCGACCTCATCGAATCGCCCGAGGAAGACGGAGTCACCTTCGCCGAGAATGCCGCCATCAAGGCAATTTATTATTCCCGGTTCGCCCCCGGCCAACTCGTCCTCGCCGACGATTCCGGACTCGAAGTAGACGTCCTGAACGGTGAACCCGGAGTTCGCTCCGCCCGCTACGCCGCCGATATCGGACTGGTGGATTCCCCCGACGCCAATGACAACACCGACGTGTGGAACAACATGGTCCTTTTGCAGCGCCTCGGAGAAATCCCCGCCGATCAGCGCACCGCCCGCTATCATTGCGTCCTCGTCGCCGCGCGCGACGGCAAACCTGAATACGCCGCCGACGGCTCCGTCGATGGACTCATCCTCGAAGCACCCCGCGGCACCGGAGGCTTCGGCTACGATCCACTCTTCTACCTGCCCCCTCTCGAACGCACCATGGCCGAAATCGACCTCCAGACCAAGCTCTCTCTCAGTCACCGTGGCCGCGCCCTCGCCTCGCTACTCGCCAAGTTGCAAGCCTGAGGCAAACCCAATTTAGGTTCTCTCGCTTTACAAACCCATTTGGAACCGCACCGGATTCTCCCCATCAGTCTGAAGCCTGGTAGCCTCAGCGTCATCTAATGTGCTGAGGCTACATATGACAGACACAGCAACGACCGACGCGCGCATCGACTACAAGGATTTCCAAGCAATCATCCCCGAGGTGAGTACCGGCATGGCCGCGGTCAGCCACGCGCTTCGCAAGTCCGGCGTAGAGCCTGAACTCTTCGAAATGATCAAGGTCCGCATCTCGCAGCTCAATGGTTGCGCATTCTGCATCCAGTACCATCTCAACGATGCCCGCAAGCTGAATATCCCGCCGGCCAAGCTCGATCTGCTCGCCGCATGGCGCGAAGCCGGCATCTACTCCGAACGCGAGACCGCTGCCTTCGAATGGGCCGAGCGGGTCACCCTGCTGGCCGCGCACCATATTACCGATGAGGACTTCGCCCGCGTCTCCGCACATTTCTCGCAGCGCGAAGTCGTTTTTATCACCACCGCCATCGGCCAAATCAATTTCTGGAACCGGGTCGCAGCGCCATTTCGCTTCACCCCGCCCATCCCCAGCGGTTCCTGATTTTGTTTCTTTGCGAATATTCCCTGGTGTGCCTGGGTCGCGAGATGGCCTGAGTCAGCACAAAAATGGGTGCCCCAGGTCCCGATTCTGGGACCTGGGAAAGCACAAACATAACCCGCTGCACGAAGGGTTCGCCAACTCACATCCCCGCGTAAAAACTCGCCATCCACGTCTGCAGCAGACCCGGCAGGCATCCCAGCACCACCACTCCCAGCGCAATCACCACAAGCACGCCCATGGTGATGGAATTCGCCTTCACAGGAGTCTCATCCACCGCGGGCATCACGAACACCCGCTTCAGCACCTGGAGATAGTAGTAGAGCGACACCGCACTCATCGCCACCGCGAGAGCAACGATCGTAAACGGCACCACCCCGCGATTCACGCCCAGCACCGCCGCAAACAAATTAAACTTGGCCCAGAACCCCACCAGCGGCGGAATCCCCGCAAGCGAAAGAAACAACACCATCATGATTGCTGCAAGCAGTCCGTTCCGGCGATACAAACCCTGGAACGCGTCCATGCGATCGCTGCCATTCATCCTCTCCACAACTGACACCGCCCCGAACGCTCCCACCGTGGTAAGCCCGTACGTGAGGATGTAATACAGCACCGCGTCCGCACTCGCCGTGGAGTGAGAAAAATAACCCAGCGCCAGCAGAATGTATCCTGCATGCGCAATGGCCGAGTAGGCCAGCAGCCGCCGCACGCTCGTCTGCACCAGCGCAGCCAGGTTCCCCAGCACCATCGAGGCAACAGCAATGAGAGTAACGATGACCGACCACGGACCCGTGAAGCCGAAATACTTCGGCAGGGTGACTTGGCCCACGGAGACAAGTACCTGTGTGTGCACAACCTTGGCATCACTAAAAGCATGTGCCGCGGCGGTGCTGATCCCAATCAGCAACGCGAAGCTTGCAACTTTTGAGACCGAGGCAATGAACGCAGCCGCAGGTGCAGGCGCTCCTTCATACGTGTCGGGCGCCCAGAGGTGGAACGGGACCGCAGCCACCTTGAAGCCCAGTCCCGCGGCGATCATCACCAGCGCGACATACAGCAAGGGTGCCGAACCGTTCGCGGTCGTTCCATAAAGCGCGCGCATGATCTCGTGCAGATTTGTCGATCCCGTCAGTCCATAAAGGTAGCTGAACCCGAAAAGCAGAAACGCCGCCGACATCCCGCCGAACAGGTAGTACTTAATCGCTCCCTCAGCGCTCTTCTCAGATTTCTTCGCGAATGCCGTCAGGATGTAGAGCCCCAGGCTCAGCAGTTCGAGCCCGACAAAAATTACCAGCAGATCCTGCGCGGCCGAAATCAGCAGCCCACCCGTCGCCGCCATCAACACCACGGCAACGTATTCGCCCACATGCTGCGTGAACTCCGACCCGATCAGCAGAAAAACCGTACACACCGTCAGCATCAGGATGCCAACCTGTGCAATCGAGCTATAGCCGCCAGTCGACAGCATCAGCAGGTGACTTCCCGGATAGACCACGCCACTACCGGCCTGCAGCGGCAGCATAGCCACGGCGGCGCCGCAACCCAGCACCCCAAAGATCGCGGCAACCATCTCGCGGGTCTGCAACGCGGCTCTCCGCAAAAATCCCAGGTCGACAACCAGCACCAGCGACGCCGCAACTTCCAGTACAGTCTCCGGCAGCGTCACGCGAAAGAGGTCTGCGTAGTTCATTGCATCCCTCCTGCCAGCAGCGACTTCACTGCGGGTTCAATGGTGTCGAGCAGCACTCGCGGATAAACACCAACCAGCACCGTCGCCGCTACCAGCAGCGCTGTTCCCGCAATCTCCGGCCATGTGATCGGATCGAATTTCGGCCAGCCTTCCTTCGGATGTTCATCCGGCCTCGGCAGACGATCGCTGAAAAATGCTTTCTGCAATGCGCGCCACGTGTACGCCACGCCGACTACGATTCCGATTCCGGCTGCCGCAGTCCACCACGGCTTCGCACTCCACGCGCCCGCCAGCACCTGCAACTCCGCCACAAATCCCGAGAAGCCTGGTAGCCCCATCGACGCCATACCCGCAATGACAAAAGCCCACGCCGCAAACGGCATGCGCTTGCCCAGGTGCATTTTTTCGAGATCGTCCAGTTGCCGCGTGTGTGTCCGCTCGTAGACAATCCGGCCCACAATGGCGAACAGCAACCCGGCAATCACGCCATGCGAGAACATCTGCAACACCGCGCCGGTCACGCCGATCTGGTTCAGCGTCACCAGGCCCAGCAGCACAAATCCCATGTGGCTCACGCTGGAGTAGCCGATGACAAACTTGAAGTCGCTCTGCGCCAGCGCCACCAGCGCTCCATACACAATGCCGATCACCGCCAGCACTGCAAACACATCACGCCACGACCCGATCCCCCAGAACGACCAGCCCCACGGATCAAGTCCGTGCGGAAACAGCCCGATCGCCACGCGCAGGCATCCGTAGGCGCCCAGCTTCATCACCACGCCCGCCAGCAACATCGAGGCAGCGGTCGGAGCAGCAACGTGGCCGGTCGGCGCCCAGGTATGAAACGGCCACAAACCGGCAAGAATTCCAAACCCGACAAACACCAGCGGAAACGCCCACATCTGGAAGCTCACCGGCAGACTCGCATTCGCCAGCTGGACAAGCCCCGTCGAGTGGCTGCCCGAAGTTGCATACGCCGCCAGCAAGCCGATCAGCACCATCGCCGAACCGGAGAACGAATAGAGCGCCAGCTTCATCGCCGCGTACTCGCGCCGAGTCGAGCCCCAGATCGCAATCAGGAAGTACTTCGGCACAATCGCGATCTCGTAAAACACAAACAGCAGGAACAGGTCGAAGCTGAGAAACACCCCGTACACGCCGCCGATCAGCGCGAGGAAGAAGGCGAAGAACTGGTTCGTCCTCGTCTCGATGTTCCAGCTGAATAGCACGCCCGCAGTAGCGGCCAGCCCCGTCAGCAACACCAGCACGCGGCTGATTCCGTCGGCCGCCAGCGTGTAGCGAATGCCCATCGATGCAACCCACGGCACATCGACAATCGTGATGCGTCCCTGCCCCGCCCCAGCCGCAAATCCGGCAATCGCAATTGCGAATCCCGCCGCCGCCACCGCAAGCGCAAACCATCGCGCCAGCGCTGCATTCCCCTTGGGCAGCAGCGCCAGCACCAGCGCACCGGCAAACGAGATGTAAATCGTCCAAGCCAACATCAGTCTTAAAATCTCCAATGCGCCAGCAAGTACTGCACCGTCGGGTTCACGTGTTCCAGAACAATCTGCGGCAGCACGCCCAGCAGAAACATCAGCCCGATCACTGGCGCCATTCCCAGCCGCTCGCCGCCATGCAGATCAGGAAAACTCGCCCACCGCTCCGGCACTGGACCGCTGAATACCTTCTGAATCACCGTCAGAATCACAGCTGCCGTAATCAGCAAACCAAGCACCGAAACGCTCGCTGCCACCCACGACAGCGGAAAGACGCCCCGAAAGATCAGGAACTCCCCAACGAATCCGTTCAGCCCCGGCAGTCCCAGCGATGAGAACAGCGCAATCCCCATCAGGCCCGCAAACACCGGCGCAGGTTTGCGCAATCCGCCAAAGTCATCGATCCCGCGCAACCCGCCGCTCCGGAATTGAATCATCGCGACAAACCAGAACAATGCCGCCGCAGTCAGTCCATGGTTGAACATCTGCAGGATCACGCCATTCAGTGCCGCCGCCTGGCTTGTGCCAATCGAAACATTCGCACCGCTTGGAACCGCCAGCGCAAAAATACCCAGCAGGCAGTATCCCAGGTGATTCACCGACGAATAAGCGAAGATACGCTTCAAATCTTTCTGCGCCGCCGCAGCCCATGCACCCATCACCACCGTGATCACCGCCAACACCAGTAGCGGTGTGCGAATTTGCGCGATCTGATGGCCAAATATCGGAATTGCTATACGCAGCAGGCCATACACACCCATCTTTGACATCGCGCCGGTCAGCAGCATCGTCACTGGCGAAGGCGCCTCAGCGTACGCCGCAGGCAGCCACGTGTGGAACGGCGCCACCGGCACCTTCACGGCAAACCCCGCCAGCACTGCGATCGCCAGCCACATCATCACGTGACCCAGATGCGCCGTTACCTGCTGTTCCAGCGTGCCGTTTGCGGCCATCGTTGCCAGGTCGCCGAACTCCATGCTTCCGGTCGAAAGAAATATCGCAAGAAATCCCAGCAGCAAAGCCACGCTGCCTGCCATCGTATAGACAAAGAACTGCGTCGCCGCCGGTCCGCGCTTCGGTCCACCCCACAACTTGATCAGGAAGAATGCCGGAATCAGGCTCAGCTCCCAGAAGATAAACCAGTGGAAAAAATTCAGCGCGGTAAACGATCCGAACAGCCCAGCCTCGAGCAACAGCACCAGCGCGAAAAACAATCCCGGCTCATGGTGCACGCGATGTGCGGCATCAATCGACATCAGTGAGACCAGCGCCGAAAGAATCAGCATCAGCGCGCCCAGCCCATCCACACCCAGGTGATATTGAATGCCGAGCGATGGCGCCCATGTCTTCAGTTCCTCGAGGCCAATCGATCCGTCCGCCGGCAGATGCAGCCAGATCACGAGGGACAGTACGAAGGCCACCACGCCCGTAATCTGCGCAACCCCGCGCGCATGGCGTCCCGAAAACAGCGCAATTGCCGCGCCAATCACCGGCACCACCGTAAGAAGCGTCAGCAAGGGGATTCCGTTCATGGGCGGCCGCTCCAGATCAGGATTGCGGCCAACACAACCACTCCCACTGCGAGAAGGCGCAGATAAATCTGCCCTCGGCCGTTCTGCACTCGCGCCAGCAATCCTCCGCCGCCTTCGATCCCTTCGCAGCCCTTATCAAAGCTGCCGTCGACAACATTCGCATCGAGGAAGCGATTCACATGCGCCCATCCCCGGAACAGCAGCGCAACCGCCGCGACAATTCCGCCCCATAAGTAGCGGTCAAGCCAGTCCGCAACCTTCGCAAACCAGTAGTAGAAGGCAATCACGGTCATTCCGTAGAACTCGTCGATATAAAACTTGTCGCGCAGCACCGCCCACACCGGCGGCATCGCCTTCTCCAGCGCGTCCGGTTCTTCAGCTGCAGGCGACTTCGCTCCGTAGATCCACAAGCCCAGCCCAAGCCCTGCGAGCACCACCACCGACGACGTCAGCATCAACATCCCCAGGCCTGGCTCATTGAATCCCGCAAAATCGAACTTCACATCATGGCCGTCAAGGAATGCCTTAAACCACGGCCACGCCGGTGTTCCGATTGCAGCCAGCGTCACCGCAAAAAATGCCAGGATCGCCAGCGGTATCGTCATCACCCGCGGACTCTCATGCGCATGCCCATGTCCGCGCCACGTTCCCAGGAACGCGTAACTCACTTGCCGCGTCATGTAGAACGCCGTCAGCAGTGCGCCAAACACCAGCAAGTAAAAAGGCGTCTTCGCCGCGCTCCAATGCTGCGCAGCTTCAAGAATTCCGTCCTTGCTCCAAAACCCTGAGAAGAACAGCGGAAATCCGCACAGCGCCAGCATGCCAATCCCATACGTCACAAACGTGACGAACATCGACTTCCTGAGTCCACCCATCTTCCGGATGTCCTGCTCCTCATGCGCTCCATGAATCACCGAACCAGCGCCCATAAACAGAAGCGCCTTGAAGAACGCATGCGTAATCAGGTGGAACATGCCCACGGCGACGCCGCCCACACCAAGCCCCGCCATCATGTAACCGAGCTGCGACACGGTCGAATAAGCCAGGATCCGCTTGATGTCGTTCTGCGCCACCGCAATCAGCGCCGCAAACACCGCCGTGGAAGCGCCCACCCAGGTCACCACCGTCAGTGACGTAGTCGTGCCTCCGCCCGGCATTCCCGCGCTCATCAGCGGATACACGCGCGCCACCAGGTAAACACCCGCAGCCACCATCGTCGCTGCATGGATCAACGCCGACACCGGCGTAGGGCCTTCCATCGCATCCGGCAACCACACGTGCAGCGGCAACTGGCCGCTCTTCCCTGCCGCTCCGGCAAAAATCAGCAGCCCGATCGCTCCCGCCGCCGTCAGTCCCCACGCCGCGTGATGCACCAGCAGTCCGCCCAGCGCCAGCGCCTCCATAGATCCCGCGCCATGGTCGTAAAACAGCAGCGTGCCCGTCTGCGCAAACAACCACACGATCCCCAGCAGAAAAAACACATCGCCCACGCGCGTCGTCAGAAACGCCTTCTTCGCCGCCGCCGCCGCCGAAGGCTTCTGATACCAGAATCCGATCAGCAAATATGACGTCAGCCCCACCAGTTCCCAGCACATAAATAGCAGCAGGATGCTGTTCGCAATCACCACGCCCAGCATCGCCCCCGCAAACAAGCTCAGGAAGCAGAAGAAGCGCGTGTAGTTCTCGTCATGCTCCATGTACCCAGTTGAGTAAATGAAGATCAGTAGACCGACAAACGTGACCATCACCAGCATCACGGCCGATAGAGGATCGAGCACCCAGCCCAATTCCAACGGCTGCGTTCCGGCCTGAATCCACGCAAAGTTCACGACCTCGCGCACCGCGAACCCATGCGACCATCCGCTGAGCACGTGACCAAATGCAGCCAGAGCCACGAGCAGCGAAAACCCGAGAGATCCGATCGCCAGCGTCGACGACAGCTTGCGCATCGGCTGCTTCAGCAGCGCGATCACACCGGCAGCCACCATCGGGACAGCGGGCACCAGCCAGAGCCACTGCGCAACCAAACTCGCAGTCGTCTGCGGGATGAAGGATACGTTCAGGTCTAGCACTCGCTCACCCCTTCATCCTGTTCATCTGTTCAATATCCGTGGTCTTGGCGTGGCGATAGATCGAGATCACAAGGCCCAGGCCCACCGCAGCCTCCGCCGCCGCCACAGCAATTGAGAAAATGGCAAACATCATCCCGGTCAGCGCCTCGGGATGCGGTCCATAACGCCAGAATGCGATCAGGTTCAGGTTCGCGGCGTTCAGCATCAATTCAATGCCGATCAGCACCATGATGGCATTGCGCCGCGTGAGCGCTCCGGCCAACCCGATCGCAAAGATCAATGCGCCAACCAGCAAATATCCAGTGAGGGGAGAAGCCATTATTTCGTCTTCTCCTTTTCATGCATCGCCACGATCACCGCGCCGAGCATGGCCGCAGTCAACAGCACGGCGACAATTTCCAGCGGCAACACGTAGCGCCCCATCAGCGCGTTGCCGATATCGTTTACCGTCACCGCAGGCGCGGCTGCTTCATGCGGCAACCACGGCCCGGCCTGCAGAACCGCCCAGCCAAGCACCGCGAACACGCTCGCAGCAATCAACAGGCCCACCAGCCATGTCTTTGAGAAGACACCCCCGGCCGGTGACTCCGCACCGCGCGTCAGCAGAATCGCGAATACCACCAGGATCGCCACAGCTCCGACATACACCAGGATCTGCGCAAAGCCGGCAAACTGCGCATCGAGTTGCAGAAACAAGAATGCCAGGCCAAGAAAAGCCAGCGTCAGCGCCAGTGCAGCGTGCACCAGGTTCTTCAGCAGAATCGCTGCCAGCGCGCCCCCAACGGCCAGCGCTGAAATTAGATAAAAGACAACTCCCACCGCCAGCCGCTCCTTTCTCGCAGACAAGCGCAATCTTCCATCAAGTTCCTGAAAAACTGGATACCCCATCCATGTGCCATCTCTTCGGCACATGGGTGGGAAAGCACAACCCCGGACCCGACCTCACTCCGCATAGCGGTAGCTCCTCGGGCCGTAATGCTTCCTATGCATCTGCGCACGTCCCATCACCACGTAGGCCAGCAACAGCAAGCCCGAACACACTACCCAGCGCAGCAGCCCTTCCCCCATAAATCGCCACAGAGCCGCCACAAACAGATTCAGGAGGCACATCGGCAGCACAAACTTCCATGCGAAATTCATCAGCTGATCCTGCCTCAGCCTCGGCAGCGTTCCGCGCAACCAGATGAACACGCACATCGAAACAAACAACTTTCCGAAGAACCATATCCACGACGGAATCCACTGTAGCGAGCCCAGCGGCGCGGTCCATCCGCCCAGGAACAGCGTTGTCCCCAGTCCCGAAATCGAGAACATCGCGACATACTCGCCGAGGAAGAACAACGCAAATTTGAATCCCGAATACTCCGTGTGATATCCGGCGACCAGCTCCGACTCGCCCTCCGGCAAATCGAACGGCGAACGATTCGTCTCCGCCGTACCCGCAATCGCATACATCACGAATGCAGCCAATCCCCACGGAGTAAAAATGAACCAGTGCGGCAAGCCATAGCTGTAGTGGTTCTGCGCTTCCACAATCTTCACCAGCGAAAGCGACCCGGCGATCATCACGATCACCACACTCGACAGCAGCAGCGCCACTTCGTAGCTGATCATCTGCGCCACCGCGCGCATCGCGCCCAGCAGCGAATACTTGTTGCGGCTCGACCACCCTGCCATGAACACCGACAGTTCCGTCGAAGCGCCCATCGCAAAGTAGAACAACAGCCCGGCATCCATGTCGACCAGCACCATGTTCTTGCCCATGGGCAGAACCGCGAATCCCATGAAAACCGTCACCACCAAAATGACGGGAGCAAGGAAGTGCACCACCCCATCCGCACTAAAGGGAACAATGTCTTCCTTGGTCAGCGACTTGATGCCGTCTGCCATCGGCTGCAGAATTCCATACGGCCCCACGCGATTGGGTCCAATCCGATTCTGAATGCGGCCTACACCCTTGCGCTCCAGAACCGTCGTCAGTGCAAACAGCGCGGGATACAAACCAACAATGCAGGCAACGCTAACGATGACGCCAACTGGAGTCTGCCAATTCGCCGGCAAATAACCAAGCAACCAATGCTTCAGCAGAACAAAGATCTGGTCGAGCCTCTCGATCATGCTTTCGGCTCTCCTTCATTCGGTTTCGCGGGAGTCGCCGCCGGAGCCGCTGGTTTCGCCGTCGCTCCACTTGAAGCTGCCGGTGCAGCCGGAGTCACCGGCCCTGCCGCAGCCTTTGCTGCCGCAGCCTCAGCAGCCGCCTTCGCCTTCGCCTCAACCTTGGCTTTCTCTTCGGCCAGCCGCGCATCCACTTCCGAAGCTTCCGTCGGATGAATCTGGTGGTAGTACTCATTCGATAGCGACAGTTGTTTGCGGTCCAGCAGCAGACCCGCGAACCGATCGTCAGTCGCCAGTTCAAACTCCGTGTTCATCTTGATGGCTTCAAACGGGCAAACCTCGACGCAGATCTGGCAACTCATGCACACCGAAATATCGATATCGAACTTCGCCGGATAGATCTGCATCTTGCCCACATAATCCGGCTTCTTGTCCTTGCTCTTCTCGATATAGATACACTTCGGCGGACATTCCTTCTCGCAGATCTGGCACGCGACGCAGCGCAGCCCCTTCTCCCAGTCCTCGCCGTCGTAAACAAGGAACGGGAAGTTCCGCGCAGCTTCCGGCAGCGGCGTCCGCTCCTCCGGATATTCGACAGTCGTCAATCGTTCCTTCGAGACAAAGCTTCCGGCAAAATTCCTAGCCGTCTCCGCCAGTCCCTTCAGAATTCCTTCACCCAGCAATGAAAACTCCTTCGGAGTTCAGCCCTCAGTTTTCAGTTCTGACAACTGACGACTGAAAACTGACAACTGTCATCGATCAACTTCCCCCAGCACAATATCCACACTTCCAAAAATCAGCACCACGTCGGCGACGTTCGCCCCGAGACACATATCTTCCAGAACCGTCAGGTTGATCAGGCTCGGAGGCCGCACGCGATACCGGTAAGGATTCGGTCCTCCATCGCTGATCAGGTAGAAACCAAGCTCGCCCTTGGGCGCTTCAATCCGCCCATAAGCCTCGCCTGCCTTCGGCCTGAAATTGCGAATCTTCGCCTTCGGATCCATTACCGGACCGCTGGGCAGATCCTTCAGTGCCTGCTCCAGGATCGAAATCGATTCACGCATCTCCAGCATCCGCACCATGTAGCGGTCATAAATGTCGCCATGATCGCCCAGCGGCACGCGGAACTTGAAGCGGTCATAAATCCCGTAGTGATCCACCTTGCGGATGTCGTAGTTCACCCCAGAGCCGCGCAGCATCGGTCCGCTGATTCCTGCATTGACTGCCAGATCCGCCTTCAATACGCCAACACCCTGGCAGCGCGCCATCAGGATCTCGTTGGTCATCAGGAAGCGCTCGAACTCGTCAATGAATGCCGGCAGACCCGCAACCACCTTGCGCGTTGCCACCAGCCAAGCCTCCGACGCATCCACGCGACAGCCGCCGAAACGCATGTAGTTGCACATCATGCGCGAGCCCGTCAGGCTCTCAAAAAGGTCGAGAATTTTTTCGCGCTCGCGGAACGCATACATCAACGGAGTGCCGCTGGCGCCCATCTCCTGCAACAGAAACCCGATCGTCGATGCATGATTCTGGATACGCGTGAGTTCGGCCAGAATGACGCGGAGATATTCGGCGCGCTCCGGAACTTCCTGCCCCACCAGCTTCTCCACCGCCAGCGCATACCCCCAGTTATTCGAAAGCGAGCAGAAGTAATCCAGCCGGTCGGTATACGGCATCGTTGCAAGGTACGTCTGGTTCTGCCCAAGTTGCTCGTGATTGCGGTGCAGATAGCCGAACACCGGCTTCAGCCGGATCACGCGCTCGCCGTCCAACGCCACGTCCATGCGGAAGACGCCATGCGTCGAGGGATGATGCGGCCCCATGGCCACCTCAAGCAGCTCACCCTCGATCTCATCGGGGGCAATCACCGGCGGCCGATTCCATCCCTCCGGCCTTGCCGCGTTCACCGCGCCCACTTTTGTATCACCAACACTCATCAATCCCGCTCGTGACTCCCTATTCCCTGGTCCCAGTCCCTAAGTCCCTAGTCCCTGCTCTTACGTTCCTGCGCCCGTTTCAGCACCTCATCGTGCGCCGTCGGCTCATACTCGAAGTCATCCGGCTCCACGTAATCCCGTCGCATCGGAAAATCCTTGAACTCATCCCACATCAGGATCCGCCGCAGATCTGGATGCCCCTTGAAGACAATGCCGTACAGATCGAAGACCTCGCGCTCTTGAAATTCCGCCGAACGCCACACCGGCGTAAGCGATGGCAATTCCACCTGGTCCGAGCGGTTCGTAGTGCGCATCCTCATCACCACGGGCCCGTGTTTCTTCCCCATCGAGAAGAGGTGAAAGACCGCTTCCAGATAGCCCGGCTGTGTGTGCTTGCGCGTCTCTTCCACCGTCTCCTCAACCATCTGGACCTGACCCGGTTCCCCGCCTTCCACCGGCTTCGAAATCTGCCGCGTCACTTTAACTTTCTCCGCGATCTCTTTATCTAGGTAGTCGACCCCGGTCACATTCGAAAGAAAATCAAGAGCAAGCTCCGCGTCGTCACGAAGGAACGTAGCAATAGCGACCGCGTGCTCAGCGTCAATCAACAACGAGTGCTGCCCGCTGGGACTGGCATTCGGAATTACCGTCACCGCTGCCCCCGGCACCGCCGCCTCAATCGCCGCCTTGATTTCTTCCACCGTCTTCAAATCCGCACCAATCCAAGTCCCCAAGTCCCTAGTCCGTAGTCCCTAAGTCCCTAGTCCCCAGTCCCTACGTCCTTGGCCCCTCGTTCTCTGCATTACTGAATAATCTTCGGCACCGGCCAAACTCCCGGATTCGACGGCGGCTCCAGATCGTGTTCGCCAAATTCCGGTACCTGGAATTCACCCGGTGCATTCTCGTCGAGATGCCTTGGCCGGTCCTCGCCGGTCAAAGGCTGCGCATCAATCTTCTTCTGCAGTGTCATAAACGCCTGGATCAGCGCCTCCGGACGGGGCGGGCATCCGGGAATATGCACATCCACCGGAATGTACCGGTCGATTCCCTTCAGCACGTTGTATCCCTGCTTGAACGGTCCACCCGATATCGCGCACGCGCCCATCGCAATCACATATCTGGGCTCGGCCATCTGGTTATAGAGCCGCACCACCTGCGGTGCCATCTTCTTGGTTACCGTGCCCGAGATGATCATCAAATCCGCCTGCCGCGGCGAAGGGCGAAACACCTCCGACCCAAAACGCGCCAGGTCATAGCGCGCCATGGTCGTCGCGATCATCTCGATCGCGCAGCACGCCAACCCGAATTGCATCGGCCAGATCGAGCTCCGACGGCCCCAGTTGTAGAGCTCCTGGATCGTCGTGACGAAGACACCCTGCTTCCCCAGCTCGATCTTCAGATTTTCATCAACAGCCATCGTCGCTACGCTCCAGTAGTTCGGGGTTCTCAGTCGCCGAGTTCCAAAACGCCAACAGCGTTATACTTCGCGTTCGGAGCTGGAAACTTTGAACTTAGAACTATGAACTGTGGGCGTAAGCTTGCGGCTTACGCCCACGTCAATACACCCTTTGCCCAAGCCCAGGCCAGGCCCTCAGCCAGCAGCAGCACAAACACCAGCATTGAAATACATGCCGCCAGCCCCAGCCCCGTAAACGCCACCGCAAACGGCAGCAGAAACACGGCTTCCACATCAAAGATCAGAAATATGATCGCGTAAAGATAGTAGGCTGACCGGAACTGTATCCAGGCGTCGCCCCTCGATTCCAACCCGCATTCGTAAATCGCGTTCTTCACCGCGTTCGGCTTGGCCGGCGAAAACACCCTCCGCCAGAGCCAAGCCAGCCCCAACGGAGCCAGCCCGAATCCGAGCGCGACTACGAATAGAACTGCGAGTGAAAAGTAAGGACTTGAGGCCATCTGCGAGTGAGCGGGCTTACCTATTTAAGCTACCAGTTTGGGGCTCGCTTTGGCTAAGAGGATGTGCGCTCAATCACACCATCCAATCCCGTTTTTCCCCCGCTCATCCCACTCTATGAACCGCTCGCTGAAAACTGCAAAAGCCCGCGATGTCCTCTTCCGATTGATCTTCCGTCTAGGCCCTCAGACCCCAGTCTCCCAGTCCCTCAGGCCCTTAGTCCCTTGTCCTTCATCCCTCAGGCCCTTAGTCCCTAGTCCCTTGTCCTTCGTCCCTCGTCCCTCGTCCCCCCTTCTCCATCTTTCGGTGGTAGACAGTTCATCCCCTCAGCCTGTTACCGTCGATAACGTCTCCAAATCTGCGTTCCTTATCCTCGGCAGGTCGGGCTGGACATTTCCATTACAGGCAGTTTCGGGAGTCCCTTCGAAGATGTACAACGCCGCGCCGCGCCGCTGGGTAGCCATTGTCAGCCTTCTCTCCCTGCCTCTTACGGTTAATTTCGCTGTTCGTGCAGCAGACACCGATTCCGCATCCTCTTCAACTCCCGCGCCTCCCGCAGCCGCCTCGGCACCCGACGCGCCTCCTGCCGCTTACACCGCCGCCATCAAGGTCACCGGAGCCACCTCCCAGTTTCACGACTCGGTTTCCAGCCGCTACAACTACGCATTCGGCAAGCAATCTCCCTTCCTGCCTTCGAACGCGATGACGGCCAATGGCCAATTCGTGAATCCCCGCAGCGTGCCCACCGCCGAATACTGCGGTCATTGCCACCAGGAGGCGTATCACCAGTGGCGTCAGTCAGTGCACTCCAGCAGCTTCCGCCAGCCCTGGTATCTCAAAAACGTCAACATGCTCATCGACGAAAAGGGAGTCCAGTTCTCGCGTCACTGCGAAGGCTGCCACAATCCCATCGCTCTCTTCTCCGGCGACCTCTCCCAGGGCATGCCCAAGAAGCGGCCCTTCGAAGATGAGGGCATCACCTGCGCGGTCTGCCACTCCATCCAGACCACTGACACCACAGGAACCGGCAGCTACGTCATGGGCACGCCCGCTGTTCTGGTCGACGAGCACGGCGCGCCGATCACCCACCCGGTCACCGACTCCGAGATCCTCGCCCATCTCGATCGCCACAAGCAGGCCGAAATGCGTCCGCTCCTCAAGACTGCGGAATTCTGCGCCGCCTGCCACAAAGCTGCGATCCCCAGTTCGCTCGACGACTACAAGTTCCTCCGCGCCTTCACCGTCTACGACGAGTGGCAGGGCGCCAGCTTCACCAGGCAGTCGCCGCTGCCCTTCTACCGCAAAGACACCGTCTCCACATGCCAGACCTGCCATATGGCGCGCGAACCTCTCGCTGCCGGCGCACAGGATGCGGGCGCCAAAGACGGTACCCTCGTTTCGCATCGCTGGCTCGGCGGCAACAGTCTCAACGCGGCGTATTACAAATTCGACGAGCAGTCTCAAAAGCTCGTCAGCTTCCTCAAGAACGGCATCGATGGCAAGGGCGTCCTCGGCATCGATATCTTCGGCCTCGAGAAGGAATCTAGTCCCACGTCTTCAGCCTCTGACGACGCGCCGAAAACATCCCTGATCGCTCCGCTCGGTGTCACCGATTATTCACTGGCGCCCAACGACACCCTCATCGCCGACGTCGTCATCCAGAACAAAGGCATCGCCCACTCCTACGTCCCCGAGCAGCGCGACTTCTATGAATCCTGGGTTGACTTCACCGTGAAGGACGCCGCCGGCAAAACCATTGCCGAATCCGGATTCATCAAACCCAATGGCGATCTCGATCCCTCCGCCCACTCCTTTACCAATCGCCTCGTCAACACCAAGGGCGATCTCAACGACCTCCACCAGATCTGGCACAACCGCGTGCTGGCCTATAACAACACCATTCAGTCAGGCCGATCCCAGCTCGTCCGCTATCGTTTCCGCCTGCCCAAAGCGGCCTCCGGTCCCATCACCATCACCGCAACCGTGAAATACCGCCGCTTCGACCAGCACTTCATCGACTACGCAATGGATCAGCCGACCGGCAAGCACTATCCCGAGCCGGTTCTCGAAGTCGGCACCCAGTCACGCACGCTCAACATCGGTGACAATCCGCACACCGCTCCCGCGCCCGGAGAAAACCCAGAGTGGATGCGCTGGAACAACTATGGCATCGGCCTTCTCGACGCCCTGCAATACGAAGCCGCTGTTCAGGCCTTCCAGCACGTCGCCGATCTTCGCCCCGACTACGCCGACGCTTACACCAACATGGCCATCGTCGAAATCTCGTGGGAGCGCTACAACGACGCCAAGCCGCATCTCGAGAAGGCCCTCTCTCTGCTCCCCGGCGACCCTCGCGCCCTCTACTATCGCGCCCTCGTCGAACGCAACGCCGGGCAGATTCAGCAGGCCATCGATGACCTGCAGGCAATGCTGGCGAAGTACCCTCTGGCCAAGGACGGGCTCCGCGAACTCGGCTTCAGCTACTACCAGCAGCACGACTACGCCAAGGCCCGCGACCAATACGAGAAGCTTCAGACCATCGATCCCGACGACCTCGCCGCGCACTATCAGCTTGCGATCCTCTACCGTCGCCTTGGAGAAAAAGAAAAGGCCGCCGTCGAGTCCGCCAAGTTCGCCGATCAGAAGGACGATCCCACCGCGAGCACCTACGCGCTCGAATTCCTGCGTAAGCATCCTGAAGTCGCCAGCGAAAGCGTCGCGTGGCACGCGCACGATCTCACCGGCGACCCCGTCAGGCAGCCAGCAAAAATCGAATACAAATACATCCCCGGCGCCGGCCGCTAGCCGATTTCCCGCTGACACCGCATCGCAGTCGAATTAGAATCTCCGCAGTCGGCCACCTCCGTGGCAGCGGGCTTCCAACTATCTGCGGTGTAGCCACTCGGAGTCATCGATGCGACTGGTCAGGTTTGGCGGCGCAATCAGCCTCGACGGATATATTGCCGGGCCCCATGGCGAATATGACTGGATCGTGCACGACCCGGACATCGATTTCTCCGCCATGATGGCTCCCTTCGACACCTTCCTCATCGGCCGAAAAACATTTGAAACCATGGTTCGCGCGAAGAACGATAAGTCGCCTCCGGGAATCGAATACTTCGTAATATCGCGCACGTTGAGTCCGTCCGACTTTCCTCACGTGACAATTCGATCCGATGCCGAGGCGCTGGTGAACGAACTGCGGGCAAAGCCGGGAAAGGATATCGCTATCTTCGGTGGTGGCGAGTTGTTCCGCAGCCTTCTCGCGGCAGGCCTCGTCGATCGTGTCGAAGTTTCTCTCGTTCCCGTACTGCTCGGTGGCGGCATTCCGCTACTACCGCCTCCTGCCGGCCGCGCCAAGCTCAAGCTCCACAGTCAGCGGCTATATGAGAAGACCGGAATCCTCGGTTTGCGTACGACATAGTGCGATCCTGATCGCAAAAGAAGAAGAGCCCCGCACCCTGAGGCGGAGCCCTGCTATTGAGTATCTTCAAATGCTGGATGCGCGAAACAGCCCCGTGCTCCCGGCCTTTCGAAGGTCCCCCGGCTGGGTTACTTCTCCCTCATGAACAGTGCCGTAGGCGTCCCGCTCTCTGTGCTGGCCACAACGCGAACCTGGTCGCCTTTCTGCGCCTGGAACTTGCCGCCCTCAACCACACCCATATACCCCTCGGCGATCGTCTGATCCGTGACCTTGAAGGTCTGCACAGCTCCCGAACTGTCCTTAAGGGAGATGGAATGGCCCTTTACGTCAAACTTCACCAGCGCGCCTTCCGCAGATGTAAATGGCCCCGCCCCTAGGTTTTTCAAAGCCACTGCCGTGCGGTCTTGTGTATCTCCGTAGTAGAAGACGATTACGTACGCGCCCTTCTTCTTGAAGTCATCCGCCGGGGTCGCTTCGAGAGCAATCTTTTTGTCGAACGCAAAATGTGCCTTGTCGTTCGTCTGGTCTTTAAAGTCCCCCTGAGACCCGTTGTCCTGAAACACGGTCAGAGTCTTCGACAGGTTGTCGATCGAACTCACCGTTCCGGTCAACGCGTGCACCACCTGTTGAGCTGGCGCTGCATTCACGAAAACACCAAGACATCCAACAAAGACACAGCCGCGCAATGCTGTCTTCAACATGAGTACCTCCGGTCTGTCAAAATGAGTTCGCTGGCTGGCGAATACCCGACGATCACGCCCCATGAGTGCGGTCAGTATAGTTTGCACATTGATCAAATCGCAATAAAAACGTGTAAGCCTATATGTTTCCAATCAGAAACACCTTGTGTCGAAAGCTGCGAAAACTCCCCTCCCCGCTAAATTCCCAGGATCTCCCCGGCACTCTTTTGAAGCTCTCACCAAGTAGAATGGAACGACGCTGATCCTTCCCATGCGAATCTGGCGATCTCATCCCGTGCTTTTCGCTTCGCTCATTGGGGCCGTCCTCGGATTTGGAAATGCCCTGGCCATCGAGATTCCAGCATTGCTCGGCAAGCCCTCAAAGGGTGCCCTCTCCCTGTTGGAACCAGCCTCCGGTCTCCATGTTGGAACTGGCGTCCTCGAAACAGCCTTCCTGCTGCTCATTGAAATTGGAGCGAACGTACTGGTCTACGCCGCCATGTTCTGCCTGCTCGGCTGGGTGATCGTTGGCGCGCGCCATCTCTTCAGATCGGCTCGCCGCACAAAGAATGCGAATGACTCACCGCAGAGTTGACAGAAGGCTTCCGTCCACCTTGTAGACCGGCAAAAACCGCTATCCTGAAAACATGTCCGGCACTTCCCCTTCGCGCGCCAGTCAACTCCGATCCGAACTCATCCTGCGCAATCGGATCTACGCGCGCAATCATCCTCATGTCGAGAGCTATGGCGGCAACCCGGTCATTGTTTACCATCCCGAGGAAGGCTGCCACGGCAACTTCTACTCCGCCGCATACGCCGCCATCAGCGCACGGCCAGCCTGGATGCGCCGCTTCGACAAAATTCACTCTCAGTGTCGCTCGCTTCCAAAATCGCAGTACGATCCCACACGAAAATGGCGCGAACTCGATTCGTCCATGAGTTCCGATGCACTGTTGATGAACATCTTCTGCACGCCCGGCATTCTCGAATCAGCTCCATTGCGGCGCATGCTCGCCGTCGACGCTAGCGAAGAGCCCATCTTCGGATGGAAGGCTCGCGTCCCCTTGAAGAACGGGCGTGTCGACCGCACCGAGGTCGACATGCGCTGGGGCAACCTGCTCGTCGAAGCCAAGCTCACTGAATCTGACTTCCAATGCCGCGAAGCTGCCCTTGTCGAGCCCTATCGCGACCTCGATGCCGTCTTCGATCTCAATCTTCTTCCCCGCGTTCCCATCCGCATTCGCCGGCGTCGCGAGGCTATCGAATTCGCTGAGGACTTCACCCAGGAATGGGAGGCGCCCCATCGGGACGCACAAGAGGTCGCACGCACTTTCCACGCCGAGATCGAAGCCCGCGCCGATGCGGAGCAGCCCTGGGCTCCCGGCTATGCAAGCTATCAGCTCATCCGCAATGTCCTCGCCGCGCACGCCACCGAATCAAGTTTTTGCGTCATTCTCGACCACCGCCGCCCCGACCTCATCGAGGCATGGTTTGAAGTCATGCGGGCGACAAAAACGGCCGACATGCGCACCCGCTGCAAGGTGCTCACATGGCAGGAACTCGTACCTCTTTTAGAAGACAGCCTTCGCGAATTCCTGGATCGTAAGTACGGAATCGTCGCCCCCGGATCCATCCCATCCCCCGTTCCTGGAGTCGAACCATTCCCCTGGACCTGATTGCAACGCCGCAAATCAATCCGGGCTTCGGCCCCTGAAAGGCCTGCAGATCGCTTTTCGACAACTCAAATCAACTCTTCAACTCAAATCAACTCTTCAACGCCATACCAGCGGCCGATGCAAAGAGCAAATCCAGCATGCGAAAATAATGCTGTGATCCCAAGGCCGAATTTCTCCCTTCTTCTTTCCCTCAGCCTGATCGCCATCCTTGGATTTCCCGCACCGGGTTACGCGTCCAGAAAAGACGATGACGCCAAGGCCGGCGCCGTTCTTTTCCGCGACAAAGGTTGTACCTACTGCCACGGTGCCGGTGCGTCAGGCGCAAAGAAGGGACCATCGCTCCTCGATCTGCCCAAAAACAAGACCTGGACCGACGCAAAAATCACCGACCAGATCCTCAACGGTGGCCAGAAAATGCCGCCCTTCCGCGACTCAGTTACGGACGAGGAAGTCAGTTTGTTGATCGCCTATCTGCGTGCGAAAAACAAGCCGGTTCCTCCGCCACCCACCGACGACTCGGCTCCGGCTCCCTCTCCTCAATAACGAATCGATTGCAGCAAAGCGCGAACCGATTGCGGCAAAGCAGGAACCAATCGCGGCAAAGCGGGAACCGATTGTGCCGAAGCGGGAATCGATTGTGGCAATGCGGGAATCGATTGCGGCAAAGCGGGAACCGATTGCGGCGAAGCGGAAATCGATTCTGGCGAAGCGCCAGAGGCGCGTTGGTCGTTAGCCCCGCGCTTCAGCGTGGGGTAGACGGCACGATCGTGACAGGAAGTCCCGTAGGGACGGCATCATCTCCATGATCCGCTCATTCCCGCCCTGTCCCGGACCTTTGCAGAAACGCGATTAAAAGATTCGCGTCAATCCCCAGGCCACGATGTCCGCGTGAGTTTGTTCGCTTCATCCCATAGCTTGCGGCCCGTATCCTGGTCGAGTACCCGCATGTCCATGGCCTCCGGTACCGCCGGACCAATCAGGTCGACCAGGCCCTTCGCCGCCGTCGAATCCTGCTCAACCCGCCGTTCCGATGGTTCCAGTAGCGCCTGCAGGACACCGCCTCTCAGCTGCTCCGGCGAAAAGCCCAGGGTGCGTCGATACCAGCCCATGGAACCAGTCACTTCTGTGGCGTTGGCGATCTGTGCAGCCTTCGTCCCAATCGGCTGAGCCGAGTTGCCCGCCAGCGCCCAACCCCGTGCATCGCTCTTGCGTTGAAGTTCCACCGCAAAAATCATGGTGGCCAGCTTCGACTGGCTGTACGCCTTCAGCGGCGTATAACCTTTTTCGACTTGCAGATCGTCGAAGTCGATGTGCCCATGATGCCTGCCGGTGCTGGTCAACGAAACTACACGTGGCTGCTTGCCTGCGCGCAGAAGCGGAAGCAGGTTCGCCGTCAAGGCAAAATGGCCCAGGAAGTTGATTGCCAGGTGCCATTCAAAGCCATCCACCGACAGTTCGCGCTCCGACAACATCAGTGCGCAGGAATTGTTGATGAGCAAATCGACCGCGCGCCCGTCATTTCTGAGCCGGCGGGAAAAGTCACGGACCGATGCCAGGCTCTCCAGGTCCAGCTTTTCAAAGCGGACCAACGCGTCCGGCGCCTGCGGCCGGATCTTTGCCAACGCTTCATGGCCGTCAGTTGAATGTTTCCCCGTGACAATAACGTCCGCTCCCGCGCGCGCCAGTGCCAGGGCTATTTCGAAACCAATTCCCGATGTCGATGTTGTGACGACGGCAAGTTTTCCTACTTCAGGGGGAAAGCTGGTCGCGATTCGACGCGACCCGTTCGTTTCATGCACGACCTCAAAATCTCCTAACGTCTATTATTTCGATGAATGAGTGGCTACTCATTCTTGCCCGGAAAAACATCAGGCCCCGCCGGTCAAACTCCTCCAGATCAACTTGAAGCCCAACTCGCGGCTTTCGGCCTCGAGATCCCGGTGGGCGCCAATGAATTCCACGGTCGCTTCGGCCTGGGCCCGGAACTGCAAAACCAGAAACTCGGCCGAAACACTGTGCAAGCCGCCCAACTCCGCGGCTTCCTTGGTCGAATGCAAAACCTCTACGATCGCCATGGTCGGCGCTTCCGCATCTTTCAACAACCTGCCAGAAGCCCGCAGTTGCTGTAAAACCTTGAGCCGCTTGGGGTATCTCATCGCCAGATCTAGATAACGGTCCCAGACAAAGCGCAACCTCGTGCGGGCATCCGCGGTAAAGGGATAGTCCACCAGCTCGTGGTCCAGCTCCGCCCGCAACTCCCGATACAGTTCGTTCAGCAGTTCATCTTTGGTCTTGAAATACGTGAAGAGCGTACCCTCGGCAACCCCCGCCGCAGCCGAGATGGCAGACGTGGGCGCGCGGCCAATTCCCCGCTCCGCAAACAACTCCATTGCCGCGCTGAGGATGGCTTTTCTCTTGTTATTGCTCTTCGGTCTCGCCAAAGGGGAAATTCTCTACAATAAACGAGTGCTTACTCATTTAATTACAACTTTGGCGACTTGGCAAGAGCCTTTTTAGGTGCGCAATTCAAAGCATTTCTAGCCTACGAATCGAGATGATTTCATCCGATTCCATCCCAAATTTCTCCACCACGGCATTCTTCCTATCAACCTGGCTCCGAAGAATATTTGACCTTATCATCGGGCAACCGGCGTTCGGCGGTGATTCGACCCGCTTACTGAATCTGCCTGCGAGGAAACCGGTAGTGGAGGGAAACCGTCAACATTTACGGGAGGGTCGCATCCGTGGCTCTGTCTAACGCCTCGGCCGGTTATCGCTGCGAGTCTCCCAGGGCACTCGGAATCGTGGTGAATCGATCCAACCCGCATCGCACGGTTTTTCTCGCAGGCATGATCGTTCTCGGTACTTGCGGGGCAGGCGGGCAAACCCCGCCTGGGCCAGATCCGTCTGTTGCGCAAAAGCCATTGGCACCCCTGAGCGCCGCCGATCCCGTCGTGCACAAAGGCCTCTTCACCATTGACGTTGTCGTGACCGATGCGGCAGGAAACCCGGTTTCGGACCTCGCGCCCTTGGATTTCACACTTCTCGACAACGGCCAACCCACAAAGATTCGTACCTGGCACAACGCTCTGGCTGCGTCCGATGCAGCTCCAGAACTGATCTTCGTCCTCGACACCGTCAATCTCTCGCCGCAGCAGCAGACGCAGGCCGAAAGCAGCGTTGTTCGCTTTCTCGAGCGCAATAACAGCCGCCTCGATTCCCGATGTTTCCTCTACCGCCTTTCGCGGGATGGACTGTTTTCCTCGTTGAGGCCCAGGACGGATGGGGCTCTTCTGGCGAAAGAATTGGAACAGAAGAGATTGCAGAGGACCGTGTGGAAAGACGATCGTCAGGGAATCAACCCCTTCGGCTCCTGGGAGTCAGCATTGCCTCGGAACCAACTCTCCCTTCGCGCCCTCGGCTCCATTGCCATCGATCAGAGAGATGTCCCTGGGCACAAGATCGTGATGTGGATCGGACCGGGCTGGACTGTGAGTGGCGGCGACATCGGCTTCGACGAGGCAACGGAGCTGTCTACGCGGCTGCGGGAAGCCCGCATCACGCTGGACAACGTTAACGTCTGGCCGAATCCGGAACAGTCATCTAGTGGCTTCGAAGCGCCCCGGTCGCAAAAGGAGATGCAGCCCGCCAAAATGGCTTTACAGGCAATCGCGACGCGCACCGGAGGCCTGGTACTGGACTCGTCTGGCGATCTTGATCGAGAACTGGATCGAGACATCAACCGCTGTGTCGGAGAGGAGCGGAGCTTCTACACTCTCACCTTCAATCCCCCGCACACCTACCAGATCGACGAATACCACGATCTTCGTGTCCAGCTTCGTGCCGGACTTCGTGCCGGTGTGGCTCGGCCTGTCCTGAAGGTCCGCGCTCCCACGGGCTACTACAACGAGCCTTTGTATTTCGACAATCCCCAGCCCGGAATAGAAAAGGTCACCGTCGCGCAGCTGGAACAACTGGTGCGTTCGCAGACCGACCTTCCGCGAAAGCTGGAGAATCTCGAACTCACCGAACGGCTAAGCACGCCCCGGCTCGATGCGCTGTTGAGCGAGGTCCACAGCGAACGGGAACGCCAGGCACTGACGGCGGATGCCGATCTCTCGTTCGCGCTCGCGCCCCCGCCCGACGAAATTGTGAATCGCCCGCCGCCTTCGGTGGAGGAGCAGCGCGAAATTTTGCGGCGAACAATCGACTACCTGCACAATGTCATTCCCCAGTTGCCCGACTTCTATGCCTTAAGAAACACAGTGCGATTCGAAGAGCCTCCGGAACGCAACAACGAAACCTGGAAGATGCCCTACCAGGACCAGACTCTCCACTATGCCACCGGGGAGCACGCTACCGTTCTCTATCGAAACGGGCACGAAGTGGTTGAGAAAAAGAAGAAACTCGGCAAACGCCGCGCCGTCAGCGGGGTGCGAGCACGCGATCTTGAAACATGGGGCACCTTCGGTCCCATGCTTGCCTACGTGCTGACGGCCGCCGCTACCAGTCCCGGCACCCTCGGCTGGAAGCGCTGGGAGCACGGCAAGAACGGAGACCTGGCGGTGTTCTCCTTTAGATCGCCCAGCACCAATATCGCGCCGGAGATCACGTATTGCTGCCTTCCCGAAGGTGACGGGACCACTCTTTACCGAAACAAGGCCGACACCTACGGCGAATTCGCGCTCAACCCCGACACCGGCGCCAACATGCGGATTGTGATCAATGCAGATCTAAACGAAGAACGGGATCCTGACGTGCCCCTCATCCGGTCGCAAATCATGATGGAGTACGGCTCGGAGGAACTGGGCGGCAAGACCTATATCTGTCCCCAGCGGAGCGTGGAGATCTCCCGCGGACGCACTGAGCGCGAACTCCACGAGTGGGGAATGGCCTTCTCCCTGTACAGCTACTTCGAAACCATGATCAACGACGTGACGTTCGGCGGATATCACAAGTTCGGATCGGAAGTCCGTATCCTGCCTGGATTCGAAGAGATTGACGGGACAGGCACTCCCGCACCCCCCAGGAAGGCACATTGACCAATGCCCGTCCTTCCCACGCGCCCAGCTCAGTGCCCGATTCATCGCAGCTTTATCGCGATGAGTGGGCGTCCGAACACCGGAATTTCACCAGTCTGTGCCCCATTCATCGCCCGGAACGGATCGGAATCCGTTCCGGGCGTTTGCTTGGAACCGTGTACTCCGCGAACGACTGAAAACGTCTAGTGCGGTTGAGAGTCGGAAGGAGCCGCAGCCGGCGCCGAGCTCGCGGGTGCTGTTACCGGCGCCGGACGGGTGGCCTTGAACGTACCGTTGTATTCCGAGAAAACCCAGTCGCCGCCGAGAGCCGCAGTCTCATCCAGTTTGCCGTCAATCTTCATTGCATCGGTGACCCCGGCTTCATCTGAGGTGAATTGGAAGCTCAACGCCAGCTTGCCTTCTTTCCATGTTCCCGCAACATCGGCGTTACCCCACTTGCCGGTCACGTTGCCGTCGTTGTCAACGGTGAAATCGGCATCGACGTCGCGCTCGCCGCCCGGTGTTTCCAGCACAAAGTGCCATTTCCCGTTGACTCCATTGCTCGGCGTATCCTGCGCCTGCACAGTGGGACGGCCAATCACAATTAACGCCAGCGCTGCTGCAATCACCAGAAGTCTTCTCAAGGAACCCTCTCCTTCTTGCTGTGTTGAGAATCCTACTATCCCAGCGTCCTCGTTCGTTGTGCATCTGTGGATTTTCCTAAACCAAAACAGGCACGTTGGCCACGCCGGCGGTTCCAAAGATACGCCGATAGCGCTCCACTTCCTCCGGAGGTCCCATCGCCTTCTGGTAGTTGTCAGACAACTTGACCGTCGGGCGCCCATCCACCTCGCTGAGCTTGCAGACGATGCTGACAGGATTAAAACTGTCGTTACCTTGAGGATTGCAGTCGCGGAAGTCGTTGGTGAGGTATGTCCCCCAGCCCGCGCTGAAGCGGATGCGATGCTCGGGTAGCCACTTCTTCGGCTCGACGAAATCGATCGCACTGCGAAACTCCGACGGATCGATATGGTTGCGAATTGTGCCTCCAAAGTAGGCGTGAAGTGACACGATCTGATCCACATCGAGCCCGTCTGATGCGATCAGGCGCTTCGTTCTCGGGTCGCAGCCTAACCTCTGGAGCCACTCGATGTACTCGTCACCCGCGACAAAAGGGTTTTTGCTGTCGATGCGCTGACCGGTCCAGTTCGCAACCCATTTGGGTGCGTTTTCAAGGAATTGCGTGGTGCCGAAAGTGTCGGGCAGCATGATCAGCAACTCGCCCTGGTAGGTCTGCTGCCAGAGTTCGAGTAGCCGGTACTGCGATTGCCTCATTTCCTCGTCGCTGTTGGCGAGCGCCGCCATGGCCATGGGCAACTCGTGCGCGTTGGTGCCAATGGCTTCCAGATCGTGGGTGTAAGCCATATAGGTATTGGAACTGCCAACAAAGGTTTTTCCAAGGACGTCGCTCATCGCCTTGACGACGTATTCGTGCCAGAGAAAGCTGTGGCGACGGCGAGTGCCGAAGTCGCTCACGGTAAGGCCGGGAATGCCGAACAAACGGGCCATCTTTTCCCAAAGCCGCGTCTTCGCCCGGGCGTACATGATGTCGAGTTCCAACTCGCTCAACTTCTTCAGGCTGCCGCGCGTCTTCAATTCGTCAATTGCCGACAGGGCATAGATCTCCCACATCGTCGTTTCTGTCCACAGGCCTTCGAAGCGAAGAGAGAGTTGGCTGTCGCGAATGGAGAGATCGAAATCGGACAGGCGAAAGTCGCGCTCGAGCCACTGCAGAAATGCCGGCTCGAAGATGCCGCGCTTGCCATAGAACGTGTTGCCGGCCAGCCAGATCAATTCCGACTTATGAAAGCGAAGCTTGCGCGTCGACTCAAGCTGTTCTCGAAGTTCGCGCACATCCACAATGTCGCCCAACGGAACATCGTGCGAACGGTTCATCAGCGTAAAGGTCGCACGCGTGGTCGGATAATGCTTCCAAATGAACTGCAGCATGAGGAGCTTGTAGAAATCGGTATCGAGAAGGGAGCGCGTGATGGGATCGAGTTCCCAGTTGTGGTCATGGGCGCGGCGTGCAAGGTTAACAATCACGGTGAAAGTTATTGTATTCGGCTGAGTCGGAAGTCTCCGCAAACCCTGAAAGATTGCGGTCAACAGGGCTGGTTCAGTTCTGTTTCCTGGTTACGAGGAGACCAATGGACTCACCATAGGCCTGAATTCGCTGGAACTCATTCTCTTGAATTGCCGCGTCGACGGGCGGGTGCATATGGCTGGGAAGCCAGACTACGTAATCAAAGTGCGTGCCGCGAGGAAACTGCGCCAGCTTTGCATAGAGCAGCTTTTCACTCAGATCTGGGTATCCGAGTACGTTGAACACAGGCCCTTGTTCGGGGATCCAGCCCGTATCGATCTCATACGGAGGATGCTCCCATTCTTTGATGTCGAGCTTGATCTGGTCGCGATTGAAATCAGAGAGCGCGAGATCGGAGAGCCGGGTGAGCTTCTCCGGCGGACAGATCCATCCCCTTGCCGTGAAAAGCGCAACTTCGAGTTCCTGTTCCAGGTGGAACGCGTGCTGGCCGGGTGTGTCTCCGCCGATATTGAAGACAACTTCGGAAGCCCGCGCCTTCCATTCCTGCTGGAAGCGCTCGAGCCTGGCCCATAGTGGTGCTTCTGCCTGGGCGTCTCCCCATCGCCCGAGGGCTCGAACCGCACTGGATACAACCAGAGGATCTCGATCGTTGAGGGCGTCGATTGCGACCCCCTCGGCCAAAGGAAGTTCGTCCTCGAGATTCTGGAAAAGGAAGCTGTAGCATCGGGTCGCTCGATCGGCGAGTGCGTCGCGAACCTGTTCGACCCCGCTTTCCGGAGAGACTCTCAGCAGGAAGCGAATGAGGTGCCCGCGAGGCTCGCAGTCCTGTGGCCCGACGAGGGAATCATAGGCCGCCTGCGCTGGACCTATCGCTGACGCATCTCCAAAACGATCGAGAATTTCGTAGTCGAGAGCGTTAGGGGTGCCATTCGCAATGCGCCTTATGGCCGCGGGTATAGCAGCCTGGATCTGGTCCGGGGTGAGGCGGCGAAGGTTTCCGGGATCAGGAATCGAGCCGGAATTGTACAGGTCGCTCGCGATAAGGGCTCGGCCTTCCGAGGTATCGAGTTCGGAAAGGTGCTTCAGCGCGGCGTTTCGCAACTCAGAAGACTGAGAGCGGGCATGTGCATCAAAAACAATGCTGCGGAGAACCGGAACCATCTCAGGTGTATTGAACAACGGCCAGCGACGCACGAGTATCTGCTCCTGCGTTTCGACGGAGAGATCCTTCCACGAAGCGATAAGCAGGGGCCGAACGACCTGAATCAGTGAGGGATCCACATCGACTGCGGAAAGCATGGTCCTGAGCGAAATGGCTCGCGCCGGTTCAGATTTGCCCAAGACAACCGCTGCGAGGTCCATGACTTCAGCGTGCATCACGTCACGATAGTGAGCCTCGGTGCGGAGCCACGGCTGTTTCGGATCCGATTCAAGCTGAAGCAGGGTCAGGGTCCGCAAAAACTCGCCGTCGATCGGATATCCGGGCGCATTCAATTCAGAATGCATAGCCTTGTTCGCTGGAGCCGGAAAAGGCGAACTCAGAAGGCCGAGTAGCAAATCGGAGCGTCCGGCCTGGCCCCTGGTAGCATCGGCGAACTCGAGCAAGGGCTGGATGGATTCGCGCGTTCCAAGGTATCGCAGGACGCGCGCCGCGTGTCTTGCATCTTCAATCGGTTCTGGGTTGGCAAGAATGGCTACCGCCTCTTCAAGCTGCTCGTTTTGCCAGGCCTCGTCTGCGGGCTGCACATCGAACTCGATGGTATTGGAGCGCAACGGAACAGACATGTGTCCCTGCTCAGAGGTCTCGCCCTTTTTCTGCAGGCGGGATATCCGCCCGCTCACAACGTACAAACGGTAGTGGCCAGGGGAAAGACGGCGCCATTCGTTCAGCTCCTCTTCCACGGTCACTGACGCTCGAGTAAGATTCGACTCGCTGGTGTCGCCAGCCCCCAGGTTTCCGCTCGTAACCAGGGTTCCGCCACCCTGGAAGTAGTTTCGGAACACGTCAGTGCCCTCTGGATCCGGGCAGAAGACATCGAAGCCAAATCTACTGGAGCGCTCTTCGCGGGTGGTATGCACGAAGTACTCGTTGGAGGTCGTCGAGAAGTTGAGACGAAGCGGGATGATCTCACCCTCATGAAAGACTTTCTGCCCGTGCTTCAGCGCGAGGGTGAACTGCACATCGGCGACGCTGGACTGGACCGCACAGGGGTCCTGGCCCGCAGCATGGGACGTCTGAGTCAGGAGCAAGAGAGCGACCGCGGATACGAACATACGAGAGATGCGCATCGGCTTTACAACCTCTGACGGCGCGCTAGCCTGGCATTGCGCGTAAATTCAATTCTGGTTCGAATCGACAGTTTGCGGCTCTTCTGGTTTTGCCGCAAGATGACTTCCGCACGACCGCCGCACCACCAGCCGCACCGGCACGAGCACATCACGCACCGGTAGTTCCGGGTGTTCCAGACGCTGCAGCATGGTAGCCATCGCGACGGCACCGAGCCCGCTGCAGTCCTGGTGAATCGTGGTCAGCGGGACGGGCAGCAGGCTGGCGTAGCGAACGTCATCCATCCCTACGATACGAACGTCTTCGGGAATGCGAATCCCCAAACCAAGGAGCACCTGCATCAGCCGCGCCGCGGTCAGGTCGTTGGCGCAGATAACGCCTTCCGTCCGGCTGGCGTCGAACATCCGGCGCACATAGGACTCATCCTGCGCGTTTCCCCGCCACACCGGCTCCCAATCGGGCGTGATCCCATGATTGCGCAGCGCCTCATAAAACCCGGTGATGCGCGCATCCACGGTATTCGCGGCAAGTTCTTCTCCAAAGAAAACCAGCCGTTCGACCCCCAGCCCGAGCAGGTGAGCCGCAGCGATGTACCCCGCGCGACGATTGTCTACACCGACCAGGTCGTGGGGTGAACGCTCCGGGTAATGCATGTAGCAGCGATCGAGAAGCACGAATGGAATCTGGGCGCGATCGAGCGCGCGCGCAATGCGACGGTTGGCGACATCCTTGTCCGCGTTCAGTTCGAGCGGCGCAAAGAATACGCCGGCGACCCTCTGCGAGATGAACGAATGGACCATCTGCTCGGCGGCTCTCGCGCTATCGTGCGTGGAAATCGACGAGTTTCCCCACAGCAGCGCATCTGGCCGGGCGAAATGGGTCCGCATCATGCCATGGCAGATGGGCTCAAAAATCTCTGTCATTCCAAGTTCCGGAATCAGCAAGCCGAAGGTTCTGCCGCTGGGCCGATCTTCCGCGCGCACGTGGGTGCCGGCTCCCGGTCGCCGCGTCACCAGCTCCATCCGTTGCAAGTCGTTGACTGCTTTGGCAACGGTGATGCGCGACGCATCGAACAGCTTGCCCAGTTCCGCCTCGCTGGGCAGACGGTCGCCCGGCTTCAACTCCCCTGACTGAATGCTCGCCAGCAGATGGTCGAAAATGTGCCGATGTTTTGACTTGCCGCTGGCCGGATCGCTCTTCGCGGGTGGAGTGAACTTGCCGGCCAATCTTCGCGATTTTGCCATCTGCCGAGCCTTTCGAAGGGTTGATCCCGAAAACAGATCACAATCCAAACACTACGGAAATGGGGATCCGTTTGTCGATGAAATGTCGATACATTTCAACATGGTCCAAAGCTGCGGTCGGATCACGATGGCATTGACAAAACAGGTGCGGCCTCGCCAGCTCTTTTAAACAACCCTGTTCACATACGCCCTGAATCCGCGGTCATCTCTCCCCGGCTCCCGAGCCCGCGATCCCCTCCGTGAGTTGTCAATATCCAGCCCGCCCCAAATCCAGCCCATCTGCTTCATTCCGTTTAAGATATTTTTTCTCCGAACTTTGCAAGTTATTTCACCCTGATTCCGTAAACTTGTTTCAGACAGCAAACTGTGACTGACAACAGGCGCCCCGGTGAGAAATCATTTCGGGCACTTTTTTTTGAGGGCAAATGTTGATTTTTGAGCCACACCCGTGTCCCGCAGGAACACATTCCGCCAGAATAGGACCGCTAAGTTCTTAGTTTTGACGATTTTAGATCTTAAACCATTTTTTTTCAATCACATACGGGACCCCCTTCCGAAGCTAAGTTGCACAGAATCAGGAATTTGCCTCAAAAACGCAGAAAAAAAACGCGCGTTGCCCGTTCATCGGAAATCTGTGCCCCGTTCATCGCAGCCTCATCATCGCGATGAGCGGGATCCATCTGATATCGAAGCGAATCACGACAAGACGACTGAACTAGACCGATCCCTCGATGGCGGCACCGATTTCGGCCCGTGTGGCCTCGCTGAGTGCCGGCATGGCACCGGCCTGGGAAGCGACCCAGCTGCCCCATCGATTGCCCGCTTCGTTCAAGACGGGCAACTCGGCTCCGCGCAGCAGGTAATGGGTCATGGCGGCGGTAAAGGCATCACCGGCGCCAATCGTATCCCTCACCTTCACCGGAAATCCCGGATGCTCGTGCCACTCGTCGCGCGTGACCAGCAGACTGCCATTTCCTCCGCGGGTAACGGCGACCATCTGGAGGGTTGGAAACTCGGCAAGAAGTCTCTCCGCGCCGGACCGTAAATTCGCGAGAGTGCCCGTCTCCTCCACCGGCATGCCCAGCAGCGCCAGGATCAGCGGCACCTCGGCGTCGTTCATCTTAACCACCGTCGCCAATTCCAGCGACTCCTGTATGACTTCGCTCGAGTAAAACGGCGGTCGAAGGTTTACGTCAAAGACGCGGACACAGCGGGACGAAGCTTGTGCCGCGAGCGTTTGGATAGTCTGGCGCGACTCAATACTGCGCTGCGCAAGGGATCCAAAACAGATCGCGTCGGCACGTTCGGCGAGTTTGATCCATCCATCCGACAATTCCATTGAGTCCCACGCGACCGGCTGATGGATGGTGTATTCGGCCTGTCCGTGATGGAGCGAAACCGAGACCAGGCCAGTCTCGTGCACAGGATCAACCTGCAGAAAACTGGTGTCGGCGGGCAGTGGATCGAGCAGGTGCACGGCCTCGCGTCCAAGATCGTCGCGGCCGATGCGACTCAGGATGGCAGCATGATTGCCCAACTGCCCGGCCATTACGGCGAAATTTGCCGGAGCACCACCCAATCGCGGACCGTCCGGCAACTGGTCCCACAACAGTTCTCCGATGCCCAAAACCAGATGCGGCTCTTTCAATCTCGTACTCCTCCGACTACCAGGCCTTTCCGGCTTCCTGTTTCGATAGCTGCCGGAGCTGCATCACCGATCAACTTTCCCCCTGCGAGCGGACTTCGTCAACTCTATAGGATGCTTACGCCTGGCCGGTCCATCGCCAGATTGAGCAGTCCTCGTAAATCGAAGCCTCGTATTCGCCGTCTGGCTGGTTGGCCATGATGCAGTGATCGGCGACGGCGTCCCTCCGCGACCGCCGGACCTGGCCGACAAAGAGGCGTGTAAATCCGGATTGGAGGCTGATCACCCGATCGTGCTCGTTGTTGACGTAAAGAACGTCCAACTGGCCAGGGCGCTTTGCAAACCTGGCGGCAAGACGTTTCACCAACCGCCGCATCACCGATTCGCCGAACGGATTGAAAAGGAATACAAGACATGGTCCACGGGAAAGCCGGGCTGAAACCGCATCGCCACAGACGACCCGTGCAGGAGTGCGAAGATGTCCGCCGGCGCGCCATTTCGAGAGGTTTCGGCGCGCCATTGCAGCCAGGATTGGATTCAGTTCCACGCCAATCACCTTTCGAAGCCGATATTCCGATGCAAGCAGAATCGCCCGTCCCATTCCAGCGCCGAGATCAAGGAAGGAGAAGCTCTCGATCGGTGCGGCGGGCCTGGTCCGTTGCCAACGCTTGAGCAGCGCTTGAAACACCGAGGGAGCTACGCCGAAGTAGGCGGTGGAATGGCGGTCGTGTGCGTGGCCGGTCTTAAGGAACCGTCCGGGAATGAGGCCGCTGGTCTGAACGCCGTATTCAAGATCGAAGGGATGCTGCGTGAAGCCCTCTTCGGCTGACATCCGCGGCAAGGGTGCCGGTGTGCGAGAAGAGTTCTTTCGATTTTGCACGGTCACGAGGGAACGGTAACACGGGGAGCTCGTTCAGGCGCTGACCGCACCTTTGGAAGGATGCTTTCTGATTGACATCCGCTTTTCGCCTGTGCCACATTCGCTTTCTCAATTCCCCCCGGTTATCAAAGGATTCTGGCTTTCGATGGCTCGCGTGCATTCGCGTGCAAAGGAGTTCTTGGCATGGAGGCTCATCTCCGATTTACGAAGCTGGCTTCGCGTGGGGCAGCAATTCTGACGGTGGCCCTTGTGGCAGGATGCGCCACGGCGAGTTCCGCAGCGCCTGCTTCGGCTGGGCCGGCAATGACGTGGACAGCATTTCAGGACCCCTTTGAACAGGCGTTCATCGTCGAAGTTCCGCAGGGCTGGAAGGCGCGCGGAGGCTTGTTTCGGATGGGGTTTTCGGATGAACGGCCGATGGTCGATCTGCTCTCTCCCGATGAGCGCATCAATGTAAGGCTGGGCGATGTTTCCATCTCGACCTACACGAACCCGAACGCCAATCACCCGCGCGAAGGCGAAGTGTACGACCTCGGTGCGCAGGCGCAATTGGTGGTGGCTCGCTATCGCACGGGTCCGGAATTTGCGGTCCTGTACTCGCATGTTCGCTTCTACCAGGATTGTCACGGTGCCCAGGGGGATGCGGGCGATTTGGGCTTTACCGTTCCGGATTACATTCCCAGCGAAGGTCCGGCGCCGCCGAAGACTTCGGCAGGGGGCATATCCTATCGGTGCGGATCGGGTGGCAATGGCCGGATCGCATTTGCATTTGCCCGCACTTCGGAGACAGGGAACATCTGGTCGGTGCCCACGATGGGCAGCTATCTCGCTCCGCCGGATGGGGTCGCCGTGGCGCGTGCGGTTCTGCTGCATTGCGCGCAGACCTTCAAGCTGAATCCTGCCTGGATTGAAAAACAAAAGCAGATGGACGCTTACGCGATGCAGTATCAGCGAGCCCGGCAGCAACAACGGATGCAGGCCCTGGCCCAGCAGGTACAACAGTTCGAGCAGAAGATGCAGGCGATGCGCAACCAGGTGGCATCGTTCGAGCGGCACCAGGCGGCTTTTCAATCGCAAGTGGACGGTTTCGACCAGGCGCTGCGGGGCGTTACACCCACCATCGATCCGTTCACCGGCGAGGCGAAGGAGGTCTGGACCGGGCAAAGCTCCAATTACTGGGAGAATGGCCGGGGCGACGTGGTGAACTCAGTGAATGCGCCCCAGGGCAATTGGCAGCAGATGACCGTGACCCGCCCCGTAACCCCGCCGTGACAGCAACCGCCGAATCGCGTTAGGCTTGAGGTAATCGCGCATTTGACGAGACAAGGAGCTCGCGAAATCCCCATGCCTATTCAGAAGACAGCAAAGATCTGGCACAACGGCAACCTCATTCCATGGGAGGACGCCACCATCCACGTCATGAGCCACGTGATCCACTACGGCTCCAGCGTGTTTGAGGGTATCCGCTGCTACGCTCAGCCCCAGGGCTCGGCGGTATTCCGGCTTCCGGAGCACATGCAGCGGCTTATCGACTCGGCCAAGATCTACCGGATGGAGATTCCTTTCACTCTCGATGAGCTTTGCGCGGCGGTTGTCGACCTGATTGAAGCCAACTTGGTTGCGCCCTGCTATATCCGGCCTATTGTGCTGCGCGGATACGGAGAAATGGGAGTGAACCCTAAGGGCTCGCCGATCGAGGTTTACATGGCGAATTTCCCGTGGGGAAAGTATGTTTCCGGACCGGGCGGCGCCGATGTGTGTGTCTCGAGCTGGAACCGGCTCGCCCCCAACACCATGCCGGCGCTGGCCAAGGCGGGCGCAAATTACATGAACTCGCAGCTTATCCGCATGGAAGCCGATATCAACGGCTACGTGGAAGGCATCGCGCTCGACGTGAACGGACTGGTGAGCGAAGGCTCGGGCGAGAACGTGTTTGTGGTGCGCAACGGCGTCCTTTACACGCCGCAACTGGCAAACTCGGCGCTGTCGGGTATCACCCGCGACAGCGTGCTGACGATTGCACGGCACCTGGGACTCACAGTTGTGGAGCAGCCGATTCCGCGCGAGATGCTATACATCGCTGATGAGGTCTTCTTCACTGGTACCGCAGCCGAGGTCACGCCGATCCGCTCGGTCGACCGCATCGTAGTGGCTGACGGCAAAACCGGCGAGATTACCAAGAAGATCGCCGACGAGTTCTTCGCGATCGCGAATGGACTCAAACCTGACCGCTTCGGCTGGCTGACACCGGTGAAGGTGAACGCCACGGAACCGGTTTCGGCGTAACAAGACAGAGGCGCCTGTCCCAGCCCGGAACGGATTCCAGATCCGTTCCGGGCTTTTCATCATTCCGGATGCTTCGTCGCACGCTTTTTCTCACTACCACGACATGGTGATCCGCCCGGGCTTTTCGGTACGCTGCATTCTGCATTCTCGGAACCAGAAAAAATGCTGTCTTGACATCGGTGGCCGATCAGGTTCACAGTCGATGATCGATATATCGATCATCGAAAGATGCATCATATTGCATCGCGGAGGCCGACGATGAAGCTGTTTGTGTTTGCAACGGGCTGCGCCGCCCTGATGGCAGGCGTTTTGGGGAAATCAAACGCTCAGGTTAATGCGGCAGCACAGGCTGCGGTCCCTGACTGGCAAAGGGCTGCGGGCGGGAAGATGGCTTTTGATGTGGCTTCCGTGCGATTGAATCCGGGGCCGCTTGAGCCGTCGAATTTTCGGTTGAGTCCGGACGATGCTTACACCAACACGGGTGGTCTGTTGAATGCCGATTATCCCCTGGCGACCTATATCGAGTTCGCCTACAAAAGCCAGCCAACGCGTGAACAGTGGCAGGCGATGTATGCGCATCTGCCGAAGTGGGTGCAGACGGACAATTATGAAATCCATGCGCGGACAACGGAGGCGAATCCGACGAAGGACCAGATGCGGCTCATGATGCAGGAGCTGCTGAAGGAGCGGTTTGGACTGGTGGTGCACTATGAAACCGAGGACACTCCGGTGTTGGAGATGTCGCTGCTGAAGGCTCCGGCTCTGGGGCCGAAATTGCGCCGGCATGAGGACGGACCAGCCTGCGATGTCATGGGTACAGCGCCCGCCGGAGCAGAGACGAAGGACACGGATACTTTTCCTGCGAAATGTGGTGGCATCGAGGCCGTACCCAGACCGAACCAGATGATGATGATAGGAGGCCGAGACACGACATTGGAGATGATGGCCAAGTCTTTGGCCGTTGGCAGACTGGGTCGACCAGTAGTAGATGAAACGGGATTGACTGGAAAGTATGACTTCATCCTGAATTGGGCCCCGGAGCCTGGCACCTTCAGGACAGGACCCGGGACGCCATCGCAGGATTCGCCTCAGTCTGATCCGCAGGGGCCGACGTTCCTCGAAGCGGTGAAGGAACAGCTGGGACTCAACCTGAAGCCGGGAAAAGTCCCTCTGACGGTGCTTGTGATCGATCGCGTCGAGCGGCCATCGCCGAATTAGAACCGCTCGCGTGTGCGAACGTCGGCCACCGTCCTCATTGGCTTTTCTTGCGTCTTGATCGGCCACTACGTATGTGGGATTTGACGTCGCCGGTAAGCAGCAACGGATCCGGTAATCTCTGGCCGGCGGGCTAGTCTAAAGATTGTGAGAACCCATTGCGCAGTTGCGGTGCTTGCCTCGGTTCTGGGATCGGCAGCGATGGCCCAGGATGCTCCTGCGCCGTCGCTGACGGTGCAGTCGAATCTCGTCGAGGTGCCGGCACTGGTGAGGACGAAGGCCGGCCAGGTGGTGTTTGCGCTGGGCCCGGAGGACTTTTCTCTCTCGGATAACGGCATTCCGCAAAAGGTCACGGTGGATACCGAGTCGGGCGCACAGCCGCTGGCGCTGGCGATCGTGGTTGAAACGGGCGGAGCCGGGGCCAGGCACCTTCGGGACTACACCAGGCTGGGACCGGCGCTCGAAAACCTGACGGAGAACGTGGAGCACCGGGTTGCGGTCATCTCGTTTGACAGCAAACCGCAATCGCTTTTGCCGTTTACGCAACAGACCTCGAAGGCTGCGTTTCAGCTTGCCAACCTGCAAGCCGGCGACAATGAAGCGGCCATCCTGGATGCCGTGGCGTTCGCAATCGGGCAGTTGCAGGAACAGCCGCCACGGTTCAGGCGCGCCGTTCTGCTGCTGAGCGAAACCGTGGACCAGAGCAGCACTACCAGTCTTGGAGACGCTCTGCGGCTGATCGGTACGACGAACGCCGCGGTTTACAGCTTTGGATTCTCGAGCGCGCGGGATGCGGTGCGGCACGAGAGCTCAAAGTTCAACCGGCCAGACGAGCCCGGGCCGGCGCATGGATGCTTCAGCCGCGATGGTGCCGACGCGGAGTACTCGGGCCACTATGGGAAACAGGTGCTGGATTGCATCAGCGATCTGGCTCCGCCGCTGCGGATCGCGACCATGGGCTTTCTGGTGGCGCACGAGGGTTTGCGGCACAACACTGCGCAATCGATCGCAGAGCTTACCGGCGGTATGTTCCGGTCCTTCTCCAACTGGCAAGACTTGGAGAAAGGGATGAACCTGCTCACTCGCGACCTGCCGAATTACTACGTGCTCAGCTTTCGTCCGTCGGTCGGGACTCTGGGGCCGCACGCCCTGCGCCTGGGGATGAAGGATCGGCCTAACTTGTCGGTTTTCTATCGGACAGGATATTGGCTCGACCAGGAGAACCCGCACTGACAGGTGGATAAAAAACGCATAACACTTCGGTTTAAAACGGGTGGGTACCACTGGTCCAGAATCAAACTTCAGCGGGATATAGCAAGCAACGGATCGATGCTATCTTCAAGATTCGGGTATTGACTGAACAGTAACGGGCCGGAGTTCCAAATCACCTGAATTTTCCCTGAAACGCCGGGGCTTAAGAGCGACCCTATGCAGAAAACGGAGTTTCCAGAGGTAAAAGAACGCATGGAAACCGAGCTCTGCTGCGCGCACAACGTGACCAGGGGCTGTTCGGTGAGCTCCAAGGTTGCGGTTGTCGATCTTGCGCTGAAGCCGCTAAAAGCCCTGAAGATGTTGATGGATGGCCTGGCGATCGATGGCGTATCGAGCCTGTGGCTGAGGTCCCTGCTGGGGCCGCCGCTCATGATGCACCTCTTCCCTTTCGATTTTGTATATCTTGACGAGGATCTCCGGATCGTTGAGGGGGTGGAACTGTTCCCCAACATGCCGTTTCCCAAGTGCGACAGAGGCGTGGTCAGCGCCTTGATCCTGCCGCTCCGCACGCTGGCCTCTACCGGTACCCAAAAAGGCGATCAGCTCATCCTCTGCTCAGCGGGGAAACTCGAATCGCAACTCGCGGAAATCGCTGCGCAAGATGATCCCGCGCCGATGGAGCCTTCTGACGATCTCGACCCGGTCACAGTTTCGGCGATCGAGGAAACTGGGGAAGCCACCTTCATCCCGCTTCCACGCCCAGATCCTCTTCCGGCGGCCAGGCCGGTTCCATCAGCAAGCCCTGTTTTTGATCATCGAATCCCGGTTCGGACCAGCACCGTCTCTCCGGGTGCGGGTTTTACCGTATCCCTGGCGACGACGTGGCAGATTACACGGACCACGACGCCCCCGGCGGTTTTACCGGAAACACAGGAAAACGTCGCGGCAGCAACACCCGCCACAGTGGTTGAAGATCCTGTTGCGGAGACGGAAAACCCCGCAACGGCTACCAAGGCCGACGTGGATGCCCTGGCCTGTGAGCCGTGCGCTGCCGTGGAGCAGATCGACAATTCTGCCCCTGTGGACTTGCCGGTGAGCCTGCCCCAGCAACACGACGTAATCACCGTATCCGATTTGACGGGCAATCAGTTCCTGGAGGCAATTGCCGCCGCCGAAGCTGCTGAAACCGCTGCGTCATCCCAAGTGAGTCCGGCTGCGACGGAAGAGCGCATCACCGACCAGCGCATCGCGAAAAGCCGGGAGGCGTGGGAAAAAGCGCAGGTGAAGCCCGCGCACCCACCGGCGCAAAATGCGGCCAGGACGAAGAAAAAGATCCAGGAGCAAAAGAAGGATCCGCTGGGTACCCGTGTAATCCGGTGGCTCAATCTCGAAGAGCCCCCGCCCGAACGCCGCCAGATCATTCGCCTGCGGCTCGAAGGTCTTGAGGCCTACGACGCGAATGGCGATCGGACCAAGCGCTACGAGATGCGCGACGTTTGCCCCACGGGCTTCTGCCTGCGTGCGCGGGGAGAGTGGAAACCCGGGCAGCGGATTTCCCTGATGATTTTGAAAAAAGGGGCGGCAGAGAAGGACCATGAGCACCGCGTGCGGGTACAAGCTCGCGTAATGCGATGCGAAGAGGACGGTGTGGGGCTGGAATTCGTGTTTCCCAAAGGAACCGAGTTTCAACCGTGGAAGCGCGTGAAGACAAAGCGGTCTGACGAAACCGAGGCGGTTTTTATTCTCCGCGAACTCCGGCTGTCCAACGCACTCGGATTTCTGCTGGGACTCTGTCCCGGCGCAGCCAAAGAGGTACAACATGCCCTGCACGATCGCCTGAGCAACAAGCGCGTTGCCAGCGCCGTCGATATCGCTCTGCTGGCGGAGGATGCCCTGACAACCAACCAACAGGTCAACCTGGCGGCGGCGCATACCGATATGGTGATGCGCATCATCGAAGGTGGGTCATGGATCGAAGATGGCTGGATTCGCAAACTGTGGGCCGGTCTACTGGTTTCCTCGTGCACCGCCGATGGACAGGACACGTCCAATCAGCCCTTCATTGATTTGCTGGCGAAGCTGACACCGCTTCACCTGCGCATTCTGTCGTTCGTTGGCAGCAAAGCCGTAGAAGGCATCGCAACCAGCCAGTCGGCAAAGGATTTCTATCTCGATTGCACGGCTGAAGAGTTGATGGCGGCGTCCGATTCACATAGCTTCACGCGCATCCAGCAAACCATTGGACATCTTTCCACCTGCGGATTGTTTGCCGAGACAGCACGACCTTCGTATGTCACTCTCTCGGACAAGTCGAGAACGAGAATCGAGCTTACCGCGCTGGGACTGAAGATGTGGGCGCGCTGCAACGGCCAACGAGCATAGAGTCAGGAATCGACGAACGAAAAACCCACCTGTTGCGCGAAAATCACGATCAACTATTTAGAATGGGTTCATGTTCCTGCGCTCCATTCGTTCCTTCTCTGTCCTTCTCGTGTGTCTCGCTTCCCTTCTTGCATTGCAACCCGTCTCCATGGCCCATGCGCAAGCCTATGTGGGCCGGCCGAAGCTGATCGTTATCATCGTCATCGACCAGTTCCGCGGGGATTACCTGAACCGCGACCGGGCCGAATTCAAAAATCGCGGCTTCCGGCTTTTCATGAACGAGGGTGCGTGGTTCACCGACTGCTACTACGACTACGCAAATACGAAAACGGCACCCGGGCACGCGACCATCGGCACCGGCGCATATTCTGATGGGCACGGCATCGAATCGAATGAGTGGTGGGATGCTTCGCGATCGGATCAGAAGAAAGTGAGTTCGGTGGAGGACGAGCGCTATCAGCTCGTGGATATTCCAGCGTCGTCCATTCCAGCCAACGCTCCAGGCGCGCAACCAGATGCGGCGAAGTTTCTGGTTGGCACGTCTCCATTGAACGAGCGCGCTTCCACGCTGGGCGACGAATTGCGACTGGCGACACACGGCAAGGCGAAGGTGTTCGGGGTTTCCCTGAAGGACCGGGCAGCGATTCTGCCGGTAGGGCAATCAGCCAATGGCGCGTTCTGGATCGATAACGCCAGCGGGCAGTTCACGACTTCAACCTACTACATGCCGCATCTGCCGGAGTGGGCTCATGCATTCAATGCCAGCGGACGCATTGCCGAAGCCGAGCGCGAGGCCAATGCCGATGGCACCAAGCAGTTTTACGAGCTTGTTGGCCGCACTCCCGCTGCAAATAACTATGAATTCGACTTTGCGAAGGCGCTGATCAACGGCGAGAAGCTCGGTCAGCGCGGCGTCACAGACTTGCTGACGATTTCGCTTTCAGCGAACGATATCCAGGGACATCAGTTCGGGCCGGATTCGGACTCGGAGCAGCAGATGATCCTGGCCCTCGATCAGCAATTCGACAAGTTCTTCTCGTGGCTCGACCAGAATGTGGGCCTCGGAAATGTGTGGCTTGCATTGACGGCGGATCACGGCATTGCACCGGTTGCCAGGGAGGCTGCGCAACTCGGTATCGACTCAGGCATGGTGAACATGGAAAAGCTCTACGGCCGGTTGGAGACGGAGCTGAACCAGCGCCACTCTCCGGGCGAGCACGTCGAGTACCTGATGCCCGGGCCCGAACTGCCGTACATTGTGCTGAACAAGCACGCGTTTGAGAAGGCACACGTGAGCGAACAGGCCGCCGAGGAAGAGCTGGCTGCGCTCCTGCCCAATGCAGTCGCTGAGCAAAGCCCGGCGCCGATGCCGCAGCTCAAGCCGAACGAGCCCGCGCCTGAACCTTCGCAACAACGTCTGCCACCGGCGCCACAGGTAGCGGGCGTCTACACGCGGCTGCAGATGGCTGGCGGCCAGTTACCGCAGACTGAGTTTGGCCGTGAGCTGGCTCACAGTTATGCCTACCACGGAAACTGGTTCGTGATGCTGGTGCTGGGCGGCTACCAGATGGAGGACATTCGCAGCTGGGGCGGGACAACCCACTTCAGCCCGTGGTCGTACGACCGCCACGTGCCGCTGGCGTTCTACGGGGCTCCGTTCGTACCCGGCGAGTATCACGAACGCGTTGCCCCCGTGGATCTGGCGACCACGTTTGCAGCGGAGTTGGGCGTCAATTTTCCGTCTGCGGCAGTGGGCCATGTGCTGACCGAAGCTTTGAAGCCGGTTCACGCACAGAGCCGGTAACAAATCGCCTTCAAAACGAGAACCTGGAGGCCGGAGTTTGCGTACTAACGCCTTGAATATCCAGTTTTAGATCGAGGCGGCTCATGGAGAAACTGCATCAGGATCTTCGCTACGCGTTGCGAACCCTTCTGAGGGCTCCCGGCTTTTCGGCCATCGTTGTCATCTCCATCGCCTTGGGATTCGCGGCTAATGCCACAGTTTTCAGTGTCGCAAATGGGCTGCTGTGGGGCCTTCTGCCCGTGAGAGATCCCGGGCGAATGGTGATGTTCTCGGAAGGCCAATCGTTCTCTTACCCCGACTATATTGACTACCGGGACCAAACCAACGACATCTTCGAGAATGGAATCGCGGCTCACTTTCCCCTTATTCCCGCGAGCATCGGGGGGAAGGGACAGCCCGAACGGATCTGGGGCCAGTCGGTCAGCGGCAACTTTTTCCCCAGCCTCGAAGTGCCGATGGCGCTGGGCCGTTCCATTGTCCCGGAAGATGACCAGACCACGGGTCATAACCACGTAGTCGTGCTCAGTAATAGTCTGTGGCGGCGCCGCTTTGGCGGCGACCCGAACATCCTGAATCGCGATCTTGCGCTCAATGGACAGCACTACACGGTGGTGGGAATTGCACCCGCCAGTTTCTACGGCGTTGATCGCGGAATCGTGTCTGAGTACTGGGTCCCGCTCGCCGTATCGGAAGAGATTATGCCTGACCTGATGACGGAAGGAAGCATGAGGACCAGGCGCGACAACCAATGGTTGATGCTCGATGCCCGTCTGAAACCGGAAGTGAACCGCGCCCGGGCTGAGGTCAAGCTCAATGTCATCAAGAGGCGGCTGGATGCCACTTATCGCAAGGATGAAAAGCAACACGAGAACCTGACCCTGCAAACCGCGGGCGGACTCATCGCCGGCTCAGCGACTCCAGCATTCACGCTGATGACCGTCCTGATGGTCGTGGTGGGACTGGTGCTGCTGGTGGCCTGTGCAAACGTGGCGAATCTGCTGCTGGCACGGGCAGTCGGAAGGCAAAGAGAAATTGCGATTCGTATTGCCATGGGTGCCGTACGACGCCAGCTGATCCGTCAATTGCTCTTCGAAAGCTTGCTGCTGGCGCTCGCCGGAGCGGGCATCGGATTCGCATTGGCTGCAGGCGCGGCGCATGCCATCTCGAACTTCCAACTCCCCCTGCCCTTCCCGGTAGTATTCGACTTCAACGTGGATATGCGTGTCGCGCTGTTCACCCTGGGACTGTCGGTGGTCACCGCCCTGTTGTTCGGCCTTGTCCCGGCGCTGCGCGCTTCCCGGCCCGACTTGGTAGGAGCGCTGAAGGATGGACCAACCGTTCTGGGCGGCATGGGACGTTCGCGGCTGCGCAACTCACTGGTTGTGGTGCAGGTGGCACTCTCTCTTGTGCTTCTTGCAACCGCAGGACTGTTCCTGCGCAGTCTCGGCAATGCATCGTCCATCGACATCGGATTCAAGACAGACCACCTTTTGCTAATGACTGTGGACCCGAAACTCCACAACTATTCGCATGAGAGGAGCACGCAATTCCTCACCCGGGTGCGTGAGCGAGTGTCGGCGCTCCCTGGAGTGCGGTCAGTTAGTTTCGTTGGCATTGTGCCGCTCAGCATCGGTTCGAGCAGCAACCGCTATGACGTGGATGCCGTAAAAGATCATCCCAAAGAGAGCGTCAATGCCGATACGAACAACGTTGGCCGCGACTATTTCGTGACCATGGCCATTCCATTGCTGCGCGGGAGAGACTTTGATCCCTCGATTGACGATCAGCATACGGTCATCATCAACGAGACCATGGCTTCCCACCTGTTTCCCGGGCAGGATCCAATCGGCCAGGTAATCCATCAGGACAAGGATCAATACAAGGTAATCGGCATTGCGCGGAACTCGAAATTACGCACCATCGGCGAGAAACCGCTCGATGCCATTTTCACCTTCCTTAATGCCGCGCCCGAGAAAGCCAACAGCTTTTTTGGAACCACTATCATCATCAAGACCTCTGTAACTCCTGGAGTCATGGCTCGCACGGTGCGCGAGCAGATTGCTGCACTCGATCCGAACTTGGCGGTTTTTAATATTGAGACTATGGAGCAGCATGCCGACAAATCGCTGCTTCTGCCGCGTATCTCTGCGTTGCTGCTGGGGATCTTCGGAGTCGTGGGCCTTACCCTGGCGGCGATCGGTTTGTACGGTGTGATCAGCTATTCGGTTCGCTGCCGCACCCGCGAGATCGGCATTCGCATGGCCCTTGGCGCGAAGCCTCAAGGGGTAATGAGAATGGTCCTGCGACAAGGGCTTACCCTGACCGCGATCGGTCTCGTGATCGGGATCGCAGTGGCGATGGTGGTTGGACGTTTCGCGGCCAGCGTCCTCTACGGAACCAGCGGATCGGATCCGCTGACGTTTGTCGCAGTATCGGTAGTTCTGCTGGCGACGGCCGCGGTTGCCATCCTGATTCCCGCAAAGCGGGCCGCAAACGTCCAGCCTACGGTTGCGCTGCGCTACGAGTGATTTGATTTTGAGTGCACTGACCTGTTGGCTGGAGCTGAAAACTCCAAGGCTTTCCGGCGACGCCTAACGAGTATCATGAAGGTTGAAGCTCCATCCAGTGGATTTGGCAAGCCCGTTTGACGCTGGTCCACGCATAGAGCCCATAGACGCTTCGTCTCCGAGGGAACCAGTTCGCGCGTGAAACCCGACATGAAAGTGCAGATCGCCGGCATTGAGCTGACCAACCCGGTCATCGCGGCGAGCGGCACTTTTGGCTATGGCGTCGAGTTTGAAGAGATTGTCTCGCTGGAACGCATCGGCGCCTTCGTCACCAAGGGCATCTCGCTTGAGCCAATGCTGGGCCATCCGGCGCCGCGATTGATCCAGACCGCGGCGGGCATGTTGAATGCGATCGGGCTCCAAAATATCGGGGTAGCGGAGTTCATTGCCAAAAAACTGCCGGAGATGACTCGCTATCCGGCCTGCAAGGTCATCGTCAACGTCTTCGGCTACACGGTGGGCGACTACAAGGGTGTGGTCGAGCGCTTGAACGATGCAGACGGTATCGCCGCGTATGAACTGAATGTTTCGTGCCCCAATGTGCACGCCGGCGGAATGGCGTTCGGATCAGACTGCGGTTCGCTCGAATACCTCGTGCGCGAAGTAAGAAACGTGGCGAAACGGCCGCTGTTTGTGAAGCTGTCGCCAAATGTTACCTCAATTGCGCAGATGGCGCGCACCTGCGCCATGGCCGGTGCAGACGCTGTGAGCTTGGTAAACACGTTTCTTGCGATGTCGATTGACGTGGAGACGCGGAAGCCGCGGTTGAGCAACGTCACAGGCGGTCTCTCGGGGCCGGCGATCAAGCCGATCGCGGTACGGATGGTCTACGAGGCGTATCGAGCGATCAAAATCCCGGTGATCGGGCTGGGCGGCATAATGACTCCGGAAGACGCGGTGGAGTTCATGCTCGCAGGTGCCACGGCTGTCGAGGTGGGCACGGCGAGCTATGCCGATCCGCGCGCGACAGAGCGGCTGGCGAAGGGGTTGATGTCGTGGTGCCGCAGCCATCATGTGGAGAAGGTGTCCAGCCTGACAGGGGCTCTGGAATTGCCGCAGAGGTAAAGCGCGCTCTGTTGCTTCGAGTCCGTGCTTTCCCGCCAGGGCGGGCCACCCAATCCTTTGACGCTCGGGTTGTTATGATCGCGGTGTCGATTTCTCTTCCCTGAATAAGGAGATGTACATGAGGCTTTCCCTATGGCGGTTGCTTTTGGTTCTGGGCGGGATGGTGCTTGCCGGCGGCGCAATTGCGCGCGCCCAGAATATTTCGCTCACGGTGGATGCGACCAAGACGCAGAACAAGATTCTGCATGCGCACCTCGTGATCCCGGTGAAGGCTGGCGCGCTGACGCTGTTCTACCCCAAATGGATTCCCGGCGAGCACGGTCCCGATGGACCGATTGCCGATCTGACCGGGCTGAAATTCATGGGTGGAAGCAGGGTGATTCCGTGGCGCCGCGACCTGCTGGATACCTTCACGTTTCATCTCGAGATTCCAGAAGGCGTGACCAGCCTGGAGGCGAACTACGATTTCATCGAACCGGATGGGGCATCTGCCACGGACAAGCTGATGGTGCTGGAGTGGAATCAGGTTTTGCTGTACCCGGCAGGCTCCACGTCAGACAAGCTGATCTATGACGCGAAATTGATTCTGCCCGAAAGCTGGAAATTCGGCAGTTCCCTTCCCGTTGCCAGCGAAAACGGAAATGAAGTTACCTTCAAGCCGATCTCGCTGGAATTGCTGGTAGACTCGCCGGTCGATGCCGGTCAGTACTATCGCAACATCGATATCACCCCCGCAGGCGAACCCATCCACCATGAACTCGACCTGGTTGCGGACAGCGAGGATGCACTCAACATCAATGCCAAAGACAAGCAGGGGATGACCAACCTGGTGGCGGAATCCGGCAAGCTGTTCGGCGCTCGGCATTATCGCGACTACCACTTTCTGCTTGCGCTCAGCGACCACGTTGCGCATTTCGGACTCGAACATCACGAGTCAAACGACAGCCGTCTACCGGAACGCGTTCTGCTCGGGCCTGGATCGGGCATGGCGCTTGGGGGACTGCTGGCGCATGAATTTGCGCACTCCTGGAATGGCAAGTTTCGCCGGCCCGCAGACTTGACCACACCCGATTATGAGCAGCCAATGAAGGCAGACCTGCTGTGGGGCTACGAAGGACTTACCGACTATCTTGGGCCGATGCTGGCGGCCCGCAGCGGCTTGTGGACACCGGAGCAGTATCACGAATATCTCGCGAGCATCGCAGCTTCTCTCGGACCGGGACGTCCGGGGCGGACGTGGCGTCCGCTGCAGGATACGGCCGACGGCGAGCCGGGACTCGGTTTTGCTCGCGGATGGATGAACTGGCGACGCGGCACCGACTACTACGACGAGGGCGATCTGCTCTGGCTTGAAGTGGCCACAATGATCCACCAACAGACGAATGGGCAGAAGGCGATTGATGATTTCTGCCACACGTTCCACGGCGGACCGAATGATGGACCGCAGGTGAAGACCTACACCTTCGAGCAGTTGATGGATTCACTGAATGCGATTGCTCCGTACGACTGGGCGGCGTTCTTCCGCAAACGGCTCGACTCGACGGCGAAAGAGGCGCCACTCGGCGGAATCGAGAACGGCGGGTGGAAGGTGATCTACACCGACAAGCCTGCGCATCTCGAGGGCCGGCGCGGGAATTTCGGCGAAGCGTACTCGATTGGGCTGCAGGTTGGTCAGGACGGCACGGTGGCGGACTCGATGGTCGGAAGCCCCGCGTTCGAAGCCGGCGTCTCGTCGGGAATGAAAATCGTCGGCGTGAACGGACGCGTGTTCAATCCTGAGTTACTGGCCGGCGCGGTGAAAGATTCGAAGACGAGCGAGAAACCTATTACGTTGCTGGTTGTCGTGGACGACTACTATCGCACTGCAACCATCAACTACCACGATGGCCCGCGCTATCCGCACCTGGCACGTGAAGAAGGCAAGCCGGATTACCTGGATGATCTGATTAAAGCTAAAGCGGAGAAGTAGATCGGGTATCTGTTTTCAGGCTTCGCTACTACCCCGATTTAAATGATTTGTGGCCAATACACGCCACCCGTGTGATTCAAACCACCATGTCCGAATGGGCCAATGGTAATGTTACTGGCCCATTCAGGTGACTCCTTTCGAGATTTGACCACTCTCCTTAACACGAAGAAACTCAAAGCATTAGCTCGGCAAAACAGTCGCTGAGGGGCCACTGCTTAGAAGCGTTACCATCTTTCCCGTTTTCTGTTCCCCTTGCAGCGATTGAGTCGAGGACCACTCGAAGGGAGAGTTATGAGACGCGCATTCATTTTCCAGACTGGGACCATCCCGAAATGGGCCCTATGTCCAGGATTTTTAAACACTTGCACTCACAGCGAAGGTTCCGCGCTGGTCGAGACTGCTTTGGTGCTGCCGGTCATCTTGATGGCAGTTACGGGAATCTTGATTTTCGGCATCTTCATAACCCAGTACATGAGTTTGTCTGAAGGCGTAAGCAACGCCGGAAGGGTTCTGGCGGTTAGCTCTGGGCAGACCCTCGATCCTTGTGCGTTGGCAGTTTCATCGGTCCAAGGTGCAGCGCCCATACTGAAGCCGGCGAGCATGTCGTACACAGTCACAATGACCCCGCCCGGCGGCACCGCGCACTCCTATACACAAACAAGCTGTTCCAGTACTTCCACCACCACCGGGGCGCCCGGATATCTAGTCTCGGGCGGTGTCGTCTCCCTGGTTGCCACGTATTCAAGCTGCAGCCTCAACTACTACGGGAAGAATCTGATGCCCAATGGTTGTTCCATCAGCAGCGTAATCACGGAGTCAGTGCAATGAGCCAAAAAAACGAACTCTCTGTCGATCGCCTGATGCAGGATCAACGAGGAGGAATTGCCATATGGTCGGCACTCCTGATCCCCCTCGTGCTCGGAATGGGCGGATTAGTTGTGGACCTCAGCTACGCTTACGTCTGCCACAAGGAACTGCAAATGTCGACCGATGCTGCAGCGCTTGCGGCTGCGGCCGGCCTGCCGAACACGACGGCAGCATCCACGGGAGGCAACAGTTTCAGCGCTTCCCCTGGGAATCTCAATGCCTATCCGAATCTGAATAAACCTATCGCACTGAGCAATACGACGACCACCGTTACTCCGGGCTGTGTCTCGATAGCGAATCTGCCCCAATGTGGAGGGTCAATTACCGCGAACGCCGTGCAGGTGACGGAAACGACCACCATTCCAACGTTTTTCATCAAAGCTCTGAACATTTTTGGCGTCCATGGCGTCCAGTCACTCAGGCTCACGGCGGAATCAACCGCGATCATGCGAGGAGCGCAACGAGGACCCTACGACGTCGCGATCGTCATGGATGCGACTGGATCGATGTCCTATCCTGACGGCGGCAGCAATTGCAGTGGCACGAAGGCGCAGTGCGCAGAACAGGGAGCCCAGATTCTGCTCTCCGAGTTTTCGCCCTGCCTTCCCGGCCTCAGCAACTGCGGTACGGCCACCAACGGCAACGTGGACAATGCGGTCGATGAGGCTGCGCTGTTCACATTTCCTGCGTCGACAGCGAGCACTCAGTTGTCCTATGACCAAACCTGCAGCGCAACCCAGACAAGTACGAATCCCTGGCCATATCCTCTAATTAAGTATCCGGATAGCACAGCCTATGGGACAGTGTCGCATTCGAATCCCAGTATGCCTTCCATCACTACGGCAAATTTGAATACCCTGGTCTCCGAGTATCAGGTTGCCCCGTTGTCGAGCAATTATCGCCCATCCGACGGCACGGCCTCGGGCACGGATCCGCTGACGATTACGAGCAGCGGGGTTAGTTCCAGTAATCCCTCGATCGTCAATGCAGTCGGCGGGAACAGCTATTTTGGAGGCAGCAGCTGCACAGGAACCTACGTTTGCGCACAATACACAACCCGCGGTAATCCCGGGTGTGTGAGCACGTATTTCGCGGGCGCACTGTTCACGGCGCAAGAGTATCTTGCGAACAACTCAAGAGCTAACGCAGCGAACGTCATCATTCTGCTAAGTGACGGCGATGGGAACGGTGGCACAATGGGTGCCGGTTCCAGCAACCTGAACTCGAACGGGAATTATCCGTCCTCTACTCATCAGTGTCAGCAGGCAATCGATATTGCGAAAGCCGCGAAGGCGCAGGGTACTAAGGTCTACACCGTTGGCTACGGCGTCGCCAGCGGAGGCTGCGCGACTGACAGCTCGCTCAGTGCATGTTCGACATTGCGGAGCATCGCCAGTTCTGACTCGAACTTCTTTGTTGACACGTCGAGTGTGAAATGTTCAGGGGCCACCTCGGTAACCATGAACGGGAAAACCAATTCGTTGAGCGCAATATTCACGGCCATCGCCGGGGATCTAACGCTTCCCCGGCTGGTTAACAACAACATTTCATTCACCCCATCGAGTTAGCAGCGGCCTTTCTTCCCCGCGGCCGAAGCAAAAGCTTCGGCCGCGCGACATAGTGCGCCCTCACCACGGTGTCAGCACAGTCCTGATCGTCGCAAGGACCCCGTCCCACGGCTTCGTTGCGATCTGCGGCACAACTGCCTGAAGCAACCATCGCCTCACCCAACACTACTCAAAGTTCAGTAACCCAGCTGGACTGCCAAGAGCGGAACGCTGGTCTATGCGGCCGCCAACACACTATCATCGACCGGTTAGAAATATGAACGTTCGGTGGAACGTTAAGATCGAGTCGGGCCGTAACTTTTCTAGGCCCAGTGAAATGGGAAGCGCGAGAGACTCGCACGAAATGCATTTATGCGACGAATGCTGGACGATCCACATGAGGTAGTGAGGAAGGATGAGGAGATATGAACCCGGTCACCGTCCTGCACTTCACTAACTTGTTCTTCACAGGAATACTGGCGGGCATCGAGTTCGCTATCCACTATGGCGTGCGTGCGCCTGCCGAGGTTCTAAGCGATCGAGCCCAGTTCCAACTCCGTCAGGCTCTGGTGCTCAGGCTGCGTGTCTTGGTGCCCGCATTCTTTGTGCCGACGGCGCTGTCTGGGATTGCCGTGCGGTTCTTGATGGGACGGCTCCCGGCCTCTGGTTTCGCTACGTTGGGCTGTTTGCTCTTCTCATATGGATCGTTATCAGGGTCGTCGGAACCGTCCCTATCAACAGTGCCACGCTCACCTGGAAGGCCGAAGCGCTACCGAAAAACTGGAAAACGCAAGTCGATTACGCGGAGCGTTTCCATATTGTCGGTGTTTGGGCAGTCGTAATGGCGTTTGCATTCTTCTTGACCGCATTGGCGCTCAGACCTGCGGCTTATTGAACTTTGGGAGTGAAGCGTATGCACGCACCCCCTCAGCATCTCGTCACACCCACGGTCACCGCGCTGGACGAAGCACCATCTGCTCGTCAGCAACGAACCAGTAGACAAATTAAGCAGCTGATCCTGCGGCAGCCTCTAACAACTCTTGGGAAACCGGAAAGTCGTGGCCGCCGTTTGGCAAGTTATGCCTGTTTTGACCCAATGAGGTCGCGAAGAATGGGCACATTTAGGATGAACGCAAGGGATTCCGCCGGATGAACAGACCGCAGAAGGACGAGATTCTGGAAAGGCTGGCGTTTTCTGACGGCGTCGCGGAGGCTTACGCGAAGGCGGAGAGTACACCCACCGAATCCCGCACCGAACCATCGGGGGATCACTGGTCTCGTCCGGTGCTGCTGGAGCGTGCTGCCTATCTTCGCAAACTCGCGCGGTTTAGCGAAGGATCGGCCACCGAAACGATTCGGGAGTTCCCCACATATAGCCTGATGCTGATGGTTCTTCTCCGCAGCGGCGATGCTGTAATGCACGCAGAATATTCCGAGATCCTGACTGTTCTGGATGGCCATGCCACGCTGGTAACCGGGGGAACGATGGAGCGAGCCAGGCAGGTTGAATCCGGAGAGATCAGGGGAACTGCGATCAGCGGAGGTGCGAGCCGCGAGGTGCGCATAGGCGACGTGATCCACCTCTCAGCCGGAACTCCTCACCAGTTGCTGATCGCAGGCGATAAAACGCTCAGTTGCCTGGTTTCGCGGGTGAAGGAGATCGGCGAAACGCGATGAGCGCCTTGTATTGCCGTGCTGACCGAAGGTGAGCCAAATCACACTCGCACTCACTCAAAACGCGAAATAGGTGATTTGCAACACTTGTGATAGCGCTCACAGCCGATCGTGTTGTGAGAACCGTAACTTGCCTACATTTGCCGGAGTTCCATTGAGTGAACCACGTCACGTGGCCGACTCTGGAAGTTCCTCCGGTACCCGCATTGCGCGTGAAGCTCTGCGAAAGAGGTAGGCATGGGGCAGACGATTTGGCAATCATTGGAAAAGAAGGGATACAACCGCAGGCAGTTTCTGCAGTTCTGTGCATCAGCGGCCGCAGCGGCGGGCTTCGCGCAGAGCGGCGTAGCGCAGGTTGTTTCCGCGTTTGAGAAGAAGGAGAAGCCGGTTGTGGTCTGGCTGCATTTTCAGGAGTGCACGGGCTGCAGCGAATCATTCATCCGGGCATCGCACCCGATCGTGGCGGATGTGTTGCTTGACGTTCTCTCGCTGAACTACCAGGAGACGCTGATGGCGCCTTCGGGATTTCAGGCGGAGAAGAGCCTGACCGACACCATCCGCGACAACAAGGGCAAGTACATCCTGGTTGCGGAAGGCGCCGTGCCGACCAGGGACGGCGGCATCTACTGCATGATTCGCGGCAAGACCGCGGTTTCGATTCTTAAAGAAGTAGCAGAGGATGCGGCGGCGATTGTGGCGTGGGGCAGTTGTGCGTCATATGGCGGCGTACAGGCGGCCAAGCCGAACCCGACCGACGCTACGCCGATTTCGAAACTGGTGAACAAGCCGGTGATCAATGTGCCTGGCTGCCCGCCGATCGCCGACGTAATGATGGCGGTGGTGACGCACCTGCTGGTGCTGGGCAAGATGCCGGCGCTCGACAGCTTGGGCCGGCCTAAGGAATTTTATGGACGTCGCGTGCACGACACTTGCTATCGCCGGCCGAATTACGATGCCGGCCTCTTCGTCGAGTCGTGGGATGACGAGAACGCACGCAAGGGATATTGCCTCTATAAGATGGGCTGCCGCGGTCCCGTGACCTACAACTCCTGCTCGGTGGTTAGGTGGAATGAGGGCACGAGTTCACCGATCCAGTCAGGACATGGATGCATTGGATGCAGCGAGCCGGGATTCTGGGACAACGGTCCGTTCTATCAGCACCTCGCATCCTTCCCTGGATTTGGTATCGAGAGCACGGCGGACACGGTTGGCACCGTGGTAGCAGCGGCAACGCTGGCCGGCATAGCGGCACATGCCGTGGTTACAAATATTCGTAAAAAGGACGTCATCGCAGAAGTACACGCCGATGACCATAAGGAGTCGTAAATGGCGCTGACACGTGTAGTGGTCGATCCCGTAACTCGCATTGAGGGACACCTGCGCATTGAGGCGGTGGTGGAGAACGGTGTTATCACCGATGCCTGGAGTGCGGGTACGATGGTGCGCGGCCTGGAGAAGATTCTGATCGGACGCGATCCGCGCGATGCGTGGGCCATCACCGAACGCGTTTGCGGCGTGTGCACAACCGTACATGCGCTGGCTAGCGTGCGCGCTGTTGAGGATGCGCTGGGAATTTCCGTTCCACCAACGGCGGAACTGATCCGCAATATCATGATGGCGACGCAATACGTCCAGGATCACGTAATTCACTTCTATCACCTGCACGCGCTGGATTGGGTGGACGTCGTCAACGCGTTGAAGGCCGATCCCAAGAAAGCGGCGGAGCTGGCGCAGACCTTTTCAAGGTGGGACAAAAACACGCCAGCGTACTTCGCCGACGTTCAGAATAAGATCAAGGCCTTCGCGGCTAGCGGCCTCGGCATTTTCGCCAACGGCTACTGGGGACATCCGGCGTACAAGTTGCCGCCCGAGGTGAACCTGATTGGCGTGGCGCATTACCTGGATGCGCTGGAGTGGCAGAAGGAGATCGTCAAGATCCACGCGGTCTTCGGTGGCAAGAATCCACACCCGAATTACTTGGTGGGCGGAGTTCCCTGCTCGATCAATGCCGACGAGATGGCGGCCATCAACACCGAGCGGCTAAACCTGGTTTCGCGGCTCATCTCGCAGGCGGATGAGTTTGTGAATGAGGTTTACATTCCCGATCTGCTGGCGGTGGCCTCGTTCTACAAGGATTGGGCGAAGTGGGGCGGCGGGCTCTCGAACTACCTGAGCTACGGCGAATATCCGACCAAGGGATACAACAATCCTGAGTCGTTCAAGTATGCGCGCGGCGCAGTGCTCAATCGCGACCTCAGCCGCATCTACCCGGTGAACGCGAAGGATACGCAGGAGATCAAGGAGTACATCGCGCACTCGTGGTACACCTACGAGGAAGGCGATGCGACTGGCACGCATCCGTGGGCTGGCGAGACGAAGATCAACTACACAGGGCCGCAGCCTCCGTTTGAGAGCCTGGCGGGATACGAGAAGTATTCGTTCCTGAAGACTCCGCGGTGGAAAGACAATGCGATGGAAGTTGGTCCCCTGTCGCGGCTGATCGTGTCGTACGCGGCCGGCCAAACCGACGTGAAGGAACTCGTCGGCAAGACGCTGGGCAAGCTTGGCGTTCCGGTTGGTGCGCTCTTCTCGACACTGGGACGCACGGCGGCACGCGGACTGGATGCGGCGCTCTCGATGATCTGGCTGAAGGACTTCTTCGGGCAGCTGATGGAACGCGTGAAGATGAACGAAGTGTCGACCTTCAATGGCGAGAAATGGGAGCCGAAGTCGTGGCCTTCCGATGCCGAGGGCGTGGGCCTGGTCGAGGCGCCTCGCGGAGCACTCGCGCACTGGATCAAAATTCACGACGAGAAGATCGCTAACTACCAGTTGGTGGTTCCGACGACCTGGAACGGATCGCCGCGCGATGCGAAACAGCAGCGGTCGGCCTTTGAGCAGTCGCTGATCGGAACGCCGGTGGCCCACCTCGAGCAGCCGGTGGAAATTCTGCGCACTGTTCACTCCTTTGACCCGTGCCTTGCCTGCGCCGTACACCTGTACGATCCGCAGGGGCGGCACCTTCACCAGGTTTCATTCGAGTGATCGCTATGGCAACGACTGGAGTAACAGGAAAATCTGTCTACGGGAATGGCAAGCCTCCGGCGGAGTATCGGCGGATCTACGTTTGGGAACTGCCGGTTCGTGCATACCACTGGATCAATGCGGTGGCGCTGGTGTTGCTGTGCATCACTGGATACCTGATTGGCGCGCCCATCCGGGCCTTCTACGCGGCTGAGGCTTATCAGCAGTACTGGTTCGGCTGGGTACGGTTCATTCACTTCCTGTCGGCGTATGTGTATGTCTTCAACTTCCTGGCCCGGCTTTACTGGGGATTTGTGGGCAACAAGTATGCAAAATGGAACGCGTTCTTCCCATTGCAGAAGTCGCAGCGGCAGGAGATCGTGGACGTGATCAAGGCCGATGTATTCGAAGTGAAGCTGCATGGGCCCATCTCCACTGGACACAACGCGCTGGCCGGCTTCATCTACTTCTTTACCTTCCTGGCGTTCGTGGCGCAGTCGATCACAGGCTTTGCGCTCTACTCGAGCATGAGCCACTCATTCATTCCGCGGATGTTCACATGGATCGTGCCGCTGATGGGCGGCGAGATGAGCGTGCGCTACTGGCACCACTTGTTCCTGTGGTTCTTTGTGGTCTTCATCGTCGTTCACATTTACCTGGCGTTTTACCACGACTACATTGAGGGACGCGGAACCATATCTTCGATCGTGGGCGGATGGAAGTTTGATCGAGTGAAGAAAAACGGGGATTAGCGATTAGACAACACCTGCAAGTTGCCTTTTGCAGGATTGCTTCGTTCGGTGGCGCGAGGTGTGGGTGAGTACGGACGCGAAGAACACTCTGGTGCTGGGACTCGGGAACGTGATCATGGGCGACGAGGGTATCGGTGTCCATGTCGTCCGGACTCTGGAAAAACAGACGTTCCCCGACTACATAGAATGCCTCGACGGCGGCACCGGTGGATTCATCCTGCTGGAGCCGCTGCAGACCGCCGATCACATCATCCTCATCGATGCCACCGACGACGGCAACCCGCCTGGGACCGTCACACGCACTACTCCTCGCTTCTCCAAAGACTACCCGCCAACCCTCACTGCGCATGATATCGGCGTGAAGGATCTGCTGGATGCCTTTTACATGCAGAACGGTGAGCGCGAGGTGATTCTCTATGCGATCTCGATCGATCCGAAGCAGCCGATCTCGCTGGAGCTGTCGCAACCTTGCGCGAAGGCTCGGGATGAAGCCGTGCAGCGAATTGCCGCCGAACTGAACGGCGCCTAACCTCAAGACAACAAAATAACCTTGTCATCCCTGCCCAGCCGTGCAGCGACGCGCTCAGCAGTCTTCTTCTCGTAGACCCTCATTTCAAGCATCGCACAGCTGCACCCTTGCGGAGGTATGGTGCCAACCCTTAGATTTCAAACGTTACGGGAAACGATAGATTTCCCTGAACGAAAAGGGGCTCTCATGGACCGCCGTACGTTCTTAGGTACTGCTACTGCTGCTGCAATCACTACCGGACTTCATCCCATCCCCTCACCTGCACAGGCTGAAAAACCAACGCTCAAGCCGATGGCTGTGGGACTCCTGGTTAGTCCCTACGGCTCGCCGGAAGCGACCATCAAGCGCGTTCACGACATGGGGTTCACGAACTGCTTTCTGTCGCTCGACGGCTACATCAACAAGTTCACGGCCGACGCAGCGAAGGAGATCGGCGACCTGCTGGCAAAGTATGAGCTGGTAGCCACGACAGTTGAAGTGGTCGGTCCGGCGCCGCTGGTTTGGGATTTCGAGCAGGGACCTTCAACGATTGGCGTGGTCCCCCCGAAAACGCGCGCAGCACGAATCGATGCGCTGAGGCAGGTGTCCGATTTTGCCAAGAAGCTCGGCATAGAACAGGTGCAGACACACTGCGGATTTATTCCAGAAGATCCGGGCGATCCGCTATACCACGGCACTGTCGAAGCGATTCGAACCGTCGCTCAACACTGCCAAGGCAATGGCCAGCAATTTCTCATGGAAACAGGACAGGAGACACCGACCGCGATGTCCCGCGCGCTTCGCGACGTGAATATGCCGAACCTCGGGGTTGGACTCGATACTGCGAACCTCATCCTTTACGGAAAAGCGAATCCGGTAGATGCGGTCGACATCCTGGGAACGCATGTGCGCAGCGTGCACGCGAAGGATGGAAAGTGGCCCACCGATCCCAGCAAACTCGGCGAGGAGGTACTCATTGGCCAGGGGCTGGTGGACTTCAAGACCGTATTCACAAAGCTGCACAAGCTCGGATACACCGGCGCCATCACGATCGAACGCGAAACCTCGGGGCCGCAACAGGTGGCCGATGTGAAGGACGAGAAGAGTTATCTTCAGCGAATTCTGGGTGAGGTGCTCGCGTGATGAATCGTCGGGAGTTTCTGCAAACAGGATCAGCGGTAGTTTCGGGCATACTTTTGCTCGATCCGCGTGCGGTATTTGGATACGAGGCCAATTCGGCGGTGCGGCATGGTCTATTGGGATGCGGCAATCGCGGGACATCTGTAGCCACCTCGTTCGCACAGAATACTTCGGCACGCGTGGTCGCGCTCGCGGACATGTTTGCCGACAAACTGGCCGCCGGGCAGGACCACTTCAACAAGCTGAATGCGAGTCTCGGGCAGCCACCGATCGATAGCAAGCTCCTTTTCCGGGGGCCGCACGCCTTCGAACAGCTTGCCGAATCGAAGGACGTGGACCTGATCCAGATTTCGACGCCGCCGTTTTTCCACGTGCAGCATCTAGAGAAGGCCGTCGCCTCAGGCAAGCATGTCTATTGCGAAAAGCCGGTCGGCGTCGACATCGCTCAGGCTAAGCATGCTCTCGAAGTCGCTAAGCTTGTGAAATCCAACCAGAGCGTGGATGTGGGGTTCCAGTGCCGGATGGCCCCTCCGATTGCTGCGCTCGCGGAAAAGATCAAGGCCGGAGCGCTCGGAAAGATCGCTACGGTCGCAGGAAACTACAACGCTCCCGCATCGACCGAGAAGAAGCGCGAGGGCGAAGGTCCGGACGAGTATCGGCTGCGCAACTGGCTGTGGGATCGGGTGCTCTCCGGCGACATTCTTGTTGAGCAGAACATCCATATCATCGACCTGTGCAACTGGATGCTTGGTTCACACCCGCTGAAGGCCACGGCCACAGGCGGTCGAAACGTTCTCACTCACTGGGGCGATATCTGGGATAACTACCAGGTCGACTATACCTATCCCAACGACGTGCACTTCTCGTTTGCATCAACGCAGTTCGGGTCTGACAACGCTTTTGACGCAGGGCTGAAGCTCTTCGGCGCAAGCGGATCAGGCACCTGTCCGTATTCAGGGCCCATTGCGATTACCGGCGCGAACGCGTGGTCGTGGCAGGACTCCGAATCGACCGGGCAGAGCTCCGGCAAATTTGCAGCGAACGGGGCGTTCCTTGACAACCTGAAATACGCGGATCGCGACAAGGAGCGCACATTTGTCGCGAGCATTGTGACGGGTCCGGTTCATAACCAAATTGCTGACGGCGTGCAAACAGCGCTGACTTGCATTCTTGGACGTATGGCGGGCTACCAGAAGCGCGAGATAACGTGGGACGATATGCTGGCGCAGAAGGAAGACTGGCCGCTCGGCTTCAGCGTCGAACAGTTTGCGCACTTGTAGTTTCATTTTATTGTTCTCATCAATCAACTCCGGCGACGCTCCGCGTGCAAGTACCGATTCGCGTTCAGGGAATTTTCCGTCTCAGGGACTGGAACTGATGTAAAATCGCCTCAATCGTCTCACGTTTTCCCCGGCCTCCTGGATGAAGCGCTCGCTTGGCAGTTCAGATGAATTGACCAGTCCCGGTGTAGCAACGCTGGATCGCGAAGAAACGTCCAGGGTCAAGCCAACACGGTCGGGGCCTCTCCCGGAAGCCCCTCGTTCCTCTCAACTTTTCTACCGCGTCTGCCTGTTTGTTCTGTTCGTGCTGGCTTCGGCGGCCTCATTCAGCAGCTTCTACGAGAAGTGGCATTTCCGCGAGGCCGGCGGACGTGGCGACGATCCAATCGCGGGATTCGATCGGATGATCGACGGTACTGCAAATCGTCCCTACGTGTATCGCCAACTGCTACCGGATATTGCCAACTGGCTCACCCGCGGCCTTCCAATTGATGCCATTTCGCGCCGCACACCTGTGCGAGCGAAGCAACGCATCAGCGTCGCATTTAATCTTCAGTCGAAGACGTATCCGGCGCAGTACATGATCGTGTATATCCTCACGTATCTGTCGGCATTGCTCGCCACGTTTGCGCTCTATCTACTTTGCCGGGCCGCAGATCTGCCGCCCCCGGCCGCTGTCTTCGCGTCTGTTGTGTTCATGCTTCTCTTCCCGCTGATCGGAGTCAAAGGCGGATACTTCTTCGACTACCCGGAACTGCTGTTCATGGCAACAGGCGCATGGATCGCATTGAGATTTGACTGGTGGTGGACGATACCCGTCGTGGCGCTCGGCGCATGGAACAAAGAGTCGTTCCTGCTCTTTACATTTACCCTCTACCCGCTTCTGCGTCTCCGGTACTCCCGGGCGATTTCGTCACTTGGCGTCGGAATTCTGGCTGCGATCTGTGCCGTGGTCTATCTTCCGATCCGTTGGCACTTTGCACATAATCCCGGTGGAACCGTGGAATGGCATCTGAAGGATCAGATCCATTTTTATCTGCATCCCTTCACGATGGACACCTGGATCGACCGCACCTACGACCTGATGTTCCCGGCCCTGAGCAGTCCCCTCTCGACGTTGTTGTTGATCTGGATGGTATGGAAGATGTGGCGCCATCTTCCGCTCTGGGTCAAGTGGAATGCGAAGATCGCGGCCATCATCAACGTTCCGCTCTACCTGCTGTTCTGCCAGCCGGGAGAATACCGCGATCTGTCACTGCTGTTCACTTCATTTTTCATGATTATCGCCGTGGGGATGCAGCGGTGGATTCAGGCTTCCGTGCAACGCGAGCCGATCCCGTCATCGGCCGATTGAGAGCCGGTTGCACGCCCTATTGCGCAATGCTTCGAACCGCAACGATCGAGGTATTTCCCGGCACCGCGTTTTCAACTGTGGTGGTGAGCAACGCTTGAAAATAAGGCGGAATTGTCTTGTGATCGGGAGAGGCGCTAAGGAGAGCCTGGCGCAGCTCCGCCATGTGCTCCGGGTTGGTCAGAAACTCGATCGCCGCCTGTGAACCCTGGGTATAGATACCGTAGATGAGAAGCACTCGCCGTTCTCGCCGTTCGTTGGGCAGCATTAGGACAAGTGCGTAGTCTCGGGTGAGTTGGTTCGTGACTGGATCGAACTCGGGCCGATAGATAGATTTTTCTCCCTGCTGCGGCTTCCGATTCAGAATCACCCCGCTTTGCATATGAAAGCCTTCTTCTTCGATGAACACCCGGCCACTCCATGACTGGCTGCCCCCGAGCAGGATAGCGTTTCCATTTTTGATTTCTTCGAAGTTGACCAGGCGTGATGGCTGAACTTTGCAGGGGCTGCCGGTTTTGAAAAACATCTCGCAGAGCCGGACGACTCCCAGGGTTTCTCCCACTGCGGTGAAATCCGTAAGGGAGGGGACAAAGATAAACCGCTTCAATTCACGGAAGTGAATGGTGTCACGAAATTCAGGAAGACTAGCCTTGGGGATCTCGTGACCGCTTCGAATGGTTTGTTCGCTGTCGCCGTCGTGGGCGGCGCGCAGTAACGGATGGTTGGGAATTACGATCAGCGGTGGATCGGCAGGCGGCAGAAACGGATGCCAGAACCAATCAAGATTAGCCGGCAAAGCGGCTGCTTCAGGACGGAAGGAGGCGGGAGTGATCACCGGTCGGGCGCGCACTACCAGCAGGTAGGTCAGGACGACGCAGGCCAAACCCAGAACCCCGATTAGACCAATTTGTAGACGATCCCGCAGCGGTCGGGAGGCGGCTTTCTCCTGAGGTTCGGAACGATCGGCCTCGACTGGAACGGGCCGGTCACCAATTTCACCCGGAGCATTTCGCGCGAAAACCGGGACGTATCCCCCAGCCGGCAATTCAATCCTGATGAGACTGCTTTTGCCTTCTTCTTCGTAATACTTCTTCAACTGGCGGCGAATCTCGTGCGCCTGAACGCGGACGATCGGGTCCTTTTGCTGGTCAAATTCAGGCCCCCGATCGTATACTTCGGCGCCGATCAGGTATTCGTTCAGCTTGTCGCGATTCCCCCGAAACGTCTGTTCCGCGACAAATTCAAGGAAGCGGATCTTTTTCGGCGAACTGGCAAAATGCCTGCTTTCAAGAACCCGGCGAAGTTCTTCGCGCTTTTCGAAAAGCGAAAATTCCTCTTCTGCAATGTGCTTTACAGCCAATCTTCGCTCCCCGGCGCAGAACGTGGTGCGTCTCGGTCAAACCAGTTCGAAATGCTGTTTGCCAGATGCAAATCACCGTAATCTCCGCAGGTTGAGCCTGTCAATCCGACCTGCAGGGGAAGAATTCTATGTCGACTAACCGTTAGTTCCCGGGTTAATTATCGTTATCCCATCAGAAGGCGCAACGACAAAGTACTGTGCTTCTCTGCCAGGCGTTCGCAGTTGAAGAGCCCAGTGAGCCCATTCCGCGACCACCGCCGGGCCGTTACCAGGATCCAGCATTCTCATCCGGCATGTTTCCAGTCACTTTGCGCCGGAATCTACCCGTTTTCGGTTGAACACGTCGCGCCATACCCGTCTTACTGGAGCCGTTAACCATCTGCGTAACCTTGATTACCTTGCATCGTGCATGCCCAGGCTCTACAAGCCTAAGTAGAAATCATCGCCAGCGCTGACAGCTGCGGGGCCACACAAGTTGGGGTCGACTGGGACTTGGCAGCGACAAGCACCGGACGGGATCAGGGTCTTATGTCGGTTTATTTTCAACAACGCGGTATTCAGTTCAGCGTGCTTGTTTTGCTGACATTGTCCGGCCTGATGGCGACGGCAGAGCCGGAATTGATTGTCGTTCGGCAGACGGCCCACCCCATTCTGACCGTCCATTCCGCCGGAGCCGAAGCAAACAAGTACGGTTTTGAGGGCGGGCGTGTCGTCAAGATCAACGGCACGTATCACTTGTTCACGTCGGAGATGGTGGGAGACCCTCATTGGGTAAAGATGAAGCTGGCACACTGGTCGAGCCGCGATCGCTTGCACTGGCGGCGCGTGGCGACGGTGCGCGAATCGAGCGGTGATTTCACCGGAAAAGATCCAAAGGCGGCGCTTTGGTCCCCCATGCCGATCTTCAACCCGGCCGAAAACCGCTGGAACCTTTTTTATGTGGCGTATCGGGCAGCTCCCGATACTGAACGGGAATGGCTGACAAACCACGAAGGCCGGATCTGGCGCTCTGTATCACAGGAGCCTGGGATGAATGGAATCGACGGTCCGTATCAAGATGCCGGAATCGTGATGCAGCGCGGAACAGACTCCGACAACTGGGAGGGACTGCAGGGAACGGATTCATTCTTCCCGTATTTGGTCGGAGATCACTGGTACGCCTTTTATGGAAGCGCACGCACGGAAAGCCTCCCCATTTCGCTGTGGCAAGTTGGACTTGCCGAGGCTCCCAGCTTGAGTGGACCCTGGAAACGATGCAGCGGGTCTAACCCCGTGAATATTGAACCCAGGTTTATCGAAAACCCGATCGTTGCGCACCTCTCCGATGGAAGCTACGTGGCCGTGTATGACAATCACCAACCAAATGAGGTTGGCTACGCGTTCTCTCACGACGGGGTTCACTGGGGAACGGGACAACATCTCGCTGTGCAAAGCGGGAGCGGAATCTGGGCCACCGAAGTCAGAACACCGCTGGGTTTGGTGGATGAAGGCAACGGCCTTTTCACCCTTTTCTACACCGCAAACGAAAAGGTAAACAATGCGCGTGCGGACGCTTACGGAGTGAACGTGACGCCCGGTTCTCTTGGAGTTGTGGATGTGAAGCTAAGCGGAAGCCATCCTGGGCAGCAGGATAAGGGAAGATGACGAGCCAGTCAGTCACGAGTGCTGGGGATGCAATGAAGTTAACAGCAGAGAATGGGAGTGATCGCAACCATGGCAAACTTTAATGCGCGGCGATTGCTCGCTGATTCTAAGTCTCAATCGTTAAAGGACGCGGGGGGACGAACGCTCGCGCCATCAATCTTCGATTTTCCTGGAGGCTGTATGAAACACACACTGAGAGAGGAGTTCTGGAAGCTCTCACTTCTTGCGATCCTTTTGGTCCTGGCTTGCCCCGTGGCTTGGGGACAGGCGACGACAGGGTCCATTCTGGGTTCGGTAGTGGACTCCAGCGGCGCGGTTGTTCGAGGCGTAAGCATAACTGCGACGGACGAGGACAAGGGCGTTTCGTTTCGCGCGGTGACCGACGAAGCTGGAAGCTTTGCGCTGATCAACCTTCCACCCGCCAATTACACCGTCACCGCTTCGTCAGCGGGATTCGCCTCGGAGCGGTTCACACACGTTGTGCTCGCGATTGACGAGCATCGGGCCCTGGCATTCCACCTGAAAGTTGGCAGCGTTTCAGCTTCGGTGGAAGTGACAGAAGCGCCGGCGGTGCTCCAGTCAGAGAGCGCCGAAGTTGGTACGGTGATCGGCCATGATGCGATTGTGGATCTGCCGCTTGTGGGAAGGGATTTCTACTCGTTGGCGTTGCTGGTGCCGGGTGTACAGACGGCGGTCGGCAACAATATGAACGCATTCAACTTTTCCGTTAGCGGCCAGCGGGAATTCTCCAACTCGATTCAATTGGACGGCATTGAATCTACCACCAACCGCACCCAGGACATCACGGTTCTGCCCAACGTGGATTCGGTCGAGGAGTTCAAGGTCATCACGGCTGCATATAACGCCGAGTTCGGCAATGCATCGGGCGGAATTGTAGCCATCCAGACCAAGGCGGGAACCAATCAATTCCATGGCGATGTCTTTGAGTTTTTCCGGCCCAACTTTCTGACCGCGAAGACAACTTTGCCCGGCGTCAGCACACCGCAACCGGCCTCGACACTGAAGCAGCACAACTATGGCGGTGTAATCGGCGGCCCTGTCAAGCGGGATCGCGCGTTCTTCTTTGGCGCCTACGAGGGCGTGCGGATGAAGAATGCCTATTCTTATGTCGATTCTACGGTCCCTTTCAGCCTCATCGGATTTCCTGCCAGCGGCGATGTCGACTTCTCGGGTCTTCTGGATCCATTTGCGGGTCAACCGAATGGCGCCGCGACAGGAACGATCGACCCCATCTTTGACCCGGTTGTCTCGGTCGAGTCCTATGGCGGCGCAGAGACTCAGTTCACTAACAATGTGATTCCGGCTGATCGCGTGAGTCCCGCCGGCCTGAAGACGCTGCTCAATTTCTTCCCGAAGCCGAACCTCACCGGCATCGACAACGGATGGTTTCGCAACTATGCCGTCTACTCGCCGGTCAACTCAAATACTGACAAGGTAGACGCCCGCTTCGACCAGGTGATTACGGATAACGACCGGCTGTATGCGATCTATCACTGGCAGGGAGACAATCAGCTTGTCACCGATCCCTATCACGGCAATACGGCAGTGGCCGGTGGTGGCGATGCGGATCAGGCGAACAAGCAGGATGATGGAGCACAGGCGATCTCAATCACCTATGACCACACCTTCACTCCGACGCTGCTCGACGAGGTTCGGTTCGGATATTCCAACTACTACCAGGATCAGTACAGCCTGCTGAGCGGAAAAGATTATTCGACTGAGTTTGGCGCGGGAAATGTAACCGTTCAGGGGTACCCGGCCACGATCGGCTATCCGCAGATTTACCTTGCCGACGGATATCTCGCCGGGGGATCGACATACAAGCCCTATCACGTGCTTGATCAGAACTATCAGGTCACCGATTCGCTCACCTGGTTGGGCACGCCGCGCCACGAGTTTAAACTCGGAGCTGATTTGCGGCTGTTGAATTCGCATCCAAACTTCTCCCTGTTCCCCACGGGGTTCGACTACTTTGACAGCTTCGGGTTCGCTGAAACGTCGAACTTCTACTACACCTTTATTCCAGGTGCGTACAACTGGGCCGGCGGGTCCGATCTGGCTGATCTCGTACTTGGGTTGCCGACCGACGTTGACATAGGTCTCCAACTGACCAATCCGCACACCAAGGGCTGGAACCTGGACTGGTATGCCCAGGATACCTACAAGGTGACCCCGCATCTCACCATCAACTATGGCCTCCGCTACGAGTATCAAAACCCATGGACAGAAGCCAACAACTACATGTCCAATTACGATCTGGCCAGCGGCAATATTTTTCTCGCCGGTCGCGGGGGAGCTTCGAACGGGCTTGTGAATCCGCGCAAAGACGAACTCTCTCCGCGTTTTGGATTTGCATGGAGCGCCGATCCGAAGACGGTTGTGCGGGCCGGGTTCGCGCTCTTCTTCTCGCCGGAGAATGACGGCCGCGAGGATTTCCTCACAAAGAACGCTCCCTGGGCTGAGCAGGCGAGCTACACCGACTGGGTTTACAACGGTCCCGTATCCGGCGCAACAGCGCCCTGGGAATATCAGCTCGACACGGGCGTGGTCCGCAATACCACCATCAACGTTCCGAGTTCCGGAGTGATCGACCCTTCCACGCTGAGCGGTGGGGCGCTGGAAACGACATACGCCGTGAAGCCGACGATCAAAACAGGAACAACTGGATCTTTCAACCTGGCCGTCGAGCGCCAGCTGAACCCAACCACCTCAATCGACCTTGCCTATGTGGGCTCGATCAGCCATCACCTTTCGTACGAGGTCGGCGACATCAACGCCGATCCTACGACGCAGGCGGATGGGCTTATTAACCCGAACTTGGGCAAGATCCAGTATCTGACTGACGTGGGTGACAGCAGTTATAACGCTCTGCAGCTCAAGTTGAGCCGGCAGGCATCGCACAATGTCAGTTTCCTTTTGAGCTACACCTTCAGCCATAACCTGGACAATGGTCCAGCCCCGTTCAACCTGGGATCTAATAACGACAGCCCTCAGAATCCGAATGACCTCCGTTCCGAATGGGCCAGTTCCGATTCGGATTTGCGGCACAACCTCGTATTGAGCGGATCCTACAACCTTCCCTTCGGCAGAGGCCAAGCCTCCGGATCGAGTTGGGGACCGGTTGCCAACGCCATCCTCGGCGGCTGGCGCTATAGCCCGATTCTCAGGGCGGAGACGGGGAGCCCGGTGAACGTGATTCGAGGTACCAACCCGAATTCCGGTTTGCCAGGCCTGCGGCCTGACGTGACCGGCAATCCCAATCTGTCAAGGCACCAGCGAAACTATTTGCAGTGGTTCAACACTGCAGCGTTCACGATACCGGCGGAGCTTCAGGGCAACTCGATTGTCCCGGGAGATGCAGGTCGCAACATCGTGGTCGGACCGGCTTACGTAAATCTCGACTCATCGCTGGCCAAAGATTTCGCCATCGAAAAATGGACGCTTCAACTGCGAGCAGAGGCCTTCAACACCAGCAACACCGTGCATCTCTCGAATCCCCAGGCGGACGCCGGCAATCCGGCGACCTTCGGACAAATCAACAGCGTCATTGGGGGCTCCAATCGACTGATGCAATTGGCGGCCAAGTTCATCTTTTAAACTGAAGCTGGATCCTCATGCTTCCGGTGTGTTATCCCACATCGGAAGCATTCTTCTGTTCTTACAATAATTCTGGGGCGAAACTACAGATGCTGGATATCACTCGTGGACCGGCACCCTCGTTCCCGGCCATCTTCGTTTTGTTTGCCCGCGTTCTCATTGCAATTTCGGGAGCTTCGTGCGATGCGCAAGGCGGGCCTGCGCCTGCGCCGCACAGCTGGTTCATCGACTGTTCCGGACCGGCGGGCGACGGATCCTCTTTGCACCCGTGGAACTCTCTGGCGGCCGCCGAGGCGCATCGCTTCTCGCCTGGAGACCGGATTGCACTCCGGCGCGGTACCACGTGTCACGGTTCGTTTGCGCCCACAGGATCAGGAAACAAGGAAGCCCCCATTCGCCTGACCGCCTACGGGGAAGGACCACGGCCTCACATCATTGCCGCATCGAGTGATCGCCAGGTGCTTCTCCTGTCGAACCAGGAATACTGGCAGGTCGATTCGCTCGATCTCTCCGGCGCCAATACCTATGGGGTTTTCGTGACGGGAGATCACGCCCTTCTACGTCACATCTACCTCGAGAACCTTGTGGTGCGCGATGTGTTTGGTGGCGAGATGAAGCACAAAGACAACGGCCTTGTCGTAATCGGACCGAGCAAGCTGGGCGCATTCTTCGAAGACGTGCTGGTCGACGGTGTGGATGCAGCGCATACGAATCAATGGGCCGGAATCCTGGTCGGCGGCGGCCCGTTCTATATTCCTCCGGATCAGTTCATCAACAAGCACATCATCATTCGAAATTCCACGGTGCATGACGTGTATGGCGACGGCATCGTTCTGTTTCGCGACGCACAAAGCAAAATTCAAACCAGCGTCGCCTGGGAGACAGGGATGCAGCCGACCGAAACGACCGGCACACCCAACGCGATCTGGACCTGGACCTGCACCGATTGCACAGTCGAGGACAATGAAGCGTTCCTGACCGACAGTCCCGGCGTTGATGGCGGCGCATACGATATCGACTGGTCAAACACACGAAATCTTGTCCAGCGCAACTTTGCACACGATACCCAGGGATACTGCTTCGCCGTCTTTGCTGCCGGATACATCACGAGCAGCAGCACCGTCCGCGAAAATCTGTGTGTTGACAACGCCCTGAGCCCGCGGCTTGCCGCTCTTCAGGGGGCGGCTTACCTGAGCACATGGAATGGTGGAGTGATCCGCGATCTGCGCATCGAGAACAATACGTTCATCTTCAATCCCCCGGTGGCGTCTGCCGCGGCGATCGTTGAAAAGGCGGAAACCGGCGGAACTTCTATTGTGTTTACAGGCAATCATATTGAGTCGTCCGCTCCGCTGATCTATCGCGCAGCCCGCGAATTTGTTCCCTCCGCAAACAGTTATCAATATTTGGGCAGCGAACACGCCCAGTTCACGCTCGGCAACATGACAAGTGTTTCGCTCGATGCCTTACAGAAAGCTGGATTTGAGCGTGGATCCACGATGAGCGGCGCGAGTCCGCAACCTCGGCTGGTCGAATCTCTGCGTCTCGAGGCGACCCTTGATTTCGCACTGGACTCCGACGGCTTGTTGGCTCCGGAACCGCGCGCTCAGCTTGTGGTACTCCGCAGCCTGGCCGACCAGTATCCCCCCAACCAACTGAGAGTCATTGTCCATATACGCAAGCGCCCGGCGTCGCCACAGCAAACGATCGCGCGCGCCAATGCTCTGCTAGACCTGAATGCGGCGTCGATTCAATTCGACAACAACGGCCAGGCCGGCGACACAATTCGTCTCCTCGCAAAGGACGGAAACAGGCTGCACGAGTGGCAAGGCTTTCAAAATGCGACTGAGCTTGGCGGCGCAGTCAGGAAGCTTCTGTGCGCTCCACTCTATTCCCGCATGACAAACGACATTGCACCGAAGGAGGCTCGATGAGCTGCGATTCAGCCTATCCACCGCCTCGCAAAGGAGAGATGGTGATCAACCGTTGGCGAGCGTTTCTCATCGCTTTGCTGTTCATGCAGCCGCTGCTTTGCCACTCCCAGAACCTTGCGCTGCGCGATGGCGATCGGGTCGTGTTTTACGGCGACAGCATCACAGCCCAACGATTCTATACGCGTTTCGTCGAGGATATTGTCCTCACGCGATATCCGACGATGCACGTCACCTTTGTCAACGCCGGTGTTCCGGGCGACACCGTTTACGGGGGCTATACGGGCGACCAGGCCACCCGCCTCAAGCGCGATGTTTTTCCGCAGCATCCATCCGTCGTCACCATCATGCTCGGCATGAATGATGGCTACTACGTTCCGTTCGAACAGAAGTATTTCGACATCTACACGAAGGGGTATCGCGCTCTTCTTTCATCGATGCAGAGCAACCTGCCTGCCGTTCGCATCACCCTGCTGACCCCTACGCCCTACGACGAGGTGACCCACGGAACCGAATTTGCCCATTACAACGAAGTTGTCAGCCGTCACGCAGCGTTCGTGAGAACTCTCGGCGCATCTGACTATCTCCCGGTGAGCAACTTTTACAAAGTGGTTGCGGATCTCACAAGCACGGGCACAAAGAAAGATCCGCCCCTGGCTGCTCTCCTCGTTCCAGATCGCATCCACCCGGCCGAGACGGCCCACTGGGTAATGGCGGCGGAGCTGGCGCGGACCTGGGGCGTCTCTCCGATTGTGAGCCGCGTCTCGCTCGATGGTAGTCAGGCAACGGTTCTGATGGCTGAAAACACGCACATCACTGCGCTGCAGCGAAAAGGGGCCGAGGGCCTGAGTTGGACGCAATTGGACAATTCCCTTCCCTTGCCCTTGCCGCTGGAAAACGAGATGATGCAGTTTGTTCTCGGCATCTCTGATCTCGCTGCCATGGATCAGCAGGTTCTTAAGGTTGCCAACTTGCCCCGACAGCATTACGTGCTGCAGATCGATGGCAAGGTAATTGGGAATTTCACGGGCCAACAACTTGCTACCGGCGTAAACCTCGCGCTCTACCAAACACCGATGCAGGGCCAGGCCAAGGACGTGGATGGAACCGAATTTGAGCGCGTCCAACTCGACCAAGCAATGTTCATTCTGACCATCAACGACCCGAAGTCAGCTGTCGACCCGGTGGTCACCAGAGGCATTGAAGCAAAAGAGGCAGCCCTACTTGAGGAAGAGCGAAAGGCGTGCCTGCCCCACCCGCACACATTCGAACTTCTGCCCCAATGATCATGCCCCTTGAAGAACATGCAGGGGATTCGGGCGATTCGCAGGCGTGAGTGGCCGAACGTATCCGCGCGGAACGTAGCTGCAGCATGCTTCCTCGCCAAACGGATTGCCGGAGAGCGCGTAGGCCCGGGCCCGGGAACCGCCGCAGATTTGTTTGAACTCGCACGCGCCGCACTTTCCTTCCAGTTTCGATGTGTTTCGCAGATCCCGGAACAACGGGGACTCGCAGTAGATTTCGCTCAGTGATTGCTGGCGAATATTACCTGCGGGGGAAGGCAGAAAGCCGCTGGGAAAGACTTCGCCGCGATGGGAGACGAAGACAAACCCCTTACCGTCATTCAAACCGCGTGGAGCGCGGCCGATTGCGTCTGCGACTTTCTCCGGACCAGCCTGGCTGGCTCCTGCCTTTCGCTCTGCGATCTTCTGCTGGAGGACAAACCTGCGGTAATGCTGGGCCTCGGTGGTCTTGATATCGAAGCTGGCGGTCTTCGACAAGTCATGCAGCTTCGCGAACACCTGCTCGAACTCGTCGGCGCTGAGCAAGTCGCTGAGCTTTCCGCGGCCGGTCGGAACCAGAAAGAAGACGCTCCACAGCGTGATCCGCAAGGTTTCCATCAGGGCGACGATGGCGTTAATTTCTCCAATGTTCCTGCGGCTGAACGTGGTATTGATCTGCACGGGCAGACCGATTTCGTTGGCCCATCGAATCGCATCGAGTGTGCGTGCAAACGACCCGCTCATTCCGCGCCACGCGTCGTGAGTGGCTGCGCTGGCGCCATCCATGCTTACCGCGAGGCGCGCCAGGCCGGCTTCCTTCAGCCGGATCACGACATCTCGTGTGAGCAGCGGAGTCGCGCTGGGGGTCAGCGAGACACGCACACCCACACTTCGCGCGTGGGCAATTAGTTCGAACAAATCCGGGCGCTTGATGGGGTCGCCCCCGGTGAGAACGAACACCGGCACCTTCATGGCCGCGATCTGGTCGATCAGCCCTTTTCCTTCTTCGGTGGTGAGTTCCATCGGGTGGCGGTCTGGCTGGGCCGAGGCGCGGCAGTGTACACAGGCCAAATCGCAGGCCTGGGTTACTTCCCAAATCGCGAGGAATGGCCGCTCGTTAAAGTCCACGGTATTAATCTGCGGGTTCATGGCCCTATCAAACCAGTGACTTTGGCAGTATGCAGTGACGAAAGTCGCTCCTGTAGAATCTTCCCGTGAACCCGCCCCGTACCGACCTGGCTTCTGTCCTCGAAAAGACTGCACTGCTCTCGAGCCTTTCGCAGCAAGAGTTGCAGATGCTCGCCGCGCGCACGGTCCGGAAGCTCTTTCAGGCCGGGGAGCTATTGTTCTCTGAAGGTGAACCTTGCAGCGGGCTGCACATCATTGCAAGGGGCAAAATCCGTATCTTCAAAACATCGATGAACGGCCGGGAACAGGTGCTCGCGGTGAACATCCCCGGCGAGTCGGTGGCCGAACTGCCGGTTTTCGATGGCGGTCCGTTTCCGGCCTCTGCCATTGCAGTGGAAGACACGGAGATTGCATTTATCTCGCGACGCGATTTTCACGCATATTGCATGGAGCACCCCGAGGTTGCGCTCAAGGTGCTCTCGGTTGTGGGTGCGCGGTTGAGGCGGCTCGTGGGCATTATCGAAGAATTGTCGTTTACCACGATTCGCGAGCGTTTGATCGCCTTGCTGGTCAAGCTGGCGCAGACCGGCGGGAAAAAGACGGACCGTGGCATCGAATTCCTGCTACCTGCGACACATCAGGAACTGGCCAACCAACTCGGGACGGTCCGCGAGCTGATTTCACGGAACTTAATGCGTCTTCAGGCCGAGGGTCTGGTCGAAGTCGATGCTCGCCAGATCGTGGTTCGGGACCTCAGAGGGTTGAGCGCACAACTCGAATCCTGATAAGAATTACAGTGAGTGACCAAAGTCGCTGTGGTGCATGCAAAGGTCCTCTACCGTTGCAGGTGGAGAGTAGACATGCCCACCGCAACCCAGTCCATCCGTGAGATCGTGACCGCAGAGCCGTCGGCCGTCGCGGTTTTTGAACGCTTTGAGATCGATCTTTGCTCGCGAGCCGATGCCCAGCTCGAGCGCGTCTGCGCCGAATTGCAGTTGTCTGTCGACCAGGTCCTCGAAAAACTTGCCGATGCCGAATCGCGGGCGAACGGCACGATCGTCCCCGATCTTGAAAGCTATTCCCTCACACGACTGATCCAATACATTGTCCGGACACATCATCAGACGGTGCGCCAGGAACTGCCACGCTTTGCGGAACTGTCGCAGCGGATCGCTACCAAGCACGGCGAAAAGGCACCACAGTTCAAGCCAATGGCGACCCTGATCGAGCGGCTTCGCGCAGAGATGTTTGCCCATCTTGAGAAAGAAGAGCAGATCCTGTTCCCCTTCATTGTCCGCCTGGAAGAAGCGGCAGAGGATAATTCGGGCGCGCCCTATGCCTGTTTTCGATCTGTGGCCCACCCGGTCTCAATGATGATGAGCGAACATGATTCAGCAGAAGGGATTGTGGCCGAGATTCGGCGCCTTACCAATGGATTTGAGCCTCCTGAATGGGCTTGCCCACGGAACACGGCGTTTCACGCGAGCCTCAAGGCATTCGAAGGCGACCTACGCCAACACGTTCACCTCGAAAACGATTTGCTCTTCCCACGAGCCGTCGCGCTCGAAGCCGAACTGAGTCAACGGAGGTAATTATGGCTGCCATTGCACATCCTTCTCCGAAAGTACTGCCGGGCATCCTCGAAAACCCGCAGTCGCTCGCCGCCGTCGAACGCACGAAGAGCTTGATTCTGCGAGCGTGGATCGTCGCTGGGATATTCTTCATGGCGCTTCCCGGAACATTGCTTGGATTCTCAAACCTGATGGCGATCAGCGCACATCATGGTGCCGCAAGTCTGCCGCCAGCATGGATGGAGGGCCACGGCCACGCGCAGATGTTCGGTTGGATCGGCAGCTTCATCCTGGGGATTGGCTTCTACTCGCAGCCCACCCGCGGCCGCTCAGCGACTCGAATTCCGCTGTCGAGCTTTGTCCTGTGGACAGCGGGCGTAGCGATGCGCTGGACAGCGAACATCTACGGGTGGCACTGGCAGATTCTCGTTCCTCTCTCCGCCGCCTTTGAATTGGTCGCCGTACTTCTGTTCCTCTCTGCAGCATCTCATCACAAGCTTCCCAACAAGCCCGCCGGCGAGAGCACCAATCCGCGCATGGAGTTGTGGATGGTTTCCGTCCTGGTGGGAACGGCCGGGCTCACCGCCGCTGTGATCTTCAATTTCGTCGAATGCGTGCGGCTGGCCCTTTCCGGCGTCTCGCCATCGTTCCCGCACGCGCTGGATCAGAAATATCTCGTCCTCCTCGGGTGGGGATTTCTGGTTCCCGTGGTGTGGGGATTCTCGGCCCGGTGGCTGCCTGCCTTTCTGGGGATTCACAAGCCGCACGGACGCATGTTCAGCGCAGCCTTGCTCCTTGATGTGGCGGGGGTAATTAACGGGTTATCCGGATTGATCAAAATTGCGGTGTTGTTGCTCGCGGCAGGCGCTGTTGTTAGCGGCTTGGCGGTGCGCCTGGCGGAACGGCCACACGCAAAAGCGAAGACGCAGGGAGTTCACGCGAGCTTTCCGGTGTTTGCCCGCATCCCCTATCTCTGGCTCGCAATTGCGGGAGGCATGAGCATATGGGCTGCCTTCTGCGATGTGCATGGAGGCATCTGGGGAGCGTCCCGTCACGCGCTCACGGTTGGCTTCGCGGCAACCATGGTGTTCGCCATCGGGCCACGAATCCTTCCACACTTTGGCGGAATCTATCGGATCTTCAGCACACGGCTGATGTTTGCGAGTTTGCTGCTGCTGCAAATAGGCTGCACGCTGCGTGTCACGTCAGAACCTCTGGCCTACGAGGGTATTCTTTCCTATGCGTGGAAGGTGCTGCCGGTCTCCGGAATGCTGGAATTGTCGGGCGTGCTGGTGTTCGCCCTCAACCTCGTGCTCACGTTTGCATTCGGACGCGCCGCATTCGCGAGGAATCAGGCCACGCAACCAGCTTCAGGATGGGACTCCACTGTTTAAAGCGTCGTGGAGTTGTCGGTTCCTTGGGGATGCGCCCATCGATACGCCGAACCGAGCCATGAAGCACCCGGCGCCGTTTCTTCCAGGTGCGGCGTCAACCCCCACAGGCCCATCAACGCCAGGCCGACGAGGTTGGGGAAGAGCAGCGGGGCCATGGGCGGAGCACCGTTGACCAGCTTCTCCCAGAGCGTATGGCCCGGCTCAACCAGGTTGGCTTGCATATGAAACCAGAAGCCCAGGATGCCCACAAGCGCCTGCGCGATCATCACCACCAGGCAGAGGTCCAGAAAACGCCTTGTCACCCGCATGATGAGGGGCACGATTAAAAAGCCCGTTGCAAAAGCAGAGGAGATGACGGGGATCCACTCCGTCCGAGCGAAGAAACCATTCGATGCGTGATCGGTCAGCGAGAGTACGAAGTTGCCGAAGAATCCTCCCAGCGCAAGCAGGATCACCCAGCGCGCCCATTCTGCTCCCCGGACCGGAACCATGCGGTTCACCAGCAGCAGAAAGCCCAGGCCGGTGTAAGCCAGAGGCGCAGCGAACGGAGCCGCGTAGGTGAGACTCTTCAGGGTGCGGTCTAGAAAAAAGCTGCTCTCCAAGTGATAGAGCACGCCGGCCAGGCCGACCAGAATTGAGAGCCAGCTAACCAGGTAGCCCATGTCGCGCCACGGAGAATAGAAACCGCCGAGCCAGCGCAATGCGATCATAACCACGAGAACAATCGGCGCTGCGATCGAGACGTAAAGCGGAATGTACTCGGCCGGCTTGCCAAAGTGATTGACCGAGTGCGCGATTACGATGTCACCCGCGAGGATGGCTAGATTCACGGTAACGAACAACTCCACCCATAGTGCCGGATTGTGCGCCCAGTGCATCCTCGGGTGGACGATAAATTTTTGAGCGCGCGACAGCCAGTCATTTGCGCGCATGTTCCCTCCGCAATTCGTCGGCCTGATGCTGAAGTTCGATCCTCTTGCGCAGCATTTCGTAGTTCCCGTGCCATTGCACGAAATCCGCGCCGCCCATAAATGCTCCGTGTTTGCTGGTGCGGCCGTCATAGTGCCACATATCGAAGAAGGTGAAGTCGATGGGCTGGGTGAATTGCGCAGTGGTCAGCACGCCATCTTTGCGCAGGCCATTGACCACGTTCTTGGCGTCTGCGATCTTTTCATTGGTGCTGTTGAGCACCTGCTCGGCATTCGCGTAGATGCGGTCGATGCGGTCACGGGCGTGGCACTGCGTGCACACCTGCTTCATATTGATCTGGGCCTGCAGGTAATTTGGCCGGTGTGTGCTTATCTGGTCGGCGAGATACCAGCTCAAGCGATCCGAGGGATTATGGGTCACCTTCAGCCCATTGATCCCGCTCATATGGCAGGTAGCGCAGGTGGGCACAAACATGTCGCGGGTAGTCAGGGTGCGAGGATCGGCCTTCAGGTTCAGGAGGCTTCGCTGCGCGGCGAACATGATGCCATGCTTCGATTCGTTATAGATCTCAATCTGCGAGTGGTCCGGGCCCATGTGGCATTGCGCGCAAGTGGTGGGCAGGCGAGCCAGCTCAACGGAACTGGTGTGGCGCGAATGGCACTCCGTACAACTACCGATGGTGCCGTCGTCGTTCGGCCTTCCGATTGCGTGACACTGCTCGCAGCCCCCGTTCACTGCGGCGTGGCCTTCCGGCGTAACCAGCGGGTTTGGCGGGCGATTGGTTCCACCCGGCTGGAATTGCTCGCTGAACGCTACTTGCTCCTTTTTGAGTCCCGCGGCGCCATACACCGCCGCCCAGCTGGGAGCTGCGTGGCGGCTGCGCAGGAATTCCTGGTACTCGTTCTCATGACACGAACGGCAATTGCCTGCCGTGAGATGAGCGCTGATCACAAATCCATGATGGTCGACCTTCTGCTGTCCCTGACCGGGCTGATGGCAGTCCAGGCAGTTCACGCTCTTTCTGGCGTGGGCCGACATTTCATATTCGTGAACCACCGAATACTGCAGCCGCGCATGGCATTCGGCGCACTTGCCTGATGCCCGCACGAAGTCCGCGGTAGGCTGCGCGGTCTCGACTGCTGGCCGCGCACGGTTGATCAGAAACGCCGACGCGATAAGCGCAAATGAAATGACTACGGCTACAAAGACCGAGCGGAATGACATCAGTTCGACCCCGTGGGCGTTGGGTTGGATCGTTGGAGAACCGTAATGAAAGCACAGCCGGAACAAGGAGAATCTATCAAGCTTGTCTGCGGACCGCAAAGGTGGCTTCTGCGATGGCTTTGAGCCAATGAATAACACACTCGGCCATCTCGTGTGATTTAAATCACACACAATATATCGTGATACGACGATCCTGATACTTGAGAAAACTCGTCGTCTCGTTCTTCCGAGTGACTAAAGTCCCTGCATTCCGAATTTCATTCTTCTAACTTCGAGATATCAGGCATCCATTGGCAATCTGCACTTTGCCAAATGAGGAAAAACTATGAACTACAAGCGCTATTGGATCGCATTTATCACCGTCATTGTTGCATCGTTCGCCGTCCTTGGAGGAGTTGGACGGAAGATGATCAGCGAAGCTCCCCCACTCCCCGACGTCTATTCCACCGGCGGGCAACTTCTTTTCACCGGCGCCTCCATTACCGACGGGCAGGGTGTCTGGCAGTCCATTGGCGGACAGGAGATCGGCACCGTCTGGGGACATGGCGCCTACGTCGCGCCCGACTGGAGCGCGGACTGGCTGCATCGTGAATCCACGATCCTTCTGGACCGCTGGGCGGCTCAGCAGGGCGCATCGAGCTTTACGGCGCTAAATGAGGATCGGCAGGCAGTCTTGCAAGCCCGCCTGGTACGCGACATGCGCACTAATCGTTACGACACGGCTGCGAACCGCGTCACCATCGACAGCGATCGCGCGGTGGCTTTCGATCAGCTTGCCGCCTATTACGCTGATGTATTCGGAAAAGGCCGCAAGGAGTACGCGATCCCGCAAGGGGCGCTCACCGATCCGGCAAAGCAAAAACAGCTCGCCGCCTTCTTCTGGTGGACTGCATGGGCAGCAAGCACGAATCGTCCCGGCTCCACAGTAAGCTACACAAATAACTGGCCGCATGAGCCGCTGGTCGCGAACGGGCCAACCCCCGGCGCAATCCTGTGGAGCATCATCAGCGTGGTCTGCCTGCTGGCCGGAACCGGCGGCCTGGTCTGGTGGTACTCCTCGCAGGAAAAGACCGTCCCGCACAGCCCGTTTCCAACACGCGATCCATTCCTCGGTCTCACGCCGACTCCTTCACAACGCGCGACCATCAAATACTTCCTGGTAGTCGTGGCCTTGTGGGGCGTGCAGATCCTGATGGGCGCGATTACCGCGCACTATGGCGTGGAAGGTCAGGGGTTCTACGGGTTCCCCCTCGACAAGATCCTGCCATATGCCATCACCCGCACCTGGCACCTGCAACTGGCAATCTTCTGGATTGCAACGTCATGGCTCGCGACCGGGCTCTACGTCGGACCGGCTGTAAGCGGCCACGAACCGAAGTTCCAGCGGCTCGGCGTCAACGTGCTGTTCGTTGCGCTGGTGCTTGTCGTTGGGGGCTCCCTCGCCGGCGAGTGGATGGGCATTCAGCAGAAGCTCGGGAACCTCTGGTTCTGGTTTGGCAGCCAGGGATTCGAATATGTCGACCTTGGCCGCTTCTGGCAGATCCTGCTCTTCATCGGCCTGGTGCTCTGGCTGGTGCTGATGGTGCGCGCGCTCAAGCCGGCACTCACGCGCAACAGTGAAGATCGTCCCCTGCTCACGATGTTCCTCATCTCCAGCATCGCCATTCCCCTGTTCTATGCCGCCGGGCTCATGTACGGCCAGCGAAGTCATCTCGTCACGGCAGAATACTGGCGCTGGTGGGTGGTTCACCTCTGGGTCGAGGGATTCTTTGAAGTCTTCGCCACGGTCGTGATCGCCTTCCTCTTCACGCGCCTCAAGCTGTTGGAAATTCGCAGTGCCACGCGGACCGTTTTGTTCTCAACCTCGATCTTTCTCTCCGGCGGCATTATCGGCACTTTCCATCACCTCTACTTTGCTGGTTCCGGTGCGGCGGTCATTTCTCTTGGCGCGGTCTTCAGCGCTCTTGAAGTGGTACCGCTGACGCTGATCGGCTACGAAGCGTGGGAGAACCTGCGACTGGCGCGTCCAACAGAAAAGGCTCCTTGGATCGCCAACTACAAGTGGCCGATCTACTTCTTTGTCGCCGTCGCATTCTGGAATCTTGCCGGCGCCGGGATCTTCGGATTCCTGATCAACCCGCCCATCGCGCTCTACTACATGCAAGGGCTGAACCTGACTCCCGTCCACGGCCATACCGCACTGTTTGGCGTCTACGGAATGTTGGGACTGGGGCTTACGCTCTTCTGTCTGCGTGTGCTGCAGCCAGGACGGCTTTGGAAAGAAGGAATTCTGAAAGCCTCTTTCTGGTGCATCAATCTCGGGCTGGTCTTCATGGTGATTCTCAGCATGTTCCCGATCGGCATAATGCAGGCATGGGCTTCGGTCGAGCACGGCACGTGGTACGCGCGCTCAGCGGAGTTCCTGCAGACGCCAACCATGCAGTTCCTGCGTTGGATGCGCGTACCGGGTGATGTTCTTTTCGCTGTTGGTGCGGCGCTTCTGGGATGGTTTGTTCTCGGCCTGCTGACCGGTCACTCTTATCGGAACCGGACCGGCAAAGTGCTCTCGAAAAAAGAAGAGAAAGAACTTGCGGCAGTCGCAGGTGACTAGTCGAATGAACCGAGTGCGGCGGCAGTTAATCCGCCGCCGCACCAATCTATTATTCGAGGACTAAAAATGAATTACAAATATCTCGCCGATCTTTCCTCTGAAGCTGCAATTCCGGTCAAGGGCATCCTCAGCCAGGTGCTGCAAAAGGACGACTCGGTCAACATTACCCTCTTTGGTATGGCAGCCGAAGAGGAAATTTCCTCTCATTCTGCCCCGACCCCAGCAATCATCTACTTCCTTGACGGTGAAGCGAGTGTGCAACTGGGTGACGATACAGTCCATGCGAAGCCGGGGTCTTTCGTGTTTATGCCACCCCAGTTGCCGCATGCAATTCGTGCAGAAATGCCCACAAAGATGCTCCTTGTTCAGATCAAAGTTCCAGCCAAAGCCTGATTCGCTGGTCTAGTCCTTGTTCCTTTTCGATTCGATGTGCCTTGCACACATGATGCTCGGCCGCAATGAGATTGCCAGCATCGCTTTTTCGAGGACGCAGCGAACTGGGCGATGCTCAGCAATCGCTTCGATGAACTGCCCCGATGCAGTCACAAAAACTTAATTATGATCACTGCCGATACGTCGAGGGCGCTAAAGGTATGGTTTTTAGAATCTATAATTTAGTAGCAATCTGGCTCCTCAGGTAGGACTCGAACCTACAACCCTTCGGTTAACAGGCGATCCAGGCAGCTCGGAGAGCCTTTACAATCAATGACCTAAGCGGAGCAGAAAGTCGTTTTTGGAGCACTTTCGGCACGCAACGGTCCCCAAAACGGTTCCCTGTTTGGTCGCGGCAGAATCGCTCAATAACGAGGCAGAGACGTTCCGGTCGGAAGCGAAAATTAGGCGAACTAGAATACTCAATCGAATTTCAACCCTTCGGGCGGTTACCGAATGCTTCTAGGAGAGGTAGCCAGTACAAAGCGGTTCCCAAACGGTTCCCGATTGGGCTGGCGCACCGAAATTCTTCGATGAAAAACCGAATGCTCTTCCATCCGCAACTCAGAGAGTCGACGCGTATTCCAGCCGGTTCGGATAGCATTGAATGTAGAGAAGATGGCCCGGCAGAAATTCAATCCGAAGAGACGTGTACGGCCCCTGCCCGTCGATGATTTTTTGAAGACGTTAGCGAAGAGGGTTCGCTATGGCGGAAACCCCGAACACAAGCGAAACCCCGGCGACTTCGGACTGGATCCCCCGTCTTCGCCAAGGACGGACAGCACTTTATGCGACGGCGCATATATTTTTGAGAGGAGCAAGGCAGTTGCGCTGCTTCGGAAGGGCGTATGCCGGGGCCTGATTAGCGTCCAAGAGAGAGACGGGCTTCCCCAAAACATATGGGCGGTCTCGGAAAATGGGATACCCTTGGAAGCACAGCTTGAGAATTCGACTACAGCCACGTATCACGGGTACCCGATGCCACCAGGCGATCCTCTTGCGTCTAAGATTTTAGAACTCTGGAAGTCATATGAGCGACGAATTCAAGATTGAGGTTAACAATTGGTTGCCGAGCACCGTCGGTGATCCCGAGGTACGGGAGACAATCGCGGACGTCTCGATTAAGGTAAAGAGCTACTTTGCAACAGAAGTTGAGGACCGGCCGGCTCAAAGCGTGCGAAAGTCCATCCGGGTTTCAGCCTATCTTTTGGCTTCGTGGCTCGCTTCCAATTGGTGGCGACTTCGTTGGGAGCCCGAGAAGAAGCCACTAACCCAAGGCTCTCAGTCTCTTGATTGGGATCTGAGCCACGAAGTGGCTTCAAGCGGAGGGGGCTATGTCTGGCCGCCGGTCACCCTTTCTAGCGATGGATACCATGTATTAGTGCGGTGTGAGGGACAAGGAAAGTCCGCTGACGAATCGCTCTCCCCTGTCCGCTACTTGAATTCCTTTGGCGAATTCATTGATGTATCCAGTTTTGAGACTGGCATCTCGCACTTTGTCGAACAAGTCCTGTCGCGGCTCGATGCGAGAGGACTGCAAAATAGCCCCCTACATGAGTTGTGGTCAGAGATTCGCACTGAACGTGCAGAGAAGCCATTGGGTTCAAAACGTCGACTTGAGGCTTTGCTTGGGGTTGACCCGGACGAAGCAGAGAGCCTAATTAAAGGGCTCTTACAGTGGCAGCAGAAAGTTGGCGAACAAGCACTTGAAGAGATTGCAGCGGCCAGTAGCACCTTCGGAGTAGAGGATGTACTGAAAGCAACTGCCGATGCAGCAAAATCCGTAGATACTTATTCGCGGATTAGCGAGTATCTGAAGATTAAAGAACAATTGGCCGGTAAGGGCTCACTCGCCAATCGCGTGCCCTGGCAATTAGGCAAGGATGCCGCCGAGACAATCCGAAATGTGTGGGGTCTGGGAAAGCAACCTGTCAAGAATCGAGATATTGCCGAACGATTGCAGGTCGATGAAGCTGTCTTGTCAGAGGCTCACCCTGACATCCCTGTGTCTGTTGGCGTTCGTGGATCAAGGAGCGAGGAGCTCAAGCTGTTATTGAAGCCAGCACATCCCCATCGCCAACGCTTTGCCCTATCTCGCTTGATCGGTGACCATATTGGAATAAATGTTGGTGATACTTGGAAACCAGCCACGCATTCGATGACAGCTCGGCAAAAGTTTCAACGCGCATTTGCTGCTGAGTTCCTTTGCCCTTCCGACGAACTTTATGAGAGGTTCAGCAACGACAGGCTCGATTTGGATGATGTGGAAGAAACAAGTCTCGAAGTGGCCAAGGAATATGAGGTTTCGCAAAAACTTGTTTTGAATCACCTCGTTAACCGCGGCGTGATTGATGCCTCGGTTTGGGGAGTTTCGGAAGTTCAACCTGCGTCATATTCTTTCGGTTACTAGGCACGAGAGAGCCTATCCATGGGCGCAGATTTTCTAGACATGCGAGCATACGGAAACTGGAATCTCGGATTCAAGTGGGATATCACTGCTTCTGTAGAGTCAAAATCAGGAATTGACGATCCGCTCGAATGCCGGTAGTTTTCCGCTCGATTCCCATTCGAGCAGAAAGTTCCTGCTGAGCTCGAAGACGCGCGAGCCTGAAGTTCAAGAATTGGCGGTCTTTCACAGCAAGCTGAAAAGTCTTTCTAAAGGGAATCCGAGAATCCCCCGCAATTGAGAATCCGATCTTATTCAGATTTCGAATAACCGAACTTCTGAAATCTATTGGACACTCCTTTGCGGCTTGTCTAGCGTGGCGCATATCACAACCGTTTCATCGGTTGTTCGAGGTGCCCATGCTGCTTTCGCCAAGAGTTCCAATTCCCTTCATTCGCGCATCCTTCTTTCGACCGCACTGGATGCGCCCATCAATCACCCTTGTGCTCTTGATTCTGGTTGCCCCGGTCGTTGCTCTCCCACAGGCCGGCGGCACGCCTTTCGACACAGGCTTTACGGCCATTCAAACCCTCTTCACCGGAACGATCGCCAAGGTCGCAAGCCTGGTCGCCATCGTCATCGGCGGCTACGGCTTCGCACATGGAGAGCCGGGTGCCAAGAAGGCACTCGCAGGTGTGGCAGCCGGTACTGGCATCGCAGTCCTAGCCGTGAACGTTCTGACTTGGCTGTGGGGTGTCTAACAGTACCGGCTTCGACCCCTACCCACACATCCACTCTGCAACACAACCGGGGGCTTATGGCTGAACTATCGAAACCGAAGGTCCGTACCAATCGAGTCTTCAAAAGCCTGCATAAGCCCCTCACCTATTTGGGCGTCGAGCGCACCCTGTTTTACTTCATCTCGGTCGGCGCGGTCGGCGCATTCAATCTGTTCAATTCGATCCTCGCTGGAATCGCCGTGTTCATCGGCGGCTACGCATTCGGATATTGGGCGACAAACAGCGACCCGGCTTTTCTCCGCATCATGGCCCGATCCGAAAAATACAAACTGCGCTATGACGCCACCAAGCAACAGGTCCCTCGTGTGGAGGTGCGCTGATGCTGCGTCTCGATAAGGTCATCAAGCCGTGGAAGGAGAGCGCGGCGCTCAACGACCACATCAACCTGTACGGCTTCTGGAATGAGACGGCCTTCCTCACCAAGAGCGGCGATGTCGGCATGGTGCTCCGCGTCCACGGCGTAGACTACGAGAGCCTAGACCACGCGGAACAGGAGTATGCGGTCAAGCGCCTAGAAGCTGCGCTCAAAGCCTTCGGTCCCGGCTTCCATGTCTATCAATATCTCTTCAAATCGAATCGCCCTGAGATTCCCTTTGCGAAATATGACGATCCGGTTGTAGAGGCCGCCATCGACCAGCGGCGCCAGCTCTTTGAAGCCAGGCGCGACCAGCTCTACCAGGTCGAAATCTTCTACGCCATCGTCCTTGAAAGCCCGCGCTCGAAGAGCGGCGTCGGCGCAGCCTTTGCTCGACTCTTCCGCGATCCTGGCGGAGCTCTCGTTGAACTCCGGATGCAGTTCACGAGCAACAGCATGAAGACACTCCTTCGGTCGCAGATTGAAGAAGCGTTGGCGCGCCTGGACCAGAAGGTACAGGCATTCAGCCGCCAGCTTGCCGACTTCATGCAGATCGAGGTTCTGGACCAGCAGGGCCAATTCCGTTTCTTTCGCAGGTTGCTCAATTACGACGAGTGGCGCATCGCAGGCCGGCCGCAATCCACTCAATTTCTCGACTACCAGGTAGTGAACAGCAACATCGAGGCCGAGCGCGACCATCTGCGCGTGGGCGATCAAGTCGTTCGCGTGCTCACCATGAAAGAGGCCATCACCGAGACGCGGCCTTTGGTGCTCGATGCTCTCCTGAAAATCCCCGCGAACTTCCACGTTGTCACGGAATGGACACCGCTATCCACGGACAAGGCGCGCAAAGAAGTGAACAAGCGACGGCGGCATTTCAATATGTCGAAGACAGGCTTCGTCTCGCAGATGGGCAATGACCCTGCAAAGACGAATGCGCGCGACGTATTGGTCGATGAGTCAAAGCAGGCCGACATCGAAAACCTTGGCGATTGCCTCCGCATCCTCGGGGATGGGCAATCGCTGGGTGATTTCTCACTGACGATTGTGGTGTACGCGCCCACCAAGCGGGAAACGGACCAGCTTCTAGGCGAGTTCGCCAGCGTCTTCACCAATGCGGACGGCAATCTGTTCGTCGAGACTTATAACCAGCTCAACGCGTACTTCGCCACTGTACCGGGTGGCTACGTGACGAATCTCCGCAAATTGTATCTGCTGAATACGAACTATGCCGACTTGTCGTTTCTCTTCACCATCCTTGCAGGCGAAAAGCGCAATTTACATCTGGGCACCGAATATCTTGCCGTACTCGAAACCGACAATGCCACGCCTTACTTTCTGAATCTCCACAATGGCGAGGTAGCCCACACCCTGATCCTTGGAATGACCGGCTCCGGCAAAAGTTATCTGTGCTCATTCCTGCTGCAGAATGCCCAGAAATACGCGCCTTTGACGTTCATCTTTGACTTCGGCGGCAGCTTCCAGTCACTCACGGCGATTTTCGGCGGAAGCTATCTGAACGTAGGCCAGGAGGCCCGCGACTTCACGATAAACCCATTCTCCCTTGCCCCTACGAAGGAGAATCTGCAATTTCTCTTTAGCTTCTTCCGTGTGCTGATTGAGGGTAGTGGCCAGCGTTATCGCCTCGACTTCAAAGAGGAGCGGAAGCTGTGGGATGCGATCGAGCGCATGTATGTGCTGGAACCGGACCAGCGCACCGTCTCGAACTTCGCCAACATCATCGGCGAATTGAAAGAGCGCCTGCACCGCTGGTCCCGCGCCGGACAGTATGGCTTTCTGTTCGATAACGCCGAGGACACGCTTTCCTTCAGCAGATTCCAGACATTCAATTTTGCCGGATGGGGCGATGCTCCCGAGGTGTTGGAGCCGCTGCTTTTTTATGTCCTTCACCGGGCCAGCAACGAAATCGCCGACCCGAAGAATCTGGCTACATTCAAGATGTTCCTGCTCGATGAGGCATGGCTCTTCATCAAGAACGAGACTATCCGCAACTATGTTGTTCAAGCACAGAAGACTTGGAGAAAGCTGAATGCCGCCATGATCCTCGCCACCCAGTCGCTCAAGGAGTTGCAGGAGTCGGGCATGTTGCAGATCGTATCCGAGAGCTGCCCGACGAAAATCTTCCTGGCGAACCCGGAGATGGATCGCGATGTGTACCGCGAAGCCTTTCACCTCAACGATACAGAGCTGGAACTGATTGCGGGCCTTGTGCCCCCCGGCGAGATGCTCATTCGCAAGGCACAATCTTCCAAGAAGGTTCGGCTCAATGTTGATTCCGTTTCGCATTGGACAGCAACCAACAATGCCCGCGACAACCTGAAAAAGCGCGAGTATTTCGAGCGTTTCGGCATCCCCGAGGGCCTGCGCCGTCTCGCTGAAGACTTCCCATTCCGACCTCGCACCCTCGCCGCGCCCAACACCACTCACTAAAGGAGCCTCTCCCCATGAAATCGATTCCGTTTACGATTGCCGGGCTCGCCCTGGCCCTTTCCTGCACCGCGGCCGTCGCGCAGGATGCGTCGGCACGCACAGTGCAGTATCACTCGGCTGACATTGTGCCCATCCACGCCAAGGTGAAATACACCACCCTGATTGAAGTGCCGCCCACCGAAAAAATCATGGAAGCCGCCACCGGCGATAAGGATTTCTGGATTGTCGATGTGGTGGGCAACTTTTGCTTTGTGCACCCTGCCAAACAAGGTATCAGTTCCAACCTGAATCTGATCACGGACAAGGGCAACATCTACAGCTTCACCTTACAGGACATCTCGGCCAGCACAGACAGTCCGGACCTCAAGGTGATTTTGGAGCCTGCGGATCGTTCCTCGATTGCCGCGGCCAGCGGTCAGCCGAAGTTTGTGTCAGCCGCGCAATTGGAGCAGTCTAGGGAGCAGCTTGCCGCGCTCCAGTCCCACGTGGCGCAGGCCGTAGATGAGTTCAAGAGCACCTATCCACTCGAACTCAAATTCGATTACACGTTCAAAGCCGATGAGCCGCCCTTCGATATTCAGTCGATCTATCACGACGACAAATTCACCTACATCAAGACCAGCGCGCCGGAGAAGTTCAGCGTGTACGAAATGCGCGACGGCAAGCCGAATCTCGTCAACTACGAGCTCCGCGACAACACCTACATCATCCCGAAGGTGATGGACTCAGGTTATGTCGAGCTTGGCAAGAAACGGATGGACTTCACGCGGAAGGGGTAACCGTCATGGCCGAGAGCGATTTCAAACCTTCGACCCCGGCGCCGCCAGAGCCGGAACTCCGCCAAACAAAGGACCAGCCGAAGGGTGTCCTCAAGAAGAACCTCAAAACCTTCGTGTATCTGGGCGCGGCCCTGCTCGTCATCGTGGCGGCGATCTTCAGCTCGTCCAGCAAGAAGACGCCTTCGCAGCAAGAGGCGACAAAGGGGCAGCCGCCGCAACCGATGCTCCAGGACAACACGGACAACAATGTATAGGACTTGAAGAATCAGCTTCAGGCCGAGCGGCAGAAGGAAGAGCAGCAGGCACCGCTTGTAACTGCCGGAGATTCCGCACTTCCGCCGAATTCCGGACTCACCACCGCAACCCCCGCTCAGCAGGCCGCAGCAGCGGCTTATGGACCAACGGGCCAGGCTGTGCCTTGCACGCCCGGCCAGCCCTGTCCGCAAATGCAGCCTGGTTACGGGCAACCAGCCAACGGACAGCCCACGCTCACACCCGAGCAGCAACAGGTGCAGCAGCTCGCGGCGAAAGAGCGGGAACGCGCCGACGATGCACGATTCGCCTCCAATCTTGTATATGTACAGTCCAGCGTCCAGCCGCAGCAGCAGGTTCAGCCGTTGCCGACCTCGGGGCAGACAATGCTTCCGAACCAGCGCCAGCCCGATAGCAGCCTTGTTGCTCCGCGCGCCGCGGGGGAACAGCCGGAGGTCGCAGAGGTTTACAAGCGGCCCATCGAGGCAAACATCGATTCGGCCGCGGGTCAGCCTTATCTGGTCTACGAGGGGACGGTTCTCGACACGATTCTGATGAATCGCCTGGACGGTGACGCTACAGGCCCCGTCAAAGTGCTCGTCTCGAATCCTCTCTATTCGCACGATCGTCAACACGTTCTCATTCCGGATGGAACTGTCGTGCTTGGTGAAGCAAAGAAGATCGGGGCCGCGGGTTTCGGCCAGCAGCGGCGCATGGCCGTCGTTTTCCATCGCCTCATCATGCCGGATGGATACAGCGTGGACCTAGACCAATTCCACGGCCTTGACCAAATCGGCGAGGAAGGCGCGATGGACAAGGTGAATAACCATTACTTGCAAATCTTCGGCACGTCGATCGCTCTCGGCCTGGTTGCCGGAGCAGGTGAGATCGAACAGGGCGGTGGCGCCATTTCGACCAGCGGCTCTCAGGCATTCACCACGGGCGCCGCTGGGAGCGTCTCGCAGTCGGCGACTACGATCCTGGACCGCTTCATGCAAATACCGCCCACCATCACGATTCGGGAGGGGCATCGAGTGAAGGTGTACTTCACGCAGGACATGTTGCTGCCCGCGTACTCCAACCACACCATTCCGCAGACGTTTTAAGGAGGCATCTTCGATGCGATTCCGACTTCTCTTGCTCATCTCCCTCTTCACCCTCGCAGGCTGCGAGAGGAAAGCACACGAGGTAGCGCAGTTGCAGGCACAGTACAACGCTGCATACGCGACCTATACGAAGGATTGCCCAACGGACGACAGCGCGGGCGCCGCGCGGATGCTGACCGGAGAGAAACTGACCGCGGCCCAGTTGGCCGATCTCGAAGTGAAAAAGAAAGCGCAAGAGGCTCGCTGTAAGCCGCAGGCCGCTCATCTCGCGGAGATTCAGCGCCAGATCCTTGCAGCGCAGCAATAGCAATCCCGGCGCTGCGAAACAACAGCCAACCGCAATCGGAGGATTCCCTCATGAGGAAAATCATCGTCGCTCTCCTGTCGATGGGACTCAGCATTGCATGGTCGCCCATCGCACATGCCCAGTTCGGCTCCGGGATCGTGTTCGATCCCACGCAATCCGGGCACGCTATCGTGCAGATCGAGCATGAAGAGCAGTCCATCAGCAACCAGATGCAGCAGATAGAAAACGGCCAGCAGATTTTTTCAAACACGGTAAAGATCGCGTCCACCGCATTGCAGACCTACAACCAGATCGTCCAGCAGTACAACCTTTATCACCAAATGATGCTTGCGCCGCAAACGCTCTACTCGCGGTTCCTGTCACCGACGACCGATCTGCGCATGGTTCAACAAGTCTCGAACACCTACGGCAACTCGGCAGGCTGGGTCAATTCAGCGAACACCGGAAATGGAGCTCTAGCCTCGTATCAACAGGTGAGCGTCCCGCACACCAACAGTGTTGTCCCTGGCTACAGCTCTACCAGTGTCGCCGGCCAGCAACAGATCGCCGCGCAGGGAGCGACCGTGGATATCAACGACGCTGTTCTGAGCAACAACCTGCAGATGCTGGGGACAATCCGGGCCAACCAGGAGGCGCGGCAGACGGATATTGCCGATCTTGAGGCCGCCACTCAAAACCAGGACCCATCGCAGCAAACGGTCATGGCCGAACTCCAACGGATCAACCAGGCTCTTCTATTGCAATTGCGTACCCAGCAGGACGCGAACCAGATCAATGCCAATCTCGCCCTCCAGGGAATAGTCGCCCAGAAGGCGCAGCAAGATGCAATGAAGTCCGCATTCCGCGATTCATCGGGGTACGAGAGCTATTACAACGCGAATATCACCACCACGAGCGGCGGCGCTTCAAATCTTCTCACTCAGGCGTACTGAGGTCCATCATGGGACTTTTCGACTATATCGCCCAGGCGTGCCAGTCGCTTGCTGCGACGGCAGCGCCCTCGATTACGACGATGGGCATTCATATCGTCGTGGCGCTGGCGACGATCATGCTGGTGTGGTTTGGCGTTCAGGAGTCCCTTGCTTCTGCGCACGGCGGGCCGGGGTTCAGCATGGGGAGGTTCCTGAACCTCTTCATGCTGCTCACCTTTGCTTACGTGATGGTGAGCTACTATGACAGCTCCATTCCCGGACTAGGCTTCTCCCTCAAGGGCCTCATCGACGGCGGCACCACGAATCTTGTCAATCTCATCGGTTCGGATGGCTCGACCACCCTGTTGAACGAAATCCACTCAGCCTCTTCCAAGACCGGGCCGTCGATGCTCTCCAGCATCATGTCACCGTACTACGCCATTGTGTATTTCGTCGTGCAATTTCTTCTCGCTGTTCTCGCGGCGGTCGTCTCCGCCATCCTCGCCTATGGTGCGGTTGCGTCCACCATCATCGGACTGCTCGGACCGCTCTTTATTCCGTTCCTTGTCTTCGACAAGCTCGATTGGCTTTTCTGGGGATGGCTCAAATCGTATCTGGGATTCTCGTTTTACAAGGTCGTCGCCGCCGCCGCGATGAATGTCCTGTCCCATGTACTGACTAACTACTACGTCCAGCTCGGGCAAAGCGTTTCCGACCCCGCCCTGATTGTCCAGACCTTACCGCTGCTGATCCTTCTCGTGTTGGTCAACGTCTACATCCTCTTCAAGATTCCTTCGATGACCCACAGTTTGTTCGGCAGCGGCGGTGGAGGCGGCGGAGGATTGGGCATGCTGGCGATGGCCATTCGAGCAATGGTCTAGGACCACTGCAGGAGGAACAAGATGAGCGTGGAGACGAAGGCTACTCCGGAGATCACTCGCGCCGCGGAACGCTACCTCGAACAGTACGGCGATCCGCTGGTGATGAACACCTATTTGAAGATTACGATTCTGGTGCTTGCCGCCGTCTGTTTGGCCCTCGCCGCGCTCGTTTTCAAAAGCCAGAAGGCGATGGCCGACATGCACCCGATGATCGTGCGTATCAACGACGTTGGCCGCGCCGATGTAATCGACTATCGCGACTTTCAGTACCGTCCACAGGAAGCGGAGAACAAATACTATCTCACCCGCTGGGCGGAGCTCTACTTCAGCCGTAATAGGTTCACCATTGAGCGCGACCAGACCAACGCTCTCTATTTCCTTAACAGCGACGTGCAGCGGGCTGTCATCGAGCAGGAACGCAAAGACAACATCATCCAGACTTACGTCAAGGACAGTACGCTTCCATACGTCGATGTTGAGGTCAAGAACATCGTCCTCGACGACCTTCGTGTTTCGCCCTATTCGGCGCAGATTGAGTTCGAGAAGGTGTGCACCAATCCCGCGGATCACACCGAGCTCAAGCGGGAGCGATGGACCGCCAGCGTTACCTATGTCTTCCGCGAAGTCGTGAAGAACAACGAACTGGCCGTGAACCCTCTGGGTTTGACTATCGTCCGTTTCCGGGCCGACCAGGCGTTCGATTGATCGAAGCCACAACCCATAGTGAGGCAGTCTTCATGTCCCGACGCGGCTCTCATTCTCGGCTACTGCACCCTTCCAATCTTCGAGAGATCCGCCGTCCAATGACGATGCGATTGGACGGGTGCGGCCGATGCCGCTGGCTGGCCTTTGTACGGGTCGCAGGATGGCGATTCCGTGCTGTTCGTCGGGGGGCTTATGCACCTGCGGAGCCTACAGCTATGCGATCCATAAAGCGCTTGTCTTCCGTGTCTCTCCCTCACTTGTCCGGTCACACGCTTCGGGCCTACTCCGGCGCCCGGCGGCACGTCGCCGCTCTGCTTTCCGGACTCCTCTCCCAGAGCAAGTCTGGGCCCCTGCTCCAGAAAACGCGTCTCGGCACTTGGGAGCCGGGCCTCTCGCTCAGGCTTCGCCAATCGGTGACCCGGTCAATCCGGGAATTCAACAACGGAGACTTCACCATGTATCAGAACCGTATCTCGCTCATCGGATTCCTCGGCAAAGACGCCACCGCCGTCACGACCACCAACGCGAGTTTCACTGCCCTTTCCCTTGCCACCAAGAACTCGTACAAGGACAAGACGACCGGCAAATATATCGACAACACCGAGTGGCACCGCTGCATCGTCTGGGGCAAGCTCGGCGATTACGCGAAGACGCTCAAGAAGGGCGCGCATCTGGCCGTCGAAGGCGAGCTGCGCAGCCGCGAACGGACGGACAAGAACACCAGCCAGAAAGAGCGCGTATGGGAAGTGCGCGTGACTTCGATCCTGAAGCTCGACCGCGCCGAAAAAGCCGCCCCCGAAGAAGCGGCGGACGATGAGTTCAACCCCGAGGAAGAGGCCGCGTAAGCCTCTTCCTTTTCACTCCCGGAAGCCCGGCGGATCGCCGGGCTTCCATCGCTTGAAATACCCGCCATGAGCTTTGAGTTGATCCTTCCGTTTCTCCGACCCATCGAGCCGCTTCTTCTCGACGAAGGCGTGAGCGAGATCATGGGCAATCCCGATGCCTCCTGGTGGTACGAGCGGAACGGTATCATACACCGGGAAGAATCCATTTCCTTCGACGCCGGCAGACTGCGCACTGGCCTCGAAGTCATCGCCAATCAACTCGGGAAGAAGCTCGACGAAGACAACCCTCTGCTCAATGCTCAGCTTCCGGACGGAAGCCGCCTAGCGGCGGTCATTCCGCCGGTCGTGCGCCCGGCTCCGGCACTGACCATCCGGAAGTTTCCCAGCCGTCATTACACGGTCGAAGACCTGATCGCTCGCGGCACGCTCACGCGTCCGCTTGCGGACTTTCTTGTCGAACAGATTCGCAGCGGAAAGACGCTGCTCATCAGCGGCGGAACTTCCACAGGCAAGACCACAGTGTTGCGTGCGCTTGCCACGGCAATTCCCGAGGATCAGCGCATCGTCGTGATCGAAGATACCTCGGAGCTTCATCTTCAGAAGCCGAACCTCCTAGCCGTCGAATGCCAGACAGATACCTACAAGGCCAACATCACGTTCGACGACCTGCTGAAATCGGCTCTGCGGTGGCGTCCTGACCGGATCATCCTGGGCGAAGTCCGGGGCATCGAAGCGCGCACGCTGCTTGATTCGCTCAACACAGGCCACACAGGATCGCTCGCTACGATCCACGCTAACTCATCGGCAAAAGCTTTGCGGCGGTTTGCGAATCTCGTGCTCCGCAGCCACTCTCAAGCGACCTTCGAGGACATCGAAGCCGAGATCGCCGAGGCCGTCGATTACGTCGTCCATGTCAAGCGCGAACCTGGCCGCCGCGTCATCTGTGAAGTTCTTCGTCTCGAAGAGTACGACCGCCGCTCCCAGCAATTCAGATTCGATCTGGTCTATGACGCGAATTCTGCTCCGAATTCATTGCCCAATCCCTCCCACAATTCCAACGGAAAGGACTCTCCAAATGCCATTGATTGATATCACCCAAACACACTTTGTCACCGCCAGTATCCGGCTCGAAGAAGCTACCGCCGCATTGATTGATCGGTACGCGGCATTTCTGCACGCTTCAGCCGATGAGGTCGTAGACAAGGCTCTGACCTATGTGTTCGCCAAAGACCGCGATTTCCAGGAATTCCTTCGGACTCCGGAAGCCGCTCGTGTCGCGCAGAGCCTTCGTATCCGCCGAATGCCTCAGAATGGCGCTCCTACAGAGGCAGTCCAGCAGCCGGTGAAGCCCGCTGCAGCAGTCGAGGCGGCCAATGGTTCACGGCCCCGCAGCTAGTGTTTTCGCCGCCAGCATCCCGTTCGGTGCTGCGCACCGGGTGAATTTCGACACTCCATCCCTGAAAGGGTTGCGTTGGGAACCGTTCCGGTTCCATTTGGAAACATGCAGAAATGGCGCAGCTTGCGTGCGGAGCGCGATTTTACGGTTCCATTGGGAACCGCAGCCTCAGAGACAAGCCAGAGGTAATCAAAATGTCCGCAGAAGCACTTGAAATCGACAGCAACCCAGGACGTATCAGAGGCCGCGAGGCCCGCACGCAGAGCATCGCCACGCGGTTCACGCGCACAGAGGAAAAAGCCCTATTGAAGAAGGCGGAAGCCAGCGGCCAGAACCTCCGCGAGTGGGCGCGTGATGTCTTGCTGCGTGGCAACGCCAGTGGCGGCCGTGACGATTTGGAGATGCACATTTTCACCGAGCTTGTCGGCATTCAGATGCTTCTGATGAATGCATTGGAACCGCTGTTGCGCGGCGACAAGATGGTCCAGGATCAGCTTGCGATTCTCTTTCGTCGGGTACAGACAACGAAGGCTGCGAAGGCGCAAGAACTACTCGCCAAGCGCAGCCAAAACCGGGAGAAATAGCCATGCCAACCGTTCAGCAATGGGGACGAAACGAATCTTTGATCTGGCCGCCCCATGGGTATCTATATACGATGGGCGCGTTCTTTCTGGCCCTCGCGGCCACCGGACTCTTCATCTATATCCGGTTTCAATATGGCCTCTCGCCGCTCGAACGCTACTACCTGCCTTATTACCTGCGCACGGCGACTGCGGGCCTTGCCCATCCGGACGGAGCCTATCAAATGCTCTATCTGTCCGATGGAGAGAAACTCGGCCGGCCCGCACTCGATGTGGATGTGCAGCCGGGATCGACGTCCCAGTTTGGAGGGAAGCCACTTCCGCTGACTTTGACTCCGCAGGCATCGAAATATGGCGCCTATTTCCTGCTACGCGAGCCCTCGCGTAAGTACCCGAATAAGACCCTCCATACCTGGATAGCCTACTGGATCTATGCTGATTCTCCACTCTATAAGCTCTTTGAATCTCAGTTGAGTTTTGGACTCGTCGCCTTTGTTTTGCAGCTTCCATTTTCCATTCGCAAAGATATCCGTCGCATCAAGCAACTGCGTTACGGCCGTCGCTTGAAAGGCCCTGTCCTGGTCAATGCGAAGGACTTTACCAAAGCTGTCGAGGGCACCGGTATCGGAATCACCACCAACGACTCCAAGGTCCCGTTGCGCATCCCGCGCGACGCCGAGAACAAGCACTTCCTGATCGTCGGGGACACAGGCACCGGCAAATCGAGCATCATCCGCCAGCTGCTTTATCAGGTGGACGCGCGGGGCGATTCAGCCATTGTCTACGACCCGGCCTGCGAGTTCGTCAAGCAGTTTTACAACCCCCATCGCGGCGACATTGTTCTCAATCCCCTGGACGCCCGGATGCCGTATTGGAACCCGTCGAAAGAACTGCGTCGGAAGGCCGAAGCCAAGGCTCTGGCCGTTTCGCTGTATCAACCGGAGGGGGTATCCAATCGTTTCTTTGTAGAAGCGCCTCAGAAGATCTTCGCCCATCTTCTGACCTATTTGCCCACGCCGGTTGAGCTAGTGCAATGGATGTCGGACCCGGCCGAGATCGACCGCCGCGTGAAAGGAACCGAGTATTGGATGCTCATCGATCCGAAGGCTCCGCAGCAGCGAACCGGCGTTCTCGGCTCTCTCAATATGAGCGCTGATAGCTTCCGGCTGTTGCCGACGCAGGAGGAGACGACTTCCGCCTGGACTGCGACCAAATGGGCGGAAACACGCCGTGGCTGGATCTTCATTACCTCGCGTCCAACTATGCGTGAGGCGCTGCGCCCGCTCATCAGCCTATGGATCGACACGCTGGTTCTGCGGCTGCTCAATGAGCCTATGCCAGATCAAAAGCCGGTCTGGTTCGTCATCGACGAGCTCGCCAGCCTGCAACGGCTGCCGCAGCTTCATACCGCTATTACAGAGAATCGAAAATCGCAGAACCCAGTGATTCTTGGCTTCCAGGGCCGCAGCCAAATGGAAGCCCGCTACGGCCAGGATGCGGAAGCCATGCTCTCCCAACCTGCTACGAAGATCTTCCTGCGCACCACGGAACCACGCGCCGCCAAATGGGTCAGCGAGGCCATCGGAGAAATAGAGATCGAACGGTTGCGCGAAACCCATTACGACGGCTCACGCGCGGGCAAAAACTTCGCCCTCGACCGCCAGACAGAACCGCTTGTTCTGCCATCTGAAATCTCCGGCTTGGACGATTTGCGCGGGTTTCTGAAGTATGGAAATCATGTGGCGCGATTCCCCTTCCCGTTCATCGCACTTGAAGAAAAAAGCACCGGCTTCGATGAACGTAAGATGGACGATCTGATCGTTCCCAGCACACCACCTCCTGTAGAGCCGGAAGCGATTCAGGGGAATCTCCTATTTCCCGAATATGCGGTCGAGCGCGCGGGGCATGAAATGGAGTAAACGGCCATGCTGACCATCTCGAAACCACTTTCCGCGACCCAGGCGCAGAGCTACCATCAGAAAGAGTTCACTGCGAAGGAACAGAATTACTGGTCCCAGCGAGGTGAAGTCGCCGGCGAATGGCAGGGCCGGTTGGCGGAGAAATTCGGATTGGCAGGAGCGATTTCCGCGGAAGATTTCGCCCGGCTCAGTCAGGGCCAGCACCCGGAAACCGGCGAGCAGCTTGTAAGGGAGCGTGCCTCCTATGAATACCTGGATGCCAATGGAAAAACGGTCAAGACGATGGAACATCGGGCCGGGTGGGACGCGACTTTCTCCGCTCCAAAGTCCGTCTCGCTGACTGGACTCGTGGGGGGCGACGATCAGGTACGGATTGCCCATCGTGAAGCCGTGCGCGCGGCGCTCGACGAGCTTGAGCGCTACACGCTGGCTCGCATCGGCAGCAACCATCCTCCCGAACCAACCGCGCAATTCGTCGCCGCGAAATTCGAGCATGACACCGCGCGGCCCGTGGATGGCTACGCTGCACCCCAACTTCACACCCATGCCGTCATTTTCAATATGACTGAGCGGGACAACGGCCAGTACCGCGCTCTTCAGGAGCGTGGGCTGTTCCAGTCGCAGCAGTTCGCTACTGCCATCTATCAATCAGAACTAACCTACCGACTGCGCCAGCTTGGATATGAAATCACTGCGGGCAAGAGCGGCGCTCCTGAGATCAAGGGCTACACCCAGGAGTACCTTGACGCATCGAGTCCACGCAGCCAACAGATACGCGAGTATTTGGACCGCACCGGCCGCAACGGGAAAGAGGCAGCGGAGATTGCCGCTCATTCGACCCGCGACCATAAAGGGATTCATTCGCTCGGCGACGTCATGGCCGCCCACCGCAAGCTCGCCGCTGAGTACGGCAACCAGGCGGATGCGGTTGTCCGCGCGGCGCGGGAACGGTCGCAGCATCGAACAGAAGAAATCAATCCGTCGCAGCGGGTCCGCGAAGCTTTGACGTTTTCCCGTGACAAGAATTTTGAACGCGAAGCAGTCGTAGACGAACGGGCGATCGTCCGCGACGCCTTACGCCGCGGTATGGGCGAGGTCACCTATGCCCAAGTGCGCGGCAGTCTCAACATGCGCCTAGCTTCGGGTGAATTTCAGACAGTCGAGCGACAACACATGCCGGGCCGCCAGTTCACTACAGCCAGGACCATCGAAGCCGAACAAGAGATTCTTCGCCGTGTCCGTGAAGGGCAAAATCGGGCTCATCCGGTGGCGACGCGCGCCGAAGCCATCCAGGTTGCCGACCGACACCCGTACCTGAACCGCGCGCAGAAGAGCGTTGTCGAAGACGTGCTCAGCGCTCCCGATCGCATTCAAGGTATTCAGGGATGGGCCGGCTCGGGCAAAACAAGCGTGTTAAAAATTGTGCGCTCTGCAGTCGAGGCGAAGGGCTACGAAGCGGAAGGCTTCGCGCCGACGTCGCGTGCCGCGCGGCAGCTCCGCGAGGCTGGCGTCGAGGCTGGAACCTTGCAAGGTTTTCTGGCTCGGTCGTCGCAAACCAGTGCAGCTCCGAATCGCAGACATTTCTACTTCGTGGATGAATCGAGCCTCGTAAGCACGAATCAGATGCGGGAGTTTCTGACGCGCCTCGGTCCGGTTGACCGTGTGCTTCTGATCGGCGACACGCGCCAGCATCAGGGAGTCGAGGCGGGCCGACCCTTCGAGCAGCTGCAGGAAGCCGGGATGCGCACAACGAAGCTCGATCAAATCGTACGGCAAAAAGATCCGGCACTGAAGTCCGCCGTCGAACTGCTCGCCACCGGCCAAACCGCCGCGGCCCTCGACTTACTCCAACGCCAGGGCCGGATTCATGAGGTTCCTGACGCCCAAGAGCGCATTCGCACCATCGCCCGCAGCTATGGCGAGTCCCCGACAAGCACGCTTATCGTCTCTCCCGATAACGCTTCGCGCCGGGAGCTGAACATGGCCGTTCGTAACGAATTAAAAGCGAACGGCACAGTTGCTGCGAATGATCACAACTTCCGCGTACTCGTGCAACGTCAGGACATGACTGGGGCCGATCGCGCCTGGGCCAATCGGTACGAGATCGGCGATGTGGTGCGCTATGCGCGAGGCAGCAAGAGCGTGGGAATCGAGGCCGGTTCCTATGGAACCGTAGCCGCCATCAACCCCGCTGCAAACCTGCTCGACGTCGAGATGAAATCGCGCGAACTTGCCACCTACGATCCACGCCGGCTTACAGGCGTGAGTGTCTACCGCGAGGTTGGCCTCGAGTTTTCAGTCGGCGATCGGATCCAGTTCACCGCTCCCGACAGGGTGCTTGGCATCGCAAACCGCGACCTGGGTACTATCGAGCAAATCAGTAAGAACGGGCAGGTTGCCGTCCACTTGGACGACGGCAAGACGGTTTCTTTCGATCCGAAGCAGACACGCCACTTCGACCACGGCTACGCCGTCACTTCGCATTGTTCCCAGGGGCTTACAGCGGAACGCACTCTGATCAATATCGACACGGGAGTACACCCCGATTTGGTCAACGCGCGATTCACCTATGTCTCCGTCTCTCGCTCTTGGCGTGACACAGAGATCTACACCAATGACGCAACATCTCTACGTGAGGTCCTTAGCCACAATTACACGAAGAGTTCCGCGATCGACCTCGCCCATGGGCACAGTCTGCAGGTACCGCAAGGTTCGGAGCTCGGAAACGAAAAAGCAAACACCATGCACAGCGACTTCAGCCTACGACTCTGACCAACACCTATCAAGCTGCGCTTTGTGTTTCCAGCGTTCGGGCTAGATTTAGCGGGTGAAGTTGGTGCGGACTCTAGACCGGCATTTCTGCTGATCTGCGCTAATATGGACAATAATGTTCTCAATCGATATGCCTTTTGAAAAGCACACCACCGACTCGACGTTCTGGTATTGCAAGACGTACGGGACGGATCGAAGCTATGGGGGCAACGACGGGTACGAGGATCACCTTGAATCGAGTTATGAATATCATCAATATGTAAAGAATTCGCGGAGAATCAAAGAAGGAGACTTCCTAATTTTCTGCAATCGACAGACTGTGCTTGGAATCGGCTGTGTGCAAAACATCCGGCGAGATCGCGGCACAATTCTCAGGAGGAGATGCCCGACATGCGGAGAAACGGATATCGATCTGCGAAAGGTTCTGACACCAAAATGGCGGTGTCGAAATGCGCATCAGTTTGCGGAGCCCCGCGAAGAAATTGTCGAGTGTTGGCGATACAGCGCCGCCTACCCGGACACCTACGTGCAAATGAACGATTCCGAATCGCTTTCTGAGGTTCTTAAGGCTCGTCATCGAGCTGCCACGATAGATTCCATCGTTAGCTTAGACAAAAAGGCTATCCTCGGGCTTCTCCAAGTCCGCCTTTCCACAATATCCTTAGCTTCCACTTCGAAGAGCACGACGACGGATACGACTTCCTTAGATAACGGGCTCCGAAGCATAGGTGACGTTCTGCAATCCATTGCGGAAAACGAGTTCCCCGAAGGGGCACTTCTCTATCGTCAGCATCTTGCGCGCGAACGTAACGCAAACCTCGTACGCTGCGTCAAATTGCGTGCGAAGCTCATACATGGTTGCCTGTGCTGCGAAGCCTGTAACTTCAACTTCCATGAAGTATACGGTGAGGTCGGCGACGACTATATCGAGTGCCACCATACCGTTCCCGTATCTGAACTTCTTCCAGGGAGCAAAACAGATATCGCAGATGTTGTGTTACTCTGCGCGAACTGCCATCGAGTCGTACATCGGCGCCGACCGTGGCTTAATTTGGCGTCGCTGAAAGAACTTATTACTAAGTCGCGGAGCGCGACTCCGAAACTTCAAAGCCTTGGGGTGTAGTACTTGCAATGTAGCATCTTGACCGGTCAGTTCACTCAGGGCTGCCAGCCACGGGTTTAATGGTCTCCTCGGCCCCTCCTGCCGGTACAGCGGGTAGGACTGCTTCCGTCGCGCTTTCGACTACAAGTAGCTTGAGTCGTTTCATTACAATTTCATTATCTAAATCGGGAGTTCCAATTCTGTTTCGGTACCGCTCAAATCGAACGCTTAAAGATTCCGCATGAGGACTTCGTAATGAGGCGACACACCGCCAACCCTTTACATCAATAAGCGGAATATGATCCAGGTCCTGAAAATCAGCCACCAAGTCAGGTACGTCACAAAGGCCCGGCAAGAAATGATACCGGTCTGGCGTTACATCCCTTTCATTTTTCAGTAGTGCCATCAGACGCTTTCTCGTGCCACCCGATTCTGAATTGGTGTAGTCCTGGCATTCTTTAAAAGCCGATAACAACCCAGCCCTAACGCAGAGTGCTTTACTCGTCTTGGGAACCCTCCCCCCCGTAGACACCATGTCACATGTAGGCCAAAGCACGATCCAATATTCCGGATCTGTGCCCACCATCTTCAAGCGGACATCTCCCAGGACCGGGTCAATGCCAATCGGCGGCTTCACATAAACCTCCGCTGGATGGACTTTATCCTCTGCGACCCTATGCTCATTCACGTCAGGAAACACTTCGGAAACAACTGTATCGATCCCACTTGCTGAAAATGAGATCGCGAGCCGTTGAATAAGGACGCGTAAGAACTCCGGCTTCCCCGCAATTTCGGATAAGCTTTTCCAGTTTTGAACGACGAACTCCCACATGTAGTCGCGAAGTGCGCGATCAAGGTGATGTGTGATCGCTCGGTGCATCTGCGGAATCTTTGTCTCAAACAATGCTTCGATCTCAGCGGCGAGGGCAGTAAGGCCGGACGTTTTAGGTATCAAGCGAATAAATTCGTTTGTCAGCTCATCTAGTCCTTCAGGGAGATTGGTATGGAGGACGACCGCCACAAAACCGTTACTTCGAATCTCGGCCAGAACTGATTCTCCAATCCTTTCCCCACCAAGACGAGCCGGACCTTTGTATATGTCGAGAATAAATAAATCAGCCTTCCGTTCTTTGATTGCTCTAAACGCATTATCCCAGTCCGTTTCAGGCAGAATCCGTAAACGTCGTCCAGCGATCACTTTTCTAGCGAAGAATTCCTCCATCTGCCGAACCAGATCCTGGTTATCCTCGATCAAAACAATGTTCCAGCACTCGGAGGACGCGGAACTCGTTATTGTTGAAGTCGCCATCACTTTGTGTGCTCCCGGAGGAGAACTCGGAAAGTTGCGCCGGAAAGAGGGCCGGCCCCCATCAACTCCAACGATCCATTGTATTCTGCGGCAGTTTCGCCGGCGATTGTGAGGCCGAGTCCCACACCGTCCGGTTTATCTGAAAAGTACGGATCAAATATATGGTCACGAATAGCTTCCGGAACACCGGGGCCACTGTCCGAGAAAAGTACCCTGATCCCTCCGTCGGAGGACTCCACATTCACAAGAATTCGCCGCGCTGCATCGGGGGTCCGCTCCAACCAGTAGAGCGAATTCTCGAGGAGGTTAAGAAATATCATTTGTAGCTCAGCTGGATCAGCAACCATCGCATGTGAAGTCTGGGGCAGGCCGCATACTACCTTCAATTCATCCAGAAGAATTCGATGAAGCGCAAAGACTTCAGCAATTGCCTCTTCGACTATGACCTCAGATGGACGATTGCGTTTGCGGCCACTAAACCTAGATAACCTCCTGAACAAAAGCGTGAGAACTTCAGTCTGCGAAAGGATCGCCGCCAAACGTCTTCGTATATTGGGCGCTTCGCCGCCAGTGTCATCGCTCATCTCATCCTTGATAAGCTCCACTTCATTCCGGATAGAAGAAACCGGAGTGCGGCCTTCATGCAGAACGACGTCGATCAACTGCCCAAGCGTGGCAAGGCGCCGGTATCGTGCCAGTACGGTTTGTACCTCAGCGACGCCTGATGCAAATTGCTTTTCAGTGGTGTCTAAGAGATTCGCTAGCTGCCTGTCTTCAGAATACCGATTGAGCAAATAGGTCTTCAGCGGCCCAAATTCCAGTCTTTCAAACAAACCATGTCTAACGGCCGGGGTCTTACTTCGCCGATGCAGATCACGCCTGACTTCAAGCTTGGAGAGTATTTCTTTTACGGCTTGTTTGAAGTCATCGAATTCAATTGAATCCACAATTCCCTGGCGGTTTGTCTGATCCTTTAGTCCCCGGTTCCTATCTGCCGAAATGAACAAGCGCCCGACAACCTGGTTATTGCTCAATCGCATCGTCGGATTTTGAACACGCCTCAAATCCAAGCGTAACCAATCCGATTCCGGCACCAGCACGCGAAAGTTATCGCGATAGACACTTATTCCGCTGGCAGCGTCTAGGTCCCGCTTAATCGCACGGAGAGTTGACCCGAGTTCCTTGGCTGTAGGTTCGAGATCTTCATTACCTCGATCCCAAACCCGAAACTCGAACTTGATCGGGCCGCATCGAGGAGCTTTACCAGCTATGAGGACTTTGGGCATCTCTCCATTGCTGTCCCCTAGCTGCGTTTTCCCTTGTGGTCCCTCATAAACGGCATCCAGAAGTCCAGTCACATCCATTTGGCCAGACAGCCGGTAATGGGGCAACGCAAGTACGTCGGGAGGAGTGACCTGGCCCTCAAATGAAAGGTGATCAGGAGGAAGCGCCAGAAATATCTTGAATTCATCGTTTTCCAATGGCGCTATGAGCCTGGAGAGTTCGGCCCGCAGATCGGAAAAAGAATGCACGTTTTTGGCGTCATCCTCTTCCCAGTTGTCATTCAGACCGGAAATGCGTAGCATTGTTCCTTTGGCAGCATTTGGAGGAGCGTCTAACACCTCCCAGTTGCATGAGATCTCATCGAGATACTTTGAAGGATCTTCAAAACTTCCCCAATCGAAACTGACACGAATTTCTCTCTCTTCGCTCTTGGGCCGAGTAATGATGTCGAGATAGCGGCCGATTCTCGCCGCGGCGAAACGTCCAACACCCTTTTCACCCGTAACCCGTCTTCCCTTCTGTGAATGGACACGATTCAACTTGGAAACCGTCGCGGGCTCCATCCATCCCTGCTTGATATCATCCAATGTCATGCCATCGCCGCTATCGGAGATAATGACGGCTCCGACGCCAACCTCCAACGGAGGCTCAAAGGTTATGTGAACATCATCTGCGTCGGCATCATAGGCATTCTTAATGAGTTCCTGGATCGCGATAATGTGGTTGCTTATCAGGTCGCGACCAAGCGTCTGAATGATGCGCGCACGCGGACGAAAGCGCACCTGCCCTTTGTCGACCGTCTTTGGCTGTGTATTTGATTCGCTATCCATTTGAGTGATAGAAGTTTATACCCGTCGAGGCACAAGAGACCATCCTCCCGAATTGCGTTTGCGTTGTCCTGTCGGAGAACAGCAGCGTTGCAAAAGCGCTCCTGGTGCAGAGACCCGTCGAACGCGCATCTCGTGCTTCTGGGGGGGAGCTGACACCTCCTGCAGCGGATTCGCCTTATATTCGCCAATACTGCAACCGAACGCCGATAATGAATCTGCAAGCGCGAATGACCTCACCTTGCGTGTCGCCAGATTGGCCAAGCGCCGAATATTTCGCGCGCAAGGGGCTTCGTTTTCCGGGCCCATTTGGGATTCTGGTTCTTTGCCCACTACGCTCGGCAATTGCATGGTTGCAGGCGGGCCAGGTATCTTAAAGTGTGATTCCAGTCATTGATCTATTCGCCGGCCCAGGGGGGCTCGGCGAAGGCTTCGCCTCGCGTATGGATCGGCATCATCGACGCATTTTTCGGATTGCGCTTTCGATCGAGATGGACTCAGCCGCCCTCAGCACTCTTCGTTTGCGGAGTTTTTTTCGTCAATTCGATGCACGTCAGATGCCAGAAGAGTATTACGAGGTACTGCAAGGTGAATTGAATGTCGATGAACTTTACGAGAAATTCCCGGTCCAGGCGACAGCTTCGGCCAACGAAGCGTGGCAAGCGGAGTTGGGAAGGACCAGCCCAATCGAAATTGACCAAAGAATCAAGACTGCATTAAATGGAGCCGAGAGATGGGTGCTTATCGGCGGGCCACCGTGCCAGGCATATTCAATTGTTGGGCGCTCTCGGGTCATCAATGTGGATCGCGAAAAGTATGAGAAAGACGGTCGTCATAAGCTTTACGAACAGTACCTCAGGATTTTGAGAGTTCACTGTCCGCCGGTCTTTGTGATGGAAAACGTCAAAGGTATCCTGTCCTCAAAACTTGAAGGGAAACTGATTGTAGAAAAGATTTTAGCCGATCTCGAATCTCCTGATGCCGACGATCCCGACCGCCCGCGCACATCGGGCCGCCTGCGCTACACACTTTACCCCTTTGCCGACTATAGTGAGTCACTGCCGTTCGGTGACATCAAGCGAGCACCTTCGGACTACATCATTCGATCTGAACTCCACGGCATACCTCAAGCGAGGCACCGTTTTATCGTCCTCGGAGTGCGCAGCGACATTGATTGGAAACCTGCCAGGCTCTACAACCTCAAAAAACAGATCACTGTATGGAAGGCCATTGGCGATCTTCCTCCATTGAGAAGCCGACTCTCTGGGAAGGGCAGCTCTTCGGAAGAAAATGATACACAGGCAATCTGGGCGTCCGCGGTCCGGGAAATGTTCTCGCAACATCTGAATGAAAGCGACGGAGTCGAAGCGGCAGTGCAAGAAAAGCTTCGGATGTCGCTTCGCAAGCTTCGCAGCGCCGGCAGCGGTGGCATGTTCGTTCGCAACTCCAGAATACCGAAGTGGCAGCGCACCTGGTTTTTGGATGTGAGGTTGAAAGGAGCATGCAATCACGAGTCTCGCCGGCACCGTAAGGACGACCTGTGGCGGTATCTGTTCGCTGCCTGCTTTGCCTCCGTCCAAGAAAAATCGCCCACGCTGCTAGATTTTCCGCCGCAGCTACTGCCCGATCATAAGAATATCGAGGCCCTCGCGAAGGAGGACGAAGAACTCGCGTTCGCGGACCGATTCAGAGTGCAAGTGAAGCATCGATATTCGACGACCGTGACCTCTCACATCGCAAAGGACGGTCATTACTTTATTCATTATGATCCGACCCAGTGTCGAAGTTTGACCGTCCGAGAGGCCGCTAGACTCCAGACCTTTCCTGATAATTATCTTTTCCTCGGAAATAAAACGGCACAGTATAAGCAGGTCGGTAACGCTGTCCCACCTCTGCTCGCTTCCAAGCTTGCGGCGATTGTGGCTGCCTATTTTCTCCCGTTGATCGGAGAATGACTGGTAACCGATGGACAATCTAAGTAAAGAACGTCGAAGTTGGAATATGTCGCGGATCAGGGGCGGCGACACAACTCCAGAACTGCTCGTGCGGTCTGCCCTTCACCGTTTGGGCTACAGATTTCGCTTGAAACGCAGCGACTTGCCTGGTAAGCCCGATATTGTACTTCCGAAGCACCGGATCGCAATTCTTGTGCATGGCTGCTATTGGCACAGACACCCTGGCTGCAAGCTGTGCTATTCACCCAAGTCGAATGTTGAGTTTTGGACGTCGAAGTTTGAAAAAAATGTCGCGCGCGATGCTGAGGTCAAGGGTCTGCTACAACGTGCAGGGTGGCACCCGATGGTTGTATGGGAATGTGAAGCCGTTAATTTACAGACACTTATGAAGGATCTGGCTCGTCGACTTCCGCCGCCTGTGTGACTCCAAAACAGTGATTTATTGTGCAAATGGCGACTGCTCCCCTATCATAGAGCCGGTCTCAACTCGTTCATTTCCAGGTGTTTTTGCGTCGCCAAGATGCGATGACGGCGGATTCCCGTGAGCAATGACCTTGAAATTGACCTTCCGCCTTTTGCTCCCGTGCTTCTTGAATCGATGCGCGCAATCGGCTATTCGTTCGAAGCGGCGATCGCCGATATTGTGGACAACTCGGTTTCTGCGACCGCCTCTGCGGTTCAGATCTGGTTTTCGCCGTATGGGTCCCCGTATGTGGCGATTGTCGACGATGGTCAAGGGATGACCGACGACGAGTTGATTGCTGCAATGAGATATGGCAGCCGCACTCCATTACAGGCCCGGGCAAAGGACGATCTTGGAAGATTTGGCCTGGGATTGAAGACCGCGTCATTGTCGCAATGTCGTCGCCTGACTGTCGTTTCAATCAAAGACGCTGTAATGGCCGTCAGGAGATGGGACCTGGATGTAATCCATCGCAAACAACGTTGGACTCTTCTCGGACTGACACCTGAACAAATCGACAGCCTGCCACGAATCGCGGAGTTTCGGGCTCTGAAAAGCGGAACGATGGTTGTATGGCAGGATTTTGACAGATTTGGTGTCTTGCCGTCGCAACTAGAACAGACGATTGAAGACAGAATGGACGACGCCCGCGAGCACCTGGCACTGGTGTTTCACCGAATCGTTTCCCCCTCCCGAACCGCAGGCGGCTTTCGTATCACGATCAACGGTCTTGAAGTTCAGCCGCTTGACCCTTTTCTGGAAGAAAATAAAGCTACACAGCAGCTCCCCGTCGAGACATTTTTCGTGGAAGACCAGCCGGTTGCAGTAGCGCCTTTCATCCTGCCCCACTTTTCCAAACTCACCAAGGGCGACATGCTGATTGCCGGAGGTGAAGAGGGTCTTCGACATAATCAGGGATTCTATATCTATCGAAACAGGCGTCTGATCACCTGGGGTTCATGGTCGAAGCTAACACGCCAGGAAGAACTCACAAAGCTTGCTCGGGTCCGTGTAGACATTCCGAACTCTCTGGACCACCTCTGGACACTGGATATTAAGAAATCCTCTGCCACAGTGCCTCAGGTGATTCGCTACAACTTGAAAAGAATCATAGAACGCATCGTTGATCGGAGCCGAAAGGTATACACGTATCGTGGCCAGAAAGCACAAAGCAACGCTACTATTCACGTCTGGGAGCGGCAGTCTATTCGGAACGGATTCACCTATAAGCTGAATCGCGCGCACCCGCTGATCAAGGCTATCCAAGCCGCAATACCTCAACAGCACCGTGCACTTCTACAAGATCTACTTGCGGTAGTTGAAAACACTTTTCCATTGGAACTGCTGTACTCCGAGATGGCCTCCGATCTCCGGCCGGAGCCAAATGATGACACTATTACGACGAAGCAGCAACTTGCAGCAACCTTGCAACGTCTTGTTGCCGCCCTTTCCCTCAGCGGAGAGGAGCGAGATAACTTTCTGGCACAGATACCGTTTATTGAGCCATTTGCTGGCAACCAAGAAGCAACTGAGGCACTGATAAGGGAGCTTTATGTCCAGCCCGACCAACGCGAGTTCGATTGAGAATTTTGCGGCCATCCAGCTTATGCAGGATGTGCCGACCGAGGAGCGGGTACTTGCACTTTGCACTCAGCTGAGACTCGCGTTTCCCGTCTCAGACGAAGAATTCGAGACAGCATTGAGACGGCTTCACGCCCGGCTCAGCATTTCCATGGATCGTGGCTCCGCACTCGTCGGCGATGAGGCGCACACGCCCTGGCTGTCAAGTCGCAAGGCGGAAATTGAGCCGTTTTTCTGGAGCAGGTTCCGGGCACTTCTGCAGTCTGACCACTGGGCTCCTCGGGTACTCGGAACTCTTGACCAAGTGTCCGATGAGATTCTGGACCTTCTGGGCAATCCAGTTCAGGCCGTGCCGTTTGCGAGGCGCGGCCTCGTTATCGGAGATGTCCAATCCGGCAAGACTGCAACGTACACGGCCCTGATAAGTAAAGCTGCAGATGCCGGTTACCGTTTGATTGTCCTGCTTACAGGTACTTTAGAGAATCTGCGACGCCAGACACAAGAGCGACTGGATGAGGGGTTTGTCGGCCTTGACAGCTCAGGTCTGTTGAACACTGTTCGAGCGAACCGAGCGGTGGGCGTGGGCTTACTGGATGGCCGCAGGGCTGCTGCGGTATTCACTTCAAGGGACAGTGACTTCAAGGTCAGGTCGATGAATCAGCTCGGGCTTCGCCTTGACTCCATTCACGAGCCGGTATTGCTTGTGGCCAAGAAAAACAAGGCGATTCTTGAAAATCTTGCTAACTGGTTACGCGACTTCAACGCGATCAATGGCGAAATCGGGATCCCTCTATTACTGATCGATGATGAAGCTGACAATGCGTCAGTCAACACCAGGGCGACCGGAGAAGACCCGACACAAATCAATCAGAAGATCAGGGGCCTTCTCAAGCTGTTCACCCGGTCTACCTATATTGGCTTTACGGCAACTCCGTTCGCGAATATCTTTATCAATCCTGAAGATGAAAGCCAGATGCTCGGCGACGACCTTTTTCCGCGTGACTTTCTCTATGCGCTGGAAGCTCCGTCGAATTACGTCGGCGCCACCAAACTATTTGGCGAGAGTGCGACTATCGACGCACTGCGCATCATCGACGATGCGGAACATGATTTTCCAGCCACACATAAATCAAATTGGCAAGTGCCGGGCCTCCCGCACAGTCTAATTGAAGCTGTCAAGTGCTTCTTGCTGGCGTGTGTCGTCCGCGATATGAGAGAAGAGGGCCGAACCCATCGTTCGATGCTCGTCAATATCAGCCGCTTCACCGCTGTCCAGAATCAGATCGCAGTTCTCATTCACACGGCTCTGACTTCAATGCAGCAGGACGCGCGGAGCTACGCGAACCTCCCCGTGCTGGAGGCCACAAAGAACGGCACAATGGAGAGTCTCCATCAATTATGGGAACGAGAGTTTGCGCACTGCGGATTTACGTGGGAGCAGGCTCAGGGGCGGCTCCACGAGAGTATTGCGCCTGTAGTCGTGAAAGCCGTCAACCAACAGACACGCGCATCTAGCCTTGACTATGCCGTGCACCGCGATCTTGGCCTTCGAGTAATTGCCGTTGGAGGAAATAGCCTCTCAAGAGGATTGACACTCTACGGGCTTTCAACAAGCTATTTCTACCGCAACTCGCAAATGTACGACACCTTGCTGCAAATGGGACGCTGGTTTGGGTACAGAGAAGGTTATGAGGATTTATGCCGTGTCTGGTTGACTGATGAGGCGGCAGATTGGTACGCCCACATCTCTCTCGCCGCCGATGAGCTTCGTGGTGAAGTCAAGAAGATGATGCGCAGAAGGGCCACACCGAAGGAATTCGGGCTTCGAGTCCGGGCGCATCCAGATTCTCTTCTCGTAACTGCCCAAAACAAGATGCGGCTCGGCCAGACGATCGAACAGGAGATTTCGCTGACGAGTGCAAGTCTGGAAACGACCCGACTTCGTAAGAACAGGCAAGTGGTCAGGGCAAACGAAGACGCAATTCGAGCGTTCCTGCGCAATTTAAGAGAGGCGGGATTCGTCGGAAAGGTTTCCTCACTCCCTCCAGGGCGAAACCTAGTGTTCTCGAAGATCCCCAAAGAGATGGTTGCAGAGCTGCTCAAGTCATTTGAAGTGCATCCCCTCAGCGTCACCTTTCAAGGGGAAGAATTGCCGCAATATCTCGCATCAACAGACGAACCTCTGTTACAGGCATGGGATGTTGCGATTCCGAACACCGACAATGACGAAACTCCTATTAATCTTGAAGGCTACGAAATTCGACCTGCCGCACGCTTTGTAGATGACCGTCGCGATGGACTACTGAGGATATCGGGCAGTAAATCCAGAGTCGGTTCACGAGGAATCGAAAAAGAAGGTCTTTCCCAGGGTCTGGTAGATGAAATTGCCGAGCAGTACGGCGGGAGCACTGGAAACATCCCAGATCGTGAATATCGCAAACGCCGCCCCCGTCCACTGTTGCTGATTCACGCTATTGCGCCGCATCAGCAATCTACCAAAGGGAAACTTGGTTCTCCGCTCGACCTCGGGCTGGGTCAGCTCTTCGCCCTGGGTCTCAGTTTTCCGGACTTCGACGATAGCGGGATTGCGAAGCGAGTCCTCTATCGTGTCAATCTCGTTAAGTGGAAGGAACTGGTTGAAGATGCTTTGGGCGATGAGATGGATGACGATGAACCGGAGGACTTAGATGTCAGTTGAAGGGCTGTGGGCAGAACTGCGAACAGCACCAGCGCACCCAGCATATCGTCGCATCGACGACATGCATCCCCTCGATTTTTACGCTGGCATTGGTCCACACAATGACGCACTCCTGATGCTCGTCACTCCGCAAGAGGTGGGCGTCGTAGCATCCTATACTTCGTTAAAAGTAGATGTCGGGTCAAGAGAAGACGGGCGCTTCGCGTATTCACTCACTTTGAAGAATCCCAACCTTGAGCATCTCTTTGCGCAGCTTTGCGGGGATCTAATCGAAAGCAGTAGAACGATTGCACCAACGGCAGCAGCAAGCTTTCTCGCAAAGCGCCTCGATCGCTGGCGCCGCCTGCTTGCAGGTGAACAGGCCGGACTCACAGAAGAGGAGTCCCGCGGACTAATCGGGGAGCTATACGTCCTGAGTCGCTGTTTAGCGCCGCTTCACGGAATTGACGCGACAATTCGCGGCTGGGTCGGGCCGAAAGGCGAAGAGCAGGACTTCAGAATCAAGGAAGCTGCGTTTGAAGTCAAAGCCGTAGAAGTTGGCAAACAGCTTGTGCAAATTAGTTCGCTCCGTCAGCTCGACGGTGCAGGCTGTCAGCTTTTCTTGCTCGTCGCTTTCTTAAGCCCCTCTCAGGAAGGCAGTGGGTCTCTAAACATACGAGGCCTGATTACCGACATCAGGGCGGCGATAGGTGACAACGAAGCAGCCCTCGACCTCTTCGACGCCAGCCTTCTTGCCGTCGGATACTTGAGCGAAGACCTGGCAGGAGAGCGCTACTACAGCATCCCGAAGATCAGATCGTATCGCGTTACTGATGAATTCCCCCATCTCCGCATCAAGTCCGTCCCGCCAGGAATTGTAGAAGCAAAGTACACAATCGATCTTGCGAAGTGTTCCCAATTTGAGGCACAAGAGAAACCCTATGGTCATTGAAGATTTTACCAAGGAATTTCATGAGCGAGTCTTAGCCACCGCGGCGACCGACGGAAACTTCAGCCGTTCAGCGTTTTCAGAGGCTAGTCTCCTCTTTCTGGAAGAAGCGGGACAGATCGCCGATTTCACCCCGTGCTATTTCAAGGGAAATGGCTTCAAGGGACGATCCCTCGAGATTGACGCTTACTCATTCGATGAAGTCGATGACTCGCTTTCAATATTTCTCGCCGACTATCACAGGTTTGAAGGAATTGACCGGATCACCCGAAGCGATGCGACCAAGCTCTTCGCGAAATTGTCGGCGTTCGTCGATGAAGCAAACTCGGGTCGTCTTACCGGCTCAATCGAAGACAGCCATCCCGCGTTCAGCTTTGCCCTTGAACTTCGTCAACGCAAAGCATCATTAACCCGCCTGCGACTCTATCTCTTGACCGATGCGGCAATGAGTGATCTGATTAAAGATCTTCCCGAAGGCATGGTGTCGGGAGTTCCCGCCGATTTTCACATCTGGGACATTGCGAGATTTCATCGCTCCATAGAATCCCCGGTCGGCCGCGACGAACTAGAGATAGATTTTGCGAACATGGTGCCCGGAGGATTGCCCTGCCTGGCCGCAAGTGTTGAATCCAACGACTACCGAGCCTATCTCTGCGTCGTGCCGGCCACGATCCTCGCGGGAGCCTACGAGAAGTTTGGCAGTCGTCTCTTGGAAGGCAATGTTCGTGCGTTCTTAAGCACAAAGGTCAAAGTCAATAAGAACATTAGAAAGACGATCCTCACCGAGCCCGAAATGTTTTTCGCCTACAACAATGGAATCGCTTGTACTGCGTCAAGCGCAACAGTGATAAGGGATGCCGGGGCTTTGCGGCTGACGCATGTCAAGGACTTACAGATCGTCAATGGAGGCCAGACGACTGCCTCTCTCGCAAACGCCCACAGGCTGGATAAAGCAAACCTCGACGGAATCTTTGTTCAGATGAAACTATCTGTGGTCTTACCAGAGAAGTCCGGAGACGTAATTCCATCGATTTCAGTCTGCGCAAATAGTCAAAACAAAGTGAGCGATGCGGATTTTTTCTCGAACCATGAGTTTCACCGCCGAATCGAGAGCTTTTCCAGAAGAATATGGGCTCCGGCGGTTGCTGGTGCGCAACATGAGACTCATTGGTTCTACGAAAGAGCGCGTGGACAGTTTCTAAATGAGCAATCTACGTTGAGCAAACGAGACCGGGATCGATTCCTTCTGCAGAATCCACGAAAGCAGCTTGTAACCAAGACGGATCTCGCCAAGTACGAAAATGCATGGAGACTCCTGCCGAACAAAGTCAGCCTTGGCGCGCAGAAGAATTTCACTGCCTTCAGCGACTTTGCAACATCAGAATGGGAGAGAAGCCCCGATCAGTTTAACGAGGAGTACTTCCGAGACCTCGTAGCAAAGGCGATTCTGTATCGGCGAACCGAAGAGCTAGTCTCGGACCAACCCTGGTATGACGGCGGATTCAGAGCCAATATAGTCGCGTACACGATCTCTAAGCTCGTCTCACTTACTCGTGGACAGGGTCACGGCCAGAAGGTGGATCTACAACGGATTTGGCAGAGACAATCGGTAAGCGATGTGCTTGCAATCCAGCTGATGCGGATCGCTGAAAGAGTTCTCCGGGTCATTGTTGACCCTCCAGCCGGAATGAAGAATGTAACCGAATGGTGCAAAAAAGAGCTTTGCTGGCAACGCGTACTCGATTTGAAGATTGATCTTGTCCCTGAGATTGATAAAGACTTGGTGCTTCGAGAAGAAGAATCGGCAAGGAAGAAGTCCTCAAGAGGCGAACAGAAGGTTCTAAACGGCATTGAAAGGCAAACATTGACCTTTGCATTAGGAGCTGACTATTGGAAGAAACTCGACGCCTGGGGTCGGCAAAAAGGATTGATCACCCCCGATGAAATGAGCATTCTCAAAGTCGCCTGTGCGATGCCCAGTAAGCTTCCTACAGATAAGCAGGCATGGAGGCTCATTGAAATCAAATTACGGGCTGAGGAAGAGGGATTTCCTGTCGTAGACATGCAGTGATCAGCGATGCGCCCACACCTGCTAAACCGGTCCACTGCCTGACGCGCCCCGAAATTCGCTTGAAACCGGTTGATGATAGCTTCAACTCCGACATCTGGATACTCGATAATTCGTCTGAAAGCTATTCCCTTACTCATATTTTTCGCGCTGCCTTTTTGCCGTACCTTCCTGATCATTCAGGTAGTCGATCAGCTCGCTGAGGATGATCAGCTCGCACACCTTCGCCCCCGCATCAAGGTCCGTAAGAATGTGGGTCACGCCGTGAAACTGTCTCTGGTCCGCGTTCTCCGGGATGAGGAGAGACGTCATGCCGTATCGCCCCTTATACAGATCACCTGTGGTCCAGGCAACGCAAAGATCAACGTCCTTGATGTTCTTGTTCTGCTCGTCTAGATCTTCCACGAGGCCATCCAACGAGTACTTGTATTCGAGCACTCGGGGATCGGTGACTTTGCCCTTGAGAGCCTCGGCGGTCGCCAACGGTACACCCAACGGATTTGTTTCCGAGCAGTATGCGTAAATCCCTGGCTTCAGATCAAATGCAATTTTGAACAGACCGTCATAAGTGAAACGCTCGTTCGTGGACATCACATTCAGCCCGCGGATTACACCTCCTGCGATGAGTTGATGGAAAAGAGCAATAACGTCCTGCTCGCGCGTCGGCTTCGAAGTGATAGCTAGTCGTTCAGTGGGAATAAAAAAGTGACTGCTCTTTAGCACCAGCGGCTCGGCCTGTTCATGTTCAAGCATATCTTTTTTCCAGCCGCTTATAGCTAGCTCCCGAACGAGATCTGGAGCCACACCGGTGTTGGCCTTTAAACGTACTCTGAACCGCGCAAGATGGTTTTCCGTGATCTTACGAGCCACGTTTTTCGCGAAGTCGGTCAGCTCTCGATGAAATCCTTTGCGGCCCAGATCAGGGGTATAGTTATCAAAGTGAAAGAGAAAATGCACCTGATGTTGTCGCCCGATATTCCGCGCGAGCGGCACCAGGATGGTGTCTCCCTGAGGCATGTTGTTCGCAGCAAGTTGGATACCGCTGTTCAGGACTCTATAGTTGGAACGTAGGCCCAGCGATTCATTGAAGACCGTCCACAGTTTTGCCGTGTATCCAAACTCGACACTCACAGTTGGAGAATAGGTTCGGATCACATCCAATTCTTCCGGTTCGAGCGAAGATCCAAGCAGGTCTTTCAGCTCGGTCGGAGTCCACGATTCGTAAACAAAGTCAAGATTGTTGTACTTATCAGGCATCTTGTAGCCAGAGCCGTGCTTCTTGTAAAGAGCGTCAGAAGCCTTTGTAAGTTCACGGAAAGTCTCTTTCTTGGCTGCGTTGTCATGAAGCCAGAAATAGCCAGTCCCGATGTGCGACAACGACGAAGTCGTTTTTTGTGTTACGACTTGGACATTTATCTTAATCGAGGAGTCCTTTACCACAGAACCCAATCCTGTCTTGATAGATAGTATCTTGGACCAGGCGGTAGCATTCTGTGCCCCGATCCAATCTAGACGTTTAGGATGCGTCGACTCATCGAAACGGACGGTGATCGAAACGCCCCGGTCACTATCATCGAAGGCAGTGTCAACGCGCGGCGATTCGTCCGGCTCGACTTTCGGATTAGCGCCAGTTGGGTGGCTTATGAGCCAGTTTCTGGCATTTAGGATTCTGCCTGATGCTTCGAACCCGGGAACTTTGGTAGAAACTCGGATGTAATTAAATCCATATGCGACATAGGTCGCTCCGACCCCTTTGTGTCCGCGAGTCTTTCCAGTCTTGAAGGAGAAATTTGGGGCGAGAAACTGTTCAAACTTGTCTTTATCCAGTCCAATGCCGTTATCGGTGACGGTCAAGGCGTTGTCGTCGAGGTCAATGCGGATATCGATCTTCGGCTGATAGGCTTTCTCGGTGCCAGCCGATCTTTCATATTCCGCTCTAGCTTCAACGGCGTCGAGAGCATTTTGAATCAGCTCGCAAAAAGGATCGTACCAGCCGACGTAGGAGCTGAGAATATTCTCAATCTCTCGCTTCAGAGAGCCTATCGCGGCTTCGTTGACTTTTGTGTTCTTGAAGGACAGGGGGTCGAACGGTGTAAAGCTCACGCTGATGGTCCTCCAGCCTGGATGGTGCCATAGCCAAGAGTTTACCCGAAATGGTTGAACCGGCTCGATGCGCCTCGGGTTTCCGGAGCGCCCGAGTAGTTGACTGTGGGCTCCTGGGCTCTTGAACTTAAGAGGGGTTATTGAGGACCATCCATGCAGCCAGAGAGTCCATGTAGTCGCGCCAGTGCACAATCTTCCGGTTCGCAATAGTGATGACCGAGATGAACCTGTTGTCGTAAGACGAACCTGTCTTAACAGCCTTCCCGTGCACCTCGTATTCGAGGATCACGACACGGCTATCTTGCGACCGATGGACCACAAGCCCGTTACCGCGATGAAGCCGGACAGACTTGCCATAACCGGAAAATGCGGCCATGAGATTAGCCGGTCTCGAATCATCTGTGGCCAGCCGGGAAAATTGTAGCGGTATTCGTAAAGCGCATCTTCGGCAAAGGTGTCGAAATAGTGCTTTCCGTCCACCAATCCACTGAGACCTTCCAGGACTACCTTGAAGAAAGGGTCGAGCGCTTGGAAGATTGCGTACTCGGCTTTGGACATCACGCACTCCCTGAATTGTTCGCTGTGAAACGAGCCGTCAATCGCCGTTTTCTTTGCAGTGATGTTCCAGCAACACATACAGCGGTTTCCCGATAGCTCCGGGCACCCTCGGATCGAACTCCCACTCGAAGCCGCATTCCAGACAACACAGCGCGTCTCGGCCCTCGGCGTATCGTTTGCGAACCACATCATCGGGTAGCTTACTGTCTGCGATAAACATAGACTGATTCTAGGCTAAGACCATCAACCTAACCATCTCCTGCATGGACCGATTGTTTCTGAGGGAGGACGGCTCCTCCCTGCCTCCGGCCCTACGGTCCTCCGTCACCCACCTCAGCGGGGCTTGTCTCCTGCCCCGCAACGCCCAGCCCCAAGTGCGCAAAGGCATACAGCAATAAGGAAGTGTCACCAGATTTATTTCTCGTCTGAGTACGCCCGCTTCAGGCAACGGTCTGGCAGAGGCGGGAAGAACCCGTCAAGGGTCTCCGCTGCGCTGCGATGAACGGCACCGAACGCCGCCCTTGACCGAACCTTCCCGCCTCCGCCCGTTGCGAAGAGCCATGAAGCGGGCGCACTCAACGAAAAAAATATGGGTTGGGTGCTCTTGCTTCTGGACGCCAATCGGCCCTTTGGGGTTAGAGCAGGAGCATCAACATGGAACGCAGCAACGGCACAACCAGCATCCACGCCGCGCCGCACAGGAAAAATGCGGCGCAGCGGACCAACCGCAGCGACTCGCCCTACCAGCAGCGCACTGCGCAGAAGGACAATCCCACCCAACTCCTCATCAAGCAGGCCGTGGACTACCTCATCCAGCAGCTTGAGGCGGGACACAGCGAAACCCTTGCCAACTATCTCGGAGCGATGGCGCGGTTCCACAACTACAGTTTCGGGAACATTTTGCAAATCGCTAGACAGCGCCCGACAGCTACCCGCGTAGCGGGATTCGGCACATGGAAGGAACTAGGCCGATTCGTGAAGCGGGGCGAGAAGGGCATTCAGATTCTCGCGCCCGTGGTCGGCTATCGCCGCAAGAAGGACGAAACGGAGCAGGAAACAGAGGGCAAGCCGCAGCGCGTCCTCATCGGCTTCCGCGCCGTCTACGTGTGGGATTACGCCCAGACCGAAGGCGCGGACCTGCCGGAGATGAACCACACCATTAACGGCGATGTGGGCGGCAATCACGACCGGCTGCTCGAATTTCTGGCCTCTCAGAGCATCGCGCTTGAGTTCAACGAACGGATTGCCCCGGCGTTGGGCGTCTCCTACGGCGGCAAGATCGCGTTGCTGCCCGGCCAGTCCAAGACCGAGGAGTTCGTCACGCTGGTACATGAGACGGCGCATGAGCTTTTGCATAAAGCCGAGCGCCGTACCTTCACCACCGCCACGGTGCGCGAAACCGAGGCTGAGGCCGTGGCCTTCATCGTAGGTCAGGCCGTGGGCTTGGAGATGGGCAACGCTTCAAGCGATTACATCCAGCTTTACAAGGGCAACGCAGCATTGCTGGCCGAAAGCCTTGAAGTTGTCCAGCGTACCGCCTCCACCATCCTCCATGCTCTCCGCGTGGAGGATGCCGCCTTCGCAAGCGAGGCCGTTCGGGAGGTGGCGTGATGCATACCGTGGCCCTCATTTTGATGGGGGCCGGGGAACCCGAACCCGGCTTTCATCTCCACATCGACAATCCGCCGTGGATGCCGCTCGACATCGAGGACATCTTGACCAGCGGCCCCAACGGTCTGCCCACCCTCTCCGTCGCGCATTACGGCCAGCAGAACGGCGATGCGATGCGCGATCCCGAGATGTTGTTTGAAGTGCGCCGCGAGGGAGGCGGGATCGTACTTGCCCCGTACTACTGGCGCAACGATTACGTTAGCGTCGAGCGGTATTCGAGTTACCGCGACGACGAACAGCACCTATTTACGCTCCCTACGCTGAAACGCCAGCACGAAGAGTTTGCCCGCCTGTGGGACAGGAATCTGCGCGCCCAGGGCTATTACGAAGCGTTTCTGCACAGCCGCAGCCGGTAAGCCCGCCAACCCAACGGGCGGGTCGTGCGGTCCGCTCACGCCTTCACGCTCGACAACTTTACAAGGAGAATCCCCATGACGACCACCGTTGAAGTCCAGTCCGAATATCGCGACCTGCCGATTGATTGGCTGGTTGAATCGCCCACCAACCCGCGCCAGATATTTGACGACGACGGCTTGCAGGAACTCGCCGCCAGCATCCGCGCCAACGGCCTCTTGCAACCTTTGCTTGTCCGGCCCCGCTCGGAGAGCCGCTTTGAAATTGTTTTCGGCGCGCGGCGCTTTCGCGGCGCGGCATTGGCCGAACAGGAAACCGTCCCGGTCTGCATCCGGGAAATGACCGACGCGCAGGTGTTGGAGGCGCAGTTAGTCGAAAACCTCCAGCGCCGGGACGTGCATCCGCTCGACGAGGCCAACGGCTACGCCCGGTTGCTGGCGCTGGAGGAGCCGAAGTATTCCATCGAACTCATCGCGGCAAAATGTGGCAAACAGCCGGCGTATGTGGCCTCGCGGTTGCGCTTGACCGAGCTTGCGCCCGCTGTGGTCGAAGCCTTCTCGAAAGACGAGATCGGCTTAGGTCATGCGCTTTTGCTGGCGAAGTTGCAGACCGCGCAACAGGAAGAAGCGCTGCCCGCTTGCTGGCAGGAGAGCTATGCCAACGGCAACAAGCCGAAGCGCATTTTGCTCCCCGTTCGCCACCTGCGGGAATGGATGGAACACAACATTCTCTTGGAGCTTGCCACAGCACCCTTCTCGAAAGAGGACGCAAGCCTTGTGACGGAGGCTGGTTCCTGCCTCGAATGCCCCAAGCGCACCGGGCACAACACGCTGCTCTTTGAGGGCATCGGGGCGCAGCACGATTCATGCACCGATCCTGTCTGCTATGCGGCAAAGGTGGACGCGCACGTAAAACAGACGGTCGCTGCGAAGCCCAAACTGGTACAGATCAGCACGGCCTACGGCACCCCCCCCGAAGGCAGTCCGGTTGTCCCACGGAATCAATATGTCGAAATCCGGCAGGAGAAGCCAAAGAACAAATTTCAGCAGGACGCGCCGGAATACAAGACATGCAAATTCATCACTGAGGCGATTGTTGCCGAAGGCAGCGAGAAGGGCGAAGTCCGTAAGGTCTGCGCCAATCCCGAATGCCCAGTGCATCACCCCAAGAAGCAAAGGCGGCACGTGCAAGCCGATGCCGCGACGAAAGCCGCAGAAGAGAAGCGCCGCCGCGAGGAGGCGATGGCTCAGACCACCGGATTGCGGGTGCTGAAAGCCATTGGCGATGCGGTGCCGGTTCGCCTCATGAAGCGCGATTTGCTTTTTGTCGTCGCACGTCTGACCGCGATGCTGGACGAAAGGCGTCTCGCAGTTCTCATCCGGCAGCTCGGCATGGGCAAACCCAAGGACGGCGAGTCCCCGGCGAAGTTGCTGGCGGCCTTTCTGCCCAAAGCCGAGGAAAGCAGGCTCGGGCGCCTCATGGTCGAAACGGTCATTTTGCTGTCCATGCACAACCAAGCCGACGCCGCGAAGGTTCTGCGCGATGCCGCCCAGACCTACAAGGTGGACATCGACGCCATCTCAGCAGCGGTCAAGCAGGAGGTCGCGGCGAAGTGCAAGACCGTGAAGAAGGTCGCACCGAAACCGCCAGCCAAGGCGCAGCAGAAGGCAGCGAAGAAGTCCGCAGCGGCCTAACCACTCCAACATTTCACGACGGAGCCTGTTAGATAGGCTCCGTCTACCTTGCAGTGCCGTAAAGGAGGACGCGATGAAAGTCAGGACCTTGGCTCCAATCCTTCAACTTGAACCTCACTATATCCATCTAGCGGCGAACGGTGCGCCAACGCTGGACATCCCTGTTCAATTCGCCGATGAAGCATCCAGGTTATTCTCCGCCTATCGTGACCAATACAATTTTGGTGCCTCTGAGATGAAAGCCAGGTGTGGGAATATCTACAACTCTCGAAAACATCTGGTGGGGCGAATCTCCTACAATGGTCGAATCTGGGATGCAAATGACAATCTCATTGAGTGAACATAGCCCGTCTGCCCACCCTGACCGATGCTCCAGCCATCCGGCGGGAGCGCCCTTGTCTCGCCCCCCCGACGGGCTTGCGGCTATCGCCGCAGTCGAACATCAGAGTAATCGGAATCAGTTGGGAATTGGGTGAAAATTCATTGCCGACGAACGACTTTTCCGGCGTCCATTAGCTTACCTGGTTTGCCAACTGAATTCATTCAATGGACCTGGACTCACTGAATCAGACCTTGGGATAATCATTCCAGCAGAGGTTCTATATGCCGCGTCAGGAAGTGTTTTTTGAACAGCAAACGGGTAGTCGGCGCGTGGAGGTCCTGAAAACCTACGACCGGACGTTTGCTCGCGAGGTTTTCAGCGGAATTGATACGGAAGCACGCGAGGCTCTTGCTGCGGCGCTTGAACTTGAGAAGAACTATGCGCCAGCGGATATCCCGAACCCTGATGGAGGCGACTATGACGACTTCCTGTGGGATGAGCTGCTTGAGGCCGCCCGCGAAGACGTTCGCAATGACCCCAATCTCTATTCATTTTTCGTCGTCACAGAGGCAAAGTCAGGTCACTCTAAAGATATGTACGTTTCGCCTGACTGGCCCAGCGCCGAAGCCTATGCTAAGAAGCTGATCGTCGCCATCGACTAAGAGGGTGCGGCAATGTATGCGTTAGCAAAAACAAACCAGCTTGAGCAGGAAGTCACCATTGAACGCGAAGTAATCGGGCCAGAGTATTTCGAGTGCCCGGACATTGAGTGCGGCGCGGTATTTTTATACCGCCGCGTATCGTGTGGCCGATTTGTTGAACCGGAATTCTGCCCTAATTGTGGCGGGCCGATGAAAGATTGCGATCTATCGCACCGGCGGCAGCTTCGAAGTCAGCAACGCCAGCATCTCCTGGACTGACCTCAACTGACAAGTACATGTGGCCCACAATTTCGAGAATTATTGGACTCGCCTTCTTGAGAACCAACACGGGCTGCCGTACATCTTGCTCCCCTCTGTTATCGAGCGGCTTTGGTTTTCCATTGAAGCCGAAGTGCCAGCACCCGAATCATAAATCCCGCGACTACGCCGATCGAGGTGGACAGCGTCACGTTCCCGGTCCATCGATCAATCAATAAAAACAATACAGAAACTATGACCGCGACGAGAGCGTAAGGTTCGCCTCGCTCGAAGATCTTGGGAGTTCGTCCACTGAAGACATCGCGCAGGGAGCCCCCGCCCACCGCCGTCACGATTCCCAGGACCAGCGCCGGCAGGAATGAAAGGCCCGCGGCCAGAGCTCGTGTTGACCCCGCGACCGCGAACAGTCCTAACGCTGCAGCATCGACCCAGACCAACGATCGTGTCACGGAGCGCCTGAGCATTGCCAGACATCTCGAGGCCCGCGTCGAAACCCTCCTGCATGCCAAGTTGCTTCTGCACTTGTGCGACGGAGGTCTGCCTGGGATCGATGGCCAATGTAGCGCCCATCTTGCGGGCGAGTTCAAGGCGGAAGGGATTCACGTCCGTAATCACGACATGCCGAGTCTCCTGCGTGCCGCACCACCGGAATGGCCATGATGCCGATTGGGCCGGCGCCCGCGATGAGCACATCTTCGCCCAGCACCGGAAAGGAAAGCGCGGTGTGGACGGCATGCCAAAGGGGTCGAAGATCGCGGCCACTTCCTGGTTGATCGAGGGGGCGTGGCGCCAAATGTTGGTCATGGGTAGCGCAATGAACTCGGCAAACGCTCCGGGGCGATTCACGCCAACTCCCTGCGTGTGCGCACGAACGCGAATGAGCACATCGTTGATGCCGATGGTCGGCTCCGGAATGTTTTCCAGTCACAGGCCACGTTCCTTTGCCCTTCACTAATGCCTTCACTCATACATCTCTCATAGCCTAGTCCCTAGCAACTGACAAGCGACGAAAATCGCCATTGCTCGCGATGAGTCTCGCCGGAAAACGCGACGATTTGCGGCAAACCCCGGCGCATTCCTCCATCTACTCTCGCTTTCCCTTAGTGAATTAGTTCGCGCACGACAAATCCCTTCACATCGAATTCCTTGAGAATCTCCTTCTTGTGCTTCGCGCTGCTCACAAGAAACTTGACTTGAGTGAAGCGTTCCGGCATTCCCACGTGATAGAGCGTTCGGTCGGGTTCCAGGTCCGTGATGATGGCTTGCGCTCTGGCCAGCAGTTGTACGAGATCCGCGAGGCGCCCGTGTTCCAACCCGAGTTGTGCCTGGAGATGCACCTCGATCTGTCGTTCGGCGCGTATTCGAAAGGGCAGTCGCACGTTCGAGTCCTCACATCGCGAAACGACAAGGTCCCGAAGCACTCGTGACGCTCGCACTACCGCGTTTCTTCACTCGCGCTTGTTCGTCTCATCGCTTCCTGGATTTCGACCGAGAGGACATCCACAAACTTGCACAGGTTGGCCTCGACGCGACGCGACATATCCGGCGTTATGTCTGCTCGGATCGTGATACAAACCTCGTCCGATTGGCCTATGCGCTCCGCCATGATCCATTCGATTTCGACTTGAAGCCGGTGGAAGAGAAGCACAACTCTCCCCAGCATCTCTGGCGATCGTCTCCCATGGATGACAAATGTCGCCATCGTCGCCCTTTGATTCCGCGAGGCCAGCGCACCAAATCATTGATTTATCCATCCACCTGTTTCTTGGTCGCCGTCGGGCGACGAATTTAGCAGGCGCAAAGCGATGTGTTTCGCCAACTGCAATCGACGACTTTCGCCGGGGCCGGCCCCGATTTCCTACTGATCTCCGCCAGTCTTGGCGATTGGCACTAGCCACTCGTCAAAATCTCGATTTTGCCGTCCGGCGTCTTTGCGAATGCGTGCAGAACGCGGCCACTGGGATCGAGATGCCGTAGCGTCATCTGCTTCGCTGTCACGGAAAGGTGGCTGAAGCCGTATATCTTCTTTGCAAATGGCCCTCGCTGCGATTCATCGACCTTCAGGTTGTACAAATCCGCGCCGCCACCACCGGACAGAAAGAAACTGGTCGGGTGATTCTCGAACTCCAGGTGCTGCAGGTCGTGGTCGTGGCCGGCCAGATAGAGATGGACGCCATATTTTCGAAACAACGGATCCCAGTCTCGGATCAGGGTCGCGTGATCTCCGTGCGGTCCATCCGAGTACACCGGGTGATGGGCCAGCACCGTCAGGAACGGCGTGGTGCGCGGCCTCCGCAATTCGCCTTCCAGCCAAGTCAGCTGCTCAGTCTTCTGTCCAGAGGTGATGGTGATGAAGCCACGTCGATCGATGCCTGGCTTTCGCCCTCCAGTTCCATCCCCTTCGGGAACATTGCTGTCAAGCGCAATGAAAGTGATCAGCGGGTGCTTCACCGGAAATTCAAAACTGTACCAGCGCGCCGGCATGGTGAAACGCGACTTCCCGCTCTTTGCATACTCGAGCTCTGCATCGACCTTGTTCAGCGGCCCGATCTGATAATCGTGGTTTCCAAGGATCGCGTACGCAGGACAGGCAAAGTCGCTTGCCGGATACATTGCTTCGAACTGCGTTTGCCACCGCGGCGACTGCGCGCCACTCGCAAGGTCGCCGTACCAGTTGTCGCCCAGCATCAACAATGCTTGCGTTGCGATCCCCTGGTCATGAACGTACCGGCGCATCCCCGCAGCGACTCCGGATTGCGCCGAGAAATCGTCATCGGCCCCCCAGTCCCCGACCATCAGGACGTCCGATTCCTGGGAAGAGGACCGCAAAGGGCCTGCGATACCTCGTAAGGATCCCAGTGTGGCTAGCGCGCTGAATGCAAAGCTTTGCCGCAAAAAACGGCGCCGGGGCACAACTGGATTCATGCACGTAACTCCCGTCTTCGATCAAGTCCGGTTCCACAGTATCTTCAAGGCAAAGATCCGGTTCGGCCTTCCCAATTGCTCGTGGCGACGATGACGGTTGCGCTCAGTTTACTGTCAACTTCTGCAGCGCCTTGACGGAACTTGGAAACTTCGGATCGATGGTCAACGCCTTCCGGTAGCTCTCGATCGCACGTTCCTTGTCGCCCTTGCGGGCATATGCTTCTCCGAGGCTGTCGTATACATTCGCTGATTGGGGGAATTCGTCACAATTTATTCGAAAAATCCGAATGGCTGAATTCGGATCAGCTTTGTCATCAAGGAGGTAAAACCCGAGCCCATTGAGACTTTCTTCCCCGTGATAGACATCCGGAAAACCCTTCGATTTTAGATCTGCGTATTGTTGCAGCGCGGCATTTACTCCTCTCGACTCGATCGTCTTCTCTAGGATTTTTGCCACGTCGTTCGATTTAACGTCCGCAATCTCGACGAAATACACCAAGGTAGAGTTTGAAGGAATGCCTACAGTTCCATGAAGAGCCCAAACGTCATCATGGTCACCAAACGCTAGCTTTGGCGGGATAATTAGAATAGCTTGATCGCCGACATTGAGATGTTCCATGCCTTCAATGATGCCAGGGACATTGCTTTCACGGGAAAGCCAGACAGGTTCGACTTCGCGATTATTTGGAGTTCGGCGGAACTCCGTGCCATTCGCCAGGAGTCCAGTAACGTGTGCCAGAACGACGTCACCATCCTGTAGCTGCCTCCCCGTGCCATGCCGGGTGACGATATAAGCCAGACCTGAAGGCATAATAACAAGCTTGTCAGCGCCTGTTTCGTTTCCGCGTGACGGGTCGTCCTTATTTTGCTGGAGTCCAATGGCCATGTTCCGCATTGACAGACTATGCACGGTAAGCGTTCGGCCAAATGCTGCCGACGTTGTGATCTGCACGCATCCATGAGCAGTTCTGGGCATCGCGGTAAGAACAAACAAAAAGAGGGCGATTCCTCCGAACTTGCACTTTAAAACACTGGCTTCTAGAACCTTCATCTAACGCTTCTCCTCTCGTGATTGAATTGACTGGCAAGTCATTTGTGTTGATTTAAACCCAAGCCGAACTTTGGCGGCGAAGGCTCAGCGCAGTCGGAGGTCTGCCACCACTGTCGCGATAGAGACCGTGCCGCCGGATACACTTGATTCAATGTCATAGCGTCGTAGAGCCGCCCGTTTTTCATGACGTACTTAGTCGTGATTGTGTTGTGAATATCATCGAGAGGGTTTTTTGAAAGTACCTGTAGATCGGCACGTTTGCCTACTTCGAGCGAGCCAAAGTTCTTCGCCTCTCCAAGCGCTTCCGCTCCGTCGATGGTCGCAGCGTGCAAGATTCTTTCTGCGCTCATGCCTCCTTCGGCCATGAACCACATTTCCCAGTGCACGCCAGCTCCTCCAATATCTGAGTCCGTCCCGACACCCACCTTTCCGCCAAAGGAGACAACGCGGGCGGCCTGCCCAGTAACAAGTGCAGATAGTTCGGGCGATGTCTCGCGGGCTTGGAACAAGCGCTCGCTGTCTACTGCAGGCATAAATCGCTTCACGCGTGGGTCCTTGGCTGGGTCCCATGACCCGAGGTTGGGGGCACCGAGGTCAGCAGTGAACGTTGGAGTAAAGGTACTTCCGCTCTGAGCTATGAATTCGGCGGCATCGTCGTAGAGGCCGTCCACCGAGAAGACATGCTCATGCCCTGTGTATCCGTCGATTAGATTGGTCATACTCGCGCCAAAATCAGCATCGTGCGCCGTGACCATTAAGCGCTTCTCTCTTGCCGCCACCGCGTAATTCCGTCGCAACACGCGAGGCACGTCGCGCAAGACGTGCTCCCCTGAGATCATTCGGTCCTTAACGGTTTCCACGCCGTTCTCCGAAAAGAAATTGACAAAATCTCTCGCCCTTCGGATCGAAGTCATCTCTGCTTCAGCAGTACCTTCGGTAGGCTCAAGAGCGCCCGGCCCTGCCGTGAAGAGTCGCGGCGCCAAGAGATCGCCAGCATCGGCTCTGTCGGCGTCTGTAACGAGCTCTATGTCATCCCTGAGCGTACGGAATGCCGTAACACCAAAACTCAGAAACGATGTGTACGCCCACGGTTGTAGGTGCAACTGCTCCATTGGTGAGTCGTATTCGAAGTGCCATGGATCACCGTCGGCAAAGAGCCACATATGTTCGTGAAGGGTGACGAAACCGGGAAGTACCGTCAGGCCACTGCCGTCAATTACGCGCGCTCCTGAGGGCGCTAGCAACGATCCTGTCGGGGCAACTCCGGCAATTCGATCGTCTCGAATCAGCAAATCCCCGTTTTCAATGATGTCGTCCCCTTTCATCGTGATTAGTCGCGCGTTACGAATTAACAACTCGCCCTTAGGAACGTCGCGAGGAACGTTGATTTCGACTGTCTGGACAGTCTCCCGGCCAGACGCGACATCGTATCGGTGCACCTTTTTTCCAAGAACGTAGAGCAGAACTTGTCCTGTAGGTGACCAAATGGCGTCGTTTACCCGTTCCGGAGATACATAAATCACCAGTCCGGGCTTCGGTTTGAATCTATCCCTTCCAGACCTGAGGTCGATCTTGGTGCTCGCTCTTAATTCGTGAAGCCTTCGCAAAACATACAAGCCATTTTCAGCGTTGAGCGCGAGGCTATCACCGTCTGCGGAGATGATTGGTTTGGCGAAGGGCGGCGTGAGAAGCGTAAGAATGATGGAGTTAACATGCGTTGCCGAGGCAATGTCGCTCCTATGAATTGTCACGAATGCTGCTGTCGGCGTAGCCCGAACCAATACTTCGTGAAGCTCATTGTCGGGTTCCGGTTCCGTACAGGCGTTGTAGGCGCCAGTCGATCTGGAATCAAATCCGGCCTCTCCTACGCCGACGCGCACGAGCTCTTTGGAATGTAGCGGAACGACCCCAACTCCATTTGAGCGAGCAGCCGTGAATCTAGAGAAGAGCGCGCCATTCACAGCGCTGTAGCATAGCTCGCCGTACCGGCCGACTTCATTTGTCAGTCTCTCTGGGGCGCCTGCCTTTCCGGCGTGGAAACTTACCCGATATATCGCGCCACCGGCCCTGTCATCCCATACGGTGTACGCCAAAAACCTACCGTCGGGTGACCAGGCTGGCCCGGCCTCCGATTCGTTTTTTGCGGTGAGCCGCCTACCGGGACTTTTTCCGGATGTGGACGTGAGGGGGACCACATAGATGTGGTTGAGGGCCCTGAATGCGAGCCAATGACCATCCGGAGACGCCGCTGGGTCGGCCAATTGACGCGCGGCGATTGTGGCATCGGTGGGGGGCACGTTGTAATGAGCCAGCGGAGCTAGCACCCGATTAACCCTGGCCCTAAACGGTATGCGGGTCACAATTTTCGTATGGAGTTCTACACACCAAAGAGCTCCGCGCCAGCTGAACACAAAACTCTTTCCGTCGGGAGTAAAAGCCCCTCCCGGCTCATCCGGGAATCGAGCATCTAGTACTCGCGAGTCCGTCTCGGTAGAAACTAAAGCTTCATCTCTACCAGTCGTCAGGTCGCGGACGCGCCAAGTCGATGTGGAGTGTTCGATGAGCTGATACACAACGTATTGACCGTCAGGGCTGACCGTGGGACGATCTACCTCACTTGAGGGCCCCTTTGGAGGAATAACGGTGCTCACCAATCCTCTGGTTGGATCGAGTCGTGCTACTCGCCAGGACACGACCGACCCTGCTATGTCAGTTGATATGTAGTAAATATTGCCGTCATTCTTCCCTACGCTGGGCTCGCTGCGATTTTGCTGCGGGCATCCGCTAGGTCGTGAATCCGGATAAAAGTTGCATGCCATCTCACGACGACCGGAATCAGAGTCTTCGTTCGAAGCTTCGCCAGAGAAGAACAGCTGATACATGTGATCAGCTGCACCTGCGCGTCGGACCGGATACGACCAGAGGTCCGTATGATCGCCCACGAGCCCTGGGTCGTGATCTCGGTCCGAAAATGCCACAATGATATGGTTCCCATCGCGGCTGAAACTAGGATCGGAGTAAGCGCCCCATGTAGTCGAGGTGATTTGATGCGAGTACCCCGAACGTAGCGTCCGCTCCCAAACTTCGGACCAACCACTCCGGTCACTTACAAAAACAATCTCGTGACCGTCTGGAGAAAAGCGAGGCTCCTTATTCCATGAGGTTCCGTCTGTAATTTGGTGCGCTTCCCCGCCCGAGATTGGAAGTGTGTAGATCTGCCCGAGGAGATCAAACAAGAGCGTCCGACCGTCAGGAGAAACATCTGTCGACGCGTTAGTAACTTCGTTTGTAGAAAATCGGATCTGTCGTCCGGCATAGGCTGTCGCGTTACAGCTCACGAAAGAAAAACAGATCGCTGCAACTTGACAGACTGATGCTAGCCGCATTCGCAATGACGGGTGACCCCACATCCAATTTCTCCAGATCCTCGCGAAAGGCATTGTCAATGTTAGGCCGGGTTAGAACGCTAACTTCAGCGATAGTTGCAAAGAGCGAGGCGCGCCGGTTGTATAAAGCGGATTTGGAACGCCAAATGACCGAGTAAGAGGACCTGCAACTCCAATCAAGCCAAACGAATTGCCATCACACAAACACGGGTCAGGATTACCGGCGTTCGGGTGGTTGATGATATTGAAGGCCTCCACCCGGAACGAGAGTGCTAGTTGCTCTCCAAAAGGAACATTTCTTTGGACAGAGCTTGTCAAATTCCAGAACCCAGGGCCATGTACGTAGTTGCGCGGCAGGTTCCCTTGTTGCACGGGGCTGCCATCTGCATTGATAGGTACAGGAGCAAAGGCCGAAGTGTTTAGGGCCCAACCAAAAGGATCACCAGATACGTTCCTCAGAACGACGGGGACTCCCTTCACTAAGTTTGGAATCACAAGCAACGAACTGTTGGACGAATTAACATAAACGTTCTGGACCACTTGAATTGGCTGACCACTCTGGGCTGTAAATCGTTGACTCAAAGACCATCCGTGGCTCAACGCCCGCACAATGCGTCCCGTAGAACCCCCGGAGATTTGATAATTTAAGGCAACATTGAAAACCTGCCGGATGTCATTGTCCGAGTTCCCCCACACTGGCGGATAAGATCCCTCATCCTCTGAGGTGTTGTCGAATGCATGGGCCCAGGTGTAGGAGGCAATGGCCTGCATCCCCGGAGCCACATAGCCTTGATCCTGTACCTCTAGGGCGTTGTAATTGGACGATGCCGCATTGCTCGTGAGTGACAATGTAGTAAAAAGCGGATTTTGCGGAAGAGGTTGACCGAAAGCGGCGCCTCCATATTGATAGGTATAGAGCAGCTTCTTTCCTTCGTTCCCTACATACGAGACCGTGAGTGTGTTTCTATCGGTCAAATTTTGGCCTAGAGACAGATTCCAGGATTCCGTGTATGGCAACGTCAAATCCGGGTCATTTAAAGACAGCGAACCGTATGGGGCTACCAATGGAGTGTTCAGACTTGGGGGCGCTAACTCACTTGGCGACGCTGGCAATACGACGTTTGTGAGATAGGGCGTGGATGCGAAGAACGGATAACCCGTGTAGCCATTGGCTCCGAAGGCTTGGCCCGTATCGTAGAAGATCCCAAAGCCCCCTCTCACGACCAGCGCCCGCCCACGCAGGGATTTCACCTGGTACGAAAAGCCTATACGAGGCGCAAAGTGATCATAGGAGGTGCGATACTGGGGTGTACCCGCAGGGGCGAGTTGTGCCTCTGATAGGTTTCCCGTCGTGAGCGCCAAGGGATAGAGGCCATTCACGGCTCCGGGAACGGGGTTAAATTCCCATCGAACGCCATAATCGACAATTAGGCGCGAACCCACTTTCCAACTATCCTCCAGATAGAGAGAAAGATTCGTGAATGTCGGATACCCGGGTTGGCTTGCGCTGACCAAAAGATAGTCTGCGACGCCCTGCTGCACAGAGACCGCAGAGAGGCTCGTCATAGAGCTTTGATACTGCCCACTATCGTATAGAGAGCGCAAGCGACGCCAATCTGCGCCAAATTTGAGAGCGTGGCTGCCGCGAACCCAAGCGACATCATCCACTAAATTGTATTGATGAACGTTTTGTTCGAATCTGGAATATCCAGGAGGGATGATGAGATCGAAAAATGTAGGGCCGCGCAACTCTAGAACGTTAGCCGTGCTCACCAATGCTCCGGCCCGCGCGTATTGAGCGGGGACCACCAAACCAATCGGATAGGGGATTGCACCACCTAATGTTGAGGGTGCGATTTGGATTTGCTCTCCATCTTCCGTCCAGCCAAAACGCAGTTCCTCTGTCACATGCGGAGATACCCGCAAAGTTGCTCCGGCAGTCGCTCCCTGCGTGCGCGCGCTGGAGATTCCCTGGTCGCTGCCATGGCCTTGCACACTGAACGCTGACGTGTGGGATTGAGTATTTGCGTAACGCGCAAAAAGCTGCAGACGCTTTTTAACGATCTGGTCGATTCTGAAATTGCCCGAATCAAGAGCATTGGAGTTCGGCAGAGCGCCGTTCCAGAGCGCCATGCAGGAGAAGTTATAGCTCACATTGAGCGCGACAGCGCATTCATCGCCGTTGTTTCTGCCGTTGGGTGTAGGATATGAGTTAAGTAAGGATTGCCACACCGGCCCGGCAAACTGTCGAAAAGCGACCGTTGGCACACCAATCGACGCAAAGTTTGGTAACCTTAAACGCAATCCCTCGTATGATCCAAAATAGAAAGTCTCGTCCTTGCCGTTGTAAATCTCCGGAATTCGTACCGGGCCACCGAAGGTTCCGCCGAAATCGTTTTGACGTTCTGGCTGACGCGCGATCGAATTGGCATTGAAATAGTAGCTATTGGCATCCAAAGCCTCGTTCCTGAAGTAGTCGTATACAGATCCATGCAGATCATTGGTTCCCGAACGAGTGGTGAACTGGACCTGCCCCCCTGGCTGTCGCCCGTTTTCGGCGCTGTATCCAGAAGTCTGGACCTTAAATTCTTGCAAGTCATCTACCGAGGTTAACCCTTGCGTTGTTCCTAGCGCAGTCTGGGCTGGCAATACTCCAGCCAATCCACGAGGATCTAGTCCTGTGCTGTTCACTGCGCTTCCTGTGCCCGCGGACACGCCGTCCACAGTAAAATAATTTGCGTCACCACGCTGCCCATTGATACTGAAGAGTCCCTCGGTTCCGTCAGCGCTACCAGTGCTACTTGCGTTGGCATTTACTGTTCCAGGTGCCAGAGCAATTAGGTCCTGGAACGATCGCCCATTCAACGGCATGCTCTCCACAAACTCTCGTGTCACGACCATACTCACCGCAGGAGAGTCATTTGTCGTATCCGCAGAGACGGTGATAGACTCGGACGCCGAGCCGACCGCCATCTGAAAGTTAATTTCCAGCGCGTCCTGCGTATGCAGAAATAAGTCGTCCTTCAAGATCGTCTTGAAGCCTGGTTTTTCTACTTCCAACTCGTATGGTCCCACTGGAAGAGAAACGATCGTGTAGCTGCCGTCTTTACCGGTCGTCGCGTCGAAGTGCTGGTTCGTGTTCGAGTCGATCGCAGTCACCTTGGCGCCGGGAATTACTGCCTTGGAAGAATCCTGAATGAAGCCAGTGAGGGTCGCGCTGCCTTCCTGGGCGAATACGCAACAAGGTAGAAGTAGTACGAAGAGCAGGGCGGCGGAGATGCGGCGCATATCTGGGTCTCCTCTGAGGTGAGCTGGAAGGGGAGCAGTGTCTCTTGTATTCACTAGTACGGACAACGCGCCGATTCTGTACCCCGTCTTTTTCTAAGTCACCTAACATTCACAGAGCAGTCTCACGGCCCGCGCTCAGCCACACCACTTTTATTCTTTACAAACCGCGAATCGCTGCACTACCAACGATGCGTCAACAACTATTAGGCGGTTATATACTCCTGAAAATGTGCGTGAATCCGCGTCAAATACGGCCATCTTCGCCGCTTGCGCCGTCGGCAGCGTGCATCGCATATCGTGGCAATCTTTGTCGCTTCGGAGCACGAACACCACGACGGGCAAGTGCTAGCTCAGGGCTTGAACAGTTGCTAAGGATGATTAGGCTCCCGTCGCAGTGAAGCAACGAGAAAGGGCTTGCCGGTAGGCCTGTCGGCCTGTGGACGCGGCTCGATCGTAACGAAAACAGCTTCCAATTGCGCAAGCTGCTTCGGATCGTCCACGCGGAGCGTCCACCGCCGGTTTGATTCACTATCCATGTAAAGGACGCCAAGGTTCAGGGGCTTCCGATCACCGGAACCCGTGCGCCCCCACACCTGGAAGGTGCTGGTCCGTCTTACTCCCGGCTGCTGGTCGAGGTCATACGCATAGAAGATCAGAGATTTCGTTTTCGTGTAGAAGATGCGACCAAACGGCTTACGGGATTCCCCTTGCTCATCCACGTCCATGATGTCAGCGATGTAGAGATTGCGGGCGCCGATCAGATCGCGAATGTCACGATCCGACGAGAGATATGTTTCGTCCGTGTTTAGCTTTTTTGATTGGTCGTTGAGAGATGCCGTCATGGTCGTAACGCGCTCGTCGAGCGAGGCCATCCGCAGCAGATCCTGCCGGTGCTGATCTCGCAGAGAAGTCAATTCGTCCTGAACGATCTGGTACCGACTTTGGGCGTCGCGCAGCTGAGCGGCAGCGTTGTCACGATCTCTCGTCAACGCGCCAATCTGCACGCTCGATTGTGTTTTCTCGTCACTCATCGCGGCAGTGGCGATCGCGAGATCGCTCGCCGAAGTGTTAACATCGGAGCGCAGCCTCTCGGCTTCGTCCTTGCTTTCCGCGACTTGGCGTTCCAGAACCGAAATGCGCTGGTTATCATCAGCGATTGATTTTTGAAGCTGAAGCTTTTGAGCTGCTAATCTCGCAAAGATTGGGTTGGGTGCAGCGCTCGCCTCGTGCACAGGTTGTTTTTTCGATCGCAGACCAGCCCAATATGCACCCCCTGCGACACCGAGAACGAGAGATGCTGCGATCAAACCGTGAACTAGCATGCGCCACTGGCCAGCCTTCGCCTGATCGGAAGACATGGTGACAACTTGCCGCCGCGGCACATTCGTCGCTTCAATGAGCTTCTCAAGTGCGGATTCTTGATCGAAAGCTTCAACCACTTTAGGAACGGCGTATTGACTTTGAAGGAAGTCCATCCCGTCGGTCGCGATGTGCTGATACTGGGCAAAGATCTCGCTGCATTCGGCACATTCATTCAAGTGCGTGAAGAGCTGTTCCGACTCGGCCGGCGTGAGAACGCCCGCGGTCGCGAGAGCGCAGAGCTCGTCGTACTTGTCATGCTCGAAATGGGGTTCAGTTCCGGTCATGGTTTTTTATTGTCCTTGAGCTTCGCGATCAGCCCGTCCTTCCGCAGCTTCTGAATCGCGCGGTAGTAGTAGTGCCGGACATTCTCAAGTGATTCTCCGAGTCGTTCCGCGATCTCCTTGAAATCGAGCTCTTCGAAGAAGAAGAGTTCGAGAGTGCGGCGCTGCTTGTCGGAGAGGCTCTCAAATGCCTGTTTCAGACGCTCCCGATCCTGTCTCGACGCAACCTCCCGTTCCACGTCATGTGGACCCGCCAAAGTATCGGCATGAATCTCGAAATCTGTACCAGAATAAAAATCGCGGCGATGCAAATAGTCTTGCCGGTCCAGTGACCGATGGTAGGCGACCTGTACGATCCAGGCCTTGGCATCCCCTTTGCTACGGTCGAAATTCGCGGCACGTTCAAATAGAAACAAAAAGATGTCCTGCGTGGTCTCCTCGGCCTCGCCCGCATCGCGAAGGATACGAAGAGCAATGCTCAACACCAATCGAGAGTAGCGACGGAAGAGTTCGGCCAGTGCTTCCTGATTGCCCGTCTTGAGCGACGCCATAAGGTCTTCGTCATCGAGCGACTGAGGCTCAACGGACACAGGCGCATCGGCCGTTTTTGGGTTCTCTTCTGAGCAGAGAAACGGGACCAGTAGCGCTCGCTCTGTAGGACTGGACGAAGACAACGAGTTCTCTTTTCACGGAATGCTATGAATCGGCGGGACTACCGCCGTCTGTGTCGAAAATACAACATCTTCCATCAAAAAAAGAGAAGATTATTTTTCGCGAATGGCGAGGTACAAAAACACAATCTCAACCGTATTTATTTAATGGCTTCCTACAAGGGGTAGAGCGTCTAAAGCATTCTCTAATTGCAACTTAAACAATTGTTCGTGGCAGAAATGTAACAGAGAATTCATCATCAAGAGTAGTGCGAAATGAACGCTCCAAGACACATTCGGCGACCGAGCTTCTGCCTACATGGCGCGGAGCGATTTCTACTTTGATCAAGGAATTCCGAATAGGCCAGGGATGGACGCAAGAGCAATTGGCAGATCGCGCTGGCTACGATTCCAGATATATCAACATGCTGGAGCGAGGGCGAAGAAATCCTTCAATCCAGGCCCTCGTGAATCTCTGCCAGGCATTCGGCGTGCGGCCTTCGGCATTTATCGCTGAAGTCGAGCGGCGCTTGGAGCCATCAAGCAACGAACTGGCGTGAAGGCATCAATAGGAACAGTTACGCATAGTCTTCTTCAATCCGCCCGAGCAACCAGGCAGAGACACCATCACACGATCGAAACGTCCGCAGGAGGTTTCCCGCCAGATCAAGATCAGGGCATGCTTCACGAGAACTCCCCCATGAGCCCACAACACGCCCCACCGCCCGAAGGGCGGAAGCCGTTGCGAAGCGCCCACGTGTGCCCGGAGTGTGGATTCTCGATCGAGCTCAAGAACATCGGACTTACGGAGGCCACGACCGGACTTATCACCTGCCCCGAATGCGACTGGTCCGGAAAAATCGAAATCGACATCATCGAAAAAAACTCCACCGAGTGAACGCGATTGTTTGTTTTCACATACTGTGGCGATAATTGGGAATCACGTTGTGTTTGTTTTCTATGGAATCAGAACAGACAGGACCGTTATCCCCAGACCAACAAAGGCGGCTCAATTCGCTCGTGCTTAGGATGCAAGAGCATGAAGCCGAAATGAAGGCTGCGATCGAATGCCATAGCCTTGCCTGGAAGCGCTTGGAAACTGAACCATCCCCGGACTCCGCTGAAGAACTGCATCAAGCCGAAGCGGCTATGGCCCGCGCCGCCAGTGGCATGGAACCAGTCAGCGAGGCGATCGACGAAGTTCTGGGGGAGTTGGGCATCGATCCCGATCTGTTGGAAGATCCGCTACCGATCCAGAAAAACAGGCTCTGGCAGATAGATCTCGAACCCGGAACTGTTCCGAAAGACGAGGTCGATATCGAGACGGCCCTTGAGAGGGGGTTGGCACGCCTACTTGAATATTTCCCTGATTCATGGGTAAAGAGACAGTTGGAACGGGGAGAGCTTCTTATGCGCGTAAGAGGCGTGGATCCGCCGTTTCTCTTGGGGGACATTTCCGCCGAGCCCATGTTGCAAAGAGAGAGATTCGGCTATGGGCTGACGCTCTCAATGGCCCTCTTGGAGGGAGATCCGCATTTTGACATGTACGAAGCTCCCACTCTGGTGCCCCAAATTGCGACACTTTGTGAGTCATTAAGCCAATTGCAGAAAGTGGAACGAGGGGTCGACAAGCTCAAAGAGCTTCGGAGGGCTCCGGCAGGAGAAGTCGACTCTCGCATCTACGAGCTTCTTGTGGCCGCCCGCGCAGCGGAGATGGGACGGACACTCTCGTTCATACTGACAGACCCGAGGTCGCCTACCCCTGATCTGCGCGTACATGATATGCACTTTCCTGTTGTGATGGAGTGCAAGCTGCAAAGTCGCAGGTCCGAGGTTGAAACTCACGCTGTTAATCTCATGCGCGAGATTCGAGGGTGGTTTCGGCAAGAGAAGCAAAAGGACTCCTCAATCATCGGAGATCTGCGTCTCCGATTCATGAAGCCAATCGCCGGCATCCGTGCCGAGGAGGTTTGTAAGGATCTGCTTGATCTGTGGAGCAGTCTGAATCCGTTTCGGGAGAAGCAATTTGCCTGGGGTCATGCAGAATGGCGCCATCTTGCTACCGAGACTACCTTGCCCACAAGGCTCAAGGCATTTTGCCCGCTATATGTAGAGCAACTTATTTCGGCCGACAGTAAAGAGGAAGGCTGGGACGGGCTCTTTCTCCTGGTTAAGGATCAGTTTGGACCGTTTGCAGATGACGTGAAGATGCCATTGTGTGTGCGATGGCGGCTCGAAAGTGTCGAAGATCAGTCCGCACTAGCGCGCAATGTGGTTCGTCTTCTTAGCGAAGCAATTCAGCAAATCCCGGTTGGAGAAGCTGGAATTCTCTACATCGGCTATGTTGACTCGTTGAGAGCCTCAATCGCGGATCGACGTACCGAAGTCATTATCGATGCTCTTCCAGAGTTCGGACATACAAAACGGGGCATTATTGCGCCGATGGTAGAGATTAACCGCTTGTATCCACACGTTCTTGACCACGGCTTGCCCGATCTCATTGAAAGCGCTATTCCAGCCACCCAAGATCGAGAACGAGCGCTTCACAGATACTTTCCAACTCTCGTCTTCACGCGAGGAGACGGGGCCGATACCCCAGCCTGAATAGCTAAGCCACCTCTCGAAACGGTCCTCGGCACGGGAGAACCGACGAAACCCATCGACCGAGAAACCCCCATGAAAGCGGATCCGCACCTCAACCCCAGTCGTGCGCCATTGCCTCGCTTACATCGCGCCGATGCGGGCCGCGGAACGGTGCCCCCATCCGCCTGAAAACAAAACCCAATCGAGCCAAAACCCGGCGAAAGACATCGCTCACACCACCGGCTAAACTCGTCGCTTTTCGGAGCTCGCCGCTTGGCGAAATTCATCGCTTATCGGCTCGAAAGATTTTAGCGTTTGAGTCGGCGCTCAGATCGCGATGAGAGATTGAGAGCGTGAAGCCTGAGAGCGTCGAAGAATCAGCGAACTCATCAGGAGGCCGCCGGAAATAGGTGCCGTTGAACCTTGTTGAAGGTCATCAGCTTTCGCATGAAAGCCCGCACCAACTCGCTCACAACTCTGGACGGGTCGTCCGCGCGAGAAGCGAGATACGTCTTGAGCGTCAGCGTTTCTTCGGCAAGTGGGCGGACAGTAACGCCATCCCGCGCGATACGCAGCGCCCCCGACTTTACCACAAAGGCGACTGCGGACCCGTCGAGGAGAAACGGGAACGCCTCTTCCGGCATGATCACATGCTGAATTCTCGTCGGCTTCACGTTTCGTTTCTCAGCGAGTTGCATCACCGCGTCGTAAACCAGAGGATGCATTCGGCGATCGAACAGAATCCAGCGACGACCGGTAAGCGCTTCAAAGATGATGGAACGCTCGAAGGCCAGCTCATGCTGTTCCGACATTGCGATGTAGAAGGGCGATTCTCCGATCTTAACGGTTGTGAGGTGTCCCGACTCCGGCGGTTCGTTTGCGATCGCCAGATCCAAGTCGCCCTCCAGAACCTCATGAGCCAACTCAAAAGAGAACTGGCTGGACAGATTGATTCTCAATCGCGGAAAAAGGGGCAACCGGATCGAAAGCAGAGTAGTGACGAGGAAGGGATCGACGTATGGTGATTTGCCGACGTTGAGCACCGTTTCTGCATTCTCCATGACAGCACGCGCCGCGTCGAAAGCGCGCCCGCGGTGCAGAACTCCCATTCGCGCTTCTTCAACAAAGGCTCTCCCGGCATCCGTCAGCTTCACCGTCCTGCGGTTTCTCTCGAAGAGTTTGAATCCGATCTCTTTTTCGATCTCGAAGATGTTTCGTGAGATCGTCGGCTGACTAAGACGAACCTTGCGAGAGGCCCGTGAAAAGCTCAATTCCTCGGCCACCGCGATGACCGACTGCAACAGTTTCTCTTCTCTGCGCGCCATATCCAAGCTCCAAATTGGGTCTCGACCGTAAGTGACGATTCGCGTTCAAGGGTTCAGATTCGAGCAGCTGTGAGACGCGTTGTAAATCCTTAGACGCCATGATCCTAAAAATAGGTGTTCGCCTTGGCCCAACTTCGTACGTTGCTTTTATTCACTTATTCAGAAACTAAATAACCGCTTCTGGAAAACGAATTGGACAGCAGCTAACGCTGCGGGCAATCGTGATTCTGCGGACGAGTCTAAAGCTCTCGCGCCGCACCTGGCTGACAATCCTTCCCCTGGAGCCCTTATGAATCATCCTCCAAAGTTCGGCCCGGCTCGCGTACCCAACGCTTATTCCATTCCTCCCGTCTCCTCCGACGAGCGGCTATTTACGCCGAAGCAAGTCGCCGCGCGCTTGGGCGTCTCTGAACGTTGGGTCCGCGACCACGCCACGCGCCGCCATCCCCGAATTCGCGCTGTCAAACTCGGCCCTCTATTGCGATTCCGAGATGCCGACGTGAACGAATTCATCGCGCAACAGAGCGCCGCATAAACCCCTCTTCCCGACAGCGCCGCGGGATGCTCAAATAGAAGTGTGTTCTCCGCGACCAAACTGTTCGGGACCAGAACAGGAGAACTACGATGGCAATGGTCTATCAGAAGGGCACCGTGTACCTCAAAGGAACACGGGAAAAGAAGTGGTATGGAAAGTTCCGGGTCTACCTGCAAGACCCGGACGGGAAGGAGGTCGAGAAAACGCGCAAGGTCGTCATCGGATCAAAGGCCAAGTTCCGCAAATTCGAAGCCGAAGCGCAATTGCAAGAGATCATCCGCCAGTCGAACGGCGGAAAGGCTGGCGGCGGAACAGAGTTGATGTTCGATGATTCCGTGACCTTCGAGTGGTTCGTTGAAAACCGCTACGTCCCGATGCGCGAAGGGCGATGGCGGCCGGCGACGAAGAAGACCACAGAGTTTGAGATCAAGCGCTACCTGGTTTCGACGCTAGGCACACGACCGATGCGAACTCTGAATACATTTGAACTGCAAGTCGTGCTCAACAAGCTGGCACAAAAGTTTTCGGACTCAGTAGTCCGACACGCTTATGTGAACCTCAAATCGATTCTCAAAACAGCTCGCAAGCTCAAGTTCGTTCTCGAAGATCCTGGAGAAGATCTCGCGATGCCCGATACCAAAGCGGTTGAAAAGCCGACGCTGACCACCGAACAGATTGTGGCGCTCGTCTCTGCTGTGACAGATGCGCACGACCTCTGTCTTCTTTGTATCGGTATCTTCTGCGGAACTCGGACCAGCGAGGTGCTCGGGCTGCAATGGAAGTCCTGGCAGGGCGATCACCTTTTTCCGTTCGGCACAGCCCACGAGGGACAGTTCTTCGCGGGCAAGCTGAAGACCGGCGCCAGCCGCGACGCGATTCCTGTACCGGAGCCGATCCGCAAAATCATTACGGCTTGGCACCAGCAATGCGAAGACCCAACACCAGAGGCGTTCATGTTTGCGACCTTCGGACGGGGGAAACGCACGGGAACGGATGTGCCGCGCCACGGGAAGAACTTCCTCCGCTGGCGGATTCTCCCAATAGCGGAAAAGTTGGGAATTCCAGGACGGCTTGTGACCTTTCAGGTCATGCGCCGGACGCTGGGGACGGACATGCAGAAATACGGAACGCTCAAGGATGCCCAGCGCATCCTGCGGCACGCCGATATCAAAACGACCGGAAATGTGTACATGCAGGCCATTCCCGAAAGTGTGATGAAGGCGATCAACAAGAGGACGAAGGCGGTGCTGAAGGGTCGTGTGATCGAAGGGAAATCAGTAACGGTTCCCAACGGTCCCCAGTTGCTTTTGAAAGAGTCTGTAAATTGTTGATTTATTGGCTCCTCAGGTAGGACTCGAACCTACAACCCTTCGGTTAACAGCCGAATGCTCTGCCATTGAGCTACTGAGGAGTGAGTGGCGCTGAATTGTCCTCTATAAAGTTAACAGAGTGAGCGGGTCCCGTCAAAAATTCACCGCTCTAGGAAGCTGGTACCGAGGCGTCGGGTTTTCCTCAAGTCTCGCAGGGACTGGATCTATCATCCAACCATCATTCGGAGGAGTTCTGAAGATGAAAAACCGCGGCGAATCGCTGTTTCGCAATGCCCTCTACTTCGGAGTCGGCGTGATGTCCACGGTCGCCAGCACAGTGGCCGACCGCACCCGCAGTAGAAGCCAGTGGGCGCGAGGGAAGGTCGTGGTCATCACCGGTGGCTCCCGAGGCCTGGGCCTGGCGCTGGCTGAAGAATTTGGCCGCCGTGGTGCGCGACTCGTCCTGGCGGCGCGAAATGAGACGGACCTCAGCAATGCTCGTGCGCAACTGATCGAACGCGGCGCAATTCGCAGCGCCGACGACGCGCTTATTTCGGCAGTCGACCTTCGCAAACCCGAGGATGCGGAACGGCTGATGGAAGAAGCCAACCGCAGATTCGGCCGGGTCGACGTGCTCATCAATAACGCCGGAGTCATTACGGTCGGACCTGTCGAAAACCAGACGCTTGAGCAGTTTCGCAATGCCATGGAATCCAACTTCTTTTCTGGATTGCACTGCACCCTGGCGGTTCTGCCGCAGATGCTGCGGCGTCGTGAGGGTGCAATCGCCAACATCACTTCGATCGGCGGCCGGATCGCCGTACCGCATCTGCTGCCCTATATCGCGAGCAAATTCGCCGCCGTCGGCTTCTCCGAAGGCCTAGGCATGGAGTTGCGTTCCAAGGGCATCCGTGTAACCACCATCTGCCCGGGGCTGATGCGGACAGGCTCGCATCGCAACGCGATGTTTACCGGCGATGCAGCGCGCGAGTACCGCTGGTTCAGCATGGCCGCAAACATGCCCGGTGCTTCTTCCTCGGCACAGCACGCGGCTCGCAAAATCGCCAACGGCATCGCTGCCGGTTGCGCGGAGATCACCATTACTCCGCAGGCGCTGCTGGCTGCCCGCCTCGGCAACCTATCCCCCGAGTTGAAACGTCTGGCGATGATGGCGATACACATGGCGCTTCCTGATCCTCTAGAGGGACAGAACACTCCGCATCGCGGCGAAGAGGTGCGCGACCGCGAAGTGTTTCCAGCCAACACCATTGGCAACGCCGCTGCACGAAGGTACAACCAGGCTGTCGCGCATGGAGCAGCCTCGAGCGAGTGGTGAAATCGCCAAAGCCTCGGCGGTTCAAGTGCGAAAGCCGTCAGGATATGCTGGTAATGGCAGAGGAGGCGCAATGTCCCGCATATCCCGGCTCGTCCGCAGCGAAGTTTCGCCCGAACTGGCGGCGCTCTACGATAAGGCTTTTGCCCAGCGCGGAAACGTGCCCAACATGTTTCGTGTGATGGCGCACCGACCCGAAATTTTTGCAACGATGCAGGCGCATTTCGGCGCGGTGCTCAACACCGGCACGGTTTCAACCAGGCTGAAAGAGCTGATCATCGTGCGCACCAGCCAGGTGAACGAAACGCCCTACTGCCTCGCCAGCCATACCATTCTCGCCAAAGGTTTGGGATGGACCGACGACCAGCTCGCGCATCTGGCCGACTGGCAGAACCGCGCGGACTTCACGGGGGCGGAAAAGTCCGCGCTCAAGCTGGCCGAGACCGTCACCCGCGACGCCCACGCCGTGACGGACGAGCAATTCGCGGAATTGCGTAGCTTCTACTCGGAGGGTGAGATCGTGGAGTTGCTCTGCGCAATCGGTCTCTTCAACTACTTCAATCGCTTCAACAACGCGCTGAAGATGGAGCCGACCAAACCCGGCGAGGGCGAGGTTAGCACCGCTCCGATAGAACCGGCCGCTACATCTGCGCAATAAAGAACCTGATTCTCCTTTGAGGAGCATCTGCTTACCCAACCATCGAGGAGTACTTTTTCTGATGATCCTGAAACTTCCCGCGGGTGAGTTCCGTGCCTACCTGTTCGATTGCGACGGCACCATTGCCGATTCGATGCCTCTGCATTACAAAGCGTGGAAGAAGGCTCTTGCCGAGTACGGCTGCGCCTACGACGAAGATCTTTTCTATGCGTGGGGCGGCAAGCCTGTTCGCAAGATCATTGCCGACCTGAACGAAATGCAGACCCTCAACATGCCCGTCGATGCCCTTGCCGCACGCAAGGAGAGCTATTATCTCGAGCAGCTTCCTGAACTCAAGCCGATTCCGGAAGTCCTGGAACACATTGAAGCCATGCATGGGCGCATTCCGTTTGCGGTTGTCTCCGGTAGCCGCCGGAATTCGGTGGTCGGCTCGCTCACCGCGCTAGGGTTGCTGGACAGATTTGACGTGCTCGTCTGCGCCGAAGACTATAAGCATGGCAAGCCCGCGCCCGACTGCTTTCTGATGGCCGCGCAGAAACTTGGCATAGCACCCGAGCAGTGTCTCGTGTTCGAAGACACCGAGTTGGGCATCCAGGCGGCGACGGCCGCAGGGATGAAATCGGTGAGGGTGGCGGAGAAGCGTGAAAATTGCGGAACTGAAGCGGGTGCCCGGACGTAAGCTCCACAATGGAGATCAAGGTGGCAGGATCAAGTGTGTCCCGTGTCCCCGTCGGTCATACCCAGCAAGCGCCGGGCACTTCCTCACGCGCCGATCTGCTTCTCTTGTTGTGCATCGCCACCGGATTTGCCCTCGCCCACATCCTGACCAACGGCCGCTACGGCTTTCATCGCGATGAGCTGCAATTTCTCTCCGATGCGCACCACCTCGACTGGGGATACGTCTGCTATCCGCCCCTAACGCCGTTTATCGAGCGCATCGGCCTGGGCTTGTTTGGAGTCTCGCTCGTCGGACTTCGCCTGTTTTCGGTCATTGGCCAGGCCATCGTCATCCTTGTCACCGGACTCATGGCCCGCGACCTCGGCGGCAGCCGCGTGGCGCAGATTGCTACGGCGTTTTCAGTCGGCCTGTCTGGGCTACCGCTCTTTGAAGCCACAGAATTCCAGTACACAACGTTCTCCTTTCTCTGGTGGGTATTGGTCTGCTGGTTCGTAATCCGGCTGCTCAAGACAGAGAATCCCCGCTGGTGGCTGGCTATCGGAACCGCCATCGGACTCGGTCTTCTCACCAAGTACTCTGTGGTCTTCTTTGTGGCAGGCCTCCTTGTTGGACTCGCACTCACGCGGGACCGTCGGCATCTTATCAGTCCGTGGTTCTGGGCCGGCGTGGGCATCGCGGTTCTGCTTTGCCTACCCAACATCTTTTGGCTCATCCGTCACGATTTCATTTCGTACCGCTTCCTGCAGCACATTCACAAACGCGATGTGGGAGAAGGCCGGGCAGACGGCTATTGGACCTACCAGTTTTTGCTCGACGTAAACCCGTTCGCAGTTCCGCTTTGGTTGACAGGCCTGATAGCATTCCTGCGCAGCAGCCGTTACCGCGTGCTCGCGTGGATGTACCTCGTGCCGGTGCTCTTCTTCTGGATTGACAAGGGCCGTTTCTATTACGTAGCAGAAGCCTATCCGGTGCTGCTTGCCATGGGTGCTGTCGTCATCTTTGGTTGGCTTGCCGCGCGTCCAGCTTGGGCTCGCCGCACCGCTCAGAGCGTCTACTTCGGGGGGCTTGCTGTGGTTGGCGCTTACTTCGTCGCCATCCTTGTCCCCATCGCGTCCGCAGGTCCCTTGCGCGACTTCGCCCTTAAGAACAATGGTGATCTACGCGAGGAGTTTGGCTGGGACGAGCTGGTGCACACCGTCGCTTCGATTCGCGATTCCCTGCCACCCGATCAGCGCGCGCATCTCGGCATCACAACCGGAAACTACGGTGAGTATGGAGCCATTGAAATTCTCGGCGCGGCCTACGGTCTCCCCGCCCCGATCGGCACTACGAATTCCGAATGGCTACGTGGCTACCCCACGCCTCAGCCCACCACCATCATCGTCCTCGGCCTCAGTGAAGAGCAGGCAAACTCCATCTTCACCGGCTGCCGTTGGGCCGGACATAATGGCAACTCCCTTGGCATTCGAAACGAAGAAAGCCGGGATCACCCGGACATTTTCGTTTGCGGACCTCCACGCAAACCCTGGTCCGTGCTCTGGAATGGACACCAGAATTTCGGCTGAGTTCCGAGGCCCGCCACGGCTGCCTCATCACCAACCAGTCCCACTTCGTCACAATGTGTAGTCCGAAGGACCCCGCGATGTCGGATGATTCCTGATGCTGCCGTTCAAGTTAGGGAGGGTTGATGCCCCTGCTTCGTGCTGTTATTTTTCTCTCTGCATTGGTTGCGACGACATCGTGGGCACAGCCCGCCGCTTCAGGTCCGGAAGCCGCCGCCGATCAGGCATACAGTTCAAAGAACTGGAGCGTGGCGGAATCTGATTATTCCGCGCTGGTGAAACAACAACCGGAGAATGCGCGATTCTGGTACCGGCTCGGCGTTTCGGCGCGTGAAGACAAGCACTTCAACGTGGCGCTCGAAGCAATGCAGAAAGCCAAAGCCATGGGCGCGGGGAAAGGCTTGCCGGCATTCGTGGCTGATTATGAGATCGCTGTGACTTACGCCGGGTTGGAAGATACGACTCACGCCCTGCAAACGTTGAAGGCTTCAGCGGATGGCGGTTTTTTTCAACCGGACCGCCTCAAGTCTGACGCAGAGTGGAATTCCCTTCGCCACGATGACCGCTTCCTCTTGCTCGCGAAGCAAGTACAGCACAACGCCGCGCCTTGCGAAGATCCCGAGTTCAAGCAATTTGACTTCTGGCTGGGCGACTGGGATGTTGCCTCCGCCTCTGATGGCGTGCATCGGGGATCAAGCCATATCGCGAAGGAGATGGGTGGCTGCGTGGTTTGGGAGAACTGGAGCTCCGCCGGAAGCCCGTACTTCGGCAAGAGCTACAACACCTGGAACGTGAACTTGAAGCGCTGGGAACAGTACTGGGTCGACAACTCGGCGGGCACGATCTTCTTTCACGGCGAACTGAAGGACGGGGTCATGGACTACTGGACAGATGATGTACCGCAACCCTCGGGCGAGAAGCTCAGGCGTCATCTGCAGTTTTTCAACCTTGCGCCGGATAAAGTACGCCAGTTTTCGCAGGGATCGACGGATGAGGGAAAGACCTGGCACGTCGAGTACGATTTTATCTACACGCGCGTCGCGCCGAAATCTGCTCAGGCCTCTGCACCCTGATCAATACAACAGCACGGCCATCCGATAAGCCGTGAAGCTGCCGGCGTCTCCTTTTGGCTCGCAGCTGCCAACGGCCGCGTCACGATAGTGGCCAGATGCCAGTTGATCCACCAGCGCCTTCGGCAGGTGGCTCAAATCGGAATCCTGCCAGCGCATCACGAACGCGGGTGGCACTCCTCCGTTTGTCCGCGGAACTCCACTCTCCATGGTGCAGGCCAAGCGCGCGAGCGCAGGATTGGGAAGGATGGTCAACCCTCTGGGCCGGATCAGGCCGGCGATGTGATCCTCGGCTTGCTCTTGCGAGAGCTTTTGCACGCCGTGGGTGTAGTCAGCCGTAGCATAAAGAACGCCGCGGCTCGCAATCACGGCGATTCCCACGCGGTCCACTTCCGGGTTGAGCATATTCTCGCGATGCCCGTTGGAGTGCATCCACTCATCGTGGATTTGCTCGGGTGTGGTGCCGATTGCCACGTTTTCCTCGATTAAGTCGAAGTGCGCACCGGCAAGGCCCGCGCGCTCGGAAAGGTCCAGTTCACCGGGATACTGATGCCCGATCGGGCCTTCTGTAGCCATGCGCTGGCAGTGTTTGCGCGCCGCAACCGCCAAAGCATCGTCCCATTTCAGCGGGCCCGCTCCTGCTGCGGCGCGCGCCTGGTTCGCCAACGCCAGCAGTTGAACGGCCGCCGGCTGAATCACCGGCAACGACTCGGTTTGTCGTTCGGCGGATACCGGAGAAAAGACCAACAGAACCGACACGATTGAAAGAATGTATTTACCCAAGAGATTCACGCATTTATATACATACATGATATTTCCACCGCAGTATTCTTACGATCGTAATGGTCCGCCATCCGGGTTTCAGAAGTCCGGTTTGAGTTGGTCTTTACTGAAACTGTCGCGCGGTCCGATCCAGAGGATCAGGAGGAGGGCCGGCAATCCGACGACGCTGGTGAGCAGGAAGAACTGTGCCCAGCCGATCTTCTCTGACAACACTCCTCCTGAGGAGGCCACCACGGTGCGGCTGAGCGAAGCCAGCGAGGCAAGCAGCGCGTACTGAGTCGCAGTAAAAGCAGGCGAGCACAAACTGGAAAGCCAGGTCACCAACGCCGTCCCCGCCATTGCACCTGTGAGATTTTCGGCGGTAACGCACAAAGCAAGGTAGCCGATCCGATGCCCGCCTACAGCCTGCAGAACAAAGAACAGGTTCCCGATCGACTGCAAAATTCCGCAAAGAATCAGCGAGCGGCGGATTCCGAATCTGGTCGTCACTATCCCGCCGATGAGAGCCCCTGTCACAATCGAGAAAAATCCGAATATCTTCGAGGCAGTCGCGATCTCGGGCAGCGAAAATCCCAAAGATATATAGAGGGGCGTTGACATCACTCCTGCCATTGCCTCGCCCATCTTGTATCCGAAAACTGCGATCAGGATGACGGGCCAAAGCGGCCGATGCATGAAATCGCGAAAGGGACCGATCACCGCTGTCGAAAACGCGTGTCGAATCGCGTGCCATCCTGATCCGGCAGCATAGGAAGTTTCCGGCGCGACTTTCGGCTCCGGAGCGAACAAAAATACCAGCAGGCCCACCCCAAGCAGCGCAGCCATGGTGGCATAGGCCGCGAACCATCCTGCGTACGCTGCGATGAACAGGCCACCTGCCCCGGCAGCCAGCATGCCGATCCGGTAGCCGGACTGAATCATGGCTGCTCCGGGAGCCTGCTGATCGCTCTTCAGGCTCTCCACGCGCCACGCATCGATCACGATATCCTGGCTCGCGGACAGAAATGCGACCAGCACAGCCAGGACGGCCATCAGAGGTAGATTGTGCTTCGGATTGCACGATCCCAAAGCGAGAACCGCGCCCATGAGAAGGATCTGGATGGTGATTCCCCAACCGCGCCGCCGGCCTAACGGCAGCGGTGGAGGAACCCGATCGATGAGCGGCGCCCACACGAACTTGAATGAGTAAGCGGTGCCAACCAGCGCGATGGCGCCGAGGGTTGCGCGCCGCACGCCCACAGTCGCAAGCCACGCTTGAAGAGTGGAATAGGTCAGCAGGAGCGGCAGGCCGCTGGCAAATCCGAGTGCAAGCACCTGCAGCACGCGCCGATCCGTGTAGGCCGCGACCGCATCTCGCCAGTTTTTACGAGCATGTACTTCGTTGATTCGGGGTACTTCCTTCATCTCGGTTTTCGGGTATCCTGAGTCAGCGTCTTGCACTACTTCAGCTTCATGAATAAATGATCGCAAGAGGCAATGTTAGAGAAGCGTCGGCCAGGCACAAGTGAATGAGCCAACAGAGTCAACGTAACACGGATGGCTTCACCTGCTCCCGGCCTCGCTGCGCGAGATTACATCTCGTTGATTAACTGCGTCTGGTTCTTTATCCAGCAGCAGTTGTAGCGCGCCGTACTCGGTTTCAACCTTGGGGACGCACTGCGAGATCAACTTGATCCGCGGACGCGCCTGGAAATGGGATTGTGAAATAGCTATGGTCATCCTCAAAAAAGGCGCATGCGAGCATTGCAGCCGGCACTATCGCTATTCGCTCTGGCACTCCGGCTTTGGCGACAATTCATACGCCTATTGCAACGAATGCGGCGCGCTGGCACTCATCAACTACACCAACCCGCAAGTCGCCGGCTTCCCCGCTCTGAAAAGCCAATATGCGGACATCGACGAATCGTGGGAGTCATTCCTCAAGCCATGCCCATGCGGAGGACGATTCCGCAAAGGGCAGTCGCCGCGTTGCCCCTTCTGCAAAGAGAGACTCTCGCCCGCCGACGCCGCCGAGCACATCGAAGCACAGGCCCACGGCGCGGGCAGAGGCTGGCGTTGGCAGAACAACTGGACCGGCGTCTATTGCATCGCCATCGATGATCCGGGCAATCCTGGCGCGCTTCTCCAACTCATCGATCCGCTCCTCACGCCTGAAACCGAGAAGGCAAAGTCGAAGAGCCGCTGGTCTCTCCTGTTCAGCTTCGGTCGATGAAGATAGGTGTTGTCAGCGACACCCACGGTCAATTGCGGCCGCAGGTCATTCCTCAGCTCACCGGCGTTGAACATATCCTGCATCTCGGCGACGTCGGAGATCCCGAAATTCTGAAATCACTCGAGGGCGTCGCGCCGGTTACGGCGATCCGCGGCAATATTGATCGCACCGGCCCGTGCAGCCGGCTGCCTGAAACCGAAGTGCTGCTGCTCGAAGGTCACTACATCTACATGCTGCACGACCTGCACACGCTCCATCTCGACCCGGTCGCCGCGAAGTTCTCGGCAGTGCTCTTCGGCCACTCGCACCAACCGGGCATCCGCCGGCACAAGGGTGTCCTCTACTTCAATCCCGGGTCTTGCGGTCCGCGCCGCTTCGAGTTACCAGTCACCATCGGGCTGATGACGCTCGAATCCGGCGCCGAGCCCCAGGCGCAGATTGTTCATCTCATCATCAATTAGCGCAGATCCCGCTGCGGGCGCTGATCGCCTTTGGTTCGAAAGCGAGAAATTCCGACGTAAAACGTATTCGCATCCATACCGGGATTGTGCAGGCTGATGTTCGCGTTCGACAGGTGCTGGTAGCGGTACCCGATGGTGATCGCCTGGTTCTTGTGGTGAAAGATGTTCAGGCCACCCCCGTAGTCGATCGTGTACATGTACTGCGATCCCTGCGGGCTCAGCACGCGATCGGAAAAGTAGATGAAGCCTCCATCGCCTGAAAAGAACGGCTGCACGCGGTGCAACGGCAACAAATCCCACTGAAATCCGACCGGGCTCACGCCGCTGCCATAGGTGCGGGTTCGCTGGTTGTACGCGGTTCCGGTGCTGGTGGTGTTCGGCGTTGGCCAATCCAGCATGGCCAATGCCGTCAACTCCGGCGAATAGCGCACGGTCCACGACTCGTGGTGGCGATAAAACTCGTACGAGTAGCGTAGGTCGATCGGCATATACTTCACGTCGCTTGCAAAGCCCCATATATGCCCGCTGATCAACGACACACCCCACCACGCGCCAAATTCGTGCCTTCCTCCTGGCCCTTCCCAGTTCGGCGGACCGGGCGCTGCTACGGCCGGAGCCACCGATGCGAGGTACGTTTGCACCCCGCTGTCAGGGTGCTTCGACGCCCAGCGCATCGCCTCCGCCGTTGAAGCAGTAACGCCGTCTCCGGGATCGCTCCAGAAGCTGTTGGCCTTCACAACGCGCGAGTCACGATACCACGGCGGACGAAAGCGAAGAATGTTCGCAAACCCCCGCGCCGGCGTAAGGAAGTTGGCCACGGTCAGCAGAATCGGGTTGTGGCTTTTGTCTTCGAGCTTGGTCACAACGTGCTTGTCGAGGTAGTCCTCGGCGACAGTCCATCCAAAACCGCCAACCGGCGTTGTCACCAGTTCCACCCACCCGGTTTCGTTGGTCAGCACACCCTTGTCGAAGAAAAAATGATCGCCGTTGTGGCCGATACTGGCCTCCCCTAGTGGCCCCAGTTTCCACTCAAAGCTATAGAAGGTCGACCACGCCAGCGCGCGCAACCGGCTGTGCCAGTAAGCGCTGTTGTTCTGGAACTCGAGCGTCATCCCCTTAGGGTCATTCTGGATCCAGATGCTGTTGGTGATCGCACCCATCATGGGGTGACCGACGTAGTCATCCAGAAACGGGTTGTTGTCACTCCATCGATCCCATCGCCATTCATCCGCGGAGGCAATGTAGCGATCCCACCATTTCCCATTCATAGTCTCCCAGCGGTACCAGTAGCCGGTGTAGAGATTTCCGGCGTTCTCAAATGCATTGAAGAGCGCCGACTCCAGCAGCATGGGCTTCCAGTGCATCCGGCACTCGCGTGCGCGGGTTTCGTCGCTGGGACAATCCGCCAGTGGAACGTATCCACCCCGCGTACGAGGCTCAACGCCCGGCATCTCGATTGCCGGATCCAGGATCAGATTTGACGAATTAGTCCAGCGTGGCAAAATAGCCCGCGGCAACCAGTCAATTTCCGTCTCGGACGCTCCAGGTGAGAAGAGGGGCGCACCTTCGGCGGAAAAAAACTGACGCGGAACCGGCGCCGGCGCCTCGGGCAGCGACGGAGCACTTGTTACGCCATTTGCCTTTTCGAGGGCCTCTCCAGTTCCAGTTGGCTGCAGGAGCGCAGTTTGCGCAGCCACACCGTGCACCGTGGTCACGAACACCAGCGCAAAGCCGACCGCCCACAACCTTCGCTGGGTTCGTCTGCTCCCGATGGCTGTCCTTTTCTCAAATCCGCAGAAACCACTGGTGACAACGCCCGTCTCTGCATTCCGGCGCTGCCACCTCCAAAAATCGAGGATCATTTGCGATTCCAAACCTCCTGCTTTATTCCTGCTTTGCTGATCATGGGGATGAGCGGGGCACTTGGCTGAACGAAGAAAAGCTGCTGATTAAACCTCGATCTCAGCTACGGGATTTCATGTGCCGAGATTGGGGTACCCGGAGCTGAAAATGACGCTCGTTTCGATACCTGACGCTAAACTCGAAGGTTAGATGCAGCCTTGCAGCCTGCAGCGGCCTATCGTATTCTTGTTGGCACGGTTCACTCCGTTACGGATAGCGGCCGGCTCCCCAAGGTTTCCCAATCTGAGAATAGGTTTGCTTGACCGCCACCACCATTCGGCCGTGACCTTTGGAGTCTTGCTTGGATCTCCGACCAGTTCTGCTTGGTTCCGACGGACCCTGACGTGTACGCACGCAGCGGTGTAAATTTATGCCGTGAATGTCCGCCATGCTATCAGCCAGCGCGGGGGTAATTTATGAGCCGACCTCTCCTGAAAGCACTCGTAATGGGGGCAGCAACTATTCTCACCACTCAGGCTTGCACAGCCAACGCCGTGTCCGATTCAGCCGCGGCAATCAGTGTAGTTGCTGTCTCTCCCCAGCAGGATGACTTTGCAGCATGCCTTAACCAGGGCCGCGATGCAAATAACGCCATCGGCCTGAACCTGAGCTACAACGGCGTGAAACTTTTGCGTGCATATGCGGTATCGGTCCAATTTCAGGACCGCGATTCCGGCCATCAGCGCACCCAATTGTCCCTCTATGTGGGTGACGATATACGGGACAAAGATACGTGGCATACGACTGTCTGTGGCGTCTCGCCCACCACGGATTTAGCCACGGTACGAACGCAGGTGGACATGATGGCATTTGTGGACCGAACTTATGCTGGCCCAATTATGCTTCGCCAATCGCAGCACTTGGTTGGCACACTCGAGGCGGTGGACTATGCGAAGGGCCTCAACCCAGCGCTCGCACAAGTGTTCGCCCGGCCCGCCTCTAGTGTTGACACGGGTAATCTCGTTCCCCCGAATGACCCCTCGTTACCGCTTAGTATCGACGTCGCCATTGGAGAGGACGATTCAAATACCCCACTTTTGATCCTCGGGGCGCGCAACTCCGGAGCCGCTCCCGTCCTTGGAATTGAATTCAAGACGTCATATTTCGATCACCTGACCGGAAAATTCCAGCGTTCCGTAACAACGAAGGCAGTATGCGTGGTCGACGGTAAGCTGACTGCCCTGGCTCCTGGCGCAAGATGGGTGATCGGAGAACGAAAGATTCCAATCTCGGCAGACGGCGCACTCGACAACTACGTCATAACAGTGGACGCTGTGTCACTGGCTGATGGCTCCTTTCTAGGAGCCCGAAAGTCACTTGAAGCGGACGAGTTGCGTGGAATTGTTGAAGGGCTGCAGATGGCGCGAATGCAACATGCAGGGTCCTGACCAGTCCGAGATCGATGCGCCTCGGCAACTTGCACATTCCAATGCAAGGGAGAGCGGATTCGCGATCGGTGCGAGCGATCGGACCTCCCTCTCCTCACTGATCCAGGCGGTAACTAAGATAGAAGTTAGAACTGCCGGCTGTATTTCCGCACATCGCGAATGCCGGCGCCGATTCCGAGTACGTGATCGATACGGCGCTGAAATGGATCCGCTGTGAAGGGCTCATGCTGCAAGCTCCCTTCAGCGGCGGGCTCCTTGACTTCTTCTTGGTGTTCAGGGCCCTGTGCCGATACCTGCCCAGGCACTTCTATTTCTTCATCAACCAACGGCGCCAAAACAGTGATCAGTCGTTCGATCTGCTCTTTTCGGATTTGTAGCCGCTCCGCCTCTGCCGCAATCTCGGTCAGTTCCGTACTCGCAGTTTCAAATGCAACTCGGTAAATCTGTAGATTCCCTTCCGGTTTCATGCCCTCTCCCGGCGCGTAGTCTAGCAGCACTCGCAGAGGAAAACTCAAAGTCATTGGTAAGAGTTACCGCGCATCATCCGCGGCGCATGGAACCCGAAGGGATCGGGCTGGAGGTCTCGTTGCCGGAGGACGGGATCCCGCAGGCGAATGGAGGAGAAGGAAAGGCGCGCTCAGACCAGGATCATAGGAACTTTCCGCCCAAGGCTGGCGCTCCTCACCTCGCGATCGAACCGGTACGGACTGCGCAGGCAGCAGGCTGCGCAGGTACGTAGCCTGGCCAGCACTAGAGTTGGCGGTTGAATTTGCGGCCGACACCGTGGCCGAGTGCACTGTCGAGACGACGTGCAAATGGGTCGGCAGACGAGCCGTTGCTTCCCTGGTACTGGTAGGTTGGCTCTTCTGACGACTGAGTTGCGTCATTGGCGGCATCGGACGCGCTCTGCATGGCAGCTGCCGCAGCGGCAGCTTCCTCGGCGCCCAGCAGTGGCTTCAGAGCCATCACAACTTTCTCGATGCGCTCTTTGCGAGAGCGGAGTTCCTCGAATGCCACGAGGATGTCCTTCAACTCCATGTTCGCTGAGTCGAACGCAACCCGATAAACTTCACCTTGATTGGGCTTCATAAATCGATCTCCAGTCGCGAATCTAGCATGATTTCTGAGCCCCGAAAATAATTCGATCTGCAACTATCATGTTAGTCCCATCTTTAACAAACATCTGCACATAGACACGATCAGGCGCTCTCCGTCAGGTGCGGCGGCGAGCGCCTGTTGGGTTGACCATTCCGATTCGCATGAACACGAAATGGCCCCGAACTTCCGCTCCGTTTCAGATCGCCTTTTCCGATCTGTTCCGGAGGTTATGCCGGCTTCGGAATTGCTCTGCCGAGAACCCCGGTCCTAAATAGGCGATAGAAGACCTTCCGGCCTCTGCTGCCATCCCCACAGGGCATCATCGATGCGCCGCTGAAAAGGATCGGCCGTGGGCTGCCGGAAATACGCTACCTGCTCTGGCGTCGCCTCGTCCAAGGCGTGCACCAGTTCTGGAACCTGCTCGGCAACCTCAACGGGAGCTGGTTCGGTTTTGACGATTTCCATGCCCGGTGCTGACACCTGCATGAAGGTGAATTGGGGTTCTGGAGCAGCCTCTTCAACCTCGGGAGCAGTATAGGCTGCACTCATTTCGACGGTTGTGGCCTCGGCTTGGAGGTCAAGAAACGGCCTCAGCACTTCGAGGACGTGTTCGATCTGTTCTTTCCGCGCCTTCAACGCTTCAAATTGCGTGACAATGCCGCGGAGTTCGGCTGCTGCTTCGTCCAGTGCGAATCGATAAGTTTCCTGTCTCATAGTCAACCCTTAGTGGCAGTGTGTAGCACCTGCGTGTTACTAGACAAGGGTTAAGTAACTCTTGTACGAATTACTCCTGTAACGCAAGTAACATACGCATATTGCCCTTTTGGGTCCGTCTGCCGAAAATCATGGACTTTGGGATATTTAGCCTGGCGTCAGGGACTTGCCGGGCGTCCCATCCTGCCACCATGCAGACAGGAACGGCTTTTCGAGCGCCTTTGGCGGGAACCTAGCCCAGTTTTTCGGGATCGATTCCCCAAATGCGCGAATCCGGTCGATGCAAGGACCATGGACACCAAGAGGATGACAAGGACGTTCTACCACGAGGCCCGCAGCGAGATGCTGGTCGAGCAGATCAGGTCGTTCAGTACTTCGCGACGGCCGGCGACCCACAAAACGACTGAAACCAGCGGCTGATGTAAACCTGCGCGTGGGCTTCGCCGCAGTAGTGACGCGCGTGGGGCTTGTCCGCTGCTTCCTTGGTCCACTTGAAAACCGTCAGTTGCGCGTCGCTGCAATGGATCACGATCCACCGGACCGGCCTATCGGTCTCTTCACCACAAATTTCACATCGATAGATCGTGTCAATCACAGTGACCTCCAAGAAACTGTTTCAATATTCTCGTTCCCTGCGTTACTCCAACATTTGCAAATCGAGCGGTGTTCCCAGTAAGCAATCCATGTTCCTAATCTCGGTGAGGGCCCGCTTCAGGGCGGACGACTTGCAGGGTTCCACCGTAACCACGAACGGCAGTGCTTCAGCAGGATATCCCGGCTTCTGTACAATCGCGCGGATATTGATCCTCTCACGTGCCAGCGCAGCCGTGATCTCCGCCACAATTCCCGGCCGATCCATGACAAGGAAGCGGATATAGTGCGGTACCTCGAACTCCGCCCCGATCCGCGCCGGTGCGGACGGTGTCGCCACGCGCCGCGATCCATTCGCCAGGGCCAGCAGATCGCTAACCACCGCCACCGCGGTTGGATGTCCACCCGCGCCGTGGCCCGAGAACACTACGTCACCCCCATACTTCCCGGTCAGCACCACCATGTTCTCAGTCCCGCGCGACCAAGCAATGGGCGAGTTCCTGTCCACCAGCATCGGGCCCACTGTCGCAGCCACCGTGCCGTCCCGCTCCTCTGCCCTCGCAATCTGGCGGATGGTGCAGTTCAGGTCCCTGGCATAGCTGAAGTCCACCGGCGAAACATTGGTGATCGGCTGGGGCACAATCTCGTCCGGATCCACCACCACGCGCAGGGCCAGCCGCATCAGGATCGCCAGCTTTGAACGCGCGTCGAATCCGCCTACGTCTTCCGTCGGATCGGCTTCCGCGTATCCCCGCGTCTGCGCCTCTTTCAGCACCGTCGCATATTCGGCACCCGCTTCCATCTGGCTGAGAATGAAGTTGCACGTGCCGTTCAGAATGCCTTCCATGCGTGTAATGCGATCGCCCGCCAGCCCCTGCTCGAGCCCCGGAATTACGGGAATTCCGCCCGCCACCGCCGCACCGAATTTCAGATGCCCGCCCCGGTCAGCCGCCAGCCGCTCCAGTTCCACGCCGCGGTACGCAATCAGCTTCTTGTTGGCCGTGACCACGCTTTTGCCCGCCTCGATCGCCCGACGAACCCACGTTCCCGCCGGATCGAGTCCACCGACCAACTCAACAATGACGTCGACATCGGAACCAAGCACCTGTTCCCAGTTCTCGCTCCACACCACGTTGCCGGGAACCCAGTCCACCTTCTTGCGGGCCACGTTGCGATTAAACACCTGTGTGAGCAGAAGACCCTCTGGCTTCGACTCGAGCAGAATTCTCGCTACCGAACTGCCCACCGTGCCGAAACCGAAGAGCGCAATGCGCAGAGGTGCCCGCCCATCGGACTCAACCGTGATAGAAGAATCACTCTGCGCAGCAGAGGTTTTCACTTGAATCGACATCAATTCCTTCAGTCAGGATTCGGGAAATCGGAATGTATCGATGATACCCGAAGCAGCTCTTCGGCCTGCCCGGTCGCCCCACTCCGGATTTCATGTAGCATAGTCCAAGATGCGGCGCGTGCTCTCCATCCTGCTGGCCCTGGCCTTCGGATTGGGCCCCGTAGCCTTCGCGATCGGCTACGACGAGAGCACATCCCTGCCCGCCTGCTGCCGGCGCCAGGGAGCGCATCACTGCGCCATGTCGCCGAAAGCGCGTGCGTACATCGCCCGTGCACTCGGAAAGACCCCTGCGTTCACATCGCCAACACAATGTCCTCTGTATCCGGTCCACGGCAATGCAAGTCCCATCTCGCATGCCGCTCTCATACGTAATCCGATTCTTTCTCTTGGACTACTGGAGCAGGTTCGGGCCCGGGCGAGTCGAATCAGTAGACCGGCAAACTCTGACCTTCGCATCCCTGCACTCCGCGGGCCACCCTCCTCTCGCCGCGTCTAGCCAGCCATCTCCAGTCTTCATGGAAACTCACGCGTGTTCCCGCACGCGCAAAGCTGCTTTCCCTTCGAGAGGTCGCTTCTCCAATGCGGTCATTACGAATTCTTGCTGCACTTTTTCTAATTGCCACGCCATTCCTCGCGCATGCAACCGTCTTCGCCACTATTCATGGTGTTGTGCACGATGCACAGCACCGCCCCATCGCGAATGCCCAGGTGATTCTGCAGGCGGCGGAGTCGGCTTTCAAATTGCACGCTTCCACTTCGGCGGTCGGTGATTTTGAGATCACCCAGGTTCCCATCGGCGTATATCGACTCGAAGTCAGCGCCACTGGATTTGCCGATTCACTCCAGACCATCACCGTCGCTTCCTCCACCAACCCGGTCCTGCACATCCCCCTCGCCGTCGCAGCTTCCACCGAGAGCGTCGTCGTCAAAGCTTCCGACCCCGCCGAGGCCGCCGCGGGATCCATCACGCCCTCCACGCTCATCACCCGCGAGGACATCAGCGAAACCCCCGGAGCCAGCCGCACCCTCGGTATGGAGATGATCACCGACTTCGTTCCCGGCTCTTACATGACCCACGACATGCTGCACATGCGCGGCGGCCATCAGACCAGTTGGCTCATCGACGGCGTGGCCATCCCCAACACCAAGATCGACTCCAACGTAGGGCCGCAGATCGACCCCAAGGACATCGACGAAGTCGAGACCCAGCGCGGCAGCTACCAGGCCGATGTCGGCGACCGCACGTACGGCGTTTTCAATGTTCTGCCCCGTAACGGTTTCGAGCGCAACCGCGATGCGGAACTGCTTGTCTCCGCAGGCAACCTCTACTCCGCCGAATCGCAGCTCTCCTTTGGCGACCACACCTCGAAGACCGCGTGGTACGTCAGTGCCACCGGTTCACGCGCAAACTACGGACTCGAAACTCCCGTCCCGGCAATTCGCCATGACGCCACCAACTCTGAAAGCGGCTTTGCTTCCCTGCTCCGCAATCAGACCTCGCGCGATCAACTCCGCCTCGACGCGCAATTCCGCAACGACTTCTTCCAGATCCCCTATGACCCTGATCCCAATGACTGGGAGCAAGCTTCCAACTACTACAACTCCTTCGGCTTGCGCGACGCACAACGGGAACGCGACTCCTTCGTAATCCTCAACTGGGTCCACACCATCTCGCCGAAGGCTCTCTTTGAAGTTGCCCCGTTCTATCACTTCAACCAGGCCAGCTACGATTCTCCGGCGAGCGATTTTCCCGTCGGCACCACGTGGCACCAGACTTCGAATTACGCCGGCGCGCAAGCCGATCTGCACGCCACCCTCGGCCCCAACAGCTTTTCCGCCGGCCTCTATTCGTTTTTTCAACACGAGAACGACCTCTTCGGTCTCGTCGTCAACGACCAGACCGTTTCCGGCAGCAGCGTTCCCAATACCACGGCGACCCAAGATGGCGGCGTCGCGGAGTTCCACTTTTCCGATCAGCTCAAACTCAATCGGTATGTCTCTCTCTACGGAGGCATGCGCATCTCCAGCTACCACGCTGGCCTCGATGAATCCGCCGTCTATCCCCGCATTGGAGCAACGGTTGAAGTTCCGCACCTTCATTGGGTGTTCCGCGGTTACTACGGCCACTACTTCCAGCCCGCCCCGGTGCAGACCGTGTCACCTGCATTGCTTAATTATGTAAACAGCCAGAGTGGCCAGAACGCCTTTGTTCCTCTCCCGTCGGAGCGCGACGAGGAGCACCAGTTCGGCCTCACCATCCCCTGGCGCGGATGGTCGGTCGACGTCACCAACTTCAAAAACCGCGTCAACAGCTTTCTCGACCACGCCAACGTTGGCGAATCGAACATCTACTTTCCGATCGCTGTCGATGGCGCGCTCATTCGCGCATGGGAGCTGGCAATCCGCTCACCGGAGTTGGCGCGCATCGGCCGGTTCCACCTCGCCTACTCCAACCAGATCGCCGAACAGCGCGGCAACGTCACCGGCGGATTCACCTGCAGTAACCCCAATGATCCGGCTTGCAACCTCGGCCCGGACTACACCCCCGTCGATCATGACCAGCGCCACACCCTCAACACCGGCTTCACGGCAAAGCTCCCCATGCGCAGCTGGTTTGCAACCAACGTCTACTACGGCAGCGGCTTCGCTAACGGCCTGGCGGGCGCAAACGTGGGTCCGTACAACGGCACATATCTTCCCGTGCACACCACCTTCGATTCATCGTTCGGCCACAACTTCGGGGAGCGATTGGCGTTTTCAGTGAATGCGGTCAACGTGACAAACCACCGCCTGCTCCAGGACAACTCAATCACCGTCGGCGGCTTCCACTTCAATGACCCGCGGATGATCTCCGCGCAACTCCGCTATCGTTTCCACTTTTAATAGCTCTTTATTATGGTGCTGTCATCCTCAGCGAAGGTCATCCGCGGCAGCGGACGACCGCCGTCAAAGGATCTGCGGTTGCTTTTCCCGAAGCCCATCCATGCGCGACTGATGGGTGCCCCATCCATGGCGTAGCTTCATCGCGCCAAGGGTGGGAATCCAGAACACTCTGCCCCGGGCTTGTGGGATTACCCTTCCACCGCAAACAGCCCCGGCATCACTTCCCCCGCGTTGCCTTCCACCACGTTCGTAAACGCTTGCGCATTCAATGGCGCCTCCGGCCCAATGTACACCGTGCGTGCCCCGCTCTGCTTCGCCCAATGCACGAAGCTTGCCGCCGGATAAACCGACCCTGACGTCCCCACCACGATCATCAATGTGGCCCGCGCGATCTCGCGCTGAATGCGATCCATCTCCAGCGGAATCTCGCCAAAGAACACGATGTGGGGCCTCAGCCGCGCACCGCATGTGCAACGCCCCACTTCGGCAAGGCTTTTGTAGACGTGATGATCTTCGACCGGCAGCTGACCGCACTCTGCTTCGCAGCGCGACTTCGCCAGTTCACCATGCATATGTACCAGCCGCTTCGACCCCGCACGCTCATGCAGATCATCCACATTCTGAGTGCAAAGAAAGAACCGGTCGCCAAGCTTTGACTCAATCTCCGCCAGCGCGATGTGCGCCGGATTCGGCATTGCCTTGGCGCCCTGTTCGCGGCGTTCCGAGTAGAACTGCCAAACCAGCGCTGGATTCATCTCCAGCGCCTCCGGCGTACAGACATCCTCAACCCGATGCCCTGCCCACAACCCATCCGAGGCGCGAAAAGTCGGCAACCCGCTCTCGGCACTGATTCCCGCCCCCGTCAACACAAAAACGCAGTCGGATGGCGAAATAGAAATCTTCGACATGGTCACAAGTATCCTTAGCCATCAGCCTTCTGTTTCATTTTCAACTTTGAGCCAAACTGACTAAGTGTCGAGCCGCACAAACAAGCTGACAACTGATAACAGAAGGCTGACGGCTGCTTTTAAGGTTCCAGCAGAATCTTCCCCGTGGTCTTGCGGCTCTCCATATCCGCCTGCGCGCGTCCAGCATCGGCCAGAGGATACATATGCTCCATGCGCAGCTTCAACTCGCCGCTCGCCACCCATCCAAGCACTTCGCCGGCGCGCCATTCCAATTCCTGGCGCGTGGCCACGTAATGCCACAAGGTCGGCCGCGTCAAGAACAGCGAACCCTTGCTGCTCAGTTGGATCAGATCAAACGGAGGCACTGCCCCACTCGATCCGCCGAATAGCGCCATGGTTCCGCGCGGGCGCAGACTGTTCAGGCTGCCCTCGAACGTCGTCTTGCCCACCGAGTCATACACCACATCCACGCCTTTGCCGCCCGTCAGCCGTTTCACCTCGGCAGAAAAGTCCTGTTCGCCGTAGAGAATCACATCCGCCGCACCAGCTTCCTGCGACAGTTCCGCCTTCTCTTTGGTTGACACGGTTGTGATCACCCGCGCGCCGATCTTCGTTGCCATCTGCGTCAACAACAATCCCACGCCGCCTGCACCTGCGTGAATCAGCGCGGTATCTCCAGCCTTCAACGGATACGTTGACTTCGCCAGGTAGTGCGCCGTCATTCCTTGCAGCATCGAAGCCGCAGCCTGCTCCGGCGACAAGCGGTCTGGAACCTTCACCAGTTGAGATGCCGGCACCAGCGCATATTCTGCATAACTGCCCAGCACGCCGCACGAGGCGACCAGATCGCCCGGCTTGAACCCATTCACACCGGAACCAAGTTCCTCAACTGTTCCCGCGGCCTCACTGCCCGGAACCAGCGGCATCGTCGCCTTGTACTGGCCCTTGCGGAAATAAATTTCGATGAAATTTACGCCGACCGCTTCAACACGAATGAGAACCTGTCCCGGTCCGGGCACAGGAATCGGCAATTCGACGAGCTCAAGAACCTCCGGCCCGCCAGTGTTCTTAATCTGTATAGCGTTCATACATGCGAAAGCATGCACCCTGACACCGGGGTGATGCAAGGGAATGGGGATTCAGGGACCGAGGGACCAGAAAGTCGTAAACCATTGGGCGGAGAATCAAAACTCGCACAGGGGATCTCATGCTGCAATGGATCCCCTCAGATCACGTCACCCGCGAGCACCAAAACGAAGCGGCCCCGCATAGCATGTCGCAATGCTGGGCCGCTGCTTTTCTAGTCCCTCAGTCCCTTAGTCCCTAAAAACTGTCTCCATTCCGGTCCGAAAGAATGCTCGGCTCTTCGGGCGTACGCAACCGCACGATGCGATCAATCGCATACGGCTGCCGTTGCTGATTGGTGTAGTAGTGCCGCACCTGCAACTCGCCCAGCAGCCCAATCGCCAGCATCTGGATTCCTGCCACAATCAGCACCGCGGCAATCACGAACATCGGCCCGTGCTGATCCATGATGTTCATGTGCGGATTCAGGACCTTCGCAACCAGAATGATCATCGACATGATGCTGCCCACAACGATGCCCAGCGCACCGAAGCTGCCAAAGAAGTGCAATGGCCGGCTCATGTACTTCAGCAGGAACCGTATCGTCAGCAGATCGAAGAACACCCGGAATGTCCGGCCGATGCCGTAATGGCTCTTACCCCGCTCCCGGTTCACGTTCTTAATCGGAATCTCGCAGATCGAAGCGCCGTACCAGCTGGCTAGCGCCGGAATAAACCGGTGCATCTCGCCATACAGCGGAATGTTCTGGATCACCTCGTGCCGGTAGGCCTTGAATGTCGTTCCGAAGTCGTGGATGGCCACGCCCGAAAGCTTCGCCATCAACCAGTTGGCGCAGCGCGAAGGGATTCGCCGCATCACGAAGTTGTCAATGCGTTCCTTGCGCCAGCCGGAAACAACGTCGTATCCCTCCTCGAGCTTCTCGAGAAAGTTCGGAATCTCGTTGGGATCGTGCTGAAGATCGCCATCCATCGCCAGGATGTATTCGCCTGACGCGTTGTCAAATCCAGCCGCCAGCGCCGAGGTCTGCCCGAAGTTGCGGCGCAGCTTCACTACCAGCACGCGGCTGTCGACCGCAGCAATCTCTTCCAGCAGCTTGTACGTGCGGTCAGTGGAGCCGTCATCCACGAGGACCAGCTCAAAGCTGTCGCCCACTTGTTCCATCACTTGTTTCAGGCGGGCGTAAAGAACAGTGACGTTGTCCTCTTCATTGTGAAAAGGAACGACAATTGAATACTTCGGCATATCTATAGTATAGACGCCATCTAATTCCCAAAGGCGCATGGAATGTTACTCAACGTGCACAAAATCCGGGTTCTCGGCGGAACTGGGTCTGCCGCCGCCGGAATTATCGGTCCAGTTCGTCCATCATCGTCTGCATCTCACTGAGGGCGTGTCGGTTGCCCGTTCGTGCGGCGCAGCCGATACCCGACTTCAGCTTTTCCATCGCCTCGGGTTTCCGACCCATTTTGGCGAGTGTCTGTGCCGACATGAAATACGCTGCCGTATAGTCAGGATTTTGTCCGATCAGGACATCGAATTCCCTTAATGCAGCATCCACTTCGCCCCGATTGGTCAGTTCCACCGCGATACCGTATCGCGCAAAGCTGTTCTTCGGATCGAGCGCGAGAATCTCTTTCAGCCCTGCAATCTTGTCCGTTGTACTCATAATCTGGGGATCTCTTCACCAAGGCGATTTGCGTAAATGGCATGGAATTGCCGAAACTGGAACTGGTGCTTCGGCACAATAGTTCACTTGTCTCTTCATTGTAGCTGGAAGTGAACCGTCCCTGAAGCTTCAAAAACAGAAAGAGCCCACCTGAAAAATGAGCACCGCTGAAGCCAACCCGCCTGTGCGTACCGTTGCCAGCACACAGTCCGAGATGACCGAGGTCATCCTGCCCAACGACGCCAATACCCTCGGCAATCTGCTCGGCGGTCGATTGATGCACTTCATCGACTTGACCGGCGCCATCGCTGCCTATCGCCATTCGCGCACTCACGTGGTCACGGCAGCCATGGACCATATCGACTTCATCCAGCCTGTGCACGTAGGCGACCTGCTCATTCTCAAGTCCAGCGTCAATCGCGCCTTCAATACTTCCCTGGAAGTTGGCGTCAAGGTCTGGGTCGAAGATCCGCAGACCGGAACGCATCTCCACGTCGCTAGCGCCTACCTCATCTTTGTAGCCATCGATGAACACGGACGGCGTCAGAAAGTGCCCTGCGTGCAGCCTGAAACAGCCGATGAGACCCGCCGCTACAACGATGCGCTTCTTCGCCGCGAGCACCGCGAATCAGAATCAGCACGCCGCAAGCAGGAGCGGCACGACTCGGGCCTCACTCGCGTCTAGCTAAATTATGAAGGAACCTGCTCAAGGAGTAATTCGAAAATGGCTCATTCACATGCCACGCCCCAACCCGTAGCACTGCCGGGCGTTTCAAAAATCATCGCCGTGGGATCCGGCAAGGGCGGTGTCGGCAAAACCACCATCGCCGTCAACCTCGCCATCGCGCTCTCCAAACTCGGGCAGCGCGTCGGCCTGATCGACGCCGACATCTATGGCCCCAATGTCCCCCTCATGATGGGTTCAGCACAACCGCCCCGCGTCGGAGCGGACAACCAGATCGAGCCCAATGACACCCACGGAATCAAAACCATCTCCATCGGCTACATCTCGCCCGGCGACAAGCCTCTGGTCATGCGCGGCCCCATGCTCCACCAGATCATCCGCCAGTTTCTGCAGCAAGTGAACTGGGGCGAACTCGATTACCTCATCGTCGATCTGCCTCCAGGCACAGGCGACGTCGTTATATCCCTGGTGCAAACGGTTCCTCTCACCGGAGCCGTCGTCGTCTCGACCCCCAGCGATGTCAGCCTTCAGGATGCCCGCAAAGCCCTCGAGATGTTTGCGCAGGTCAACGTCGAAGTTCTCGGCATCGTCGAGAACATGAGCCACTTCACCTGCCCGCATTGCCACGAGGTCATCGACATCTTCTCAAAAGGCGGAGCGGAGCGCACCGCGGCTCAGTTCAAGGTTCCCTTCCTCGGCGCCATCGAATTGATCCCGGCCATCCGCGAAGGCGGCGACCGTGGACTACCCGTTGCCCTTGCCGGTCCCAAGAGCCCTCAGGCATCCGAGTTCTACAGCGTGGCGCAGAAGCTGATGGAACGCGCCGACGCCGCTGCAACGTCTCCCAACGACGTGATTGAGATCAGTTAGACCATGTCCAAGGCGAACGAGGTACCCGTGGTTTCATCGAATGCCGGCCTTCTCCTGCGCGAAGTTCAGCAGTCAGACTTCGCGCAATGGAAACCGCTGTGGGACGGCTACAACGCCTTCTACGGCCGCCAAGACGAAACCGCTCTGCCTGAAGAAATCTCGCAACGGACCTGGTCGCGCTTCTTCGACGCTTATGAGCCGATACACGCACTCGTCGCCGAACAAGACGGACAGTTGATCGCACTGGTGCATTTCCTCTTCCACCGCAGCACCATCACAGTTGAGCCAACCTGCTATCTCCAGGACTTGTTCACTCTCGAATCAGCTCGTGGACAAGGCGTCGGCCGCGCACTGATTCTTGAAGTCTACCGGCGCGCGAAGCTCGCCGGCTGCAGCAGGGTGTATTGGCAAACCCACGAAACCAACCAGACTGCAATGAAGCTCTACGACCAGGTCGCGGACAAATCTGGATTTGTGGTCTACCGCAAGAACCTCGCCGAAGCCCTCTGAACAGATCCGCCCTCTCACTCCGAACGCAACGCCTCTGCTGGATTCACCCGCGCAATTCTTCGCGATGACCCATAGCTCGCCATCCCTGCCGCTCCGCAAAGTGCCAGGCAGGCCAGCAAATACGTTGCGGGATCTGTCGAGCTGACGTGAAACAGCTGCGACTGGAGCGACCGAGTGGCAGCGAAAGCGAGCAACAGCCCGCACGCAACGCCAAGGGCCGCCAGTGTCAACCCCTGCTTCACGAACATTCCCGTGATCGTATTTCGTTGTGCTCCCAAGGCCAGCCGTATTCCGATCTCGCGCGTTCGCTGCGAAGCGGAGTATGCGATCACGCCATATAGCCCGATGACCCCGAGCAGCAGGGCAAGCGTTGCCGCAATCCCGAGCATCACCAGCGTGAACGACGTACGGGCAATCGCTTTCTCGTAGTAATACTCCTGCGTCCTGACATCCGACAAAGGTAGATTCGCATCCACTGACCACACCGCCTGTCGAACATCCTTCATCAGGCTCTCCGATCCTGCGCGCGTACTTCGAATCGCGAATGTCACATAGCGCCGAATGTTTATATCGTCACTTTCGAAGTGATTCATGATTGTCGGCCAGTAGACAAGCGTGGGCGCATCCTTGTTCATGCCGTCTTCATGTACGTCTCCCACCACTCCGACAATCTGGCGCCAATCATCCTTCGTGCTCACCCGGATCTTTTTCCCAATCGCATTCGATGCAGCACCCCAGTAATCCCGGGCGAAGTTCTCCGAAATGATTGCCACGGGCAACCGCTGGTGCACCTCATCCCACGTGAACTCCCGCCCTGTCTTGAGAGATATGCCAATTGTGCCCAAGTATCCCGGCGAGATGAACTTGAATTGGCGCAAAGGCGGCATTGCTCCGTTGGCATAAGTGCGATCCTGGGCAAAAACCGGATCGCCCCACTGAAATCCATCCAGCGGAACCGAGGCGCCGAAAGTCACGGCCGAAACTCCCGGAATCGACTCCATTTTGCGCATAATCGTCTCCTGCGTGCGCAACACGTCGTCTGCTTTTGGAATATCCGCATCGGGAATCGCGATGTGCAGCGTCTGGATCTTCGCCTTCGCGTCATAACCCGGATCAACACCAATCAGCGCCCTGAATGTTCGAATCATCAATCCCGAGCAGATCAGCAACACAAACGCGAGGCTCACCTGGATCACGACCAGCGTGTTCCGAGTTCGATGACGTTCGCGGCCCTGGCTCAATGTGCGGCCGCCCTCTCTCATCCCGGTACCCGGTCGCGCGCCTCCATACCTCAAAGCCGGAATGGACCCGAACAGAAGTGCGCAAAGCTGCGAGATCGCAAGCGTGAACACAAGCACCTTCCAGTCGATTCCGATGTCATGCAGCCGCGGAAGCCCTGTAGGACCCAGTTGTACAAGAACCCTAACGGCCGCCCATGCCAGCACTAGTCCGGCAAGACCACCGAAAACCCCGATAACCGCACTCTCCACCAGAAACTGCTTCGCGATCCGCCACGGGCTGGCTCCCAGCGCAGCTCGCACAGCCAATTCCTGGCGCCGCCCTTCCGCACGCACCAGCATTAAATTGGCTACGTTCGCGCACGCAATCAGCATCACAACACCGATGCTCCCCATCAGCACCCATAGCAGTTTGCCGATATCCCCAACCACATCCTGCGCTAGCGGTCTGATCTTCGGTGTAATGCCCGCTTGATGGAATAGGTCCATGCTGAATCCCGGAGGCGCAGGGAAACTGCTGAACACTACCGGCAACAGCCGCGCAATATCTGCATTCGCTCCGTCGATGCTCACACCGGGCCGAAGACGGCCAATTCCCGTGTAACTGAACTGGCCCAGTGTTGTCTTGTTTCGATCGAGGTGGTAGGGCAGGAATAGATTCGGCTGTTCCCAATCCAGGAATCGAAACTCCTTCGGCATCACTCCGATGATCAGGCGCGGTTTGCCATCCACCTTAATCGATTGCCCCACGACTGACTGATCCGACCCGAACCGCGACCCCCAATACGCATAGCTCAGGATTGCAGTTTCAGCACTACCCGGCTGGTCGTCGACGCGGTTGAACCAGCGCCCCAGCATCGGCGCAACGCCGAGCACCGGCAATACTCCGTCCGTAACATCGAGTGCCGGCACCTGCTCCGGATTTCCTCGCCCTGTCACACTCACCGAGTCGCCCTGGTACATGCCGATGTCTTCGAAGGAACGACCCTGCTCCCGATAAATGAAGTAATTCGAGGGAGATATGTTGAGGTCATCGATGTTGAGTCCGGGCGCACTGTGCCACACCCCTACCAGCGACCCCGGATGCGGATACGGCAATGGCTTCAGCAGTACTCCCTCCACCACGCTGAATACCGCAACGTTGGCTCCCACGCCCGCCCCCAGCGTCAGGACCGTCACCACCGTGAAAAGCGGGGCGCCCGAAAGCCGCCGGAAAACTTGTCGTAGCTCATTGCCAAATAGACTCACTGCGTTCCCTCCTGGCTCAAGCCGAAGCACCCCGACGCTTCCGGCGTCGTTACAAACACATACGCAAAACTTGGGGCATTGGAACGCAACCGCGCCGCTGTTTGTGACGAATAGGGAGATTGAAGCGATGGAACGGCGCACCGACTCCAGCCAGAATGGAAACCGGGGGGGGGCGCGCCCTTTCCTTCAGTCATGCCGTCTTCGGGGTTGCTTCACTCGTGTACCATCTGGGTGCCGCATTGATGCGACGTTTTCCGCCACATGGCGGGATGACAATCTCAGCGAGCTTCTAAAAATAGGACTTCCCTTGAAACGAATCCTCGTCTCCTGGAGCAGCGGTAAAGACTGCGCATGGGCTCTCCACCTGCTCCGTCAGCGGTCCGATATCGAGATCGTCGGCCTGCTCACCACTATCAATGCGAAATTCGATCGCGTCGCCATGCATGGCACCCGCCGCGCCATTCTCGAAACCCAGGCCTCCGCTGCGCAGCTTTCACTGTGGAGCATTCCCCTCCCATGGCCCTGTTCCAACGAGATCTACGAGCAGCGCATGGCCGACGCCTGCCACCGCGCACTTGCCGAGAGGGTCGATGCCATCGCTTTCGGCGATCTATTCCTTCGCGATGTCCGCTCCTACCGCGAGAATCAGCTCAAATCCACGGGTATCGAACCGCTCTTTCCGCTCTGGGATATCCCTACCGCCGATCTCGCCCGTGATATGATCGCCGGCGGCCTCCGCGCAAAACTCGTCTGCGTTGATTCGCGCCAGCTCGACCCTTCCTTTGCCGGCCGCGAATTCGATGACGCCTTGCTCCGCGATCTGCCCCCTGGCGTCGATCCCTGCGGGGAAAACGGCGAGTTTCACTCCTTCGTCTTCGACGGCCCCATGTTCCTGCACCCCATCGCTCTCCAAGCCGGAGAAATCGTGAATCGCGACGGCTTCATCTACGCCGATTTCAAAGCTTCGGAAACTTGTATCGATGTAGCTTATCTGGTCCCCGAGTTCCACTGATTCTGCAGTAACTAAAGTGCACTCCCTCCATTGTCCATCGCGTTCAGGAACCTTGCTCTCCGGGTACCATCAAAGAAGTTCCGATGGTCCCAGATTCAGCTATTTCCCCACCCAGCACAAAGGGTCGACAGGTTTCAGGAAATGCCGTAGCAATCATCATTGCCGCAGGCATGGGAGCCGTACTCTTCACGCTGGGCGCCGGATCCGTGCTTTACAACAACACCCGCACTCTCACAACCGCCGCCCAGTGGGTACAGCACACAGAGGAAGTACTGAATTCTCTCCAGCGCGCCTCCCTTCTGGCCGAAAGGGTTGAGTACCGCACGCGTCTGTACGCTCTCAGCGGCGACGAAGACGACCTGAATCGCGCTCGCGCGGCTGCCAACACACTGGTCACTTCCTCCTCGCACATCCGTTCTCTCGTCGCTGACAATTCGAACCATGCCGCCAGCGTGGAGAGTCTCGCAGCTTGCGCTTCGCGCCTGGCCGACTCATTAACCGGATTCTCGCAGCATTCCGCAATTCCCACCGTCCAGGTCCAGCAATGCCAGAAGATCATCGGTGGGATGACCGATCAGGAACAACTGCTCCTTACCGAACGCACCGAGCGCTCGCACAACCGACTTCTGACTTCCATCGGCACCGAGTTTTTCCTCGTCCCCGTCTCTATCCTCTGCGTAATCGTTCTGTTTGCGCTGCTGCTCCGCGACGCCATCGCCCGCCAGCGCGCCGCTCGCGATACGCAGCGTATGAATGACGACCTCGCTCGTTACGTCAACGCCCTCGAGGAAACCGCCCGAGAATCGGATCTGATGACCGCTGCTCGCAACGAACTACAGCTTTGCGTCGAGGTGCAGCAGGTGTACAACACCGCTGCCATCAGCTTCTCGCGCCTGCTGCCGGGAACCAGCGGATGCCTTTACATGATCAACAGCTCGCGCAACCACGTTGAAGTCGTGTCCTCCTGGGGTGACGCGAGTCACGACGACTTTGGCCAGCCTGAATCCTGCTGCGCCCTGCGTTCCGGTCAGCCGCGATGGCGTCAGCCCGGCATCTCCGAGATTCATTGCTCGCACTTCTCCGGAACTGCGCCGGAGCGTTACCACTGCCGGCCCATCGTCGCCTACGGAAACACCATCGGCCTCCTCTGTGTACAGTGCCCCACCGACGAAATCGTCGCGCACGCGGACGCCCGCATGGATGCGATGCGCCAGCTGATCCAGATCACCGCCCTGGCTATCGCCACGCTCAATCTGCGGACCAAGCTCGAAAATCAGTCCATCCGCGACGCGCTCACCGGCCTCTTCAATCGCCACTTCATGCAGATTTCGCTCGAGCGCGAAATGGTCCGTGCCCGCCGCCGCAAACAGATCATGGCAGTGCTGATGCTCGACGTGGATTACTTCAAACGCTTCAACGACACGTACGGCCACGCCGCCGGGGACGAAGTGCTCAAGGCCTTCGCCCAGGTCTTCAAAGACAATATCCGCGCCGAAGACATCGCCTGCCGCTACGGCGGCGAAGAATTCACCATCATCCTGCCCGATACCACCGTAAAAGGCGCGTGCGATCGCGCCGACTCAATCATAACCGCCATCTCCGATCTCAAGGTCCGTTTCGGACAACAGACCTTCGACGGCTTCGGCGTCTCCATCGGAGTAGCCTTCTATCCCGGCGACGGCGACACGTACGAACAGCTTCTACAGCACGCTGATGCCGCTCTCTACGACGCCAAGCACAACGGTCGCAACCAGGTTTCCCTCTACGAACGCGCCTTCTCCGCAAAATAGCTGTCTTCAACCCAATTCACAACCGCATCCAGGCGACAAAAGGTCGCCCCCATGCCATTCGTGATCTCGAGTGAGATAGCTCACATCCAAATCGCCATTCCTGCGCCACGATTGACGCATGGTACAGATTCTCTGGAAATCGAGCGAACCGCATTCCCCCGCTAAGGACCATGACCTCGTCGAGCTTCGCCTGGTCGATCTCGGCGAAACGATGAAATCCCGTTATCTCGTCCGCGAAATACATGCCTTCTGGTCGGCATCCGGTCAACAAATCGAGTGGAAGGGATACAAGGATCATAGATTTGGAACGCCGCAGGAAGCTCATCTCTCTTTCGTGACCCGAAAAGCGGTTATCGCCAATGCCGGCTTCGAACATACGACAGTCCTGGACTGACCGCCGCCAAACAAGGCCAGCAGGCCCGCAACGAACTCAGTCCTGCCACGACACGCCGGCTCGTGACCCCCATCCCCTTAACAATCGCCGATCCTCGTTAGCATTCCTACCAACCTATGTAGCAATCTACTTGACTTTGCTTATGTTGAATGCTACATAGGTATCTCGCAGCAAACTGCGCGAGGATCAGTCATGAGAGAGAAGTTGCTTTGGACAATAGGCTGCAGCTTGCTGTTGAGCTTAGCCGTGCGGGCACAAACATCAACTCCTTCCCCGCCCGCAAAGCCTGCGGATGCCTCTCCACACAAAGTGCAGTTTGTAACGGTAGAGCCGGGTGTCAAGCTCGAAGTATTGGACTGGGGCGGTACTGGGCGCCCGCTGGTTTTTCTCGCGGGTCTCGGATTCGATGCTCATGGGTTTGATACCATCGCGCCAAAACTCGTTCCCAAATACCATGTCTACGCGATCAGCCGCCGTGGATTCGGCGCCTCCAGCGCTCCTCAGCCTCGAAATGGCAATTACTCCGCCAATCGTCTTGGGGACGACGTCCTGGCCGTTATCGACGCTCTCAAACTCCAACGGCCGGTGCTGGCCGGACACTCGATCGCGGGCGAGGAGTTGAGTTCCATCGGAACCCGTCATCCCGAAAAGGTGGCCGCCCTGATTTACCTCGATGCCGGTTATCCGTACGCCTGCTATGACCCAATCCACGGCGATATCATTCTCGATTCACTCGATCTAAAGAAAAAGCTCGACCTCTTCGTCTCCGCGGCCGTTCCCGAGATGAACGAGTTTTTCTCCGATCTGCAAACGACTTTACCGCGATTTGAAAATGACGTGACGGAAACGCGGAAGAAACTCGCACTCTCGCCTCCCCGGCCGCCTCATGCCGGCACCCCGCCGCCGATCTACGTTGCCATTAACGCAGGAGAACAGAAGTACACCGGAATCCACGCTCCGGTACTCGCGTTCTTTGCCGTTCCTCATGATCTCAGCCAGGTGTTTCCCAACGATCCTGTCGCCCGCAAAGCAGCAGCCGACTACGATCTGAGAACCACCGGAGCCCAGGCCGATGCGTTCGCAAAATGTGCTCCTGGAGCCCGCATTGTTCGGCTCCCCAATGCAAACCACTGGATCTTTGACTCCGATGAAGCCGAAGTGCTTCGTGAAATGAACGCATTTCTGGCCAACCTGCCGTAAGAACTGCAAAAGGTCTTCTCATGCTCGAACTGCGCCGTATCTCCAAGCACTTCTCCGGAATCCCCGCCGTCGACGACGTTACCTTCTCCGCACGTCCCGGAGAAGTGACCGGCTACCTCGGACCCAATGGCTCCGGCAAATCCACAACCATGAAAATGATTACCGGACTCATCGAAATGACCTCCGGCCAAATCCTCTTCGACGGCAAGCCCATTGAAGATGACCTCATCGCCTATAAACGCCGCATGGGCTATGTGCCCGAGGAACCTTATCTCTACAATCACCTCTCCGGCGTCGAATACCTCACCATGGTCGCCGACCTTCGCGGCATCCCGATGCGTCAGGCAGGCAAACGCATCGACGGCCTGCTCCGCTTACTATCGCTTTACGACGACCGGCACGCCGCCATCTCCGGTTACTCCAAAGGCATGCGTCAAAAGGTTCTCATCGCCGCTGCCCTCATGCACAATCCTGATCTCATCCTGCTCGATGAGCCCTTCTCCGGACTCGACGTCGGGTCCGCGCTGGTTCTGCGCAGCCTCATCACCGAACTGGCCGCACGTGGCAAAGTCGTTCTCTTCAGCTCGCACGAACTCGACACCGTCGAACGCATCAGCAACCGGGTCGTCATCCTCCATCACGGCAAACTTGTTGCCGACGACTCCATCGCCCGCCTTCGTTCCCTGATGGAACTGCCCACCCTCGAAGCCATCTTTTCGCAGCTCGCTGTCGAGCAGGACACCGCCTCAATGGCGCGAACTATGGCGGAACTTATCGATGCGTAAACTGATCGCCCTACTCCTCGATCGCATCGGTGCTCGCCTGCCGCACCAGTTCCGTATATTGCATCAGCAATTCCTCCTCCGCGTCGTTGATCTCGAAGCGCTCTCCCTCGAGGCCGATATCCCCCGCTTCCTCGGCCAGTTCGCCGGGGTGCTCATCATGCTGAGTTTTATCCACTCTGTCGCGGTTTACTGGTTCATCGTTGTGTATCCATACCGGCTCGAGCACTATCTCATCTCGACAACCATGCTGGCCGCCGGGCTGATCACGGTCGTCAGCTGGGACTCTGTCTTTCCTGACCGACGCGACATCATGGTCCTCGCGCCCCTTCCTATCCGTCCTGGGATGATCCTCGGTGCAAAAATCGCTGCGTCCACATCGCTCCTGGGCATTGCCCTGCTTGCGCTCAACACCGCGCCCGGACTTCTGGGACCGCTTTTACTCGGGCAGCTGCATGCATCCATATTCGGGTTTTTCCAGGTGCTCGCCGCCTATTGGATCGCGATGATCGCCGCGATTCTCTTCCTCTACTGCTCGGTTCTCACCATCCAGGGGCTGACCGCGCTGATTCTGCCGCGCCGCGCGTTTCTGCGTCTCTCCGCAGCCCTTCAACTTCTCGCATTCGGCGCATTCATCTCGGTATATTTTCTCGAACCCTCTCTTGGAACTTTGCCCGAACTCCTCGCCCCGCAAAACCATCAGATACTCGTCGCTTTGCCGCAATTCTGGTTTCTCGCTCTCCTCAACCAGATCAACGGTTCGCTTCCACCTGAACTGGCTTGGCTGGCATATCGCGCCTGGATTGCACTCGCCATCGTCATCAGCGGTGCTGCAGCATCACTGCTGTTCTCGTATTTGCGCACCATGAAGGCTACTCTCGAAGCTCCCGACCTCGTACCGGGAGCTTCGGGCTTTCACTGGTTTCCTCGTCTCGGCGGCAGCTTGCGCCTGGCAATCGCTGCCTTTGCCTTCCGCTCGCTATCCCGGAGCCGGCAGCATCGGGTTGTATATGCCTTCTTCATTGCAATTGTCGCTGCCATCGGAGTCACATGTCTTCGCCGCGAACTCTACGCGCCTGCGCCGGAACCGCTCCCAACCGGCTTTCTGACCGCAAGCTTCATGATGATGACTCTGGCGGTCATCGGTCTCCGCGCCGTCTTCTCGCTTCCTATCTCGCTCAATGCCAACTGGGTGCTGCGCACCACGCAACTCAGGCCCACCAGTAAGTACATCGAGGCCACGCGTGCAACGCTGCTTCTGTTCTCCGTGCTTCCAATGATGGTCACAGCCGTTCTGCTGTCGCTGAACTACCGCCCGCGGCTGCACGTCGCACAGCATCTCGGTATCCTCGCCATCTTCGGATGCCTTCTGGTCGAACTTGCGTTGATCAACTTTGACAAAGTCCCATTCACCTGCTCATATCTCCCTGGCAAATCGAACATCCAGACCGTCTTCTGGGGATTCTTCGTGTGGACCTTGCTCACTCTTCTGGCAGGCGTCTTTGAGCTCGATGCCATACGCAGTGCCAGAGCTTACTCAGAAGTGATCGGCATAATGCTCGCCGCACTCGTCGCATTGGGAACCTTCAATCGACTCCGCGCCCGGAACGCAGTGCTCTACTTTGAGGATCTCCCACCCGAGGTTGTTACCCGCCTCGGTCTCATCTACATCCCACCTTCGCCGTCCGCCTCGCCCTCAGTTTCAGAACCGTAATCGGCGCGCAAAAAAGAGCGAGGCCGGATATCGCGATCGCGCATCCAAACCTCGCTCTTCCTGTTTTTCTGTTTCGGTTCTAGCGCCAGTGACCTTCGACCAGCACCCAGCCACGGTGGCGATGCACCCAATGATGCTGAACCCAAACGGCGTGGGGGCGTGGCGGACGATCCCAGCGTCCGGGAACCCACACGTAGCGCGCGCCATCCCAGCGATGATACCCGCCAATCCACACGTTTCCACGTTCCGGCGGTGGTGGCCGTCGTTCCACAATCGGTGCGGGAGGTCCAACCCGGACATAAACCTGCGCATTTCCAGCCGCAGGAAGCAAAGTAATGGCCAGCAGTGCCGCCAGTGCGATCTTTTTCACTTGTCAACTCCTAGGGGAATCATGGTCGCCGTCGCTGACCAGGTCAAGGCTATGGTCGAGGGTGCAGGCCTCAAGGCCACCATCTACGACGGCGCCGAACCCAACCCGACCGATAAGAACTGCGACGGCATCGTCACCCTCGGTGGCGGAAGCTCCCACGACTGCGGCAAGGGCATCGGCCTTGTTGTCTCGGGCGGTGGCCACATCCGCGACTACGAGGGGGTAAACAAGTCCATCAGGCCCATGCCTCCCTTCCTGGCCATCAACACCACTGCCGGAACCGCCAGCGAAATGACCCGCTTTTGCATCATCACCAACACCGACACGCACGTGAAAATGGCCATCGTCGACTGGCGCGTCACCCCCAATGTCGCCATCAATGACCCAGTGCTGATGGCTGGCATGCCTCCGGCGCTTACCGCCGCCACCGGCATGGACGCACTTACCCACGCGATCGAAGCCTATGTCTCCACCATTGCAACTCCTGTAACCGATGCATGCGCCATCAAGGCCATCGAGCTCGTTCGCGACTACCTGCCTACCGCCGTCGCCAACGGCAAGAACATGGAAGCCCGCGACAAGATGGCTTATGCCGAATTTCTCGCCGGCATGGCATTCAACAATGCCAGCCTCGGATACGTGCATGCCATGGCGCACCAGCTCGGCGGCTTCTACAATCTGCCCCACGGCGTCTGCAACGCAATTCTGCTTCCCGCGGTATGCGACTTCAACCTGATCGCATGCCCCAAGCGCTACAAGAACATCGCCATTGCGCTCGGACAGGATGTCAGAGGCCTTTCCGATCTCGATGCCGGCGCCAAGGGTATCCGGGCCATTCGTCAACTCTCCGCTGCTCTCGGCATTCCCTCCGGACTTGCCGAACTCGGCGTGAGAGAAGATGACCTCGAAGAAATGGCTGGGAACGCGAAGAAGGACGCTTGTCAGCTTACCAACCCGCGCACGGCAACTCTGCAGCAGGTTGTAGACATCTTCATGGACGCACTGGGAACCCACGAGGTCGGCGCCGAAGACATCCGCGCTGTTGCCTGAAGCCTCATCTGCCTTGGCGGTCTCCTGAAACAAAAGCCCTCGCCGGGTCAACTGGCGAGGGCTTTTGCTGAATGCGAATAGTGCTATGAACGGAGACCTACGCTGTGACTGCAACCTCTTCGGTCAGCACCTCAATCGCCTTCACGCAACCCGTGCGGCTCACATCATGGTGCGTAACCATCCTGATCGCCGCTGGGCCTACCGTGCTGGCCAGCACTCCGCGTGTCTTCATCCTCAACACAAGTTCTGCCGCATTCCCTCCGCGGGTGACCTTGAAGATGATGATGTTCGTCTCCACCGAATCGAGATCGATCTCCACGCAATCGATGTGCGACAACGCCTCGGCGATCAGTCGCGCATTGGCATGATCTTCGTGCAGCCGTGCGGGCATCTGCTCCAGTGCGATCAACCCTGCCGCCGCCAGCACGCCAACCTGGCGCATTCCGCCGCCCAGCGCCCTGCGATAGATGCGCGCCTGTTCCATCCGCTCCGCAGAACCCACCAGCATCGATCCGACCGGCGCGCACAGTCCCTTCGACAGGCAGAACATCACCGTGTCAAATCCGCGCGTCAGCGTCTTCACATCCACGCCCAGTGCCGTCGATGCATTGAAAATACGCGCGCCATCCAGATGCACCGGGAGTTTGCGTTCCTTCGCATTTGCCCAAATCTCTTCCATCACCGCGAGCGAGGTGCAGCGGCCGCCGGTGAGGTTGGAAGTGTTCTCAATCTCGATCAGCCCCGTCGCGGCCCGAAACGGTCCCCTCTCGTAAATCACCGGCTCAATGTCGGCCCACGTCAGCGTGCCCCGCTCCGTCGGCACCGCGCGCACCAGGCACCCGGAGAACACCGCGGTGGTCGCCATTTCCCAGTCCAGAATGTGCGACCGCGATTCGCAGATCACCTCCTGTCCAGGCTGGGTCAGCAACCGAATCGCGATCTGATTTCCCATGGTGCCGGTCGGCACAAACAGCGCATCCTCGCGTCCAAACATCTCCGCGGCCCGCTTCTCCAGCAGATTGACGGTCGGATCTTCACCGTACACGTCATCGCCCACTTCCGCCGCTGCCATCGCGGCGCGCATCTCCGGCGTCGGCCGCGTCACCGTATCCGATCGCAAATCTATCAACTCAGCCATTGTCCAGTTCTCAGTCGTCAGTTTTCAGTTCTCAGTTTGCAGTGCTCAGTTTGCAGTGCTCAAAGGCGAGGTTTTAGTCCCTCCGTCCCCAGTCCCTCAGTCCCTGTCTTAAGGTATTTGCGCCATCGGCAATTCCATCACGGGCGTCACTTTTCCATTTATCGACGCGTAAGCCCACATCCCGTGGAAATTCTCACGCAGCCCCGGTTGCGCTTTCAGCAGCGCTCCCAGGACCGCAATCGCCTCGGTCCGCGCCACCGCTGGATCACCGGATCCAGTGGACTCGTACGTTACTCCAAGATCCGGCTCGTGCAGCGAAGCATCCAGCCGCACCGAATCGATCTTCCAAGCGCGATCTCCGCTCTTCACGGAGTACGGAAATGTGTCCTCGTTCGGTCCGCTCTTGATCTGTGATTGTTCCTGGATCAGTTTGTCGAGGTTCGGCGAAGAGATGAAATCCACCGGCAATGCCAGGTACCGCGCCGTGTCAAAGCAGTACCACGCCGCCCAGGACACGTTGCTCTGCGACAGTTCGCGCGCCCGCGTCCAGTACCATAGCCCGTCGTGTCCGTTGAAGTCTCCCTGCCGCGCCGAAAACCCGCCCAGCTTCCATCCCGGAGCCCCCGTCTGATCCCACGCCAGCACAAATGCCATTTGCCCCGCCAGAGACGCGCCGGCCGCATCCGACAGCACCACGGCGTACTTCCCCGGCGGCAACGAATGCATACTGATCGTAACCGTCATCGCTCCGTTCGCATTCGAGCAGAAAAACTGCGTATCCGCGGGCGCAGTCAACGTGCTTGCATCCAGCAGGTAAATATTGCGAAGCTGCACCTTGCCGCCCTTGAGCAGCGGCCCTGCCTGCTCCACCGCCGTGCGGATCCCGTCCCATTGTCCCAACAAAGACGGCAACAGCACAGACTGCAGCGCGCTCGTATCCTGCCGGATCACGGCATCCGAAAGCTGCTCTCCAATCGAGGCCAGCGTTCCGCGATCCTCCGGCGTCAGCTCAGCCTGTGTCGTACAACTGGCGGCGAAGCCCGCGGCCGGAGCAGCCATCACCAGTACGGCGAATAAACCCTTACACCAGAGGCGCATGTGTTGCGTTTCCTCTCTCCATAAATTCTCTTATGAGCGTTCGACGGCCACTGATAGTCTAATGCAGTGGGGCGGTATCAGATTTTTTGCCGCCTGATCCACCGGGGAGCCGATCCCATGCGAATCTTCCTCACCCTGCCAACACGTCTTTTCCGCGGTTCCACTCTGCAGTGTGGGATGCTCTTCGCCAGCCTCCTTGTCGCCACTTCAGTTCCATTGACCGTTGCTGCCGCGCAGGAGCCGGCTGCTACCCAACCTTCCACAACCAAGCCTCAGACCTCAGCCTCGCGCACTCACCATGGTGTGAAAAAGCACAAGCCTGCTCCGGAACCGGTTGCGCAAACGCCGCCTCCACCGCCCATGCCGAGCTGGCCGGTAAATGATCAACCCAGCCCTGCATCCGTGGTCTGGGACACCAACGGCCTGCGCATCAACGCCTCGAACTCCAGCCTGCAGCAGATCCTCAGAGAGGTTTCAACCGAAACCGGCTCCAAGGTCGAGGGTCCGGTCCCCGATCAGCGCGTGTATGGGGAATACGGCCCAGGCCAGGCCCGCGACGTCCTCTCGCAGCTTCTTCAGGGCTCAGGCTACAATATCCTGCTCGCCGGCGATCTCGGCAAAGGCGCTCCTCGCGAAATCGTGCTCAGCCCGCGCCAGTCCGGCCCGGTGAACCCGCAAAACTCCAATGCGAATCGTCCTGCGCAGGATCCTGACGACGATATCCCCGACCAGCCCGAAGACCAGCCGCAGCCGCCTATCCAGCCCCCGCAGACGCAGATCCAGAACAACAACAATATGCGGCCCGGCTTTGGCCCCAACGGCCCCATTCGCACTCCCCAGCAGGTAATGGAGGAGATGCAGCAGCGTCAGCTCCTGCAGCAACAACAGATGCAGCAGCAACAGCAGCAACAGAATCCCCAGTAAATCCAAAAAGGGGCGGCAGGTTCGCCGTCCCTCTCTGTCATTCTGGCTGGAGGAGATTATCTACGGGGTTTCATTCGGAATCAACCTTGCCGCAGTCAGGTTCACTAAGATGGACTTGAAAATATTGTTTAACGACGTGGTGGTATTGTTCTGATCCCCCGCCTGGCAACCGGAGTCCCCGCCCGTCACGTAGTAGTCGGAGTAGAAGTGCGACTTGTCGCCCGTTGACCATCCGCTCGACATCTGCTGCATCGCCTGGCATGGCGAAACATTCTGGTGCTTCCCGGCATTCACGTCACTCGCGCAATTCCCCGATTGCGTCAGTTGTCCAAATCGGTTGTATACATCCGCTTGCGACGTTGTCAGCGAACCATACGCAATCGTGTACACCGTAGTCGGGTTGTTGGGATAGTTCGAGGCGTAGTGCGCCGCATCAATCCCCTGCCCGCACTGGCCCACCCACGACGGATAGTTCCCCGAGTTGTCCGCGATGGTCGTACTCTGAATTCCAGTTGCAAAATCATTCGAACCCGCGCTCCACGCACCGCCAGGATTCTGCTCCTTTCCGGTCGCATTCCCGTCGCTCAGCAGAATGATCACATTCTGTGTTCCCTTGTTCGCCGCCTGCTGCGCCAGCAGCGCCGACTGCGCGGCATAGATTGCCCCGGCGTAATAAGTATTCTCATTGCTGGTTTGGATTCCCGTGCAGTTGCTCTTTCCACCAACTGCCTTGGAGAGATTCGAAGTGGTGCTCAACGTCGTCGACTTGTCCGAACTCCGGTAATCGCCGGAGAATCCAAGAATCTGATACGTCATCTGTACCGTACTGAACCCATTCTTGTAATTCATCGTTGACAGCGATTTGGACGTCGTGGATGGAAACGTGTAAGGGCCGGTCGTCGGGTTGCTGCTCTGGCAGTCATAGTCATTCGATACCGACGTTGAAGTGACATTCGGAAAGGTGAACAGACTTACGCTGTCGAGCGACGGCGCCAATCCCTGCAGCAGTTGCTGGACCGCGTTGCTAGCGCATTGAAGCTGACTTGCTCCGCAATTGCTGTCGTTTGTGTTCATCGACGGCGTTGTATCAAGAATGATTGCGACATTGTACGGTTGCGGATTGGCGCCCCGCGAAGCCGTCGACATGGCGCTCACCTTCAATGTTTTGATCCCGACTACCCGTGCAAAGAACGTCGGAATCGTCGCAGATTCGATCACCGAGACGGCATTCGGACTTGTCGAGGTGCAGGGATTCCCCCAGCTGCTGACCGTGGTGAGGCATTTCCCCTGGATTGAGATGGAATCCACGGTGAATGCCCCGTTCTGGTTCAGTGAGCCTACCGCCGAGCTATACTGCATCGCCACCGTCGAAAAATTGCTGTTCGGAAGGGTTCGCGCCGCGGCAAGTGCGGCCGAATCGGTCGAGGCCTGCAACTGCCTCCGCACCAACATTCCCCGTCCAAGATCTACAACCAGAGAGGTGAATCCGAGGAACAACATCATCAACATCACCATCCAAGGAAGGATCTGCCCGCTCTCATCCAATATTGTCGGTCCTGGATCCCCTCTCCGAACTGGGAGCCGTTCAGGCTCGGTACTTATCTGTGGTGTCATTGAACCAGCTCCGAGGTCACGGCACCGATCTTGAGCGATTTCGGCGTCCACGCGTATAGCGTGATATTGACTGGGTATGTTGCTTTCAGCAGGACCGTGTCATTCGCCGAAAACGCAGCCCCGGCGCAACTGGGAGTGTTGTACGTCGTCGCTGTTCCTGCCTGGGTCGTCCAGGTGATGGTGTAGGTGATTCCGGATGTGTTCAGCCCTGGAGCCGACTGGTTCGCAACCTGAACCGCATACGCGCACGGATCGCTCGCCGCCAGTGCAGGCGTCGTTTGCCCGCGTGTCAGTGCCAGGGCTCTTGCCCCTGAACCCACCGCGCTGGTCAGAACCATGAAGTTGTTGATCGCAATCCCGAAAGAGAACATCCCAGTGAGAAGAACCATTGCCATTGGAAGCGAAATGGCGAATTCAACCAGCGACCCACCCGACTCCCCAGCAACGCCCGTCCTATGAATAAAGCGACCAATGACCGAAGAGTTGATTCCAAACGAAAATAGCGACTTTAAGGACTTCCCGGAACGTGTCTCAGACCTTTCAAACCCTTTAGCCCAATGTTTCATTACCTCTCCTCCGCTTAACGCGTCCGTTTAAACCCGCTAAGCGACATCCTCCGCACTGCATCGGATGTTCTAGAAGTAATCGTTAACAAGGTTCTTTGGAATCACTCGAAGGTCCCTTTCGGTTACCACCAAATGTGCATGTAAGTAATTGAAAACAAATAACATGTGATACAGATCACAGACTGTGGCAGGTCCTAAGTGAATGTCGCAGGCCTCGAGTGATCTCGCCGATAAACGCGGCAAGCGATATCACTCCCTCGACTGGATTGTTGGGGAGTGCGAGAAGCCGTCAGGAAAGAGTTACGAAACGAATTCGGATTATTCCGGCGCCAGCTGCGTCGCCACTTTGATCGAAGACCGTTCGCTCCGCGGACGCATCAGCGTAAACCCAATCCGGAAAATTCCATATGCGGTGAGAACGCCAAACGCCATCGAACCGATCGCGGCGCATATCAACATCACTAAGTTAAACGCATCAGCCATTCCTATAGACCCCCGATGAAAAGTGCTGGGGAAAGTCCCTCATCGTGTAATTAGCCCGGCCGCTTTCATGAACTGCCGCAGCTCTCAAAGGGATTGTCGCAGAAAAACGGTTGCGTTGACCCCCGTTTCTGTTGGCAAATAGAATACCTCCAGTACGTCCGTAATCCAGCGGGCTGGCTCCATAACGAAGGTTCACTGTGGGTTCCCCGACGAAAGATTACGCATCGTTGGGCAACTCCCGGGCATCTTCCACCTCGCACTCTCAAACCATGCCTATCACTCACATCTCGGTGCGTGGAGCGCGCCAGCATAACCTGCGCGACATCAACGTTCGCATTCCGCGCAACACGCTCACGGTGGTCACCGGGCTTTCCGGCTCCGGCAAAAGCTCCCTCGCCTTCGACACCATCTACGCCGAGGGCCAGCGCCGCTACGTCGAAACCCTTTCCGCCTATGCGCGGCAGTTCCTCGATCAGATCGAGCGTCCCGACGTCGACTCCATCGAAGGCCTCAGCCCGGCCATCTCTATCGAGCAGAAAACAACCAGCCGCAGCCCCCGTTCCACCGTCGGCACCATCACCGAGATCTACGACTACCTCCGCCTCTTGTATGCCTCTGTGGGCACCCCCCACTGCCCCAACTGCGGGCGCCCCATTACCCGCCAGACCGCGGACCAGATTGTCCAGCGCATCCTGCAACTCGGCACTGGCGAGCGCGTCACTGTCATGGCTCCGGTCGTTCGCGGACGCAAGGGCGAGTTCAAGGACTTGCTCGATCAGCTTGATCAACAAGGGTTTCGCGCTCGCGTAGATGGCGAGATCGTCGATCTCTCCGAGCCCCCCTCGCTCGACAAGCGCAAGAACCACACCATCGAAGCCATCGTCGACCGCATCCTGCTGAAACCCTCATCCTCGGATGCCTCCGCGGGCAGTACCTCAACCTTGGGTGCCCCCGGTCCCTCGCCTTTGGGGACCGGGGAGGGCTCTCGGTCAACCTCTTCATCCGCAGCCAAACCCTCAGTCGAGAAGCGTTTGGAATCCGCGGTCTCGAAGGCGCTTCAACTCGCCAACGGCCTCGTCCTCATAGGCCTGGCCAACGGCGAAGAGCAGATCTTCTCGTCCTCCATGGCCTGCCCCGACTGCGGTCTCGACGTCCCCAAACTCGAGCCGCGCAGCTTCAGCTTCAACTCCACCTTCGGCGCCTGTCCCGAATGCCACGGCCTGGGATCGCTGTACGATCTCGATCCGGCCAAGGTCATCACAGACTGGTCCAAGCCTCTGCTCGACGGCGGCCTCGGACCCGGCTCCGCCTCGCAATACCTCCTGCGCCTAATCCACTTGGCTGCAGAACGTTACAGCATCGACCTCAAAAAGCCCTTTGAAGACCTCCCGCCCCGGCAGCAGCACGTCCTGGTCTATGGTCCCCCCAAGGGCGAAGCCCCTCGAACCGGCTTCCACGGCATTCTCAGCTATCTGCGCGACACCATCGACGAGGCCCGAAGCGACGGCTACCGCGAGTACATGATGAACTTCATGTCCGCCACGCCCTGCCCAGCCTGCCGCGGCAAACGCCTGCGCCCGGAATCCCTCGCCGTCAAGATCAACGGCATGTCCATCGCGGACTTCACCGCGCTCCCGCTCAACCGCGCGCTCTCTGCCGCCTATGAGTTCAACTTCACTGCGCGCGAAGCCCTCATCGCCGACCGTATCCGCAAAGAGATCATCGAACGCCTCGAATTCCTCTGTGCCGTCGGTCTGAACTATCTCTCCCTCAACCGCAACGCAGCCACGATCTCCGGCGGCGAGGGCCAGCGCATTCGTCTTGCCACCCAGATTGGTTCGCGCCTCCGCGGTGTCCTCTACGTCCTCGACGAACCCTCCATCGGCCTCCATCAGCGCGACAACAACCGCCTCATCGAAGCCCTCGTGCGCCTTCGCGATCTCGGCAACACCGTCCTGGTCGTCGAGCATGACGAAGACACCATCCGCCACGCCGACTACGTCGTCGATCTCGGCCCCGGCGCAGGACGCCTCGGCGGCCACGTCGTCGCCCAGGGCACGCCGGACGACATCATCGCCTGTCCCCAGTCGCTAACCGGCAAATACCTGGCAGGCGTGAGAACCATCCTCCATCGCGCCGAACCACGCCCGCTCACCGGCAAATGGCTCACCATCACCGGAGCCCGCGAGCACAACCTGCAGGACCTCACCATCCGCGTTCCTCTCGGCATCATGACCGTGGTGACCGGCGTCAGCGGCAGCGGAAAGAGCACCCTGATCAACGACATCCTTTACCGCTCGCTGGCCAAGTCGCTCTATGGCTCGCGCGAAGAACCCGGTGTGCACGAATCGCTCGAGGGTATCGAGCAGATCGACAAGGTTATCCGCATCGACCAGGACCCTATAGGCCGCACTCCGCGATCGAATCCTGCTACCTACACGCAGGTTTTTTCGCCCATCCGCGATCTTTTCGCGATGCTCCCCGAGGCACGCGAGCGCGGCTACAAACCCGGCCGCTTCAGCTTCAACGTTGCCGGAGGCCGCTGCGAGGCCTGCCAGGGCGACGGCCAGCGCCGCATCGAAATGAACTTCATGCCCGATGTGTACGTGCAATGCGAGGTGTGCAACGGGCGCCGCTACAACCAGGAGACGCTCGCCGTAAAGTTCAAGGGCTACTCCATCGCCGATATCCTCGACCTCACCATCGAAGACGCGCTCACCGTCCTCGAAGACGTGCCTACCGTGCGACAGAAGTTGCAGACTCTCGTCGATGTCGGCCTCGCCTACGTGCACCTTGGTCAAAGCGCCACCACGCTCTCCGGCGGCGAAGCCCAGCGCATGAAGCTGGCCCGCGAACTCTCCAAGCGTCAGACCGGCCGCACGCTTTATCTGCTTGACGAGCCCACCACTGGCTTACACTTCGATGACGTGCGCAAACTTCTCGAAGTCCTGCACCGTCTCACCGACCTCGGCAACTCCGTCATCATCATCGAGCACAATCTCGACGTAATCCGGAACGCCGATTGGATCATCGACCTCGGTCCTGAAGGTGGCGAAGACGGCGGCCGCATCGTCGGCGAAGGCCGCCCCGCAAAGATTGCCGCAACACCGGATTCGTACACCGGCCAATTCCTCGCCCGTTACTACGCCTCCCACAACGGCAAACTTGAAAAGATCACGAGAGAAGACACTTCGATCATGACGAAGTTGGGTGCCCCAGGTCTCGCCTCTGAGACCTGGGAAAACTCGGAGTCCCCATCCTCAGCTAAGCGGGAGCCGCGAAAACCGAATGACAAGTCAACCTCGAACGGAAAGTCGAAGTCTCTGAAATCCAATGGCAGGAAGCGCCCTCGCACATGAGCACCTTCCCCGAGCCCATCCCCAACGACCCCGAGGAGTCTCCGTCTGGAGAACCATCCGCGGTTCCCAAATCCGATCCCCTCGGACCCGAAAACACTCCTGAACCGCCAGCCGAATGGACGGGCGAACCCGAAGAGCCGAATCCGCAACCCGGCGTATTGGCAGCCACGCGCGAAGAAATCTACCTTCCGCCGCTCTTCGTTACATACACCCAGCCCGAGGCGCCACCCCGGCGCGACGTGCGTATCCCTCACCTCGGTAATCTCGGCCTGTTGATCCTGCTCGGCATCTTCGGCTGGCTCGGGGCCGGAATGCTCCTGCTCTTCGCTCTCCGGATTCATCTCTGGGGCATCACCAGCCTCACTGTAGCGTCCACCGACTTCCGCTACACCTTGGCCAGCCAGGCCGCGCAATATCTCATTACCTTTGCCTGTTGTCTCGCCGTCTTCCCCATCGTCTGGCACCAGCCTTTTTTCAGCGGAATTCATTGGCGGGGCTCGTTTGCCATACAGCGAACCAGCCGCCTCGTCAGCGCCGCGGTTCTCTGTTTCTTCGTCGCCATGATCAACGGCATCCTTATGCCGGGTCCCACCAACGCTCCAATCGATCAGCTCTTCCAGGCGCCCGGCGCCGCATGGACGATGTTCGCCTTCGGAGTCACGCTGGCGCCCTTTTTTGAAGAGATGGCCTTCCGCGGATTCCTGCTTCCCTCCCTATGCACCGCATGGGACTGGACCATGGAGCACGTCTCCGGAGCGCCTCGCCGCCCTCTCGATGAAGACGGCGGCCCGCAATGGTCGCGCCCTGCAATGATTGTCGCTTCCATCTTGACCAGCGTTCCCTTCGCGATGATGCATGGCGCGCAGACCGGCTGGTCTCTCGGCCCATTCCTGCTGCTGATCTTCGTCAGCCTCGTCCTCTGCTGGGTCCGGCTCAGGATGCGCTCGCTCGCCGCCAGCACCATGGTCCACGCCTGCTACAACTTCATGCTTTTCTCGTTCATGGTCCTCGGCACCGGCGGCTTCAAACACCTCGACAAAATGTGAGAGACACTCCCAGTCCCGAGTCCTTAGTCCTTAAAGTCCCCAGTCCCTAGTCCCTAGTCCCTAGTCCCTTAAAATCATCTCTGATGACTCACTCCCACCAGCTCCTCTCCCTCCTCGCCCGCACCAGTTTCAAACTCGGCCAGTTCAAGCTTTCCTCCGGCGGCACCAGCGATTACTACATCGATTGCCGCACCACCACCCTCCATGCCGAAGGCGGACGCCTCACCGGCCACGCGATTCTCGATCTTCTCGAGCAAAACAACATCCAGGCCGAAGCCGTCGGCGGACTCACCATGGGTGCCGATCCCATCGTTTCCAACGTCGCCACCGCCAGCGCCTGGCGCGCACAGCAGCATCCCGGCTCTCCGCTCCTGCACGGTTTCCTCGTTCGCAAGGCGGAAAAAGCACATGGCACCGGCCGACGCATTGAGGGCTTCTGCCGCGAAGGCGCTCGCGTCATCATCGTCGACGACGTCTGCACCACCGGCGCCTCCACTATCGCCGCGATCGAAGCCGCGCGCGAAGCCAACATGATCGTTGCCGCAGTCGTCTGCATCGTCGAGCGCGAAGAAGCCAACGGCCGCCCCGCCGTCGAGGCCGCCGCTGCCGCCGGGGCCCCCGACGACAGGTCCTCGTCGACGGGGTGGAAGAGCGCTCCTTTTCTGCGTTTGTTCAGCGCCAACGATGTCCGCGCCGAGCACATCGGCCAACAAGGATCCGCAGCCAACGACGCTTCCTGACTCCGCTAACGCGCGCGACGCGCCTGAGCCCGCTAGATTCGCTTGGAAAAGAAATCAGGCCACCCGGCGTTAACCTGGTGGCCTGCGGATCTTCTTTCACTAATTTAGAAAATCTAATTTAGAAATATCGGCTCACGCCTTTACTGCATCTAGTCCTTACTTCATCTACTTCGGCTCGCGCCTTTACGATCTTTCCTTCGGCTTTTGCCTTTAAGTCTTCCTAATCTATGAACACTCTTTTTGAGATCTAGTTGTCACATGTCCAAATCTCTAGTTAGTGCCCGGCCCCGGTGTGGCCTGCGAAGTTGCGGGGGCCTGTCCGTTGCTCATGTTGCTGAGCAGCTGAATCTCCACCCGCCGATTCTGCTTGCGCCCTTCGGCAGTAGTGTTCGGGGCAACTTCCTTGTCCTTACCGATGCCGATCAGGTAGAAGCGATGAGCGGCGATTCCGTACTTCGAAGCCATGTACTGCACCACGGCGTCAGCGCGGCGATTGCTCAGATCGTAGTTGTATTCCTTCGAGCCGACTGAGTCCGTTCCGCCGGTCACTTCGAGAATGTAGCTCTTCGCATTTGTCAGTTGCTGTGCGAAGGTATCCAGCTGATCCTTGTCGTCCTTGGTCAGATTAGCCTTGTCGAACCCAAAGTTCACGGTGACGTTCGCCAGCGGCTTGTAGCTGTCCAGTCCCTTCACCACCGAGTCAAGCGAATCGGCACGATGAACAGCATCGTTCGCTGCCACATCGGCATCTCCTGCTGCTTTGGTTGCATTCTGCGCGTTCTGCGCAGCCTGATCGGCCGAACCCTGCGCTTGCTTGATACCCGCCGTTGCACGATCATCCACATCATGCAAATTGCGGTTGTTTTCGGCCGTCTTCTGGTCGAGTTGGTTGGTATGATCGACAATCGGCGCCGTCTGGGTCTTGACATAGTTCTTGGTTGCGCATCCAGTGACGCCCACAAGAGCTACGGCAGCTGCAATCAACAATCCATGTGAAATCTTCATTGGTTCCCCATTCCTCTACCGCCTCGGTATTGCCTGAACCCTTTAACCACCTCAGGCGGGCGGCGATTTTTCGTGTCGCTTTTGTTAATGCATTCCTCGCACCAAACCTTTTCGTTTCCGCAAATTACTCAAAATGTTATCGATAACCCACTTCTGTGGAAAATTTACTAGTCCTCTTAAGTATGTAGTTTTTACTCACTCCTGTAAGCTTTGCCATTGAAAGCTCTCTTCTGACTCTTCGACCGCACACCTATATTCTAGAAATTGGGCTCTTCCGCCTTTCCATGGACCTTATCGAGAAAATCCGCCTTCTCCCCACCCAGCCCGGCGTCTACCTCTATAAGAACGCCGAGGGTGAGGTCATTTACGTTGGCAAGGCCAAAAACCTCCGCTCCCGCGTCCGTTCCTATCTACTCGAAGCCTCCCAGGCCAACGCCAAAACCGGCTCGCTCATGCGCGAGGCCGTCGACATCGACTACATCCTCGTAGACAACGAGCACGAGGCCCTGGCCCTTGAAAACAACCTGATCAAGCAGCGCAAGCCACGCTTCAACATCCTCCTGCGCGACGACAAGACTTATCCCTACGTCAAGCTCACCCTGTCCGAGCGCTATCCCAAGGTATTTGTCACCCGCCGCCTCAAGAAGGACGGCTCCGCCTACTACGGCCCCTACTTCCCCGGCAATCTCGCCTACCGCGTCGTCGAGTTGATCCATCGCAGCTTTCTGCTGCCCAGTTGCAAAGTCGACCTCACGCGGTATCACCAGCGCGCATGCCTGCAGTACTACATTCATCGCTGCCTGGGCCCCTGTGTGCAGGACCTCACCACGCCCGAGCTTTACGCGCTGGCAGTCCGCGACGCGCAACTCTTTCTTGAAGGCCGCCAGGCCGAACTCGAGCGATCCCTCACCGCCCGCATGGTCGCCGCCGCAGAAGCCGAGCAGTTCGAAGCCGCCGCGCGCCTCCGCGATCAGCTCTCCACCGTGCACCAGCTCCAGGAAAAACAGCGCATCGCCACCGCCGAGCAATCTGACGACGCCGACGTCTTCGGCTATCACTTCGAAGACGGCAGCCTCGCCATCAACCTCTTCCACATGCGCGGCGGCAAAATCGTGGATCGCCGCGAATTCTTCTGGGAAGACCTCCCCGAATTAATGGACGCCATAAGCACCGAACAGGAAGAAGAAACCCCGGGTGCCCCATCCATGACGAAGTCATGGGTGGGAAAGCACGAATCCTCCTTCGACCCTGGAATTGTCTTCTCCGCCCTGCTCAAGCAGCTCTACATCGACCAGCACTACGTCCCGCGTTCGATCCTCGCCCCCGTCGACTTTGCCGACCGCGAATCCCTCGCGGCGCTCCTCAGCGAGCGCATCAATCACCGTGTCGAAATCGCCGTCCCCCAGCGCGGAGAAAAGAAATCACTCATTGATCTCGCTGGACAAAACGCACATCAGTCCTATATCCAGCGCTTCCGCGTCCTCGAGCCATCCCGCAAAGCTATTCAGGAAGCTCTCGCCGACGCCCTCATGCTGCCCGAACTTCCTGCCCGCATCGAGTGCTTCGACATCTCCCACATCCAGGGCGCTGAAACCGTTGCCTCCATGGTCGTTTGGGAAGACGGCAAGATGAACAAATCGCAATACCGCAAATTCAAAGTCATGACCGTCCTCGGCGTAGACGACTTCGCCTCCATGCGTGAAGTCGTCACCCGCCGTTATCGACGCCTCAAAGAAGAAGATAAGCCGATGCCTTCGCTGATTCTCATCGATGGCGGCCTCGGACAGCTCCGCGCCGCAGCCGAGGCGCTCGAATCGCTTGGATTCACCTCGCAGCCGCTCGCCTCAATCGCAAAAAAGGAAGAAGTCATCTTCCTCTACGGCAATGAAGACGAGCCCGTGGTTCTCGACCGCCGCTCGCCAGTGCTCCATCTCGTCCAGATGATCCGCGACGAGAGCCATCGCTTCGCCATCGGGTATCACCGCCAGCGCCGTGCCATGCGCGACCGCGACTCGGAATTGCTCAACATCCCCGGCGTCGGTCGTCAGACGCGTCAGCGCCTCCTCACCCACTTCGGCAGCCTCCGCGATGTACAGCAGGCAACCGCTGATTCCCTCGCCGCCGTCGTAAACCGCAAAACCGCCGAATCCATCTGGCGCCACTTCCACGAACCGCAAGCAATAGCAGCGGGCACAGACTGAATTGCACAAATCCGCTTTGAAAGGGCACGACTTCAGCCGTGCCGTAACGGGCTCAAAGACAAATGAGGCTTTAGCCCCTGAAGGAAATTTCCGACTTCTTCAAGGCAGTTAAGCAATCCGGTAAAGAACCGGATCCAGCGTGGCGTAGTTCACTTCTTCTTCGTGTCCCGCATCGAAATTCCCAGACCCGGATTCGCCGCCACGATCTTCAGAATCGTCTTCTCCACATACCCATTCCCATTGAATGCATCCCCCGGCAGGGCCCCAATGAATCGAACCTTGCCCTGCGCATCCAGCACGATCCCCAGCGGAAAATCAATCGCGCCCAGGGCCTGCGCCGTTGCAGCCGGCACCACCAGCGTCGAAGTCCCCTTCATCTCTTTCAACAACTCCTCGTGCGCCGCATGCACCGGAATCACCGAGTCGTCTTCAAACACCAGCCCGTAAGCATGAATCGGCGTTTCCTTATTCGCCTTCACGAACTCGGTAAGCGGCTTCATCATCTTCCTGCATCCGCCACACCAGTCCGGAAACAGCACCAGCACCGTGATGGGAGCATCGGCGCGCACAACCTGCGGCGGTTTGGCGACCGACTCAAGCCCTCGCAGCACCTCCACATCCGGCAGACGCGCTCCAAGCAATCCATAACGCAAGCGCACCGCCGCAATTCGCCCCGCATCTTCAGCATTCAACGGCGCATCCGGCCGCAGCGCCTGGTCCAAATCCGCCACTGTAGCGGATGCATCCGCGTCATCGCCGGCACACCGCTGCCACAACGCCAACTCCATCGCCGACTCGTACAGCGCGCCCACACTCATCACCGCTTCGCCGCTCACCGCCTTCAGAGGCGCATCCTGTTTGAGCACCGCCACAATTGCAGCGTGTTCTTCGCCGGCCAGTTTTATCACCTCCGGATTGGACGCCTGCTCCAGGTCATCTTTCATGTACCGCACCGCATAGGCCACTTCGGCATCGTAAGGAAGTACCCGCAGCATCTCGCGCGTCGTTTCCAACGCTAGATCCATCGCGTTCATATGGACCATCGCATTCACGCTCAGAGCATATGCCTGCGCGCGATGCGCCTCCAGCTTGCTCGCAATGTAAGCTTGTGCGGCGGCATTGGCCTTCTCCCAGTCTTGTCCCAATGCGCAAAGCCGGATGAGGTCGTACAGGTTGTCACCTGCAAAATCTCTCGGCTCCCATCCCTCGCATGCGTCATGCGCTTTGTGAATACCGACGGCGAGCGCGCCCACCTCAGCATCCGACCAGTTATCCAGCGAACTCCGCACCACATCCAGGGGATGCATCGCGTCCTTGTAGATTTCGCCGGGAGTCTCGACCGGCGGCGCGGCAGGCGCAGTGGTCGAAGTCTGATCAGGCTGCTGACTCTGGTCAGGCTGCTGCGCCGGCGGAGCCTGCTGGCTCGCTAGATGAATCGCCCCACCAACCAGCAGCGCGCCGCCAACACATAGTGCGAAGCCCATACCCTTGGGTCCTGTCACCGATCCCACCTTCCCTGCTCTCTTTGAAAGCATCATGGAAGTACATTTACTCTTGCTGTATCGCGCAGTCTGAAGACGCCGCTTGCTGATCTGGACACTTAACTCGAAAGCATGTCTCAACATCGCCGCCCGTTTGATGTCCTGGATCATCAACTCCTATATCTATAGTAACTGGAGTGACTCCTATGTTCATAGGACATTTTGCTGTAGGTTTTGCATCCAAGCGTGTCGCACCACGTACCTCGGTCGCGCTCCTCATCGCCGCGGCGCTCTTCGCCGACATTCTCTGGCCCATCTTTCTCCTGCTCGGCTGGGAACATGTTCGCATCGATCCAGCCGCAACCCGATTTTCTCCACTCGATTTCTACGACTTCCCTTGGTCGCACAGCCTGCTGGCCCTGCTCACCTGGGCCACCGCCTTCGCATTCCTCTACTGGCGGGTGACGAAGTACAGCATCGGAGCGGGGATGATCTGGGTCGGCGTCCTCAGCCACTGGGTGCTCGACTGGATCACGCACCGGCCCGACATGCCTCTCGTTCCCGGCGGTGCACGCTACGGTCTCGGGCTCTGGAACTCGATCCGCGGCACTATGATCGTCGAGCTCGCCATGTTCGCCGTGGGCATCTGGCTATATGTGCGCGCTACGCGGGCAAACGACCGCATCGGCCGCTATGCGTTTCTTCTCTTTGTGCTTCTGCTCCTCGCCAGCTATGTCGCAGACCCATTCAGCAAGCCACCAGGCGAAGTTTCCGACCTGATCTGGTCCGGCATTATCGCTGAAGTCGTTCTCCTTCCGTGGATCTGGTGGTTTGATACTCACCGCGTGCCACGATCCTGAAAACGAACAACCTGGCCAGCTTTCGACCGCATCCCACAGTATTGCCCCGGGAGTAGACCCTATGAAGGACTTTGGTTTGCGCTCTACCTGGATCTTCTCCTTGATCGCCGTTCTCGGAATTTGCCTGGCCTATTCCGGATGCGGACTCAAACACCACCCCGACGACCGCCTGGCCGTTTACAACTCGCTCGATCAGCATGATCTGCGCAGCATCACCGTCTCGCAGGATCGTGACGCCGGCACCATCACCCTCAGCGGAATCGTCGGCGCCGACGATCGCAAACACGCCGCAGAACAACTGGCGCTGCAAGCTGCTCCCGGTTACACCATCGTCAACCGCATCCAGGTGGATAACGCAGGACTGCAGGGCGAAGAACAAAATGCACAAAAGAATGCGCAACTCGACAGCGCCATCGAAGACCACTTCAGAGCAACCCTCGCTGCACACAGTGCCCTCAAGGGTGAAAACATCCAGTACTCTGCGTACAACGGGACGCTGACGCTGAAAGGTTCTGTGAAGAGCTACAAGGAGCGCCAGCAAGCCGAAGATCTCGCCAAGAAAATCCCCCAGGTGCAGAACGTAGTCAACCAAATCCAGATCGCCGGTGCCAAACCCTCCCCATCCCACTCCTGACATGGAACCATAGACCGGGCCACAGAGTTCCGATTGGGAGCGCCAGAGAGATAGCCCAAGGTGCAGCGCCGCGGAACCTTGGATCTAACGATCAACATGGCCCCAGCCCCGGAGGGACGCCCGAACCGAACAACGTCGAGCTGTTAGAAAGCCTCTCGAATGCTGTCAACCCCCTCGCCTTCCGCCCCGGCCTAACCCGCTCATTCCAAACAAAATTTGTGGCAATAACATACTAGGCTAACCCCAGAGATAGGGGTACCCGGGATTCGCGCGCCTGCCCGTTATTTGTCCGGCGTAGTTCCCGTCGATCGGAGATAGCTCTGCTCTGCCGGTAATGACGGCCCGTAGCGCCTGCGCACGAGGTAGAGAACGGGCAGGCCGAGGAGGATCAGCACCGTGCCGATGAGAGAGCCTTCGAGGTTGCCGGCATAGCTCGAAACCAGAACCGCGGCTGCGCAGACGACGAAGATGGCCGGCAGAACCGGATATCCCCACACCCGATAGGGACGCGAAAGGTCAGGCTGACGACGGCGATAGAGGAAGATGGTGGTTGCCGTAAGCATGTAGAAGAGCCACTCCGCGAAGATGGCAAGCTCAAAATGCTGCTGGAATTGGGAAAGGAAGAGCAGCAGAATCGAGGAGAGCAGGGCCTGAACGATCAGCGATGTGGACGGCGACTGGAATCGCGGGTGGATGTACGCAAACTGGCGGAAGAACAGACGGTCGCGTGCGGCGGCGAAGGGAATGCGCGCGCCCGACATGATGGTCCCGTTAAGGGCGACAAAGATGCTGAGGGCCATCGCTGCAGCCACGAATCCTGCACCGCGTGGGCCGGCAACCACCGATAAAGCAGCGACGGCCGGGCGTTCGCTGGCTGCAATCTGCGCAGCGGGCAGGACGTACTGGATCGCTGCGTTGGTCGCCATAAAGAGCACGCCGACCATGAAGAGCCCGCCGATCAGGGCGATGGGCAGCGAGCGTTCCGGATGGCGTACTTCGCCTGCGACCATGGTGAGATCGTTCCAGCCGTCGTAAGCCCACAGGGTCGCGATCAGGGCGAGCATGAATCCGTTGAAGCCGCCGATGGCGTGCGGCAATGAGGTCGCGAAGTTGGAAAACGAGCCTGATACGGATCCGAAGCAGACTGCGGCCACGATGAGGATGAGGATGCCTTTGAGAATAGTGAAGACGAGCTGAAAGTCGCCAGCCTTCTTGATGCCGAGGTAGTTGAGTCCGGTGATGAGCCAAGTAACAGCGATGGCGAAGATCTGCGACCAGTAGAGCGGCGTGCTTCCCACGTGCTCGGTAAGGAAATGAAAAGCCGGGAAGACTCCGAGGGTACGGGCCAGTCCGCTGGTGACGGCGGCGATAGAGGCGGGCTTGGCGACCGCAAACCAGGTCCACATGTAGAGGAAGGCCGTGGTGTCGCCGTAGGCTCCACGGAGGTACACGTACTCGCCTCCAGCGTAGGGAAGCATGGCACCGAGTTCGGCGTAGGTCATGGCTCCGAAGAGGGAGAGCAGGCCGCCGGTGATCCAGGCGAGGTAGACGAGGGCGGAGGATCCGGTGTCGCGCATCATCTCGGTAGGAACGAGGAAGATACCACTACCAATGATGGTTCCGACGACGATGGCGGTGGCCTGCGATGCGCCGAGTACTCGGGGAAGATCGGCGGGAGCTGTGTGAACGGGCACAGGTGCGGTTTGGCTCATGCGGTGATGTGAGGGTAGCACGACCCCATGACGAGCCCGGCGTCCAATAGAATTCAGCTTGCGGGGCGTTCATGACCGACTTCGAAAACCTGATCACCGCTGCCAGGGAGGGCTCAGTCGAAGACGCCCGAACCGTCCTTCAGCATCGGCCCGAACTCATTAATAACCTCGATGCAGCCGGAGCAACCGCACTCCACTACGCTGCCTTTGGCGGACACTGCGAACTCGTGCGCCTGCTCATTGAAAACGGCGCCTACATCAACGCGCGCGACGCAAAGTTCGGCGCAACTCCCGCTGGCTGGGCCATCGAATACCTGCGCGAAATGGGCGGACTCCTTGGCATTGAAATCAGTGACCTGGCCCACGCCATTCAGCAGGGAGACGTCGCCTGGACAGCCCGTTTTCTTAAGCGATTCCCGAAACTTGGCGAGGCCCTGGATACCGGGGGCACTCCGCTGCGGGTGTTAGCTGAGCAATCCGGCAACCCTGAAATCATCCGCCTGTTTGAAACCGAAAAGAATTCCTGACCGTCATCTAGTTCTGGCGAGATTAAGACCGGCCGTGCCTTCCTTAGCAACATCCCAAACGATCGGGCTTTCATCCCACCCACTCCGGCCTTTAGAATTTCAATCAATGCCGATCACTCGTACTGAGTTGTGGAAGAACGCGACCTTTGCTATCGAACGCATCGAAGGCCAGGCCCCGCGCGCCATCATTTACCGTATCATCGGGCCGTTCAACGCACGCGACATGTACGGCTCAATGAAGCAGGTCGCCCTTGGCAATATCTTCGACTTCAGGCCCGCCGCTGGTGATGAGAGCCCGACCCTGCACATCTTCGATATCTCGGGCGTCCCGCAAATGGACTCCTCTGCGCTGGGAATGATCGTGAGCCACTACATCAGTTCTCGCAGCAAAGGTGTCCGCGTGATCGCGGTGGGGCCGAACCCGAACGTGATTCAGCTTTTCAAATTCACCAAGGTCGACTCGCTCATCCCAACTGCCCCCACACTGGAAGACGCGCTCCGCATCTGAATCTCTTCGCTTGAGATTTGTTCCAGTAACTTGGAATTGATTACCGCAGTGCGATGTTCCAGCGCGGGGCAAGCTGTTTTTTCTCCGGCTATTGGTTACGAGAGAGCACAACTTACAACGATCACTTCTGATATACAATCGCCGCAGAAACAGAGAATGCCCGCAGGGCCAATCGATGCACGAATTTCGCTCTCTGATCAGGGCCATCGTATTACTGCTTTTGGTGGTCTTCGCGGTTAGCAGTCTTCACGCCCAGGACGGGCTGAGCCTTGCATTCTCGCGCCTCGATTCTGTTCGCGACCTCTCCAGCGAAATCGTCGGACCTGCCGTCGCGACAGCCGATTTCAACAACGACAGGCATCCTGACGGCGCAGTTCTCTTCCGCAATCACAACATTTTTCAGATCGAAGTACATTTCCGCTTTCATCGCGTAAGCAAAATCTCGTTTGCTTCGAAATTCCCGACACTGACGATTTCAGCCCTCGACGTCAATAATGATGGGAACCCCGACCTGGTCGTCCAGGAGCCCTTCTCGCGTCACCGTCTTTTTGTTTGGTTGAACGATGGTTGTGGATCCTTCCGTTCGGTACGCGTTGCAAGCTATCCAACCGGATTGGAGGACGGCTATCACACCTTCGCCGAACCATCAGGGGGTCCGCAGAGCCCGGCAATGGCTGTTCCCGGCAAACTGCGAGTTCGCTATGGGCCATCTAGCTCAATTCGGATAGCTGCGCCCGCTTCCCTGCTTTGTTTCCGCCCACAGGAAACATTCCATCCCGCCGAGTTCGCCTCTGCTCCAAATCTCCTTCGCGGTCCACCGAACACTGCCCTTCTCTGATCACGGGAACGGGCCGCCGAATGATTGCAAGATGCAATAGGTATTTGGGGCTCCAGTTCCATCCATCAGCGCACCTGATTCGTCCGGACATCTTCATCGTATCCCAGGTCTTGCTCCGATGAAGTGTGCACTCCGGTTCTCGAAAGAACGAGGTTAGCGCATCGCCATGGAACTCCAAATGCAGTCGTCTCGCAAGCCTGTGAAACTCGCGCCCTTGCAGGCAATACCAAAACATCTCAACTCTCCCCGAACCGCCGGGAGGTACTGAGATGACTTTGGACACAGCTCAATACCTTATCCGCTTCGATGACCTTTGCCCTACCATGCTGAGCGAGCGGCTGGACGGGTATCTCTCCCTGGTTGCACGCTACGGGGTCCGCCCCATTCTCGCAGTCATTCCCGACAATCAGGATTCCGCGCTGAATCTGCAGGCGTATGATCCCAGGTTTTGGAACCGAATCAGATCGCTGGAAGCAGGCGGAGCGACGATCGCGATGCATGGTTATCGCCATCAGTGCGCGAGCCACGGTAAATCCCTCCTCGGCCTGCATACTGCAACCGAATTCGCGGGGGTAGAGGAATCGCAGCAGAGAATTTGGATTCGCTGCGGACTCTCCATCCTGCGCGAACATGGACTTTGTCCTCGATTATTTGTGGCGCCGCGGCACGGATTCGATCGCAGCACTTTGCGCGCCCTCGCCCGCGAAGGTCTCGGAATTCTCTCCGATGGATTTGCACGCCGTCCCTTCACCCGTCATGACGTCATCTGGATTCCGCAACAACTTTGGGAGCCCGTAAAAAAGCCCTCGGGATTGTGGACCATTTGCATTCACACCAACACGGCCGCCGAATCCGTCGCAGAAAAGCTCGAAAGTTTCCTCGACCAGAACGCGAAACATATCACCTGTTTCGACGACGTAATTGCGGACCGCCAGCCGGGCGCTCTGCATTGGACTGAGCGCATCGGAGAAAGGCTCGCCAACCTCCGCGTGCGATTCTCTGGAGGCACCCGACGACAGGTGCTTGTCACCTGACAAAGGCTTGGCGTTTCCCGGCCAGTTAGCGGCTATAGCCGAACGTGCCGCAGACGTCAGTCGAATTGGCCAGCGCTTCGCCGGTCATGACCGGCATATTGTCTCCAGAAAAAAACGCCACCTGCATGGTCCGGCCTGTTACATAGGTTGTCATCCATTGCGTGTCTTCTGACCCGCACAGAGTGTTGTGGTGCAAAAAGCGACGAGCGGCCGGAACGTTCAGCCGGTATAAGAATCCAACTCCACCCGCGTTCATATCCGCTCCGAATGCCGCACTGGCCTCTGCCGGTGTAATCCGCCGAATTTGCGCCATCGGAAAACCGCTGAAACTGATCGTGAGCCTCGTCTCTGAAACGGTGATGTCCCCCGTCATGTCATTCGCGGCAGAGCTCGCCGCGCGCCAGTACCCTTTGTCCTGCGCCAAACAGAAACACGAACACACCAGCAACATCGTCGGAGCGAGTAGAAAGCGAATCTTCCTCATCCTCCGAGAATGACATTCGCCCATCCTCCATCGCAACCCGACCGAATCGGTGTGACCACCCGTCATCGCTTCGATGGAAGCCAGAGAAAGCCCTATGGGGTTAAACTGGCAATCAAGTGCGCGTATTCGGCATTGACTGTGGAACCGAGATCACCGGGTTCGGTGTGGTCGAGTCGGACGATTCCGGAGCGCTGAACCGTGTGGTTTGCATCACCGCCGGTGCCATTCGCCTTCCCAAGACGAAATCTCTTTCGCTCAGGCTCGCTGAGGTGCACTGCCGCCTCTTGGAAGAAATGGAGCGTTGGAATCCAGAAGTCGTTGCGATAGAAGAAGTTTTCTACTCGGTTAACGCCAAGTCAGCTCTGAAACTAGGCCAGGTGCGCGGCGTTGCCCTGCTTGCTGCGGCCCAGAAGGGGCTTCCGGTGGCAGAGTACGCGCCGCTCAGTATAAAGTCGTCAGTTGTGGGCTATGGGTTGGCAAAAAAGGAGCAAGTGCAATTTATGGTTGCCCGGCTTCTGAATTTGCCTGAACTTCCGCAACCGCCTGACGTCGCCGACGCCCTGGCAATCGCAATTTGCCACCTGCACACTGCCCAGACCCTCGCGCTCCAGGAGACTCGGCGATGAAGAACTTATGGCTCATCGTCCTGGCGATGGCGTTTGCCTCGACTGCGCGTGCCGATTCCGATTCGATGGTCAAGGTTGAATTCTCCAACCCGGGGCTCTACCCCGCTCAATGGACGTTAGTCCTCCACCCCGACGGAAAAGGTCATTTCCATGCCGAGGGCGGTATCAAGCCAGCTGGCGACACCATCTCTCCCGGCAGAATCGACCGCGATATCACCCTCAGCGAAGATTTCACCAGCCATATCTTCCATACCGTTCATGATCCGCGCATCCTCCACGGCAAATGTGAGAGCCACCTCAAAGTCGCCTTCCAGGGAACCAAAAAGATCAGCTACAGCGGGCCGGATGCGGAGGGTGGTTGCGAGTTCAATTACTCAACCAACAGGCAGATCCAGGAACTCGGAGAATCCCTGGTCGCGGTTGGGTCGACCGTGATTGAAGGAGAACGTCTTGAGCTGCTTTATCAGCACGATCCGCTTGGACTCGATAAAGCCATCCAGTACATCGTTGAGGCCTCGGATGATGGCCGTCTGCAGCAGATCTGCGCGATCCGCGGTATCCTTGAACGGCTAGAGGATGACCCACGGGTTCTCGACCGGGTTCGGAAGCGGGCACGCCTGCTGCTGGCCCATGCCGGATCTTGAGAGCGACGGAGAAATTCGACCGCGACTTTTCCCTTGCTCCCCCTGTCTTTATAGGTGTGGGATCTCCGCGATGCCACCTCCCGTCGGGGTGGAGCTCATCGGGAGCGTAAGAGAAAGGGTTGGGGGCTCCATGACGACATCAGAAAACCATTGGTTCAGGCCAGCCGCCGGCATTCTGGGGCTGGCTTTGCTTTTGGCTACAACGCGGAGCCTGCCGGCACAGCAGCCGGATCCACAGCAGCAGCCGAACCCCAATATGCAGGCGGCCCGCCTCAGCTACGTCGAAGGCGAGGTTCAGCTTACGCAGGACAATCAGGTTCTCGCCAATCCCGCTCTGGCGAATACTCCCCTTTTTGAGGGAACCGTCATCTCCACCAGGGAGGACGGAAGAGCGGAGGTTCAGCTCGACAACGGCAGCGTTGCCCGTATCTCTCCCAACAGCTCTCTAAAAGTCTCGGCCTTGCGGCATCGGGGCAATAGGGCCGAAGCGGAATTGCAGCTCGAAACCGGACTGGCTTATTTCGAACTGCAGGGTGAAACGTCGTCGAGCCGGACCATTGCCCGCTTCGGAGACAGCACCGTGACGGCCAGCGGGTTCACGGTCCTTCGCGTCAACCTCGACAACCCGCCCGGCGAAGTTGCGGTTTTCTCAGGCGATGCACACTTGGAGCGCGGCAGTAACCTGTCGCTCGATCTACACGGCGGCGAGAGCGTCGCACTTAATGGCTCAAATCCCAACCTCTACGATCTTGCGGAAACCATTGAACCAGATTCATGGGATGCATGGAACGCCGATCGTGATCAGCAGCTGAATTCGGAGCAGGCTACCCGAACCGCGGCGAGCAGCAGTGAGCCGAACAGCAGCAATCCCGCTTGGGGAGATCTCGACGCCAACGGCAACTGGTACAACGTTCCCGGCCAAGGCTACGTATGGTCACCCAATGAAGCCTCTTCCGGCGATTGGGATCCCTACGGCTGTGGCAGCTGGGTTTGGACACCGCAGTTCGGATACATCTGGGTCTCCTGCCAGTCCTGGGGCTATTTGCCCTACTCCTCCGGCTATTGGAACTACTACGATGATTTCGGCTGGGGCTGGACACCCGGTTACGGCTACCCCTGGTGGGGCACTGGCGGCTGGGGATTAAACATCGGCCGTCGTCCGGTTCGTTACCAGCCACCGCATCGCCCGCACGGCGGTCCAGTACACCCCACCGAACCTATCCGCCGCGGCGGTTTCTACCAGCCGAATCCGGTGATCGCCGTCAACCGCATTCCCAGGTCTCCCCAGGCGAGCCCGGTTCATGTCGTCGGCAGACCCGTAACCATCGGTGGATCGATGGTAGAGCCGCTAAGGCCGCTTTCACCTCGGCCGTCCTACGATCACACTCCATCGGGGTCTACCGGATTCACGAGGTCCTTCCAGGGAACCGGATCTCCCAATGTCCCACGCTATGGAACTCGCGCCTACACCCCGGGATCCACCGGCCGCAATCCAGGATCAACTGGCTACGTTCCATGGGCCAATTCCGGCGGTCGTCCCTCTGGGTGGACAGCACCCTCAGCTACAGGAGGCAACTATGCCCCCTCACCGCGCGCCTACCCTGGCGGAAGCCCGACCGGTCATCCATATAGCGGAGGCGGTGGCGTCCCTCACGTCAGCGGTGGTGGCGGCGGTGGTGGAGCCCGCCCAAGTAGCGGTGGCGGAGGCGGCGGTGGCGGACACCCAAGTGGCGGTGGTGGCGGTGGTGGTGGCGGGCACGCCAGTGGTGGGGGCAGCGCACCAGCTGGCCATCACTGATTCGAGTTCAGCGGGTATGCGGAGCCACTTCCCCCAGCGGAGTGGCTCCTTCCTTTTGCAGGCTTCGCCACAACATCGCCAGCGCATCAACCGGCAACGCTTCGGCACGTACCTTTGCATCGATCCCCGACGCCATCAGCGCACCTGAAATCAAATTGGCTGAGTATCCGCTTGCGCGAAGATTATTCGCCAATGTCTTCCGCTTCAGCGCAAAGACCTGCCGCAAAAACGCCAGAAAAGAAGCCCGATCGATCTCCAGTTCCTCAAATCGCGGAGCAAATCGCCACCGAAACACCGTAGAATGCACCTCCGGCGGCGGCAAAAATGCACCAGGAGCCAAGGTAAAGAGGGGTTCGACTGCGCCGTGCAACTGCATCGTCACCGTCAGCAAACCGTAATCGCGTGAACCAGGCTGAGCCGTCACGCGATCGGCCACTTCGCGCTGCACCATTAGCACGGCACGATCCAGAACAGCACTGTTCTCCGCCAGCTTCGTCAGGATCGGAGAAGTGATGTAATAGGGCAGATTGCCGACAACAATCAGTTTTTCGCCCTCCGCGGCAGATGTCGCCGCAAAATCGAACGAGAGTACATCTACACTCTCAATTCTGACGTTCTTCGTCAGTTCCGGTACCCCAGAAGTTTCCCGTGCGAACTCTGCCGATAGCATCGCCGCCAGTTCGCGATCCACTTCAAGCGCTATCAGTTTCCGTGTCATCCCAGCCAGTTCCCGCGTGATTGCTCCCTGCCCGGGTCCGATCTCCACGACTATGCGATCGTTGCAATCGCCCAATGCAGCGACAATCCGCCGAATCGCATGCTGATCGCGCAGGAAATTCTGTCCGAGCCTGGATTTCGGAGGCATCCCTCGATGTTAGCGGATTCGCAACGCTACCCGCCCACTCGCACGAGATCTATTGATCGCGCTTGATCACCGCAAGTTGCAAACTGCGGCGATGCACAAAGCCGAGCTTCCCATAGAGTCGAACCGCAGGATTATCCACGAAGGCGTGGAGGAACGGCACCGCACCTTCCGCCGCAATGTCGCGCATAACCTCGCTCATCAGCACTGCCGCGTATCCGCGACCGCGCGCATCAGGATGGGTGCACACGGCGCTGACCTCCACAAACCCCGGCACGCGCATGCGTTGCCCAGCCATCGCCATCAAACGCTCACCCTCAAAGATGCCGTAGAAATTCCCCAGCTCAATAGTCCGTTCGCGAAACGGTCCCGGTTCCGTCAGCGTCGCAAGATCGATCATCGCCATCACATCCTCAGCCCCAAGTCTCCTGCGCCTGATGCCGGCCGGAAGCGCCGGGCTCTTCATCGGACGCGGTGCCCGGCAGATCATCTGCGTAAGCACTCCGCCGCGGAACAGGCTCCAGCCGGAAGGCTGCGCAGGCGGATCCACAAAAAAAAGTCCGACGATCCCGCCCGGACCAGCAAGAACCTCTAACGACTCGTAGCTCTCCGCCGACTGATCAGGCGTTCCCGCCAGGGGCCCAATCGCCGGAGGGTAGCGACGCGCTGCTCCTGCAACCTGCGCCAGCGACTTTTGCTCGGTGCGCAAAGCACTCCAAATTGGGTTGTCGAGCAGCATCTCGCGGGGATCCAGACCCGTCGCCCGCATCACGGGTGCATCACGATCAGCATTTACAAAAGGCATATTTCAGAGATGTGCAGGGTATACATGAGGATGCGGAATCCTCAGCACTTCAAAATGCGTCCAAGTTGAGCATGTAGACTTGGCGGTTGCTCAGGAAATGGGTACCTCACCGAGCCAAAACCCCTCAGAGACCCGCAAGGAGAAGAACTATGCAGATCGTCTTTGCCGCGTCCGAAGCCGTTCCGTTTGCAAAAACGGGCGGATTGGCCGACGTGGTGGGTGCGTTGCCCCATGAAATCCTAAAGTTGGATCACGAAGTTACTGTCTATCTTCCTCTTTACAGGACAGTTCGCGAGCACCTGGACCCTGAGCTGAAGGATGCTGTTAGATCCATCACCATCCCATTTCCCCATGGAAATCGTTTTGTGGGAATCGTCGATGGCGGACTTCGCAATGGTGTGAAGTTTTACTTCGTAGATTGTCCTGAATTCTTTGATCGCCAAGGAGTTTACGGGAATAACGGAGACAGCTATGGTGACAATGCTGAGCGCTTCGGCCTCTTTTGCCGAGCGGTCCTCGAAGCCACCAAACTGCTGGGGGTACCCGACGTTTTTCATGTCCATGACTGGCAGGCGGCGTTGATTCCGGTGCTGCTTCGCACCGTTTACAGCACCGACCCAATGCTCAAGAAATGTGCCACCGTCCTAACCATCCACAACGCCGGATACCAGGGATGGTTCCCTCCCGCGACCACCGAACAACTGTTGCTCCCATGGGACATCTTCACCTTCGACAAGCTCGAGCACTTCAACACTTTTAACTTCCTGAAGGGGGGCATCGTCTATGCGGACCAACTGACCACGGTCAGCCCCAAATACGCCGAGGAGATCCAGACCCCCGAATTTGGCGGAGGGCTCGATGGCGCCCTGCGGCTGCGCGCCGCCGACCTGCACGGCATCCTCAACGGGGTCGACTACTCTCAGTGGGATCCGGCGACCGACGGCAACCTCGCCGCACACTACTCATCATCCGATCTCGGCGGAAAACGAGATTGCCGAAAAGACTTGCTGCACGCCTTCGGCCTTGAAGTTCCCGAACAGACTCCGGTCATCGGAATCTGCTCTCGCTTTGCCTCTCAGAAAGGCTTCGACCTGCTCGAACAGATCTCCGGTCGGCTCGCCGAGCGCGATATCGCCGTCGTGGCTCTGGGAACCGGCGAACCGTATTACGAAAAGTTCTTCCGCGATTTTGCCTATGCCAACGCCGGCCGTTTCTCCGTCCAGATCCGATACGACGACGCCATGGCGCACAAAATCGAAGCCGGCGCTGACATCTTCTTGATGCCCAGCCGATTCGAACCCTGCGGTCTGAACCAGATCTATGCACTCAGGTACGGAACCGTGCCGGTTGTACGCGCAACCGGCGGACTCGACGACACCATTGAGGAGTGGAACGTCGGCGCCGGGACCGGTACTGGATTCAAGTTCGATCGCTATGAAGCGCAGGCTTTGCTCGATGCTATTGATCGCGCGCTGTCGGCCTTCTACGACAAGAAGCAGTGGTCGAAGCTGATGCAGAACGGCATGGCCCAGAATTTCAGCTGGCAACAGCCCGCCCGTGAGTACGTCACCGTGTACGAAGAAGCCGCCCGAAAACGCGCCTAGCGCCGAGGCGCGTGATTCGATTCCACGTTCCTCACAACTAGCCCAGATCCGGTTTCGAATCCCTCAAAAACATGCAACAAGAGAAGCTGCGCGCCCGCTGAAGAAGCACTCTCTAGGCGCCCTCTGGGATCACCTTCGGAACGTCGATACCCAAAGCCGTAGCCAGATCGTGCTGGTGCTCCTGCTCCTGCGAGATAATCTTGCGCACCTGTTCGGCCAACGCGAAGTGGCCCAGTGCTTCAGCCTGGTGAACGCGTTCACGATAGTTCCTGATCGTACTGGTCTCATTGTCGAGATCGAAGCGCAGCATCTGTTCCGGCTTATCTGAAAGCTTAACTTCCTTCGGCGTCGCCGTAGGCATACCCCCCAGGTAGTCAATTTGATCGGCAATGATCATCGCGTGCTGTAGCTCTTCGGCGGCATGCTTCTGCAATTCCGCGGCAATGCTCATCCACTGCGCGCCCTTCAAAACATTGCTGTATACGGTGTAGGCAATAATGGCCTGATATTCCCTCGCCAGATCCTCGTTGAGAGCGTTGATCAGATCCCGCACGGCGTTCTCGTTTCCATTTCGATTCCGATGATTCTTCTCCGGCATATCAATCCCTTCGCTTGAATATCGCGACATCCAGTCTGATGCCGCCCGCGAAACCTATGTTGGTTGCACCCTGACCTTCTCGGATCCAACCTTGCTGCCCCAAGGGACATTGAGGGCAACAGTTGTGTCTATGACTCACATCGAAACGCGGAGAATTGCCGGGGTTCGAGCGGCTGAAACGCCGCAAGAATGCAGATCGGAGCTTCAGCCCCAAACACAACAACGGCCCAGGATTAATTCCCAGGCCGCTGCCGGTGAACTGTTGGGATTGGACTAAGGCGATCGCTACCGCGACTGCCCTGGCCGGCGGGTCGATGCACCGCTAGCACTTGGTTGGGGCGTGGGGCGCGATGCCCTAGGCCTCAGTCACCTCACGTAAGAAACTACTGGAACAATCATTCTGCATATGGCTGGATCAACCTCCTTTCCCGTGTAATTCCACCATAAGACGGAACTGGAAGGGCGTCAACTCCCCTCAGAACCCTACCAACTACCGGGCGCCTAAACACCAATCGGCACCGCACTCGAAGGTTTGTTGCTCCTCGACCGCAGCAACCGACTCCGAATCCCCTTATCCAGCGGCACGGAAAAGAATCGCGCCACCGCCCAGCCCAGCACCCAGCATCCCGCGCTTGTCGGCACATACCACAGCAGGCCCCATCGCATGCCCGCTCCGCTGCTTCTGAAAACGTCAAGCATCGCGATCACGACGAACATGTGCGTCAGGTAAATCTCGTAGCTCAGGCGCCCATACGAGCACATCCAGCCCAATCCACGCATCGCCGGCGGCCTGCCCAGCACTGCGCTCCAATAGAACGCCAGCACCATACACATCGCCGAAAACGTTAGCAGCAGAATGGCGCCGTTCCCGAACCAGTGCCACAGCTCACTTTCAAATCCCAGCACGCCAATCAGGCCCAAGGCGCCAACTACGTAGAACGGCAACAGCAATCGAAGACCTCGCGGACGGAAATGGCTCGCAGCAAGTGCCCCGAAAACACCCATCGCGATTCCAGCCATCCCGGGCAGGTAAGCCTTTTCCTTCCAGATGGGATTTCCAACAATCGCACCCAGAGTGAACGGCAGCGACAACGCGAGCAGTGCCATTACCGTTGCCACCAGCCACGCCCTCCGCAGAAACACGCAGATCAATGGAAACGCGAGATAGAAAATCTCCTCAATCGACAACGACCACAACACATCCCAGTTCGCCGGCAGGTAACCCATATGAGCCTCATAGAGGTTGAGATAGAGCCCGAACGCCGACCCCACCGCTCCAGGCAACGACTGCCCAGGCTTGTCAATCACGTACCCATCCACGCCGGCAAGGTCCAACAGAGCAAGTACCGCAACTAGGCCGGCCAGCAACGGCAGAATCCGTGCCGCGCGGCGTACATAAAACCCCCGCAAATCGATGGCGCCCACGCTGCCCCACCGCATCAACGCGTTCGTCGTGATCAAAAATCCCGAAATGACAAAGAAGATTGAAACCGCTTCCGATCCGTTGAAATTCAGATCGTTGAGCAGTTCTTTGGGCACGTGATCGCCGAGCACACCCTGCGTCAGCCGAATGCGGAGTCCAATGTGGTTCAGCAGAACGAGCAGAATGGACAGCCCACGCAGAAAATCAATTCCGGCGTTGCGCGCCAGGGCGTGCAGTTTCAATTCCTCTGGTTTTGCCAAGCAGAACTCCGGAAAACAGCAAAGAACGCTCTGCCAAGTTAACCAGATACAAAGAGGTTGCGAAATTGTCGATGCAGGTTCGTCCCGCTCTATGTCAACGCAAGGTTCAGGTTATCGATGGCTTCGTCGATCTCCTGAGTGCTCTTGAAGCCCACGGTCACGCAGTCCACGCCGGCATTCTGAAAAGCGAATCGCATCGCCGCCGCGCGATCGTCATGCCGGGTAAATGTCCCGTCGCCAACCAGCTTCATGCTGATGACGCCCATGCCTTCTTTCTTCACCTGCTTAACATGAGCCACCACCTCCGGCACAACGCTGGGATTGTCCGCGTCCTCTCCGACCGGCGCATCCATGCGCGTCCCCTTGTGGTTCATCCGGATCATCGCAACTTCCAGGAACTTGTTCCCGGGCACCTGCCGCAGCGCGGGCAGCCCGTGCACCGAAGCGCCGCGTGTCTTGATGAGGTTCTTCGATTGCGCCTGCAGCATCCCATCCTGCCAGGGCCTCGACTCTTCGACCCATTCGCCCGTATGTTGCCAGTGCAACAACATGATGTCGAAATACTCTGTCTGCGAGATACGGCGCATATCGTCAAACCGCTTCATGGGGTCGGCACCCGGATTGGTCGTCACCTTGCTCATCAGCTGGTAGCTCTCGCGTGGATACGGTTTCAGTGCCTCGCCCAGCATCGCCGGCGTCATGTAGGCCTCAGCAGTCTCGAAGAACCGGATGCCGTGATCGTAGGCATACGCAATCAGCCGCGAAAATTCCTGTTGCCCCAGCGCCGCCTGCACGTGCCCGTTGTTGCTGCCCGTCCCAAACGCCAGCCGGGTAACCTTCATCCCTGAGCTGCCTAGGGTCACCACATCGGTTGCCGTACGCCGCTCGGCTTGCAACGGCAGCGTCCCAGCACTGGCAACCGCTCCCGCGGCAATCGTAGTCTTCAAAAATTCGCGTCGGTTCAGGGAACTCATCGGGACCTCCACTTTCGGACTGAGAACGCAGCCGTTAGCCGTGATGGTAGCACGGCGCTAATCCCTCTCGCATGCAAAGTCCGCCTTCAGCCACACCCGAAACTCCGGTCCGAACGCGGATCAAGGACAGCAACTAAATGGCTTACCTATCTTCCTGAATCCCATCATCCCTCGACGATCCCGAGATTCGCATCCAAATATTCATGAATTCGATCGCGGTGGACCCAAAGGGTGGCTTGAGCATCCTTGAACTTCTGCGGCCACATCGGCGCCAGTTGTGGCTTGGGCTGCTCGCCATTGCCGGTGAAAGTATTGCCGGCCTGCTGGAGCCCTGGCCGCTGAAGATCGTGCTTGATGACCTGCTGCAGGGCAAGAGCCAGCACGGCTGGCTCCATCGCTTCATAGTCGCGACTGCCGGCTCTGCGCCACGCAATATACTGATCTTTGCCTGCATCGCAGTCCTGATCATTGCCGCCACCGACGCGCTCTGCACCTACGGCGAAAAGTTCCTCACCACCAACGTCGGTCAATGGGTCGCACACGACTTGCGGCGCACCATTTACACGCATGTGCAGCGGCTCTCGCTCGCCTACCACGACCAGCAGCCCACCGGCGATCTAGTCAGTCGCGTTACGGTCGACATCGACGCAATTCAATCCTTCATCGTTTCTGGACTCCTCAGCATTCTAGTCGACACCCTCACCCTCGTAGGCATGATCATCGTGATGTTCTGCGTGAACTGGCAATTCACGCTGATCGCCCTCGCCGTCGTTCCGCCGCTCTTCTTTATCGTGAACACCTACACACGACGCGTGAAAAAAGCTTCCCGCGAAGTGCGCAAAAAGGAAGGCAAGATGGTCTCGGTTGTCGCCGAGGTCGTCTCGTCCATCCGAGTCGTCAAAGCGTTCTCGCGCGAGGATTATGAAATCCGCCGCTTCGAGGGCGAAAGCCTCGAGGCCGTTGAAGCCGCCCTGGCAGCTCGCTCCCTGAAGGCCCGCCTGGTCCCCATCGTCAACATCGTCACCGCCATTGGCACCTGCGCCGTGCTGTGGTTTGGTGCGCAGATGGCCATGGAAGGTCGCCTCGCTCCCGGTTCCCTTGTTGTCTTCGTTTTCTACCTCGGCAAGATGTACAAGCCAATGCAGGACATTTCCAAGACCATCGACGCCTATTCAAAAGCTGCTACCGGATTCGATCGCATACAGGAAATCCTGCAGGTAGACGACGAAGTGCACGACCAGCCCGGCGCGCGGAGATCTCCCCGCTTCAAGGGTCAGATCGACTTCGAACACGTCGATTTTGCCTATAAAGAAAATGAACCTGTTCTGCGCGATGTCAATCTCCACGTCGATGCTGGATCGATGGTCGCGCTCGTCGGCCCAACTGGCTCCGGCAAAACCACCATCATCAACCTCATCGCTCGCTTCTACGATTCAACGTCGGGTGTGGTGAAGATCGACGGCACCGACATCCGCCAATTCACGCAGAAGTCCCTCCGCGGGCAGATCAGCTTCGTGCTGCAGGATACGGTGCTCTTCAGCGGAACCATCTGGGACAACATCGCCTACGGCTGCCCCGACGCGTCGCATTCGCAAATTGTCAACGCCGCCGAAACCGCCAACGCCATGGAGTTCATCGACAAGCTGCCACAGAAATTCTCCACCACGGTCGGCGAGCGCGGCGTCACGCTCTCCGGCGGCCAGCGCCAGCGCATCGCCATCGCCCGGGCCATCATCCGCAACACGCCGATCTTGATTCTCGATGAGCCAACCTCGGGGCTCGACTCATCCTCCGAGCAGCTTGTTGTCGAAGCCCTCGACCATCTCATGGAAGGCAAAACCTCGATCGTGATTGCCCATCGCCTCACCACCATTCGCCGCGCTGTCAAAATCTATGTGATTGACAACGGCACGATTGCAGAGGCCGGAACGCACGATGAACTGCTTCAGCGCGAAGACGGTATCTATCGCAAGCTCCACGATCTCCAGGCCAATCTCGAGGAGGTCCCGGCGGCCGCCAATGCCTGATTTACAGCGCCGCCAATTCGCTGACCCGAGCCTCCACCACGTTCACGTATCTGTCGATTTCCTCCGGCCGAAAATGTCCGGCGCGAAACGCATCCATCAGCTGCTGATGGCTCAGTTGCTTCAACAACGACGCGATCCAACGCACATCGGCAATGGGAACATCCTTGCCGATCCACTTGAGATCACGCCGCATCTCGTACTGCTTCACGTTCGGCGCCAATACCGGGTTCGGCACTGCAGGCGTGGCAAAATCCACCTCCGCGTCGGTCTTACGCGTGATGAATTTTGATTTTTCGAAGGTACCTACATCGCCCTTCGATCGACTTTTGCTATAGCTCAATCCATTCGTCCCGAATGAGGCCCCAATGTCACTGGTCAGAAAGATATCCTTGTCCGCATCCTTGCCCTCGAAGACGGCATTGTTCTCATCCTTCAGATCCCAATTGTTCATTACCGCCATCATCACCCGTAGTCCGTTGAACTCCTTCGTACCCGTGAACGGATTCTGATTCCAGGCCCAGATGCCAATTTTCTTCTCGCCGTCCAGCTTCTTCTCGAAGCGGGCGTCGACAACCTCACCCTCTGAAGCCATGTCGGCTTTTCGCGTCAGTTGCAGGTTCTGGATTTGCGCTGACTCCACCAGGTAATCGTCATTGACAAAATATCCAACCGCCCACAACAACCGCGAAGCCACCACCTCCGGCCGCGCTTCGTCACCCAGTTTCACGCGCCACTTGGTGCCCCGCCCGTCGCGCACATCAAATTTTGCATTGGTCCCGTGCAGATCTTCCGACTCGAAGCTGAACGGCGCTGCCGGCTGATCATCCTTGCCCCCCTGCCCATAAAAAAGATCGAGACTCGAGATCGTCCCCGGATCGTGCCACAGCACCGGGTTGTGCAGCCGCGCCGTGTCCACCGGCTGATCATCCTTGTCGGCCTGTTTTGCACTCTGCGCCAGCTTGTCAACTGCCGGCTGGCTGAAGCCGGGATGAGCCTGGACCCCAAAAACGCAAACGATCAGCGCCCGAATCAACACACTGCGGTTGCACTGCATTTGTTCTTTCTCCTTACTGCAACATCGCTGCATGGTTAGAAGCGTAAAATTCGCTTCCCGGTGCCCGCCCACCGGAACATCTCCCCGCCCCAAAACTGCATCTTCTTAATTACGAACCTGTTGCAGCATTCTCAAGGAGAGACCGAGTGAAGCTGCTCATTCAGCCGGACAATGGCATCAAGCCGATCATCGACGCCCTGCGAAAAGCAAAAAAGAACATCCGCATCCTGATCTTCCGTTTCGATCGCGTTGAAGTTGAAAAAGCGCTGGTTGACGCGGTTGGGCGCGGGGTCACCGTTCAGGCGCTCATTGCACATACCAACCAGGGGGAGGAGAAGAATCTCCGCCGCCTCGAAATGCGCCTGCTCGAGCAAGGCATCACCGTCACACGCACCGCCGACGACCTGGTGCGTTACCACGGCAAGATGATCATCATCGACGACAAGGTGCTCTATCTCCTTGGCTTCAACTTCACTCACATGGACATCGACCTGAGCCGCTCTTTCGGCGTAGTCATCTCCAAGAGTGCCATTGTCAAAGAGGCCATCCGTCTCTTCGAGTTCGACTCCAAACGCCGCCCCTACACCAAGCCAAAAGGCGACTTGATCGTGAGTCCTGTAAACGCGCGCGAGCGCCTTACCGAATTCATTGCTGGAACAAAGAAGAGGCTGCTCATCTACGAGATGAAGATCAGCGATCGCGACTTCGTCAAGCTGCTCAACAAAAAAATCTCCTCCGGAGTCGAGGTGCGTGTGCTCTCGCGAGCTTCGGCGAAAAGCGGAAGCATCCCAGTCCGCCGCCTGCCCTCGCGGCTGCATCTCCGCGCCATGCTGCGTGACGGCAACACCGCCTTCCTCGGTAGCCAGAGCCTCCGCAAGCTCGAACTAGAAGCACGACGCGAGATCGGCGTCATCTTCCGCGACAAAAAACTTGTCAAACAAATGGAAGCCACCTTCGAGCAGGATTGGAAGAAATCTGAACCTGTGATCGAGAATTCGAAGCTTGCCTCGGCACTCATTGTTCCGGCCAAAAAAGTTGCCAGGCAGGTCGCGAAACAGATCTCAATCAAGCCTGTCGTTGAGCAGGTCCTCGAAAAGGTAATCGATACCAAGGATCCAACACCCTTCGAACCCGAAGAGGTCGCTCAGACCGTACGTGACGCTTTCCACGATGAAGTGGAAGGTGCGGTAAAGGAGGCCCTGAAGGATGTCGTCGTCGAAGTCGCAAGGAAAGAGACCACAAAGACCCGGGAAGAAAACAAACAGAATTAGCGGTTGCGAGGAGGATACATGCAGATGATTCGAAATGCCCGCACCATTCGCGTCATGTCCGCCTTTGCAATCGCCCTGCTGTTCCCGCCGGTCGCCACTCTTGCATCGCAATCGCCGGAGCTCTCCACCTCCGACCAGAAGGCTCTCGCTGACTTCGGCAAGTCGTCCAAAGACTACGTAGACAAAGAACATTCCCTCGAAGCCAGCAAGATGAAGCCCACGTCCGACGTCGCAAAACTCGAACAGCAGCGTAAGCAGTTGCGGGATGCAGTGCAGCAATCGCGCCCCAACGCCAAGCAAGGCGATCTGTTCACTCCCGACGTAGCGCGGGTCTTCCGCAAAATCCTCGCCAACTTGCTGAACGGCCCGGATGGTTCCAAGATCAAATCCAGCCTGAACCACGCCGAACCGGGAGCACCGGCGCAGTTCAAGGTCAATGGCGAGTTCCCCAATCGCAACGGACAGCCTATCCAATCTGTCCCGCCGACTCTCTTGAAGGTCTTGCCTTCCCTGCCCAAAGGATTGGACTATTGCATTGCAGGAAATGCTTTGGCGCTACGCGACTCAAGCGCTAATATGGTCGTCGACTTCCTGCCCAATGCGCTTCCGTGAAGATAAAGGTACACAAATCGATGCGCTACGCATATGTCCTCATCCTGCCACTCCTGCTTGCCTTCTACCCCGGGTTGCCCGGCGACGAAACACCGCCAAAGACACCTCCGCTCGCGCAAGGGGCTCTCGATCTCCGGCTTCCCTTGAAGGACGGCTCGGTGCGCTGGGCCGTCATTGGCGACAACGGCACAGGGGAAGGACCAGAACTTGAAGTCGCGAACCAGATGCAGCGCTACTGGATGAAGGTCAAATTCGATTTCGTCACCATGGATGGCGACAACATCTACGGCGGCCATTCTCCCAGAGACTTTCGCCTGAAGTTTGAAGATCCCTACAAACCGCTCCTCGATGAGGGCGTCAAATTCTACGCTTCGCTCGGCAATCATGATGACCCGCAGATCGAGATCAATTACAAGCCCTACAACATGGGCGGCAATCGCTACTACACATTCGACAAGAAGAACATCGACTTCTTTGTGCTCGACAGCAATTACATGACGCCCCAGCAGCTTTCATGGCTTCAGGGCAAGCTGAAAGGCTCAAACGCGAAGTGGAAGATCGCCTATTTCCATCACCCGCTCTACACCTGTGCTAAGTTCCACGGCCCCGATATCGACCTCCGCAACCAACTCATGCCGCTGTTCACCCAGTACGGTGTCAACGCGGTCTGGTACGGCCACGAACACGTCTACGAGCGACTCAAGCCGCAACAAGGGATCTACTTTTTCCTTGAAGGCGAATCGGGCCAGCTGCGTTATCACAACATTCGCGAAGCCTGCGATCAGGATGTGACCCGTTTCGACACGGACCGCACCTTTATGCTCGTCGAGGTCGATGGCGATCAAATGTACTTCCAGACCATCTCCCGCAGCGGCGCAACCATCGACTCCGGCCAGCTCACCCTCCAACCCGCCAGGCAAAAGTGAAGATCAGTGCTGCGTCACCGACCCATAGAACGCCTCGTTCCCCGTGCGCAGATCGCGACCGTATGTGAGAACAACGCCGGTCCCGAGCACCGAAAGCTTCACCTCCGCTCCCGCGTCGAAAAGCCATTGTTGCGTCGCGAGTCCCCCCGTCGGCGCACTCACCCGCGCAATATCGAACAGCGGCCCAGCCTTCACGCTGATTAGCCCATTGCCCCAAACACTTCGGTAAAAATCCGAATTCGACAGAAAGTACCGATCCGCCATTGGCGAACTTCCCTTCCGCCCATCCCGTGTTCCGATGTGCCCACGCAGCCAGAGATCGCTGTCGCGCTCCACGCCAATCATCCACAACTCATCCATCGGCGCCGTCCCCACAATTCCGCCACCGCGCACACGCTGCCCAAATTCATATTTGTCCCCTTCCGCCTTCGGAAGCCAATGCAGTGTCGCGCCGCCCTGCAGCTTCGCGAACAGCCGCGCGGGGTTCGACCACAGCCGTGCAAACTCCGAGGATGCGGCGGCGCTCACTGTGAATCGATGCTCAGGCACATCGAGCAATTCTGATTTCACACCGGCAAGATGCTTCAATTGGTATCCCGATGACACCAGGTCTGGCGTCAACGCCGAACCGCCCACGACATCGTCATAAGTTCTGTGCGAGAGTTCCCCGCCCGACGTCCACTGAAAGCCCCCGCTGTGAATCGACGTTATGGTCGCGCTGCCAACCTCCCGCTTCAGGTTGAAAGACCCGAGAACTGGAGCCGGCCCCGTAAATGAACTCCGAATAGCCCAGTTCTCGTCCCTTCCATCCGCAGCCACCTGCCATCGCCATTGCGGAAGCCCGTGCATTGGCCCCGCCAGCGATAGCCAGGCTCGCCGCTTCTGTGCATCCCAGCGCACCAGCGAATCGAAATTCGTTGCCGCCCGACCAATATTGAAATAACTGGGATAGACCGTTTCGTACGGCAGCCCCGAAAACACCGAAACCGCTGATTGCAGCCATCCGTCGCCAAAACCATTTCGCTCGATCGCATGAAAATCCGCGTCAAACCGGCCATCGGATCGTGCTTCCAACTTGACGTTGTATGCGGGAAAGACTCCCATCGCATCCAGCCGAGCCTGGCTCGCGAGCAGATCCTCCCGCCTCATCACCGCCTGTGGCGAAAACACAAACGCCCGCTCCAGCAGCAATCGATGCACCCGAAGCTGTGAAGAAACCTGCAGCGCATTGATCTCCGGACGATGAATGCGATTCCAATACTTCAGCGCCCCATCCAGGTTGTCCATCAGCAGGAAGACCGTACCTGCCAATTCATTCGCATACTCGTCTTGCGGATCGAGACGCAGGCCTTTTCGAATCCACGCCGCCGCCTCGGGATAGCGCTTCTGTTGAAACTCCACCCCCGCCAGTTCAATTGGGAATCGCTTCTCTTCCGGACATTCTCGTCGTCCCTCCATCAACGCATTGCGCGCCTCGTCCCAGTGTTCCAGATGTGCCAGCGCCATACCCAATTCAAAATTCACATCAGCGGATCTGGTCGGCACTCGATGCGCCGCCTCAATCACCTCTGTCCATTTTTTCTGCGCATACACTTCATGAACCACCGCATCCGACTGCGACGCACCTCCGCATTGCGCTGCTCCGCGTGGCGCAAGCGATGACAGCAGAAGAATTGCTGGGAGTAAAAGGAAGCTGCGCTGGAAGTACGGTTCCATCAGCGAGAAGCTGTTGCGGGAACGGCAAGAAGCACCCAGTTGTTTGTGGCGCTCCACTCTTTTTCGTATCTGGTGCGCTCCTCGTTCAGCTGCTTGCGATCCGCCGGATCGTTCATGGTCACCAGCCCGCGCCCCGTGTCCACTCCGTCAACCACCACGTAGTGCAGTTCGGACTGTCCCTGCGGCCTCAACGCCACAATCACCGGACGGCCCTTAGCAATCTGCTCCTCCAGGTCGCTCCACTTGCCCGAAAACGCAAATGCCTGGAATCCATGATGCCGGAGATACTCCCCCATCGCCTCTGCAGAAATCCCATGCTCGCGCGGCGAATAGAGTTCATTCTGGATCCGCGCCACATCGGTCTCCGCTCCGGCTATGACTCCCTGCTTGCCCGCCCAGTATTGCATCACCATCGAAAGGGATGCTGCACCGCATCCGTCCCGCGGCTGCGCTACAAATGGCACATCTATCCACCTCGCGCGTTCGCGACAAAAGGCTGCCGGGGCTTCGGCAAACATCACCAAACCCGCCAGCAGCCACGCGAGCAGACTTCGTCGCACGTCAATGCACAATCGCAACAACAATGATGACCGCGATCAGGACGATGATCAGCACCAACATGTTGTTGGTCAGCGCGCCCGCAGCAAACTTCTGCTGCGCATCCGCTGCCCTTGCCGACAGGTTCGCCAGCTCCTGATCGGAAAGCGTGGGAATCGCTTTCTGTACTTGCACCGGATCGATCTTCGCGTCTCGCATCGCCTTCTCTGCGGTCGGAGAACTCATGAATTTCGTGAGCGTCTCAACGTTCCTATGCCTTGCTGCGCTCGAAGCCTCAAGATTCTGTTGCAGTGCCTGCGCACTCACAACGTGATCCGCCGACGCGGATTGGGCGAGCACACCTAACGGATTCGCCACCAGGGCCACCAGTACGGCCGGCGCAACTGCGTGCAAAAGTAGTGTCGAAATACGGGGAAGTTTCATACACACTCCGGTCAAAGAAATCGTTTCTCTAGTAAGCATATAGGATGCCCATCCGCAAAAAGCAAGTTGCCCTTCGTGCATCGCTGACGGTACGGAAGGCCTAACGGTCCTCTCCCTTTTGGCCTGGTGTCGACATCTCAAAAATTCTGTTGACATTACAATAGTTCGCGTTAACTTACCGTTAGTGGATACTTACCTACAAGCCGGACTCGACGCCTTGGCTGACCCCACTCGCATGGCCATCTTCCAGAAGCTGTCCACCGGCCCCATTGCCGTCAATGAGCTGGCGCAATCCCTGCCCGTCACCCGTCCGGCCGTCTCACAGCACCTCAAGGTCCTCAAAGAGGTTGGCCTTGTGACCGACATCAAGTCCGGCACGCGAAGGCTCTACCAGCTCGATCCCGAAGGCGTCGCATGCCTGCGTGCCCACCTCGACCAGATGTGGACGAACGCGCTCAGTGCATTCAAAACCGCCGCAGAAAAACCTTCTCCTGGAGACACACATGTCGAACACCATCGAAGAAGCCGTCGTCCGCAAAAGCATTCGCGTCGAAGCTCCCATTGAGCGCGCATTCTCCGTCTTCGTTGAGCAGATGGAGACCTGGTGGCCGGCAACGCACCACATCGGCAGCACGCCATTTGAAGCCATCTTCGTCGAACCGCGCGTCGGCGGTCGATGGTACGAGCGCAACGTCGAAGGCGTTCAGTGCAATTGGGGCACTGTGCTCAAGTGGGATCCGCCCCACGTCGTTTCCTTTTCCTGGCACCTTGGCCCTAGCCACGATTCGCCGGACTGGAAGTTCGATCCCGACATGGCGCGAGCCAGCGAAGTTGAGATCCGTTTCACCGCCGAAGGTCCGGCCACCACGCACGTCGAGCTTGAGCACAGCAAGCTTGACCGTCACGGCGAGGGCTACCAGCAACTACGCGCACTCTTCGACGGTCCTGGCGCATGGGAAGGCATTCTCGCCGAATTCGCTAAGGCATTCCATCGCTCTTGAATCGGAAATCGAACCTTTGTCAAACATCATTCGCAACACCGCATCGCTGCAAGGAGTTCCACGATGAAACCCGTAATCTGCCTGCGCATCGCGTCGATTCTCACGCTGATCCACGCCATCCTGCATACCATCGGCGGAGTCTTCGGCAAACCCGCACCGGGCGTTGCTACGATGGTCGCCGCCAACATGCGTACCCGCTTCGAGGCCTTTGGAGTCATGCGCAGCTATTCCGACTTCTACATGGGTATGGGCCTTGCGGTTTCCATCTTCCTCACCATGGATGCGATCATCTTCTGGTTTCTCGCTTCACTCGCCAAATCGGACGCCGCGCGCCTTCGCCCCATACTCGCGCTCTTTTTGTTGGGATACCTTGCAATGGCGGTCAACTCATTGCTGTTCTTCTTCGCTGGCCCGGTCATCACAGAAATCCTCATCGCCGCGTGCCTCGCCGCAGCCATCTTCACCGCCAAGCCGGCCGAAGATTAGGCCGTACGGAACCGAACCGATTGAAATCCGCCCGCCTGATCGCGGTAGACCCTGACTCCACGGCTTTCGGAATTCATGTAAACTGGCTTACCCGCCGAATTCTCCCCGCGCACGGCCGGCCAGGATTTCCTTTCGGAGGTCGTCGATGAACCGAACGAAGACCGTTTCAAACAACCAGGTTTCTCGCAGGACGTTTGTCGGCGCCGGTGCCGCAGCACTGACCGTTGGATTCTGCGAAGCTCTCCCCGATAGCGCCTTCGCCGCCGCGGACAGTCCGAACATGCTCGGCCCTCTCGCCGGCTTTTCCCCGCAGATCGGTACTTTCGTATCGCAGCTCACATGGATGCGCGAAATGAACGGCGTGCTTCGCGCTACCGAGAAGCTCACCCAGGCTGACCTCGACTACCTCTTCGACAAGAACGCGAACACCATCGGCGCACTGATGCTTCATCTCGCTGCCACCGAGACCTACTACCAGATGAACACCTTCGAGGGCATGGCCTGGGATTCGTGGTCCGCCGACATTAAGAAGCAGTGGGATCCCGCCATGAACCTGGGTGATGCCGGCCGCGCCACCATCAAGGGCCACGAGCGTGATTACTACGTCAACATCCTGCACGGGGTGCGCGAAAAAACGCTCGCTGAATTCCGAAAAAAGGACGATGCGTGGTTTCTCGCCGCCGATAAAACATGGCCATGGGGACCCACGAACAATCTCTGCAAGTGGTTCCACGTCTGTGAGCACGAGGCGCATCACACCGGCCAGATCGCCCTTTTGAGCAAACGTCTCCCCGGCGCCAAACCCGACACAAGCTCGGGCAGTTAAACCAGAGAGCCGAGAGGGTCGGTTTCCTGTTTCCTGTCGCTGACGTGCTACCAGCTATGCAGCCACTCGTCATCGCGCCCGATGCGCACGGGCGTGTTGAACAGTTCGCTCAACTTTGTCGCCGTCAGCAGTTCTTCGCGCGGGCCGTCACCCACAATACTGCCGTCTCGCATCAGGATCACGCGCTCGATCTCCGGCAGAATATCGCCGAGATGATGTGTCACCAGCACCAGCCCCGTTCCCTCCCGCGCCAGCCGCCGCAGAGTCTCGCGCAGTTCCCGTTGCGCCGCCAGATCTAGTGCGTTCGAAGGCTCATCCAGCAGCAGTTGCCGAGGCCTGTGCACCAGTGCGCGCGCAATCAGGATGCGCCGCTTCTCCCCCGCCGACATCTCGCCCACCAGTTGATCGGCCAGGCGCAAAGCCTCGATTCGTTCCAGCGCCTCCGCTGCACGCTCGCGCATCTCATCGGTCACATGCAGATTCGGCCAAAGGGTCGAAGCCGAAAAGAATCCCGCAATCACGGCATCCAGGCCGGTCGTCACAGCTGTCCGCTCCCCCGGCAGTTCCGTTCCCGTCAGCCCCGCAGCGACCACGCCGAAATGTTTGCGCAATTGGGTCAGGTCCCAGCGGTCTCGCCCGAAGATGCGCACCTGCATTCCTGGCTGCACGATTGGATAGATCTGGCAGGTGATCGTAAATATCAGCGTCGACTTCCCACATCCATTTGGACCGAGGATCGCGACATGCTCGCCTGCCCGGATCGTCAGGTTGAGGTTGTGCAACACCACCCGATCGCCGCGCGCCACGTTCACGTTGGCCAGTTCCAGAAACTGTTCGCTACGCCCTGCATCGCTCGCCCGACTCTCGATCATCGCGCCTCCTTTGTTAGATTAAATGGATTGACTCTATTTCTTCGGTGTCTCTCTGCATCTCATGGACTGCGCCGAACTGTCTGGATGAATGAGCGACCTTTCTCAATTTGTGATTCCCCGCGGATTCCGCTTCGGAGCCGCCAAAGCCGGGCTCAAGCAAAGCGGCCGCACTGACTTCGCGCTGATCGTTGCCGACGCGCCCGTTTCCGCGGCCGCCGCTTTCACCGGAAATCGCGTCAAAGCCGCGCCTCTCCTGGTCGATGCCGAGCATCTCCGCGCGACCGGCAGAAAAGTGCAGGTAGTAGCCATCAACGCCGGCAACGCCAACTGCGCAGTCGGCCAGGCTGGCATCGATGCAGCACGCGCCACCTGCAAAGCAGCGGCCGATTTCTTTCATTGCAGGCCGGAAGAAGTTTTCCCTTCCTCGACTGGCGTCATCGGCGTTCCGCTTCCGGCCGAAAAACTCATCGCCGTGCTGCCGAACCTCGTCAAAATCCTCGGCTCACAGTCCGACCACTTCCAGCAGGTAGCAGAAGCCATCATCACTACCGACACGGTAGAGAAGACCGCATTCGCGCGTGTTGAGGTAACGATTCCCGAAATCGACGGCCTCGGCGAAATTCCGCAGGAAATCCGGATCGCCGCCGTCTGCAAGGGCTCCGGCATGATTCATCCCCAGCTCGTGCCGCACGCCACCATGCTGGTTTACATCCTCACCGACGCGGCCATCGAACCCGCAGTGCTCGATCGTTACCTGCGTGATTCCATCGAGGTCAGCTTCAATCGCATCTCTGTCGACGGAGACACCTCGACCAACGACACAGTGCTGCTGCTCGCCTCAGGCGCAAGCGGAGCCCGCGTCGGCGCCGGGAATACCGCATTCGCCACCGCGCTGGCTCACGTATGCACTTCGCTCGCGCGTCAGATCGTGGCTGATGGCGAAGGCGTCTCGCATGTCGTTGAACTCGACATTCACGGAGCCGTCTCTGACATCGACGCGCTGCGCATCGCAAAAGCCATTTCCCACTCGCCCCTCGTTAAGACCGCCTGGGCCGGTTGCGATCCAAACTGGGGCCGCCTGATCGCGGCAATCGGATACTCCGGCGCGCAAATCGATCCCCTGGCCATTGACATCTCCTTCGGCGAACTGCCAGTCTGCCGCAATGGTGGCCGCGCCGCGGAATTCAACGAGACAGCCGCGCATACATACCTCACTCAGCCCGAATACTCGATCACAATCGACTTGAAACAAGGTTCAGGAACATGCAGGTTTTGGACAACCGACCTGACCCACGAATACATCCGTATCAACGCCGACTACACCACATAGCATCTAACCAGTGGCAGTTGTTTTTTGAGTACAGCCGGCTGCCACCGAAGAACGCTGTACTTAACCCAACAAAAACAAAAATGGCAAAAATCCTCAACACAAAGTCATTGCATCGCACCAAGCCAGTCAAGGCGCCTTCGCTCATTTCCGAAGAGAAGCTCATCGCCATCTATACCCTGATGTTGAAGTGCCGCATGCTCCAGCAGAGAGCCGCCGCCCTGTTTCAGCAAGGCAGACTCGACACGGACCTGCATGCATCCTCAGGCCGAGAAGCATGCGCTGTTGCCGTTGGCGTTGACCTCCAGCCCGAAGACACCGTCAGCATCGCGCCCGGAGATTGGCTTCCTGCCTTTGTGAAAGGCTTGCCTGCGGAAGCACTCTTTCGTGTCCTCGGCCCGCGAACGGATCGCAACGCAACGACTGTGTCATCCGAAGCGCAGAAACGCAATATCCTCGTCGATTTGAACAGCGCTGATCAGTCCGCAATCATTCAAAGCCGCGCTGAAACTCTGCGTGCCTCCAAGCAACCTTCCATCGTTGCTGCATTCCTGCCGCCCGTCAGCGGCCGGTCTAATCATTGGCAGAAGGTCGTGGCCGCCGCAGCGGAGAAGAAACTCCCCATCGTATTTGTCCAGCAGGGCAGCGAAGATCGCCCGTCGCAATCTGCCCGTAGCAGCATCAAAACACCCCCGGCCCTTTTTCACGGTGTGCCCACCATCGCAGTGGACGCCGCTGACCCTGTTGCCCTCTACCGGGTTGCCTATGAAGCCATCATCCGAGCGCGCCAGGGACGCGGAGCAAGCATGCTCGAATGCGCCGCCATCCCAATCATCCATTCACCGGATCCGGTTAAGAATCAACCTGTGCAGCCTGCCGATTCTGTCTCGATTATGGAAACCTACTTGAAACGCAAGGAGATCCAGCCCGAGCACTACAACCGCGAAGTCCTTGCCGAATTCACCCACGACCTCGATTTAGCTACCCGATTTCTCGTTTCCTAGTCCAACAGGATTGCTGACCGACGTTTGTCAATCTTAACCCTCTCGGTAAAGGCGCGAAGGCGCAGTCCGGGGGAGCCCGAATGGTAAAGTGAGGAAATGAGCGTAAGGAAACGCGCAGCCATCGCTTCTTTCTGTTCAAGTGCGATTTTGTTGGCAGGAATTTCAATTTTCTCCTGGAGCCAACTGGCGGCTGAATCTCCGGCAACCGGCAGCGGCGCCCCGCAAACAACGCCCAATGCCGGCCGTCCCGATCCCGTCTGCGAACCGGAGTCGCTCGATTCGCCGTATATCCCAGTCGACAGTTGGGTGTACCCCGCCGTCTTCAGACTCTACGGGCTCGGCTACGTGGATACGGTCTACCTCGGCATGCGTCCTTGGACCCGTGCCAGTGTCGAACGCATGCTTGAAAAAGCCAGTGCCCGCATGGAAGACGCGCAGGACTACACGGATTCGACCACCAGCGAAGCACAGTCAATTTACAAAGCGCTCGATCGCGAGTTGCACCCCGACATGCAGGGTCCGTGCCGCATCTTCAAAGGAAAAGCACGCATCGAATCTGTCTACTCCACCTTCCGCGGTATCGGCGGTACTCCGCTCCATGACAGCTTCCATCTCGGCCAGACCGTCATCAACGACTACGGCCGTCCCTATGAAAACGGATTGAGCAACTACACCGGCGTCAGCGGTTACGCCTCTGCCGGACGCTTTCTCGTCTACGTGCGCGGTGAGTTCCAGGGCGCAGGGTCGGCCACTGGCTACTCTCCCTCGCTTGCACAGGTGCTCTCAAACCTGGATGGCATCGGTCCGAATCCTGCCACGGGACTTCCTTACCAACAGGCCACGATTCCCATGGGCCCCATCAGCTCGATCACGCGGGCACGCGTTGTGGAAGCCTATGTCTCAGCGAATTTCCTCAATCACGAGATTTCATTCGGCAAACAGGATGACTGGCTCGGGCCTGGGCTCGGCGGAGGCTTCGCCTATTCCAACAACGCTGAGAACTTCTACTCGTTTCGCATTAACCGCATCGAGCCGTTGCACGTTCCCGGTCTCTCCTACGTCACTGGGCCATTTCGCTACGAATTCATGATCGGCGGATTGCACGGCCACACCTTCATCGCCAATCCCGCATTCCCCGGTCCAAACCAGCCCAACGTGACCAATCCCGGCGACCCCTGGATGCATCTTGAAAAGATCAGCTTCCGGCCAACAGAAAACCTCGAATTCGGCTTCGAACGCACCGTGATCTGGGGTGGCAAGGGACACGAGCCCATTACACTGCACACCTTTCTCAAGAGTTTCTTCAGCCTCGCCAATGTGAGTGGCGCAGAGAAAGATGGTCCGGGCGATCCTGGTGCGCGCTTTGGCGCCTTCGACTTCTCATATCGTCTTCCGTACATGCGCAACTGGCTCACCCTCTATACCGACGGCGAAGTGCACGACGACATTTCACCCATCGACGCGCCCCGTCGTGCCTCCTGGCGTCCTGGTCTTTATCTCTCCCATGTTCCCGGCGTACCCAAGCTCGATCTTCGCGCTGAAGCGGTCTGGACCGATCCGCCGGTCTCCACCAGCGTAAGCGGGCGCTTCATGTACTGGGAGACAATCCAGAGGCAGGGATACACCAACAACGGCCAGCTTTTCGGCGACTGGATCGGCCGCGAAGGCAAAGGCGGTCAAGGCTGGATCACGTATCACCTCAGCGGCAACGAATGGATTCAGGTCGGCATACGAAATCAGAAAGCGGCGAAGGACTTTATCCCTGGGTCAACGACAGTCGATCCCACCACCGGATTTCTCCCGCAGGGTGGCACAACGCTCAACGACATTAACTTTCAGGCTGCAAAACGTATAGGCAAGGACTTCGAGATTAACGGTAACTTCACTCTCGAACACTGGAAAGCGCCAATCTATCTGCCTGGCCAACATACCGTCACCAACACCACGATCAAGCTCACCTGGTTCCCCGAACGCAAAGTCAGCTTCTGATCATCATCTAGACCCCTCTTGGCCGGTGCCATCCTGAGCGAACGAGGCCCCAAACCGTTTCCTTGAGTTTGGGGTGGTAAGCGAAGGATCTGCTTCTCGAATCTGACACCCTTGGTGCCCCAGATCTCGATTTTTAGACTTGGAAGGGAACCACCATTTCATGACATGGACCGAGCGACCGCCCTCACTTCGCCCGCGGATGCGTCTTGTCGTATACCGCCTCGAGCTGTGCCGTCGTCATCTGCGTATAGCGCTGTGTCGTAGACAGCCGCTCGTGTCCTAGCAATTCCTGGATCGCGCGCAGATCCGCGCCTTCTTCTAGCAGATGCGTCCCAAATGCGTGCCGCAGTGTATGCGGATGCACGTCGGCCGAAAGCCCGCGCCGCACGGCCACACGCTTTACAATTCTCCCCACACTGCGCGTCGTCAGCCGCCCTTCTCCACCCGGCTTCCCCATGCCCCGCAATTGCATGCTCAGGAATAACGCGGGCGATGCCGGACTCTTTGCACCAAACTTCGCAGTCAATCGAGCTTCGCGTTCCCCCAGATATCCCCGCACGGCCTGAGCCGCCGCATCACCCAGCGGCACATATCTCTGTTTCTGCCCTTTGCCGCGAACCAGGATTACTTCATTGGCCCAGTGAATATCCTTCAGGTTCAACCCGATCAGCTCTGCGTTCCGGATTCCGCACCCGTACAGCAATTCAAGAATCGCCTTATCGCGCGCCGGCCAGCTCGCCGTATCATCGCCCACGCTATCGACCACCCGGTTCATCTGCTCGATCGATGGCACCCGTGGCAGATGCTTCGGCAGCTTCGGCGTAGCCACCAGCGACGCAGCATTCTGTTCCACATGCCCCGTCCGCGCCAGCCACTTGAACCAGCTTCGAATTGCCGCCAGCGCCCGTGCCGTTGAGGCCTTGGACAACCCGCGCCTCAGCAATTCGCCAAGATATTCGCGAATCTGTAGATGCTCAATTTGTCCAACTGACCCCAGTTCCGGATGCCGTCTCGCCATATACATTGCGAACCCGATCAACTCACGGCGGTAGGCGCGCAGCGTGTGTACCGACGACCCACGCTCGTTCTGCAATACCCGCAAATACTCATCCACCAGTTCGGCCAAGGGCACCGGTGCCTGTGTCTCTTCTTCCAGATCCGTGTCGGCGATACTCATTGCGGATCTCCCCGCTTCTCATCTGCATCAGGAGCCGGCTCGTCTCCGCGCTTCGCCCCTTTGCCGCCCCGAATGATCCGCAGCGTTCCGTGCTTCGCAGGCTCCGTCGAGACTTCCTCATCCACGGACAAACGCGATTTCCCCCGTGGATGATGCTCACGATGCACGGCCTTTAAACGCCCCAACGCCAGGTGCGTGTACACCTGCGTCGTCGAAATGTCCGCGTGCCCCAACATCATCTGCACGCTGCGCAAATCCGCGCCATGCTCCACCATGTGTGTGGCACAACTATGCCGCAGCATGTGCGGACTCGCACCCTTGTTGCTCATCTTCACCAGGTGCCACACCCATTGCCGAGTCAGCGGCATTCCCCGCAGCGAGAGAAACAGCCGCGTACCATCGTGCCGTGATGGGCTGGTCTTCCGCCGTGTGCTGATGCGCGCCAGATGCGGTCGCCCCTGCCGTAAATACTCTTCCAGCGCTTCGACGGCTGTTCGCCCCAGCGGCACAATCCGCTCCTTGTCGCCCTTGCCGCGCACATGCGCGCGTCCTGAATCCAACGCAAGGTCGCCCGTTCCCATCCCCGTAATCTCCGAGACCCGCAGCCCAGCGGCATACAACAGTTCCAAAATGGCGCGATCGCGCAATGCCGTCGCCTGCGCCTGGGGATGTTCGGCTGCCATTGCTGCGCGCTCCAGCATCTCCTCTACTTCCGGCTCGGCCAGAGATTTCGGCAACACCTTCCATGCTTTCGGAGATTCGATGTTCACTGTCGGGTCGTGATGGATCCGGCGGTCAAGCAACAGCCATTTGTAGAATCCCCGTAAGCAGCTCAGTTTGCGAGCCGCACTGCGCGAATCGATCGAGTGCTTCCTCAGATGTTCCAGAAACGCCGCCACATCCTGCTGCGTCGCCGTCACCAGCACGCCCTGACGGCCTTCCAGGAACTCGGCAAACGTCTTCAAATCGCCGTCATAGGCCTCGCAGGTCAGTGGGCGCAAACCTTTTTCCACCCGCAGATACGCCTGGTAATCCTTCAGCAGCCCGAGATTATTTTCGGTGCCCACACGCTTGATTATCTGCGTGGAAGCAGGTGACTTGAGTTTTCTCGTGGAGTTACCGAACCTCGTTCATCAACGGCATCAAGTTCGTCAACTCACTCATCGGCAGATTTCGAGTGATGCGCCAGCGCCTTCACGCGATGGAACACCCCGAATTCCCTCCCCACGTTCATCCCCGCACTGACGCCGATCTTGATTACATAGCGCTTTATCGTGTCCTCGTATCCCCTGCTTCCCCGCGGCGTATACGCATTGGCGAGAATGGACGAAAGCCCAAAACCCACCAAGTTTGCGTAGTTCGGCATAGCGTGCCCATCATCTCCGAAGCCCACAAACTCGCTCCGCACCGCCCACATCACACGTGTCTTTACCGGGCCTTCACCCAGCGGAAAAAACCTCGGATCCTGATGTACAAGCGCCGGAACAAACGCCGTATTGAAGAAAGTCGTTGTGGAGATACCAAGCGCGTTATAGCCAACCCGCTCTCCGAAGGGCCCCCAACCATTAGTCGCGAAATCGGGGCCAGTGTGCGCCGCCAGCTCAAATCCGGAAACAAAAACAGCTTTAATCGGCATCTGGGGCGACACAATCCGCCGATAGGCCAGAGCATACTTCTCCCGGGCCGTGAGACTGGTTGCGAACGACGGCCTCATTTGTTTCGTTTCGGTCGTTGTAATCGGAGCGACGCGCTCCGGCCCTGCTGGCTCAACCGGGGTCGGCGCATCCGGGAGCACCGTCTCCGCCGGCTTCTGCGCAGAAGCCAATCCAATCGTCGTAAGCAACAGGATCGAGAGTCGCAGGATTGTCAACAAGGACAGAGAACGCATCTGAGCCTCGCGAGCAGACGCCGCATTCCTATCGCGGCACCGCGTCGGCATCCCTCCCAGAGAGGGAGGAAACCATTCTCGTTAGATGCCCCGAGAGACTCGAACCCGCAAGATCCATCCAACTTTCAAAGAAAGAAGACCAGGCAACCGGCACCTTGCGCACGGCATCGGCGTCACCGGCTCGCCAGCAGAATTCTCACCTGCGACTCCAGCGCTGCCAGGTCTGTCGCTCCCCCTACCTTCGCAACGATCTTTCCGTCGCGATCGATCAGAAACGTAACCGGGAGCCCGAGCACTCCGCCATATGCCTCGCCCAGGTGCGCGTCCCCCATCACAACGGGAACACCAAGGTGTAGCCTGCGGACGATCCGGCGTACCGGCGCATCCCCATCGTCCATCGATACTGCAACGACCTGTAATCCATCCTCACCGTACTTCTTCTGCCACGCCGCAAACTTCGGCAACTCCACCCGACATGACGCACACCATGTTGCCCAGAAATTCAGCAGCACCACCTTGCCCCGATAGTCCTTTAAATCGATCTTTCGTCCCGCCAGGTCTGTCCGCACAAACTCCGGCGCAGCCTTGCCTGCCAGATCCGGCGATTCCTGTGCGCTCGCCGCACTCGAACACACCAGTCCGGCACACATTGCCAATCCCACTATCCAGGTTTTAAGCATTCCGATTTCCGCGGCCTAATTGCCCTTTTCGCTGGGATATCCCTTGGCCACCCAATCTTCCCCGAAGTTCTTCGCGATATAGAGCGCCTTCACGTTCCTGAATCCCAGGTCGTGAAGCTTCTTGTAAGCCGGCCCGATATTTGGACAGTGATTCCACGGACAGCACCCGCAATAGATCACGATCAGCTTGTCCTTAGCGAGATGCGCCGCCATCTTCTCCAGCAGCTGTAATCCAGTCGTTTGCGATCCCGGACCTGCATACCCCGAACCCGCAATATGCGCCTGCTGATACATCACAAACGAGCCCACCTGCAACATCACCGGCCGCTCAGATCCGTGTGCATTCAGCATTTTAGCCAGTTCCGCTGGCTGCAGCAGTTGAGCCTGCGGCACCGTGGTCGCACTCAACTCCGCCGCCGCAGGATCGGAAAACTGCGCATACCCGGGCAAGGCCCAAATCACCATTCCCATGAAAATGACTGCGGCAAACCTTTTCATCTGCTGTTAACTCCAATGTCACCAGCAATTCTATCGTCGCGTGCAGTCGCGGGGTGTGATGGTCGACAATAGGCTTGGACACTTTCATCGAAGGATCAATTTCGCTTGTCATCTGCACAACTTGAAGTCACCCGCTGGACAACGCAACAACTCGAGCACCTCGTTTCTCAGGCCGCACCCAAAATCGCTGTCTTCGACTGCGACGGCACCCTATGGAGCGGCGACTCAGGTCATGGTTTCATGGTCTGGTCCATCGAACAGGGGCTTGTCTCCCGTTCCACCTCCGATTGGATGGACACCCGTCATCGTGCCTACCTCGCCGGCACAGTCAGCGAAGCCCAGATTTGCGGCGAAATGGTTCAGATCTACACCGGCCTCCGCGAGCAGGAATTGCGCTCTGCCGCTGCGCGTTTCATCGCCGAACACGTTCGTCCCCATTTCTTCTCTGAAATTGCCGCGCTCGTCTCGGAGTTGCGCACTCACAATGTCGAACTGTGGGCAGTCAGTTCCACCAATAAGTGGGTTGTTTCGGAAGGCGCCCGCCTCTTCGGCATACCCGAAGAGCACGTCCTCGCAGCCGAAGTAAAGGTCGCCGACGGCATCATTACAGCCGATCTCGTCGACGTCCCCACCGATGGTGCAAAAGCCGAGGCGCTTCGCCGGGTCGGTCTTCCCCACCCAGACGCCGTCTTCGGCAATTCCCTCCACGACCTAGCCATGCTCGAGATCGCGACCCATCCCTTTCCAGTGAATCCTTCGCTCGGTCTGCTCGAAGAATGCGCCCGGCGAGGTTGGGGATATTTCCGTCCCGCTGAGATACTTGAAGCCCCGGGGCCAGTCGCCGGTGAATAAAATCTGACGACAGGGTCTGGGTGCACGCCCCAAACCGTTTTCTTCGATGGGGTCCCCGAAGCGGCGGGAACCCTCTGGGTAGCTCTTTGGGGCGGAGGTTGTGGGTGGTAAGCGAAGGATCTGCTTTTCGTTTCAGCCCGGCGATCGCTCGATCCTCCTGACGCCCATCACATCGGCCCACTTACCGACCGTTTACACTAGAGACGTGGAAGAGCCGCAGTCCATTTCCAACTCGCGCCCTGTCGGCCCAGCGCTCCGCTTCGTTGTCGCGGGTCTGCTGATTCAGAACGGGTTGGTCCTGATCTGTCAGCGGCGGCCCGATCAGCCAATGGCCCTGCAGTGGGAATTTCCCGGCGGCAAGATCGAGCAGGGCGAAAGCCCCGAACAGGCTCTCGGGCGCGAACTCCAGGAGGAACTCGGCATCCACGCCACCATCGGCCCACGCGTTACCCACATCCGTCACAACTACCGGCACGGTGGTGCCGTCGATCTCCAGTTCTTCGCCGTTCCCTCCTTCGAGGGCGAGCTCCAAAACAAAATCTTCCAACAGTTCAAATGGGTCAAGCTTGAAGAACTTCCCGAGTACGAGTTCCTGGCCGCCGACCGCGGCCTAATCCGCGACCTCGCCGCCGGCAAACTGCTCTAGTTCTCCTGCAGCCCGACTTACCGGCAATATTGCAAAACGAGTTGACAAGTGCGCATTTGAAACCCAGCGTTCCTAGTCCCTAGTCCCTAGTCCCTAGTCCCTAGTCCCTAGTCCCTAGTCCCTAGTCCCTAGTCCCTAGTCCCTAGTCCTGTTCTCTGCTTTTTCAACAGTCCCAACCGCACCAGGCTCTCTGCCGTCGCCACCACGCTGTCTTCGCGCGACCGAGGCGACCAACCCAGCACCTTCTGCGCTTTCTCGCTGGTCGCATTCTTCCACTTGCCCAGCTCGGGAATAATCTGTGTCACCGCCTGATCCTTGAACCGCGCCAGCTTTACCAGCCAATCCGGCAACTGCCGCGTCGGCACGCGTTTCGCCGCGGCGCCCATCCTTTCTTTCAGCATCTTCGCAATCTCCACAATCCACAGAAAGTCCCCGGCCACCGCCAGAAAGCGTTCACCCTTAGCCGCCGGATTTGTCATCGCCCGCAAATGCAGATCGGCGACATCGCGCACGTCCACCGCGCCAAAACACATCCGCGGAACTCCCGGCAATGCCCCATCCATCAACTTCTGCACCAGCAGAATCGACGTCGCATAATCCGGTCCGAGCACTGGCCCAAACACACCTACCGGATTCACCACCGCCAACTCCAGCCCCGCACCGTCGCGTTCAATGAACTCCCACGCCGCTCGCTCCGCCAGCGTCTTCGACTTCGTATACGGCATCACATCCGGCTTCGTCGGATCAGTCCAATCCTTCTCCGTAAATGTCGTTTTCCCCGAAGGCTGCCCATACCCAATCGCCGCAAACGAAGACGTCAACACCACGCGCTTCACGCCCGCATCCCGCGCCGACCGCAGCACCCGCATCGCTCCCTCACGCGCCGGCACAATCAGATCGTTCTCATCCTTGGGCACCGTCGAGGGGAACGGGGACGCAACGTGCAACACGAACTCGCATCCGGAAACCGCCGCCGGCCATCCTGCATCGCTGATCAGGTCTGCCGCTACAAATGTCAGCCGGTCGCCGGCGTCCGTGCCACCCACCTTCAGCATCGCCCGCACATCACCCTCGCGGCCCAGGCTCCGCACCGTCGTGCGAACCTGGTACCCCGCCGCCAGCAATTGCAGAATTGCATGGCTCCCAATAAACCCCGACCCGCCCGTCACCAAAACCGTGCTCAATTCACTCTCCTGACCCTTCAATGCGTTGCGGTCATGGCTGCAGAATATCCGCGCTCCGCCGCCGGATCCCCCCAACTACAGATCCGGGTTCGCCTCATATCCCCAGCGATCCGAACCAGCGCGCAAACTGATGCCACGATTCGGTTTCTCCAAGTGGAACCCCGACAACCTGTACCCCAATCATCAGGCTCGTTGCCCAGATTGTTGCCTTATGGATGTGATGCAGGCGGAACAAGTCATAGGCGATCAGCAGCACAACAAAAACAGTACGAAAGCAGGATGGCACGCAGCTGGTTGTGAAATACAAACGCAAACGGCCAGCGGAAGATTGCCGCGCGCATCATTGCAATCGTCGCCAGCAGCACCAGGCGCTTGTGTGCCGCCGGATTCTTCCGGAATCGAAACGCTGCCCCCGCGAGCAATCCGAAAATCAGCATATCCGTGAAAGGTGTAATCGAAAATGAAAGAATCTGACTGGTCGCCCTTGAGCCGGCGCGCCCCAGCGAACCTCCCGCTGCCAGGATTCCCATGATGACGATCAGCACCGCTACGAACATACCGGCAATCCCCAGCCGGCGATGTATGTCTACCCGATGCACTGAAACCAGTGTCGCCTGTGCCAGCAAAAGCACTATCCACAACGTAAAAACGGCTCCGTGTACATGCAGGACATGGCTCGCCAGTTTCGCCTGATATGTACCACAAGATAATACGTGTGCGCAAAACCCAGGAACACCGATCCTGCTAGCAACACAACCATCGCCGCAAAAAACTGGTGGTCAAACCGTCGCCCTGGCGCCTCACGTGTCGATGAAAGTGTTGACTTCGGGATCGTTGCCATCGCACCCCTCTTAATCGCGGATACTCCGATTTGCCCCAACTCATCGAAGCTGACCACCGTGACTTGGGAATCCGGTAGCGCACCGAGACCAACGTCAACTGGATGAATCTGATCACTGCTCGTCAGTGTCCCGGAATCATCCCCCACAGCATCACCATCGTCATCCCGATCACGATGATGCTGGTGCTCCACGCCACCACATTCCACACGTGCGAATTCTTGTACTTCCCCATCAGGTCGGTGCGATTGATCAGCAACAGCATCAGGATGATCACAACCGGCAGCAGTACGCCGTTCAGCACCTGCGACAAAACCGCGAAGTTCATGAGCTGCCCATCCGGTAGAACCAGCACCGTCGCTGCCCCGCCAGCAATCAGCAACGTGTACAGCCAGTAAAAGAACGGCGCCTCGCGAAAGCTCTTGTCCACGCCCGATTCAAACCCCAAGCCCTCGCAAACCGTATACGCCGTCGAAATCGGCAAGATCGACGCCGCAAACAGCGATGCATTGAATAGCCCGAACGCAAACAAGAGAAACGCGTAATCACCGGCCAGCGGACGCATCGCCTCCGCCGCGTCCGCCGCCACCTGGATCGCTCCCATCCCGTGCACAAACAACGTGGCCGCGCACGCCACCACGATGAACCACGCCACGATGTCCGTAAAAAAGCTGCCTATGATGACATCCAGTCGCGATGCCGCGTAATCCTTTACGCGGATTCCCTTCTCCACCACTGACGACTGCAGATAGAACTGCATCCACGGCGCAATCGTCGTCCCTACTACACCGATTGCGGTGTAGATATAGAGCTTGTCCTTCCAGACCGACTTCGCCGGCAACCGCACTGTCGCCAGCAGCGCATCATGCCAGCTAGGCTGCGACAACACGCCCGCAAAAATGTACGCGATATAAACCACCGATGCGACAAGAAAAACCTTCTCCGTGCTCTGGTAGCTTCCCTTTACCACCAGTAACCACACCAGCACTGCACACACCGGCACGCTGATGAACTTGGTCACATGAAACAGGTGCAGCGAGCCCGCAATGCCGATGAACTCCGTCACCACGTTGGTGTAATTCACCACCACCAGCAGAATCATCAGCACAAACGTCAGCCGCAGCCCGAACTCTTCGCGGATCAGGTCGCTCAGGCCCTTGCCCGTCACCACGCCCATCCGGGCACACATTTCCTGCACGACAATTAATGCGATTGTGATGGGAACCATCGTCCAGAGCAGCGTGTAGCCGAATTGCGCGCCTGCCTGGGAATAGGTGAGGATACCGCCCGAGTCGTTATCAACGTTAGCTGTAATAAATCCGGGGCCGAGAACGGCCAAAAACAGCAGTATCCGGATTCGCCAGCGCTTCCACATGCCCTCGGGTTCCTATGGTGGGTTCATTTCAATTCCTCCACGACCATAACAGGCATCGCCAAGATTGGCGAGTGACGAATCGGGAGCTCCTTCGAATAGATTTTCTTCGCGCCGGTGGAACTTGCACCGAACCCACGAGCAGAATATTTGCATTTACCAATATACTCTGGTACATTGGTACGCATGATATCGGAAAAGCAAGACCATCCTCCCGTAGAAGTCGAACGCGTCCAGACCGGCGTCCGTCTCGAAAAGCGCATGCTCAAAGTCCTCAAAGCCATCGCCGAACAGAAAGACATGACCCTCGGCGATCTCCTCGAAGGCATTGTGCTTCACGCCTTCGAAGGCAAGGCGCCCTTCTCGCCGCAGACGCTCAAGGAAATCGAGCAGTTCAAACTGCTCTACGGAATGACCCTCAAGGCCTCCGACAGCCACCACCTCAAGGAGCGCAAACGATGAAATCCACAATCGTCATCCAGGCCGCGACCTGCCTTACTGCCGCGGCAGCGTTCGGTGTCTCCGCGCTAAGCCAACCCGCGACGCCACAACTTCTGCGCACACAGACCGCCTTCGAACTCACGGTCCGCCTGCCCTACGCCCAAGCCGCCGCACTCTTTGGACCCGAAGGCGAACGCGCCTGGGCCGGCAAGCATTGGAACCCGCAATTCCTTTATCCTCAAGCACCACACGATGAGCAGAACGCCGTCTTCACCATTCAGCACGGCCCGGTCACAGCCGTCTGGGTCAACACGCTCTTTGATCTCGAAACCCGCCACTTCATCTATGCCTGCTTCCTCCCCGGCATCATGGTTTCGACCATCGACGTCCGCTTCGCTCTAACTGACACCAACACCACGCAGGTCCATGTCGTCTACACCCGCACCGCGCTCGCTCCCGTAGGAAACAACCACGTCACCGCCTTCACCGAAATGGATAAGACAGCCGCCCACGACTGGCAGCAAGCCATCGATACTCATCTCGCCTCATCCAAACACGAAATAAGAACCGTACGGAGATCGCGAACTCGCTAATCTGCGACGCCGCGGTGCGGCGCTAGCTCGCAGTTGTCGCCTGTTGTCGAGCCGGAGCCATAGCAAACTTCTCGAGCCTGTCCGCAGCTGTGGCTGGCCCGCCAAACTGCCGCATCGACTCCGCAATGCGCGTTGCCGACTCGCGGTAGTGTGGCTCGTTCAGCACGCGCTTCACCTTCGCGCTGAACTCTGCCAGGTCGAGTCTCTTTTCTCCGTCCGCGCAGTTCACCGGCATCACCACTTCCCCTGCTCCCAGCGACGCCAGCCGCCGCGCATTGCTCTCCCGTTCCGTGATCGTCGGGATGATCACAGCCGGCGTTCCCGCATTCAGGCATGTCATCACAGAACTGTGCCCTCCGTGAAACACGATCAAATCGCAGCGCTCCGCCATCAGCGGTCCCGGCACATACGAGGTATGGTGAAAATTCTTCGGCAGCGCTCCGAATTCCTTCGGCAGTTCCTGATAGCCGGTCGTCAGCACCACGTCGACCGGCTCCTCAGCCAGGGCTGCTATCGCTGCACGAATTACCACGATCGAATCACACGGCCCAGCCGTCGCGAAATAGCGCGGATTCCCCGAATACACCCAGATAAGCGGCCGCTTGCCACCGGGTCCGTTCTTCCCGCCCAGTTCCTTAACCCACTCCGGCAACGTCGCGTCTCTCCGCTGGAAGACCATCGGACCGATGTATGTCGCGTCTGCACCCGGCCCGACCGGATCCGTCTCCGGAGTTCCAACGATCAGCGCGAGATCGCCCGCCAGCAGATCGACAACTCTGCTGACTGGCGCCAGCCCATGCTCTTGTGCAACCGTACTGAAGAATGCGGCTGCACTCGGCAGCCCGGGAGGCCGTGTGTCTTCCCACCACGTAAAACCGCGGCTTGCGGGATGAATATTCCCCTGCAGCACGGTTGCGAGAGGCGTCCTTGCGATGCGCGCCGCCAGACACGCGATCGGTTCAAACGAATCGACCACCATGTCGGGCATGTAGTCTGCCACCAGGTCTACATACGCCGCGACAGCACGCCGGACAAAGTCTTCGTTGGTATAGATGCCAGCAAAGAAGTGCTCCGCGTCCCACCCTCCGGCCAGCGACGTCAGGTCAAACGCGGGCTCCGGCATCGGCGTCGCCGGCATGGGCAGGCTCGTCAGACCCGCTTCGGCAATCAGCTTTTGTGGCGCAGGTGAGGGGTTGAACACCGCCACTTCGTGTCCCCGATCAGCCAGCGCACGCGCAATCGGCACCATCCGCGTCGGCAGCCCAAGGTCATTGGCGGGAAGCATTGTGAAAAGGAATCTGGCCATTCGGCCCTCCAAGAGTCGTACCGCTTGCGGGCCCTATTTAGGAGTACGCGCTTGTTTGGTGATTCAATGCGCAACGACGCGAATCAGAAATTTGGGCAACTGGGGGTTCTCGAATTCTACGCAGCAGCGCAAGTGGAACTCAAGACAATTTGTGAACAGCCCGCGGGCACCGGCTTCGCCAGGACTCCGAGGCGCACTTCGCGTCTCGACCATCGGCCTTGACACGCCGCACCGGACGGATTACAACACGCTTTCGCGACTAGGAGGATAGAAACGTGCACTCAAACGACGGGAATGGTTCAACTATCAATCGGCGAAAAGCACTCGGCACCCTCGCCGCCGCAGGCGCCCTCTTCGGCATCGACGCCACCACCGCCACGGCCGCTACAAAGAAGGTCGAATCACCCGCGCCTGTTCCGCCGCCCGCACCCGACGCTCTCTTCGCCATGGCGCATCTGCGCGATTACAAATGTCGCCGCTCTTCGAGTTGGGACCCCACCGGCGGCAATGCCGACTTCGTTCCAGTCGATCCCGGTGCCTCTATCACGCTCCTCGACACCAAGGGCCCCGGCGTCATCACCCACATCTGGTTCACCATTAATTCCGATGACCACATGCACCTCAAGAACCTCGTCCTCCGCGCCTGGTGGGATGGCGAATCCAGTCCTTCGATCGAAGCTCCCATCGGCGACTTTTACGGCCTCATGCTCGGTGACTACTTCACCTACCAATCCGCCCTGCTCACCGTCGCGCCCATGAAGGCCCTCAACGCCTACTTCCAGATGCCGTTCGATTCCGCCGCGCACATCACGCTTACCAATGAGGGCAAAGTCCGCACCAACAATCTCTACTACGCCGTCGACTACACCACCGTCCCTGCTCTTCCACCCAACGTCGGCCGCTTCCATGCCCAGTACCGTCAGGCAGCACCCTGCAAAAAATCCGCCGACACCAGTGGCAAGAATCTCAACGGAACTGACAATTACGTCTTCCTCGAGGCCACCGGCCGCGGACACTTCGTCGGCGTTACCCATGGCGTTCTGCAAAATGCCGATGGCTGGTTTGGCGAGGGCGACGACATGATCTACATCGACGGCGATCCGCAGCCCACCATCAATGGCACCGGCACGGAGGACTACTACAACGGCGCATGGGACTTCTACGGCAACGCCTTCGCCAACATGCGCCAGGGCGCGCCCTACATCATCGATCCCGAACGCACCGGCGGCCGTTATTGCCTGTATCGTTGGCATACCGAGAGCTTCCTCACCTTCGAAAAATCCATCAAGGTGACCATCGAACACGGCCACGCCAACGACCGGGTCGACGACTTCTACTCCGTCGCCTACTGGTACCAGACCGAGCCCCACTCCGAATTCCCATCACTCCCACCCCCTGAAGCCCGTGTGCCCAAGGTCATCATGTCCTAACGGCAGATAGTCGCATCGTGCGCGGAGCGCTTTTGGGGCTCCGCAAGCGCTCGTCTTTGCGGGGTAGGCCAGCAAATGATCTGCTTGTCCGTCGTTCCCAAGGGCTCTTCAAGAGAGTCTCGGTAATTTTCTTCGAGTTTGTGCAACTAGTCACAAAATCTCGGAATCTGAGATTTCTCAGGGGGCCTGTCTCAGATTGGATTTCGTTGACCTCGCCGTAGGCTTCTGAACCCTCTTCGAAAATTCCTGCTCTATCCAAACCTCTTCGTTGAGGATCAGGTCGGCGTTTACGTTGCGGGAAGCGGTTTGACGCCATGGTGCGCCTCCTTCGCTGCCCGGTTTATCAAGGAGGTGCCCATGTTTCCATTCAACCTTCGTCCGCCGCAACTTGCATGCGTCGCGTGTGCCGCACTCGCATCCTTTGGTTCGTGCACACTTCCTTCGAATGCCCAGAGCTCTTCGTCATCGAGCGCAATTGAAATGCGCCGCGCGTTGGAAAGCCGCATCTCCTCCAGCTACGGTAAGCTCCCCATCAGCTTCGAACCGAATGTTGGCCAGGCGGCGAATCCCGCGCAGTTCCTAGCCCGCGGTAGGGACTTCACCCTCTATCTCACTCCCGACGACATCGTGGTGGGCTTGCTCGCTCACGATCCTCTCAGTCACTCCTTGCAGTCGCACCGCGACGAACGTCCCATCGGACCCGCGCACGCGAGCCTCGTGCACCTGCAGTTTCTAGGAGCCAATCTTCACCCGGAGGCCGCAGCGGAAGGCCCTCTCGCAGGAAAAATCAACTACTTCAGGGGCTCCGATCCCGCCTCGTGGCACACCGACGTTCCCACCTTCCGCCGCGTCCACTACCACGACATCTATCCCGGCATCGATGTTGTCTATTACGGCAATCAGGAAGGCAAGCTCGAGCATGACTTCATCGTTGCCCCGGGCGCCGATCCCCATGCCATCGCCTTTTCCATCCGCGGAGCTGCTCGTATTGCCATCCACCGTCAGGGCCTCTTGCTTCAAACGCCAAGCGGCGACCTTCTTCTACACGTACCTTCCGTCTACCAGAAGGTCGACGGCCGTCGGCGCAAAATCTCTGCGTCTTACCAAATCGCCCAGGATGGCGTGCTTCACTTCCGTCTCGCCAACTACGATCGCACCCGCCCGCTCGTCATCGATCCCGTTATCACGCACGTATCAGTGTTTGGCGGATCCGACGAAGACGCCGTCGAAGCCCTCGCAATCGACAAGTACGGCCAGACCTACGTCACTGGCGTTACCTACTCCACTGACTTTCCCGTCGCCAACGCCTTTCAGTCCTCCTGGAATCGAAGCAGTTCGAGGGATTACGCGGCCTTCGTAACCAAGATCAATCCCGCCGGCACCGCGATTGTCTACTCGACCTATCTTGGCGGCGCAGGCACCGAGGCAAACGCGATTCTCGTCGACTCCAGCGGCCGCGCCTACGTTGCCGGCGGCACGGGGTCCGATTTTCCCTTGAAAAACGCTTACCAGCCAGCCTTCGGTGGTGGCGGCTCCGACGGTTTCATCACTATCCTCAGCAGCACCGGTAATTCCCTTGTCTACTCCTCGTACATCGGTGGGAACGAAGGAGACTTCGTCAGGGCCATCGCCCGCGATAGCGCAGGAAACCTGTACCTCACCGGTAGTACCGACGGCGGTTTCCCTTCGCTGCACACACTCAACTCTCCTGGTACACCCGGAACATTCGTTGCCAAAACGAACAGTGCGGGGGCACTCCAGTACTCCGTCATGTACGGCAATATTGAAGGCCTTCCCACCGGTATTGCGGTAGATCGCTCGGGCTCCGCGTACATTATCGGGTACGACAACGTCGGGACCGCGCCCATCACCGCTTCAGCAGCCCAGAAAACCTGCCCGAATCCGTCCTGTGCCTTCGTGGCAAAAATCAGCCCCAGCGGCACCAGCCTCGTTTACTCCACCTTCCTTGGCAATAACTCGGCTGCTGCCACTGGCATTGCGCTTGACAGCGACAACAATGCCTACGTCGCCGGCGCCACCGGAAATGGGCTGAAAGTCTCCATCACGGCATTCCAGAAAGATTTCAATGGCGGCGGTTTCGATGGCTTCGTCTCCAAGGTCAACCCCACTGGCAGCGCCGTCATATGGTCCACCTATCTCGGTGGCAGCGGCGATGACGTGATCACCTCCATGGCCCTCGACGCCAATCGCACCGTGTATCTCACCGGTTACACCTGTTCGCCCAACTTCCCACAGAGAGCCTCCATTCAGAAATGGATCCAACTCAGCGGCCAGTCCTGTCAGCTCTTCGTCTCCACACTCAACGGCTCGCTAAGTGATATTGCCTACTACTCCACCTATTTCGGAGGTGCGGCGAACAACGGGTATGACTATCTCGCCATAGACCCGAAACTGAATGTCTACCTCGCAGGCTTTGATTTCGGCAACATACACCCCACCAAGGGCGCTCTGTCGAGTCCCGCCAACGAGAGCAACATGGACGTCTTCGCCGCAAAACTTGACATCGTCGACGATATCGCGTTCACCCAGAAGCCCTCCGCCACTCACGTTTATACCGGCGATTACCTCACCTACCAGCTCACCGCCACCAGCCTCGGTCCCGACTTCGGCTCCAACATCCTCCTCGTCGACTCCGTCCCCGGCGGCACCGTATTCGTCAGCGCCGATGCCGGCGGTGGAACCTGCAAAACACCCGTGCCAGGCCAACTCGGTGCACTCAACTGCACCCTCCCGCGGCTCGACAAGGGCGGTTCCTGGACCGTGCTCTTCAAAGTCAAAGTCACCGCCACACTCCCTGGTTCCGTCTATAACGGAGCCGGGGCAGGCTCCAGCACCCAGGACTTCAATCTAAACAACAACACCAGCGCAACCAACGTTCCCATGAACTAAATGCCGCCTACCCGGGGCGAGTGCCACTCCTCCCGGCCTGCCCGGCCTCGGTCTGAAACTCTGAAGCGTCATCCACCATCACCGTATATCCCCTCGGCCCACGCTCATTCCGTCACACTTCCTGCATAATTGAATCCTCAACGGTGACCGCCCGCCGTACAATACCGTCTTTCCATCAAGGGAGTGGCCATGGATATCCTGATGCGCGATCTTCGCTACGCCGTCCGCCAACTGCGCAAATCGCCGGGATTCGCCTTCACCGTCGTCCTCACGCTGGCGCTCGGCATCGGAGCCACCACCGCCATCTTCAGTTGCGTTTATGGACTGCTTCTCAAATCCCTCCCCTTCCAGGACGAAAGCAGCATCATCGCCATCTCCGAGATCAATCCGCACGTGAAGGGCGGCATCGAAGCCACCTATCAGGACTATCTCGACTGGCGCCGCCAGCAGACAAGCTTCAGCCAGGTCGCCGCCTACTCCACCATCAATCCAGGCACCGTGTCTCTTCTCCTCGATGGCCGCCCTGCGCAGCTCAATCGCGTGCTCGCCTCCGGCAATTTCTTTTCACTCCTCGGCGTTTCGCCGCTCGCTGGCCGCCTCTTCGACCAGCAGGATGAAATCCCCGGCAAAGATCACGTCGCCATTCTCAGCGCAGCAGCCTGGCAAACCTGGTTCGGCCGCAATCCCAGCATCATCGGCCGCGCCGTCTCTCTGAACGACTCAACCTACACCGTGATTGGTGTGCTTCCTTCCGGCGCTGCATACCCGGCAGATGGAGAAATCTGGCTGCCGCTGTCTCTCCTCGACCAGCCCACTCAGGCCTCTCGCGTTTGGCACTCCGTCAAGGTCCTCGGCCGCCTCAAGCCCAGTGTCACTCTCACTGCCGCACGCACCGATATGCTCACCGTCGCCCAGCGCCTCTCCTCCACTTATCCCGCCACCAATCGCAACGAAAGCATCTCACTCGCCCCGTTGCATAACGAACTCGTCAGTTCGCTCCGCCCCGCGATGCTCTGCCTCATGGGCGCAGTGGTTCTCACGTTGCTGGTTGCCTGCGGGAACGTCGCCAATCTGCTCCTGGTGCGCGCCACAGAAAGCCGCCGCGAGGTAGCAGTTCGCCAGGCCCTCGGAGCTGACCGCACTCGCCTCTGCCGTCAGTTCCTCGTCCAGACGGTGATGCTCTGCCTCGTCGCGGGAACGCTCGGCGTACTCCTCGCATCCCTTGCTCTTCCCCTTCTGCGCATTGCGCTCGCACATACCCAGGGCTTTGACGAGTCCCTTCTCCGGTCCATCAGCCTGAACATTCCTGTACTCCTCTTCACCCTCGCCATCTGCATGATCACTGCACTGCTCTTCGGCCTGCTCCCCGCCGCCCACTCGAATTTGCCATTGGTCGATGCTCTTCGTTCCGGCGATCGTGGCGCCAGCCAGCATCAGCGCGGCCACGCCATTCTCGTTATCAGCGAAATCGCCATGGCCGTTGTCGTTGTATTTCTCAGTACTCTCGTCGTCCGCAGTTTCCAGAAGATGATGGCGATCGACCCCGGCTTCCGCACCGATCATTTGCTCACCGCCGAAGTCACTCTGCCCACTCCGCGATATGCCGATGCCAACCTCCTCAACCAGTTCTACGCGCAGGTCCTCAGCCGGATCTCTCAATCCCAGGGAGTCATCTCCGCCGCTACTACGACTCAAGTTCCACTGCGGCCGTCACAGACCATGACGCGCTTCCTCATCGAAGGCGCCCCACCCCCCGCCCCGGGCTCCTACCCCTATGCGCAGATCCGTTTCGTCAGCCCCGACTACTTCCGCACCATGGGCATCGGACTCCTCGAAGGCAGAACCTTTACTGAGAGCGACATCAACAGCACCACCAGCTTCTTCGTTGTGAACCAGACCTTCGCGAAGCACTATCTCGCCGGAAGAAATCCGCTAGGCGCCAACATTCTCATCGGAGTCATGGCGCCAAACCCTAGCAAGATTCCCGTCATCGGTGTTGTCGCCGATGCTCACGACCTCGGCATCGACGCCGATCCGGATCCCGAAATCTACCTTCCCGGCTTCGGCCTTCACGCGGTTCTTCTTGTCCGCTCCTCACTTGACCCTGCAGCGATCGCCACAAATGTTCGCAACGCGGTTCTCGCAGTCGATCCAACCCAGCCGGTCTATCACGTCGAATCCATCCACGACGTCCTTACCGACTCCGTGGCACGCCAGCGAATGACCGCAACCCTCCTCGGCTCCTTCGCCCTCGTCACGCTTCTCCTCGCCGCTATCGGATCCTTCGGCGTGCTCTCGTATTCCGTCGCTCAGCGGACGCGCGAAATCGGCGTCAGAATGGCCATCGGAGCGGGCCGGGGCGCTATCCTCCATCTCATCCTCAGTCAGGCCGCCGCCTTTACCTTGCTCGGAGTTTCCGCCGGCCTCATCGCGGGCTACCTCGGCGCTCGCCTCATGAACAGCCTTCTCTTCCAGACCACCCCCGGCGATCCACTCTCGCTTTCCATCTCAATCGCCGCGCTCGTAATCGTCACCCTCGCCGCCGTCAGCATCCCCGCCGCCCGCGCCGCCTCCGTCAATCCGGTAGAAGCCCTGCGATCCGAATAACCAAGCACTACGTCTGCCATCCTGAGCTCACGGGGCCCCAAACGTTTTCTCAAGTTTGGGGGTGGCGAGCGAAGGATCTGCTTAAAGACTCCGCTCGTTATTTCCGATATTTCTGTTACTACAGAAGTATCTGATATACTAGATGTATGGAACTCTCCCACTCCATCCAGGAATTCATCCTCCACTGGGGCGAAATGGGCACGCGCTGGGGCGTCAACCGCACCGTCGCCCAGGTCCATGCCCTGCTCTACCTCTCGCCCGAACCCCTCACCGCTGAAGAAATCTCTGACGCCCTCTCCGTCGCCCGCTCCAACGTCAGCACCAGCCTCAAAGAGTTGCAGAATTGGAACCTCGTACAGACTGACAGCCGCATCGGCGACCGCCGCGACTACTTTCATACATCCGCCGACGTCTGGACGCTCTTCCTTACCGTCGTCGAACAGCGCGTCGAGCGCGAGATCCTCCCCACCATGACAATGCTTCAGCGTCTCGTCGGGGAAGTTCGCGCCGAGCGTCCTGCGCAGCCCATGGTTGCGGCCCGCATCTCCGCGATGCAGCAATTCCTCGAAGAACTCCATGCCTGGTATAGCCAGGTCAAAAAGCTGCCCCCCGCAACTCTCCACTCCATCATCGTCATCGGCAGCGGCATCACGCGCATGCTTCCTAAATCGCGCCGCAGGAGGTTGGATTGATGGCCGACACCCTCGCCGCGATACCAATTCGCACTGCGCTGCCCGACGACAGCTTCCAGCGCTACTACGAAGAAGCCGGCCCCGACTATGCTGCCTGGAGCGCACGCTTCAACATGCACTTCGGATTCTTCCGCCGCGGCATGAATCCCATCGACCGCGAATCGATGCTCGAGCAGATGAACCTCGAAGTCCTCTCCCGCCTCCACATCACCGGCCCCAGCCCGCGCATTCTCGACATGGGATTCGGCCTCGGCGCAACGCTCCGCTCCATCGCCCGACGTCTTCCCTCCGCCGATCTCCGCGGCGTAACCATCGTTCCCTGGCAGCTTGAACATGGCCTCCGCCTCAATCAATCCGCTCCGCACACAACAAATATCAAGCTCAGTCTCGCCGACTACGAACACACTAGCTTCTCATCCGAGACCTTCGACGCCGTCTACGCCATCGAAAGCAGCTGTTACAGCTCCGGCATCGCCAAATCCCGCTTCATCACCGAAGCTCATCGCCTGCTTCGCCCCGGCGGACGCATCGTCGTTGCCGATGGCTTTATCGGTCCCGGCAAATTACACGGCCCCCAGCACGCGATCTATCGCATACTCTGCGATTGCTGGGCAATCGAAACCATGGGCCGCATCGAACCATTCTCTCGGCAACTGGAACGCGCCGGATTCCGCGACATCGCCGTCGAACCTATGCAGGTCCGCGTCACGCCATCGGTGCTCCACGTCCCGTTCGTGACTCTAAAGTTCTTGCTCAGCGACGTTGTATTTGGCAATCGCAAAATGACCCGCGCCCGCTGGAACAACCTCCTCGCCCCGATCCTTCTGCCTTTTGTCGGCTACCCCATCGGTCCCCTTGCCTACTACCTCGTCAGCGCCACGCGCGGTTAGCCACAGGGCTCCCGGCATAAGTGGGCGACGACACACCAGCGACAATCTCCAAACAGGCCTACCGCTGTGAATTACATGTATCGCCCGCGTCGAGGAGCACAAAGAATCGCAGAAACGAGGGTCCAATGCAGCCCTCACCCGACGTTCTCCCGTCATTCTCAACAGGAGAATAATCGTGAGAGGATTGGCCCGTAGCTAACGACGGGACTGGTCGATGAAACATTCTGGTCTGGCGAAGATTGCGTTCTATTTGCTCATATCGACCGGTGCTTCACCCAGGCAGGCGGGCGTGGAGCCTGTTGCGCGACGACCGGTGACAGTCTCGCAACTCGCGGAAATACTCGAGAAGGCTAAAGCTCTGTCCGATGACGATGCTGCGAAAGAGGTTGAACATGTGGAGTTGACGGAGCGCCTGAGCAGTCCCGAACTGGCTAGGTTGACCGGAGAATTGTCGGGAGCAAAATCGAAGGCTGCCCTGATGGCAGTTGGCGATACCTCGGTATTCCTGGATCCTCCGCCGTCAGAAATGCTGGCCAAGGCTGCGCCGAATGCGGATGAACAGCGGCAGATTGTGTCGCGGGCATCGGACTACCTGAAAAAGATCATCCCGAGGCTGCCTGACTTCTACGCGAAACGCATCACAACCGCATTTAGAGTGGCCTGGACGCCCAAGGATAGACTTGGCTCACACGAGCCAGGCGTTTTAGGTCTTAGGGGAAAGTTTCAGGCCAGGGTACTTTATCGCAATGGAAAAGAAGTTGTACGCGCGGAGGGCACCGAAGAACTGAATTTGATCACTCGAGGAACATTCGGGCCCATTCTCAGCATAGTGATCAAGGATAACTTGCGCAGTCCGATGCAGTGGCATGGATGGCAAGCAGGACCGAATGGAGCGATGGCAGTTCTGCAATTTCAGGTACCGCAACAGGAGTCTCACTATCAGGTCTCGTTTGGCGGGCTGCCCTTCGGCGGTGCAGGAATATTGGTATCCGGAAGGCCTACGGGGTATCGCGGGGAGATTGGAATCGACCCCGATACCGGAACGATTCTGCGGCTCGTGCTGCGGTCCGATCCGGTATTGGGGTTCCGTTTCAGCGGACATGCCGATCTGATGTTGGAGTACGGATCTGTCGCGATTGGCGGAAAAACATATACGTGCCCAGTGCGGGGTGTTTCGAGGTCAACAGCCAGATACCAGCAAATGGGGATAATCAGGCGCGAAAACGCCTTCATCCTCCTGGACGATGTCGTATTCACTGACTACCACGTCTTCCGCTCGGAGATGCGGATTGTGCCAAACTGAAAATGGCAAGGCTGGCGGCTTTTCTACCTGGCGGTCGCGAACTTCGCAATGGTGCGAAGCGCAGCTTCGTGCGTCAACTGCTGCGCCCGGACGCTTTCTTCAACAGGTTCACCAACTCGCCATCGAGAAAGTGGTTCGATTTCTGAGCCCGATGCACGAAGTCCCAGGCCTTGTCATATTGCCCGGTCTGCGTGTAAACCACCAGCAACGAATCGTAAGGCTCGCACGAGCAGCCATCGTCGGTCTTGGCCCCAAGCTCAACCGATTTTTCATAATCAACTGCGGCGGCCGCGAGATTCTCTTTCCTTGCATCGTCTTGTCCGCGGCCGCAATAGACGTCGGCCAGTCTCGCTGTTCCCAGCTTGGGATTCAAAGCCAGCTCCCGCGAGTAGTCATGGATAGCCTCGTCCCACTCGCTATTCTGTTCATGGCTCAGCCCGAGCATATCGAATGCCATGAAATTCTGTGGGTCCCTCTCCGTCGAAAGTTCAAAATCCGCAGCGGCATGGTCAAACGACGCCTTAAAATCTTGATGCTCCGTCATCTCCGCCGTGCCCCGGTCCCAATAGGCCTTTCCCCGGTTGTAATAAACCTCCGCACTCCCAGGATTGAGCGTGATCGCCACGTCGTGGTCCTTCATCGCGAGATCGAATAGGCGCACGTCTTCAGCGGCGGAAATCAGTTTGAATCCCCGGCTGTATCGCGCCTTCTCTGCATAAGCGCTGCCGCGGCTCGAGTACGCCTTCGCGCGTTCCACGCTATCGCCCGCCTTCACGATAGCCTGCGTCGCATTGCTGATGTCGTTGTCGTATCCGCGCAAATGCATGTTCTGCGACGCCTGGACCACCCAGCCACAGCCGTCAAGCAACATCAATCCGCTGAACAACAGAGGAATGCAGGCCTGCCGCGCCTTTATGCTCCTCAACCAATTCTTCCCCGGGAAATGCTCTGCCATACTTTCTCGTGCTCTTTCCATCGCTCTCCCGGCCCGGAGCTCGTCAAGGATCGCCGAAGATCGATCTGCATCATTATCCCCCGCTTTCCGCCCCCCCATACCTCTCGGAAATCAGGAGGGATGACTTTCGGTAATTATTCCTCCAAAAACACTGAAGTATTCGCTTGACAATTAGCCGGCTCTGCTCAATACTGAAGTAGTTACTTCACCATATGAAGCCCAACACCGAGCCAGAACCAAAGGAGGATCAACCCATGCCAGAACCCGCCGTTACCCACAGCACCTTCGTCGTCGAGCGCAACTATCCCCAATCCCCCGACCGCGTCTTCTCCGCCTTCGCCCAGCCTGCTCGCAAACGCCGGTGGTACGCCGAAGGCGAGCACGAAATCCAGGAGTATGAGATGGAGTTCCGCGTCGGTGGCAGCGAACGCCTGCATTATCGCTTCAAAGAGGGTCACCCCATCGCAGGCTCCGAGATCCTCAACGAATCCACTTACCAGGACATCGTTTCTGACAAACGGATCGTGTTCACCGCAAAGATGTCCCTAAATGGAAAGCCTATCCAGATTGCGCTTCTGACCCTCGAGTTTCTGCCGTCTGGGACTGGCACCGACCTGGTACTCACCAACCAGGGCACCTTCGTTGATTGGCCTGAGGGCGCACAGATGGTCGAACACGGTTGGAAGGGGCTACTCGAAAACCTCGGCAAGCACCTCGCCGCCTGATTCTCCAAGTGCGCCAAAGAGCTTGGGTGCCCCATCCATTCCGCAAGTCTTATCCAGGAATGGGTGGGAAAGGAAGAATCTAAACTCCAGTCGTAGAGAAACGAGCCTGCGATGCCCACCACGCAACCGCAAATCGATCGCCTCTTTCACGCACTCGGCGATCCCACGCGCCGTGCCATCCTCGACCTGCTTAGCCGGGGGCCCATCTCGGTCACGCGACTGGCTGAGCCCCTCGGCATCACTCTCACCGCCGTCGGTCAGCATCTCCAGATCCTCGAAGAGAGCGACCTGGCTCGAACCGAGAAGGTCGGCCGCGTCCGCACCTGCCGCATCGAACCGGCAGGCTTTTCCCTGCTCGAAAGATGGATCAAGGAGCATCGCTCGCACTGGGAGCTCAGACTCGATCGCCTCGCCGACATGCTTAACGAAGAAGACGAAAATGCATAGGGCGAGTTTCAAGAGTTGTCTTGGGAAACGGGCACGACTTCAATTCCGCCGAAAGCCCACAGCTCACGGTTTTGGAAGGACCGCCTTCACAGGTTGCGGAAAAACTCACAGTTCTGTCGTTGTTCTGAAGGGCACTACTTGAAAGGCTGCAGAAAACTCGTGTTTGCAGACGTTCTGTAACAATGGCACGATTTCAGTCGTGCCGCGGAGCCATGCAAAATCAACGTGGGCTTTGCCCCTGAATGTTCTCTTCGTGATCCGCCCGACCTTCTCCGTCTTTCCGCAACTGTTCAGTCGCGAATAAAACACAGGTAATGGGCTTTTAGCCCCAGCGGGATTTTGCACCCACTCCTGATTGTTTTTATCAAAGGCGCTCTAAGCCACGCCGCGCATCAGCGAACTCACGACATCCGCCGCGCTGTAGCTTTCCTTTCCGTCTGCCAAAAATGCGGCGACGTTGTTCACATCGTCGCCCACAGTCACCAGCGGCGGCTCGGAAACTCCGTCTGCGCGCGTCTGTGGATACCCAATATTCGCCAGCAGAGCGTTACACAAACATTTGCGTCCCACGGAATCCTCGATCCTCCCACTCTTCGCGGCATACGAGGCCTCCGGTTCGGCGGCGCACCGATACCCGATCCTTCCGTCTTCCGTCCAGTATGCTTCGCGGAGATACCCAAGGTCGCAAACCCGCCCGCGTGCTGTTGCAACGCCTGAATCGGAATACGTTCCCGCAAGCTGCGCCACTTTGAATGGAAATCCCGTGGGCGACGCCAGTGGATCCGTAAATACCTTCGCGACTCCCGTGGACGCTTGCGACACCAGCATCTTTTTCAAATCGTGTCGCAACCCTGACTCCTCGCTGAACGCGAACGCAGTGCCCACCTGCACCCCGGCAGCGCCTTGGTCCAGAGCCTCGCGGAGTTTCTTTGCACTGCCATATCCGCCCGCCAGCCAGAACGGCACGCTGAGTTTTTTCAGTTCCACCACGTCGACGCGATCGCGTTCCCCGTAGACCGGCTGCCCGGTCGCATCCAGCCCGGCCTTCCCTCGCGGAGGCGCGTTGTGTCCGCCCGCCGTCGGGCTCTCGATGATCAATCCATCCACGCGCCCTGAAGCTCGCCGCAGCATCGTCGCGGCCAGCGTATTCGACGAAACAATCGCCAGGAACTTCGGCCGTTCCAGAACCGGAAGCGGACCTTCCACGAAATCACGCGGATCGAACCGCATCATCGTGTCTTGCTCGGCCGGTGCACCTGCCACCGCCAATTTGTACTCCGCCGGCTTCCCCGCCGCGAAATTATCGATCACACCCGGAATGTGAAGCGGAATCCCCGCCCCCATCAATACGTAGCCGACCCCCGCCAGCATCGCCCCATAAATCGACGCCAGATGCGGCAGCTGTACCTTCTCCAGGAAATTCACCCCAATCTTGTTTGCATGCCCCTCTCGCGCCAGGAATACTTCCACAAAGTTGCTCACCATCAACAACTCGATCAGTTTGCGTGAGTCGCGCCGCTGATGCATTGGCACCGTGGGATATTGCGAGCCGGCGGCTTTCCCTCCCGGCTGAAAAAACTCGTTCCAGATGCGCTTCGCCGTCTCTGGAAACGGAAACGCATCGAACCCGCGCCGCATATGGCCGCCTTCGTCGCCATCCGCCAGCCTCCGCACCAGCACCTGGTCAATGGCCGTTCCCGAGACCACCCCAAGCTGGCCTAACCGCGAGACGGCCTGCGCAAGACGCCAGTTCGAAACACCAACCCCCATGCCGCCCTGGATGATCTTTGGCAATTGAAGCATCCGAGGATTGTTTCACAGAAGGAACAAGCTGTCTGTGACATCCGACCCGTAGTGTCTGGGCCGCTTACCCCCTATTCCTTGCCCCGGCTCCGACCTTGATCACTGACAACTGACCACTAACCACTGTCTCTTACTCCCACGGCGTCTCTTTAAACGCCTGTGCCATCCCGGGATAGAAGGCAAGATACCCGCAGATCGCCAGGTTGACGGCCACGCTCACGAAGAGAGAGGCAATCTGGTTTTGCGTCATCGGGGTCGGCATTCCTGCCGCTTGATCCCCTGCAAAATTCACCAGCATCTTCAACGCCGTCGCCCCTGACACGAACATGGCCGCCCACCGCACCTTCCAGTCCCGGCTATGCCACCGCCACGCCATCACGCCGTAAATCAGCGCGGTGATATAGAACATCGCCTCCGCCGACACCTTCTTCGGCCAGGGATCAAAATTCGTCGTAATGAAGGCCGTTGCGCTCGAATCCGGAGCCAGCCCAATCGTCAGAGCAAAGATCAGATTCACCACCAATCGAAATACCAGCAGCCAGACGAACAGACGGATCAACGCCGGAGTCTTATTCGTCTCCACATAATCGCCGCGCTCCCGCGCCGGCCCGGTCTGCGGTTTGTGCTTCTCTGGAACATACGTCCTGATTCCCTCTCTCGGTGGCATGGCCCCTCCCACGACTGCATCAAATTGTCACATCTCAGAACAACAAAATGACACGCGTCTCTCGTTATGAAATGTGCTGGATTGTTGCCCTGGAAACTCCTGCAGAGTAGCAGGAATTCTGTGATCGAAACTATATTTTTTCGCGAAGGAAACTGATCACGTGATCGGCATGCACCACGCCCACCATCCGCCCCTGCGAATCGACAACCGGAAGAGCGTGCAGATTATATTTGTCGAACATCTCCGCCAGTTCAATCTGCTTCATGTCTGCCGGGCACGAAAGCACTCGCGCCTCCGGCAGCACTGACAATTTTGTGTCCGGCTGCGCCATCATCAACCGCGCCAGCGGAACGGCACCACGCAAAACGCGCTTTTCATCCAGCAGGTACACCTCGGTCACGGCCTCCAAATCGCCATCGAAACTCCGCAGCGCCGGGCCCACCTGCGATACCGTCGCATCCGTCCCGAGATAAACAAAGTCCGATGTCATGGCGCCGGCTGCCGATCGCTCGTCAAACTCCAGAAGATCCGCAACCTCTTGCCGCTCCTCCGGCTCCATCTCCTCCAGAATCGCGTCCGACTTGTCCTCCGGCAGTTCCGCCAGCAGGTCCGCCGCGGCGCCGGGATCCATCTCTTCCACGATGTCGGCAATCCGCTCTTCGTCCAGCTTTTCCAGCAACGAAACCTGCAGCTTCGGATCAACCTCCTCCAGCGTGTCCGCCGCCACTTCCTCGTCCAGCGAAGTAAACACTGCATCGCGCTCTGCGGGACTCAAATCCTCCAGGATCTCCGCCAGGTCCGACGGGTGCATCTTAGCCAGCCGCTCGTACTCGATTCGCAGCTTCACTCGCCGCGCCGGATCAACCTCGATTACGTCCACAAACTGCCACGGGATCACCCTCTCCTTGATCCTGCGCGAAAACTGATCCAGCTTCGCCTTGGGCAGAATGCCCTTGAACACTCGCCGGAACGCCCCGCGCAGCCCTACCTCCACCTCGGTCACGCGCAGCAGATGCGCCGACCCATCTCTCATCCACTCCAGGTCCACGTCGTTCACGCGGACCACCTTGCGCCCGTGGATGTCGATGATCTGGCGGTCCACCAGGTCCTGTTGCAGGTAGATGAAGCTGCCTTGCTCCTTCAGCGGAGTCATCGCTTGCAGCGAAGTTACCTCCAGCGTTCCTGCTGCCGTCTCGCGCACATCCTGCGAAGGCACCAGCATCAGCCCGGTCCGCGTCTTCAGCACCAGCCCCGCTACCTTGCCCGCATCCGGCCCCGTCGCCACCGCGATATCTTTCAGCTTGCCGCGCACGTTCCCTTCCGGATCCGTCACCGGCGTCCCCAGCAGTGCCGTCAAACTCACTCGGGTTGTCGCGTGCTGCTGCATAAGCTGAGTGTACTGCGCTCGTTTGCAACGTAGTCAATCGACGCAGAACGCGAACCGCATCCGTTATCACGTCCTTGAAAGTGCCTTCGCACCTCCGTCCAGCTACCGTTCATCTCGATTTCCAGCACACCGCCCGATCGAGTCATCAAAAGAGTCCTGCCACTTCCAAGCCGTGTTATCCCGACCGGGTTGGAGGGATCCGCATTTTGATTTTTGCTCCGTAGCCAAATCGCGAATAACGGGCCCGACAGTTGTCCGAACCCGGCTCTAACTCAAAGCAGTTCTTGACACAATGCCCCACAGCCATGAAGATGCCCTCATAGCGTTTTCCCGTCAATCTTGGAAAACATTACTCGATTCCTCTCGCGGTATCGGCGGGTTGCTTGCCGTGCCTCGCAGAGGCGGAGACGAACCCGGTGACCAATCCGAAGCCTGGAAAACGAAGCTTTTCGCTGCCATCCACAATGGAGAGCGTCACTGAGATTGAATCGGCCGCAGAGAAGTTGGCCGAGGAGGCCAGCGTCGACGAAGACGAGCGCTTCCGCATCACCATGGCCGTCCGCGAGGCCGCCGTCAATGCCGTCCTCCACGGCAACGATTACGACCCCGCCAAGCAAGTCACCGCCAGCTTTGAGAACAACGGCAAGTCCCTCATCTTTACCATCGCCGATCAAGGCAAGGGCGTGGACTGGGAACACCTGCCCGATCCTCTCGCTCCCGAAAACCTGCTCCGTGGTACCGGCCGCGGCATCTTCCTCATTCGCTCTTTCATGGATGAGGTCCACTTCCGCCAGCTCGATCCCGGCACCGAACTAACCCTGGTCAAACACCTCTCCTCAACACAAGAACAAACCTGATTCATTGCGGCACTTCGGCATCCGTGGATACCGAGGAACGATCCACAACTACATCACCTGCAAGTCCTTCACCTCACCTTGCAGGGCGACGCCAAGAGAACGGGGCCCGGGCAAACAGGTCCTCGTTTGCGGGGTGTCAGATGCTATAACTGGTATGACTCACAAAGGAGGAAATTTCCGTGGCACTTACTATTGCTTCCCGTGAATTGGACGGAGTCACCGTCCTGGACCTCAGCGGGCGCATCACTCTGGGCGAGGGCAGTGTGCAGTTGCGTGAAGCTATTCGTGACCTGATCAGCAAAGGCATGAAAAGCATCCTGCTCAACCTCGGCGATGTGAACTATATCGATAGCTCCGGCCTTGGCGAACTCGTCGGTGCCTACACCACTGCCAAAAATCAAGGCGCCTCGCTCAAACTCCTCAACCTTACCAAGAAGGTCAAGGACGTCCTGCAACTCACCAAGCTCTACACCGTGTTTGACATCTACGACGACGAAGCCAGCGCCATCGCCTCCTATAAGTAACCGGCGCATTCCGTCTCCGGTGAGTCGCACGACCCGCAAGCCGATACGACCTGAAACACGAAGGGCCATCCACAACAATGGATGGCCCTTTCGCTTTCCTGATTTCGATGTTCGACTCTGAACGAAATGAACGGAAGGGGTGGAACCCGCAGTTGCCTTTTTCTCACCATCAACCATCGCAGTCGATCTGGTGGAAAGCTAGCAGCTAAGAGCTGCTCCGCGCCCACGACCGAATGCTGAGTACATACACGCCTATACAAAACAGGTTCGCGGGAATAAACCCCAACTGCCCTGTCCGCAGCCCGATCACGCAAAGAATCACACTATTGAGGCCAGCGACAGCCAGCCCCGTCCATCGCTTCCGCCCCACCAGAATTGTCGAAAGAACCGTGAGACAACAGGACAAATAATCTAACCGCAACACAGCGAAAAACCTCCGAGGTCCCCAACGACCTGTTTTGGTTCGTTGGGGTGGTAGCCAGCCTCCGTGGATTAATTCCACTTTGCCTGAACCCACCATGTTTCTCGGTGATTTATCGCACTCCGTCCATACCCAAGGTACTCAGCCGTCAGCCTTCAGCTCAGCATCCGCTCGTTTGGCTGATGGCTGATGGCTGAGAGCTGACCGCCGTCCCTCAGAACTTCACGCTAGGCACCTGCTCCGCGCCCGGGCTTGCCTTGAAGTACGCATCGTTGGTGTGATACCCCGCCATCCCCGCCCAGATGCTGTTAGGAAATTGCTGGATAAACGTGTTGTAGTCCTGGATCGTCTGGTTATATCGCCGCCGCGCCACGCTGATCCGGTTCTCCGTTCCCGCCAGCTCATCCTGCAAACGCATGAACTGATCGCTCGACCGCAGAGTTGGATAATTCTCGGTCAGCAGCAGCAACCTGCCGAGTGCCCCATCCAGTTGACCATTCGCGGCGATCTTAGCCTGCGGAGTCTGTGCATTCAGCATTCCCGCTCTCGCATTCGCGATCTCGGCATACACCGAATTCTCTTCCTTGGTGAATCCCTTCACCGTCTCCACTAGGTTCGGAATCAGGTCCGCGCGACGCTGCAGTTGTACGTCCACCTCTGACCAGGCCGATTTCACCGCGTTGTCTTTCGCCACCATCTGGTTCTTGGCGCTCACAAAGCTGCCGCCCACCAGCAACAGCGCCAGCACGATAACACCCACCACCCCCAACACAACCAGCAATCCCTTGCTCATAAAGTCTCTGTCTCCTCTGACCTTTGTTCCACGAAATCTCTTCGAGTTCCTTGTCTCTTTGTCTCTAATCCTAGTCCCTAGTCCCTAGTCCCTTAGTCCCTGGTCCCTGGTCTAGTCCCCGCCTCTACCAGCTTCCTCCAGCTCCCCCACCCCCAAAATCTCCGCCACCGAATCCTCCAAAACCGCCGCCGCCAGAATCTCCTCCGCCTCCACCGCCACCCCAGCCTCCGCCCATGAACGGTCCTTGCCCGCCGTAATACCGCCTTCCACCCAGCGCGCTCTGGAACAGCCCGAGCCAGAACAATATCCGGAACACCCCGAACCCGCCAAACATCAGGAACAGAATCAAAAACGGCAGCAGCCCGATCAGCCCCGACCCGTGCCGCTGCGCCTGCCGCACCGGTGGGGGATTCGGCAACTCATCGCTCAGCGTCACATGCGCGTCGTCGGCAATTACCCTTGCCAGTTGCCCTACAGCGCCCAAAATCGCGCCGTCGTAGTCTTTCGCCCGCAGATCCGGCACCATCGATCGCCCAATGTCGCCCACTCGCGCGTCGTTCAGAATTCCTTCCAGCCCATACGCCGGATCGATGCGGTACTTGTGATCGTCCACCGCCAGCAGCACCAGCAGCCCGCGATCCGATCCCTTCTTGCCCATGTGCCACTTATCTTCGAGTTCACCCGCCCACTGTGCCGCATCCTCGCCATCGAGGTTACGCACCGTCACCACTGCCACCTGTGCGTTTGCCTGCGAGTGGTCCAGTTCCGAGCAGATACGGTCAAGCTTCGCCACCGTATCCGCCGAAAGGACATGCGCAAAATCATTTACATAATCAGTGGGCTTGGGAAGCTGGCTTACTGACTCGGCCAGCAATCCCGGAAGGGGAGGAAGGAGAAAGAGCGCCGCCAGCATCAACCGGCAAATCGTACGAGTCCCGCGGTGAAAAGCGTCCATCGCACTCCATTGTACGTTTCCACCACCCCTCCGGTTCCCGCAGCTCGCATCCTCCGCGGATACCGGCGCTTAACATGTTCCCAGACGCGCACCGGGGCCGGCCGCTATCCAGCGATCGGCCCCGACGCTCCTCCGATTTGACTTACTTCATCGCAACTTCGATCGTCGGCTCCCCGCTCCGGGCTACTTGCCGCTCCTGCTTTGGCTGTCCCAGCAACCTGCTGTGCGTGCTTGATCCAGCAAATTGCACTTCGACCAGCACATGCCGGCTTCCGCTCATCTGAAACCTCAACCGGCCTCGCGTCTCGATCGCGTCGCCGGCTTCGTGCCGAACCAGAAAAAGAGCCTGCGCCTTTCCTGTATTCGCATCGATCAAGGTCAGGCTCGTCACCGACGACAACACCTCGTAGTGTCCGGCTGGCAGTGTTTGATGGTTCGCTACAAACGCGAACGGAACATAAACGGTGGCTTTGTTCTGAGCTGAGGCGGTCACTGCCGTAAACGACACCAGCGCAAAGGTTGCGATCAGAATCATGTTCTTCATTGTGGAAAGGCTGCGGGTCATGGGAGTTCCTCCGGATCAAATTTGGCTGCCGGATCCGTTCGTTCCGGCCTGCCATGCTCCCCAACTTGCGCCCACCCCGCCGATTCCTCAATGCACTAGGGGTAATTCCGAAGTCAAAATCATCTAGCCGCGCAACCTACTCTCCCCGAGCGACTTATCCCGCCCTCCCATCTGGCGATTTCATCCCTGCTCATCGACATTCCCGTGCTAGACTCGCGCGAAGGACACCTAGGTCGGGAAAATTACTCCTTGAGAACCCTGGAAAATTCCGGGATCTGGCGTTTCGGCATCTTCGAGGTCGACGCGCGCAATCTTGAGTTGCGCCGCAACGGCGTCCCCGTCCGGATCCGCGAGCAATCTTTTCGCATCCTTATCTATCTCTTGGAGCACGCCGGCCAACTCGTCACCCGCGAAGACCTTCGCCGCGTCCTCTGGCCATCCGACACTTTTGTCGACTTCGATCACAGCCTCAACACCGCGATGATGAAACTCCGCGACGCCCTCGGCGACGCGGTCGACGCGCCCCTGTATATCGAGACCATCCCAAAACGTGGCTACCGCTTCATCGCCCCCGTCACCGAGCCCCCCAACCCAGCCGCCACACAAGCCCAACTCACACCAGCGTCCACCCCCATAAATGACGCACCCGCCTCTCCATCTCAACCAGTTCCGTTACCACTTACGCAGACTTCCCTTGGGCGACATCCCGTCCTCCTCGCACTCGCGTCAATTCTTATCGTCTGCCTCGCAACCATCGCTTTTCTCCTCATTCGTCATCGCGCCCCTTCCCAATCCGTGGCTCGAGAACGCGAGCTTCTCCGCACCATCCCCATCACCTCCGCCGCCGGCGACGCCATCTCGCCCGTATTCTCCCCCGATGGCCGCGAGATCGCCTTTGCCTGGGACGGCAGCGACCGCAAAGGCTACGACCTCTACGTCCAACTCATCGGCGCCGAGCTTCCCCTCCGCCTCACCTACCACCAGCATGGACTCATCGGCACCCCGGCATGGTCGCCTGACGGACGCGAAATCGCCTTTCAGCGTTGCGATGGCAAAAACGACGGCGTCTTTGCCGTCCCTGCGCTCGGCGGCGACGAACGGCAGCTCACCTCCGTTACGTGCCTCTACACGCTTCCCAGTCCGCTCGCCTGGACCGCCGGAGGAACCGCAATGCTGATGGTCGATCGCTGTTCCCCGAACGGTCGCTTCGGAGTGGTCAACCTGTCCATGGCCACAGGCGAGAAGAAATGCCTTACCAATCCCGGCAAAGACCGTACCGAAGACAGCGGCGACGCCTTTGCGCTTTCACCGGATGGATCTACCATCGCTTTTCTTCGAACCACCATTGCGCTTTGCTGCGACATCTACAAAGTCTCCGCGACCGGTGGAGATGCCACCCGCGTCACATCGGGCGGAGACAAGGGATGCAACACCCTAAGCGACCTTGGTTGCAGTGGTCTCATGTGGACTCCCGATGGCCGGGCGCTCATCTTCGTTGACGATCAAAGCAAGCTCTCCACGCTGCTGCGCATCTCCGCGAGCGGGGGCCCAGTTGCCCGCGAAACGACCTATCCCGCTATCGGATCCTTCACGCGTGATGGTGCGCGGTTCGTATACTCCCAGCACATCAGCACTGATCCAGCCGCCATCTGGCGAGCTGAGCTATCAGGTCCCGGCGGCTCACTCGTTGCAAAAAGCAAAATCATCAGTTCGCAGTTTCCCGAGTTGGATGCACAACCATCCCCCGACAGAACCCGCCTCGTCTGGATGTCGATGCGTACCGGCTCCGAGGAGATTTTCCTGAGCGACTCCTCGGGACACGATCAGACCCAGCTGACCCATTTCGATCGCTATTCTGGTACACCCCGGTGGTCCCCCGACAGCCAGTGGATCGCCTTCGACAGCTACAAACCCGGCGGTCATTCCGAAATCTTTGTCGTTGATCGCGCGGGCCGAAACCTGCATTCCGTCATCTCCGCTCCCTTCGACTGCGCTGTCCCCAGTTGGTCGCGCGACGGGAAAACCATTTACTACTCCGGAAATCGCGACGGCGACGTTCAGGTGTGGAAACACAACGTCGACACCGGCGCCAATGTCGAACTGACCCACAAGGGCGGCTTCGATGCCCTCGAATCCGGCGACGGCAAAACCGTGTATTACTCGCGCTTCTTCGAGGCCGGGATCTGGAATACGCCCTCCAACGGCGGTGCCGAAACCGTGGTTGTTGCGGGTCGTCCCCAAGTCGGCTTCTGGGGACACTACACCGTCACGTCAACCGGCCTTTACTTCCTCGATAACGATGCCGACCCTCATCCCACCATTGACTTCTATAATTTCGCCACCCGCAAAATCTCGTCCATTCTCACACTCGACGAGCACCCCGCCCGCCTTCAGCCCAGCCTCAGCGCCACCTCTGATGGCAAGACCATCTACTTCACCCAATACGACCGCCAGAGCGTAATCAAAATGATGGAATTCGCCCCTTGATTTCCATTGCTTACCCGGCCACGGGACGTGGGAAACCACCAACCCCAACTGAATCTCTTCAATTGGTCCCATACACCGGAATCGCCGCCCCGTGGATCACCTTCGCCTCATCGCTCACCAGAAACACAATCACCCGCGCAATATCCTCCGGCTTCGGCCACGTCGCAAAATCCGCATCCGGCATCGCCCTCCGGTTCGCCTCTGTGTCGATGATGCTGGGTAGAATCGAATTCACCCGCACGCCTGTCCCCTTCACATCCGCCGCCAGCGAATCCATCATTGCCACCGCCGCCGCCTTCGATGCCGCATAGGCCGCAGCTCCTCCGCCGTGATCGATCGCCGCCTTCGCCGCCACATTCACAATCGCTCCGTGCTTCTGTTTCAGCATCGGCACAATCGCCGCGCGCGTCAGCACATACCCGGCTCGCAGATTCAGCGCCAACATCAACTCAAAAGTCTTCGCGTCAAGTTCCCACAGCTTGATGCCCCCGGCATAGCCGCCAACCGTGTTCACCAGAGCATCCAGCCGCCCATACCGGCCAAACACCTGGTTCACAAGCTGCCCAACCGCAGCTTCGTCCGTCACGTCAACTCGATGTCCTTCCAGCAGCGATGCGCCCGCACCTGCCCCCTTCTGCAATTCGGCAAACTCCGCGTCTTTGCGGAAGGTAACCACGGTCCTCGCACCCTCCGCCAGAAACGCCAGGCTCACCGCTCGACCCAATCCTCCAGTGCCACCCGCCACCAGCACTACCTTCCCCGCAAAACTCACGTTCATCGCCCACCTCAATCGTGTGCCCGTTATACACCACGCCTCTTGGAAGAGGCAGGCCTGAAGCCGCTCAAACCTGCAAGCAAATCCCGCAAGGGATTCTCCCAGTCCCTAGTCCCTGTTCTTCTAAACTGATAAGTAGCCATGACCGACCTCGCCACCACCCCGGCTCCGCCCGTCGCCCGCAAGGACCACCAAGAGACCACCCTCCACGGCATCACCCTCACCGACGATTACGCCTGGCTCCGCGAGAAAGAGAATCCCGAGGTCACCCAATACCTCAATGCCGAAAACACCTACTCTGAAGCCCTCACCGCCGATCTCGCACCACTGCGCGACGAGCTCTACAACGAGATGCTCGGCCACATCAAGCAGACCGACGAGTCCGCTCCCTACCGCGAAGGCGACTGGTGGTATTACGTCCGCACTGAAGAAGGCAAGCAGTACTCCATCTTCTGCCGCAAACGCGGATCACTGGCCTCCCCTCAAGGTCCCGAAGAAATCATCCTCGACGGAAATCAGCTTGCCGAAGGCCAAGCCTTCTTCTCCATCGGTGCCACCGATATCTCCGACGACGGCCGCTGGCTCGCCTACACCACTGACCTCACCGGCTTCCGCCAATACACGCTCCACATCAAGGATCTGGAAACCGGCGAAACCCTCGCCGGAGAGGTCGAGCGCGTTGGCTCCGTCACCTGGACAACCGACAACCGGGGTCCCCAGGGACAGGTCCTCGTCCCTGGGGTGGCCGGCACCCTCTTCTACACCGTCGAAGATGAGGAACAGAAGCGCCAGTTCCAACTCTTTCGCCACACCCTTCACACTCCGCACACTCAGGACGTCCTCGGCTACCAGGACGACGACGAGCGCTTTAACATCGGAGTCGGCCGCACCCGCGACGGCAAGTACATCGTCCTCGAATCCGGCAGCCACACTACCACCGAGTGCCGCGTCCTCCCCGCCGACCAGCCCACAGGCGCATTTGCGGTCATCACCCCGCGCGAAGACGAGCACGAATACGCCGTCGATCATCGCAATGGCCAGTGGTTCATCCGCACCAACGATCGCGGCCGCAACTTCCGCCTCGTCACCGCGCCTGCCAACGCACCATCGCGCGAGAACTGGGTCGAGCGCATCCCCCATCGCGACTCCGTGATGCTCGAAGACGTCGACCTCTTCGCCAACTTCTTCGTCGCCTGCGAGCGCGAAGACGGCCTGCCCCGCCTGCGTCTCTGGCGATTCCAGGACCAGAGCCCCGAAGCCAATCCCGCCGGCGAAATCGCATTCCCCGAGCCCGCCTACAGCGCTTCGCCCGGCATCAACCGAATCTGGGAAACGAAGCTCTTCCGCTACGGCTATCAATCGCTCGTTACGCCCGGCTCCGTCTTCGAATACGATCTCGACTCGCGCGAGTCCACGCTCCTCAAGCAGCAGGAAGTCCCCGGCGGCTTCGATCGAACCCTCTACGCCAGTGAGCGCATCCACGCCACCGCTGCCGACGGCGTAAAGGTCCCCATCTCTCTGGTCTATCGCCGCGACAAATTTGCAAGAAATGCAAATGCCCCATCCATGACTAAATCAGGGCCGGCAAAGTCTCAGCCCGCTTTGAAGGGGCAGGGCTTCAGCCCTGCCGTTAAGCCGCCAATAGAGAACGGGGCTTTAGCTCCTGAGGGTGAGAGACCACCCCTCTACGTTTACGGCTACGGTTCCTACGGCTACGCGCTTCCGCTCGGTTTCAACTCCAACCGCCTGTCGCTTCTCGATCGCGGCGTCGTTATGGCTTACGCCCACATCCGCGGTGGAGGCGATCTCGGCAAGCCCTGGCACGATGCCGGCAAAATGCTCGTCAAGCGCAACACCTTCACCGACTTCGTCGCCGCCATCGAGCACCTCACCGCCAGCGGCTACGCCGATCCCACCCGCGTCGCCATCGAGGGCGGTTCCGCCGGTGGCCTGCTCATGGGCGCAGTCACCAATCTCCGCCCCGACCTCTTCAGCGTCGTCCTCTCTCACGTCCCCTTCGTCGACGTGATGAACACCATGCTCGACGCGTCGCTCCCCCTCACCGTTCCCGAGTACGAAGAGTGGGGAGATCCCAATCAGGAGCAGTACTTCAAATACATGCTCAGCTACTCGCCATACGACAACCTGAAGCCCGCCGCCTATCCCGCCATGCTGGTTAAAACCTCACTCAACGACAGCCAGGTCATGTACTGGGAACCTGCGAAATACATAGCCAAACTCCGCACCCTCAAAACTGACCCGAACCCGCTCCTCCTCGTCACCAACATGGAAGCCGGCCACGGCGGAGCCTCCGGCCGCTACGACTACCTCAAGGAGATCGCCTTCGACTACGCCTTCTTGCTAAGAGAATTGAGAGCGGTGTGAAGGTGCTTCGAAGATTTCGAAATGGGGCATTAAATATCTTGATAGCGGTCTCCTTGATTGGAACGTCTTGTGGTGCGATGCGCTCCGCCCAAATCCAGGGTCAGGCTCAAACAGCAGAGAAGATTGGCCCGAATGTTCGCCCTCCAGTGCCCATCGAGACTCCGCCGGCTGAATTGCCCAGCGAAGCCTTGGCCATGGGCATCAATGGTATTTGCCTGGCTTCGATCGTCGTGGATGTGAACGGAAATCCGAATAGCGTTCGGATCGTGCGTTGCACAAACCCACTCTTCGAAAAGAACGCTATGGCTGCCGTGACGAAATACAAGTTCAGACCGGCTGTAAGAATAACGGACGGCTCTCCGGTGTCCGCGAAGATGAACATAGAGCTCAGTTTCAGGCGGACGGATGTGCCCTTCGACGCCGATGAGCTATGGGCGCCTTTGCTGATTCGCTATTCGTTTCTGCCTCCTCCAGGAATGGCCTCAACTGGGCCTGATTCAGCTGGCGTGTTCCCTCTCTCAAGACTGACCACCAAGCCCGAGCTAACGAGTTTCGACAGCCACGCGATCGGCGGACTGATCAGGTCGTTCAAAGATGGATTTGATTGCCAGGTCACGATCACCATCAACGCGAACGGGAAGGCTGCCGATCCCGACGCCGCGGGCTGCGACAAGAATGGTGCTTCAAACGATGTTGCAAAATTCCTTTTGAATTCAAGATACCGGCCCGCTGAGCTGAATGGAAAACGGGTGGCGGTCAGAGCATTAGTCCATTTTGCCAATATTGGTATCCGCAATCTGAATAAGCTGGATACCGAAAGGTCGGATTCATCCGCATCAAAGCCTTGACGCATGCGCCCACAACCCCAGACCCGGATTCGCAATAAAGAAGACCTCTTCCCCATCCACGCAATTCCATCCATGCGACAACCTGTCCGGGTTATAGCGCTCCATCATCTTGTCTAGCTCGCCGTAGGCGAACCCGACACCCTCGATCTCCTCGCGGCTAAGCTCCCCCGGACACCACGTAATCCTGAACCGCCCCTCCGACGACGAATGAATCAAATGTGCCGCCGCACCCAGCTCCGCGGCCAGGTCCTCATTCTCCTCCACCGCCTTCAGCGTCGCCGGCGTGCCATGATACCCATACTTCCGGATCAGCGCGTCAATGCGATCGTCCTCGCCAAATCTCTTCACCGCCGGCGCCAGGATAATCAGTTCCGCGCCATCAGCCAGCGCCATTCGCGTTCTGTACACTGCCTTGTTTCCCAACCACGTCGAATGAAATTCCCGCGGATCGAGAAACACCACCGCCTTCCGGATCGGCTTCTCCACCATCTCGAAGTTCACCTTCAGGCTCAGTTCCGCCGCGCGATGGAAGCACTCGACATCATCACCAATGAACAGACCGCGCACCGCCAGCCCGCCATCATCGCGACGTCCCACCACCGTCTGCACGTACACAATCGGCACATCTTTTAGGAATAGCTCCGAAGCCCGATTCAGTACCGCGCGCACCGGATTATCCGCGCGCCCCATAATGCGCTCCATCCCATATACCGCACCGAGATAATGGCTCCGGTTGATACTCATCCTTCCGCCCGTTCCGATCAGGATGTTCTTGTTGTAGTTCGCCATCCCGATCACCTCATGCGGAACCACCTGCCCGATCGAGAGGATCAGATCGAACCCGCCGCGCGAAATCATCTTGTTCACCTGCGCCGGCCACGCAAAGTTCAGCTTCCCCTCTGAAACCTCCTTGATGAACTCTGCAGGAATCTCGCCCAGTGTCTCCACATCCGTCCGCCAGTTGTGAACATGAAACAGCTCATGTGGTATCCCGGGAAACATGTGATTCATCTGCGCCGTCGTCACCGCGGTGTGTGTCCCGATCGCCGGCAGCACAGCCTTCAGGCGCTCCCCCAGGATCTCCCGCGCCGCGCACGTCAGCACGCCTGCCTGCGAATGCAGTCGCGTAATATCCGGCGGCACCGCAAGCACGCGTTCGCGCCGTCCCAGCTTGTCCAGCGATTCAGAGAGGAGTTCCTTCAGCCGACTCGCCGATAGATCAACGTCCACCGCGCCCACGGCACAATACAGGCTCATGCCCTCAACTCTAAACCAGTTGCGCATCGTCCGGCACGGTTCAATAAAAATGGCGCGAAGGCTTGTTTCGCCCTCCGCGCCATTCGATCTAACTTAAGCGTCAGAATGCTACGCGTGCAGCAAATTGGAACGCCCTCGGTCCACCCGACCCGAAGAACCCTCCCGCTGTGCTCACTGGCGAGTAGAAATTCGTCTGCACCTGCGGCCCCGGTCCGCCCTGTGCTGGACCGATCGAGATGTTCCGCCCCGCATAGTTCGCGTTGCTCGATCCACGAATGTTTGTCTGGTTGAAGATGTTGAACGCCTCGCCGCTCAGGCTCAATTTAGCCCGCTCGCCAAGGCCGATGTCTTTCCGCAACCTGAAATCGAGCGAACTGAACGGGCTCGAATAGTTCACGCCGGCCGGCACATTCAGAATCTGCCCTCCCGCAAGGCACGGAAACGCACCCGGGCACGGTGGCAGCGCGTTCCAGCGATCGATAACCGCATTCAACTGATCGCTGTTCTTGATCTCGCGGCCAATCGCGTTTCGCGGCAATAGAGGAAGTCGCGCGCCGCTCGATCCATTGATATTTCCCGTCCCCGGCAGGAACGTATCCGCAGCCACGCCTGAGCCAAACGTATAGATCGGCGCGAATGAGAAATGCCATGGGAGTTGTGCCTCTCCATAGAACGTCAGACGATGCCGCTCATCCGTCACCGCGTAGCCCTTTTCCAGGCGAAGATTGTTGATTCCTTCAATCAGATCAACCTGTTCATCGGCGTTGCCGCCCGTCAGCTGATCGTCATCCGAAAAATCAAACGTCTTCGATAACGTGTAGCTGATGTTGTATTGATACGCCACCTTCCCCAGTTTGGCTTCGCGGTGCTCCACGCTCACAATCAGTCCGTCATACCACGACTTCGCTTGTGACTGCAACAACGTGATGTTGTCGGTAATACCGCTAAGCGGATCGGTCAGCGTGCACGGCGCGTTATTGCCTGGGCAAGTCACATTCGGCGAAGTCGAATTGGAATCCCGCAGCAAATGCCCGATGATCTGCCGCGTTGCAAACACGTGCAGCCCATCCGACGCCACCAGCCAATTCCCCGCCTGCTGCTGCATTCCCAGCGAGAACTGCTGGAAAAGCGGATGATGCGCGTCCGGCCCCATGGCCAGGATTCCAACGCCACCCGTCTGGTGAGGTCCGCTGAACGCGCTACCCAGTGTCGGACTTCCTGGCGCAAAGCTTCCTCCCGGCGCAAAGCACGCCCCAAGGCTCGGCGGCCCCGGCACAAACGGCGAAGTACACTCCGACCCTGCATATGCTGAAACCGTCAGCGCACGATCGTTCTGCACCAGTTCTTCTGCGCCGGCTTCAAGAATGATCCGGTCGTAATAGATCCCGTAGCCCCCGCGCAGCACAGTCTTGCCCTTGCCGAACGGATCGTAGACAAACCCGAGCCGCGGTCCAAAGTCTTTCTTGTCCGGAGTTTTCTTCAGATCGATCTCGTTCGCCATCCACGTGCACGGGCTCGTCGGCTCGCTCGACAAATTCGGGCACGGATCGTGCGCGCTCGAGTTCCCTGTCAGGTTCGAGTCATACTCCCACCGCAATCCTGCATTCAGCGTCAACCTTGGTGTAGCCTTCCAGTCGTCCTGGATATAGGCGGCGCCGTAGCTGTCGAACACCAGCGGAATCGGCACTGGCACCACCGGCGCGCTGCTCTTCAAGCCCACCGCAACCGGAATATCGAGATCGTTGACCTGCCCATCGTCATTGAGATCGGCAAAGCCGAAGTCCGAAACCAGGATGACGGTGCCCGTACCAAACACATTGATCTCGCCATTCGCGGTGTAGTGCTGAAACTCGCCGCCGAGGCTTAGCGTGTGCTTCCCCAGAATCCACGACAGCCCGTCCCTCACCTGCACCCGATTTAAATGTGTAGCCTGCGGCAGATTAAAGTTCGCTCCATCGGCCAGGTCAGGAAAGATCAGCTCATTGGTGAGCGAGAGACTCGGATCCGTCGTCGGCGCATCCTGTGGATACGGCGGAATGAAGTTATAGAAGTTGTCGTAATGGAACGACAGGTTGTTCACTCGCGTGGTCGACAACACAGTATTCAGGCCCGCCACCAGCGAATTGAACCGGTTGAGCGAATTCTGCCGTTCCGACGATGTAAAGGCGGCGGTGTTTTGCGAGGGCGTCGCCTCCGCCGTATCTGTCGATCGGTTGAATGAATACCGGACCATCAGCGAGTTGTTCTTGCTTAACTGCGTATCCAGTCGAGACGACCACAGCGCGTCTCGAAGAGGCGCCGATGCCGATGTATTCAGAATCGAATCGGTCGTGAAATCACGGGCGCCCGTCTGGATCGCCGCGTTTTGGTCGCGATACTCGAAGGACGAAAACCACCAGGCGCGATCTTTCTTGATCGGCCCGCCAACCGACGCCCCATACTGTTCGCGGTCAAACGGCGGCGTCGGCAAGCTGCGGTTGAATGTTGCCGGCAGCGCCTGCAGATTCCGGTTCCGCTCAAACATGAACAGCGAACCGTGGTACTGATTCGTCCCCGATTTGGTCACAATATTGATGATGCTGTTTCCCGAGCGCCCAACCTCCGCCGTAAACCGCCCCGTGGCAATCTGAAACTCCTGCACCGAGTCTTCAGGAAAATTCGACAACGTCCCGCCCACGACCTCGTCGTTGTTATCTCCGCCGTCAACCGTAACGTTCCCGCCGCGCCCGAATCCGCCCGCCGAACTCACTTCAAGGGTGTTGGTCTTGGTCGGATCAAACGTGGGTGCCGGCCGATTGCCCGGTATCAGGTACGCAAGCTCGAGAAAATTCCGCCCGTTCAGCGGAATGCTCTCGATGGTTTTCGACGTGATCCCGCCCTGCAGCATCGATTGCGTCAAATCGACGTTGGCAGTGGACGCATTCACTTCCACGGTGGTCCCCGCCGCCGCCACCTGCAACTCTGAGTTCACAGTCGAATCATGGCCCGCGGTGATCGGAATTCCTTTCACCTCGTGCGCCGCAAAACCCGTGCTCTCGATCTTCAAGTCCCACGAACCCACCGGAAGATCCGGCAGGTCATACAGTCCGCTCGCATTGCTGGTAGTCGTTCGCGTGATTCCCTGCGCTGTGTTTACTCCGGTCACTTGCGCGCCCACCAGGACCGCGTTCTTCTGGTCGGTTATCCGCCCATTCAAGCTTCCGGTGGGAACCTGCGAAAAACCGGCATTCGCGATGAACGCCGCCGCACAAGCAACGGCAACCGCTGCACAATTTCTGAACTTCACGTTGACCCCCAAAAATTCGAAAACCAGAAGCTCCGAGCAAACGGACTGCCTGGCAGGCCTCTGTGGGAGAGACACCGTGCTCGTTGCGTTTGAGTTAGCCTGCGTCCAAACTCTACCGGCGCAAATGAATGCTTGTCGTCAGACCCCGGATGGTTGGAAACCTCCACCCAACGATGGACAGACAGCGCACACGCAGCATCCCGACCCTTCCTCAATGGCGTTGGTTCGCGGCGAATCGGTCGAAAATCAACCAAACGCGCTCAGCCACAGGAGCCATCCTGAGAGCCGTAATTCTCTGATAGGTCAAAGAACAGGGATTGACGGCGACCAACAGCAGCCCCACCGGAAGACCCTGGCGCGCGAAGCGCGCGATTCTCCGTATGCGAAGTACTGGTGGGCAGCGAGGGACTCGAACTTGAGCCGTTTTGCGGGCGTCCCTAGCCCGCAGGCGAAATCCTGAGCGAGAGCGAAGGACCCCGGAAGATTGGTGGGCAGCGAGGGACTCGAACCCCCGACTTCCTGCTTGTAAGGCAGGCGCTCTAACCAACTGAGCTAGCCGCCCACAAAGGTAGGCCTAACTTAATCATACCAGCGAACCTGCCTTGAATCTCGTACCCCATTTTCAGCCGAGTTGATAAGCTTATCCACGTGCCCCGTCTTATCGTGAATGCCGACGATTTCGGAATCGCCCCCGGAGTCAACCGGGCAATCCTTGAGCTTCACGCCGCTGAGGTCCTCACCAGCGCGACGCTGATGGCGCGAGCTCCCGCTACCGAAGAAGCGGTCAACATGGCCAAGGCCATGCCGGCGCTGGGCGTGGGCTGCCACATCGTCCTCGTTGACGGCTCTCCGGTTTCCGCCCCTCCCAGCATTCCATCGCTCATTCATCACAGCACCGGCGCTTTTCATCCCACCCTGGGAGCGTTTCTCAAGCATCTGTACACCTTCCGCATTCGCACCGCGGAGATCGAGGTCGAGGCTGCCGCGCAGATTGCGCTGCTCCAGAGCAACGGCCTGCGCCTCACCCACATCGACACGCATAAGCACCTCCACATGTTCCCCGCAGTTCTCCGGCCGGTCCTGCGCGCGGCAAAGGCTGCCGGCATCCGTGCCATCCGCAATCCCTTTGAGCCAATCTGGAGCGTGAACGCGACCGCTGATGCTCCGGAACTGCGCCGTGCTCAGGTCATCTTCCTTCGCCGCTTCGAATCGAAGTTTCGCCGCATAGTCGCCGAGGAGGGCTTCGTCACAACCGACGGCTCAGTAGGCGTATTGGCCACTGGCACGGTCACCATCGCCACCGTCAATGCGCTCATCAACGGAATGCCGGAGGGCACGTTCGAGTTCGTTACCCACCCCGGCTACCGTGACGAGCAGCTCGCCAGGATTAATACGCGCCTGCTTGAATCCCGTGAGATCGAACGCAATGCCCTGATGGCACTGAAGGAGTACGGCGGCCTCTTCCTGATCTCCTTCGCCGACCTGGCCCGCCCTCTTGAACCAAAGCCTCAAGACTGAGCACTCCTCAGTTCACCTTCTGCATCTTCCCGCTCTTCTGTATCGTCAAAAAGGAAGACTGGTACCTCAAAATACTTGCGGCGGTCCAAGGAAAGCAAGGCGGCGGAATGCGAATTGGCATTACCTGTTACCCCACCTATGGAGGCTCGGGAGTTGTCGCTACCGAGCTCGGCATTGAACTCGCCGCATCCGGCCACGAAGTCCACTTCATCTCCTACTCGCAGCCCTTCCGGCTCACGGGCCGCGACGACGGCATCTTTTATCACGAGGTCCCTGTCTCGAGTTATCCGCTCTTTGAATTCCCTCCATACGATCTGGCCCTCGCCTCCCGCATGGCTGAAGTCGCGGAATTCTGCAATCTCGATCTTCTTCATGTCCACTACGCCATTCCCCACTCGGTAAGCGCCCTGCTCGCCCGCCAGATGCTCGCGGCTCGCGGCCGCAGATTGCCATTCGTCACCACGCTGCATGGCACCGACATCACCCTGGTCGGCCTTGATCGCAGCTATCTGCCGATTACTCGCTACTCCATCCAGGAAAGCGACGGCGTCACCAGCATTTCCACCTATCTCAAGGACAAGACCGTCGCCGACTTCGGGATTTCCCGCCCCATCGAAGTCATTCCCAACTTCGTCAACTGCGACGTCTATACCCCTATCACCGACGACGAAGTCCGTTCCAAAGCGCGCGCCAAATTCGCCGAAAACGACGAACCAATCTTCATGCATCTCTCAAACTTCCGCCCCGTAAAGCGCGTCGTCGACGTGGTAAAGGTGTTTTCACGCGTAGTCCGCGAGATCCCGGCCCAGCTCATCCTCGTGGGCGACGGGCCTGACCGCTCCGCCGCCGAGTGGCTCGCCCATGATCTCAAGATCAACGACCGCGTTCACTTCCTCGGCAAGCAGGATCGCGTCAACGAGCTCCTTCCCTTGGCTGACCTGATGATCATGCCCAGCTCGCTGGAGTCATTCGGTCTCGCTGCACTCGAGGCCATGGCCTGCAGGGTACCCACAATCGCCACTCGCGTAGGTGGTGTGCCCGAACTGATCGAAGATGGCGTCACCGGCTTGCTCTACTCGGTCGGCAATGTAGACGAAATGGCTGCGGGAGCCGTCAGCCTCCTCAAGGACCGTACGCGCTTTGAAGCCATGCGCGACGCCGCACGCAAGGATGCGCAGAAGCGCTTCTGTGCGTCCCTGGTCCTCCCACGATACGTCAAGTTCTATGAGCAGATCCTCGCCCAATAGCCCGTCGAACTACCTGCATGAAGAGGTGTCATCCTGAGCGCACGGGGCCCCAAACCGTTTTCTTAAGTTTGGGGGTGGTAAGCGAAGATCTGCTTTTCGTAGGAGAGGTTTGGACTACTTCGCCGTCAACGCCTTGGCAACGTCTTCAGCGTTCGGCCTCGATTGCTCGAGATGTTCCGCGATTCTGGCTCGCTCTTCTGCTGGGACTGAGGAAGCCAGCGCCAAAATCCGGCGCAGCGTTACCGAAACGTCATCAATGTAGTTCATCAATCGAATAGCTTCACCAGACAAAGGCATAGGGTCCTCTTGAGTGATCTCAGAACTCATTGTAGGCGCTGTGGCCGGAAAGGTGGAATCGGTTTGCTATTCCCTGTTCCCTGATCCCTGTTCCCCGCTACTGCTCGAAATGCATCAGCACCGAGATCATGGTCTTCGCCAGTGCATCCGTCTGCTCAGTCGTCAGCGTCGTCGATGAGAACCAGGCGGTCGTATCGACATCGTCGCGCGTCTGGACAATCAGTTCGTACTCCCGATCGTAACCCAGCGGCTTGCCACTGAAGATGATCTTCCGCCTCTCGGCATCGAAGAGCATGGCAAATCCCATGTCATCCTCGCGTCGAACATCCAGCCTGTTCTTATCCGCTGCAATCGCGCGCAGCACCGTCCGGCGTGCCCTCGCGTTGATGCTCTCGCATCGGATCGCAATAACTTCGCGCAGCGCATTCCACTGGTGCGGAAGCTGATGATGCAGCAATGCCGTCCTGGCATCGGCCTTGCGCTTCACTTCGACCGCCACCGCGCGCTTCGGCTCGTAAAACGACAGTTCCTCCTCTTCCCATGTGAGGGGAACCCTCTTGGCCTCTTTCTCAGGGGCATCCGTCTTGGTGACCTCCGCTATGCGGCGGGAGATCACGTCACTGTCAGTCGCAATCGCAGCTCGAGCACTCATGGGGATCCGTCCGTTGCTGCGATCTTATCCGATATTCTTCCCTGGTCAATTCCCACGACGGTGGGGGGTAACGGTACTTTCTGGGGATATTGGGATCAACATGTCATTCGTTCGGCGCACTATTTCCAACGATTTGTCTCAGTGATCCAGTACACAGAAATTCCGACGCCGCGCAACCAATCTTCTCACCGAATCGTCTCTACTGCAGTTGCTGCTTCGTCATCTTGGCACCGGCTCACCAAAGATGACGCGGCGGAGGCGTAAGCGTGAAACGGGTCGCGATCTTTGCAGGCTTGGTTCTCATGTCCACGGTTGGTTCCATTCCAACCATGCTCGCGCAAGCGGATCCACCAAACCCGGACTCCACCATTCTCCCCCCAGGAACAAGAATCGAACTCGCCGTAACCGCCCCCGTGTGGTCGCGCACCGCCAAGCCGGGAGATGCGCTTTACACCCAGGTCGACTTCCCGGTCATCTCCGGCAAATCCATCGCGATTCCCGCAGGCACCTATGTCCAGGGAACAATCCTCTCCATCACCCGCCCATCGCATTTCAAGAGTCGAGCCGAAATCCAGGCGCTCTTCACAACTTTGATCTTCGCCAATGGATATGCCGCGCAACTCCCGGCTCTCCCATCCATCGCCGCCTCCACGCCAAACGCCCCGCAAACTGCCTCCACCGCACCGCCGGCGCCCTCCGTAATGAAGCTGGCCATCGACGCCGGCTCTTCCAATGACCTGTTGCTCGACAACGGTACGCAGTTCAATCTCACGCTTGCCTCTCCGCTCTCACTCCGCAGCAGTCAGATCGCAGCTGCCAACGCGGTCAGCCGGCCCGTCGACCTCGGACAGCTCAAATCCGCCACACTCTGCCGCCCCACTCCCGGAACTCCCGGCACCCCCGGCACTCCCGACACTGTGATTCCCGGCTCACCCGGAACACCATCCACCTCTGTTCCCGGCGGACCCGGGATGCCCGACATCGTCATCCCCGGAAGTCCCGCCACACCCGACACCGTCATTCCGGGATCACCGGGAACACCGGGGTTTCCGGGACAATCCTGTCCAGGTGCGCCCATGGTCATCTCCAGCGAACTCGTGACCACACCGTCGCCTCAAAGCGCTGCTTCAGGTTCTCCCCGCCGTCCATGACAACCTCATGCACTCACCCACTCAACGGGAGATAATTATGTCCTTCCGACTTTTCGCCTTGGTTCTCATCCCTTCGATATTTGCCGCGCAGACGCCGACCACTCCGCCCGCGCAGACAAAATCTGTGGACCAGATCTCGGTTCCACAGGGATCCCTGGTTGCCCTCAAACTCATCAGCACCATCAAGAGCAAATCGACCCGCTCCGGCGATCCGGTCCGCGCCATCGTTGCATTTCCCTTGGCAATCGACGCACGCACCGCGATCCCGGCCGGCACCTACGTCGAAGGCACAGTCGACAAAGTGAATGCACATCCCTTCGGCGGCGCTCCCGCAACCGTGCAGTTGCGTTTCACGCGGCTTCTTTTTGCCAACGGCTATTCGGTTCCGCTGGCCGCAACCAATACCCAGGCCCTCCTCCCGGCACCGATCGATTCCCGTCGGACCAACGTTGCATTGGCCGATGCCCGCGACGGGTCCCCATACCTTGGCGAAGGCTTTGCCGCCTCAGGCCAAAACCCCACGCAACCACCCCCGCTTCCCCCACTTCCCTCCGTGGGGCCTTCGCCGGGAGAGTTGGCCGGCATCGGCATTGGCGCTGGAGTTGGCATCCTGGTCCTCACACTTGCTATCGGTCACCACCGCGCTACCAGTACTGACTACGTCCTATTCGACTCCGGCTGGCAATTTCAAATCGCACTTCAGGAGCCCCTCACACTCGACTCCGACCAGGTCTCCGCCGCCATGGCGCGTTAGTCCATGGCAACTCGGTCTTTCATCAATCCTGGGTCGTCTCGATTTGTGAGACCAGGGAAACCATGGTGCCCCATCCATTCGACGTTTCTGTCGAATGGGTGGGAAAGCACGAATCTCTGCATCAATTCCTCAGTCACTTTGGCTTCCTCGCGAAAACCTGATAACTGATGACCGCCGCAAAACGCACCAAGGCGGCCCACCCTCCCACAAGGAATGAGCCGCCTCGCCGCATTCCGGACTAAACTAGCTTGCCCGCCGGAAACACAAATTCTGTAGTGTTATCTGTCCCTGGTCCCTGTTCCCAGTTTCCCGCTTTTCACAACGTCCTCTTGAACAGCGGTGTCGCCACCAGCAACGTCCCAATCCCAAACAGAAACAAGAAAAACAGGTCCCCCCGTATCGCCACAAACCCGCCATCCTTCAGCAGAATCGCCTTGAACCCATGAATCGCATAGGTAAACGGATCCACGATCGCAATCGCCTGCAGCCACTTCGGAAACGCCGCCACCGGAGAGATCGCGCCCGACGGAAAGAACAGCAGGGTGTTCAACACGCCAAACATCGCGCGCGGCACCAGCGGATCGTCCACCCGCACCATCATCAGGAACATCATTCCGTTGAACGCCAGGGCCGTCCCCAGAATCAGCAGCAGTAGATTCAGATCCGCACCGGGCCTGAAAATCACACCCAGCCCAGCCATCAACGAGCCAATCACGGTAATCGAAATACCTGCCAGTACTGCCTTGATAGCGCCAGCCACATTCAGCCCCATCACCAGTTCCAGCTTGCTGATCGGCGTCACCAGGTATCCCTCGTGCACGCCCCGCGCCTTGTCGTCGATGTACAGCATTCCGCCGCCGATCATCACCGAGATGTACATCGCCAGCGCCACCGATCCGGCCAGCAGGTACTTCATATACTCGACATACGGATACAACTCCACGATCTCCAGTGCGACGTTCTTCACCACCCGGTCCTCGATCACCGGCGCGTTCAGCGCATCCACCAGCGACTGCATCTCGCTCTCAATGCTGCCGCTCATGATCTGATCGGAGTTGTCCACCACCAGCCCGATCCGCGGTGCATCCTGCGAATACACCCGTCGCGAATACTGCGCCGGAATAATCACCGCCGCATCCACCTTGCCCGTGCGCACGTCTTCCTTCGCCTGCGTCTCATCGTCATAGTTGATCGTCGTGAACGTCGCGATATTTGCCGCCACAGAGTCGAAAGCCTCATGCACCTTCACTGCTTGCGGCCCGTGATCGTGATCTACCAGCGCCACCCGCGCACCCTGGATGTGCCCGCCATACGCGTGCCCCAGGATCACCAGCTGCACAATCGGCAGCATCATCGACATGATCATCAGTACCGGCGAGCGGAAAAACTTCCGCATCTCGCGTTCCACAATCGCAAGAAATCTGTTCATGACTGTGCTCCCGGTCGCGGCGGCATCATGAAGACCGACTTCACCTGCTCGTCACGCAATTGCCGCCCCGTGTAATGAACGAATACGTCATCGAGCGACGTGTTCTGCACGCTCAGCGAATTCAGTTGCTCGCTCAAAGCCTTGGCCATCTCCACCAACTCCGTAGTGGTCTGCGAGCCATTCGACGTCAACACCCGATACACCCCCGCCGACTGCGGCTGCACCTCCGTCACGTCCGGCAGCTTTTCCAGCCGCGATTTCCACTCCGGATCCTCGCGGCTGAACTGCACCTCCACCACGTTTGATCCCGGTACGCTCTGCTTCAGCTCTACCGGCGTGCCCAGCGCCACCAGGGTCCCGTGGTCGACAATCGCAATCCGATCGCACAGCCGGTCCGCTTCTTCCATATAGTGTGTGGTAATCAGCATGGTCAGGTGTCGCGTCTTTTTGAGGTTGTTCAGCATTTCCCAGACCGCAATGCGCGACACCGGATCGAGCCCCGTCGTAGGCTCATCCAGAAAAAAGATTCGTGGATTGTGCACCAGCCCTCGCGCAATTTCCAGCCGTCGCCGCATACCGCCCGAAAGCGTCTTCGTCTGCGCCGTCCGCCACTTCGTCAGATCGACCGCCTCCAGCACTTCGGCAATATTCTTCTCCCGCTCCACTCGCGGCACGCTGTAGAGCTTCGCGTAAATGCTCAGATTTTCCTCGACGGTCAAATCAGGATCGCTCGTCATCGCCTGCGGAATTACCCCAATCATGCGTCTCACTGCATCCGAGTCTCTGGCCACATCGTGGCCACCCACAAGCGCCTTTCCGCTAGTCACCGGGATCAGCGTCGTCATCATGCGAATCAGCGTGCTCTTCCCCGCGCCATTCGGCCCCAGCAGGCCGAAGATCTCGCCCTCGGCAACCTCGAAGTTCACGCCCTTCACCGCTTCGAAGTCGCCATACTTCTTCACGATGTTCTCCACGCGAATCGCCGCGGAAGACCCCGTGTCTCCAGCTCCCTTCGCGCGTACCGCTTTTGCCGAACTCATTGCTTCACCAGCTTGCTCTTCGGGACAAAAACCTCGGCCGTCATCCCCGGCACGAACTTCTCTTCCGGGTTATCGATCAGTAGCTTCAATCGCACCGTCCGGATATCGCGTTTGCGTCCTCCATTGATGTCGCGCTGCGTCGCGAAATCCGCCTCGGCGCTCTTCGCAATCACCTTCCCCTGCACCGCCGACCCGCTCGGCATCACCACCCGCAGGCTGTCACCCAGTTGCACCGCATCGGCCACCGTCTCCGGCAATGGCGCATAGACCCACGTCTGCGTCAGATCCATGATGGTCGCAATTGTCCCGCCCGCTGACAGCACTTCACCCTGCCGCGCCGCCAGCACATTCACCGGACCAGACACCGGCGCGAAGACCTTCGCATATCCCAGTTGCACGCTTGCCTGGTCCGCCAGCGCCTGCGCGTTCTGCACCTGTCCTCGTGTGGAAGCAACCGTCTTTGCGGAAGCGCTCGCCAACAGCTCATGCGCTTTCGCCTGCTTCAACGCGGCCTCGGCAGCGGCCACATTCGCGTGCGCCGACTCCACCGCGGCCTGTGCCGCATTCAAACTCGTGACCGCCTCGTCCTTCGCCTGGGCACTCGCAATGCCTTGTTTCGCCAGCGCCACCGTCCGCGTCGTGTCGGCCTTCTGATGTTCGAGGTTCGCCTCTGCTTGTGCCAGCGCGGCCTCGGTTACTTTCACCTGCGCCTGCGCGTTGACCGAGGCGTTCGAAACCTCTCCCTCGTTTTGCCGTAGTGTGTCCACCGTCTCCGCCAGCTTCGATTGATCGCTCTGCACGTTGGCTTCGGCCGCCTTCTCGGCTGCCGCCAGGTCCTGGCTCTCTACAACCGCGATCAGGTCGCCGGCCTTCACTTGCTGCCCTTCTTCCACACTCAGCGTCTGGATGCGCCCCGGAATCTTCGCACTCACCAACACTTCATTCGCATCCACCGTCCCAATCAACTTCAGATCGCCGGACGACCGCCCCGTCAGCAAGTACCAGATCAAAGAGCCCAGGGTCAGCAGCCCCAGAATCACAAAAACCCTATTTCTTGCGTTCATCGTTTCTCCCTACCAGATGTCGTGTGCTTGGCAGTTCCGGCATCGGCGAATCGGCCAGCACCTTCGCCGCCACCTCCGCGCCGTGTGCCCGATCCACAAAGACCGTCTGCCCTAAAAACTCCACCATTGACCGCCGCCGCGCCGCCAGCACCTCCGGCGCAAAAGGCTCAAAGTCCATCAGCAGCCGCCACACCGGCGCCGCCAGAAAATAAAAAACATTCGCTCCCAATGCCGAAAGGTGAATCTGCATCCAGTCCGCATCTATCAGCTCTCCTGACGCGATTCCCTCACGCACCATCGACTGATGCATCGTCTGGATGGGTGCAAACACCCGCTTCACCACAATCGACATCGCGCTCGCTTCTTCTCCCTGGTGCATGCGCATCATCTCCTGCTGCATCAGGCTCTGGAACTCACCCTGCGTCAGGATCCGGTCGAAGTGATTCAGGGCCGAACGAATCAGCCGCTCCCCCGGCGATGCCTTCAAAAGAAACACCGCCATCGACTGATCCCGAACCCGCCCCGCAATCATTTCGATCGCTGCCGCGTACAGGTTTTCCTTGCTGTCGAAGTGGTAATACAGCAGCGCCTTGTTTACCCCTGCTGCCGCAGCAATCTGATCCATGCGCGCTCCCGCCAGCCCCAGCGAACTGAACTCGCGCAATGCTGCTTCCAGAATCCGCGCCCGCGTTTCCGCCGACCGATCGCTCGATACCGATGTGATTTGTGTCTCAGAATCCATTTTAACCAAACAGTTAAACTAACTGGTTAGTAAAATAACCGAGACGCCCCCAAATTGCAAGCATGGATAGGAACAAATATCGAGATTCCACATCCACAAATCGCAATCAAGAACGCTATAACCAATTTGTATACATAGCTTTAAGTTGACATGCCTCGCATCAAGAATGCGCTGCCTCTCACTTCAAGATGGAGCGGAACTGCGCGATCATGTCCCGTCACAACTGGAATAAACCAGCATTGACACCGCATGCGATCCATATCATCCTTGGACACGGTTTCACGGCCGGACCCGGTTTCTCGGGAGATTGTGCATTGTCATCACCTCGAACCCACGCTTCGCGTGTTTTTCGACCAGGCGAGATCACCGCAACGCATGTCCAGATGCCGCGTCACCACGACGCTGGGTCTACGGACCTCGATCCACGCCCCTTCAATTCGCATCCCGCCAACCTCAAAGCGCCTGCCTTCGATTTTCGCCGCATCTCCATCCACTCCAATCAACCACCTGCAATCGGCTCGGATCATGCAGCGCTGAACCAGCACAATCCATCCGGCCATCGCCTCCATGCCCCAACTGCGGAGGCTCAGCTCGAGCGTGAAGCGGAAGATGCCGCCTCAAAAATCTCAACGGATCCGCTTTCTCCGGCCGCAGACCAACCGGTGCCTCAGCGTTTCACCCGCGCATCTTCCTCTCGAACCGGATCACAAAAGACGCCTTCAACTCCAAGCGGCGGACAGCCTCTAGACACCTCGATGCTGACGGAGTTCGAATTCCGATTCGGGAGTCCGCTTTCTGAGATCAGGGTTCACACCGACCTTGAGTCGGCCCGTTCAGCGCGCGACCTCGATGCCCTTGCGTACACGTTAGGGAACCACATCGTATTCGACGAAGGACAATTCGCGCCGCGCACCCCTGCCGGCCGCCGACTCCTGGCGCACGAACTGGCACATGTCGTTCAGCAGCGCATGGCCGCCCCAGTGATCCAGCGTCAGCCGAAGAAAAAGGACACCCAGCCACCGCCGCGCACCTATCCCCAGTTCCAGAATGCAGATCAGGTACAGGAATTGACGCGCGACAAAGATGACAACTGGGAAATCATGATCTCCGGCCACATCAGCGAGCAATCGGCTCAAAAAGTGATCTGGCCGGCGCGCCTTCCTCCCAGCGTCAAGATTGAACTCCTTGTCGCCCTCACAGATCCGGTCGAACTCGGAAAGTTCAAGCTCTCGGGAGTCAGGTTCGACTCGCTCGCAACGATGGATTCGTCGGTCGCCAAGTTGTTCCTCGCCCATGGCCTGGAGGATGAAAGCAAAGTCCGCCCTGACGTCGCCTCGTCACGGGCCGCGTTCCGCAAGCGTCACAGCGGCCATGGGGATTGGGGCCTTGACGCTATGGAAGTAGCGCTCGAAAAGGTTACAAAGCACAACCCTGATCTTCTGGTTGCCTACTACACCTACTACGCCGATCACCAACTCGCCGATCCGAGCTGGTGGGATGAGCATATCGGCGACTTCGACCGCGGAAAAGACGCGGGCATGACCAGTTCCGGCGACACGGTGATCAATCCTGATGTTCTTCGGCTTGAATCCGCCTTCCCCACCAATGCCCCGCTCAGCCTCCTCGGCGAAACCCTTGTTCACGAGTATTCGCATACTCCCCAGGGCGGTTCGGGGAATGCCGTTGAGCAAGCTCCCAAAGAAGCGAAAGCCTATGCCATCGAGCTGTTCTTTGCCGATCGGTTGGGCGATACCAAGAGAGCAGCGACCATTGAGAAGCGCTACTCCGGCAACGATCCTCTTGATCTCGCCACCGGCGGAAATGAGATCTACAACCGGACCTACCAAATCCTTACCGAGCTTTACAAAATCATCGACAATGGCGGACCTGAAGCGGAGAAGGCGCGCAAGATGAGCGTCGACCTCATCTCCCACAACGAAACCGACTATGGGCCTGATCTCAAGGCCTTCATCAAGAACCTTCGTAAGTAAGCGGTTGTCGGATTCGATATCGGTTACTCGCCTGTTCGGTCAACGCTTTGGAACATCAATCCCTCCCGCTTCTTGTTCCACCTCCACGGGGCCTTCGAATCATTTTCATGCTTGACATCAGAAACGAGGTCGCTAATACTTTGCTGGCATTTCCTGTTTCACTTTTCCACAGTCTGCAACTGTAACGATATTGAGATGCACGCACTATAAAGCCAAGCGCAATTTCCTTGTTCAAGGAAATTGCAAAGATGTCTTCGCGTGCCAACCGCATTTACCCGTTTTCTTGCGGACGGCATTGGCGGGCGCAATGCCCTGTTCGCATGGCGCAATCCGTAAGAGTATCGGCGCAAATCCGGAGATGACCCCCCTATGTCTCATCCCATGCGTCTGCAGGCAGTGTTTCCCGCCCGGGACAACTTACCGATGATTGGTTCAGGACCGCTGCTGGCGGACCTGAGACGGATGCTCGTGCGTGTCGCATCTTCCAATTGCACCGTATTAATTACTGGTGAAACCGGTACTGGCAAAGAGCTCGCCGCCGAATTCATTCATCGCAACAGCGTGCGCCGCACGCACCCGTTTGTAGGAATCAATTGCGCTGCAATTCCTGACAGTCTGCTCGAGAGCGAGCTGTTTGGGCATAGCCGCGGCGCGTTCACGGGTGCGAGCGAGCAGTTCGAGGGATTGCTGACCTCGGCGAATGGAGGGACAGTCTTTCTCGACGAGATCGGCGACATGACCCTCATGGCCCAGGCGAAAATTCTTCGGGTCCTCGAGAAGAAGGAGATCTGCCGCATCGGCTGCACTCGCCCTATGCAGCTCGATATCCGGTTCATTGCCGCGACCAATCAGAACCTGGCACACATGACCGAGCTGGGTACTTTCCGGAAGGATCTTTTTTTTCGTCTGAATGTCGCTCATGTCCCTGTTCCCCCGCTTCGCGAGCGAAAAGAAGACATCCCCTTGCTTCTCGATCACTACCGGCGTGAGTTCCACGCACAGCATGCGGAGGGAAATCAAGATCGAACCCATGAGCCGATCGAGTTTTCTGAGACATGCCTGAACTACTTGCTCCGCTACGATTGGCCGGGAAACATCCGCGAGCTCAAAAACATGATCGAGTGCCTTACCGTAACCGAGCATGCCCGGACCGTTGAGCCCGAACATCTTCCCTGCCTCTTCCGTTCCGCAACACCGAATTCGCCGCCCGCTTGCGAGAGCGGCGGCGACTTGCGTGCGCACGAAACGCGAGAGCGCGAATCTCTCATCTCGGCGCTCTCCATGGCCAAGGGAAATAAGAGCGCCGCGGCAAAAAGGCTCCGCTGGTCACGCATGACCCTCTATCGAAAACTGGTCAAGCACAAGCTGATCTCCCACCACGAAAGCTATCGCTCGCCGCAGGTCCAGCTGTAACGTGTGTCACTTCCTGTTACGCAGGATGTGACAACCGCTGGACCGCACTGCAACGCTCGCATTCGCCCTTTCGATCCGCAGGAACCAGCGAAATCCTCCCGCACATCACGGCTGTATTGTCGCTGTGACAACTGCCATAGCGGTCGATTTTGCCGAGCGCCTTCCGTTTGCTCCATATCACGTTGATCGCGAGCGGCTTAGAGTGATAGCGCCTGCGCCAGGCCGGATTTGGCAACTCGCATGCACAGTTCAGGTCCGCCCGACTCGTTTCCGTTCAGAAGCATCCGGGGTCCCACCCCGGCAGATTCGCAAGGAGGAAGGACTCATGCCCACCTTCACGTATCCCGGGGTGTACATCGAAGAACTCTCGAGTGGAGTTCACGCCATCACCGGAGTTGCCACCTCGATCGCCGCCTTCATCGGATGGGCGCCGCAAGGACCGGTCGATGAGGCCACCATGGTTGAAAGCTGGTCAGAATACCAGAGCATTTTCGGTGGCCTCGATGCGCGCAGCAAGCTTGGCTACGCCGTCAACCAGTTCTTCTCCAATGGAGGCCAGCAGGCCTACATCATCCGCATCGTCTGGGACGGCACGCTTCCCCCGGCTCCTGGAACGAGTCTGGCAGTTGCATCGACGGCTGTCGCCACGGGTGTGGGATATGCAACCGCCGCCATCACCGCCGCGGAAGGGCCGATCGTATCCCCACCGGTAAGTGTCAGCGTGACGCCCGCCGTTCCTGAGAGCATTTCCATCACTCCTTCCAACCTTGCGCCCATCCCGGCCGGACAATCCGTCAAGTTCACCGCCACCGGCAACAACTCCGACGGCTCAACCTCCGCCCCGTCTCCGCTGGGATGGTCCACCAGCAATCCGGCCGTGGCAACGGTCGACGCCACCGGCAACGTGACGGGGACAGGGCCGGGCACTGCCACCATCACCGCCAACTCGAACCTGATTGCGGGATCGATCTCCGTTACGGTGACCTCGGCATCGATTACGTCGATTACGATCTCTCCGGCTACTCCCACCCTCGCTGCCGGCCAGGCTCCGCCGCCTCCGGGTCAGCCGCATGTCGGTCCCAAGGTACAGCTTTCGGCGACCGGGAACTACAATGACGGCTCGATTCGCGACCTGACCAATGTTGTCGCCTGGCAAACAAGCAACGCAGCGGTTGCATTTGTGGATCCGGCAACTGGCCTTGTCACCGCCAGCAGCACCGCCGGAACGTCGACAATCACGGCCAGTTTCGCCGGCTCCTCGGCCACTGACGCCGTAACCGTCACCGCCGCCGCACCCACCGCAATCCTCATTCATCCGGGCGCGCCGGTCGCGGGCACCGGAGACACGATCAACTTCGACGCGGATACGAAATACCTCAACTCTGACCTCTCGACCGGTGCACTCGGCGGCGGAGTGACGTGGACATCGAGCAACCCCACGGTCGCCGCGATCGGGCTTGCCTCCGGACTCATCTCTGGACCGAACTCACCAGGAACGACCACCATCACCGTCACCGACGGAACCCTGAGCGCCAGCGCCACGCTTACGATCACCAGCGCAACCCTGAATGCCATCTCGATCTCACCCATGAATCCAAGTACGCCTCACGGGCTCACCGTTCAGCTAAAGGCCCTGGGCATCTACTCTGATGGGACAACGGTCGATTTGACCTCTAGCGTCAACTGGACCTCGGCCGCCGGCGCTCACTTCGTTGATGGCTCGCCGGGCCTTCTGCACGGCGATACAGTCTCTGCAGCCATCGCAATCAATGCCAGCTGGCCTGATGGCGGCAGTGTGCAGACCGCAAACATCAACGTTGCCGTCACCGCTCCCGTCTTGCAGTCGATCGCGATCACGCCATCGCCCGTGATTCTCGCCCCGAACGGAATGCAGGCCCTCACTGCTACCGGTACGTTCTCCGACGGATCGACTCAGAACATCTCGGCATCCTCAACGTGGAGTTCCTCGGCACCGGCTATTGCCACGGTTGACTCGTCAGGACACGTGCACCTGATCGCGGCCGGCGGATCGCTGACACTGTTCGCCGCAAACCCTGGCGCCTGGGGCAACAATATCCGCGTCTCCATCAAGCCCAATCCTGCGGATGCCACTCGCTTCAGCCTTCTCGTGCAGCAGCAGACGCCTGCGGGACTTCTGCAAACTCTCGAGAGCTACGCCAATCTATCGACGGTCACAACCGATGCCAACTATGTCGTCACCGTAATTGACAACGACTCGAGCTACCTCAGCTTCATCAATCCTCAGACCAGCGCCGTAGTAGCGCCTGCGGCCCCGCCCTCTGCCACGGGCTCTCCCATCGCTCTCTCGGGAGGCGCAGATGGCGGCGTTCTCATTCCGGCAACCGACCAGAACTTCGAGATCGCGCTCACCTCGTCGGCAACCTCGGGCTATCAGCTTCTGGATCGCGTCGACATCTTCAACCTGCTTTGCATTCCCGGCGAGACCGACGCTCCTACCATCTCCACTCTGCAGGCCTACTGTGCGGCCCAGCGTGCGTTCTATATCGTCGACCCACCGATGCTTGCAACGATCAAGGGACTGCGACAGTCGGGCCCTGCAGGTAGCACGACCGGTTCGATCACAGCGGCGCCCAACGCCGCCAACGCTGCGTTCTACTTCCCCTGGGTCGAAGCTCCGGATCCATTAGCCGGAAACCGCACCACGCTCTATCCACCCTGCGGATTCGTGGCCGGCATCTATGCGGCAACCGACGCATCGCGCGGCGTCTGGAAGGCACCCGCCGGCATCGACGCGGGAATCACCGGCGCCTCGGGTCTCCAATACAACCTCACCGAACTCGAGAATGGCGACCTCAATATCCAGGCGATCAACTGCCTTCGCGAGTTCAAGATTTACGGAGACGTCGTGTGGGGCGCTCGCACCCTGGTGGGCAACGACCAGGCAGGATCGGAATGGAAATACATTCCCATCCGCCGCCTGGCTCTCTACATCGAGTCCAGCCTCTACGATGGCACCCAATGGGTAGTCTTCGAGCCAAACGATGAGCATCTCTGGAGCCAGATTCGCATGAACGTCGGCGCCTTCATGCAGGGCCTCTTCCGCAAAGGCGCTTTCCAGGGCCTGAGTCCTCAGTCCGCCTACTTCGTCAAATGCGACGGCGAAAATAACCCGCAGTCCAGCATCGATCTCGGCGTGGTGAACGTCCTGGTCGGCTTTGCGCCGCTCTACCCAGCGGAGTTCGTCCTGATTCAGATTCAGCAACTAGCCGGGCAGCTCGCATAGAAGCAAGCCCAGGGAGGATATCGTATGGCGAATTTTCCAACCAATCCGGAGCGGCTCGACCCCTACAAGAATTTCAAATTCCGTCTGAAGTGGGACGGCATATATGTGGCCGGCATCAGCAAGATGAGCACCCTCAAACGCACCACCGAGGTCGTCGAGCACCGCGAAGGCGGTGACCCGTCCACAGCGCACAAGTCCCCCGGGCGAAACAAGTTCGAGGCGGTCACGCTGGAGCGCGGGCTAACCCAGGACAAGTCCTTCCACGACTGGGCCGGCCTGGTGTGGAACTTCGGCGCAACCCTCGGCGCCGAGGTGTCCTTGGCCAACATGCGCAAGGACATCTATCTCGAACTCTACAACGAGGCCGGTCAACTGGTCATCGCCTACAAGATCTACCGCTGCTGGGTCTCCGAGTACCAGGCGATGCCGGACCTCGATGCCAACGCCAACGCGGTCGCGATCGAGCACATCAAGCTCGAAAACGAAGGCTGGGAGCGGGACACCAGCGTCTCGGAGCCAAAAGAGCCGAGCCTGCAGATGTCCAGTGTCGCGAGCTAAATGCTGACGTTGAGCAATTCCGATTTTCTCTCGCTTTGGGAGCAGGGCCAACCGATGCACCCTCTCGATCGCGCCCTGCTGGCGATTCGCCTCTCGCTTTCGCGAGAAGAAGCTGCCGAGTTCAACGCCTCGGTCGCCGACTGGCCGCTCGGCCGAAAAAACCGGGCGCTCGCGCGGTTGCGCACGCTCTACTTCGGCCCCTTGCTCGAAGGATGGACCGTCTGTCCCGAATGCGGCGAACAACTCGAGTTCAAGCTCGACTGCCGCAACTTCGAATCGACACCGCAACCCGCGCGCGATGAGCATGTTTCGTTTGGCAGTAAGACCTTCCGACTTCCTACCAGCCGCGATCTCGCTTCGATCGCCAACCAAACTGACAGCAACAATGCGGTTCTTAGTTTGCTTCGGGCGTGCACCATCGCAAGCGATGATGCCAGGTCATCCGGCAGCTACTCCGCGTTATCCGTGAACGAGATCGATGATATCGCCAACAGGATGGCCGATGCTGACCCTCTGGCAGAAATCTCGGTGGGCTTCGACTGCCCCATCTGCCATCACGCAAGCGAAGAGGTGCTTGACCTCTCCGACTTCCTGTGGACGGAGATTGAATCGCGAGCCCGACGGCTGCTCAGCGAAGTTCACCTGCTCGCCCTGGCTTACGGCTGGGCCGAATCCGACATTCTCTCTCTCAGCGACTCGCGCCGGACTGCCTATCTGCAGATGGTGCAGTCATGAGCAATTTTCTCGAGCGCATCGCCGCTTCCGTGACCGCTCCCTCTGAGGCCTCGCGCAGAAGCTCACGGCTGCAGCCGACGATGGGCTCAATCTTCATGCCGAGAGAACTCCATCCCGCCACCAGCATCGTGCGGCCTGCTTCGATGACGCCGGAGTTCACCGAGAATCTCCCCTTGTCGCGCCACCGCGCGGAATCACCGCTCCTCTCCCAGCCCGCAGTCCCTTCGATGAGCAGCACATTCGAAGTCGTGCGCGAGAGCCGGGATGCGACATCACCCAGAAATGAGTTCGATCGCGAGGGACCCCTTTTGCCCATCAACCGTACGCAGCCTCCGGCGCAAATGCGCGCCGCGGATATGCGGCTTCGTCCGGACGCCTCGACGATTCCTGAGAGCGCTGTAACTGCCAAAGACAGCCTCGGCGAAGCCGCGAAGCCGGCCGAGCCTCAAGCGAAAAATCCGCAACCCGATGTTTTCGTGCGAAGAACGATTCAACCGGTGATGGTTCCACCTGTGCTCGGCAACCAGGCGCGGAGATCCGCGCACCCGCAGCAACCGGGAAGACAATCGGCCCTCCCTGCGCAGGAGCCGCTCAATGAAGTGCACATCCACATCGGTCGAGTAGAAGTCGCAGCCCTGGCGCCGCCCGCTTTGCGAGTTCCCGTGCAGGAGCGCCGCAAATCGATGAGTCTTGACGAATATCTGCGCAAGTTCGGCCACGGGGGACGGGGATGAGCTCTTCCTACGCAATCTCCGCAGTCTCGGCCGTGCTCCAGCATTTCCTCGTCAATGCTCTAACCGATTTGACGCCCCTCTGGGGTACTGTCACGCTCTCCTCGATTGCGCCCGACCTGGTGCAGGCCCAGCTCGGATCAGGAACCTTGCAGAATCAACTCAATCTGTTCCTCCATCAGGTCACCTACAACTCCGGCTGGCGCAACGTGGGCCAACCTTGCCTTGGACCCGACGGGCGAACGCCGCTTTCCAATCCGCCCCTCGCGCTCGACCTGCACTACCTGCTCACCGCCTACGGCTCCGAGAACTGGCAGGCCGAGGCGATTCTCGGCCACGCACTGCTTCTGCTTCACCAATTCCCCATCATCGCGCGCAAAGATATTTCTATCGCCCTGGCTGCCCTGCCGCCCAATGCATTCTCAGTTGCACTCAATGCCTCTGGGCTCGCCAACCAGATCGAAATGATCAAGATCACAGCCTCGCCGCTCAATCGCGAAGAGATGGCATGGCTCTGGACTGCGTTGAAAGCCGACTACCGTCCCACGTTTCCCTTCCAGGTTTCCGTGGTGCTGATCCGGCCCGAAAAGCCGCTGGTATTCGCGATGCCCGTGCTAAGCCGCAACATCGCCGTCAACGCCATTCAACCTGCGGAGATCTTGCAGGTGGCTCCGCCAGACAAGCAGATCTCAGGCGCGGCAGGCGACACCGTCGTTGTCTCGGGAGAATTCCTCGGCGGCGCCAGCACCGTCCTCCTCACCTATGCGCGGCTCGGCATCAGCCAGGAGGTGGCCGCAACCAATGTCACCAATAATTCTCTCGAATTCGTGGTGCCCCCCGACACCGCGCTCAATCCAGTTCCCGCTGGCATCTACACGCTCACCGTCAATTTCAAGGATGCCGCTGGAAACGTGACACAATCCACCAACTCCTTGCCGTTTGCGATTGCACCGGTCCTTCAACTGCTTCCCCCACCGACCGTCGCCCAATCTGCGACGCAGACCGTCGTAACCGCAACCTTCTACCCGGCGGCCTGGCCGAATCAGAAAGTGAGCCTCGCGATTGGAAGTCAGAATGCGCCGTCGGCGGCTTTCTCCGTCAACACCAATTCGCTCGCCTTCACATTTGCTCCGCCTCTCCCGGCGGGAAAACAACTCGCGCGACTGGTTGTTGACGGCGCGCCCGGCCAGGTGATGGTCAAGTGGCCCACGACTCCCGGTGGCCAGCCGACCTTCGACCAGAGCTTCTGGGTGACGATATGAACGCCGTCGAGATCCGAAACTTCGCGCCTGACCGGGAAACTCCGAGAGAACCCGACGCTCTCTCGTGGACCGAAGCCAATCAGACCTGCCTGGTGATGGAGTTTGCGCGTCTGCAGGCGAGGCTCGAGAATCCCTCCAACCCTGGCGAAGACGATCGAGAGATCGAGGAGACCCTCCAACGGATACGGGAATCACTCGATCAGCCGGCCGCGATCGATCAGCTCGCTGCCAGTTTCGACTTAAGCGGATTTGAGCGGCAGATCCTTCTGCTCGCGGCAGGAATTGAGATGGACTCGAAGCTCGCGGCCCTGTGCTTCGATGCCGTTGGTGGTCGCGGGTTCATCACGTTTTCTCTCGTCTTGTCGGCGCTCGAGGCGCCGCACTGGAGCGCGCTTGCTCCGCGATCTCCACTGCGGCGATTCCATTTGATCGAGCTCGATCCCGGAGCCGGGTTGACCAATGCGCCTCTTCGAATTGACGAGCGCATCCTCCACTACCTGGCCGGAATCAACAGAATGGACGCTCGCCTTGCGCCATTGCTGCGCTACCACGAAGATCCCCTCTGGCTTGCCGACGAACATGCCGCTGTTGTTCCGGGATTGCTTCCCTCTCTTCAAAAGGATCTATCGCTCGACCCGGTGCTCCACCTCTATGGCGACGACCGCAACGGTCAGCAGGATGTAGCGGCCCGGCTGGCGCGCCACATGGGGCGACACCTCTTCGTTCTTTCTGCAGAGAATCTGGCCTCCGCGGCACTCGGCGCGACCGCCGGAGCAAGAACTGCCAACCCATCCGAATCGATTCCTGCCTTCCTCGATCTCTGGGCTCGGGAAGCGACCCTGCTGCCGGCGATGTTGCTTGTCGCATGCGGCTCAGAACCAATTGCAGCACCGATTCGCCAAGCCATCGAACTCCTGCCGGCGCCTCTCGTCGTAGCCAGTCGCGATCCATTCCGGATCGAGCGCCGAACCGTGCGCCAGGCCATCAACAAGCCCATTCCCGCAAGTCAAAAACGCCTCTGGTCCTCGGCGCTCGACCAGGCAGGAGCGGCCGTCGACGGAAAGATTGATGACCTTGCCGATCATCTCGCCGGACATTTCCGATTCAGCACCGAAACCATCGCCTCGATTGGCACGCTTGCCGGAGCAAGCACTTCAAATCGAAATGGTGAGACCGGCAATGGCAACGCCTCTCTCCGCGATCAGCTTTGGATGCAATGCCGCGCCCTTGCTCGTCCGCGCCTCGAAAATCTTGCCCAGCACATTGAGCCCAAGGCCACGTGGGATGATTTGGTTCTGCCCGAGCCTCAGAAGGAACTGCTCTTGCGGCTCTCGGCGCAGGCTCGTCATCGCCTCACAGTCTACGAGGACTGGGGCTTCGGAGATCGCGGACGCCGCGGCCTCGGCATCACCGCCCTGTTTGCCGGACCAAGTGGCACGGGCAAGACTCTTGCTGCGGAAGTTCTGGCAGGAGTTCTCGGCCTCGATCTTTTCCGAATCGACCTCTCTGCGATCGTCAGCAAGTACATCGGCGAATCCGAAAAGAATCTCAAACAGGTCTTCGATGCCGCGGAGGAGGGAGGAGTAGTACTGCTCTTCGATGAGGCCGATGCTCTTTTCGGAAAGCGTTCTGAGGTCCGCGACAGCCACGATCGCTATGCCAACATCGAGGTCAGCTACCTCTTGCAGCGAATGGAGACCTTTGAGGGCCTCGCCGTACTTACAACGAATCTAAAATCTTCGCTCGACAAGGCGTTTCAGCGCCGCCTCCGATTCACGGTGGATTTTCCTTTCCCCGGCCCACAAGAACGCGAGCAGATCTGGCGCCGGATGTTTCCTTCCCAGGCACCCACCCGGAATCTCAATCTTGAGCAACTGGCGCAACTCAACATGACCGGCGGAAACATTCGCAATATCGCTCTGAATGCTGCGTTCCTCGCCGCCGAATCGGACTCTCCCATCGGGATGCAGCACATCCTTCACGCCACGCGACAGGAAGCCATCAAGATCGAACGCCCTCTCGCCGAGAGCGAAACCCGGGGGTGGGCATGAGACGCATCCAAGTCGAAATCGATCGCGTCGTCCTGCGCGGCATGGACCCGCTCCAGAGATCGGCGTTTCTTGAGAGCCTCAAGGACAGCCTTCGCAAAACACTGTCCGACCCAGTCGCCGCAAGAGCCTGGACACATTCGGCAAGAACGCCCGTACTCCGGCTCACCTCCGAGTTGCGCGACGCCTCTCCGGCAAGCGCACGGCGTCTCGGCTCCAGCGTCGCCCGAAGCATTGGAAAGGGCGTGCGATCATGAGCCCCGCTCTCGCCAGCCTCGAAGCCACGCCGAAGACGGCGAGCACCGCGAAGCCGATTCGCGTCAATGCGCCCGACGACCAATTCGAGCACGAAGCCAACCGGGTTGCCGACCTCGTAGCATCCGGCAATCGAGTAGGACCCTGGAGTCTTTCGAGTTGGAATGCCGCTGAAATCCGCAAGAACACGGAGACTGAAACCCCGGTTCACGACTGCGATTCGATCATCGATTCTCCAGACGGTCTTGAAGCAATCGCTCAGACGTTTCTCAAAACTGAAGCGGGACGACACCTTGTCGACTTTGTTCATGGCAAGCTCTTGGCGCGAACGGAACAAGGCTTTGTCGAAACTCCTGCAGGTGCGGTCTTCAGCGGGAGGATTGCAGCCGAAGCCATTTCCGAGATCGCAAGGACCCATAGGGATCTGCCGCCGAAGCTTTCCTCGATACCGCTCGATCGATTCCATCCGGGGCTTTCGCTTCAAATCAACTCGCTCCAGCATCCCAGGAAAAGCACCCTGGTCCTCAGCTTCACCGGCGCCCGGCCCTGCAAGCGCTTCAAGGAAGAACAGAAACCCGAAGCATCTCCGCAATCTCTCAAAGAAAACGCCAGTCGTGAAGCAACGAGTGCTTCTCCCAGTACGGCCACGCCGGGCGCTGCGTCGTCTCAACGCATAGCTGACATCTCAACTCGGCACCCCATGCCATTTGTCGCCGCGCCTCTCCCAGCACGCCTTGCTCCGATGCCCATGCTGCTCCATCCGGTCAGTTCCCACAATCGTCGTGACCCTGAAGAAGAGAAGGAAGAGCAAGGAATCAGGATCCAGCGCCAAGCCGACAACAACCCGGAACTCGCGCCGGATGTCGAAGGGGCGCAAATCGCGACCGTGCTCAAAACCCCTGGGCAGGCGCTTGATCGCGAAACACGACGCATCATGGAATCGCGCATAGGCTTCGACTTCAGTCGCGTCCAGATTCATGCCGATTCGTCTGCAGCCGCCTCGGCTCGCGCGTTAGGGGCTCGCGCCTACACTCTCGGCGAGCACGTCGTCTTCGCCAGTGGCCGATATTCCCCCCGCAGTACCGAAGGCAGGCGGCTTCTGGCCCATGAGCTTACCCATGTCGTGCAGCAATCACCGCAGACAGTACGCGTCGTGCCTGCCGTACTGCCAGTTGCTGGATCCATCACGAGAACGAATCGCATGGTCCAGAGAAGCCCTGAGGAAGACGCGAAGAGTCTGAGCATTAGTGATCTCGGGCATCCGATCGAAGCCTTGAAGAAAATCGCGCGCCGGATTCCTGGCTATGAGCTGTTCACCGTGATCCTCGGTCACGATCCAATCTCCGGTACTGAGGTCGAGCGGAACGGGACGAACCTTGTAGGAGGGTTTCTCAAGCTCATCGGGAAACAGGATACCTTTGAGAATCTGCAAAAATCTGGAGCCCTTGACCGCGCCTTTGACTGGCTCAAGAACGAGATCAATCAGCTCGCCTTCTCGATTGAGTACTTCAAGGGACTCGTCAAAGACGCAATCAATTCGCTTCAGCCGAGCGACATCTTCAATCAATCCGCGGCACTCACGCGTATCTATGAAATCTTCAAACCGCCTTTCGTCAAGGCCAAGGAATTTGCTTCTCATGTCCTGGACAAGGTCTTCGAATTCGTTGTTCAGGGAGTGCTTGACGCGGTCGGTGCCACCGGCGTCTTCGACATGCTTCGCAAGGCAGGCGCCGCTTTCTCGACCATCATCCAGGACCCGGTCGGTTTCCTGGGCCACCTCGTCGATTCGCTTAAGCAAGGCTTCAACCAGTTCAAGGACAACATCCTCGAACACCTGAAGAACGCCGTCCTCGACTGGCTCTTCGGTGAGATTGCATCGACCGGCCTCACGATTCCCAAGCCGTTCAACTTTGCCTCGGTCGTCAATCTGCTTCTTCAGGTGCTCGGCCTCACCTACTCGAAATTGCGCGCCCGCCTCGTCAAAGCGCTCGGGAGTGAGCAGGCCGTGGTTTTCCTCGAGACCTCCTTCGAGTTTCTCGCAACCATTGCCACCAAGGGGCTCGCGGCCGCCTGGAAGATGATCCTCGAAAAGGCCGACAACCTCATCGAGACGGTGCTCTCGGCAGTCAAAGACTGGGCCATCACGAATATTGTCACGGCCGCCGTGGCCGCTCTGATCAAGCTGTTCAATCCGGCCGGCGCCATCATCCAGGCTATACAGCTCATCTATGGCGCCCTCCGCGTATTCATCGAGAAGGCCAAGCAGATCGCCGCACTGATCAGCGCGATAGCCGATTCCCTTTCTGAAATCGCCGCCGGCAACATCGCCAAGGCCGCCAATTTCATCGAGTCGACCATGGCGAAAACGCTGCCGATCATTCTCAACTTTCTCGCCGGACAGCTCGGTCTCGGAGGCATAGGCGAGAAGATCCGGGAGATCATCCACAACATTCAGGACAAAGTCGGCGCAGCTGTCGACAAGGTCCTCGCCTACATCGTCGAAAAGGGAAAAGCGCTCTGGGAGTCGGGCAAAGGAGCCGTCGCCAGTGTCGTTGAGTGGTGGAAGGCGCGCAAGGAGTTCAAGCTCGGCGACGAGAAACACTCCCTCTATATGGAGGGAGATGACGGAGACCATCCGAAGATCATCGTCGAAAGCTCGCCAAGCACCCTCGAGCTTTTCCTAGACAATGTTGGCGCTTCCGGGGACGAGAAGACGAGGATCCTTGACTTGGCGAAGAAGGTTCGCTGGAGGAAAGGCGAAGTTCAGGACTCGAAGAAAGGCGCCGATGACGGCCAGGCCAGGTTCGACGACCTCTTCGAGGCCATCAAGGCGCTCAAGGTCAAAGGCGTTACCATGCCGGAGTCTGAGATCACCAACGATCCAGAACGCCATTTCGGCGCAGCCAGCGGTGTTACGGCCTTCCTCAGCATCAAGAATCGCAAAGGCACCAGACCCAACGACCGAAATGATCCGCCGGCTTGGACCGATCTCGGTTCTCTCTTGAAAACGCGCAACTACATTCGCGGTCATCTGTTGAACGACCGCCTCGGCGGCCTCGGGGAATGGGAGAACATGATGCCCCTTACCAACACTTCGAATGGCGATTTCTTCCGTGCCATGGAGAAGCCTGTCATCGACGCGGTGAGTACGGGCAAGCTCGTCTGGGTCGAAGTCAAAGCCGACTACAACGATCAAGTAACGCTGCCCACTGATGGTTCGAAAGACGACAAGGAAAGGGCTGCCCAAACCCGCCTCATAGGCCTCAAGTGGAGCTACGGGCCGGCGACCTACACCAGCAAATGGGAAAAGGTAAAGGATCCCAAACCGGAACAAATCAAGCCGAAGTCGGACCTCACACAGGCCACCCGATGACAGCTCAGAATCGAAACGCTTAACGCCGCTAAGGAGAAGGACCTTCGTGAGCACTGCATCGCCCATCTCGCCGCACCTCGTCAAGGGTGGCATCGTCACGCTCGACCCCAACACCACGATGATCCAGTCCGTGATTGCCTTCCAGTACAACTCTGACTCGATCTTGCGTTCCTTGCAGATTCAGTCGATGCCCGGCGGGCAGGATGGCACTCGCGTTGACGTCCTGCGTTTGCGCGGGCCGGCGATCGAAACCATCAAGCTCGAAGCCGAACTCGACGCCACCGACTATCTCGAATTTCCCAACGACGCCGACAGCAAGAGCTATCGCGACTCCGGACTTCAGCCACAGCTGGCACAACTGGAAATGCTGATCAATCCCACGGTCGACACTCTGGTCGCAGACGACAACCTGGCCAATGCGGGCACGCTTGAGATCATCCCCCTCGAGCAACCGCTCACGCTCTTTGTCTGGAGCAGAAATCGCGTGGTTCCGATCCGGCTCACAGAATTCTCCATCACTGAAGAGGCATTTGATACCCGCCTCAATCCGATTCGAGCCAAGGTCTCGCTCGGCATGCGCGTGCTCACCATCGATGATGTCGGATTCCAGCATCCCGCCGGACATTACTTCATGGCCTATCTCAGCAACAAGGAATCGCTTGCGAAAGATGCCAAGTCGGTAGCCCTCAGCGTCCTCGGTTTGGGAGGTCTTCCATGAACAATCCCCTGGATACACTCGTGCAGCTCGGCATAGTCCCGTCGGTCAGTTTCCCCACCGACAGCCGTTACTATCACTTTTCCACCCTTGAGTACACCGCCCCAAACGGCCAGGTGATTCGATACCTCGCGCGCCGCTTCGTTCCCAAGCCCGGCGCTCCCAACTTCAGCACCGTGGCGCGCCACACAACCACGCGTGCCGACCGGCTCGACCTCATTGCGGCGAAGTATCTCGGCGACCCCTTGATGTACTGGCTCATCTGCGATGCCAACGGCGCCATCACTCCCAATGATCTCGTCGCATTTCCAGGAAGAGTCCTCGACATCACCACCCCGCAGGGAGTGCCGGGAGGGAACACCGGTGCCTAGCCTGCTCCAAAGCGTGCAGCTAACCCTGATGATCGGGCCGGTGGTTCCGGTCACGGTTCCTCGTGTCGTGCTCGATTCCCTCACTGAAGTTGAAGTGAAGACCGAGGACGTGGGTCAGAGCGGGTTCCAGCTCATGTTCAGCATCGATAAACAGTCACCGCTGCAGATCCTGTTCCTGCTCACCGGAGGCATGCCCCTCCTGTTCATGCGCGTCATCCTCATTGCAACCATCAACGCACAGGCGCAGGTTCTTATCGATGGGGTAATCACCAACAATCAGATCTCGCCCGGCGACAAGGGGTCCAACTCCACACTGACCATCACTGGAAAAGATCTCACCGCTCTGATGGATCAGTCAGACTTCAGCGGCTTCCCTTTTCCCGCGATGCCGCCAGAGGCTCGCGTCGCGGTTCTGCTCGCCAAGTATGCTCTGTTCGGCGTCATTCCGATGGTCATTCCCAGCATCATGCTCGTGATGCAGTTGCCCATCGAGCAGATCCCTTCGCAGCAGGGCACCGACCTTGCCTACATTCGCCTGCTCGCCGATCAGGTTGGCTACGTCTTCTACATCGATCCCGGCCCGGTCGTCGGCGTCAGCAAAGCTTACTGGGGCCCCCAGATTAAAGTCGGCAACCCGCAGCCATCGCTCAACGCCGACATGGATGCGTATACCAATGTCGAGAACCTGCACTTCACTTTCGATCAGGAAAAAAATCGCATTCCCATCGTCTACTACAACAACGAGGAAAGCGGAGTCAGCTTTCCCATTCCGATCCCGCCCATCACCCCTCTGAATCCTCCCCTGGGCCTCATACCGCCTCTTCCCACCAATCTCATACCGCCCGACCTCAAGCCGTTTCGCGATGATCTGGCAAAAATGCCATTCCCACAGGCGCTGATGGTTGGTCTCGCAGCTGCCGCGCAGGCCGCCGAGGCCGTCACCTGCGAAGGGTCGCTCGACGTCGCACGCTACCGCGGAATTTTAAAAGCGCGAGGCCTCGTCGGAGTCCGCGGCGTCGGCCCCGCTTTTGACGGTCTCTATTACGTCAAGAGTGTCACGCACAAAATCAAGCGCGGCGAGTACAAGCAAAACTTCACGCTCACGCGCAACGGACTTGTCTCTACGGTACCTACGGTGAACGCATGAGCCCACAGGACTCCACTCCCGGCGGCAGCGCCAAGCGGTACTACGGAAAGTATCGCGGCCTGGTGATCGAAAATATCGATCCCCTGCAGCTGGGTCGTGTCATGCTTCAGTGCCCTGACGTCTTCGGAGACACCCCGGCCAGTTGGGCGATGCCGTGTGTGCCGGCCGCTGGAATGCAGTCCGGAATCTTCATCGTTCCTCCGATCGAATCCCAGGTGTGGGTCGAGTTTGAACAAGGCAACCCCGACTACCCGATCTGGACCGGTGGCTTCTGGGGATCTGCAAGCGACGTTCCCTCCATGGCCACCGCGCCTCCGGCTATTCCGCCCGGCCAGAACATCGTGCTTCAATCGACCGGCGAAAACATGATCATCATCAGCGACTCGGCCCCGACACCAGGTACAGGAGGCATCGTCCTCAAGAGCACCAGCGGAGCCATGATCGTGATCAACGAAACAGGCATTTACATCGATAACGGCCAAGGTGCGTCGATTACGCTCATCGGCCCCACCGTGGCCGTCAACGAATCCGCCCTCACCATCGTGGGTGGATGAATTTCAAGATTCGTCGCGAGGAGGACTTACGAGATGCCGGGACCAATACTGCATGTAGGAGCGACGGTGATGTGTTCGCACGGAGGGCAGGCGATGCCGACAAGTCCGAGTTCCTGCGTCTTCGTCTCCGGAATGCCAATCGCGACGATCGCGGCCCCCTACTCGATCGCCGGGTGTGCATTCACTCCACCCAATGGCAACGGGCCCTGTGTCACCGGCCAGTGGATCATGGGCGCGACGCAGGTCCAGTCGCAGGGCCAGCCGGTCGCGATCATGACTGGGTCCTCAACCTGCACTCCCACTGGCACGCCAATGATGCCGGTCCAGTCACAAACTCTGGTGGTCGCCAGCTAGGCAAGCGAGGAAGCCATGGGCACCAACGTCAACTATCCTTATCAATTCGACGGACGCGGCCGCACCCTCGATCCACAACAGGATTTTCTCCGCCAGTGCGTCGAGCAGGTGCTTTTCACGTCGCCGGGAGAACGCGTCAATCTGCCGGACTTCGGCAGCGGTCTTCTGCAACTGCCCTTTGCTCCGAACAGCATGGAACTGGCCGCTGCCACTCAATTCAGCGTGCAAGGAGCGCTGCAAAAGTGGCTCGGCAATCTCATCCGCGTCCAGTCGGTAGTTGCGTCGGTTGACGGCCCGGTGCTCACCGTGACGGTCACCTACTCGCCGCTCGACCGGGATATCACCGAAGTACAGACCTTCGTCTACGGAGGTCCGCAATGAGCGCCTTCATTTATGCCTGCTGCAACGAAAAGCGCAAGGCAGCTGTATTAGGGAATCCCACGCTCAACGGAATTGATTACCTTGAAGTGCTCGATCACCAGGCGAAGCTCTTGTCCACGCCGACCCAGCCTTCTCCCCGCCAACGCACCTTGGTGGTGCACTTCCTCAACCCCCTTCCACAGAAACTGGATCGCTCTCAGATCTTGATCTCCGGCGGCGAAAGCATTCTCAATATCGGTATCGAGTGGACCGCGCTCGCCACCGATCCAGGCACAACGCCGCCAACCACAACTCCCAACGAGGTCGCCTATTTCAACGCCTTGCCGGATGCGCCGAACGTCCTCGTGGTTCGCACCACGGTCGCCGGCGATTTCTCGCCGTACTTGTTTCGTATCGTCAACAGTGCTCCCAAAGCCGGCGAAGATTCATTCGACATAACCGAGACCTTACCGGGTTTTGACCCTGAACTCTCTGAAGTCGAATTCTCCTTCAAGGTCGAATGCCCGCCCTACTTTGACTGCGCGCCATCGCCTGCAGCGTGCAGTCCCGACCTTCCGCCTCCCCCTCCCATCAACTACCTCGCCAAGGACTATGGCTCCTTCCGCTCCATCCTTCTCGACCGCCTCATGCAGCTTGTGCCCGGCTGGGCAGCCCTCACCGAGGCGGATATGGGAGTCGTGCTCGCTGAACTTATCGCCTATGTTGGCGACAATCTGAGTTACCAGCAGGATGCGGTCGCAACCGAGGCCTATATCGAAACGGCGCGCAGCCGAATCTCGCTTCGGCGCCATGCACTTCTTGTCGACTATCTCATTCACGACGGCTCGAATGCGCGCAGCTGGATACATCTCGATGTGAACGCGCAGGCGTTTCTCGACCGTAATCTAGCCCGCTTTTACACCTTCGCTTCCAACATGCCCTCAACTCTCGCCATCGGTGCAGGCAACGAGGAGGCGGCTCTCTCTGCCGGCGTCATCGTCTTCGAGAGCATGCAGAATGCAGTCCTCTTTCCGGAACACAATCAGATGCTCTTCTACACCTGGGGAGACGCTGACTGCTGCCTTCCGATGGGAGCAACGGAAGCCACGCTCCTCGGCAGCTATCCCAACCTCCAGCCCGGCGACGTTCTCGTCTTCGAAGAGGTGATGGGACCTCAGACCGGCAGCCCCGCCGATGCCGACCTCCGCCATCGCTACGCGGTGCGACTGACAGAAGTTGCGACCGAGACCGCGACAGGATCCTCGCTCGTCGATCCACTCTTTGCCGTCGATACCGGAGACCCGGTCATCTCGCTTTCGCAGACTCCTACCGCCGTAACCGAAATCCAGTGGGCAATCGAGGATGCTCTTCCCTTCCCGCTCTGTCTCTCTTCCACCTACGTCGACGAGACTGGGAAGGCGCAGCATCTCCAACACGTCTCGGTTGTCCTCGGCAACAACGTGCTTGCCGATCAGGGGCTCAGCCTCGACGATATTGCTCTCGATCCGGTTCCCGAGCCTTCCATCTTTCCGCCGAATACCAACGACCGTTGCCAGCCGAAGCAACCGGTCGGTTTGCCGGTACGATATCGTCCAGTCCTCCCCGACCTGAACATTACGCAGGCGGTTCCCCTTCCGGTCGCCGGATCGCCGGTTACGCCCGGAATCGTTCCCCTGGTCAGCTCCGGCTTTTCAAACCTCGTTGACACCAACGGCTTCACCGCCGCAGCAGTTCAGGCTGTCGATCCCTCGAAGTGGCCCACGAACTTCGGCGTCCTCGCTCAAGCGAATTCGGTGAACCCGTCGAACATCGACCTAACCGTGGTCTACGACCCGGCCAGCGGACCCTACGGTGTTCCCACTCCCGTTGCCCTCGAGCAATTCGTCAACTGCTCACTCAATCCGGCCGATTCCAATTACGCGGCGACCCAGATCAACGCCCAGTCCCAGCTCATCCGCGTCCCCGCCGGTTTCGTTCCCTTTGGAACAACGCCCGCCGGATTTCCTGCAAATCCCATTCGCCTTCCCAACTCCGGCGCCATCAATCTTGTCGATGGAGGAGGAAACCCTTACCTCACCGTTCAGGCCACGAATCCCCTCGGATGGCCTCAGCTGTTCGGCGTTCTCGCACAGGATAGCCAGCAGAAACCGGACGAGTTCAATCTCCTCGTCGTCTATAACCCGCCTTCGGGCACGGGAGTCGAAACCCCGGTTCTCATCGAGCAATTCGATAACCTCACGCTTCAGAACCTTCCTCTCGTCATCTCCGATCCCGCCGAACTCATTCGCGTCCGCAGTTTCCTCGACGAACCGAACCCCGCCCTGTCTGCGTATGCGCTGATGCATTACGACGCGAACGAAGCGCTCCCCGCGGTTGAACTCACAAGCGCCTTCCAATCCCGAACAACTCAGTGGCTGCCTCGAGCCAATCTCCTTCAGTCCGGACCCGCCGATACCAACTTCGTCATCGAAATCGAGTACGACGGCAGCGCCCACCTTCGCTTCGGTGACGGCACCAATGGCGAGCGGCCCTCAAGCGGCGCACTTTTTTCGGCGTCCTACCGCGTTGGCAACGGCGCCATGGGAAACGTCGGCGCGGAGACGCTCGTCTATTCCGACACGGGCGACGCTCGCATTGTGAAGTGCACTAACCCCATGGCCGCCTCGGGAGGCGTCGACCCGGAGACCAACGAACAGATCCGTCGGCGCGCGCCCCAGGCCTTTCTCACCCAGGAGCGGGCGATCACAATGTCCGACTACCAGGACATCGCCGACCGCAATTCCCAGGTGCGGGAATCCGCCGCAAGCCTCCGTTGGACGGGCAGCTGGTACACGGTGTTTCTGGCCGCCGAGCCCAAAAGCGGCGGAGCCCTTCCGGCCTCTCTGGCGAAGGCTCTCAAGCGTTTCGTCAATCGCTATCGGCTCGCCGGTCAGGATCTCGAAATCACTTCTCCGAATTACGTTCCGCTTGAGATCGAGCTGACGGTCTGCGTCGATCCCAACTACTTTCAGGCAGACGTACGCCAGGCGCTCACGGATGCGCTCGGAAGCAGAACTGCTCCGAACGGGCAGAGAGGACTCTTCTCGCGCCATCGCTTCACTTTCGGTGAAACCGTGTACCTCAGCCCGATCTATGCTGCGGCGCGCAAGGTAGCTGGCGTCACATCGGTAACCGCAACCGTCTTCACCCCCCAGGGTACCCACGACACCAGCTTTCTTGCCAAGGGCGAAATTCCGCTGGGACCGACCGAAATCGCGCAGATGGAAAACGATCCCAGCTTTCCCGCCCATGGCCAGCTCAAACTCGTGCTGAAAGGAGGCAAGTAGCTCATGAGCTGTTCAGAAAATCCCGGCTCCTGCACATGCGGCTGCTGTTCCGGCACCAGCATCGAGACGCCCCAGGGAGAGAAAAATCTTCCCGGTCTCAGCGCGATCAACTATCGCACCGGAACCTGGGCCATCTTCCGCGAGTCCATGCTGGCACGCCTTTCAAGCGCGGACTATCCCGCGCTTCGTCGCTTGAAGACGCGCGACACTGACGACTTCAGCATCGCTCTTCTCGACGCAAGCGCGGTGGTCCTCGACATTCTCACCTTCTATCAGGAACGGTTGGCCAACGAAAGCTATCTCCGCACCGCGGTGCAGATTCGCTCTCTCACCGAACTCGCGCGTCTGGTCGGCTACCAGCCTGCGCCGGGAGTTTCCGCCGAAACTTATCTCGCCTTCACATTGAAAGCTGCCACCGGGCTTCCCGCCAATCCCAACACAACCGCCATCACCATCCCCGCCGGCACCCAGGTCCAGAATGTTCCCGCACAGAATCAGAAGCCGCAATACTTTGAAACCTCCGCTGACATTCTTGCCAAGCCCGATTGGAATGCTCTTCCCGTAACCGCGGCCATTCCGTGGATTCCGCCCGGCGGCAAGGGCCTCTACCTCGCTGGAACCACGACCCACCTCAACCCCGGTGATGCTCTTTTGATCCTCGGTGTCGATCGGGAACGATGGAGCGGCGGACCCACTCCGAATGAGCAATGGGATGTCGTAATCCTGAATCAGGTAAACGTAGACACCACGAACAACGTTACGTGGGCCGGGTGGAATGGACGCCTCTGGCACGATACCGGCAGCGGACGGTCCTCAACGGTCTGGACCACCGCGAAGATTTTTGCTTTCCGGCAAAGGGCTGCCTTGTTCGGCGCGACAGCTCCCGATCCGAACCTCTTTGTAAATCCCAACGACACCACCTCCACAAGTCTCACGAATTTGATCGACGACAGCCACTCACCATGGCAGTGGATCGGCTTCGAGTCGTTGTCCGCCGACCAGATCTACCTTGACTCCATCTATTCAAAAATTGCCGTGGGCTCCTGGTTGGCGCTCGACATCGAAGGAACGGTTCAGCTTTTCAAAGCCGTCTCTGTCGGCACCACATCCTTGTCCGCCTTTGGCACATCGGCGCGGATTACCGAACTCGCCGGCGATTTCGCGGATGCCGACGTTTCCGGTTTTTTGCGGAGATCCACCACGGTTCACGCGCAAAGCGAGCAGCTCACTCTCGCCCGGCAGCCTCTCGATCACCCCCTCTATGGAACCGTGATCGATATCGATGTCCTGCGGCCTGATCTCGTCGGTGTCGAGGCCATCGCAGTCTTCGGAAAAGCTCAGAAGCTCGCGGTGGCGGCCAGTGCCTCTCCACTCACCTTCATTCCCGACAACGGGCCGGACGACGGCTCCGAGAACCTCACACTGAATCCAGGAGACATCGTCACCCTCATTGATCCGGCCCCGCTTCCTCTCAATCAGGACGGCAGCGTGCCCGATTGGATCCTGCATTTTCAATTGTTGTTTCATCTCTTGCCACCCAAACTGCGCGTCTCCGACCAGAGTGGCCGCACTGGCAGCGTCTTCGCTCATCTCAACAGCTTCACCCTGCTCGACTCCTCGAAGGACGACCCGGATGTGCAGGAATTCGGCCTTGTCTCCTCGGTCCTGGTGACCACAACGCCGTATCCCCATACTCAGATTCTTCTCAAGGGGTCGCTCGCCAACGTCTACGACCGCGCCATGACGACGGTAAATGCCAACGTTGGCCTCGCCACTGCTGGCCGTTCAGTCAGCGAAATTATGGGCAGCGGTTCAGCAGCAACTCCCAACCAGCGGTTCACGCTCAGGCAGTCGCCCCTCACTTACACGCAGGCCCCGACGCCGACCGGGCGCCAGACCACGCTCACGGTAACTGCCAACGACGTAAAATGGAAAGAGGTGGTGCCAACCCTCTACGAGGAGAAACCCTCGTCGACGGTCTA
>DASXLY010000251.1:0-3196 GCA_036495975.1 Occallatibacter sp. | reverse complement strand
TTGTCAACCTGACGGAGCTGAACGATCGGACTCTAAAGAAGGCGATGAATGCCGTGCCGGAGAACTCAGTCATTCTCTTCGAAGACATTGATTGCATGAAGGCCGGGAATCGCCGCTCGGAATCAGATGCCTGGAAGAAGGGGCTGGTCCCGGCAAAGGACGGGAGTCAAAATGCAGGTTCAGATCGGGGAGGCGTTACCCTTTCTGGATTGCTCAATGTTCTGGATGGATTTCACGCGCCAGAGAATGTGATCTTTGTCATGACCACGAACGAAATGGAAGCGCTCGATCCCGCGCTTCTGCGAGCAGGCCGCATTGACTATAGGCTATTTATGGGAGAAGCTGCCGAGTCGCAGAAGGCTGAGCTTTATTGCAGGTTCTTTCCTTATGCGACAGAGATTGAAGCCAGGGAGTTCGCCGAGTCGCACAGCGTCGAGACTATGGCTGAATTCCAAGGCCTCCTGCTCGCCTTAGAGCAGGAGAGTACCATTCTGGAAACAGCTTCTATCTGCGATTAGTCGTTTCCATTCGCGGTGCTCTGAGAGAGATCAACTGGGATCTCGAACGTCGGTTTATCTCGTTATACGACCAGATGAGGCGAAGAGTTGGCCAGCGCCTCGACGGATCGAAGCGCAATGACAGCGTGAAATTGATCTGCTTCACGAGAGCGACGAGGATTACTTGACTCGTTTGGCAAGTTTAGCGAACGCTACGTCTAGTCAGACTGGTCAGAGAAGAATATGGCGTCCAATGCGTCAAAGAAGCCCCCCATCTCAAGCAGGAAGCGTACCCCCTCGTCTCCACGGTGGCAGCTGCAGACGGCGAAGGCGCAATTCAGCGAAGTATTTCGTAGGGCAAGGGAACGCGCTCCGCAAGTGGTCACGCGCCACAACAAAGAGGCCGTGGTGATCGTAGCGATTGAAGAGTTCGAGCGCCTGACTCGCCGGGCCGCGCAGCCAAAGAGTCTGTCGAAGTTCTTTGCTGATTCGCCGCTGTCAGGATCTGGCATCGATCTTGAGCGAAAGCTCGATTATGGCCGACCGGTGGATTTGTGAGCGGCTTCCTGATTGATACGAATGCCATATCGGAACTCATCAAAACGACGCCAGCCTCCAAAGTGGCAGCCTGGATCGATGCCACCGACGAGCAGCTCTTCCATCTGAGTGTCATTACGCTGCCGATGGTGACGACCGACTGCCGCCGCAATCTTTTGAGCAGAGCATCCCGCGCGCCAGCTTCTGCATTCTCTGCCTCGTCCACAGGGGAGAGCTTTGCGACGGGCTGCCCATGGCTTGTCACCACATAACTGCGCCCCCGTCGTACACCCTGGAGAAGCTGAGAGAATTTTCGATTTGCATCCGCTGCCGAAACTGTCTTTTCCATACTCGTCTCTCGTCTTTCGATATAGGTAGTGATACCACTCCAACGGCCAGGTCCGAGTTGCCTTCAGGAACGCATGACGGACTCACTCTGCAGCCGACAGATGTTTATCTCTTGAGGCGAATCGACTGGATATTGGACTCGGTCATCCGAAACGTCTTCGCTCGATTTGTGCGATGGATTGACCAGGAAGTTGGCTGTCTCGGAATCGTTTTGCTTATAAGCCTCACTGCATCAGACGCTCGGCGAAACCCAGCAGAACCGAGAGAAGTCTGGGTAGTTGCTCCGGCTGCAATGGAAATCGGGATAGCCGGATGCGTTCTGCCAGTCTCTCAATGACCGTCTCTGGAGATAAGAGGCTGCGCAGCTTCGTCAGCGTTTCAGCATGACATATCCGGTGAGCATCGAAACCAAGAAGCTTCGCACCCGCCAGTTCTATGTCATAGCTCGCCTCCTCCATGAATCGGATTTCGTTACCGTATAGTCGGTCAAGATTTCCCGCGTCTGCGTAGGTGGAGATGATTCGGAACAGGTCGAGAGCGTCCTTATCGCTCGTCTGCCGATCGAACCAGGCGAAGAGCTTCAACACCGTGAGTCCAGCAAGGGACGCAACTGGAATGGTTAGACTGCTATTTACCTTCACGTGGACGGCTGCTGCCATTGCGTCATCAAATCCGGCAACGGTCATCACGGTTTCCCAATCTGGTGGCCAATGAATGAGGTCCCTGTCAGCAATGCCGCCGAAGGGAATAAGGTCCACAGGGATCTGTTCCGTGCTCGGTGATGCGTTGAGAAATAGGCGATGTTCAATCTTTCCTTCGCTGAACTCCCCACTTTCGAACAGGGCTTCGCGTAGATGAAGAAACCGTTCCCAGGTATCCACGGCTACGGCAAAGTCTACGTCCGCAGTCGCTCGCGTTACGGGGATTCCGAATACGTGGAACAGCAGGAGATCGCGGGCCGTCGCGCCAACAACGATATAAGGAACGTTGAGGTCGTTAGCGACTCGATTCACAACCGTGAGAATGTGAAGGGTCACTGGATCGAGTGGCCGGCTCTCGTCAACCTCGTAGCGGTTCAAGGAACTTGTCATAGATCAAACGTGCTGTTTCCAGATTCCGTCCGTCTGGCGTCGCCATCAAATCGGCGTAGGCCAGGAGGGGAGGGACAACATCTGGAAAAGTCTCATCGGGGGGAAGATTCCAGAAGGCCCGAAGAATTTCCGTGTTTCCATTCGGATCGAGGCGCATTCTGGCTTTCGTGAGCAGAGGTTTCTCATCCCCTGCAACGTACAAAGTAAAGTGCTCCGGCTTGAGATAGCCGGTGAGCCGCTGGCCGGCCATTTCTCCGCCCCAGTAGCCATTGTTGTCATGTAGATCGAGAGCCAGTAGACGATCGCGGTCAGCCTGATATCGGTGGCGGAGCAATTTGGGGCGGAGGATTTCAGGGAAGCGGGCGACCCAGTCTTCAAGAAGCTTCCGTCGATTCGTTAGTGTTTTCGTTCGCCGCTGCACGAGAAATCCTCGTGCCTCCAGGTCACGGACAATAGCGCCCACAGCGCCCAGTGCAACTCCCGCAGCTCGGGCTATGTCGCGATATGTCGCTTCGGCCAGACGTGGCTGGCAGAGCATCACAAAAACAATCTTCATTCCGGCAGTGGTGAAGGCCCGATATTGGGCGTCAGCTCGGGCGTCTGCTGGCCGCGGCTCACCAGTGATGTACACCATCAGGCCAGGAGCATCGAGGTAGACATTCCCGGCGGTGTCCAGAAAAGGCAGATGCAATTCCCGGCATCGCTCCGCGAGAGCGCGAGTCA
>DASXLY010000250.1:0-2523 GCA_036495975.1 Occallatibacter sp. | reverse complement strand
TGGAATCGACGCTAACTAAATCGATGTAGAAGTTGATTACAGAGGGGTAGTCGTCGAAAAGGAAGAGTTTCACACGGTGAGGCTGCCCGATGCGGCGGTTCGCGAGAGCCGTGATCGTGTGCGCGCGGCAATCAAGAACTCCGGCTACAGCATTCCGCCCACGATGACGACCATCAATCTCGCATCTGCCGACCTCAAAAAAGAAGGGTGGGGATTCGATCTGCCCATCGCCCTGGGAATTCTGGGAGCCGACGGGCGCTGCGCGTCGAGAATATCGATCAGTTCCTTCTGGTCGGAGAACTCGGACTCGATGGCAGCCTGCGACCAATTCCCGGCATGTTACCGGTGGCCCTCAGCGCGCGAGAAAAAGATTCCCAATCTGATTCTTCCTGCCGCCAACGCCGCCGAAGCCGCAGTTGTGGAAGGCGTTAATGTTTTCCCGGTTGCGTCGCTCCTCGATGTCATCGATCTGCTCAACTCGACGATCGTCGGCTCGATCGCGCGCGAGCCGTTCCACGTGAAGACTGAAGAGCTGCTCGGAGAACTGCAGCACTTCTCGCTCGACTTCAAGGATGTTCGCGGCAAAGGACCGCCAAGCGCGCCCTCGAAGTTGTGCGGCGCGGAGCCACAACATCCTGTTGATCGGGCGGCCGGGGTCAGGTAAGACGATGCTCACCAAGCGTCTGCCTTTGATCACTCTTGTCCAAGACAGCATATTTGTAAACCAGCCTTGTTGATTTCAAGAGACATAGCCATTCACTCCCCACTGATGACAGCAGGTTGATCCGGCCCTCGGACGCTAACTGATTTCTATGTTCTTTGCATCATGCTGTCCTGGATATCAGACTTTTCGTCTTTCAATACCTGGCTTTCGAGCGTCGCCCCCGTTTGCTGCTGTCCAACATTCTTCTACCAGACCAATGGCATAGGTAACTGCTCGTTCAATTGTTGCGCCGCCGGAGGCCCCTCCAGGGGATTGTTCAACCAAGCCCACAGGTCCCGGAAGATGAACAGTTGTTGCCGCAACAGCGCCGCCAGATTGGAAAGCGACCAGCCAAAGCTTGATTTCATCTTCAGGTATTTCAAGATCAGAATGGCGATCAACGCGGTCCAGATCTGCGTCTTGACGGCATTGGCGCTGGTTCCCAAGAACGTCTTCACCTTCAGTGTTTGCTTCAGCGCCTTAAAAAACAGCTCTATTTTCCAACGGTCCTTATAAGTGGCGGCTACGGTCGACGCTGCCAGGTGGAGCAGATTGGTGAAGAACACCATAATCTCCTGCTTGTCCGGGTTCCAGTATTCGATCCGCCGGAACAGGACCGGCTCCTCGCCAGCCTTCTCCAGACTGGGCAAAGAAACGATCTGGTCACGGAGCACGTTGCCCTTGACCGGAACCTCGCACTCTTCCACCACCGAGTAGACGGTGTTGCTCTTCATGCGGGTCACGAAGTAGACCCCGTCCCGCGTCATCTCCGCGAACCACTCGTAATCGTTGTAGCCGCGGTCCACGACCAGGATCGTCCCTTTGGCGAGCCGCAAGCCCCGTGCTACCTCCAGTTCGCTCCGCTTGCCTTCGGTCACGGTCGCAAACGCAGGCAAGTAGCCGTCATGGTCCAACAGCAAATGCAGTTTGATCGCACCCTTGGTCGTGCGGTAGTGGGCCCAGTTGAAGACCGAAACCGACAGATCGATGATGCTGCCGTCCAGGCTCATCAGCTTGTTCTTGAAACGGAACTTGTGCCGTACCCCCTGTGCAGCCACTTCCCTCTGGCACTTGTTGAGCAACTGGCCGAAAATCGTCTGGTAGAGTTCCCACGGGCGGTTGGCGTTGGCATAGGCCAGGGTGGACTTGTTCGGTGTTGCGCCCAGGCCCAGATGCTTCAGGGGCGATTCGCAACTGGCCAGCCCCATGCAGACTTCCCGCAGAGAATTCAAATGCCCCAGTTGGCAAAACAGCATGGCCACGAACTGACCCCAACAGGTAAACCCTTTGGCGTTGCGCTCGGCTCCGTGTCCTTGCACCGCCTGCTCGAACTCCCGACGAGAAAACAGTTGCAATAGCTGCGCGTACACGCTGCATACTTGTGTCATGGCTGATCCTTTTTCTCCTGGATGTGGTTCTTGGTAGGAACTCACTCCAGAGTAATGGGATCAGCCAGCATGACCTTGTCGTCAGCCGGGAAATGCTAGCGATTTATTTTGGACAGTAGTGGCCTTTGATCCATGCGCCGCTCACCTTCGACGAAGCTCTCGAAACCACGAAAATCCATGCCGTCGCGGGAGTGCTCGATGCCGCTGCGGGCTGGTCACCCAGCGTCCATTCCGCTCACCGCATCACACCATCTCCGATGCCGGCCTGATCGGCGGTGGCATCGTTCCGCGGCCCGGCGAAGTCTCGCTCGCGCACTGTTTCTCGACGAGTTTCCGGAATTTCCGCGCAACCTGCTCGAGCTGATGCGGCAGCCTCTCGAGGACCATACCGTTACCATCGCCTGCATTTCCATGTCGCTCAGCTTCCCGGCC
>DASXLY010000249.1:0-32441 GCA_036495975.1 Occallatibacter sp. | reverse complement strand
GTAGTCGAATCTGTAGCTGTGAGAGCCTCCAAGACCACTACAAAACCACAGCTTTCTACACGGTGTCCGCAATACACTCAATTCAAATAGGTTACAAACCACAATTTTCAACAGATTTCAACAAATGCCTGAATCCGGTTCTCCTCCAGAGGTTGGGGTCTACAGGAAGGCTCGTCATTTGCCCGGTTCCAGCGTTAAAGAATCCGCCATGATGACAGAGCCTGCCGTATCGGAAAAGCCTTGCCAGCATGGCCAGGGCGCTGGCTGCGAGACTCTGATTGATGAACGGCTCCTGCCGTTCGAGCGCCTCGACGGCGGAGCAATTGGGCAGAGGGTCTTCCCCGGCTGTCGTATCGGCAATCTCCGGATAGAGCTCGCTGACCGTCCGCAGCCGCTCGGCCTTCCGGCGATTCCTGGCGTTCAAAGGCTGGCCCAGAACGAACTGCCCGCTCGATGCGTTGTTGCCGAGATCGAGCCAGTAGGTAACGTAGCTCGACTTCCTGGACACGCTTCGCACAATGACACCGCGCGCGGCCCGCGTGTCCACACACCCGATCAGGAGATCCGGATTGCGGTCATGATTTGACCGAAGCGTTGCGTCATCGAAGCACACGGGCTGAGCACTCCACTTCGTGCCCCAGAACAGGTTGACGCGGTTGATGAGGACGGTCGCCTTGTTCTGGCCGACGTCGGACCAGGAGAACGGCTGCCGGACGCAGTTGGTCTCGGAGACCGCGTCGCCATCCATGAGGGTGACTTCGAGGCCATAGAGGTGGCCCCAGGCCCTCATCGCCTGGTGGAGATACGGCAAGCCCATCACAATGGCACTCCCGGTGCCACCGGCGCCCACCACCAGAATCCGCACAGGCCGGCGACCAAGCACACCAGACGGGAGAATATGTTCGACGCGCATCGGCCGCTACCTCCCTTGAATGAATTGCGCGAGCGTCTGCGGCAGCCGAATGAGCGCGTCGGTCGGAAACGAGTGCCGCCTACCTCGAAGTTTGGCCCACAGCGCATCGTGGCCGCCTTCGTGGCGCGTAAGCCTACCGACATTGGCATGCGTAAATGCGCTCTCGTAGAATCCGCGCTCCCAGGTTCCAATCGATGCCGCAGACGCACTGTCGGGACAGCGCATCGATCCCAGGCACACACCGCCGTCATCTGAGAGGTTCCAGAACGGAGCGACGGCAAGGGTGCTCTGGGCCTTTGGACGTGTGTTCTCCGAAAGCGCTCGAATCTTCAGCTCTCCATGGGCAACCTTCCACACAAGCGGTGGCTGCGGAAACAGCCTTCCATTGAGTTGCTTGGCCCTACCTTCTGCGTTTTCAAAAAACATGCGATGCAAGCGGCGCGCTGTCCACCAAGTGATCATGCGGTCCGTCTTGGCAAGGACATTGTGGGGAAGGACCTCGGCTGTTGACCCGCCTGACAGCGACACCGCCAGGTCTTCGACAAACCCGGTCGTCAACGGCTGTGCAGGTCCCAGTAGCGGCGGGCCCTCCTTCTGAGTCGTCACCGTGTGCCAGGTGATGAAGCTCCGCCGATTCTCGCGGTAGACGAGCAGAGCGTCACGCAGCTCGAAGCGGTGCATCTCGCCGATCGAGACCTCTACCTTCATCGCCGTTCTCCCCCATGAATCGCTTCGATCAATTCGCACAGCTCCCGATTTACGCGGATGAACCTTTCGACAGCGCGCATGGCCGCGGAGCATTGTTTCGCATCATCAATCAAGAAGATCGTATGGAATGTTGGCTCGGATGAGCCTTCCAGCATGTGCTGGCTCTCTTCGTCGAAGCAGGCTGCGGCCGCGTCGTGTTCTTCGAAGACAATCAAGAGCGCGGGGAGAGGTGGCCCGTCGTAGTACCCGTCCAAGTCCTCCCGCTCGTTGAACCTCGCTCGAACCCTGGCGAGCTTTGCAATCGCCTCGACATGCCGAATCCAGCTCCGGTAGCGTCCATTACGGTGACGCCGTAGTAACCGCCGGTAGTCAAGACGCCAGTGCTCGGATTCGTGTTTGAGACTCTTGCGGATGCACTCGGGCAAAGCCTTGTCGACCTCGGGAAACTCATACTGGTCGCGATCCGCCGGGTCGTCCTCCTGCGCATCCTCGATCAGGTTCTCCTCATAGGCTTGCGCATCGCTGTGGTCGTAGATCCGCATCACGCGATAGAGCGAACCGATGAGCGTCCAATAAAAGGCCGCGCCCAACCCTTCTCCCTCCGATTCGAGAGTCCGCAACGCCGGCCCGATCTTCAGATAGCCACACCCGCTACAGTGAATAGTGATTGCCAATTGTCCCGTGCTTAGGCCTGCGCTGTCCTCGCCCACAACGTCCGTTACTTCGAGGTGAAATTCGACGTTGCGTTCGAGCAGCTCAACCGTTTCTGCTCCGATCCGATTCACGATTGATCGTTTGGCAAAGATAAGCGCGTCCTCACCGCATTCGAGCCACAGCTTGGGTGTGCCCAGCCCCATGCGGACGAGAGTCGCGCATAGCACATAGAGCATTTCGCCGTTAACTTCGTGGCCGTAGTTGACAGGCTGACTTTCCAAGGATGGCAACGCCTGAACGAAGGCCGGGGCGAGTGTCTCTATTGAAGCGGCGGGAGGATTTCCGTGGGCGACGGCAACGCCCGCACTTCGTTCGCGTGATAGCGAACAAGCGCGTTGGTCACAGCGTCCGAGAGTTCGAGGGATTCTTTGCATCGGAGGTGCCTCACCAGAAGCTCATTCTGTCGACTCGGAGGAGCCGCGGCCCTGGCCTTAAGGTCGGCGATCAGGTCCTCCGGGTTCATTCGTCGCCGCTGCACGGTTATCCCTTCGAACCGATGGCCCGGTTGAACGAATACCGAAGACCGCTGCCGATGTCTTCCGACCCTTCGAGTGTCGCCGTTGCAATCTCAGGCCAGGTTGGGGTCTTTACGCCAGCGTATTGGTTTTTCATGGAAGTTGTTCTCCGATGGATGTTTCCTATGTGGCGTCGCCGTATATTGAAGCGTCATCTCGTTTGAAAAGTTCAGGGCAATTCCTGAAGAAAAACGGAGTCTGATCGTCAACCGAGGGAGTAGTCGAAATGTTTCTCTTGACAAGTCATCGCCTTCCCCTGTTTACTCTAGGCCTGTAGTAAACAGGCCTATGACAGACACTTCCTATCGCGATCTGTTTCCCGGCGCCCTCGAAATGATGATCCTCGAGTCCCTTCGCCGCCAACCGGCGCATGGCTACGCGCTGGTCCAGCACATCCAACAGCGATCCAAGAACCTGCTGCAAGTCGAGGAGGGCTCGTTGTATCCGGCGCTCCAAAGGCTGCTCAAAGCAAGACTGGTGAAAGCCGAGTGGGGTGTCTCCTCTACGAATCGCAGGGTGAGAACCTATCAGATCACTGCATCGGGCCTTCGCCATCTGGGACGACAGATTTCCAGCTTTGAGCGTATGTTTGAAGGCATTGCGCTCGTCCTCAATCCGGGCAAATCCCCTGCCAGTTAGGAGGAGGTTCCAATGAACTGGATACCGGGCATCTTCCGCCGCCGCAAACTCTTTGACGATCTCTCTGAAGAAATGCTCCTGCATATGGAAGAGCGCGTGGAGCAGTTGATGAGGGAGGGCATGAGCGCGGAGGAGGCGCAACGGCAAGCACACATTGCTTTTGGCAATCTGGCGGTGGTTGAGGAGCACAGCAGAGAAGTGTGGCTGTGGCTTACGCTGGAGTCGATCCGCGCCGATGTATGGTTCGCCCTCCGCCAGCTACGCCGATCTCCAGGATTTTCCGTCGCAGCCATTTTGACCCTCGCCATGGCGATCGGCGCAAACTCGGCGGTTTTCAGCGTTATGAGCGGGCTGATCCTGCGACCGTTGAAGGTGCCTCAGCCCGACAGCCTCTACTCACTCGAGCGCACGAAAGAGAAGGACACCAATTTCTCCTATCCCGACTACATGGATTTGCATGATCGCAATCGCAGCTTTCAGGACTTGGCTGCTTTCACCATCCCGCAGGTGGCGCTGAACACAGGTGAGAATCCCATTCCCACCTGGGGTGTTGAGGCGACCGGAAACTACTTTGACGCATTGCGGATTCAGCCATATCTGGGCCGCTTCTTTCACGCTTCCGATGAACATGGTCCCAACAGCGCTCCTTATATAGTGCTGAGCTACGCCTACTGGCACAGCCATTTTCACGATGATCGTGCAGTGCTGGGCCGCACGGTTGAGGTGAACAAGCATCCTTTTACGATCATCGGCGTAGCGCCGATCGATTTTCGCGGAACGCTAGTGTTTTTCTCTCCCAATTTCTTTGTGCCGATAGTGAACTGCGAGCAGGTGGATGGATACAACTACCTGAGGGATCGCGGAAACCGCTCGCTTATCTCGGTCCTGGGCCACCTGAAGGATAGGGGCACTCCGGTACAGGCAACCGCCGATCTGAACTCGATTGGCTCGTACCTTGAAGAGACTTATCCCAAAGACGAAGGCTCAATCGCCTATTCACTGGCTCGTCCCAGTCTTTTGGGTGATCAGTTTGCGGGTCCCTTTCGGGCATTCCTTGCGGGACTCATGTTGCTGGCGGCATTGATTCTGATGGCAGCGTGCGCCAATCTGGGCGGCTTGTTTGCCGCGCGCGCCGCTGATCGGTCTCGTGAAGTGGCTCTGCGCCTCGCTCTCGGCGCGACCCGCAAGCGGATTCTGCGTGCCCTGTTCACCGAGGCTGTGATGATATCGCTCCTCGGAGGAGGCGTCGGCCTGGCCGCGAGCGTGGCACTATTGCGCTGGTTGAGCGAGTGGCAGCCCTTTGGAAATTTCCCGGTTCATGCCCCCGTAAACCCCGACGCCACTGTCTGCGGCTTAGCTTTGGTGCTGAGCTTGATCAGCGGATTCCTATTCGGTGTTGTCCCGGTAGGCCAGGTTCTTCGCTCGAATCCCTATGAGATCGTTAAGGCAGGATTGACCGGCAAGCCAGGTCATCGGATTGCTGCCCGAGACGCATTGCTGGCGCTGCAAATCGCGATCTGTGCAGTGCTGGTCACGTCCTCGCTCGTGGCCGCGCGCGGCCTGATGCGTTCCCTTCATGGCCATTATGGTTTTGATCCGCAGAATGTCATGCTCGTCGCCGCCGATCTCCACATGGCGGGCTATACGGGTGATCGGATAGCCCCCTTGCAGAAGCGCATGCTCGATGCTGTCGCCGGCATTCCCGGGATAGAGTCAGTTGGATTTAGCGATCCGCTACTCTTGAACGATACGAGCGCATCCGAAGTCTATCGGGACCAAACGACCGATTTGCGCACGCAGAATGCCGTGGCCAATGTCTACCAATACCGCATCTCTCCCGACTATCTTGAGGCGGAAGACACGACGCTGTTGTCTGGGCGGCAATTCACGTGGCACGACGACGAGAATTCACCACGCGTTGCGGTAGTCAACCGGGAGTTTGCGCGCAAGATCTTTGGCTCGGGGGAAGAAGCTCTCGGCGGCCATTTCAAGATGCCCGATGGAACGCGCATCCGGGTGGTCGGGATTGTCGAAGACGGAAAATATGCCAGCCTGACCGAAGACCCGCACGCAGCGATCTTTCTACCCATCCTGCAATGGCCCTCGGGCACCGCTTGGATGGTCGTTCGCTCCAGCCGTGATCCCCGGCAATTGGGGCCAGCCATCCGAAGCACGTTACGGCAGCTGGATGCAGGATTGCCCGTGAATCTTGAGACCCGATACGACGAGATGGCCGGAGTTCTATTTCCTGCTCAAATGGCGACAATCACGCTGGGTGTCATGGGCGGAATGGGCGCGATGCTGGCGGTAATCGGGATTTTCGGCATGGCGGCATTTTCGGTGAGCAAACGGCTCAAGGAGCTAGGTATTCGCGTGGCGCTAGGCGCGCAGCGCAAGGAAGTATTGCAGGCAGCGTTAGGTCGCGCATGCAAGTTACTGGCAGTTGGATCGGCAGCGGGGCTCGGGCTGGGAATTCTGGCAACTCGCCTCCTCGCTTTTATCGTGTATCAAGCGACTCCGCGCGATCCGCTTGTGCTGGCCGGCGTTGTTCTTGCGATGGCCATGCTGGGTCTTGTTGCCACCTGGATTCCGGCACACCGCGCGCTATCTGTTGACCCTTTGGTCCTGCTGCGCGAGGAGTGATCACCTTCATTGCACGGTTGAGCGCTGAGTGCAAACACCCACCAATCGTGCTTTGTGCAATCCGCACGCACTCATACTGATCAAGTCTCCCGCCGATATAACGCCAATGTTCTCCCGCTGTTTCTTATCTGACCAACGCGGCGGCAGGATTTCCGTGGGTGCCGGCAACACCCGCACTTCGTTCGAGTGATAGCGAACAAGCGCGTTGGTCACGGCGTCCGAGAGTCCGAGGGATTCTTTGCATCGCAGGTGCCTCACCAGAAGCTCATTATGTCGACTCGGAGGAGCCGTTGCCCTGGCCTTGAGGTTCGCGATTAGGTCCTCCGGTTTCATTCGCCGCCTCTGCACGGCTATCCCTTCGAACCGATAGCCCGGTTGAACGTGTAGCGAAGAGCGTTCCCACTGTCTTCCGGCCCTTCAAGTGTCGCTGTGGCAATTTCCGGCCAAGTTGGCGTGAGCAACTCTCTCACTTCTTCGACCGATAGATTGGGAGCTGGGTCCGGGATGCGGGTTCCGTTGTAGAAGAATTCGCGCTGAAGAGTTTCGACTTTGAGACCACTCATGAATATTTCTGTAGGTTGACGCAATTGATGACATTCGCGACAGAATTCGTAACACAAAATGACGCAATTCATGACACAGAACGCCAGCAACTGCGGCGACCTGCTCCTTTCGTTGGGGTAGGTGTTGATTACTTGCGAGATTTTGATTGGCGCGCTCTTCTGAACAGCGCGTCGAGCGTCAACAATTCCAGATCTCGTCGAGCCCACGCGTGGCAGAGAGTAACGCGTTGAACGGTGCTCTTACGGAGCAAAGTCGGGAAGGCTGAAAATCCTCCATACGCCGACTGTGCTCTTTAAGTGACTTTTCGATATAGCGGAAACCGACCGTGACGCAACGTCCAATGTTGAAGCTGCCACGCAACTTAAGTGAACCTTTAGGGGGTTAACTTGACAGAATCATCGAAAGGGTGACATTCTTCCATAGAATTCTATAGGAGAGCTTGGTGGCGAAGACTAAGAACGACAATTTGCAGGGGGCTCTAGCTCTCCTCGTTCTGAAAAGCCTCGAACAGGGCCCTATGCACGGCTGGGGAATCACGCTCCACATTCAACGGATTTCGAACGAAGTTCTGCGAGTCGAGGAAGGCTCGCTCTACCCGGCGCTGCATCGCATGGAGCAGGATCGTTGGATCGTTTCAGAGTGGGGTACAAGCGAAAACAATCGCCGCGCTCGCTTTTATCGGCTCACGGCGCTTGGCCGGAAACATCTGAGCGCGGAGCGAGAAAGCTGGCAGAAGATCACAAGTGCGGTGGCCCTAGTTCTGAATTTTGGAGAGGCTTAGGTCGAGGTGTTCTCATGGCTCGGTTATCTCGCTTTCGGGCAATCTTTGGAAGAGAAAAGCTGACAAGGGAGCACGAGGAAGAACTTCAATTCCACTTGTCTATGCGTGAACGTTTGAACGTAGACCAGGGGGTGACGCCCGGCGAGGCCCGCCGCGATGCGAAGCTCCGCTTCGGCAATGCGAGCCTTTGGCGCGAGCGGATGAGCGAAATCGACCTGATGATGCTGCCGGAGACGGTACTCCAGGACTTGCGTTATGGAGTCCGGATGTTATGGCGCAACGCGGGATCTACCCTTGTTGCCGTGCTCGCACTCGGGATTGGCATTGGGGTGAATACAGCCGCCTTTACTGCGTATAAGGCGTTCTTCAAGCGATCTCTCGACGCCCGCGATTCCGGACGGATGGTCAATCTCGCGGTCTCGTTGCAATCCGGAGCGAGTGACAAGTCAGGCGATTTCCAAGCCTCGTTCAGCATTCCTGACTACGAGGCTTATCGAGACCAGGTTCATTCTTTCAGCGGACTGATTGCGACGAGCATTCCGCAGAATTTAACCCTCACCGGAACAGGGGAAATCTTGGGCCGGCGCAGTTCGTCAGATGGCTCGTTGGTGTCACGACTGGTTCCACTGCCGAGTATCGAAAACGTCGAGACGGCAAGTACGTTCATCGTTTCGGAGAACTATTTTTCCGTCCTGGGGGTGGGAGCACTTTTCGGGCGAACCTTTGCGCCTGGAGATTCTTCAAGGCTGGCCGCATCTCCGTCGGCGTTGATTAGCGAAAACTATTGGCAAAAGAGGTTTGGCGGGGATCCGGCGATCCTGGGCAAGACCGTTCGCTTGAACGGGGCTGCCTTCACAATAGTCGGGATCACACCACACAACTTTGTCGGCACGAGTGTGGCAACACCAGATTTCTGGCTTCCCCTCAGCCTTGAGCCTTTGGTTCATCCTGACGCCAATTGGTTGCGCAACCGAGAAAACTTGTGCTGCCGAGTCTACGGCCGCCTGGCTCCGGACACCAGCATAGGGCAGGCGCAGGCCGAGATGACGCTGGTGGCAAACCACCTCAGCACTTTGCATGCTCCGAGTTCTGACTTGCGCAAATCCACCAAGGCGGTGATTTGGCCGGGCTCTCCATTTCCGTATCCACTGAAGCAGTACGGCGACCTGGAGTACGCGATTTTGCTGATTATGGTCGGCGTGGGAATGGTGCTGGTGATTGCCTGCGCAAATGTGGCGAGCTTGCAACTGGCGCGGGCCACTTCGCGCCAACATGAACTGGGCATGCGGCTGTCGCTTGGGGCCAGCCGATTGCGGATCATCCGCCAGTTGCTGACCGAAAGCGCGCTGTTGGGTTTGGTAGCCGGGGCGGTTGCATTGCTGCTCAGTTGGGCTTTCCTACAAACAATAGTGGTTGTGATCGCTGATGCATTCCCAGAGGAATACGGTACGTTCATCTTTCACGTTACGCCGGATCTGGGAATCTTCGCGTATGTGTTTTGCCTCAGCTTGCTTGCAGGCGTCCTGTTCGGGTTGGCACCCGCTCTGGAAAGTTCTGGAACTGCCGTTTCTGCTGCGTTGAAGGCCAGCGCTGGAACTGGCAAGGTACGCAGCCGCCGAATGCGCGATTTGCTGATGGTAGCCCAGGTTTCCGTTTCGTTGGCCCTGCTGATTGCTGGAAGCATGTTGATTCGAAGCGCGATTCGTGCGGTCGAGACGGACACCGGATACGACACTAAACACCTACTGAGCCTTGAACTCCGGTTCCCGGACGGAGAACGATACAACGCCGAACGCCGAGCTACCCTGCTCCGTGCGCTTCGAGCACGGCTATCCTCCCTTCCGGGCGTGCTCTCGATAACCAGTGCGCGTGCGCCTGACGGCGGTGGATTTCGGACCGCAGCCATTTCGGTAAATGGGGAACCGCCCTCGCCGCAAAATACGCAGGCAATTCTCTACTACACGTACATTCAGCCGAATTACTTTCAAACGCTGAGCATTCCCCTCGTTTTCGGGCGCGGATTCGAAGGGCAAGCCGGCCAGCCAGAGAATGCCGTCATCCTCAGCGAATCTGCCGCGCAATTGCTGTGGCCAGGACGGAATCCGATCGGCCGTAGGCTGCGAATGGCGCCCGGTGGGCAGTTCCATATGAAAGACGACGCAAACCTCAGCGGACCAGTATACGACGTGATCGGCGTGGCTCGCGATACGCGCGGCTACCTGTTGAACGGAAGCGACTCCGAACAGATCTATCTCCCGATGCCCGAAAACAGGCTTCAAGACTTCCCAATTCTGATTCGGACTCAAGCTGCACCGGCGCAGATCATGAACGCAATCGGGCCGATCATCCTGTCCATAGATCCAAATCTGGTGGCATACACGATCACTCTCGAAGAGATGCTTCGCACGACAGAATCTTTCTTTGCATCGAGCATATCGGCGACAATCGCTTCCAGTATCGGTATCCTTGGGCTTCTGCTGGCTTTGATGGGCATTTACGGTACGGTTAGCTACCTAGTTGTTCTACGTACACGCGAAGTGGGGATTCGCATGGCGCTGGGAGCAAGGAAACGTGATGTGCTCATCCAGATGCTGCGCGAAAGCACACGGCCTGTCGTTGTAGGGCTGATTGTAGGAGTGTGTCTAGCGCTCGGCACAACTTATTTGTTGCGCGGAGTGCTCTATGGACTGAATACAATCGACGGCATCTCCTTCGTCACTGTCTCGATCTTGTTTCTTGCGATCGCGTTACTTGCGGCCTACCTGCCGTCCCGGCGAGCAACGCGCGTCGAACCCATGGTTGCGCTTAGATACGAATAGCCGCTCAGTATGCTTCGAGCGGCAAACAGTTCGCATCTCGAGTTGCATCGCCGAACGCCCGGACACTTTCAAAAATGATCCAGCTATCTGGGCAAGGCAAAAGCAAGAGGCTATAAGCTTGGTACTTGAAGACACTAAACAAAATGTCAAAAATCGCGCGACATGGCTTCCCTTGCAATCTCTTGGATGAATGGAGGCTTTTGGTCGTAGTCGCTGTACCGTAGCCAGTGTGGGTGAACAACGAAGTAGGCTATTCCTGGCCACTTTGTGTGCTCTCGACACTCCGGCCACCGCGCAAAGTAAACATCCTGAAATCGAGTGAGATCATCTCCTTGCAGCTCTTCAGCGATACCCTCCAATTGAAGGGTTTGCTCCCCGGACCAGCCAATGACCAACGAACACGCTGGCCTTTGAATGAGGTTTGCATATTTGCGCGTGTTGTTCAGCGTGTCGAAGACAATCTCCAATCGAGAAGTTGAGGCAATTCCCACGAGTGCTGACTGAGGCGCGCCATTGCTCGCAGTACTCGACACCACCCCATACCGCTGTCGGCTGATGAAATCACATATTTCCGCTCGGTCCACGTCTGATCTCCTATTGTCCGCGATGGTCCACGATAGTGCGCCGCGCGCCATCTGTAAATAGAATGCTGCGAAAGCGCTGAGGGTACTTGACGCCGATCGGCCTTCTCAAGGAAGGCCAACTCACTCGTTGAGAGTTACTGGCCCTCGTAGGCAACACCAGGAACCACCTCCGCTCACGGTTTGTGCCATCAATTGCGTCACAAACACATGACCATGACAATAGATGCGTCGTAGAATTCCACGAATCGCGTCACGCGCGTCTCTCATCCCATCTGAAATCAGCACGGCCTTATGTCAACAATTGCGTCAACCTACATAGCATCTCCTTGATTGTCGAGAATGGGTCGAGTGAGATTTAGGCGAGAAAGAAATCTGGTTCAATGGACAGGAACGGCTGAATCCGAAGGGAACGAGATGGGACTAAACGAAATTGTTGCGGCTCTCGACGACGAGATCAGCCGGCTAGAACAAGTGCGTAGTCTTCTGGGTGGCACGAAGGGCAACGTGACTCAGGCGGCAACTTCATTCGCATTTGGCGCAAATGAGAGCAAAACGCGCAAACCGCGTCACCTGAGTGCCGAGGCCAGAGCGCGCATCGCGGCTGCGCAGAAAAAGCGCTGGGCCGCGCAAAAGAAGGCAGCGAAGTAGGCTCTTTGAAAGGGCGGAAGATTCTCAGGTACTGCTCCCAACCGATCCCGAAAGCAGCTCTTCCTCTGCAAAGATTGGCGCGATCAACCTCCCAACCTGCGGCTCTCAATCTCTCCTCCGTTTGTTAACCGCGATCCGGGTCGCCTCGTTGTAACGTTATGAACCGTAGTGTCGCTGTGTCCCCGCTGCTGTCGGCAGCCCCGGGGTGGCAGACCAGCGAGCCCAAAGGGAACGATTCTCCAGGCGTTTGCGTAGCGCTTAGAGAGCCAAGCTATCCCTCAGGAGGCGCAGATGACCGCAGGCACAGCTCACTGGATTTCGGACTTCTGCGAGGATGCGAAGTACGGCTTCCGTTCATTTCTTCGTTCACCTCAATTGCTTATCGTAGCCGTGCTCTCTTTGGGGCTGGCCGTCGGCGTCAATACAATGATCTTCAGCTTGGTTCGCGCCATCATGGGGAAGCAACCGAGTGCAGCGGAGCCGGATCGTCTGGTTCGGATGAAATTCGCTCCGGGCCTATCCGCGATTCAGGTCTCCTACCCTGATTACAAAGTGATTCGTGGGACCAAGGCGTTCGCTGATTTGTCCGGTTTCGCCGATCTCTCGGCGAATTGGCGACGAGGCGAGGATACTCGAGGGCTCGAAACGCTGGCCGTCACGGCCAACTTCTTTGATGTTCTGCGCACTCAGGCAAAATTCGGCAGACTTTTCGGCGAGATGGAAGCCGAACAGGATCCGCGCATTGCCGTCGTCAGCTACAAGCTCTGGCGGGACTCCGGAGCCGATCCGGGTCTGATTGGACGCACGGTCGTAATCAACGGCGAACCATACCTGATTAGCGGAGTCCTTCCATCGAATTTTCGCTCTGTGACTACACTTGCGCTGGCCCCCGATCTATATGTTCCTTTCAGCAAAGTAGTAGAAGCCAAATTCAGTGAACGCAGCGAATCTCGCCTGAATTTGCTTGGCCGCCTCAGGCCTGGCGAATCGTTGTTGAGCGCACAGGCGGCACTCGCGCCGATCGTACAGTATCTGAAACAAACCTATCCTTCGGAAGACAGGAATTTTTCCGCGCCACAGGTTTTCCCCGTTACCGGCATCGAGGAAATGGAACAGGACGGTATGGGGATGTTTGTTGGATTTTTCGGCCTGTTACTTCTGATCGTCGGAGTCGTCGTGCTCATTGCATGTGTCAATATCTCGACTCTGATGGCCGCGCGAGCCATTTCGCGGCGTCGTGAAATGGCGATGCGCCTCGCCCTTGGCGCAAGGCGCGGAAGACTGGTTCGCCAACTCCTTACGGAAAGCTTGTTGTTATCTCTGTTCTGCGCCGCCTTTGGGCTTCTTCTTCATTCTAGGCCTGATTCGGTTGATCAACCGAATCGATCTGCCGTTGCCATTTCCCATTACTCTCGACATGTCGGCCGACTGGCAGCTATTTGCTTACTCTCTCGTTCTGGTATGCTGCGCGACGCTCGTCTGCGGCCTTGTCCCCGTTCGGCAGGCCACGAGATTCGACCTGAATTCCACCCTCAAGCAGGCTGGTGCTACACAAACGAGCAAACTACGGCTCTCTCGCCTGCTTGTCAGTGCTGAGTTTGGACTGACCGCGATGCTCGTCGTCATAACAGCACTATTTCTTCAGAATCTGCGGCACATTTCAGCCATGTCACCCGGATTTGATGTCGGTCACATTGCGTTGATTGCGATTCACCCCCAGAGTTCAGGAGCAGACCAGACAAAGATATCCGTAGTCCAAAGGCTTGACGCATTGGCTTCGTTGCCGGGGGTCGAAAATGCGACCGTGGCGTCGTCGGTCCCGCTCACTATGTCGACTGGGAACTCAGTCGACTTAAGAGCCGCTGATCAGAAAAGCAGCGCTCAATTACAGGGCGAGCCGATGTGGGTTGGGCCGAAGTACTTTTCGACCATGGAAATTCCAGTTCTGGCAGGCCGCGAGTTTGGCCTAGCAGACAAGCCCGGAACTCCGGACGTCGCGATTCTGAATCAGACACTCGCGAAGCGAATGTTTCCGAATCGCAATCCAGTTGGACAACGCATTACGGTACAGGAAGATCAGAAAGAACAATCTTACGAGATCGTGGGGGTTGTCCAGGACAGCAAGTACGGCACTTTGGGCGAAGCTCCGCACCCCGCCTTCTTCCTCCCGTTCCTGCAAATTGCAACACCGGGACAGTCGCTCAACTTGTTTGTGCGAACGGCCGGTAGTCCTGAGCGATTTCGAGCAGAGATACAAGCAGCCATGCGGCAGTCAGACCCAGCGAGTTTTATTCAGGTCACATCAATGAGCGAGAATCTTGAGACTGTTCTCTTACCCGGTCGGGTCGCAACGGCTCTTCTTTCGCTGATAGGCTTGCTTGCCGCCGTACTGGCATTGGCAGGCGTCTACGGTATAGTCGATTACTCTGTTGGACGACGCACATCCGAAATTGGCGTACGAATGGCTGTCGGGGCTAGCAGGCTCGGGGTCCTCGCACTGATTCTGCGCGATACTTTGCGCACCATTCTTCCGGGAATGTTGACTGGATTGCTATTTGCGTCGGTTTTGACGAAGTTGATTCAGGCATTCCTAGCATTCGGAACCCACATTGCCGATCCAATCGAGTGGCTCGGAGTCATTTCGTTCCTTCTGACAATTGGACTCGTCGCGGCTCTTGCTCCAGCGCTCCGAGCCGCGCGCCTCGATCCGCTCATTGCATTGCGCTACGAATGACGAGGGCTTTGATCCGATTCGAACATTTGACTTGGGCTCAATTGGAGCTCCCTCAAGGAGTAGTCGGCACCTCACCACTGCCACCAAAGCCGATTTCGCTTCTCTTGGTCAGGAGCATCCACTCGTCCCGCCGCAGTTTCTGCACGTATAGCAGCTTCCATTTGGAGTCATGAGAGCACCGCACGAGCGACAGGCTGGGCCGTCACCAGGCTCAATTGCCTGGGACGAAATCGGCACAACCTTGTTTGACCCGTTTGGAACGCTGCCATTGTTACCGATTGCGGTAAACAGAGCGAGCTGAGTTCCAGAGAGGAAGCGAAGTTCCAGCCAGCGAAAGAGATAATCCATGATGGACTTCGCATATCCCAGTTCCGCATTTCCCGTCCAGCCCGAAGGCTCAAACCGGGTGTGCGACAACTTGTCGCAGAGCACGCGCAAAGGGACCCCGTGCTGGAGGCTGACGGAAACGACAGTTCCGAAGCACTCCATCAAACCGGCGATCGTTGAACCTTCCTTTGCCATGCGGATAAAGATTTCACCAGGCTGCCCATTAGGGTAGAGTCCGACCGTCAGATAGCCTTCGTGTCCTCCGACCGCAAAATGATGCGTGATAGCCGGACGCTCATTGGGCAGGCGATGGCGGTTGGCCGCCGGTGGACCGAGCAACTCCGACCCGTGTTCCGCGGCTATGGTCGTTGAACTTTGCATTTCCATGCGTGCCTCCGACAGTGGAGTTGGATTCTATGCCTGCTTCTCACTCGCTCTCGCAGAAGAGATTTGTACTCCGGGCTGCAAACTCGGTCAAATGAGCGTCAGGTTGTGCAGATCGGATCGGGCCCAGCTTCCGGCGGTGAACGGCTGCAATACTCCTACTCGTACCGCAGGGCCTCTAACGGATCGACTCTGGTCGCTCGATGAGCTGGGATGTACGCGGCGACTGCCGCAATAGTGAGGAGCAACAAACAGACGCTCACGTAACTGACCGGATCAGTGGAAGTGACGCCATAGAGAAGGCCGGCGAATGCACGGCTAATGGCCAGTGCTATGGCCAGGCCGGCGAGGAGCCCTAACCCAACAGGCAGAAGAGCTTGGCGCAGCATCATCAGAAGCACGTCAGCTCGCTGCGCGCCCAGCGCCATGCGAATGCCGATCTCACGTGTTCTCTGTCCCATGGCATATGCCATGACCGCGTAGATCCCAACGGCTGCGAGAACGACCGCCAGGAAAGAAAACAGACTGAACAGTTCAATCTGAAAGCGTCTTTGGGCTCCCAGATTCCGAAGTTGCTCCTCGACGGTGGAAGGTGTTGTACGAGGCAACGTTCTATCAATCTGGTGGATTTGGTTGTCGATGGCCGACTCCATGGACAAGGGGCTGGACTGAGTGCGCACCATGAGTGTGAGCACATCCCATACCTTTTGTCGCACGGGGAAGTAGATGACGGAGATGGGGCGCGTCTCAGGTCCATTCCGAACCGTGTCTCCAGCCACTCCGACAACCGTGAGCCAGTCTTTTGCCTCGGAACCCGGCGCATTGTATTTGAAACGTTTGCCGATGGGATCGCGTCCCGGCCATAGCCTTCGGGCCATGGTCTGACTCACAATGACCACTGGTGTTGCCGCTGGCCCATCCGCGGAAGTGAATTGCCTTCCACGCAGTATTGGAATATCGAGTGTCTCGAAGAACCTTTCACTGACATACGTCCAGGTTGCAGGTTCATTGTCGAGGGTTGAAGTTGAACCTTCGCGCCCTTCGACCTCGAGCTGGGAGTTGGGAAGGCGGCCAAGGAAAACCGAGCCGACCGCAGCGGACTTCACGCTTGGAAGAGCGCTCACTCGGCGGATTGCCTCATCGACAAACGAACGGATACGTGCATCGTCCTTGTCATACTTGTCCCCATGCAGAACGATGTTCTCCACCACCAGATGATCCGGCCGGAACCCCAGGTCGACGCTTTCGAGGCGGATGGCGCTGCGCAGCAGTAGTCCGGTCGCGGAGAGCAGCACGACGGCGAGAGTACACTCGACAAACACGAGTGAGGAGTGCATTCGGTTGCTGCGGTGATTGGATTCGCCTTTCTCTCGCAGGGCATCTTGCGGGTTGGCTTTCGAAAACTCCCATGCAGGTCGAAAAGCGGAGAGAGCTCCCGTGAGCAACGAGACCCCCAGGGTGAACAGGGCCACGTAACCATTTACGCGGACATCGTGGAGACCGGGTAGGTCGAAGGGAGCGAGCATGATCAGGGCTTTCACTCCTAACGCCGCTAGTCCAAGGCCCGCTGTTCCAGCAACCAGAGCGAGCAAGATGGCTTCGGTGAGAACCTGTCGGAAAATGTCTGTGCGGCCTGCACCGAGCGCAATCTGAATCGCAATCGATTGTCGACGTGCAAAGGTGCGTGAAACGAACAGACTGGCAACGTTGGCGCAGGCCATGAGAAGAACTACAATCACCGCACCCATGAATAGCCCAAGCGTCAAACGCACGCGCGATCCAACGAGATAAATTGCAAGCGGTACGACGTGAATGCCCAAATAGCGATCGGTGTCAGGGTGTTCACGCGCAAGCTGGCCGGCAATCGTCGTCATCTCGGCTTGCGCCTGGTCAATGCTGGTATTTCTATGGAGTCTCGCCACAACTCCGAATGCATCAGCGATTCGGAATCTCTGAAATGCGCCCCACCGTGTATCGGAATCGATCGGCAGCCAAACCTGGGTATCTCTTGCCTGGGACCATGCCTGAGATTCTTTGGCCGGAAACGCAAAATCCGCCGGCATCACCCCGATCACCCCAGATGGAACGCCGTCGATGTCCAGGTTCCGTCCAATTACGTCCTTTGCCGATGAGAAATGCTGCCGCCAGAACTCATAGCTTATGACGACAAGATGTGGATTGCCGGCGACTTCGCTTGCTGCGAAGGTTCGTCCGAGGAGAGCCGGTGTGCCAAGCACAGAGAAGAAATTTCCTGAGACCTTCGTGGATTGAATCTGCTCCACGTTGTCGGCACCGGTAAGATTGACGATGGAGCCATCAGGACGCAGGAAGGCCGCAAGATCGTCGAAACTTTTGGCATCGCGTTTCCAATCCTGGTAGGTCGGATAAGAGGTCCAGTCGCGATCGAGGTTTTTCTTCGGAACCGATTTCCAGAGCAGGCACAGATGCTCGGGATGCGCATAAGGAGATGGCCTCAGAAGCACTCCATAGACCACGCTGAAGATCGAAGAGGTGACTCCGATGCCGAGAGTCAGAGTCAAGACGCTTGCTAAAGCGAACCCCGGGCTCTTGAGCAGAACACGCGATGCGCGGCGGATTCGGCTTAAAGAGGTAAATAGCAAGCGCAACTCCAAGTCCTTCTCAGAATGGGTGAGACCATGCTTCGCAGAGGTTAGACGTTTCAATCCTTCTTACGTCCACCGGCTGTGGGTTTCCCCGGTTCAGGGCCGTTTCGGCACGGATCAGTCGCCTTCGGAGATCATAAGCCCCATCAGCGGCGCCTCAGAAATCCAAATGGGATGGCAGCAAAACTCTGAAAAGACTGGCAGAACTAGGGTCGATCACCTTGGTAGCGGCGTGGAGTCAGGCCACCTGACGCAGCTCCTTCAACTTGCGATAGAAGGTGGTTTTGCCGATGCCCAGCAGCTCTTGCCGCTTCGACTGGCTTCCGGTTGGACCGCCTGTAAGCCGCCACAATCAATCGCACGCTCCATCGCATCGAGTGTCGGGAACGGTTCGATACCCGAAGTCGGCCCGGAGTGCATGGGGAGTTCCTGGGCAACACGAGATTCCTGCAACTTCGCCGCGGTAGCGGAGATGAGCTTCGAGGCTTCCAAGAGGTTTTCGAGACACTCGGAGTCCTGCTGGATCACCACTTTCTCTACGACGCGCTCAACGATGTTCACGATGGGCGCGGGCAGGGCGTAGCCGCAGCGGCGGCAGTTCGCATGGTCCGCCCACTGCACCAGTTCACAATGCATACAACGAGTCTTTGCGCGCTCTTCGCACATAGGTTCACATCTCGAAGTTAATGGTTGTTGATTGTCGGATATCTCAGCCGAACAGGCTGAGCTGGATCGGCTGCTCTCTTGTGGCCGTGGCGGGCCACGGAGGTGCATCCTCCCGTTTCTCTTCTGGGACTGGCTCAAGCAAGTGAATGCCCCGCTTGCCGGCGAGTGCTGGCGCGCCGACAGGAGCGAGCACACCATCGTCCAAATCGCCTCCGCTAACCTGTGCGGCTGGCCCGACATGCTTTGCGCGCTCACGATCGAGCTGTCGCCAAATCTGGTCGGCAGATTCGCCGACTCCGGCTTTCTCGACCAGTTCCCGCGCCATCGCGGCCATCAGGTCTTCATCCGCATCGAGCGACTGCAGACCTTCGCCGGAGAACTTGCCCTCCATCATGAGAGCCACAAGCATCTTTCGGCCCATCAGCCGTAGGCAGATCTCTTGCATTGTTCCCGTGTAAGTGAGGAACTTCACTCGCACAGGATGTCTCTGCCCGATGCGCCAGGACCGCCGGCTGGCCTGTCGAAGCGTGTGCAACGAATAGCCGGTCTGGTAGAAGTAGAGCGTCGGAAATGCGAGCAGATCAAGTCCGGTCTCTACCAGTTTCGGATGGCAGACGACCACCTCGACTCCAGACTCAAGCTGCCGGTCGTACCACTCCTCTCGCTTCTGCGTCGGCACAGACGCCCGCAGTACCGAAACACGCAGCCCCGCGGCTGACAGGATCTGTTCCAGCCGACCATTGACGTCCTTCTCCCCTGTATACGTCGCGTAGACCTGACAATGGCGGCCCTGTCGCAGTTCGCTCCGCACATCCTCGATCAGTGAGGACTCTTTGGGATAGACAACGTCCTGGCGCAATTCCTGCGGCCGAGCGACCAGGAATTTGTAATACTCTCTCGTGGCTGGGTCGAACGCCCGTGCCCAAATCTCATCAAAGCCGTATGGATGATCGGGATAGAGGAGAAGCGCATTGAGCAGGACACTCATCAGGCTTTTGTTGCCGCGATTTTCCGCCATGGCGCTGCGAAGCGCCTTTTCCAGTTCTTCGTAGGCTTCCCGAAGCTCTTCGCTCATCTCGCTTGAGAGCACGCTTTCGGTATACGGCGGCAGGTTGTCGGCGATGTCCTCAAGCGCGAGAAATGCAGTGGTCGACATCAGGAATTTGCCAAACAGCAGCGGTGAAGCGCCTGGTTTCCTGAGCACCTGCACGGTCTTCTTCGGAGCGCGCGTGCAGGCGTTGTCCTCTTCGCGGATCTTCTCAATGGTTTCGAGTACTCCGTATTGTTCCTGAAAGCTGCGCCGGCCTTCCCCTCCATAAGCGAAGCCATCGGACGCCATCATATGTGGTTCCATGCGATAGAAGACGTTGAAAAGATCGTCGGCATAACCGCCCATCAGCGTTCCAGTGAGCGCGACAAGCCGCCGGCCGGCGCGCGCCAGGACGCCAAGAGCATTCCCCTGAGCTGTGTCGCCGGCCAGTTGGTGCAGTTCGTCGGCGATGGCGAGATCGAACCAGCCTTTCATGTACCTACCGATAAACTCGACTGGCGCCATCCGTTGGATCTTCGATCCGTCCGCCTGCCAAAGTGGCGAGAACATCGTCGTTCCGCCAGACGAGCGCTCGACCTCTTCGCTGATCTTCAGATTGTCGAAGTCGAGCCGCGTAAGCCGGCCGCCATCCTTATTCTCGATCGAGACCCCGGTATCGGGGTTGATCACTCCGCCCAGTTCCGGCCCGCATTTTGCGGTGAGAAAGGCGTGGCGCCAGAAGTACGAGAGCTTTCCCTTGTCCTTCGGAATGATGAACACTGAGCACCGCGGAACGCGCTGCATCCAGCCTGTTCGGCCGAGGCGCCGGAGTTCCGCCAGAGACAACTGCATGCCTTCGTAAACGACACGTCCCTTGCGCAGGCGTACTTCAAGAACTCCGTGTGGCTGCCGGGGATCTCCCCCGTTGCGCATGTCCTCAATGAGAAAGGTGCGTACAAACGGAATGGTCTGGATCGCCTCACGCGCCCACTTCATCCCGAGGTGCGAAGGGCACATCACCAGGATCGTGCGTGCTTTGAGAATGTGTGCGAGGCCCAGAGCCATATAGGTTTTGCCCGCCCCACATTCAGCCACAATCCGGGCGGCACGCGCAGACCTGAAATGCTTGGCGAGTCCCCCGATCGCAATCGCCTGGGCCGGCAACGGCGTCCGCAGCAGCGTCGAAAGCTCTGAGGGAACTTCATCGGTTGTGCTCTGCAGAGGCGAGTACGATTCGAGAATGCGTGATCCGAGTTCACCCGCGTGTGCGCGCAAGTACGCATAGATGTCCGTTGCCTCCACGGCGTACCTCCTCGATTGAATATGTTTTGGGGTTTCCGAACGGATTGGCCGTCGCGAGCCAGCGACGCACGAAATCAGGCCGGAATCATTGAGTCATGTGTGCTGAAACGAATGGAATGGATAGGCCCGACGTCGATTCACTGGGATCGCGCTTTGGCGATTATGACCAATTGCGGGTGCCTCAGCAATCGGCGGCGTAATAAATTCGTTGGTCGATTCAGTCGCTCTTCAATGCAATGAGCGGGTCCACCTTCGCGGCCCGCAAGGCTGGAATGGCGCAAGCCAATAGAACTACTACGAACAGCCCGAGCCCAACGGTGACGAAGATCCTGGGATCGTAGGCGCTGACCTCGAAAAGCATGCTGCGCATAAAACGCACCAGCGCAACTGCCGCGATCATCCCAACGCAGCCGCCGATTAATGCCCATCGCAAACCCTGGCTAAGGAAGAATCTGAGAATTTGAACCTGCTGCGCTCCAAGGGCCATCCGGACTCCAATATCATGTCTGCTCTGCGCGACGGTGTAGGCAAGGACCCCGTAGACACCGATCGCTGAAAGAAAAAGCGCAATGGACGCGAAGAGCGAGAGAGAAAGCGTAGGAAACCGGGTTTGGGAGGTGGACGAGGAAACTAGCCGCTCCAACGTTGAAACCTTGAAGACCGCGAGGTCAGGGTCCATGCTCTTCAATCGGCCGCGGATCGCACTTATCATCTGCTGAGGTTCGACGGCTGTTCGGACCACAAGAGTCATTGAGCGCAAATCGACCCAGATTTGGAACGGCTGGCCAGTGTCGACGAGATACATTTCGGGCTTGGTAGCGACGTTCGGGCCGTGGTTCTTGATATCGGCTACGACCCCGACAACGGAAAGCCAGGGATAGCTGGGCCCAAGCCTGATTCGCTTGCCGAGGGGATCTTTTCCCGGCCAGATCTTGCCGGCCAAGGTCTGGTTGACTATTACGGACGTGGGTGGAAGATTGGCGTCCTCATCACTCAAGAATCGGCCCCTCATTAACGATATCCCCATTGCGCGGAAATAATCGGGGCTGATGATCTGCGTGTCTGCCACATTAATGTCGGAATTTCCAGTCGGTCTGCCCTCGACGTCAAACGAAGCATTCGCCGTGATGTCACTCATCGGCAACTGATTCACGATTGCGACTGCCTGTACGCCGGGCAGGGTTCGCACCCGTTCCTGCAACTGGCGGTAGAACGAAGCGGTGCGTGCGATTGAATAGCGGGCTTCAGGGACTGAAAGCCGCATGGTGATCACGTTCTCGGGATTGAAGCCAAGATTGACGTTGAGCAGTTCTCTCAGACTGCTAATCATCAATCCGGCTCCCGTCAACAGAACAAGGGAAAATGCAATTTCGGATATCACGAGGAAACTTCGAATGCGGGCCCGGTGATGGCTGCCCATCGCATCCCTCCCGCCCGTTTTGAGAGATTCACTGATATTTGATCGCGAAGCTTTTAGTGCAGGAACCAGGCCGAAGAGCAGACCCGTCACAAGACTGACGATTGCCGCAAACGCCAGAACCCGGAAGTCGAGCCCAACCCCACCCATCTCAGCGACGTGAAGATAATCTCCCGCCGAAACAACTTTTAGACAGGCAAATGCGAGCACTAAACCCAAAGCGCCCCCGCCCAGGAAGAGCAGCACGTTCTCGATTAGTACCTGGTAGAGAATTCGCATCGGCGTAGCGCCGAGAGCCGCTCTTGTCGCGATCTCTTGCCGACGGTCTTCTCCACGGGCCAACAGAAGGCTGGCAACGTTCGTGCACGCGATTAACAGCAAGAATCCTACTCCGGTCAACAGCACCAAAACGGTCGGGCGCACGTTGCCGACCATTTGTTGTCGCAAGGGAATCAGACTCACGCCGAGTCCGACTGCGCCTCCGTAATAGGATGGATATTTGTGTTCAATGCGATCGAGAACTGTCGCCATCTCCGAGCGGGCTTGTTGCAATGCGGGTCCCGGTTTCAATTCTCCAATCAAATTCAGATAATGGTTGCCGATGTTTGCGCTTGCAGGTGGAATCGGGAGCGGCTGCCATACATCTGTGTCGTCGCTCGGAAAATTGAAACTGCGCGGCATAATCCCAACGACAGTGCAGCTTTGACCGTTCAATAGAATGGATTTTCCAAGGATGTCGGGGCGTGAACCAAAGCGACTCTGCCAAAGCCTGTGACTTAGAACAGCAACACTACTGTGTCCGGGCTGGAATTCATCTGCTGTGAAGACGCGACCGAGCAACGGTTCGGTTCCCATGACCTGAAAGAATTCCGACGTCCCCCAACTCGTGGCTGTCCGCAACGGATCGCCGCTGCCGGTCAAGGTTACGGTGCCGGTCGAGAAGCCTGCAAAATGCTCGAAGCTGCGGCTCTGACGATATTCCAAGAACTCCGGCTCGGATGCAGGAATCTCCATCATTCCCCGCGGAGCGAAGGTATTCCATACTCGCACGATCTGCCGGGAATTCGGATAAGGAAGGGGTCGAACGAGAAGAGAATCCGCGACGCTGTATATCGTCGTAGTCGCGCCGATCCCGAGGGCGAGCGTAATCAGCGAAGCAATGACGAATCCGGGTTTTCTCCTGAATTGTCGAAATGCGTAGTGCGTATCCTGGAGGAAGCAATCCAGCCACGTCCAACCCCACGCATCCCAAGCCTGCTCGCGAAGACGCAGCATGTTCCCGAAATTATTGTGCCCTGCTCGCGCCGCCATTTCGCGGTGAAATTCCATATCCGCCTCCAGTTCGGCATCATAGCGACGCCGGTTGAGCAGGTAGTTGATCCGGCGGAACAATTTCCTCATCTCAATGCTCCTTTGCGATCGTGCTTAAGCTGTGCGCAGAACTTCCTGGATCGCTTGTGTTGCCCGGTCATAGCCGTTGAGTTCCTGTTTCAACTGTTGGCGACCATCAGGCGTGAGACGGTAGAACCGAACCTTGCGACCCGTCTCCGAAGTGCCCCACTCGGCCTTCACCCATCCCTTGACCAGCATTTTCTGCAGCGTTGGATAGAGCAAGCCTTCTTCCACTGCCAGCACTTCGCTGGAAAGCAGGTGAATACGCTGCGCAATGGCGTATCCATGTAAGGTCCCAGATTGCAGAACGCGGAGGATCAACATCGGCAGCGTGCCGGGCGGCATTCCAATCTTAGGCGTATTGGTCATAGGCATAAGTATGTTATGCCTTAGCGATGATGTCAAGGATAGTCCCTATCCCTGGTCGGGGGCAAACACGCGGTGGCGCGCTGCTCTCGAATAACGCCTTGGCGAGATCGAGGAGCCGTTTTAATCCACGCGTGCAAGCAAACTCCGCACCTGAAGCGTTTCCGCCACACTCACGCCGCCCTCCGCATCAACTCCAACACAGGTCGCAAAGCCTCGTCGAGCGCTCCGTTCGACCATCGAACGGGACCATTCGACTCCGGAAATGTGAACTCCCCGCGTCTAACCCCAGCTTCCATCCATTCGAGCAATTCCTCGCAGTCCGCAGTAATTACGGCCGCTGCGCACCCGATGCCGTCGACGGGCGTAATGCGCCCGTTCTCCTGAAGCACTCGAAACATGCCCGCCGACCATTCCGGCAACCCCGGCAATCCAAACCGATGCATCAACGCCGTCCATACCTCAGTTGGCTCCGGCCGGAGGACGAACGTGCGTGACAGCGACTTCAACCCGCGCAGTTCTTCAGAGAGCGCAATCATGTGCCGTAAGGTCTGTTTTCTGTCCGGAATGCTGACGCTCCCCCGATTGCAGGTCGCCCCCTCCCCCAGCGAAATCTCTTTTATTGCTCCTCCTGGAAATGCCAACCCGAATCGCGCTTTTTCATAAATAGCGGCCATGATCGCTCCGACATCCGAATCGTTTCCGAACACACTGAGCAAATGCGCGTCTTCGTCTTCGCCGATGTAATGACTGACCCGCACTCTGATCCGTGTTGCGATCTTTTCCGTGTACCGCTCGTACTCAAGCAGGCCCATCCTCAGATGTGCGTTCTGCATCGCTGTCTGTCTCCTTCGGGGCGCTTTCGGTCAACTTCATCACTTTCCCGGTGATAAAGAGCAGGCGCAGTTCATTTGACCATTTTTCCCGCCGGCGGATGATCTTCGTATCGCCTTCTTCCTCGTGAAACTCCGTGACGTGTTTGACCGATCGCCAGCGTGCGATGTGTCTCTCATCGCCTTGGCCAAACACGCCATTCAGCAGGCCAGCAGTACAAAGCAGTCCCACATGTCCACCATGGAGAGGCGTGATCGGCCGGCCGATCGCCATGTCCTCTCTTGGAAGCATCACCTGCGCCGCTTGTCTCCAAGCAGCAGAATGCGGTAACAAATCCTCAATCAGGTTGTACGGCAGGCCGCGATAGGTTAAGGACGCCTCACCTGAGCCCGGTACAGCAAGTGGTTCGATCGCATTTGGGGTCAGTTCAGGCAGCTTCGAATAGGCCCCGTTGGCCGCCAGCGCACGAGTCCTTCGCAGGTTCTCTTCGTGGGCGGCGCCTCGGACATTGCGCCGGATGCCGATGACCACGATCTGCCGGAATCTCACCGATTCTGGATGCGTCATCCGGAAGGCCGCGACTTGTGTGAAGTTCCCAGCAAGGATACCGGCACAATCAGCGAGTTGCTCGAATGGGATAACGAAGATCAGTATGCCGCGCTGAATAAGCCAGCGATGCGCGTGTTCGAGGAAGAGCCGCTCCATTCGCCGATTGCCAACGAGATCGATCTCCGAGTCGTAGGGAGGATTGAGATAGAGCAGCGAGAAGTTCTCAACTTTCGACTGGGCGTCGAACGCATTGCCCTGGATCGTTCGAATGCCGGATTTCGCCGCCTCGTCGGCACGTACAGTGTCGAGTTCCACCCCAAATCGAACAACAGGTGCCTCGGCGGTGATCAGGTTGAGCGCCATCCCTTTCCCCGCGCAGGGATCGACAACGGAGCACGGACTGGAAAAGCTGAGTAGAGACCTGATGTTGCGAGCCTCTGCCTCCGGCAGTGGAAAATGACCCATCTTGAGACGGGCTGCGCTTCTGGCCATAACGCCTCCTTGGCGCCGTTTCCGTGGTTGTGATTTAAAGCATAATTTGGCCGGAAATAAAGCATATCTTGGCCGCACCGCAGACTTTTTTGCCCCTCTGGCTTCGCCTCTCCATCAGTGATTCGGCGGAGATGGGTTAATCGAGAAGCATTCTCGGCAAGATGCCAGTTTTCGAGAAGTGAACGTGCGTTCTCGCTCTCGAGTATCTATGTGATCCGCCTTAGTCGGGCCATTGAGGTCAAAGATTGGTACGTGCGATCAGGCGACTGAGTCATTTTTTGTTTATGATTCGTTCCAGATGAGGAACCGGATGCATGAATAAAGCGGATGGTCAGGAGACGGCGAACCGCCTTTCTGCGATTGTCGCAAACTCTCTGGACGCTCAGATGAAGACACAAGATCTGGCGCGCCAAGCGTATCAAAGCCGCACCCAGTTCCACAGGTTGTTCCGAACCATCGTCGAAGAAACTCCGGCAGCCATGCGCCGACGACTCTTGTTGGAAAGAGCGGCCTATCAACTTGGGCATAACGGAATGTCGATTACAGACATTGCTCTGTACGCTAACTATGGTTCGTTGGAGGCGTTCACTCGCGCTTTTCGAAAGGCCTTTCGACTTTCTCCCAGCATCTATCGGCGTATGCGTGATCCGCACTTCCATTTGCCGACGTCCAACAAGATTCACTTTCTGGCCCCTGGTTTCCCAACACAACGAGGAGGAGACATGGATTTATTCGATCGCTTTGCAGGCAACGACTCTTGGCACACGCGGCGTTTGCTGGAGTATGCAAGCACTTTGACGGAGGAACAGTTAGATCAGCCGCTGCCCACGGTCGTAGAGTTGTTGCCCTGGCGGGAGTCGAATCGGACTCTAAGGCAGCTGTTGGAAAACATCATCTTCACCAAAGAGGTCTGGACCGCGGCGTTGTCCGGAACCGATATGGATATGAATGGCCCTCCCAAATCGCAGCGCTCCCCGCAAGCGATGCTGCAAAGGCTCGAAAAAACCGATGCTGAACTACAAGGTATTTTGAATGGCGTTCGAAAACGCTCCGCATGGGACGATACGTTTGTCGACGCCCTGTGTGAACCGGCTGAGACGTTCACGTTCGGCGGCGTCTTCGCCCATATCATGACATTCAACGCGCATCGTCGATTGATGGCCTTGGACGCGTTACGCCAACTCGGCGTCCAAACCGAAGGTTTCGGCGATCCCATGGAGTATGAGGAAACTGTGGCGCCCTGGGATCGGCGGATAGCCCTCAAAACGTCATAAGGGAAGACCCCGCCGAATCTAGAGTCCACGGTAAAGCGGCTGGCTTTTGGGCTCAGACTCGGCGCCAAGGCTGCGATCATGAACCGTTGGGAGAGTGGGCCGTACACGCGAAGATCGAATCCGAGCCCGCAATCCTGAGGAACCTCAGCGAGAGTTTGTGGTCGGCGAATCTTGATGGGGAGCGATATGAAAGCAGCTATGCTGCGATTCAATGGAGCTGTTGTGCGGGATCCCGCCGTCGATGCATGGATCAAAGAGCATGCCGGTGAATTGGGCGCCATCGCGCATCACTGGTTTGAAATGATGCGAAAATGTGGCGACGAAGTCCGAGAGCTTTTGCATGACGGCTGTCCGGTTGCATGTTTTGGGGATGCGCCCTTCGGTTACGTCAACGTATTCACCTCGCATGTGAACGTGGGTTTCTTTCAAGGCGCAGCGCTGGCGGATCCGGCCCGCTTGTTACAAGGCACCGGTAAGTTCATGCGCCATGTGAAGGTGAGACCGGGAACAGCCACAAATGTCGCAGAATTAGGCAATCTCATCAATGCGGCGTACTGGTATACAAAGGCGCGTGTCGAACACGGCTAGCACAGGGAAACACCTTGAGAGCGAAGTCGCGGATGCGAGGCGCAAAATTACAACAGTGTGTTGGCCAGTGTTGAAGAAATCAATCAGTGCGATTTTGGAATGACGGCCAAGATATGCTTTATTTCCGGCCAAAATATGCTTTAAATCACAGTGGTGGTGAAGAGATGTGCTTTAGGCATACTTTGCCGTTTGGCAGGGTTATGGTTTAAGTGACGTCTATCTGTGTGATCCGAATCAGAGAGATCTCGTTATGCGCATCGCTGCCATCTACGACATTCATGCCAACCTTCCCGCGCTTGAGGCGGTACTCGATGAGATCCGTCAAGCCCAAGTCGACTGCGTCGTCGTTGGTGGCGATGTTGTTCCTGGCCCGTTGCCGCGTGAAACCATCCAATGTTTGCTCGACCTCGACATTCCGGCGCAGTTCATTCACGGCAACGGCGACCGCGAGGTGCTCGCGCAGATGCGAGGCTTCGAGACGGACTGGTACCGTACAGCATCGGAACAATGGCGTGAACCTGTTCGATGGACTGCGCAACACTTAGACGCCCGGGATCAGCAACTTTTAGAGGCTTGGCCGCCAACCTATCGTGTCACGATTCCCAGTCTCGGCGAAGTGTTGTTTTGCCACGCCACGCCGCGCAACGACACTGAAATCTTCACGCGCCTTACGCCCGCAGACCGCCTTTTGCCTATATTCGAAGGTCTTGGCGCCTCTTTGGTCATTTGTGGTCATACCCATATGCAGTTTGATCGGATGATCGGCACGACTCGAGTCGTGAACGCTGGCGGCATCGGCATGCCGTTCGGAGAGCCCGGCGCCGATTGGCTGTTTCTTGGGCCCGATGTTAAACTCCGGCACACCCACTACGATCTTGCCCGAGCCGCCGAACACATTCGCAGAACGACATACCCACAAGCCGAGGGCTTTGCTTCGCGCAACGTCCTGCATCCCCCTCCGAGGAAGAAACGCTCACAGGGTTCACTCGAGCCGAGTTGAAATAGAACTTCACCACTGCGAGACTCGCGCCCTCCTCGATCTTTTGTTCTCGCGGCAACATTATGCTTTCGACTTGGCAAAGATATGCCTTAAAGCACAGAAGAAGCCTAGAAGGCCTGCATCACCTAATTCTTGTCGTCAGGCGCTGTGTCTTCGTTCGCGTCTTTCAGAAACTGGACCAGCGGTGGAAGACCCTTCTCTGCACGCTCAGCCTCCTGCCGTCGCACTTCAAGGTAGGCATCCTCTGGATCACGGAACTTCCGCTCCTCATTTATCCGCAGCCGTTCAAAGAGCCATTCCTCAGTGAGTTCGACATCGTTCATGAAAGAGGCTCGCACCGGCGCGGACACACTGGATCAAAGCTTGGTAATGGACCAGGGCCTCGTGTTCAACGCCAAAGCGATTGCAAGCTTCGTCGAGCAGGTCGATGACCTTCTGGGAATAGACGTTGATCAAATACAGGCATTCGTAGACGGGAAACCGGAGAGGCGGAGTGCCTTCACCGGCGTGCGCCATGGCGGTATGCCAGAGGCGTTCGCGTTCATCCGAATCCGAGCGATCGCGGAAGAGTTCCAAAAAGAAAGGGTTCGTTTCGCAACCGCTCGCGCGGGTAGGTTTAGAAGAAGGCATATCGTTTCCTTTCGTGAGAACGAAGTGTGTGGCCTAGGCTACGTCAGTGTTCGAGCACTGACTGGTTCTGTGAACAGCGAGTTGCTTCAGGTTGGCAAGTAGGAATAACGCCGCTACGCGCCGATCGCCCTCACCAGTGAGAGCTTCACCGCGCGGCAACTTTGAGCCGGAGGGTCCGGCTTGCCACTGAGAACCGCTTCGAGGTGCATGATCTTGCTGCTGCCGCACAGGCTGCACACGAACGGACGCGAGTTCGACACCATCAGGCAAGCTCGGCAGTAGACCGCGTGTTTTAGAGGAATGCAGCAGATGCTTTGTTCAGCGGGGAGTTCGAACAGTTTCGCCATCGCGGTCTCTCCCTTCCTTCTTTAGGGCTGCCCTTCTAGATACTCGTCCTCCACTTCGGAAGGCACATTCTGCTTCCGTCAGCCTGCGGATTCGGAACTGATCGACACCGGCAGCCTCGATGATCAGTTCCTTATGGCTCTCACAGAAGACTTCGGTGTCAATCAACCAAGCCGCAGGACGGCGGCAGATGGAGCATTCTGTGACTCTCATTGGGTTGACCTCAAAACAAAGAGGGGTGCGATCGCTCGCAACCCCTTTTCATTCGGCTATTCAGCTTTCTTGATTAGGCGGCAGGCCTTCTCGATTGCGCCTCGTTCATCCGCTCGACGAGCTTTGCCAGAACGCCAAAGTTCGGGATCTCATCTAGCCTCGGAATGCTGAGATCATCGAGAATTCCGTAGAACTCGGTCTCAGGAATCTCCGCAGCCGCACGGCGCACCTGCGCCACGCCGCGCACGCCGCTCTCCATCCATTTCAGGACTTCCTGCTGGATGCGCTGATTCGGAATGTCCCGTGCGGATCTGACTCGTGCCACGGAGCCCAGAATGTTTGTGTAGAGCTTTTGCCCCAAATCCCGCCGAGATCCCTCGATCTTGCTGGCGACGCTGGCGTCGAGTGGGCCCTTTTGTGGAGGATTCGCTCTGTTCGAGGCCTCTTTACTGATCGCCCCATTCTGAGCAGGCGCGCGGCGCTCGCATTGAGGCAGCGCCCACAAAGGGAGAGACGGAATTTGCCGCGGGTGCTTGTATTCATCGAGATCCACCCATATCTCGGCGAAGCTGTAGAAATAGCGCCCAAGTCCAAAGTTCGAACACGAGCGTTTGAAAGCTTGCGCCTCCGCACTCGTCATCGCATTTGGATCATCGGCCCATTCTTCGCCACAACCGCTATGACTGCCCACGCCAGGGATCGTCAGGACACAGGTGACGAACACTTTCCCGGTCTGAATCGGCTTATCGCCCTTCATCCGAGTAATCGAGGAAACAGTGTGGACTTCGTAGTGTCTGGTCCAACCGCTCGCGGTGAAGACATTGTTCAGGCGATCCGTGTAGGCCCGCGGATCGGCATAAGGCGTCACGCGGCCCTTTCGGCCGTCTCTCGAAGTGGCCGCGACCAGCCACTTTACATCTTTCGAAGCAAATGGCTCCCCGAGACGTGCAAGCACTTCGGCGACTGGTAGTGAGTTTTCCATGGTCAAGCCTCTTTTCTCTCAGAATGGCGTCTTTCGGGAACAATAGACCTCCTATGGACACTGCATAGGAGTGTGTGATAACTTCTATGCACTGTCCAAAGGAGCGGGGAAGATGGGCGAAGGCAAATCGGAAGTGCTGCAGGGAACGCTGGACCTGATGGTGTTGAAGACGCTCTATGCGCTAGGGCCGCTGCACGGATTCGGAATTGCCCGGCGGATCGAGCAGGTAAGCGACGGTGTCCTCGATCTGAACGAAGGAACGGTATACACGGCGCTGTTGAGGCTCCAGCAGCAGGGATGGATCGCCTCGAAGTGGGGAACGAGCGAGAACAACCGGAAGGCGCGGTTCTACTCGATTACCAGGCAGGGCGCGAAGCAGTTGGAACGAGAAACGGAGAACTGGGAGCGTGTGGCCGGCGTAATGGACAGAGTGCTGAAACTCGAAAGGCAGGGGTGAGGTGATGGGGACACTGCGGATGCTCTGGGCAAGAGTCAGGGGACAAGCAGCACAGGGGCGCGAGGATAGAGCGTTCGAAGAGGAGATCCGCGAGCATATCGCGCTGTTGGAAGATCGCTATAGGCTACAGGGCATGAGCGCGCGGGAGGCGGCGCGGGCAGCGCGGCGACAGTTTGGAAACGTGACGGCGCTCAAAGAGCGGCAGAGGACGCAGCGAGGGATCCTTTCGCCGACGGAGTGGTGGCGGGATGTACGCTTCGGCATGCGGATGCTGGCCAAGCGGCCCGTATCGAGCGCGGCGGTGGTGCTGGCGCTGGCACTGGGGATTGGTCTGAACTCCGCGGTGTTCACGTTTGTAAACGCGCTGCTGCTGCGGCCTCCGCATGGCGTAAGCGGGACCAACAAGCTGGTGGAGGTATGGCTGCACAATCCGAAGGCCGGCGGGGTGGAAGCCTACCTCCCGTTCAACTATCCCGACTACGCGTACTATCGCGATCACACGAAGTCGCTCGAGGGGCTGATGGCGTTCGACGGCGACGGCGAGGACGCGATCTGGAATAACGCGGGCACGGGAGAGATTCTGCACGTGCAGTTTGTGTCGGGGAACCTGTTTTCCCTGCTGGGGCTGAATGCGGCGGCGGGACGCACGCTCTCAGCGGATGATGACAGGATCGAGGACCCGCGGCAGGTAGTGGTACTGAGTTACCCCTTCTGGAAGCAAAAGCTGGGCGGGAATACAGGTGTGATCGGAAAGACGCTGATGCTGGATGGTAGAGCGTTCATGGTGGTGGGTGTGGCGCCGGCGAGCTTCACCGGGTTGATGGTGGGAACGGATCCGGATTTCTGGGCGCCGCTGACGGCGATGGTCCGATTCCGCCCCGACGACCAGAACCGATTTACGGATCGTAACTCCTCTTGGCTGATCGTGGCCGGCAAGATGCGCCAAGCCGGTGGCCGCAAAAGTGTGCAGGCGGAGATGCAGGTGCTGGCAAAGCAGGTATACCTCGAGCACGGAAGCAAGGGCAACTTTCTGGACGCGCTCGTTTATCCCCTTACGATGGTGCCGGGGCCGCTTCGGGTGTACGTGGGCGCATTTACGGGAGGACTTCTGCTTGTCTTTGCGCTGGTGCTGCTGATTGCGTGCACCAACGCAGCCAGTCTACTGTTGGCCCGAGCCACGGGGCGCGCGAGAGAGATGGCGACGCGGTCAGCACTCGGCGCGGGGCGCGCGCGGCTGGTGCGGCAGATGCTGGTGGAGAGCCTTCTCCTGGCCGGGATTGCCGGCGTCGCGGGCGCGGGGATAGCGT
>DASXLY010000248.1:0-175898 GCA_036495975.1 Occallatibacter sp. | reverse complement strand
TTCAATTCCCATAGGTGGTAGATCACCGCGTCCGCCGCAAACGCAGCGGCTCAGTGCAAACGGTCCTATCGAAACTGGCCAGGAAACCGTCTGCCCGAACTGCGTCCTCGCACGGCCAGTTCCGATAGGAACCTAACGTTTGCGAGGAGCTGAATTGAAACCGGTAGGCATCGCGCAAGGTGTAAAATCCGCTCGTGAGTACTGGACCCCAGCTGGTTCCTCCCGTGGAGCCGCGCGAGCGAAACTGGATGCCGATGGCGATCGCCGCGGCGGCGGTCATTGTTGTTGCCGCGATCGTGATCGTCATGATGGAGCACAGCCGGACCCGGCCGACTGTAACGCCCATTTCGGCGGTCCTTGATCCGTATGCTGCGAGCCTCCCGATCACCAATGTCGTGATGAGCGAGAGCGGCAACCTCGCGGGCGGTAAAGTGACGTACATCGATGGCCATATCACGAACAATGGATCGAAAACGGTGACCGGTGTCTGGTCGCAGGTATTGTTCCGGAATGTTGCCAACGAGGTGGCCCAGAATGAGACACAGCCTCTCAAGTGGATTCGAACCCGCGATCCTTACGTGGACCTGGAATCGGCTGGGTCGGCCCCGATGAAGCCCGGAGAGAGCCGCGATTTCCGGATGATCTTCGACACCGTGACCCCAGATTGGAATGGCGCCTATCCTGAGATCCGGATCGTAAGGGTCGAGGCAAAGTAGGGTTCCTGCTCGATTTACCGGGTAAGAGTTACAGCCGATTGTAAAAATTACTTTGCTCGGGGCTTCGACGCCCGCCAGTCGAAAGTATCCAAATTGCGATAAATAGACCCTAAATATATTGACATAAACAACTTAAGTGTTTCTCTGCGGCATTCATTACCTTTGGCACGCTCCATGCACTAAGGAACCGCGAGTGGCAAACCCGCTCACCGCAGAAGGTCGCGGCAACCGCATCATCAGGGGTTAAAGAAAAAATGAAGAACCAAATTACAGCAAGAATACTGTTTCCCAGCCAGGTAGCCGTTCTTGCACTGGCCTCGGCCATCGCGATCCCCGCGATAGCGCAGCAGCCTGACAATTCCCAGAATGCTCCGGCGGCGGCGCAGCAATCACCAACCTCCACTCCTCCCGCGACGGCGACCCAGCCGGTGCAGGAGCAGAAAGAGGGATTCTGGGGCCGGGTCAATCCAATGGCCCGCAAGAAGTGGGTGAAGAAGAGGCTTGATCCGATCAACGATCGCCTGACTGAGCTCGACCAGGTGAACGCGAAGAACGCAACCGACATCAAGGACGTTGACGCTCGTGCGACGGCCGGCATCAAGAGGGCGCAGGATTCGGCTGATGCAGCGAACCAGACTGCGACCGCTGCCGGAGACCAGGCCAAGAAGGCCAATGACACCGCAGTGACGGCATCAGGGCACGTTGACAACCTGAACACCACGGTGAACGGCCTCGACACCTACAAGCCGATCAGTGAGGTTGAAGTGCCGTTCCGCGGCGGAAACCCGATCCTCTCGAAGGATGCAAAGTCGCAGCTTGATGACATGGCGAAGAGCCTGGAAGGTCATCAGGGCTACATCATCGAAATCGAAGCTCGCTCGCCTGCCGCAGGTTCAGCAGGAATCGCGAGTTCGCAGCGCGAGGCAGAAGCGGTTAAGCGCTACCTCGTAACTGAACACGACGTTCCCGTCTACCGTATGCACGCTGTTGCACTGGGCAATGCCCATATCGAGGAACAGAACACGGAAATGGCCAGCAATGCTCCGGCAGATCAGACTGCTCCGAAGCCGGCTGCCCACCACCGTGAGCACATTCCCAGCACGGTGCATATCAAGTTGATGGAAAACAGTTTGGCGGCCCAGGGCACCACATCCCCCCATGGTATGGCGTCCTCGACCGGTGCGGAGCAGCAGTAATGCTGCGTAGCCACCCCCCTGAGGCTCCCTTCCGCGCCGACGGCTACCCCGCCGTTGGCCGCCAATAAAGCTCTCGCAACACGAGAGAACCAAGGCAACTTGGCCCCCGTTAATGACGGGGGCCGATTTTTTTGTGCTTTCGGAAATCGTGGGGATCTCGGAAATGGTGCATCTAGGTTTGTACCGACCGTCGCATCAGTCTTCACAAGCAACAATTAGGATGGTTGCGATGAAGGTTTTGAGTGCGGAGGAGATGCAGGCGTGCGATCGCCTGACCACGGAACGATTCGGTGTTCCGTCCATCGAGCTGATGCGGGCGGCCTCGGCGGCTGTTGATGCGTTCGCGCGCGAACAGTTTCCGAGGGCACGGCGCGTCACCGTCCTGTGCGGCAAGGGCAACAATGGCGGAGACGGCATGATGGCCGCGCGGCTGTTAGCCAAGGTCGGGCTCGAGGTCACAACATTGCTGCTCGGTTCGCAGTATGAACTGAAGGGCGATGCGGCGATTGCCTGGCGCGAACTGAGCGTGTCTCCGAATCGGTATATCTACGAAGTGAATTCGGCGGCGGAGTTGCGTGCGCACAACGCTGCCCTGGATACCGACCTGATCATCGACGCGGTACTTGGCACTGGATTCAAGCCTCCCATGAAAGGGTTGGCGCTGGAGGCGATGGAATGGGCCAGTGCAAGCAGCGCACCATTTCTTTCCATCGATCTGCCTTCGGGCTGGTTTGCGGATGCGACCAGCAGCCGCGTCGAAGACAAGACATTCCCATCGGATGCAGTCATCACGTTTACGGCGCCGAAGCCGGCACATGTTTTCGGCGAAATGACTCGAGCATGGTATCAGCCGATCCTTGTTGCTCCGATCGGATCACCGGATGAAGCGATCGTCTCCAATAAGAAGCTGAATTGGGCTGGAGCATCTCACGCGCTGGTGGAGCAGCCGCGCGCGGCGGACGGCAACAAGGGCCAGTACGGACACGTGCTGGTGATTGGTGGCTCGACCGGCAAATCAGGAGCGCCGGCCATGACATCGATGGCCGCATTACGCACGGGTGCAGGACTGGTGACGGCGGCGGTGCCCAGCACGATCGTTGATGCAGTGGCGAGCTTCGCGCCGGAGTTGATGACGCGCCCGATGGTGGCGAGCCCGACCGGAGAGTTGGCGAGCAAGGGCGTTACCGCACAGCAGTTTCAGAAGATGATTGAGCGGATCACCGTGATTGCGGTTGGTCCAGGAATGGGACAGGGCCCCGGGGCGGAGATTCTGCTCGAGGCGGTCTTGTCGGATACGAAGATGCCGGTCGTCATCGATGCGGATGGGCTGAACATATTGGCAGCGAATCCGTTTCTGCTGGATAAGATTGCAGAGGTGGCGAAGGCTGGGCGCACGATAGTGCTCACGCCACATCCCGGCGAAATGGCACGGCTCGCTAGGGCGAGTGTCGCGGAGATCCAGGCGAACCGGCTGGAAGCTGCTCGGAGATTTGTGGCTGAGCGAGGCGTGACGCTGGTGCTCAAAGGATCGCGCACGCTGATCGCGCATCCCGACGGAAGCGTCGCTGTGAACACCACGGGCAATCCCGGAATGGCCAAGGGCGGCAGCGGCGATCTACTGACGGGCGTGATTGCGGCGATGCTGGCGCAGTTCCCGAATGATGTTGCGCGTGCGGTGGAGACCGCAGTGTATCTGCACGGATTCGCGGCGGATCTGGCTGTTCGCGAGGAAGATGAGCACACCTTGCTGGCCACCGACAGCCTGAGATATTTCGCGCGCGCGTTTCGAATTCATCCTTTGCGCTTTTCCAGAAGTGCCCCGAGAGGTTATGTTTGGTTGCAGGGACTGCCGATGGAAGCCACAGTGCAATCCCCAGAGGGCGCGAGATGAGCAAGGAGGCCCCAGTCGCCGAAGGCCGTATTCACGAATTTGTAACCCACAGTGGCGCAGACACCGTAGAGGTCGGGCGCAAGCTGGTGAAACTGCTGGCGCCGCCGCAGTTGCTGGTTCTGCGTGGCGACCTGGGCACCGGCAAGACGACGCTGGTGAAGGGAATCGCGCAGGCGCTGGATGCGGCTGAGCCCGACGAGGTGACCAGTCCAACATTTACGCTGCTGCACGAATACGATGGCCTGCGCGAAGGCAAGCCAATAAAGCTCTTCCACCTCGATGTGTACAGGCTGGAGGGCGAGAGGCAACTGGAGACACTGGGGTTGGACGAATTGCTAACCCCGGACGCGTTGGTGATGGTGGAATGGGGCGAAAAGTTTAAAAGCATCCGAAAGAGGTCGACCGGCGAGATTGTCATTACATCCGCTGGCGGAGATGCTCGGAAGATTTCGGTGACCCTGAAGGAATAGCTTCGTCGAAGAGGGTGAGACCCGGGTCGGGCGAATCGACGAGCTGTCAGATCGGGTGAGAAGGAGGTCCAATGATGCGGCTGACTCGAGTGTGCCTTCCATTGGTCCTTTCAGTGAGCCTCGGGTCGATCATGCTTGGCGGCCAGTCTGTGGCTCCGCAGAAAACACAGACAGATGCGGCGAAGCGATCGAGCGGGCAAGTGCCGCATACCGTTGCAACGAAGACGACTCATCATGCTGTGCACAAGAGGCACAAGAAAGCTGTGGCCCGCAGGGGCGCAAAGCGGCCGGTGTACCGACCGGAATACAGCGAAAACTCAGTCGAAGTGATCAACGGCGATGCGACGAAGAAGGTCGTCTTCCAGAATGATCAGGTTGCGAATACGCCCAGGAAGAAACTGCCTGCCGGGTTGAAGAATGTGCCTGCGCCCATGAAGGTTGAGGTCGTGAATGGCGGGCAAACGGACACGCAATATTTCTACGACAACGGGCAGGATAAGCAGCTTGAGGCCGCGCGCAACCAGCCCGTGGTGATCGGGATCCAGTCGAGCGATACGCGCGTGGTGGGCGGCAACAAGCATCCCGTCGTCACCGGTGTGACAGCAAGCGGAACCGGCAGTGCAAAGAGCGCGAGTGGTGGCGGGCAGCCGGTGACCAAGCAGATTTCTCCACGTCCGAAGCGGCCCGCATATCAGCCGGATGCGAATTGATTCCTGGTTCGCAACGTAATCCCATGCACTCTCACATTCGAGCAGATGTTGACTGTTGCGGACCGCGCGCGGAGCCAGCTACTCTGCCGCGAAATGTGGCGTGGCTGCAAACAATCACAATTGCATGGATGATCGTGGAGTGTGGTGCGGCGCTGTGGGCAGCTTCGCAGGCGCAGAGCGTGGCGTTGCTGGCATTCGGATCCGACAGCCTGATCGAACTGCTTTCCGCTGTCGTCGTTCTGTTGCAATTCCTGCCACGATTTCCGCTGAAGAAAGCATATGCAGACAAGACTGCGGCGGCGTTGCTGTTTCTACTGGCCGTGATCGTCGTATGCATTGCATGGTTCGGGCGTGCCAGGCCGATGCAAACCAGCTATATCGGCGTTGCGGTGACGGCGCTGGCGCTGGTGATCATGCCGGTGCTGGCGTGGATAAAGCGGAAGCAGGCGCAGCGAATGAACAATCGCGCTCTGGCTGCGGATGCGACCCAGTCTGCAACATGCGCGTACCTGGCTGCCGTGACACTTGCGGGACTTGCAGTCTATGCGGTGTGGCATGTCCGATGGGTTGATACCATTGCGGCGCTCGGGGCGGTTCCGATCATCCTCGTCGAGGGCCGGCGTTCCTGGCGCGGTGAGGGATGCGGCTGCGGTTAGCGTGGCCGCAACGGTATCACGGCATTTCGGGGCTGTAAGATGGTTGGCATTCCCGCTGTACCGTTGGAGGCCCCGATGCGAGCGTCTCGTCTGCCCCTGTTTGTCTGCTTCACTTTTCTGATTGCGGCTGGAGTTGTGGTGAAACCGGCCGCTGCACGTGCTGCCACCAAGCCGCACATCTTCCAGCATCCCGCGCTGAGCAAAGATCTGATCGCTTTCGGATATGCCGGCGATTTGTGGACCGTGTCGCGAGAGGGCGGTGTGGCGCGTCGATTGACAACCGGCGTGGGCATTGAGACGGATCCAGTGTTCTCGCCCGACGGTAGCACCATCGCGTTCACGGGCGATTACGACGGCAATACCGATGTCTTCACAATTCCAGCGACCGGTGGCATTCCCTTCCGCGTGACGTATCATCCGGCAGCCGATTTTGCCGTGGCATGGACGGCGGACGGAAAGAATATCGTGTTCCGCTCGACGCGCATTTCGCAGAGCCGGTACACGCAGCTTTACGAAGTTCCCGCCAAAGGCGGCATTGCCAAGCCGCTTCCGTTGCCGATGGCCTACCAGGGGCAGTTTTCCCCGGATGGGAGGGAGATTGCCTACTCACCCTTGCCGCCGGCATATGGATTCGATTACACCTCGTATGTTTCGTGGGGCAACTATCACGGCGGTCGCGCGAGCACGATATGGATCACGACGCTACCGGGACTCGACTCCGTGGAGATTCCTCACCAAGTGTCGTCCGATTGTTCCCCGGTGTATGCAGGCGGAAGGATCTACTTCCTCTCGTCGCGCAAGGGCAAGGCGACGATCTTCATGTACGATCCGGCTTCGAAAACGGTAACGCAGGCGCTTCAGAACGACGGACCGGATATCCGCTCGATGCATGGCACGGGCGACACGCTGGTCTACGACCGTCTGGGCGAGATTTACCTTTTCGATACGAAGACTGGAACCAGCAAGCTGGTGCCGATCGAGATTGATGCGGATTTGCCCGAAGTGCGTGCGCGGATCCAGAGCGTTGGCGATGAAATGGAGCACGCGGGCATTTCTCCCACGGGCCTGCGCGCCGTCGTCGAGGCGCATGGCGACATCTTCACGGTGGCGGCCAAGCATGGTCCGACCCGCGACATTACGAACACGCCGGGCGTGATGGAGCGCGAGCCCGCTTGGTCACCGGATGGGCAATCGATCGCATACTTCTCCGATGAATCCGGTCTATATGCTCTGCATGTGGCGCCGCAGACCGGCGATACGGTGGCGGCCACGGCAGCGGTGAAGAAGCTCCCGCTGGAGAAAGATGCAGCGTATTACTTCGCGCCGAAGTGGTCACCGGATTCGAAGAAGATTGCGTTCTACGATAACCGACTGAAGACCTATATGCTCGACACCACGACGGGCAAATTGACGGTGGTTAACGACAAGAATGTCTTCGGCGGATTTTCGAATGGCTCTTTTGATTTTGCGTGGTCGGCGGACTCTAAGTGGATTGCCTACGCGCGGTCGATGCCGAATCATCTGCACGCAATCTTCCTGTATTCAGTGGACTCCGGGCAGTCGACGGAAGTGACCAGCGCAATGGGCGATTCTCGGAACCCGGCATTCGATCGCGACGGCAAGTATCTCTACTTCATCGCCAGCACGAATGAAGGGGCGACGTCGGACGGGCTTGACATGACCAGCGATCTCTACCAGGTGACTTCAAATATTTACGCAGTGACGCTGGCCGCGGATACTGCCTCGCCGATTGCGCCGGAATTGGATGACGAGAAGGCTCCGACCGCGGAGAAGGCTCCGAGTGCGGATAAGGCACCGTCGGAAGAAAAAACTGGAGAAAAGAAAGAGAGCGATCAGAAGGCCGGCGATGCAAAGGAAGGCGGCGACGAGAAGACACATCCGAAGCCGGCGCCAAAGCCGACAAAAGTTGATTTGGACGGAATCGAGAAGCGCGTTGTGGCGCTGCCGCTGCCTGCGAGTGTGTACACGGGATTGACGACGGGCCTGAAGGGTAGCGTGTACTTTACTGAGAGACCGGCATCCGGACGATTCGGAGAGCGGGGAGAAACTTTGAGCCGCTGGACACCCGAGGATCGCAAGACCGAAAAACTGGCCGAGCATGTTGAAGCGTTCGACCTTTCGGGCAATGGCGAAAAGATGCTGCTGGCGCTCGGGCATCCCCGGCCAGAGGGTGGTGAGATGCCTCCGGGCGGCGGACCGAAGCCGACGTGGGTGATCGTGCCTGCGAACGCCCCGGCAAAGGCGGGCGACGGTGCGTTGTCGTTTGGCGATGTGAAGATGCGTGTCGATCCGCATGCCGAGTGGGCGCAGATGTATCGCGAGGTGTGGCGCATCGAACGTGCGTTCTTCTATGACTCGAACTTCCACGGAACGAACACAGTTGCGGATGAGAAGAAGTATGAGCCCTACGTAGAGTCGATCGCGTCGCGTGCCGATTTGAACTATATTTTCCAGGAGATGCTGAGCGCCTTTTCCATAGGCCACTTGCGAGGCAACGGCGGACACATTCCGGATGCGGCGCATGTTCCGGGTGGATTGCTGGGCGCGGACTACGAGATCAAGAACAATCACTACTGCATCGCGAAGATCTATACGGGTGGCGACTTCAATCCGCGCGAAAAAGCTCCCCTGGCGCAGCCAGGGCTGAACGTAAAGACCGGCGATTGCATCCTGGCGATCAATGGTCAGGAACTGACGGCGGATATCGATATTCAGCAGCCGTTGGAAGGCACGGCAGGCAAGGTGATCAGCGTTCGGATCGAGGGCACGGATGCGAAGCCTCGCGATATTTCGGTGACGCCGATTGGCAGCGAAGCTGCTCTGCGCAACGTGGACTGGATCGACGGCAATCAGAAGAAGGTGGATCAGCTTTCGGGCGGCAAACTGGCGTATGTCTATCTGCCGGACACCGGCGAGGGTGGATTCACGAATTTCAACCGCTACTATTTCGCGCAGACCGACAAACAGGGCGCGATTATTGATGAGCGCTTCAATGGAGGCGGCCAGGTGGCCGATTACTTCATTGAAGTGCTGGGACGGCACATTGAGTCGTATTGGGCTCCGCGGTACGGGAAGATTGAACACACTCCGAACGCGGGAATCTATGGGCCCAAGGTGATGATCGCGAACGAATTCTCGGGTTCGGGCGGCGACGCGCTGCCATGGCTCTTCAAGCAGGCGAAACTCGGTCCCCTGGTGGGCAAGAGGACGTGGGGCGGGCTGGTGGGCATTGGGCCGATCCCAGTGTTGATGGACGGGGGCCATGTGACTTCGCCGAGCGTGGCATTCTTCTCGCCGAAGGGCGAGTGGGACGTGGAGAATCATGGCGTCGATCCGGACTACGTGGTGGATCAGGATCCGAAGGCGGTGAGTGAGGGGCACGATCCCCAACTGGAGAAGGCGGTCTCGCTGGCGATGGAGGAACTGACGAAGGAGCCCCAGCATGAAGTGGTGAAGCCGGCGTATCCGAATTACCACAAGAACAGTGAACAATGATCAGCATCAGCGGAGCTAGCGTAGAGCACCTTGCGCGCGGATCCGGACTAGCTAGAACGTGTTCCCCTGAGGTCTGGGATTGCGAATTTTTTCATGTTGAGGATTCCGGTTGATGAAGTTGAGCGGCGTCTCGGGGCGATCCTGCGCGGGATGGGATTCTGCGAGGACCGTGCTGAGGTGTGTGCGCGGTTGTTTGCTGAGACTACTTGCGATGGGGTGTATTCGCACGGGGTGAACCGGTTCGCGCGCTTTGTGGCGATGGTGCGGAACGGAAGCGTCGATCCCCATGCGGAGCCGCGGGTGGTGGCGCGGTTTGGCGCGATGGAACGTTGGGATGGTCAGCGCGGGCCGGGAAATCTGAATGCTTACGCGGCGATGGCCCGGGCGATTGCATTGAGTCGCGAGCATGGCATCGGATGCGTGGCGATGGCGAATACCAACCACTGGATGCGTGGTGGTACGTATGGATGGCAGGCGGCCGACGCGGGCGTGATCGGAATCTGCTGGACGAATACGATGCCGAATGTGCCGCCGTGGGGTGGAAAGGAACCGACGATAGGAAACAATCCGCTGGTGATTGCGGTGCCGCGCGCGAAGGGGCACGTTGTCGTAGATATGGCGATGTCGCAGTTTTCGTATGGCGCGCTGGAGAGCTATCGCAGGCGCGGAGAATTACTGCCGGTGGACGGCGGATTCGATGCAGAAGGGAAATTGACCCGCGATCCGGGGGTTATTGAACAATCGCAACGCTTGTTGCCCGCGGGTTTCTGGAAGGGATCGGGTCTGGCGGTGGTGCTCGACATGGTTGCGGCGATGACATCGCTGGGGAATGCAACCCACCAGATCGCGAACGATCCGCTACGGGAGGCGGGGTTGTCGCAGATGTTTGTGGCGATCGATCCGCGCACGCTGGGCGATGCTGCCCGAATGGACGAAATTGCGGATCCGGTGGTGGATTCGCTGCATCGCGCGCTGCCGGCCGATGCGGAGCGGGCAGTGCGTTATCCGGGGGAAAACACGCTGTGGCTGCGGGAAGAGAATCGCAAGCTGGGGCTGCCGGTGGATGAGGCGATCTGGAAAGAGATTTATGGAATGTGAGATCGCCGCGACCACAGGATGCGGTCGCGATTTTGGGGGATTCCTCCAAGTCTCAGAAGCGATACGTCCGGCACCCGGCTCTGTGGCAGCCGGCTAGGCTCAGGGTGACACGCCTGCGAAGGTCCAGAGGAGCCTGCGTCAGAACCCCATGATGTTGTAGCCGCAGTCGACGTAGATGATTTCGCCGGTGACGGCGCTGGAGAGGTCGCTGGCGAGGAAGAGGGCGACGCCGCCGACTTCAAGCTGATCGACGTTGCGCTTGAGTGGGGCACGATCGGCTGCGTATTTCAGTATGTCGCCGAGGGCGCCGATGCCGCGGGCGGCCAGGGTCTTGATGGGGCCGGCGGAGATGGCATTGACGCGGATGTTTTTGGGTCCGAGATTCGAGGCGAGATAACGGACGCACGACTCCAGAGATGCTTTGGCGAGAGCCATTACGTTGTAGTTGGGCACCACCTTCTCAGCGGCGAAGTAGGTGAGGGTCATGATGCTGCCGCCTTCCGTCATCAGCGGGGCGGCGGCGCGGCTGACGGCGATGAGCGAGTAGACGCTGACCTCGTGGGCGATGCGGAAGCCTTCGCGGCTGGTGTTGATGAACTCGCCCCTTAGGTCTTCGGCGGGCGCGAAGGCGACGGCGTGAACGAGAACGTCAAGCTTGCCGTACTTATCCTTGAGCGCGGCGAAGAGCGCATCGATTTCGCCGTCGCTGGAGACGTCGCACTGAAAGCCACTGGCGCCGGGGAGTTCCTGGATAAGGCCTTCGGCTTCGGAGCGCATCCGTTCGTTCTGGTAGCAGATGGCCAGGGTGGCTCCGGCTGCGTGCAGTCTCTGGGCGATGCCCCATGCGATGGAACGTTTGTTGGCCAGCCCGAATACGACAGCCGTTTTGCCTGCCAGATTGATCATGCCTTTTCCTGTTCCTCCGTGGCTCGCTCACGGTTTGGGAAGCAATAGAGCCAACCGTTCCTTAGAATATCAAGCCAGTTTGATTGATTAGCCGCCGAGGTCAACCAGTTCCACCTTTCCGGTGGCGCGCCCGAGGAATCGGGATCCCAGGCGCTCAAACTTGTCCACTGAATCCGTCGCAAAGCACCGGACCTCGGTGCTCCGCTCCTCATCTTCCGCGCGATGCTGGATGCGGCCATTGATCAAGCGTGCAGCGGCTTCGGCAGTGGATTCGGCGGAGTCGATCACCCTCATGCCCTTTGGAACAGCGCGTTCGATGAGTGGACGCAGAAGCGGATAGTGGGTGCAGCCGAGAACCAGGGCATCGGCGTTGAGGCCCTCAGCCGCGGCATCGCTGGTGAGTTCGCCGAGATAGATGCGGATGACTTCGCTGGTGACTTGGTGATTGGTCCAGCCTTCTTCGACCAGCGGCACGAGCAGCGGGCAGGCCTTCTCAAGGGCGCGTAGATTCTGGGCGGCGCAGGCTGCTTTGTAGGCATGGCTGTGCACCGTGGCGTCGGTGGCGATCACGAGCACATCGCCGGTTTTTGACGCGACGCGGGCGGCATCGGCTCCTGGCTCGATCACACCGAGGACGGGAACGGGCACGGCGTCCTGAATGGCGTCCAGCGCGAGCGCACTGGCGGTGTTGCAGGCGATGACGAGGAACTCGGCGCCCTGCTCGCGGACAAGGAACTGGACACTCTCAGCGGCATAGCGGGCAATGGTGCGGCGCGACTTCGAGCCGTAGGGAAGACGGGCGGTGTCGCCAATAAAGGCGAACCGAGCACGCGGAAGCTTGCGAATGAGCGCGGCGAGAACAGTGAGCCCGCCGAATCCGGAGTCGAAGACGCCGATGGTGGGCGAGGCAGAAGCGATTTCGGTCACAGCCGGGTACCTTCGGTGGGTGTGGCTTCGGTGGTGAGGTAGGTGCGGGTCAGGTCAGCGTGGCCGGCGAGGGTGGGACGTTCCTGCCCATCGACGAGGAAGCGGACCTCGCTTACATTCGGCAGGTTGGCGCGAAGTGTTGCACAGATCGAGAGCACGGTGAGGGATTCGGTTTCCAGTCCGGAGGGGTGGCCGGCGGCGAAGGTGCCGGTGAGGTTGACGACGGCTAGTTCGTCACCGGATCCGCTGGTGTTCTTTGCGCCGGGAACCGGCATGAGGAACACCTGCTCCACGGATGCCGCGCCGCCTGGCACGGGGTGGGTGGAGTCGGGAGCGGCGTAGAGGTCGAGGAGCCTGCCGAGGACGGCGCGGGCGCGGGCTCCAGGGTCGGCGGGCAGGGGCAAGGAGTGCACTTGTGGAACCAGCGAATTGTCCATGTCATTGGCGGCAACCAGGGTAGCCTGCTCGGCCGGGGCCACAACGGGAGCCGCCGTGGGAGCGCTGGCTTCGCCGGCCAGCAGGTGCTTGTGGGCGCGGTCGCGCAGTTGCCAGAGTTTGAATCCCATGCCCAGGGAACCAAGGAGCAGGATGGCGAACAGGATTTTCTGGTAGCGCGGAATCACGGCTGGCGCGCCTCCGTGCGGGTGGGATCGGAGCGCCATTCCAGAACGGCTGCTGCAAGCGCCGCGGCGATGCTGGCCTGGTAATCGGGATTGTCCGGTTCGGCGGTGATCTTTTTATCGGAGTCGCGCTGAGGCCCGACTTCGACGGCTATTGCTGGACATGTCTGGCTTTCAATGCCGGAGAGCGGAATCCGCCCAAGGGTCACGGTGAAGGCTGCATGTGTCAGTGCGGAGTTTACCGCCCCGGCCAAGCCCAGACTGCGGGTGATCCAAGGCGCCTGCGCGGTCTTCCATGCCATGAAGCGGGATGGCTGCGCAGGCGGCAACGACGAGACGAACAGGTGAACTCCCGTGCCTGTTTCGCTGGCGTGCAGGCTGAGGCAGGCGGAAGCGTTGGCGTGATTGGAGATCGCTGCCCGCTGATCAAGAGCAACGGAGGCGTCGGCTTCGCGGGTAGTGATGACCTGGATGCCGCGGGCGGCAAGCAAGGAGCGCAGTCGAACGCTGAGGGCGAGGTTGACGGACTTTTCCAACTGGCCGCTATCGAGGTGAGAGCCGGTATCGTCGCCGCCATGCGCCGCATCAAGCACAACAACAAAACGGGGAGACGGAGCCGGCACCTGGGCGGAGAGCGCAACAGCGCTTACAAACCCCAGCGCCATCACGAAATTAAGGAGTCTCCGCTGTGCTGGTTCCATGATTGTTAGCCTACAACGCTGGCGTTGCTCAGGCATTCTCCGCAGGGACAATAGGAAATCACAGTCTCATCCTGCGATCCAGTTCCTCCTCTTTGCGATCGTAGAGCCCCATTTTGACGCGCGAGAGCAGCTCCGGGTCGGGCGGGACGTCCAGTCCGAGGCTCTTCAGCCCAAGCAGAATGCGATATGCCTCAGGTGGCTCGATGCTTCCACGGAAAACCGACTTCGTATTTCCATTCACGAAAAACCTGATCCCGTAAACGGCTCCTCCCGCGCCGGAGCCAAAACGCTTGAGACGAAACCCTGATACGTCCAAAGCGTCGTACGCGCGGGTTACCCAGTGCCCCGTGAAGGAATACCAGGGAATTCGAGTTGTCGTGACCTGGTTCCGATCACAGGTGAGAATTGCACCCGCGGGACAAAACAATCGGATTCCGAACAGCAAAAACATGCCGAATAGAGCGGTGGCGATCACAAGCAGGGGGAAATCAAGCACGGAATAGTGATGAGTCAGACGCCACAAGTTGGTATATCCGAGGGAATCCGGCTTCAGCCACGTTGGATAGATCCCCCAAGCCGCGAGGCCGATCATCAGAAGGCCGGTGAAGATGCGATTTGGTTTCGGGCCGAATGGCAAATTGCATCGCGCTTCCAGAGTCTCGTTGGTGACCTTAATTTCGTATTTGTGCCGTCCGGAGTACCGTTCGCGCATAAATTTCACCGAGGCGAGACTTCTGTACTCCTACTCCAACGCATAGATCGTGAGGCCGCTAAGCAGCTTTGGGTAGAAGTCCGTTGATTTCTGCGGCATTACGGAGCCTGCAAAGGCGACTTCGCGAAGCTGCTCCATCGTGACAGGCTTGGTGAGGAAAGTGACATCAGCGTCGCCGCGCTGCACCTGCTCCACGGCTTCAGCGGCGTCGCGCAGGTAGCGGAGATTGGTCTGTTCGCGAACCTTTTCGGCGTCGAGACCGAGAAGCCTGTCGAGGATGATGGTGTGTAGATGGCTCAAGTCCAGCTGGCGCTGGTTCTCGGGCAGGGCTGAGAGCACTGCGGCGGAAGCCTCTGGCTTCGAACGAAGCAGGAACGCTCCCGCTCGCGTCACCGCTACGAACGCTGTGCCGGTTTGTTTGCGCAGTGTTTCGATCAACCCCGTAGCGCCCCTCTCGTGCAGTTTCTCCACCGTAAAGAACTGCTCCGCGGCTTTGGCAAACGCGGCTGGATCGAATCCAGCCAGGCTATGCACCACGCGATGCGTCGGCAGAATCACCAGCCCGTCCGAGTCCATGTTGATGAACGTCATCATGACAGCGGCTTCGGGGAACGCAGGCTGCGGCAGTTCGGCGGTGCTGTGCTCGGTTTTCGCCAAAGTCGCGGGGGAGTGCTCTTTCGAGTAGCTCAACGCGGTCTCATAGCGGTGATGACCGTCGGCGATGATCAATTTCTTATCCGACATGGTGGAGGTGAGCAGCCGAATGACCGCCGGGTCGTTGACCCGCCATACGCGATGCAGAACGCCGTACTCGTCGGTTATTTCGGCATCGGCGGGGCCCGCACCCTCGTAGAGAATCCTCTCCACGCTTCCCGCAGGGTCCGAATAAAGCATGAAAATCTGGCCGAAGTGGGCGCGCGTAGCCTTTAGAAGGTTCAGGCGATCACTCTTGGGCTTGGAGAGGGTCTGTTCGTGCCGGAAGACGACCTGGTCGGCATATTCGTGCAGCTTGCCCAAAGCAATGAAACCACGGCGTTCCTTGATCTCGTTAGAACCCGGCACCCGGAAGCGTTGCGCGTAGGCGAAGATGCAGGGGTCCTTTTCCTGGACGAGGATTGATTGTTGGCGCCACGCCTTGAAGTCGCGGGCGGCGCGGGCATAGACATTGTCACCACCCTCGGCATCAAAGAGCTCAGGCAGTCCCAGAATGATGCGTACCAGGTTGTATGGACTACGCTGGTAATACGCCTCTTGCATAGCGGGTGAAATCTTGTCGTAGGGCTGGGTAACGACGTCGTCGAGTCGAACAGCCGAGGGGTTATAACGCCAGGCGCGGAACGGATAAATGATTGCCATGCGGAAGGTCTTGCTCCCAAATGAAAAGGCAGGAGTTGCAGACGGGGTCTCAAGGAGAGAAGTGCCGCCAGCACTGTCGCTTACAGTCGATTGTACCCCACCCTCGATGACAGATTCCGGCCGGGCAACGTCAAAGAAGGAGAGGGCATCACTGGAGGAACGCCTGGCGTCCGCGAAGCGTGCAAATGGCAAAACCAGGGACCTCGAGTTTTACGGTTCCGCGACAATTCGTCGCTGGTTTTGCGATAATATCGCCTTCATTCCCAGGTGCGACCAGATGAAACCACTCCTCCATCGGTCCGAGGCGCAAAACGGACCATCCTCCAGGTTCCGAGCGGTCATCTGCGTCATGGCGATGGGGGCCTTCTGTGCTGCCAGCCGGCTTGGGGCCCAGGACGATCCTCTGAACAAAGTTCATGTACCACCCCCTTCAAGCACTACGCCCGCGACGGGGGCCCCTGCAGGCGTTGACGCGCCCGTGGCTACGGGAACGCCTTCCGCAAAGGCGAAGCCGGGCTCTCTGATCCGGATGAATGTGGACATGGTGCTGGTGCCGGTGACGGTCACCGATCCCATGAACCGCCTGGTCACCGGCTTGGAGCAGGAAGATTTTCAGGTTTACGAGAACAGCGGCGAGCAGAGGATCAAGAGCTTTGCCGCGGAAGACGCGCCGGTTTCGATCGGCATCATCTTCGATCTTTCGGGATCAATGACGTCTAAGCTGATCCGGGCGCGCGAATCGATCCTGCAGTTCATCAAGACGGCCAATCCTGAAGATGAATTCTTTGTAATCGGGTTCAATGACCGGCCGGAGCTGATCGAGGATTTTACGAATTCGGTGGAAGACATTGAGTCGCGGCTGGCGATGGTAAGGAGCGGGCACCGGACAGCGCTGCTCGATGCCATTTATTACGGGGTAACCAAGATGAAAGACGCCAAGCATGAGCGCAAGGCACTCCTGGTAGTTTCCGACGGCGGCGATAACCGGTCGCGGTATACGGAAGGCGAAGTGCGCGCCCAGGTCCGCGAGTCGGATGTGGAGATTTACTCGATCGGAATCTTCGATCCTTATGCGGCCACCCCTGAGGAACGAACCGGGCCGTTGCTTTTGAACGAGCTGTGCGAAGAGACCGGCGGCCGGCTGTTCCGGGTGGATGACCTTTCGGAAATGAGCGACATTGCCGAGAAAATCTCTACCGAGTTGCGTAACCAATATGTGATCGGCTACACCCCGAAGAACATCTCTCGTGACGGCAAGTGGCGTAAAGTGAAGGTGAAGCTAAATCCACCATCGGGTTTACCTCCACTGACGGTCCATGCTCGAACCGGATACTATGCGCCCTTGCAATAAAGCAATCCTTCCAATTTTTCTTTCGTTGTATACACTCATCGCCGGCGCGCAACAGGCGCCCAAGCCGGCTGCGCCCGCGTCGTCCAGCCAGGCGCCTTCGCTCACAGTTGATCGCGACCCGGTTCGCTCCCCCGATACCGCTGCTCCGACCAATGCAGTGGGGGAACCGTTGAAGAAGGAAGGGGAGGGATACGTCCTGCACACTAACGTGGAGGAGGTCGTTTTGAACGCCACGGTTCTCAACGGCACCCAGCTGGTGCAAACTCTGAAAAAGGACAACTTCCAGGTCCTTGAGGACGGCGTAAAGCAGAACATCATCAGCTTCCAGCACACCGATCTGCCGGTATCGATTGCTCTGGTGGTCGATAATTCCGGTTCGATGTCGAAGAAGCGTCCGGCGGTGAACAAATCTGCACTGGACCTGGTAGAGGCTTCGAACCCCCAGGACGAGGCGTTCGTGGTGAATTTCTCTGACGAAGCCTACATCGACCAGGATTTTACTTCGAATGTGCCGAAGTTGCGGGATGGGTTAGGTCATATCGAGTCGCGCGGCGGTACTGCGCTGTATGACGCGGTGGTGGCTTCGGCAGACAAACTGGTGGCCGATGGCAAACGTCCCAAGCAGGTGCTGGTGATTATCACCGACGGCGAAGACAATGCGTCAACGCTGACGCTGGATCAGACGATCCGGCGCGTGCAGGAGCTGTCCGGGCCCGTGATCTACTCGATAGGGTTGCTTTTTGGCGATGAGATGAGTCGCGCGGAGGTGCGCCATGCCAGGCGCGCGCTTGAACTGCTTTCGAGCGAGACCGGCGGGATTGCCTTCTTTCCCAAGTCGATCGAACAGGTGGATGAAATTGCTGCCGAGGTGGCGCGGGACATCCGCAGCCAGTACACCATCGGATATCACTCTTCGAAGGCGCCATCGAGCGATCCCGGAGTATTCCGCCGTATTCAGGTCACCGCGGAAGGGCAGGGGATGGGAAAGCTGACGGTGAGGACACGTACAGGATATTTTCCTTCCACACGCGCGCCGAAGAAGCCTGGAGCGACGAAGAACTAGCTCGCGCCAGTAGGCTAAACTGGATTCCCATGGCAGTCGAAAGCGCCTCCACTACGCCCCTCCGCATCGCAGCAGACATTACCCAACTTGTCGGTCACACACCAATGCTCCACCTGAACCGGGTGGCGCCGGCCGACGCGGCAGCAGTGTTCGCCAAGCTGGAATTCCTGAATCCGGGCGGAAGCATCAAGGACCGCGCGGCATTGGGCATGATTCTCGATGCCGAGGAAAAGGGTCTGCTGCGCGAGGGATCCACCATCGTAGAAGCTACTGCAGGAAATACCGGCGTGGGCCTTGCGCTGATCGGTGTAAACCGCGGTTACAAGGTGAAGCTGTTTGTGCCGGAAGGATTCGCCGAAGAGAAGTGCATCCTGATGCGCGGCTTCGGCGCCGAAGTGGTTCGCACAGCCGAGGCCGAAGGGATGGCTGGTGCTATCCGCGAAGCCAACAAGACGGCCGAATCCATTCCCGGCGCATTTATGGCGGGACAGTTCACGAACCAGGCGAATCCACGCTTTCATCACGACACAACCGCCGCAGAAATCTGGGAGCAGATGGAAGGCCGCGTGGATGGGTTCGTTGCCGGCGTGGGAACAGGCGGAACCTTCTCCGGCGTGGCGCAATTCTTGAAAGAGAAGAATCCGGCGGTGATTACAGTGGCGGTCGAGACGCAGGGCTCGATTCTGCAGGGTGGACCGCAGGGCAAGCATCGCGTGGAGGGAATCGGAGTCTCGTTTATTCCGGAGACGTTTCACCGCGACGTGTGCGACCGGGTGATGATGGTGAGCGATGAGGATGCCTTTGTGATGGTGAAGCGGCTGGCCGCGGAGGAAGGCCTCGTTGGCGGATCGAGCGCCGGCGCTGCAGTGCATGCGGCGGTGCATCTGGCGCGCGAACTGGGTGTGGGCAGGCGCGTGGCGACGATTATTCCTGACTCGGCGGAGCGGTATCTGTCAAAGAATATTTTCGAAGGCGGAGTGTAAAGAAGAGGGGAACGGGGATTAGGGAGTAAAAAGAACCCCTCCTCCGAAGGCCGGCGCCACCTTTGGACGCGCGCACAGATTGGCGTGCGAGCCGTGCTCGATTGAGGCGGAACCAGTTTTTTCCAAGGCTAAGGTTTGTTGTGAAATTACGCTCTCATGCCGGAGTGGGTGCAGCCGTCGTGGCCGCAGGTGCAAACAATCTCGGTCTTGTCGTCAATTCCTTCGCAGTGGGCACTGCAATATTTTTCTTTATTGGGCGGAATGCAGTTACAGGCAGGATTCGCACATTTTTTGGAGTTGGCCATAATTCACTCTCCACGGTCCGAAGCGGGCTGGACCTTAGCAGGGTTCGATGCTGAATTGATTCGAAGGGATGGCGGGTAGAAGGCCCTCGATTCCTGCGACATGCGGCTGCCGCGCTATTCTGGAGCTATAAGCTGCGCGCGGCGCAGTGATAAAGGCCAGGAGTTCAAAGCAGAACATGTCACAGAAATTTGCAACGCTCGCCGTCCACGCAGGACAGTCACCAGATCCGCTGACCGGCGCAGTCAGCGTGCCGGTTTATCTGACTTCCACTTTTGAATTGACCGGCATCGACAGCAATCGTGGGTATGACTATTCGCGCGCCGGCAATCCGACCCGTGCGCGTGTCGAAGAGGCCCTTGCCGCTCTCGAAGAGGGTATATGTGGTCACGCGTTTTCCAGTGGAATGGCGGCGATCTATGGGCTGGTAGCCACGCTGCGCGCGGGCGATCACCTGATCTGCTCGGCGAACGTGTATGGCGGCACGGCAAGACTCTTCAACCTGATCATTCAGCACTATGGAATCGAAGTTGAGTATGTCGACACGTCGAATCTTGATGCAGTTCAAAAGGCGATCAAGCCGAATACGAAGTTGATGCACATCGAGACGCCAACGAATCCGCTGATGGTGCTTACGGATATCGCTGCGATCTGTGAGATTGCGCATGCGAAGGGCGTAGAGGTCAGCGTCGACAACACCTTCATGTCACCGGCGCTGCAGAGTCCGATTGCTTTAGGCGCTGACATAGTGATGCACTCGACGACGAAGTTTCTGAACGGTCACTCGGATGGATTGGGTGGCGCCCTGATCGGGACGAAGCCGGAGCACAAGGACCGGTTCTTGCTGGTACAAAAGGCGGCAGGGGGCATCATGTCTCCTTTCGAGGCGTTCCTGGTGCTGCGCGGGATTAAGACTTTGCCGCTGCGCATGAGGCAGCACGAGGAAAATGGGCGGGCGGTAGCGGAATTCCTGTCGACGCAGCCCAAGTTGAAGCGGTTGAATTATCCCGGTTTGAAGAGCCATCCTCAGCATGAGCTGGCGAAGAAGCAGCAGCGTGGATTTGGGTCAATGCTCAGTCTCGATCTCGGATCGCGCGATGCGGCGGGACGGTTCCTGGGTGCGTTAAAGCTGTTTCTGAATGCCGAGTCTCTGGGCGGTGTTGAGTCACTGGCTTCTCACTCGGCGACGACGACGCATGCTGCCCTGAGCGATGCGGAACGCGCGACGGTGGGCATCACCGAGGGACTGGTACGGTTGTCGGTAGGCATTGAAGACAAGGATGATCTGATTACGGATCTGGAGCAGGCGCTGGGGGCGGTGTAGCTGCTAGCCACTAGCCATGAGCTTCTAGCTACTCACTCATCCCGATTAAGCCACGATGGATGAGGCAAAGACTCATCGAAGAGGTTAAGCCCACACGCGGAGTGGATGAGCGCGCGGCGTGCCGTTCGAAAGGATGTGGGCAGGAAATTAAACCCACATCTCAAAAGCGAGATATGGCGAAGTGCGGAACCGCGAAGAGTTTTGTTCGATGGTCTGGCAGGCATAATCGTGGTCGGAGGGATGGCGCCTAGTGTATCAGCGAGCAGGAGGCTGCGGAAGAGAGGAATTCATTCGAGGCTGCCTGCGCCCGGCGGTGGCTGCATTGAGCGATGCGGAGCGCGTGACAGTAGGAATCGCTCATGGGCTCGTGCGGCTGTCCGGGGGCATGGAGGATAAGGACTGATTGCGGATCTGGAGCAGGTGCTGCGGACGGTGTAGCTGCTAGCTTCGAGCCGATGCTGTCCCACCCCTGCTTCGCAAGTATGGGGCACCGGCGTCGCGAACAGTCTAACCAAATGGGTATTGGCGTCAACAATCCCGAAGTAATGAGAACCAGCAGGAAGCGGTTGCGAACAATCTTACCTTCCGGTTAGGCTGGGCCAATCATGCGCCGGGCCCTCGGGTTGTTGCTTGTGCTTATTCTGGTTGTTCAAAACGCTTCAGGAGGCGTTAACAGCCATCGCGCGAAAGTTTCCGGAGGTAGCACGGGAGTGCCCCCGGTCGCCTCTGAGGGTGTTTTCGACACTACACTGGAAGCTCACCTCATTTTCAAATACAAAGTCCGCAGAAAAGGCGAGATCGGGCCCTATCCCGATGCTGTATTCGAAGTGCCGTACGCGAAGATAAGCAAACTTGTCTACGGGCAAACCAAAAACCTTCGCATCGGTCAGACGATTGCATTGTCTGCGGTTGCAGGTGTTGGAGGTCTTCTCTTATTGCTCTCAAAGAGTCATACGCATTACATATCAATCGACTATTCAGATGATTCGAATCACGAACAGACGATCACGTTTGAGGTTGGCAAAGATGCCATCAGACCCTTCATCAATTCTTTAGAAGTTCGCACTGGAAAGAAATTCGAGTACGAATCCGGTCCACTATCGAGCGCGCCGCGCAAGCCCTAAAGGTTTGAAGATCAAATCTTGGAGTCGAGATGGGGTACCCGGATCTTTGGGGAGCTGTTTAGTGGCCGACAGGCGCCGCCGCGAGCTTCTTGGGGCGCGTCATCAGGAACGGGAGCGGGATCAGGATCGTGGTCACGGCTACCATTACCCAGATGACATCGACATACGCGAGCAGGCGGGCCTGAATTTGGGCCATGCCGTAGATCTGGGCGCCGGCGTGGTAGACGGCGTCGGGGCCCGATGAGCCGAGTTGTCGCCACGCTCCAGCAAGGCCGGCGCGCATCTGTTCGTAAGCGGGATTTCCCGCGGTCGTATTCGGCATGAGCATGGCGAGGTGCTTCTGGCTGAGGCGGGCCAGCAGGGTGGTAATGAAGCTGATGCCGACGCTGCCTCCCAGATTGCGCATTAGGGCCGTGAGTCCGCTGACCTCGTTGTACTTTTCCTGCGGGATTCCCGAATAGCAGAGGGTGTTGATCGGAATGAAGAGGAACGGCAGGCCGAGCGCAATGAATACGCGCCAGCTGACCGCCATGCCGAAGCTGATGTTCGGATTGAGCGTAGACATGCGAAACAGTCCGAAGGTGGTAATCACAAATCCGATAGAGACGAGTTTGCGCGGGTCGAATCTGGGCGCGAGGGCTCCGGCGACGGGAAAGAGGAACATGAGGACAAGTCCCCCGGAGGAGACTGCCATGCCAGCCTGGCGCGCAGAGTAGCCCATGATCTCCTGCAGAAATTGGGGAATGAGCACGGTGGATGAGTAGAGCGCCACGCCGACCATGAACATGACGAGTTGCGTCATGCCGACGTTGCGGCGCCCGAAGAGCCGAAGATCGAGGACGGGGTGTTCAATGGAGAGTTCGCGCCAAAAGAATAACGTGAGCCCGATGACGGCGATGGCGAAGAGGGTGATGATGAAGTGCGAGCCGAACCAGTCGTCCTCCTGGCCCTTGTCGAGCATAATCTGGATGGCGCCAATGGAGACGATGAGCAAACCGAGTCCCCAGTAATCGATGCCCTCCTTCTTCTTGCGGATTTCGGCCAGGTAGGGCGGGTCTTCAACCAGGCGATTGGAAAGGTACAGGGAGATGATTCCCACCGGGATATTCAGGAAGAAGATCCAGCGCCAGGTGTAGTTGTCGACGATCCAGCCGCCTACGGTGGGACCGAGGACGGGCGCTGTGACGACGGCGACCCCGTAGACGGCGAAGGCCATGCTGCGCTTCTGAGGCGGGAAGGTATCGGCGAGAATGGATTGCTCACTGGGCTGAAGGCCGCCTCCTGCTGCACCCTGGAGTACGCGGAAGAAGACGAGCATGGGCAGGCTGAGGGCCAGGCCGCACATCAGGGAGGTAAGAGTGAAGAGGAAGACGCAGGACATGTAAAAGCGCTTGCGCCCGATGCGGTTGGCGATCCAGCCGGAGATGGGAAGCACCATCGCATTGGCCACGAGGTAGCTGGTAAGGACCCAGGTAGCCTCTTCGGTGCTGGCGGAGAGGGAACCGCCGATGTGTGGCATGGCGACGTTGGCGATGGAGGTGTCGAGGGCCTCCATGAAGGTGGCCAACGTGACGGTGATGGCGATGGCCCAGGGATTGGCGCGGGGTCGCCAGGTCTCATGAAAGCTCTCTGTCGCACCGGCGGCGGCCACGTCTGGTCCTCTCTGATGGGAATTTGCGCCGCCGTTGGCAGCCGGATGAAGCAGGGAAACTCTGCTATCAGCTTACCGGAATTTGCGAATACGTGGCTGGGCAGGGATGTGTAATCCTGAGAGGGAGATGCCGGAGAGTCAATCAGTTACGGAGGGCGCAACGAACGAGCGTCTCTTCATTCTCGGCGTGGATACCTGCGGGCTTACGGGGTCGGTGGCACTGGTCTGGGTCGAGGGCGGGAAATCGAAGATCCTGGGGCAAAAAGAGCTGGCGGGGCGCACATATTCGGCGGTTCTGGTGGCGAAAATCGCGGAGATTCTTGGGGAGTCCAGGCTGAAACTGCCCGATCTGGGCGCGATTGTGGTGGTGAATGGACCGGGGAGCTTTACGGGTGTCCGGGTGGGGCTGAGTGCCGTAAAAGGGCTGGCTGAACCGGGACGGATTCCCGTGGTCGCGGTGTCGCGGCTGGAAGTGATGGGGGCCAAGGGGGGGGTGGGGTCGGCCGCCCTGGACGCTCATCGGCGCGAGGTGTTTTTGCGGATCACTGAGCAGGACGGGAGCGCCCGGGAACTGCTGGCAGGTGCAGAAGAACTGGCCGCGCTGCGATCAGGCAGAGGAATCGCGACGATCGCGGTATGCGAGGAATCTACGGAGTCACTCTTGCGACAGGCGTGGCCGGGGGTGAATCTGGTCAGAACTGAACCGCCCACCGCCGCGGACGCGATTGAGCAATGCATTCCCCGGGTATTGGCGCGCGATTTTGACGATCTGGCTCTGCTGGATGGTCATTATTTGCGGCGGTCGGATGCAGAGATCTTCGGCGATTCGGCGCAGAAAGCGATGGCGAAGGGAACGTCGATTCGGGTTCGGAAGATGCGGCGCGAGGACCTCGACCACATCATGTCGATTGCCGTCGCAACCCATCACGCCCCTGGATGGCCTCGACAGGCCTACGAGACGGCGTTGAATCCAGATGCACAGCCGCGTCGAGTTGTGCTGGTCGCCGAAGAAGGCCAGTTGAATGCGCTAGCGGGTTTTGTAGTGGCCAGTCTCACCCCACCCGAGGCGGAGTTGGAGACGATTGTGACTGCGTTAGCCCATCAGGGGCGGGGCGTGGCACGGGCGCTGTTCTTATCGCTCAAAGGCGAATTGCGTCGCCTGGGTGCACGGGATGTGACACTTGAGGTTCGGGCGGGCAATGCGCCAGCACAGGGCTTCTATCGTTTTCTGGGTTTTGCAGAGGAGGGCCGGCGAACCGGCTACTATCGTGACCCGGTTGAGGATGCCATCCTGATGCGCCTGCCGATCGTGTGAGAAGGGGACGGAGCACGTGGACGGCCAACTGTGAGGTTCATCACGCTTGTTGCTTCCCGGTTAAGAAATCCACAGTTGCGAAGCAGAATCTTTCACCTTCCGCTTGCCGAGCGACTAGGGGGAGGACTATATGTATTTCCTAAGAAACCGGAGGTGCTTGATGGATGAAATAAATGACGCCACGCTGGGCGAAGAAGTTGGTCGTTTGCAGGCCGAACATCGTCGCTACGCTCAGCGGTTGGAAGAACTGCTTCAGAAGCCCTATCTGTCTACAGATGAGCAACTCGAAGAAGTTCGCCTCAAGAAGCTGAAACTGCACGCCAAGGACCTGATCTTTGCTCTCGAGCATCGGGCTGCGGTAACGGCGTAAAGCTTCTCCGGCGATTGGGCCAGTGACGATGATTTTGAACGGCCAGACGGCGCTGTCGCGCAGAGTCGGGCCGTACGCAGGACGAGAGTCTGCTGCCAATACCCCGGTGTCCGAATCGACCGTATAATCGTTAGGGACAATGGTTCGTGACGGTTACATCTACGGTTTGAGTCTGCTGGCGGTGGCGGGGGTGATGGCGTGGGCAACCGGCACATGGTGGTGGAGCTTAGTGCCCGTCCTACTCGCATTGTTTTATCTCTGGTTTTTCCGCGATCCCAAACGAACGATTCCGGTTGGTGAAGGCTTGATCGTGTCGCCCGCAGACGGCGTGGTGACGGAAACCGTGCGAATCGATACCGTCGAGGGTCCCCGGCAGCGGATCAGTATCTTCCTCAATGTTTTTGATGTGCACGTGAACCGGTCGCCGATTGCTGGCGAGGTTACCTGTGTCCGTTATCAGAAGGGAAAATTTCTGAATGCGATGAACCAGGAGTGCGCCGAGCGCAACGAACAGAATATTGTGACGGTACGCGGCGAGGGTATGGAGATCGTGTTCAAACAGATTGCAGGGCTGATTGCGCGACGCATTGTCTTCAACCACACCGAGGGGGACCGAGTAGAGCGCGGCCAGCGGGTGGGGTTGATCAAGTTCGGTTCGCGAACGGACGTGATTCTGCCCGAAGAGGCGGAGATTCGGGTAAGGACTGGGCAGAGGGTGAAGGGTGGCTCGTCCATCATCGCCGAGATGCCGGAGTCGGAGCTTGCAGCCGGGGTGACGGCGCCGCGCCGGGCTGCTCGCGCCAGTGTGGAACCCGAGCCGGAGACATCAGAGGGAGAAGTTGCTTGAATTCCTCTGACGCGGCCCTCGCCAAGGCGCGGAATCGCGCACGCATTCGCCGCGGCATGTTCATTCTGCCGTCGTTCTTTACGGCGCTGAATATCGGCGCTGGCTACTTTGCGATTACCCGCACAATCGATGCGGTTACGAAAAACGAGCTCAAAAACGGGCTGACGAATCTTGATCTGGCGGCCATTGCGATTCTTCTGGCCATACCTTTTGACTCGCTTGACGGCCGGATCGCCCGCATGACCAACACCGCAAGCGACTTTGGGCGAGAGCTGGATTCGCTGGCCGACGTGATCACTTTCGGCGTGGCTCCGAGCCTGCTGGCCTTTGTCTGGGGCTTTCATTTTCTGCCGGATTCGTTGAATCCGTCGTTACGCCAGCATCTGATCCAGGCGGGTGTCTTCATCTGCTTCCTTTTCCTGATCGGAGGAGCATCGCGGCTAGCGCGGTTCAACATCAGCCACGATCCGAAGCCGCGTAATCCTGGGAGGCCGGACCGCAAGTATTTTGTCGGAATGCCAATTCCTGCGGCGGCTGGTTTACTGGCGGCAACGGTGCACTTCTGCAGCGGGCTCCCGGTGCAGGCATGGTGGGTAGCGGTCCTTTGGCTGGGGCTTGTTGGGCTGGTGGGATTCCTGATGGTGAGCACGTGGAGGTTCTGGTCGGGCAAGGAGATCGATCTTGGTCGTGCTCATCCGTTCCGGTTATTGCTGGTGATGGCGATCGTGCTTTACGGCATGATCCGTTTCTCGCAGGTTGTGCTATTTGCGTTTGCCCTGATCTACATGTTTTCGGGGATCTGGGCGCGCGCCGCTTATAGCTGGTCGCGCAGGCGCCGTCGGGGGCGGAGAGGCGAATTTCCGCACTACACTGAGGGTCCTCGTCCGGATCCGGACCCGTTGCATCGAACGTAGCTTTTAAGAGGAATTCCGTGTATAAGATTGCGATTGTCGGAGCATCGACCCTGCTGGGCAAAGAGCTGAAAGACGTGCTCGCCGAGTCCTCGCTCGCAGCTGCCGATTTTCTCCTCCTTGATGAAAACGAGGGGCTCGGCCAGCTTGATCAGCTGGGAGACGAAGTCACGTTTGTGCAGCCTATCAGTCCGGATTCATTCGAGCACGTGGACTTTACCTTCTTCTGCGGTGCCGAAAGTATGACGGGTAAGTACTGGCGCGAGGCGCTGAGGGCGGGATCGACAGTCCTGGATCTCTCCGGTGCCCTGGATATGGAGACGGGGGTGCTTGTCCGTTCGCCCTGGGTAGGAGCGCAGGATGTGACCGCCGATCTTTTCACTCCCGCCGTGGTTCCCGCCCATCCTGCTGCGCTAGCCCTGGCTTTGCTGATGGAGAGGCTGCAATCGGCGGTGCCGGTTCGCGAGGCAGGTGCAACGGTTATGCTGCCGGCGAGTGAATTCGGCCGGGCAGCGATGGACGAGTTGCATCAGCAGACCGTAAACCTGCTCAGTTTCCAAACCATTCCGCGGGCTACATTTGACGCACAGTCCGCCTACAACCTGCTGTGCGGGTTCGGCGAAAACGCCAAGGCGAGCCTGACCGCCGTGGATGCGCGAATTCGCCGTCAGTACCATGCGCTAGGGGGCAGACGCCTTGCGCCATTAGCGCTGCAGACCATCAGCGCGCCCGTTTTTCATGGGCACGCGTTTTCGATCTTTGTAGAGCTGGATCGCCCTGTAGACCTGTCAACCGTGGAAGAGGCGTTGAACGGCGAACACGTCGACCTGGTACTCGAAGACACGGATTCACCATCGAATCTGTCGGCAACGGGTCAGAATGATGTCCTTGTACGGCTGCGGCTGGAGGCGGGGTCGCGCAACGCCAACGAGTCGGCCCGGCTGTGGTTGTGGGCTGCCTCAGACAACTTGCGGATGTTCGCGTTGAATGCGGTGGAGTGTGCGCTGGAGCTGCGGCGACTCAGGCCGCAGGGGACGGTTCAGTAAAGGTTTCAGTAGTCAGTGGTCAGTGGTCAGGCAAAACAGATCACAGACCAGAGACCAGAGACTGTCGGTGGGCTTCAGGTAGCAGAATAATTTCGGCTATAGCGCGTCCACAGCTGTTCGATGTAGCTGTCGGTCATGCCGGCGATGTAATCCGCCACCGTGCGGGCCAGGCCTTCGGTCGGAATCTGAACCTGGTGATCCTGGGGCAGCAGATCCGGCCGGTCCATCAGGGTTGAGAACAACTCCTGCACAACCCGCTCTGCTCGCGCATGCTCTTCTTCCATGCCCGGCGAATTGTAGAAATTGTCATAAAGATACCGTTTGGCAGCGGCTCGGTCCGCTTCCATGGCGGGGCCGAGCGTCGCCATGCGTCCGTGTGCGCGGCGAATGTCGTGGAGGATTGCGGCGCCTGAGGCGAGCACGCGGCCATGAATCTCCTCGATGAGGTCGGTAACCAATGCATTCAGCATGCGATTAAGGGTTTCGTAGACAGCCTGCTTGACCTGCGCGTTGGGGTACTGTTCGCACACTTGCTGGTGGAAGCGGTTGAACAGGGGAACGTGCATGGAGACATCCTGAACGTTCAGAATCCCGGAATCGAGTCCATCATCGAAATCTGCCGTGAGGTAGGCGATCTCATCGGCCAGATCGATGAGTTGGGCTTCGAGCGGCGGGCGAAGATCCAGGAAATATTCGGCGAGTTCGGGATGTGTAGCGCTCGTATAGTCGCGGGAGTGCTTGACGATGCCTTCGCGTGCGGCGAGTGTCAGATTCAATCCCCGATGCCCCGGATATCGCTCTTCAAACCAGGTGACGATGCGGAGTGCATGGAGATTGTGATCGAAGCCGAGCCCGTGCTCACGCAGAGCAAGGTCAAGCGCTTTTTCTCCGGCATGGCCGAAAGGGGGATGGCCAATATCGTGAGCGAGGGCGAGGGCTTCGGCGAGCTGTTGGTTGAGGCCAAGGGCCGTCGCGATTGTCCGAGAGATTTGAGTTACTTCAAGGGTGTGCGTTAGGCGACTGCGAACGTGATCGGCGGGCAACACGTGAGTGAGACGCGAAAACACCTGGGTTTTTCCCGCCAGCCGGCGAAAGGCCCGGGAATGAAGGATGCGGGCGGTATCGCGGGCGAAGGGCGAACGATATGGGTGCCCTGGCTCGGCATATTTCCGCACGGCAAGGTCGCCGCTTTCATCGACTGCGATCGCGGGCGGCAGGGAAAAGCTGGATTTGGGTTGTGAACGCATCCCCGATTGGTGTTGGTCTGGTTATACCGCAGCTGAGCGGGTGATTGCACGACCGGCGTGGACAAGGAGTGAAGGAGCGGAGGTATCGAATGGAAGGATGATAGAACGGACGTGTTCTGAGTCACCAAACAGGTCCAAGCTCGGTGCTATAAAATCCATCCTGCGACGGGAATGGACAAGGTTCAGGTTTCGGGAGTACCATCCTGCCGGTTTTTAAAGTGCGCGGGCAGTCGTCGTTATTTCGCGCATTCCGAGATTTTTCACATTCGGATTGGAGGCAAGAATGAAGACATGGAAATGTGTCGGATTGGCCCTGGTGGCCCTTGGAGTTGCATTCACGACAGGTTGCGAACGGCACTCGAACAAAGAAGTTTTCTACATGGTTTCGACGAATATGGCGCTGCCGTACTGGCAGACTGCAGCGAAGGGATTTAACCAGGCAGCGGCGCAATACAAGGTGACCGCGAAGGTGGTGGGTCCGGAGAACTATGATCCGCAGGCCGAGCTGGCAGAGATGCAGAAGGCTATTTCGGCCAAGCCTGCGGGCATCCTTATCTCGGTGGCTGATGTCTCGGTGCTGGGGCCTGCCATTGATTCGGCGATCGGCGCGGGGATTCCGGTGATTACGATCGACTCGGATGCAGTGGGCACCAAGCGGCTGTTCTTTATCGGCACCAACAACCTCGATGCCGGTAGGTTGGGCGGACATCGCGTGGTCGAGCAGCTGGGCGGCTCTGGAAACGTGGTGTTCTTTACGATTGCGGGCCAGCCCAACATGGAAGAGCGTCTGAAAGGGTTCAAGGATGTTCTTGAATCACGGCCGAACATCCATATCGTGGATGTCATCGATATCAAGCAGGACGCGCGCGCGGCCTTTGACAAGACGCAGGAATTGATGTCCCTGACCGGCCCGAAGAAGATCAATGCGTTCGTCTGCCTTGAATCGGCGTCGGGAAAGATGGTTTCCGATGCGATCAAGCGGACGAACACGACGGACCGAGTGCTGGTGGCCTGGGACGTCAACCAGGACACGCTGGACGGGATCAAAGGCGGTACGATCAACGCGACTGTCGCCCAGAAGCCGTTCACGATGGGATATGTGGGGTTGCGGATGCTGGATCAGATCTTCCACGACCCGCCGGCATCTCTCAGCCGCGATTACAGCCAGGATGCGTTTTCGCCTTTCCCGGTGTTTGTGGATACCGGGACATCCCTGGTCGACAAACGAAACGTGGACGCCTATCTCGAGTCGGCACAGGCGCACCAATAACGATCTGGCGCCACGGGAAACTGATCGAGCCTTCCGATAAGTCCATAATTCCGAATGCTGCAGCTTCATCTGATTGGGGCTGCAGCTTTCCTTTTGTTAGAGAGAAGAGTTGCGGAGGGAAAGATTTTTCTGCCAGCTAAATGCCGCGGTAAATCGATTCGCAAAATATTTCCTCAACCAGCCGGGTGGCAATCTCTTGACGCTGAGCAGAATTGGGTCCAACATAGGCAGCAAATAGAGTGTTGCGCGGGGCGCTGTTGCCTGTTTTTCAACGGATGACAGGTGCCTACTGAGTAATTTACCTGGGCTCGAGACGCTGAAATTCTTTCGGAACGGAAGCAGGACGAGCGATGGTGGTCAAGACCCAATTAAAAGGTTGCGAAGTCACCGGATTGCATGTCGGTGCGAGAAACGTGCGCAGATACTTTCCCAAGGCCGTTAGCGTAATCGAATTGCAATTGGATCATTTGGCGATCCAGTGTGGGCTGACGCCGGAGTTCTGGCATGGACAGCCGGAGATTCACGATCCCCGGCTTTGTGAGTGGCTGGACTTCAAGATCGTTCATCACCTGGGAGGAAGAAAAGAAGTCAGGTTGGCAATGATGCCAGCTGGGGAAAACACCTTCCGACTGCGTTCCTCCGTGGTGAAGGAAGAATCGACAATGGAACAGGTCGCAGCAGTTTGAGGGAAGATCTGGGTAGTAGTAATTTCGCGGTTGAACCGCCTTTCAGTTGCCTGGTGACGAATGGAGGTGGCATGGCCATCTCGAAAGCGTGGACCTATGAAAAGGCGCCTGGAAAACGAAGCGGCTGAGGCTCTTCGAGAGACTCTAAGCCAGATTTCAGTGGTCAAGGTGAAAACGATTGGTGTTGAACCGGCTGGACGAGCCGACAAATCCCTGATTGCCCGTGTTGAGATCTCGGGACACGCCCACATACTGGTGTGCAAGGTGGCGGGGGATTCCGAACATCTGCAGCGAACCTTCGACGAGTTGAAGGGGCTGATTGCACATTTCCCGGGAGCGACGACACCGGTTTTGATTGCGCCGGCGTTGTCAGACGAAGCCCGGGCGCTTTGCAACGATGGGAATACGGGATTTCTGGATCTCGAGGGAAATGCGCGGCTTTACTTCGATGAAGTATTTATCGCGAAACGCTCTCTGCCGCATCACAAAAAGCTTCCGTCTCGGGCTGAATCATTGCCCACCAGCGAAACGGCCCACTTTGCGCAAGTTGCATAGCGTTCGTGCCGGGGTTCCTCAGCCAAGACGGTAACATTAAGGGCGGTCCGTACGCGGACCGCCCTTAATGGCGTTTATTGGGAGATTTGAAATCTCTATTAGGGCTTGTTCTGTCCAGCGGTGTTGTCTTGCTTGGCAAGCTTTACGCGGGCGGTTTCGAGCTTCTTCTGCACTTTGGCAACTTCAGAGGGTTCCACATCCGGAGGTGCGGACTTGGAAAACTCTGAAATCGAAAGTTCCCATTGCGCCGCGGCCAGGCGAATGCGCCCGGTCTTCTCGTAGAGATCGCCGAGGTGATCATGAACCGTGGGATCGGTTTGATCGCGTTCGACTGCCTGGCGCAGGTTCTCTTCCGCTAACTCATACTGACCCAGCTTGAAGTAAGCCCAACCCAGTGAGTCGAGGTAAGCTCCATTCATCGGCTCCAGTTCGACGGCCTTGCGAATGAGTTTCAGCGCTTCGGGAAGGCGCATGCCCTTGTCGGCGAGCATGTACCCCAGGTAGTTCATTACCATGGCGTTGTTGGGATCGAGTTCGAGTGCCTGGCGGAAGAATTGTTCGGCGGGCTCGAAGTGCTTTTGCCGCTCGTCCAGACCGCCCTTGAGGAAGAGGAGATAGACGGTGTCCTCTTTCTTGGTGGTCAGCGGCGTGGCTTTGCTCAGAGCCTCTTCTGCGTCCTTCCAGCGGTGAAGGCGGGTGTAAATCTGGCCGAGTGCGATCCAGACCTTTTGATCTTCGCCACTGTTGTTCAGCATCCCCTTGGCCATGGAGATGCCTTCCTCTTCTTTGCCCCGGTCAACCAACTCCCCTGCAAGCATCAGCTTGAGGTCGCGATTCTTGGGGTCTGACTGGGATGCTTTGCGCGAGATCTCGATGGCTTTATCGAACAACTTGGCATCGCGATACACGTCGACCTGGCTCTCGTAGCCGCGGAGAGCATTGTCGCCGCCCAGGTCGATCATTTTCTGGAACGCTGCGATCGATTCGTCCACCTTGTTTTCTTCGTGGTAGACCGAGCCGAGCCGCTCAAGGAAGATCGCGCGGTTGTTCTTTTCGTCGGCGGTATATGCGCCGTTCGCATGCGAAGTCAGGTCCACCATGTGCTCGTACACTTGTGCCGACTCGTCGTAGCGGCCGAGGACGTCGAGCAAAAGTCCCTCGTTATAGCCAGCTTCGAGCGAATCCGGATCCTTCTTAACGGCCTTCTTTACTTGCGCCAGGGCTTCGTCGTATTTTCCTTGCCTGCGAAGTATCTCGCTGATATGGACGAGATTGCTTGCGTCTTCAGGGTCGGCATCCGCCATCTGCCGGTACACCTTCAAGGATTCGTCGAGCTGATTGTCGTTGAGCAGCGCCTGGGCAAGTGCGCCCATTGTGTGCACGTCCTCAGGATCCATGCCAGCGGCCCGCTTGTAAGCAGCGATCGCATCCTTGGGGCGTTTCAGCTGGTCGTAAACAGCACCGAGCGCGAACTCCATCTTCGGCGTGCGCTCCGATTCCGGAACCGACTCGATGATCTTCGCCGCATGTTCAACGTCGTTGTTCTCGGCATACAGACGGGAGAGATTGAGCACCACCTCTTCGGAATCAGGATCCAGATCGCGAGCCGCCTTGAATTGTTCTTCCGCTTTCTCATTCTGGTGCCGGACCGTGTAGAGCTGGCCGAGAACCATCCGATCTTCCACGCTCTTCGGGTCGAGCGAGACGATCTTCTGGAATTCTCCAATCGCCTGATCGAGGGTGTTGCCGTTGGGGGATGAGGACGAAACTGCGTTTTGAGCTTCGCTTAGCTGCCGCAGGTAGAGGCGGCCCAGCAGGCGATGCGCATCGATGTTGTTCGGAGAGGTCTTGAGCAGACCGCGAGCGGTGGCCTCGGCTTCGCGGACTTGTCCGGTGCGGAAATACAGATCCGCCAATTCGTCATTCAATTCCGGCGAGTTGGGATCGCCACTCAGCGCGGTCTTGTATTCCTCAACGGCATGGCGCATGTATTCGGGCCGGCCCGAAGCAATCGCATCCTCTTCGTAAATATGCGCAAGTGCTGAATGGTAATAGGCCTGGGAGCGATCGGCGGCGGATCCCTGGGCCGGCGATTTCTGGTCTGAATTGGGACTAGACGCCTTGGCCGCGGTCGATTGTCCAGGTTGTGCCGACGGGTTCTGGTTTTGCGCAGGAACAGCGGTTACCGCAAGGAAAGGCGCGGCTAGCAGCAGCCATAGAGATGGCGATAAGCTTCTTATTTTCATGATCCTCGGGGATCCAGTATTCTCACCCAGGGTAGTTGGTTTCATCCACCCTCAATGTCCGGTTTGAATGCTTTGATGCCGTCGGTGTCCCGGCGCATCCATCTTATGTTAAAGACGATTTTACCCGTGAATAGTCGCAGCGGCCATGGGATTGCGGCGTTTTCGATGACATGGTAACCAGGTACCGACCGGGCAAAATCAAATGCCTACTTCAAATCCAGATGCGACTGGGTAGCATTCGGTTTCGAGCACTTTGATCAGTGCCGGAAGTGACGGATTCCAGTGAAAACCATGGCCATGCCCAGGCGGTCGGCTGCGGTGATGACCTCCTGATCTTTGACCGAGCCGCCCGGCTGAATGACAGCCGTGGCGCCGGCCGCGGCAACGGCTTCGAGTCCGTCGGGGAACGGGAAGAATGCATCGGAAGCAGCAACGGTGCCTTTAAGGGGCAAAACGGCCTTTTGAGCGCCGAAACGCGCCGCATCTACCCGGCTCATCTGGCCTGCTCCGATTCCTACGGTTTGGCCGTCGCGTGCGTAGACGATGGCGTTTGATTTGACGTGCTTCGAGACACGCCAGGCGAAGATGAGGCTACGCAACTCCTCGGCTGTGGGTGGACGCCACGTGACCACCTTAAGTTCATCCTCGGTAATCCGAGCAGTATCGGCGTCCTGAAGCAGCAATCCGCCGGAGACGTTTTTGAGTATTGGGCGCGGGGGAGCGGGACGAACCACGACGAGGCGGAGGTTCTTTTTGGCCGCGAAGCGATCGCGGGCCTCCTGCGTGAATTCCGGCGCGGCAATGGCTTCGACGAATAGCTTGGCAATTTCGGCGGCCGCTTCGCCGTCCACGGGACCGTTGATGCCGATAACGCCACCAAATGCAGAGACCGGGTCACATTCCAGGGCCTTTCGGTAGGCTTCGAGGACCGAGTGCGCGGTGGCAGCGCCGCAGGGATTGGTGTGTTTCACGATGATGGCCGCAGGTTCCTCGAACTCCTGCACCAATTCCCAGCACGCGTCGAGGTCGACGAGATTGTTGAAACTGAGTTCCTTACCCTGGAGTTGTGTCGCACCAGCGATGCCAAGGCCCGAGCCGTCGCTGTAAAGCGCGGCGCGTTGATGAGGGTTTTCGCCATAGCGCAGCGACTGGGCAAGCGGCATATTGATGCGGAGTGTGTTCGGGAAGGAATCTGTACCGGGCGACGGGGCCTGAGACGGCGAAGGAGCGGCGGAGATCTGATCGAGCGCGTTTGCGATCGCGGTGTCGTAGGCGGCAGTAGTGGCAAATGCCTGTCTGGCGAGGCGCCAGCGGGTTTCGCGGGTAAGCCCACCGCTATTGTTCTTCAATTCATCCATTAGTGCGGAATAGTCCGAAACACGGGTGACGATGGCAACGTCTTCGAAGTTTTTCGCCGCTGAGCGAACCATTGAGGGGCCGCCGATGTCGATATTTTCGATCAGGTGCCCGAAGGCGACATTGGGCTGTGCGGCGGTCTTTTCGAATGCATAGAGATTGACGACAACCATATCGATCGGCTGGATCCCGTGCGCCGCTACGGCCGCTTCGTGGTCAGCGTTTCCGCGGATATAGAGCAGCCCGCCGTGCACGCGCGGATGCAGAGTTTTCACCCGGCCATCGAGCATCTCGGGGAATCCGGTGAAGTCGCTGATGTCTTTCACCGCCAGGCCCGCTTCGCGAAGAGTGCGCGCCGTGCCACCGGTGGAGATCAATTCCACGCCGAATCCGGCAAGGGCCTGCGCGAACCGAACCAGCCCGGTTTTGTCGGTTACGCTGAGCAGCGCTCTCCGAATGGTCTTTGTGGAACCCGTCGATGCACTCACTTTATTCTCCCTGGTTTAAGATTCACGATCAGCACATGCAGCGCGGTGCGCAGATCGCGAGACCAAAGACCAGACTACATCGGAATTTTCAGCCTAATTATGACGGGATTTGCACCAATCCAACCGTTGTGCAGATTCGGTGAAGGCGGTGCAACAGATGCTTTAAAGTGGTGATATGAGCAGTGTTCCCCCACCAAGCCAGGGCTCAGGACCGTTTCGCGGGGGACCCGGAGCGGAACCGGAGATTCTTCGTCCGGCACCTGGATACGCTCCCACCCCGCAGCCGATGGTGCGGCGACGGCGCTCGTTCTGGGCCACGGCGCCCGCGACATACGTGCTGGTTGCCATTAACTGCGCAGTTTTTCTGGCCATGTTGTTGCGCGGCGTGAGCGCGATCAGTCCCACACCCGAGCAGCTGATGCAGTGGGGCGCGAATAACGCGGGATCCGTGCTGATTAGCGAACAGTGGTGGCGCATCCTAACAGCTATGTTCGTGCACGTGGGAATTATTCACCTGGCGACGAACATGTGGTGCCTTTGGAATCTTGGCCTGCTTGCGGAACCGCTGATGGGTTCGTTCGGGGTGGTTGCTGTGTACCTGCTGACCGGAGCGGCGGGAAATCTGCTTTCTGTTTTCTGGAACGGATTGCATTACAACGTCAATGTCATCAGCCAGCAGGTGCCCCATCAGGCCTTCGACGCATTGAGTTATTTTCCGCCCGGGGTTGGAGCGTCGGGTGCAGTCTTCGGGATTGCCGGAGCGTTAATTGTTTTGTTAAAGTCGCCGCGTTTGCCCGTGCCGCCAGAGGAGTTGAAGAGATTGCGCAAATCGGTGATTTATTTTGCGGCAATCAATCTGGTGATCGGCCTCGCCATCAGTTTGGATGTGATCTCGTCGCGCACTGGCATCAGCATCGATAACTCCGCCCACCTGGGCGGAGTGCTTTGTGGATTACTCTTTGCCACGCCCATGGTGCCGCGCATCGGCAATCCCAGGCCGATTTTCGATCGGCGACTGCAAATCGCGGTGTGGATGATCTTCGGGATACTGGTTTTGTTCGGTTTTTTCATCTCTCGCATGATGGGCTGATCACGAGAAAACCATCAGATTGATTGGCTGCCCGGCTGTGCGAAGACCCCACTGAACGCTGAACGCCTAATTCCTTTGGTGAACGGAGGAGGACCATGAAGCGTCGCGAATTCCTGAAACAGGCTGGAGTAACTGCTGCAACGGTGGCGGCTTCGAGCCGGCTCCAAGCGAAAACCCTTGCCAATCCAATTCCGAAGCGGGCACTTGGCCGAACCGGCGAACATCTCTCGATCATTGCGTTTGGCGGAATCGTGGTGATGAACGAATCGTCAAGCGATGCCAGCAATATCGTAGCCGAGGCGGTGGATCGCGGGATCAACTACTTCGATATCGCTCCAAGTTACGGAAATGCGCAAGAGCGGCTTGGGCCGGCGCTGGCTCCGTATCGCAAGAACTGCTTCCTGGCCTGTAAGACCGAAGGCCGGATGAAGGACGATTCGCGGAAGCAACTGGAGGAGTCTCTGCGGCTGCTCCAGACGGATCACCTGGATCTCTACCAGTTCCATGCGCTGACAAAGATGACGGATCTGGACAAGGTGCTTGGGCCGGGTGGCGCAATGGAGACGATGGAGGCGGCGAAGAAGGAAGGCAAGATCCGCTACATCGGGTTCTCAGTGCATTCGGCAGAGACAGCCGTGGCGGCCATGGACCGGTACCACTTCGACACCATTCTCTTTCCGCTGAACTTCGTGCTCTACACACAGGCAGGTTTTGGACCGCAGATTCTGAAGAAGGCACAGGAAAAGCGGATGGGGATCATGGCGCTGAAGAGCATGGCCAAGACGGTGTGGCCCGCGGATCAGAAGCAGGATCATCCTGATCCGAAGTGCTGGTATAAGCCGGCAGGATTTCCGGATCAGGCGTCGATGGGCTTGCGCTGGACGCTTGCGCATCCGATTACAGCGGCGATACCCCCGGGCGACGAACGCTACTTCCGGCTGGCGATGGATGTGGCGCAGAACTACAAACCGCTCGCGATGCACGAGGAGCAGGCATTACTGGCGGGCGCGACGGGAGTCGAGCCGATATTCCACCTGGGAAATGATGTTTAGCGGGTTTCAGGTGCGTTACTGGCCTTATGCAAACTGAAACCCCGGGAAGAATCGGTCAGCGAATCGCTGTAGAAGCGAATTTCTTCACCATTGCAAGCAGCAGCTTGCGATCGCTGTCGTTCAGGTTTGACGAGTAGCGGCGAATCTGGGTGAGAAATCGCAACTCATCGTCGGTAAGATGTTGCGTGTTCACGGTGCCGCCCAGCGAGTCGTCGGCGAAGAACTGAGCGATGGGCAGGTCGAGAGCGAGTGCGATCTTCGAGAGAGTGTCCAACGATGGGACAGTGTGGCCGTTCTCGACGCGAGATAAATAACAGCGCAAAAGCCCGGTCTTTTTCTCAATGTCACCCTGCGAGAGTCCCTTTTGGAGGCGGTGTGCGCGGATGGTGGTGCCGATCTTCATTACGCCAAACCTTTCCGGTCCCGCGCCATGAGACGCCCGCGGTAGCTACCAGTGAGTTATTGGCGTAAGAGTAAACATCGCCCTCAGTGGCATGCAAGAGGAAATCTAGGGAGCAGCGGCCGAGAGTAACCTTTCTGTAAACCAAATAGTAAACAGGGCTTCGCCCTCGCCCGATTACCTGCTGTTGAGTTTTATTGTGACCAGTGGCTGCGAGGCAGTCGTGCGGTCAAAGGTGTTTCACCAGGTAAACCAGTCCTTCAACAGGATTGTCGTTGTACTTCTCGCACGGTATAAAGCCCATGGCGAGGTACATGCGATAAGCGGCGCCCATGGATTCAGGAGCGGTATCGAGATAGATGGACCGGCGACCGCCGGTTCGTGCGCGATCGATTGCGGCCTCAGTAAGCAGCCGGCCCAATCCCAGATTCCGCGCCTCCGGCCGGACCCACAGTCTTTTCAATTCCCATGCGGTCGCCGCGTCCGATTTAACTGTGGCAGGCAATTCACGCCAGGCTACAAATCCGGCAGGTTGGCCGGCTGCGCGCGCCATCATGCAGCCGCCACCCTGTTCGAGATAGCTGAGGGGCAGGCGTTCGGCTTCCTTCTCCAATGATCCAAAACAGAATTGAGCAGCCCCGGGCTGGGTGATGACGAAACGGCCGTACTCGAGCAGAAGAGCGCGGGCTTGTGTAATTGCGGCTGGAGGTGAGGTCAAGCCCAGCTCGTCAATTGCGATGGATTTGGTGTCGGCGATGCCCATATCTGAGTTTACGATAGGGTCACTTTTCTCCTGTCGTAAACCTACGCAGGCAGGTAAACGTCTGTTTGAATACAGGTTTGAATCAGGGAGCATGGATGAAACGCGGAGCATTACGAGGGGCGGCTGCAGCGACAGTGTGTCTGATTTCGGCGATGCATCTGGGCTCTCAGGCTCCCCGTACTCCTGCATCGTCCGCTAGCACGGCGCAGTCTGCTCCCGTACAGGCGGCTCCGGTTCCATCTGCTTCAGCGCCTGCGGTTCCGTCTTCTTCCGATGCGCAGGCAGAGACGACAGGCGGCAAGCTTCATGGGCATGTAAAGAGCGGGAACATCCCGCTGCCCGGAGTGACCGTCACGGCCCAGAACACCCTTTCGGGAAAGCGCTACTCGACCACCACCGATATCACCGGGGCGTGGTCGCTGACGATTCCACAGAACGGGCGCTACGTGATCCGAACGCTGTTTGCTGCCTTTGCACAAGGGGCGCAGGAAGGCGTACTGAATGCGACAAGTCACGATCAGATGGTCGATTTCCAGCTGATGCTGGCTTCGCGGGCTGCGCAGCAACAGCAGCGCGAAGATGCGCAGACCGGTCAGGCGGCACAAGCCATCCGGCAGATGGCGGCGAATGGTGCGCAGAGTCTGAATCTGATTAACGTGCTCACCGCTGACACCGATACGCAGTCGGGAGCAGCCGGATCGAGCGGGACGGCATTGCCGTCGATTGCGGCGAACTCGGACTTCAGCGACCAGTCAGTCGCGATCAGTGGGCAATCGGGATCGGTGAGTCCTATGGCCGGGGTGGATATGGATCGGCTGCGCGACACGATCGAGACGATGCGCGCGCAAGGCGGCTTGAATGGCGGAGATGGCGGAGCCGGCGGACTCTTTGGCGGAGGCTTTGGAGGTGGTGGCTTTGGCGGAGGGCGCGGAGGCGGCGGGCGGGGAAATTTTCGCGGATTCAACCCCGGGCAGCCGCACGGCGCAATCTTCTGGATGGGCAGCAACTCGATTCTCAATGCGGAGCCCTTCAGCTTGCAGGGTCAAGCGCAGGAACAGCCTGCCTCCGGCACGAATCGCTTCGGTCTGACGTTTATGAGTGCGCCGTACATCCCGGGGCTGACCAAGCCCAGTGGAAAGGATACGGTGTTTCTCACCTTGTCGGGGTCGCGCAGCTCGAATCCGGTGGATGATTACGCAACCGTTCCAACGGATGCGGAAAGAGCCGGGGACTTCTCAGCCACCCAGCTTCCGGCAATCTTCGATCCAAGCACGTTGCAGCAGTTCACCAATAACGGAGTCGCGAACGTGATTCCGCCGGGACGGATTTCTCAGCAGGCCCAATCGCTATTGCAGTACTTCCCCGAGCCGAACATTGCGAATTCGATTCAGAACTATCATCTGCTTACCACGCAGCAGTCGAACGCGACCCAGGCCGGAATCCGCTACATGCGCGGCATTGGCGCGAACGCATCGCCCTTTGGCCTTGGCGGCCGCGGCGGGCGGCGCGCCCAGCAGAACCAGGGTCTTCGCCAGAGTGTGAATGCGAACTACAACTGGAGCCACGCGGCAGCCGACAACGTGAACATTTTCCCGCAACTGGGAGGGAAAACCGCATCGACTTCCTATTCGCTTCAAGCCGGCTATACGTTGGGTTATCACAAGTTCACTAACATCTTCAACGTGAATTGGAATCGCGCGGATAGCCGCGCAACAAACTTCTTCACCAATGGGCCTGACATCGAGACGCAACTCGGCATTCTTGGACCGAGTGCTGCGCCGGTGAACTCGACGCCGCTGAATTATGGGTTGCCGAGCATTCAGTTGAGCGATATTGCCGGATTGAACGAGACTCAACCGAAAGTCGCCGTGGCGCAGACAATCTCCGTGTCCGAGACTCTCAGTTGGATTCACGGCAAGCACAACATGCGTTTTGGTGGCGATTATCGGCGTGTTCATAACGACTTTCTCTCGAGTTCGAATGCAACCGGCAGCTTTGCGTTCACGGGACTCTTCACGCAGGATGGAACAAGCGATCCCAATACCGGTTTTGCGTTTGCGGATTTTCTGCTAGGGCTGCCGCAGCAGACCGCGATCAATTCGGCCGTGAATAAAAGCTACCTGCGCGACAACGTTATTGATGCCTTTGCGATGGATGATTGGCGCTGGTTGCCGAGCCTGACGCTGAACTACGGAGTCCGCTACGAGTTCTTCGCGCCTTACACCGAGAGGTACGGGCGGCTTGCGGAGGTTCTGACGGATCCCACCTCGGGATTCACTTCGCAGACCCAGGTTCTTTCGGGGCAGAACGGCTTGCCCGCGGCGCTGGTGAACCCGTTCACGAAAGCCTTTGCACCGCGCATCGGTATTGCATGGAGAGTGCCGAAGGTGAAGCAAATGGCGGTTCGTGCTGGGTTTGGCATGAACTATACGGTTGGTTCCTATGCCACGTTTGCGTCCACCATGGCGCATCAACCGCCGTACGCCAACGAGCAGACCAACCAGGAGATTACCGCCACCGGGTCGCCGACGACGGCCTGTGTTCAGACGGGCACATGCCTGACTTTGGCACAGGGCTTTCCGACGCCGGCCAGCCTGGGTAACTACTCTGTCGATCCACACTTCCATTTGCCCTACGTCGAGACATGGAATGTCGATATCCAGAAGACCCTGCCATGGGGCATCGTCATGAACCTGGGCTACAACGGATCGAAGGGCAATCATCTTGACATCGTGACGGCGCCACGGGCGCTTGCCATCAGTCCTGACACTGATCCCACCAATCTGCTCTTCCGCTATGAACAGGGAATCGCGTTTTACAAGTTAAGCGCGGGCACGTTGCGGGTGAACAAGCGCCTCTCAGGCGGCGTGGCGCTTGGGGCGAATTACCAGTATTCGCATGCGATCGACAACGCCGGTGCGGTGGGCAGTGTAGGCGGAGTGGGAGCGCAGAACTGGACGAACCTGCTGGATGAGGAAGGAAACTCGAGTCTCGATGTGAGGCACAAGGTCAGCGGAACCTACCTGTATGAATTGCCGTTCGGGCAGGATAAACGCTGGGTGACGACCGGTACCGGGTCGCACATCCTCGAGGGCTTTTCAGTTTCGGGCACCTTCACGTTTGTCAGTGGGTTACCACTTACGCCAGCGTTTTCAGCTTCGCAAATCAGCGTGAATTGTGGGACGGGCGGATCGTTCCGGCCAAACCTGACGGGTCTGCCGTTGAATCAGAGCACGGGACGGCAGTGGTTCAATCCCGCCGCGTTCAGTGCGCCAGGGATAGATCCGCAATATCCGTGCGGCACCTTCGGCAGCGCGCCACGGAACTTGATCACTGGGCCCGGCACGGTGCAGAACAATATGTCGCTTTCGAAGACGATGCAACTTGGAGAGACGCGCAGCCTGGAGATTCGAGCCACGATCAATAATGTGTTCAACACCGTGCAGTACTCCGGAATTGATACCAACGTAGAATCGCCGACATTTGGCCAAGTGCTTTCGACCGGATTGATGCGGTCGTTCCAGTTCACGTCGAGGTTCCGGTTCTGATGACGAATTTGCTGACCAAGACGGTTGCTGGATTGATGGTTTTGGCACTCGCCATGCCGAATGCGCTGGTTATTCGTGCGCAGGATGGGAGGGCCGCGCAATCGGGGCAGCAGGACACCTATGTCTTCAAGGCGAATGCGGAACTGGTACTGACCAACGTGGTTGTGCGCGACTCGAAGACCGGGGAGTTTGTCCGCGGGCTGAAACAAAGCGACTTCAGTGTCTCTGAAAACGGAAAGCAGCAGCAGATTGCGACATTCGATTTTCAGACCGTAGAAATGGCGAAACCTCTGAATGAGGCGACCATCAGCGGCCTGGCTGCTGGGGTGACGGGTCAGGGGACTAAAGCAGCCGTCGTGGCCAAGCCAGAGGATCTGCGCAATCACCGACTGATCGTGATGTTTTTCGACCTGACGTCGATGCAGCCGGAGGACCTGGACCGCTGTGTGACGGCGGCGCGTGATTTTCTCCAGAACAAGATGGAATCCGCGGACCTGGTGGCTCTGGTTTCGCTGGGAGATACGCTGAAGGTCGACCAGGATTTCACGTCTGACAAGGCCGCACTTGGCAATGAAGTCGGGATCTATAACGGAACGGAAGGGCAGGGTTACGCGCAAGGCGCGAATACGAATTCGAACCAGATGGAAGACACCACTGGCTATACACCCGACGAAAGCGAATACAACGATCTGAATACAGATCGCGAGCTGTTTGCCCTGCGCGCCATCTCGAAGGCGCTGGAGAAGATTACGGAGAAGAAATCGCTGCTGTATTTCTCCGGCGGTATTTCGCGCGACGGCATCGAGAATCAGGCTTCCCTACGGTCCGCCATCAACTCGGCGGTCCGCGCCAATTTGTCAATCTACAGTGTCGACACGCGCGGCCTGCAGGCGGTTTCGCCGCTGGGCGATGCGTCGACCGGAAGCCTGCGCGGGTCGGGTAGCTTTAATGGGGCGGCGCTGACGACCAACATGAATGCGAACTTTGCCTCGCAAGAAGTGATGGCGTCGCTCAGTTCCGACACTGGTGGCAAAGCATTCTTCGATTCGAACGATTTCGCGCCGGCGTTTGCGCAGGTGCAGCGGGATACGTCGGCCTACTATGCGATTGGATTCCACTCGTCGAATCAGGCGCGCGACGGCAAGTATCGCAAGCTGACGATCAAGTTGAACCGGCCCGGTATGAAACTTGAGTATCGGCCGGGCTATTATCCGCCGGCGGATTTCAAGCATTCCGGCCGCGAGGACCGCGAGCGTGAGCTTGAAGAGCAGCTGGCGAGCGATTTGCCGGCTACAGATGTTGCCGTCTATCTCGATGCGATGTACTTCCGGCTCGACGAGAACCGGTTCTTTGTTCCGGTTTCGCTGATTGTGCCCGGTTCTCAAATTCCATTCGTGAAGGGCGGCGACAAGGACAAGGCGACGCTCGATATTATCGGCGAAGTCATCGACGAAGTGAAGCGGCCCATTGGCAGCGCGCGAGAGACGGTGAAGCTGAACCTCGATCCCTCGCTGCAGGCACGACAGAAGAATATCGAGTACACCACCAGCTTCAATTTGCCGCCTGGCAAGTATCGTCTGAAGTTCGTAGTGCGCGAGAATCAGACGGGCCGGATGGGCTCATTCGAGGCGGACATCACTCTGCCCGATATGAAGAAGCAGCCGCTGAAGATGAGTTCCATTATTCTGGCATCGCTACGGCAGCCGAGCAAGAAGAGTTCGCCTCTGGTTCGGGGGGGCGAGGAGTACGTGCCGAATATCAGCCATGTCTTCCGCCAGGACCAGCATCTTTACCTGCTGTACGAGGTTTATGCTCCAGCGCGTGAAAAGCCGGCGGAAAGTCAGCCCAAGGGTACAAAGGCGGGGATCAACCTGCTGAGCAGCCTGGAACTGATCCAGGGCTCGACGAAGGTCTATGAGACTCCTCTGGTGCAGGCGAAGTCCCTGAACGTCGAGAATCGCGATGCGGTGGCGGTTGAGCTGGATGTTCCGCTGGCCGGGCTGAAGCCGGGTTCCTATGTCTGCCAACTCAACGTGGTTGATGACGCCGGCGGAAGCTTTGCGTTTCCGCGGTTCGCGGTGCTGGTTCGCGAACCGGCTGCCGCCATGCCCGCAACGGAACCGGCCGCGACAAGCGCAGGCTCTGCTTCTTCGGGCAACCAGTAGACTCAAATCCTGCAACAGCCGTCGGGGCTCAATCCGCGTATGCTTGGAGCGGAGAGGTTGGAATGAACGGCGGTTCAGGGCGGGTTGCAGTGATCACAGGAGCCACCGGCGGCGTGGGAGCAGCCGTGGCAAAGGCGCTTTCCAAGGCCGGTTACTCGCTTGTGCTCACGGCGCCTTCCATGGAGAAACTTAGCGGGCTGGCGGGGCAGCTCTGCGGATCCTCCACCGTGATTGAAGGGAATCTTGGGGACGAATCGCTGCCGGAAACGTTGCTTTATGCTGCACTCGATCGCTTTGGCCGATGCGATGTTTGTTTCAACAACGGAGCGCTCTTCGAGGCAGGCATCATCGAGACGGTTGACATCGAGCGGCTCAGCAGCATGGTGCGGGTCAACGTGGAAGGCTCGTTCCGCGTGGCTTATGTGTTCGTGAAGCACTTTGTCTCAGAAGGCGCCGGTCACCTGGTCAACGTATCCAGTGCGCTGGGCAGCAGTTTGCGACCGACTCCTTATGCGGCAACGCAGCGCGCTATCGAAGTGCTCAGCGACGCGTTGGCAGCGGAGCTTGATGGTACAGAAGTGCTTGTCTCCAGCATTCAGCCGGGGCTGGTAAAAACCGGGGTTCGGCATCGCTGGGAAATCGCGCCAGAAGGGGCTGCCGGTGCGGGATATCCGTTGGAGCCGGAGGACTTTGCCCGCATGGTCCTGTTCATTCTGCAGCAGGCCCGAACCAGCGAAAGTGCTGAGGGATCCCCCGGGCATTCGATCACCGAATCTGTGGGGCGGCGGCCGAGTGAGGATTCAAACGAAACCGAGCCGGCGGAAGAATCCGATTCTGCGAAAGAGGGCGACGGGGACGACTCCGCGGAGGAAGGTTTCGTCGAGATCTAAAATTACTTCGGCGAATTGCGATCGCGGTCGGTACCGCGATAAGGGCAGTGGCGGCATCCGGAGCCGCAGCAGGTTCCGCGCTTCAACAGGAATGTAGCAGTAAAGACCATGTAGGGTCCGTCGAAGTAGTAATCCTCGGGTTCGAGCTTGGAGGCTGCCGTTGGGGCGGACTCCGGATCGTCGACTTCCATTTCAGGATTTTCTCAGAGTTCAGGCGAGGATGCGACGCTTGATCCCCGAAGGCCGGCTCGTTCGGGCCATTAGAATCGAACCATGACCCTGACCGCGGAAGACCGTGCACGACGTATCAAGATCATTCTGTTCGATGTGGATGGCGTGTTAACCGACGGTACCATCTGGCTGGTTCCCGCTCCCAATCCTGCATCGAGCAGTGCGGCAACCCAGGACCATTTGTCAAAACGCGAAGGCCAGGTGGGATTCGGTGTGCATTCTACGACGATGATGGAAGCGAAGGGATACAGCGCCCACGATGGGACGGCCATTTCCCTGGCGCGCCTTGCCGGAATGAAGTGCGGCGTGATCACCAAGCGCATTAGCGAGACGGTTGCCACGCGTTCGCGCGACTTGAAACTCGAATTCGTCTACATGGGGCAGGCGTTCAAAATGCAGGCGGTGCGCGAAATCATGGCGAAAGAAAATGTAGCGCTCGAAGAGATCTGCTACGTCGGCGATGACGTCATCGACTTGCCTGTGATGCGAGAATGCGGTTTCGCGGTGGCGGTGGCAAATGCGCGGTCGCAGGTGAAGGCCGAAGCGCACTACGTTACTCCGAATGCAGGCGGATACGGGGCAGGCCGCGACGCGGTGGAGTTCATCCTTGAGGCCAAAGGGATTCTGCAGAAGTGTATCGATGAGTACATCGACGAGCGCAATCCCATCTCGCCCTCAATGGATATCGGCAAGGGAGCGGACTAACATTCGAGTCCGAAGTTATTTCGCGGGCGGAAATACCTGATCGATAAGGACGGCGCGAAGGGTTTGGCGGAGATCTGTCTGCGCATCAGGCTCGGTGTTTGATTGCGGGTGCAATTCAGAAGAAGGTGGAGGAGCTCCGGTGTCGGTCGTGTTGACCACGAGAACGCTGGCGCAATGGCCGGCGGGATCAATGAGCATCTCGGATGAAAATCCACCCTGGTCGCCATCGTGATAGATGTAGCGATGGCCGCCGCTCGCGACGACAAAGAATCCCAGGCCCATCCTTGGTTGAGCGCCATGCGGACCTGTGGTGTAGGCTGTTCCCGCCTGCCCCGGTTCGGTGGCAGGCAATACGCCTTTCCATGTTTCTTCAAGCGAACTGCGCTTCAACACTAGTTCGTATAACGGATTGGCCGGATCGCCGATGAGGAACCGCAGGTATTTGGCCATGTCAGTGATCGGCGCCTTCAGACCACTGTTTGACGTGGTGATTCCGGCATCGAAGTTGAAGGGCTGCGGGGTGAGCTTGGTACCCGCGCGCAAATAGCTCGCCGAAACGTGGGTTTCCAGAAAGTACGGCGCCACATCAAAGTAGCTGCTGGTCATTCCCAGGGGCTTCAAGATGTTTTTGTCGATGTAGACTTCGAAATCATCGCCGCTCAGCCGTTCGATAATCTGCCCAAGAAAGACATAACCAAGATTCGAATAGCTCCAGCGGCTTCCGGGTGCGAAGGCTACGTGCGTGTAGGGAAGCATCGCCGCGACCTGTGCCCACCTGGTCGGCTCAAATGGCTGCCAATCACAATTCTTCGCATCGTCGCAATCCCAGGGCCAGGTGGGATTTCGGAATCCGGAACTGTGCGTCAGCAGGTGGCGGATGGTGATTTGATCGATGCTGCCGAATTCATCGTGTACCTGGCGTAGTTCGGGAACGTATCGGACAGCAGGATCATCGAGCGACAGCTTGCCGCGGTCACGCAGTTGCAGAATCGCGATTGCGGTCATCGTTTTGGTAATCGACGCCCAGTTGTACGCCGTTGCGTCGTCCGCGGGCTCATGAGAGTCGCGCCTCGCTTCCCCGAATACGATCGTCTGGGCCTGGTCCTGGCCATGCACGAGAGCGAAGCCACCGCCGACGATGCCGTGCTGCTTCAAAACCGATTCGAACCTGGGGCGAAATGTGTCGATTTCGCGATTGGATGTCGTGGCTTGAGCAGTGATCCATGGCGCGAAGAGCAGCGCGGCAATCGTCGCCGCAATTGGCAAAACCGGGTGCTTTCTGGACATGGGGCAATCATAATATGCGTCGTTGACAGGCCCGGAAGGTCCATCGGGATTCGGTTGCAGTGTTATTGGGGCATCCAGCAACTTCGATTGCGCATCTGACCGAAAAGTAGATCTTGTGCTGGGCAGTAAATAAGACATCAAAAAAGCTGCAAGGTTCGATTTCATTTAGGGCCATCTTTTTTACCCAGTCGCGAGGTCAGCGTGAAGAGCTTTTCCAGGGCATCCATCCTCTTCGTAGACGACGATCAGTGCATGCGCGAAGTCATGGCGATGTTGCTGAACGATGAAGGCTATGAGGTTTTTACCGCGGCGGACGGGTTTGACGCGCTCGCCCAGCTTCGCACTTCCGTTCCCGATCTGATCATTTCTGATCTGCACATGCCGCGCATGTCGGGAGTTGAATTTCTGTGCGTGGTTCGGCGGCGGTTCCCGGCGATCCCAGTGATAGCAATCAGCGGGGCTCACGCGATCGACGCGACTCTGCCGGTTGGCGTCATGGCCGATGCTTTTTATCCCAAGGGACGTTGCCATCCGGACGAGTTGATGCGCACGATCCATGAGCTGATGCGCGGGCCTTTGACTCGGCCTACCAACTACCGCCCCTGTCATCCTCCTGCGATTCAGAGCGCGCGTACCTCGCACGATCGGTCAGGGCTGCCGGTTCTGCAGCTGACCTGTACCGATTGCCTCCGGGCATTTTCGTCGAATGCGGCGGGATATATTGGCGATGGAGTCTTCGAAGTCCACTGCAATCATTGCCGCATTCCGGTTCAATTTTCCATCGAAATACCGCAAGTGCCGGCGATGCTTCAAACGCGCGATCAAGTGAGAATATCTGTGGCTTAAGCGCGCAATGCAGACGTAAGAGCTTCGATCGATTCGCGGTCTCTGAAGGCCGCTGTACCGCCACTCTTTTTTGTGGAGAGAGCTCCGGCACAATTGCCGAACGCGAGGGCGCGTTCGATGTGCCAGCCTTTGATCCATCCGTGCAGAAATCCGGCGTTGAAGCTGTCGCCCGCTCCAACGGCATCCACCATCTTTGTCGTCTGCCCAGCCACGTGCCATTCGTCGTGCTTCGTATAGGCGGATGCGCCTCTCGGGCCGCGTTTGATTACCAGCAATGGCACCCGGTCGCGGAGCATCCCGATCGCTCGCTCTGGGTCGGCTTCACCGGCAATCAGGCATGCTTCGCGTTCATTCGGCATCAGAACATCGACGATGTCGAGGGAATCGAGGATACCGCGATCCCAGGTTTGCGCCGGATCGTCGTTGGGGTCGAGAGAAATCGAGAGACCGGATGATTTCAGCTTCGCAAAAAGTTCTGGAATGTGCGGGGTCAGCGCGCGTTGCAGGTAATAGGAGGACATATGGAAATGGCGCGCGTCGGCGAGATAGTCCATGTCGAGATGATCGAGCGCGAGCTGAAAGGTTGCGCCGGCATAAGTAAACATGTGGCGCAGTTCCTGGTGCTGCAGATGCACGGTCACGCCGGTCCGCACATTCGACACCGGCACGCACCGCGAGAGATCGACGCCAGCCTGTCGCAGCTCCGCGAGGCACAAGGTTCCAAATTCATCTCCGGAAGCTGTGGTGATGAATCCAACCCGATCGCCCAGAGCGGACAGGTTGTGTGCCGTGATTGCACCCGATCCGCCAACGCGAATCGCAAGATCATTGGCCAGCAGTTCGCGTTCGGAAGGCAATTCTTCGGGGAGGCCATACAGGAGAAGATCGAGATTCGTGTCGCCGACCAGGGTGACGTCGAAACGCGTCGATCCGTTGTTCCGGGTTGAATTGGGCGGCGTCATACGGCCTCTCCCGGAAGAACCGTGAAGCGACGACGTGCGATCCAGAGCAGAATGCCGGCGATCGCCCAGCATGTGCCGACAGTCTTTGCTTTCGGGCTCAGACTCCACCACAACAAAGCACAGGTCAGCATGCCAGCAAGCGAAATCAGAATCGGCATCAACTGTGACCAGCGCCCGAAACGCCATCCCCGCAAAGCCGAAGACGCGTTTACCCCAATGAACGCCAGCAGAGCACCGTAGTTCAGCAACTCGGCGCCAAGGTCGTAATTGAGAATGAGCGCACCGGCGAGACAAACGGAACCGATGAGCAGCACGTTATTGCGGGGAATGCGGTTCTTGAGGCTCACCGATCCGAAGAAGCGGCGAGGCAGGGCGCCATCCTGCCCCATGGCGTATAGCAGGCGAGCAGCGCCGAGTTGCGAGGCCATGCCAGAACCCATGTTGGCCAGCATCAATGAAGCATTCACGATTGCCAGCAGGATCGGTCCGCCCATTCGCCCTGACACGTGTACGTAGGCGGTGGTCACATCGGGGAATGCCGCTCCGCGCGGCCATACGAGCTGTGCGAAGTAAACCTCGATGCTGGCCAAAATGCCGGTGATGAGGCAAGTGAATACGATGGCTCGCGGCACACTGCGCGCGGGATCCTGAGCCTCATCGGTTAACGTTGAAATTCCGTCGAAGCCGATATAGGTAAGGACAGCGATCGATGTGCCATGCAGGACAGCGCTGGTGTTAAAGGTGCCGCGGTTGTAAAGCGGATCGAGAAATAGGCCGGCGGTGGGATGGGCCAGATGCAGAATCCATCGCACGGAGGCGACTAAGACAAGGACGATGACGACGCCGAGCGCGGCGGCCATGGCTGCATTAATCCGGGCTGAAGTCTCGACGCCATTGCAGTTCAGGATGGTGAATAACAGCGCGAAGAAAACGGCCCATGCGACATATGGAACTTCGGGCACGAAGTTCATCGCCGCGCGACTGCACCAGATTACGCAGATCAGGGGATTGATCACATAATCGAGCACGAGGCACCATCCGGTGATGTAGCCGAGGCTGGGATGAATTTCTTTCCCAACGTAAAGGAACGCGGAGCCGCCGTGGGGGTAAACGCGCGCCATGCGTCCGTAGCTCACGGAAGTGAAGAGCATGGCTACCATTGCCAGCAGGATGACCGCGACGACGTGTCCGCGCGACTCCTGATAGAGAACGCCGAAAACCGGCATCGGGGCCGTCGGCTGAATCAGGATGATGCCGTAGAGAATCAGGTCCCGAAAGCGCAGCGTGCGCTTGAGTCCTATGGTTTCCGATTGCGCGGCCGAGGTCGTCATTCACATCTCAACGCGATGCTACGGCTGTGGTCGGGGTTATGGTTATCGGCGACACGTTCCACCCATCAATTTGGATCAATGGAGTCGTGCTTTCGCCTTCAGGCAGTTTCGCGGTAAGCATCGTCGACTCTCCCGGTGTCAGCTCAATCCAGTTGTCGGACCAGAGGACCGGTGCAATCAGCCCGCCGGAAGGCGTCCTCGCAGCAGCACGGATTTGAAACGCCAATGCCTTGGAATGATTCGCGAGATGCAATCGAATCTCGCGGCCATTCGCGGTGGTTGCAATGTCGGCATGGGCCTCGACCTGCGCGGCGGGAAGATGCGCAAGCGCAGTGAGGTCTTCATGTCGCGTCGCGGGTGTATGAGTGTATTCCGTACTCTCCCAGTCAAAGGTAGTGAGGGTTCCCGGAACCCAATAGAAGTTTTGGCTTACGACATGGCCCTTCGCGTCGGTCAGTGAGAGATCGATAAAGAAGATCCGCTCAGCGTCGGAGTAGAGGGATGCGGGAATGGTGATCACGCGCTGCGAACTGTCGGCTCCTGCATTTACGTCTGAGTCGGCCCGGAAGAGCTCGTTCCATGCCAGGCCATGCACGCGAACGCTGGCGTGCAGATGCTCTGCCCCGGTATACGTGCTGTTCACGACGACGATGGACCGGTCATCATAGGAGTACTGGATGTGGAGTGGCTCGCAGGCTTTCTTGGTGCCGAAGTAGCCGCCCCCGGCGTCAAGGTAGTAGTCATAAAGGTGCCAGATCATCGAGGGCCAGGCGTTGTTCAGCATCCATTGGATCACGCCGGTTGAGGTGTACTTGTTCTTGCTGTAGGCCTCAAACATGGCGCGTTCCGAGTCGTATTCCATGGTTTGCGCTATCCGCTCGTAGTCGTCGGCGGAGTTGGGCTTTGCGTACACCGCTTCCATGGCCCCATCGAAGACTTTGAGGTTAGTGAATTCGCCGCCTCCGTTGTGGAGAGTCCAGTTTGCTGAGGGTGGCCACGCCTCGGGATCGGGCAGGAAGAGCTTGCGGCTGGCAAGGGATGGGATAGCCGGGCCGGGGCTGGTCTCGGTGTTGTAGCCGACGGCGCCACCGAAGCGCGTGCCGAAATACCAGTAGCTCGGGGCGACGTAATCGTAAGGGCCCGTCATCTTCACTCCGCTCTCGCCTGTCACCCTGGTCGGCGCGCCCGTTGCGGAGGAAAGGATCGGGTTTGGCCAGTGCGTCTCCGCTTCCACTTGCAGATAAGCTTTCTCAACGTCCGGGGTGGGTGGGTTATCGCTGCCATTCAGCCAGACGAGCAAGCTGGCGTGATGCCGCAAGCGCAGCATCTGCGATCGAAGGGATGCTGTGGCTATTGTCAGATCCTGCGGCGTCCAATCTTTCCAGTGTTCCCAATGATCGCAGCAACACCATCCAAGCATTACCAGGATGCCGCGCTCGTCGGCGAGGTGAAAAAACTCCTCGGTTTCGAGTTTGCCCTCGAGACGAATGGTGTTGAGATTCATGTCCTGCACGAGCTGCAACTGATTGCTGAGGCGATTTGAGTCCGTGCGAAGAAGCATGTCTTGCGACCAGCCTGCGCCGCGGATGAGCAGTGGCTTGCCATTTATGCGGAAGAGCCGGCTTCCGTTGGAGGTCAGTTCCGATGTAATTTCGCGGATGCCGAAGTCGATACTCTTCTCGTCGGTGACGCGACCCTGCGTGCTGAAGCTGATGGAGAGATGTTCAAGATGGGGTTCACCCATTTGCCGCGGCCACCAGGGCTTGGGATTCTGAATGCGCAGGGCAGGGAACTGCTCGGGGCTGAAGGAGACAGTCTGATCTTCATGAGCGGCCAGTTCGACGGATTTCTCGAATTTCACACCAGCTGCCGATCCCGATACGATTCCCTTTACTGGCGCACCGGTGGAATTATGAAGTTCGGCATAGATGGTGAGGTCGGCGCGACTCAGTGAGCCATCTACAAAACGCGTTACGGCCATCGGAGAACGTACCGTAACCGGGCCGGTTTCGACCAGGTCAACCGCGCCCCAGAGGCCCATGTCCTTGTCGGGAGGACATGGATTCCAGTCGACCCAGTTGATGCCAAGGTCCTTCTGAGTTGGGGCGAAGGTTTCGACTGCGATGACGTTTGGTTTCGCCGGAGTTACAACATCGGTCACGTCGAAATCGTAGGTACGGTAGGCGCCGGCGATGCTGGACGAGTCCGCGATCTTATGGCCGTTCACCCAGAGTTCGCCTCGATAATTGATGCCGCCGAAGTGCAGCCAGACGCGATTGTCTTTGGAGCTGAGAGCAGGGGCGTTGAACTCGGTGCGATACCACCAGCCACACGCGTAGGGACTGTCCGCCGGCATGGGCAGGTTCGCAAAGTTGTGCCCGATGGGATAACTGGTTCCGGGAATCTGGCGGAGATTGCTACCGAAGTACGGATCCGGAAAGACGCCTGCTTTTACCTGCGCAGCCAGCACCGTGCTGGGAACGGAAATCTTCAGCCATCCATCGGTGGCAAATTGCGCGACGGAAACGGCATCGCCACTAGTGGAAATCTTGCACGCCGATTGGAGTTGCCAGTTATCACGCAGAGCAGTGGGTTTCTCCGCACTCGCATGAAAAACAGGATGCAGCACGAGAAAAGCAAGCATAACAATAAGCGGTTTCGGGTTCATGGGCACCTGGCGTTTCTGGTAGAGGAGGATAGATCTGCTTTCAATCTCGCGGATTCAATCGTTTGAATAAAGGAATATCTCCCACGCGCGCTAGATTGTCAAGCGCGATTTCGCGGGATTGGTTTGACCGCGCTCCGTAGTGCGGCGGTTGGTCGACATGCGGACCACCAACTCCGGTGGTGCCTTGAAAAGCCTCGCGGGCCGGTTGACGGCCTGGTCGTGCGAGTTGATTGCTTCCAGGGTCCACTCCGATGCTAGGAGTCCCATCTCCTTCAATGGCTGGCGAATGGTTGTAATGCCCGGGGTAGACACGGCCGCCGGTAAGACGTCGTCAAACCCAATCACAGAGATGTCATCTGGAACTCTCAACCCGGCATGGTTCAGGCCGCGCACCACGCCGAGCGCGGTAAGGTCGTCGAATGCCAGCACCGCAGTGAACGGGCGCTGCGAGGCGAGCATTTTTCTGGCGATTTCCAGCCCGCCTTCAAAGCCGGAGGTCGGATCGGTCAGGTTGGGTAATTGGAACACCAACTTTGAATCAATCTTGATGCCGGCTTCAGCGGCGGCCCGCTGGATACCCGTCCAGCGCGGTTCGGTGTCGAAGAGCTCTTCGGGACCACGGACGATTGCGATCCGCTTGTGCCCGAGGCCGATCAGGTGACGCAACGCGAGCGCGCCACCGGCTTCGTTGTCTACCAGAAGGGAATTGACGTTTCGGTTGGTCAGGTCGCGGCCCACGATCACGATCGGGACCTGGTTCTTTTCGATGTCCTCAAGCAGGTTCGTTTCCTGAAAGATCCAGCTTGCGATGACGATCACGCCCTCGGCCCGTCGTTCCAGGATCATTTTCAGGTAGCTGTCGAAGAGCTTCCGTTGCGCGTGGGCATCGACCAGTAACGGCAGGTAGTTGGCCGGTTGAAGGCCCGCCTGGATGCCATGTACGATCGGAATACAAAACGGGTCGGAGAGGTCGTAGGCGAGGACCGCGATGGTCTGACTACGACGGCGCCGGAGGGAGCGCGCATAGGCGTCTGGGTGATAGCCAAGTTCACGCGCTTTCTTCCGGATTTGCTCTCGCGTGGAAGCGGCGACGTTTTGCGAGAGGGGGGCCTCGCTGAGGACGATGGAGACGGTCGAGACGGAGAATCCGCAAGCCCGCGCGATGTCTGACAAGGTCACATGTCCCGACTTGCGTTGCGGCATCTCGTCTCCTTCGGGCTGATTGGAATCCAGCGCCATTCTGCCACACGGCCCCGGTGAATCAAGCCCTTCGGTGTCGTTCCCCAGCGTCCGACACTTTCTGCTTGACACGCGCGACAAACAATCTTACATTCTCTCGTCAAGAGATTCAAACGTTTGAATAAGGCGTTTGACCCCGGGGGTAGCTATGGATTTCCACTCCGAAAAGGCCGCGTACGTGCGGTCCATTTTCCTCATTTGTATGCTGATAGCCGCTTGTTCTGCCGCCCTCGCGCAAGCCGGAAGAGGATCCATCAGCGGGCTTGTCACGGATTCCTCTGGGGCAATCGTGCCGGGGACCAAGATCATCGCGCAAAGCGAGGCCACCGGCGTCAAGCTTTCGACCGTTTCCACGGCTGCGGGTCTTTATTCGTTCATTTCTCTCGCGCCGGGAGAATACCAGGTAACCGCGAGCGCCAAGGGGTTTGAGACGCTGGTCTCGAAGAACATCAACGTTTCCGTCGACCAGGTGTCCACGGTGAACCTGTCCCTTAAAGTTGGCAGCGTGAGTGAAGTTGTCACCGTCAATGAATCCACTGCGCTGGTGGAGGCAAGTAACTCGACGGTCGGTCAGTTGATCTCAGCCGACACCATCGATCGCGTGCCGTTGTTGACCCGCAATGTCTACGACCTGATTCAATTGAGCGCTGGAGTCACGCCAGCAAATGGAGCGCCAAACTCATCGAGTTCGTTCGCCATCCAGAACATCTCCAGTGGCCGTCCGGGTGTCGATGTGTCGTCTTACACGATCAATGGCGCAATTGTCGGATCAGTCTATTACATGGTCGATGGCAGCCCGCTTGGGATTGCCGAGAATAACGCAGGTGCAATCATTCCCGCGCTCGATATTCCTGAGGATGGCGTAGAAGAGACTCGCGTCGAGACCCAGAACACCCCCGCCTCATACCAGAGTGGCGGAGCTGGTGTGATCAGCCTCGTTACCAAGTCGGGGACGAACCAGTTTCATGGCGATGTGTTTGGTGTTTTCCGGCCCGATGTGCTCGCCGCAAACGAATACTTCAACAAGCAGAGCCAGATTGCAAACGGCACGTCAAATACGCCGCCGTCTTTCCATCGTTATCAGGAAGGCGGCTCCTTTGGCGGACCGATCCTGCATAACAAGCTCTTTTTCTTTGGTGACTATGAGGCGACGCAACAGCAGCAATTCGATGGATCAAACTATTTCGTCGTTCCAACGACTGCAGAACGCAATGGGGATTTCTCGGCCGATCCGTTCACTATTTACGATCCTACGAAGCCCGACAATCCGGATCAAACCCGCCAGCCCTTTGCGGGCAATGTGATCTCCAGTCCGAACCCAATTGCCTTGAAGTTCCTGTCCAACTTCCCGAAGTGCAATTACCCCAACGCATCAACGTGCGACGCCAGCTCTGACGACGTTTCGTTGAATTACTTCGCGCCCGGCCTTGATCCGACCAGTGCGCAGCGATTCGATGTTCGCATGGATTGGGCGCAGAGTGGCAAAAATCGGATCTTCGGCCGTTTCTCGTTCGATCGGCTCTTCACTTCGACCTACAACGCGTTCCACAACATGTGGGATCTGAATTACGCGCAGAACGTGACCAATGGCCGTAATTTTCTGGTCGCCGATGATTTGACGCTAGGCCCGACCACGTTTCTCCAGTTGCGCTACTCCTTCACCCGCCATTATGAGAACCAGGGCGGAGATCCAGGGCAGAATGGTTTCGATATCACCACGCTGGGCTTCCCATCATCATTGGCCGCGGAAGAAGTCTACAAGCTGCTTCCGTTTGTGATCTTCAACGACAACGGCAGCGGAATCGGCGGTACGGCGAACTACAACACCTTTCAGTATGCAAGCGAGAACAATGACGTTAGCGCATCGATGACAAAGGTGCTGAACAAGCACGAAGTTTCTTTCGGGTTCGAGTACATGAAGCGGCTTCTGAATGTCGGTCAGCCACCAGCGGCATCGGGCTCCTACTCGTTCGACATCTCGGCAACGGATCAGCAAACGAATCCGGACAGCGGGGTTTACTCGGGCGGCAGTGATTTCGCTTCGTTTCTTACGGGGACGGGTACGCCTCCGGGTAGTGAATCTGACAACTATCCCAATTTCACCAAGGATCTGTTCGCTGCCGAAGCGAATCCCTACTATGCTGCTTTCGTCGAAGACACGTTTCGGCCCAGCACCAAGTTGACCGTCACCGCTGGTTTGCGCTGGGACATTTTTGGCGGAAAGACAGAGAGGCATAACCGGCTGGAGTATTTCAATCCGACGGTTGCGAGCAACGCAGGTGGAGTTGACTACAACGGTGCCGAGGTCTACGTGACCAAGGGAAGCCGCTCGCCGGTTGAGACAAATCTGAAGGATTTCGGGCCGCGCCTCGGAATCGCATGGCAGCCCGCCAAGTCGCTTGTGATCCGTGGCGGTGGTGGGTTCTATTTCGGCCCAAGCCCGCACATGGTAGGTAGCACAGGGCTCGACAGCGACGGCTACTCTTCCCAGACAACCTGGAATGCGACCTGCTTCAATGCCGACGGAAATACGGTTCTCAACGGCAGTTCAGCTTGCGTGGGCGCAGCCCCGGGGAGTCCGGCGCCTAGCTTTACTGGTGATTTCTCGCTTAGCAATCCATTCCCCGGAGGAGTGGTCCCGGTGATTGCGAATCCCACGGGGCTAGCGAACAACCTGGGGAATTCGCTTAGCGTGATGCTGCACTCGCAGCGTACACCCACCACTTACAACTTCAACTTCGGCGTTGAATACGAGTTGCCCAACCAAGTGGTCCTTAGCGTTGGGTATGTGGGCAGTCGGGGGTTATTCATTCCGCTCGGCTCGCTTGATCTGAATGAGCTCAACCTGACTACGATTCAGCAATACAACTACTCACTTTGTGTTGATACCTCGAATCCCAATTGCACGATGGTGCCGAACCAGTGGGCTGCCATTCAGCCTTCGACCAACGCAAACTCTGGAGCATCTTCGGTGCCGCTGTGGGTTTCGCTGCAGCAATACCCGCAATTCGGCAACGGCAACTATGGGGCAGGAAACGGAGTCGTCGTGCACGGCTATCCCGGCGGAGATTCGGAATACAGCTCGCTGCAGACCAAGGTGCAGAAGCGCCTCACTCATCACTTCACGACACTGGCAACATTTACCTGGGCCAAGTTGATGACGGACGATGGTAATCCTCCCCTGGGGTTTGTGGGGACGCACCTGGGCGGGCCGCAGGATGCACGCAATCTGAATCTTGAACATTCGATCAGCCCACAAGATGTGAAGTACCAATTCACAGCCCAGGCTTCCTACGATCTGCCGGTTGGCAAGGGGAGAGCGATGAACCTGAATGGGGTTGGCGATGCAGTGCTCGGAGGATGGACAGGAAACATCATCGCGTATGTCAGCACGGGCGTACCGGTCGCGTCGCCTACAGTGGGAGCGCCAATCGCTTATTTCAACCAGCGTCCCGATCTCACTTGTAACCCAAGCGGCGGGGCGCCGCACACCGCAGCAACCTGGTTCAACTTCAACTGTTTTGCGATCCCCTCGAGTCCGTTCGTTCCGGGCAACGCGCCTGCCTATCTCGATCACGTGCGCAGCATGGGGGCACAAGATTTCGACATCTCTCTTTACAAGCACTTCACCTTCGGCAAGGAAAAGGATATCCGTTTCGAGATCTCGTCCTACAACATCACGAATCGCGCTCAGCTTGGCACTCCTGGAACGCCAAGCATCACGGCAGTGCAGTCGGATCCTTCGCAGGCCGCGCAGTTTGGCCTAATTACGTCAACGGTGAACAGCCCCCGGCAATTTCAATTTGGCGGGCGATTTACTTTCTAAGTGGCAGTTTGTCGGCTAGTGCGAAGAGCCAATCGCCGCAAAGCGATTGGCTCTTCCCGTTGTGGAGGTCAGGATTTGATTCGGCCGCTCAGTCCAGAACGACGACGGGCTTTTCGCCGCGCGTGTCCGCCTCGTTCACCTCGATCGAGAGCGTGTGTGACTCGCCGGGCATCAGAGCGAGGTAGTTGTCGGAATAGATTGCCGGAAGGATACGGTCGCCCGTCTTCTCTCGCACTACTTTTACGCGCACCATCAATGCCGCCGAAGTTCCCGTGTTTTCCAGTTTTGTGGCCAAGAGCCAGCGATCGTCTTTCTGCTGGGAACTGGTCGTTATCTCAATTTTGGGTGCGGGTAATTGGCGGATTGCCCGGAGGTCGTTCGGGTCCAGGCTGCGCAGGTAGAAATTCGACGAAACGGTTTCTCCCCGACGCTTCAGCGCCAGACGGATGAAGTGAACCGGAGTCAGTCCTTTGGGGTACTTCATTTGGATGCATGTCACCGTGGAGTCTTCGTCGCTATCGACCGGCGCAGTCTTCACATCGACCTGCTTTCCATCCATGTTCAGGATCTCGACCGACGCCTCAAGTCCGGTTGTTTTTCCTGCGCTGTAGTTCACCACCTCGATGGTTTCTGCGACACAGTTCCACTGGATGTGCAGCGGCTCCGATCCCTTTTTACAACCGTAGTAAGCCGCGGTGGGCTCAAAGAAGTAGTCGTACGTTTGCCACACGAACGAGGGCCAGCAAGAGTGGCTCATCCACAGCAGCACCCCCATGCGGTACTTGCCCTGTGCCTCAAACATGGCGCGGTAGGTATCGTAGTTCACAAACTGCGCAAGCTTGATCCATTCCTCAGCGCTCGTCGCACCGCCATAGGTATTTTCAATGATGTCGCGATAGCCCGCGCCCCCCATGGCACCCTGCAGGCAGAAGTCGTGTAATCCCCAATCGAGTGCCTGGGGCCACAGTGCCTTTTCGGGCATCATCAACCGCACGCTGTCGAGCGAGGGAATATTTGGCGCTCCGATTTCACTGTGCAGTTGCTTGTCGGCCGCAAGGAAATAGAAGGAGGCGGGGTTCGCCCAGTAAGGCCCATGTCCGCTGACCACCTTATCCGCGGAACTCGGGATGTAGTGGAGCTGCGGGTTCAGATCTGAGAGGATTCTTCGTATGCCCTGCTCTAGCGACGGAGGAGGGAAGCCTTCGTTGCGTCCGCAATAGAGGCCCATCGAGGGATGGTTTCGGATGCGGAGCACGAGGTCTCTCACATTCTTCAAAAACAAGTCACTATTGTCCGGCTCCGGACCGTCCCATGGATTCGCGAGCCAGAAGTCCTGCCACACCACTACGCCGTGGCGGTCGCAAGCTTCATAGAATGCGTCATCGCCAATTTGCCCCACCCAGTTGCGAATCATGGTGAAGTTCATCTCGCGGTGATAGCGCACGGCAACATCGTATTCGCGCGCGCGGTATCGCAGCATTGATTCGCCGAAGCCCCAGTTTCCTCCTCGGGCGACGAATCTGCGTCCGTTGATCCAGATCCGCAGGTCGTCTCCCTCTTCGCTGTACGTCATCTGGCGGAGGCCGGCCTTGAATGCCATCTTGTCGACCACTTTCCCACCTGACAGCACTTCAATCTGCGCATCGTAAAGATGAGGATCGCCGTAGCCGACAGGCCACCACAGTTTTGGATTCTTGATGTGCAGAACGGCAACGGTCGTCGGGTCGACCGTGATGTGTTTCTGCTCTCCCGCCGCGAGTTTAACGGGTTGCTCGAGACTGAGCTTGCCGAGGTGATACCGAACCACTCCACTGAACGGATGCTTGCCGTGATTGGTCAGGTCTGCTTCGATGGTGACGTCTGCTGACGAAGTATCCGGCAGAGGCAGCTTCGTGCTGACGAACGGATTCTCAATGGTCACCGCATCGGTGATTGCGAGGGAGACATCTCCCCAGATGCCGATTTCGCGTCCGCGCATGGTCGGGATCCAGTCCCAGCCGATGCTCGCGTGATACGTCGGGTTATCTGAGCCGAGCCCGCCTCCATTCTTGGCGCAGACTTCGAAGGTCTTCTGTTTAGCGCTTCCCGGGGTCGCGTTCTTTTCGATGCGGACAGCAAGAGCATTCAATTGTCCAGGGAGGAGTTTCTCGGTCACATCGAATTTCCCGCGCATGAAGCCACCTTCAATGCGACCTATCTTCTCTCCATTCAGGAAGACCTCGGCTTTCCAATTGATGCCGTCAAAGTTAAGCCATGCGAGTTGCTGCGCGGTTTTTTGAGGAGCGGTGAACTCGGTGCGATACCAGAAATCCGAATAGAAGAACGAGTCCGAAATGTGCAGCTGATTCTGTCCGAAATTCGGATCCGGAATCGCGTCCACATTCAGGTATGAAGTGAGAACCGTTCCAGGCACGGTGGCGATCAGCCAATCTGCATCCTTGAATCCTTGCTTGGATAAGGCCTCACCTCCATCCTGAATGAAGTTTGCACGCTGAATGCGCCACGAACCGCCAGCGAGAAGAAGATTGCGATCGGGGCCGATTTTTGGCGCCGGCTTGGGCTTTGCAATGAATCCGCCTCGTCCGTATATTTCGAATTCGCTGAGGATGTATCCAAAGGGGGCACTGGGACGATTCATCAAAACGCGCACGTATCGCCCGGTTGCGGGCTGATCGAGTTTGAAATCGTCTACCTGGGTCGATGACGGTCCTATGGAATGCAGGGCGCGCCAGGTCTCTGCGTCATCCGACACCTGCACTATTCCTTCGCTGGCGCGTGAGATCCAGTAAAGCTTGATGTGGTCGAATTCGCATCGCGATCCAAGGTCGACATAGACCCACTCCACGCCGGAACCCTCGCTCATCCAGGCGCTGGTGAAGCTATAGGGCCCGCCGACTTCGACGCGAGTATCGCCCTTGTAGAACGCGATCTGCCCGATGCGCCAGACTGTGCCCGGTCCGCCGAACCGGTTTCCGCCCGATGTCGTGGCGCATTCCACGCGATAGAATCGGCTGAGGCTTGCTGCGTTCAGTGGAATCGACGGAGTAAAGAAATGATTTGGCGCGCAAAAGTCGGGCGGATATCCGGCAGTGGAAGCTGGCTGCGGAGCCGAGACACTCCCCGCCTCCTGCCACTCGCGTCCGTCCTCGGATGTGAGGACCGTGAACTTCAGTGATTCAGGCTTGGCCTGCATCGGCGAGACCACGAAGAGTTGAATGCGGTCGATCTCGGGCGCACCATCACCGCCGGCGATTTCAATATCCACATGCGCGGGCGTTCCCAGGACTTCGAGGGTGTTCATTGGCGCGTGATCGACAACGACCTCGCGATCCGGCTTGGCAATCGGTCCCCGAAATGCCTCGGAAACCACGATCCATCTCGGCAGCCGGTCGTCCTTGATTCCATCGGTCACCAGTTGTGCGGTGAGATTGTAGTCGTAGCTGCTGGAGTGATATGCGGGACGAAGCAGGGCCAGATTGCGATAGGTACCGGTGGTGTCAGGCGCCAGAATCGGCCCGAAGTCCGCGCTCGGCTCGCCGGGATAGATTCCGACACCGCGGGTGAACTGCGGCATCTCTGCCTCGACAGCTCCTGCAGTTCTCGTGCCGGCAGGCCCCATCACTCCAAGGTCCCGCGGTTCGGCGAACGCGGAGAGTCCATCCATGGCAATCCCAGCCCCCGCAATGGCGGTCGTCTTCAAAAAAATTCGTCTCGATGTCGTCACGTCTTCTCCCAGAGCAACTAAGGGCGAATCTTGCCCTTACAGTCGCTGTTTTACGCACAGTGCGATTACGGTGCTCAATTCTAAAGGATTGCTATCGTTTTCAAAGTGTCCAGATTGTCAGGGAATTCTTATGTCTCGCTTAGAAACTCTGAACGCCGTATTTACTTTGCAGAGACTCAAATTAGTTCATGAGCAGTTCCTTCAATCAACTGAGTGCAACAAAAAGGGCTGGGATGAAGTTTGAGGGATATTCTGCTATGCAGCAGGCCCAATCGCAGGACACAACTCCCTCCAGAAAACGGCGGATTAAGGAGCGGATGAAGGGACATTTGCCCAACCCTCAAGCGGAATCACCTACCCTCGCCTACTCGATTGTCTATTTCACTACCGTCGCACTTCTGTTGACCCTCTGCATGGTGGCGTCATTTCGTTAGTCAGAGGCTGCGTCGAAGAGTGTGTTCATGAAACCGAGCTGTTGTTCCGGCGCGCAACCAACTCATCGGCAATCTTGCGGTTCATGTCTCGGCTAATCGGATAGAAGAACATGCAAAGAGCTGACGCCAAAAAGGCCAGGGCGGCATATACGCTCGCGGTCAGCAGGATTCCGGACTGTGCCTGCGCCGTTTGAAACTGGGCGTCGGAAACGAAACCATACAACGAGAAGAGCCATCCGGCAACAGCTCCGCCTATGGCCAGCCCTGCCCAGAGAGCGAACACAACCGCCGCGGTCACGGTTCCGCTTGCGCGCCGTCCTGTCTTCCATTCACCATAGTCGGCCACGTCGCCCATCATCGACCAGATAATCGGTCCAGACAGGCCGTAGGCAAACTGCCGAAGCACCTCAGTACCAATAATGAGGATGGTCGCGTGCGGTGGAATGATCAACAAGGCCGCATTGAGGACACCCGTCAGGAGCATGCTAACGACGAAGATCTGGCGCTTGCCCATTCGCATGGAAACCGCGGTCGAACAGGCGACCCCGATCAGCAGTGAGACCAGGCCGAATCCGTTGAACCAGGAAAACAGGTCAACGTTGTTCGCAACGAATCGGAAGTACGGCAGCATCACATTGCCGCGTATCACGATTGCGGCGAAGTAAAACAGCGTGGCAAGAAAAAGCAGCACCCACGGGCGGTTTTTGAGAAGATCGGAAAGGTCCTGGCCGAGCGATGTCTTCTGTTGCGGATCGGGCTGGATACGCTCTTTGGTCGCGAAAAACGCAATCACGAAGAAGATGACACTCAACAGCGAAAGCAGGCCCATGGTGTACTGGTAGCCGCGTGCGTCATCGCCGTGGCCAAAGAACCTAACCATGGGGATGGCAAGACTGGCGATGATGAAACCGGCGGAGTTGGCGGCGATCTGCCGATACGACGAGATGCTGGTGCGCTCATCAGGATCGAGCGTCATCACCGCCGTGATGGAGGCGTACGGTACGTTGTTCACGGTATAGATGACGCGCAGCAGAATGTACGTTGTCCACGCGTAGATGATCTTGCCTGCCGGGCTTATGTTCGGCGTGGTGAAGGTAAGCACACCGATGATGCCGAAGGGAAGAGCAGACCATAGCAGCCAGGGCCGGAATTTGCCCCAGCGGGTGCTGGTGCGGTCGGCGATTATGCCCATGATCGGGTTGAGGCACGCTACACCGAGGCCGACGACGAGGAAGAGCGTGCCGGCCTGTGCTGCTGTGAGCCCAAAGGTGTGCGTGTAGAAGTCGAGTTGCAAAGCGAGCATGGCCTGAAAAATGAAGTTGGCCGCGAGGTCGCCCAGGCTGTATCCGAATTTCTCTCCAAAAGTGAGTGTCTGCCGCATGAATGCCTCTTCTTTCGCCGGCGATTCGTTATTCCGTGACCAGCAGGGGCAATTTGGTCAGATCGGCATCGCGCGACGAGGTGCCGATCATGATTTCGAAATCACCTGGCTCGACAACGTACTTCATATCTACGTTGTAGAAGGCAAGCGATGCTGGAGTGATATCGAGCGTGACTGCCGTGGTTTCGCCAGGCTTGAGCCAGACGCGCTTGAACCCCTTCAATTCCTTGATGGGTCGCGTGGCGGAACTGACGAGGTCGCGGATGTAAAGCTGAACGACCTCTGATCCTTCGCGGTCACCTGTATTCGTCACGTCCACCAGCACCGGCGTCGAACCGTTACGTGCGATGCGCTTTTTGGTGAGTCTGGCATTCTCGATCTTGAAGGTGGTATAGCTGAGGCCGTAGCCAAATGGGTACAGGGGCGAGACGTCATCGAACAGATAACCGCGCCGCGCCGAAGGCTTGTAGTTGTAGAAGGCCGGCACATGACCGACAGAGCGCGGGACGGTGATGGGCAGCTTGCCGCCCGGGTTGTAATCGCCGAAAAGCACGTCGGCAACAGCGCGCCCGGTCTCCTGGCCGAGATAGAAGCATTCATAGATCACCGGCACATTCTGTGCCACATAGTTGATGGAGAGCGGACGACCATTGAAAAGGAGAACGATGACCGGCTTACCCAAGGCGACCATCGCTCGCACAAGTTCTTCCTGGCGGCCAATCAGGTCGAGGCTGGTGCGGTCGCCCATGTGCTGCAGGTTCCACGCCTCGCGCGAGGTCTGCTCGTTGCCGCCAATGGCGAGTACGATGACGTCCGCCTTCTTTGCAACGCGTACAGCTTCGGCGATCTGCTTGCGATCTTCTTCGGGATCGCTGGGAGTTACTGCATCCTGATTCCAAGAGCCGCCGACGGTGATCTTGCAGCCTTCGCTGTAAAGCACTTTGGCGCGTTTTCCAATCTTGTCTCGAATACCTTGGAGTACCGTGATTTCTTGCTTAGGCACACCGCTATAGCCGCCAAGAAGGGTGCGGTCGGCGTTTGGGCCGATCACCGCGACGGTCTTGATGGCGTTGAGATCGAGTGGGGCGAGCTGGTTTTCATTTTTGAGCAGCGTGATGGACTCGTGAGCGGCGTTAAGGGCGAGGTCACGATGACCTTCGCAGCCGACGACGTGCTCTGCCTCTCCAGGATCAACGTAGGGATCGTCGAACAGGCCCAGTTCAAATTTCCAGAAGAGCATCGGCGCGATGAGCTCATCAAGTTGCTTTTCCTTCAGCACGCCCTTCTTTACAAGTTCGGTGAGGTAGAGGTAGCAATCCGGATCCGGTAGTTCAATATTGATGCCGGCTTCCACTGCCAACCGACAGGCTTCCTTCTTGTCTTTGGCGACGAAATGACCGTGGGTATCGGGCCGATAGCCCAGTTCCCATATGGCGTAGTAGTCCGAGACGACGAAACCCTTGAAGCCCCACTCCTTGCGTAGCACATCATGCATCAGCCACTTGTTGGCGTGCGAGGGCACGCCGTCGATTTCGTTATACGAAGCCATCAGGGTGACAGCGCCCGCTTCGCGCAGAGCCTCGCGGAATGTATAGAGGAAAGTCTCGCGCAACACGCGCATGGAGACATTGGCGGGGGCGCAGTTCATGCCCGATTCCGGTTGCCCGTGGCCAACGAAGTGCTTCAAGGTGGCGAGCAGGTGGCGCTTGTCGCGGAAGTTCCGCTCGCCCTGGAAGCCCTTTACCGCGGCAATGCCCATGCGCGAGACTAGGTACGGATCTTCTCCGTAGGTCTCCTCCACGCGTCCCCATCGCGGTTCGCGCGCCACGTCAACAACCGGGGTCAGCGCGTGGTGAGCGCCGCGTAGACGCGCCTCGAGAGCAGTCATCGTAAACAACGACTCGACCAGTGCTGGATCGAAGGTCGCGCCCAGCGCAATGGGCTGCGGGAAACTGGTTCCCTCTGGCGCAGCGTGTCCATGCAGACACTCTTCATGAAAGATAACCGGGATCCCGAGTCGGGTACTCTCGAGGAAAAACCGCTGGATGGCGTTGGTCAGCTCCGCCATGCCGCGTGCGGTCTTGCCGCCGCCCGCGTCACTTGGCCGGCCCACTTGTCCGGGTGCGCGTCCATGCCGGAAAGCCCTCTTCGCTTTCGTCAGATCGAAGTTCCCCTGTTCATCGACCAGGGTCTCGGTCTTCTGCTGCCAGATACAGATCATCTGTGAAGTCTTCTCTTCCAGCGTCATCCGCGAGAGTAGATCCCGCACTCGCCTGGCAGTAGCGATCTTGGGGCTCTTGTAGACGGGGATTTGATGCTTGGATGGATTGGCTGCCGGAGTTCGTTTCATTTGAAAGGCACCTTCTGTCGCTGGAAGCAAGTGATGCGGGAACCAGTTCCGCATCCACTCGCGGATCATTCTGCATGAAATAATGCGATTTACTTCAGCGTCAGTGACCGTGATCACGAGTAGATCACGCGCCCAAGAAAAAGAGAAGTGCAAATCGCAAGGGCGCGATGCAGCGGCGGTTCGGGATTTCTGAGCTATATGGTTCTTAGGCCAGTTCGCATTCAGAGATCGGGAGAACTATTGATTGGTGCGGGATTTCTAATGCTGGATTGGCTGTTTGTGGGTAGTCGGGGATGCATCGAGAGGAAGATCTCGGTAGAGCGCCGTTAGCCGTACGATTGCTAAAATGAACCGGTCGACCTGAACATGAGCCTCGGCAACACCGCATCGTGTTGTTGCACGGCGGTTGACCGGACCCTCGGACGGGCAAACATTGATGCTGCCAAAGTCTTGGGGTGGCCCAATACGTTGGGCGATGCGCCTTCATTGCTTCCAGTTGTGGCGCGCGCTATGCAGTGTCAATCCTGCGCAGATAGACCGAGTAGCGCTCGTCCATGATCTGGTTAAGTGGCACCAGCGTGTGAATAGGGCCGCGTCCTCTGGTGTGGAATTGCAGCGGATATTGACGCGATCCCTCAATCCGCTCGAACCAAATTTCATCGGCCTGCTTCGGCGCTACGGGAACCATCTCCCCATTCGCGCCACGATGCGGATGCGTCCTGGTGTCCACCGTAGGCATGGAGTACCCCTCATCGTGCGGACCCTCGCCTCCGTAAATCATCGTGGTCGTGATCCCTTCCGTTCCCAAACGCGCTGCAAGTACAAGCGGACCATACATTGCTGACTGCACCAACTTGTCATCGGGCGCTGTATCCAAATGAAGGGTCAGAGGGACATCGACAGCGATGGTATCGCCCGCCTTCCAGGCATGCGAGAGAGTCACATACGTAGAGGGCGTCGGCGTCACGGACTGTGCTTCCCCGTTGATGCTTACGTTCATTCCCTTGGTCGCCCAATATGGAACACGGATCTTCAATGAGGTCGATTTGTTTGGCGCGTTTTCGACGGTAAACTTGATGCGCTCGTCTTCAGGGAACTTCGTCTCCTGGCGCAGTTTCAATCCACGTTCGTGCCAGTCGAGGGTCGACGGGATGAAGAGATTTACAAATACCGCGTCATCATCATGGAAGTAGATCGAGTCGTTGAGTTTCGAATACTCTTCCGAGCCGGTTCCAGTGCAGCACCAGAACGCATCGAACAGCGTTCCGAATGTTTTGAACATGCCCGGCTGCAGCGGCACGTAATACATCAGCATGCCATTGCGATCCTGCGTACCATAGCGGACATTCATCAGGAGCCGCTCGTAGTAGTCGAAGAACTTCGGATCGGGGTTCAGGCCGAAGAGATGACGTGTCAGCTTCATCATGTTGTACGAGCAGCAGCACTCCTCTGCGGCAGGGCCGAGCTCGCTCGCGATCGCGTCCGGCTTATGCCACATCTCGCCGTTGCTGGTGCCGCCGGTGCAATATGCGTGGTGCTCAGTCACAATGCGATAGAAATTTTCGCTGATCTGGCGATAGCGTTGGTCGCCGGTCAATTCGTAACCGCGCGCGGCGCCGATCACTTTGGGAATGTTGGTATTCGCATGATTGCCGTCCAGCTTGTCTTCGCCTGCTGCCAGAGGATCGAAGACCTTCTTGTGTTCGAATCGGTACGCGAGGTCGCGATACTTGCTCTTGCCTGTGATTGCGAACAGATTGAATGAGGCTTCGTTCATGCCGCCGTGTTCTACCAGCAGCACGCGCTGCCAGTCATCATCAGTAAAAGAGCGGGCGTAGCTATCGGCCCAATCGGCCATGCGCACCGCCATTTCGAGCGCCTGCTGGTTGCCAGTGTGCTGGTACATGTCGATTAGGCCGGCAATGATCTTGTGATAGGTGTAGAACGGCGCCCATACGCGCTCGTGTTTTCGCAGCCTGTCGTAGAAGTTTGCCGGATACGCTCCGAGATACCCGTCTTTGGCCTGGCATTCCGCGAGCATTGCGACCAAAGCCGCTGCCTTCTTGGCGATGAAGTCATCGCCGGTACTGGCATGCATCAGAGCGCACGACGACAGGTAATGACCAACATAGTGGCCGCGCAACTCGCAATCCGGCGCCTCCCACCCGCCAAGCGGATCGGCGCCGGAGGGAATACCGGCAGTGACGCGGAAATTATGTGCCAGCCGTTCGTTGGGCAGGGAATAGAGGAAGCTGCGATTCAGCTCTATGGTGTCTTTCCAGAAGCTGGGGAGCAGCCGCACTTCGGTCATCGAAGACGGCTTGGCCTTCCATTGCACCTGAGCAACTTCAGCACTCGTCAGGGTACGATTCTCGGTGTCTTCCGCAGCGCCGGCGTTCTGCAGCCGATCGGCTTTCGCGGCGGACGGGATCAAGCCGGTCGCGCTCACCGCGGCTACCCCGCCCAGGAATGTTCTACGCGTCACGCTGTGCTTCATTTCCTGCCCCTTCTCTGTCTTTTCCACTATCAACTGAAAGTAGCCACAGCCTCAAATGTCCTGTGGCCCTGCGTTTCAAAAATCGCCGTGTCTTTCATCTTGCCTCCGGGTTCGATGGGGCGGCCATTCGCGGTGAGGTCTACCAGCTTTCTTTCCGAAGGCAGACGGAAGCTGACCTCGAGCATTTTTGGTAATTCGCCCCGCTCCGAAAGCTTGATGGTTGCAGCCAATTGACGATCGCCGCGCGGTGCGAGTACAAAGTCCACTCGGCCCCATCGCGTTGGGGCCTGCTCAATGCTGATCGTCTTTCCCGTGTCGAGCCATTTGCGGGGAAGGGCACGGCCAAAGTACAACGTGTCTTCGTCGGGATTCTCGAAGACCAGCATCCAGCGCACAAGCAGGGGGATCGTCTGCTGCGCAGGAATGCAGAACAGGGCACCATCGCCGGTGATTCCGGACACCTCGCCCGCGGTCCAGCTACCACGCGAGTGGTCGTGGTAGCGATGGGCATAGAGGAATAGGAGATACTCTTCGATGCGGCCAAGTCGAAGCAGCGCCTGCGCGTAGCCGTACGAGATAAATCCAAGAATGTCGCGGCCGTTAGGGTGAGGCGGCTCAACATTCGCTACTACGCCGATCGTCGTTGCACCATATGCACGCATGCAGTCGATGACCGTGTTTTCCTGGTCGTGCCGGAGTACCCCCGGCTGCAGGAGTTCGGCATAGCAACGATGCGGCCAGCCTTGCTCGCTGGGGTGCTCCTGCTGAATCGATTCGCGAAAAGTAATTTTTGTTCCGGGCAGGGGACCAACGTAAGGCGGATTCATCTCATGCCGAGTGTTGGCATCAACGGACTTGATCAACTCTGCACGCAGCTCGTCGCTTCGCCGTTTCCATTCGGCCGCTGCAGTCTCCATCTCACTGAGCCTGAGTTTGTTCCACACTATGGCGATGTCGCGCCAGCCTCGCACCGCGAAAGCGCTGTTTGAGAAGTATGGCTTCCACCACATCGATGGATCGGGCATGAGGCACGAGTCAGACTCACACCATCCGTGAATCAAACCATGACCCCGATCGGAAGCCGGCAGCTTGAGTGCTTCCTCGTGAAGCTCGACAAGGAGAGCGGCCGTGGCTTCGATCTTCGAGCAGTGCTTCGCAATCAGTGCCCGGTCGCGAGTGTAGTTGTAATAGCGCGCAATGAGGGAAAGCGTGAGGCCGAACTGCCCGGTTTCCGGCCCGCGCATATTCACCATGCCCTTGGCATCGACAAAGTTGGAGAAATAGTCGTCGAGAACGTCATGCGCCTGTTCGAGTCGACCGCATTCCAAATTCGAATAGAGCGACATGGTGAAGATGTCCTGGAATCCGTCGTACTCCGGGCCGTAGTAGTCGCGATCGACTGCTCCATACTTCGGGTAAGTGCCTCCGGGCCGGACCATCTGTTCCTTTACGAACGCGTGACGCACCATGTTCGGCCAACTCTGCTCGGGCAACTCGAGCGGCACTACATCGCGCATCAGCCGTTCCCAATATTCTGCGAACTCAAGCAGGGCAAGGTAGAACTGCTCCGCCGAAGGTTCCTGCCGACGCCGCGTATAGTCCGGATAACTGTAGCCGTACTCGACCTTGACGATTTTCCCGGCATCAATGTGCGCGGTTCGATGCCAGGTCTGCACGATAAAACGATCGTGTGCCAGGACGTCGCCAAAAACAACAACCTCGTTGTATGTGTCGCCCTCGCCCGGCATCACCTTCCGCACCGCGGGCATCCAGCCGCCTACAAGACCCTCGTGTCTTTTGTTCGCGCTCTGCTGCGTCAGTTCCTTGAAACTCTGAATAGGATGGTAGGTTCGCGTGTTTCCGCTGGGATACACAGGCATCGTGTCGCTGCATTCGCGCGTGCCGACGATTGTTTCCCACGAGGCTCGATAGCCACGTCCACCGTGTGCTGCAGAGTGCATAGGAGGCGCCGCGCGACGCACCTCGTCCTCGTCCGGATCGCCATGAGACAGCAGTTTGTCGGCCAGAAGATCAGGTCCAGCCATTCCAATCTCTTTCAGATCGAGGCCAATATACTGCGGACCTTCTTCGGCAAACGTTGCCTCCGCAGTCTTCGGCAGTACGCGAGCCTTGCCGGTTGAGGAGACGAACGTGATCACGCCGTCGCGCCCGCGCAGGTCTTCATAGACTTTCCAACTCTCGTCGCCACGCGAGAAGGCGCACAGCAAGGTATGGCCATTTACGACAGCGTTGCTCGCGGAGATTGTGCCGGGAGCGGCGACAGGAACTGAAACGGCTTGCGGGGGGACCTCGGAGTAAGCCGTGGCTAGCTCGTTGAGGCCCGTGGCCCCAGCGGCTGCTACCTGTAGAAAGTGCCTGCGATCCATCAAGCCGTCCCGATCTCGTTGTGCCACCAACGTGGGTTATGGATGGGTAGGATGTTCGCCGTAGAATTTCCAGCTTGTCTTGAAGTCGCGCGTGACCTTCTGGTTCTCGAGATCTGCGCGGAGCAATTCAATCGGCATTGAGTTTTCATGCAGGATCGCGTCGTGAAACTCGCGGTCGGTCATCTTTTTTGAATCCACTAGCTCGTGGTGCATGGCTCGGAACTGCAGCGCGCCCAGCAGGTAGGCGCTTTGGTAAAGCGGCCCCACGGACCCGTCGAATGAGCGACGAACCTCGGCGGACGCGTTGTCCGGCTCAAAACCTACGTTGTCGATGAGAGACTGCACGCATTGCTGCGGAGTCCACCGGCCCAGGTGGAAATTCATGGTGAAGATGATGCGCGCAGAGCGATGCATGCGCCAGACCAGCGCGCCGACGCGTTCCTCAGGCGTCCGGTCGAAGCCCTTGTCCCAGAAGAGCATCTCCCACCACAACGAGTTTCCCTCATGCCAGAAGGGCGTTTCGAATAGTTCCCGATAGGGCCGATAGCGAGCCGACATGTAGAACTGGAGAAAGTGCCCGGGGATCATCTCGTGAAATGCAGTAGCACGAGCAAACGGAATATTGTTGCCCCGCATGCTCATCTCGCGCTGATCGTAGGTCATGGTGTCCGTCGGAAACGAGACGCTGATCTCATTTCCTCCGGTGAAGAAGGGATTCACAAGTTGGCGCTTGGGAGTCATCATGACCATGCGCCAGGTTTCGTCCGCCAGCGGGGGGACGGTAACGAGTTGGTTCTGCTTAGCGAAGTCGCTGCCCTCCACAACGAGCTTTCTGATGAGTTCAGGCTGCTCACCTGGCGGCACGTGCATCTGCTTCACCTTCTCGACGGCAGCGTGCCAGTCATCGCCAAAACCCATTTCACGCGAAGCTTTCAGCATCTCGCGCATGCACCAGTCGTACTCGGTCTGCGCGATGGCAATCAGCTCTTCGGGCGTGTACGGAATCATGTTGTCGGCGAGGTCGTTCATTAGTGCCTCGCGGCCCACCGGATCGCCGATGATCGTTGTTTTGTCATCCGGCTTGATTCCGATCAACTTTTCTTTCAGAAAATCCCGGTAGCCGGTGAGAGCCTTGTCCGCGGCCTTATAAGGCTTATCGATCCACCATGTGAAAGTGGGGTCGTAGCCGTTGTACTCACCAAACCATTCATGCAGATCGGTTATGAGTTCCTCTGTGGCGTTCACCGCGCGGTTGGCAACCACGGGATTGATCTTGGTTTTCGGCGCTGTTCCAGCCGTCCCACCCTCATGCTCCTTGGGATCGAGCTTCTCTTGGGTGGCCTTGATCTGTTTCACCATCTCGGAGAGTGCCGCCGCATCTTTCTCGGAGTCGGGGCGTTGCATCAGGCGTTTCGTCTCCATGAAATCTTCAACCGTCTTCGCAAATGGCAGCAGCGGCATCATCTCGTCGATCTGCTTCTTTCGAATGGTGAGTTGGTGCTGTCTTGAGATCACCAGATTCTTCAGCAGGAGATAGTCGACCTGGTCTTCATGAGAGAGGGCGTCGAAATTGACCGCGTCCAGTTGCGACAGGGTATCGCTATAGAACTTTTCGAAACGATCCATCCGCGCAGGAGAGATGGTGACTGAGTAGGTTCGTCCCAGGGATCGCCAATCGGCGGAGAACTGCTCAATCATTCCCGGCATCCGCGCCTCACCGCCCGGACCACCGGAAGCTCTGGCCGGGCTAGCTGGTAGCGCTGCGCTCGCCGCGGCTGCGCTCACCGCAAGGGAGCAGGCACAGAGCGAGAACCGGACACATCTCGACATTTTGACCCCCGGACTTGATACAGTGACGAATTGTATACTAAATTGCATTCGATGTTACCGACGGTCGGGGCCGTCGCTTTTTCCAGCTTGCTCGATGTACATGGTCGACGTGAGTACTTGGCGCGTGAGCATAGCCTTGCGGTAGTGCCTGGAGTGGGGATTATCGATGAGCAAAAGTTTCTCCATCACCGTGAATGGCCGCTCGGTGCAGGTTTCTGAAGACACGAGCGTGGCCGCAGCAATGATAATGGCCAACCAGCCCTGCCGGAGATCGGTTACCGGAGAGCCTCGCGCTCCGTTATGCGGCATTGGGGTCTGCCTGGAATGCCGTGCCTGGGTGAATGGTGAGTTCCACCGGCGCTCCTGCCAGCTTTCGTGTGCTCCAGACATGGAAGTCGTGACCGAATGAGCGAATCCTTCGACGTCGTCGTAGTGGGCGCCGGTCCGGGTGGCATTGCCGCTGCGACGGTCGCTGCTGAAGAAGGCCAGCGCACCTGCCTGCTCGATGACAATCGAAGCCCCGGAGGCCAAGTTTGGCGAGGATTTCGCGCGGATACGGCGAAAACCTATCTCCACGGAGAGGCATTCCTGCAATGGACCGAACGCCTTCGCCTGACAAACTGCGAGGTGTGGTCAGGTTGGCAGGCGACGGACTGTCCCGCACCCAAAATCCTCCGCGTTGAGCGCGAGGCGGAGTTTCGCGACATCGCGTTTCGCAAACTCGTCGTTGCCACCGGCGCGCGCGAGCGCTTTCTTCCGTTTCCGGGATGGACGCTGCCCGGAGTGACAGGGGCCGGGGGATTGCAAGCCCTGGTGAAAGCCGGCCTCGATGCTCGCGGCAAGCGCGTTGTGGTTGCAGGGTCAGGGCCGCTACTCCTGGCAATTGCCGCGAGTCTGGCCGATGCGGGAGCAAAGATTCTCGCCATCTACGAACAGGCGCCACTGTCACGGCTGATCGGTTTTGGATTCACGCTGGCAGGTCATCCCAGCAAACTGGTCGAGGGTGCGCGTTATCGGCGCAAGCTGGGTCTTGTCCCTTACCGGACCGGGTGCTGGGTTTCTCAGGCCGAAGGTTCCGATCGCGTCGAGCGGGTTATGGTAACCAGCGGCCGAAAGCAGTGGACGCACGAATGCGATGGGCTGGCATATGGCTTTCACCTGGTACCAAACCTCGAATTGCCTAGGCTTCTCGGCTGCCGCCTCGTGAATGGATATGTCTCCGTCGATCCGGTCGGTCAAAGCTCGGTGCAAGGGATCCAATGCATTGGGGAGCTCACCGGTATTGGTGGCCTCGAGAAGGCGCTCGTGGAAGGTCAAATTGCCGGGTTCGCCGCCGCAGGACGCGAATCCGAAGCGCGTGCATTGTTGCCGCGGCTCAAACGCATGCATGCCTTTGCGAGGGAACTCGATCGGGCCTTCGCTCTGCGCGATGAACTGCGTGGGCTGCCAAAGCCGGATACTTTCGTCTGCCGTTGTGAGGATGTGCCGTACGCGGAGCTGAAGGAATGTGGTTCCTGGCGCGAAGCCAAGCTGCAAACGCGCTGCGGGATGGGAGCCTGCCAGGGCCGCATCTGCGGTGCTGCCACGGAATTTCTGTTTGGTTGGAAGTACGCCGGGATGCGGCCTCCCGTTTTTCCGACCGCGGTTTCTGCTGTCGCCGCAAAAGTGGATTCCCCGGAATCTGTCCACCTTTGAAGGCAGTCACGCCCGTGATGTATGGAACCCAGCGGGCGATCTCACATCGAAGGGAATGTCCTCATGCGTGTTCAAGTGAATCGATCCGCCTCCAGCGTGGTTCTGTTCTTTCTGCTGTTCACAGTCAGTTGCATCGCGCTTCACGCGCAGATCGCTCCGGCGGATTATGAGCGTGCCCTGAACCTTCGCGACAAATACAAGGACCTCGTTTTGCATATGCCCGATCAGGGGAAGTGGATCGAGGATACGGAGCACTTCGTCTATCGGAGGTCGATTGCGGGAGGAAATGAATTTGTTCTGGTCGACGCCGAGACGCAGTCAAGCCGGCCTGCCTTCGATCATGCCCGCCTGTCCGAAGCGCTGACCAAGGCATTTGGCGAGCCGATCAAGCCGAACTCTCTGCCGCTGGAGCGTTATCAACTCGTGGATAAGGGGACCTCGCTGACTTTCGTTCGCGGCCGGGAGCACTGGCGCTGCGATTTGAATGCATACACTTGCGCGCGCCGATCCACACCGTCGGAAGACAGCGATGACGAAGATGAGGATGATGGTGGCTACGATTCAACCCCACGCGCGCAGAATGGCATTGCGCACGCCGCCGCTTCACCCGATGGGAACTGGCTGGCTTTCGTCGAAAACTACAACGTCGCCATCGCGCCCGCACACGCCAAGCCTCAGGATGCACGACATCAGATGATCATGTTGAGCACCGACGGGTCGGAAGAGAACTACTATGCGATTCGGACACTTGCCTGGTCACCGGACTCGAAGCACCTGGCAATCTACCGCATTCGTCCCGGTTATAAGCGCGAAGTCCATTATGTAGAGTCATCGCCCGCAGATCAGCTGCAGCCGAAGTATTCGTCGATGGTCTACCCGAAAGCCGGAGACGTGCTTGCGACGTACCAACCCGTTCTGTTTGAGGTGGCGGGGCATCGCGAACTGCCCATCAACAACGCGCTTTTCCCGAACGCATTCGATATGCTCCCGATCGAGTGGTGGAAGGATTCGCGAGCGTTTACATTCGAATATAACCAGCGCGGGCACCAGGTATATCGCGTCATCGAGGTGAGCGCCAATGACGGCAACGCCCGCACCCTCATCGAGGAGACGAGCGACACCTTCATCAACTACGAACCGCTTATTCGAAACCAGTACGATCATGGAAAACATTTCCGGCAAAACCTAGATGACGGCAAGCAGATCATCTGGGGCTCGGAGCGGGATGGTTGGGAGCATCTCTATCTCTTCGACGGCCATACCGGTGCGCTGATTCGCCAGATCACCCACGGCGACTGGGTGGTGCGCGCTGTCGATCATGTCGACGAAGGCAATCAGGAAATCTACTTCGAAGCTAGCGGCATGGATCCGGACGAAGATCCCTATTACGTGCACGGGTACAAGATTCGTTTTGATGGTACTGGGCTCACTCCGCTTACCCCAGTCAAAGCCGACCACACCCTCATGTATTCGAAGGACGGCAAGTACTACGTCGACACTTATTCGCGTCTCGACCTTCCGCCAATTATGGAACTCCATCGCGCAGATGGACGCCTTGTCATGGCTGTCGACAAGTCCGACGATGCACCATTGCGAGCCGCTGGATGGCAGCCGGCAGAGCCGTTCCACACAGTTGGTCGCGATGGCAAAACTCAGATCTGGGGCGTCATTCATCACCCTCTGGCTTTCGATCCAAACAAAAAGTATCCCGTCATCGAAGATATCTATGCCGGACCGCAGGGTTCGTTTGTTCCCAAAAGCTTCACCTCGCGTGTGGAACCTCTGACCGCGCTTGGATTCGTGGTCGTGCAGATCGATGGGATGGGCACAAACAATCGCTCTCGAGCTTTCCACGACGTAGCCTGGCACAACCTGAAGGATGCGGGCTTTCCTGACCGGATCCTTTGGCACAAGGCCGTTGCGGCGAAATATCCGTGGTACGACATTTCCCGGGTAGGCATCTTCGGAACGTCGGCGGGTGGGCAAAGCGCGATGGGTGCGTTGCTCTTTCACCCTGAGTTCTACAAGGTCGCAGTGTCCAACTCCGGATGCCACGACAACCGCATGGACAAGATCTGGTGGAACGAGCAGTGGATGGGCTGGCCGGTGGGTCCATGGTACTCAGAATCCTCAAACGTCGACAATGCAGGGCGCCTCCAAGGCAAGCTAATGCTGGTGGTCGGCGAAATGGACAAGAACGTCGATCCGGCCTCGACCTTCCAGGTGGCCGACCGGCTCATCAAGGCGGGCAAGGACTTCGATCTGCTCTTCGTTCCTGGCGGAGGTCATGGGGCAGGCGGGCGGTATGGCGAACGGAAGCTGATGGATTTCTTTGTGCGCAACATACTTAACCAGTCCGCGCCGGAATGGAACGCCATGCCGGTTACCCAGAACCAGGGTGTTTCAACCCACTAAGGAATCGGCTGGGCTAACGGCCGGCCGCCTTTTCCGAAGGCGGTTCTGAACCCATTTCGTCACAAAAAGATGCGAACGATGAGGAGTTCTCGCGGGATGGAGAATATTTATCTTGCATAAAATACAAAAATAAATACATAATCTTGTTCCAATAGAGATGCGAGAATGCGTTTTCTCGCCGATGACGATACGGGCGGATTTCCGAACCAGGCACTGGACCCCAATGCAGCCGGAAACCGCAAAAGATCCCCAACGCGAATGGAATTTCACTCCACGCGTAAAAAAACTTCATTGGAGGACAGGACATGAGGACGCAAGCACCCTGCGGGGTCTTGAATTCGTTTGAACGTCAAATCGAAATTCCGCTTGAGAAGCGGCGAGTCGACGCGAAGCGGAAGGGGGCGTGGCTTGGGATGCTTCGCAGCCGAATCCTGCTTATTGCGGTAATCGCCTCTATCGGAGTTGCGGTAGCTGTGGCCAGTTCCGCGGCATGCGGGGCCCAAGACCTCTCAACGGGCGCTTTGAGCATCACCGTGCAGGACACCTCCGGCGCTGCGGTCAACGGGGCGCAAATCCAGCTGAGGGATCTGGGCACGAACGGTGTTCGTAGCGCCGTGACCAAGGGTGCGGGCGATGCAGTTTTCTCGTTCCTCAACCCGGCGCGCTACACGCTATCAGTTTCCAAGGATGGATTTCAGACCAAGGTCTACCCTTCGGTCACGGTCCAGACGAACCAGACGACTGATCTTCGAGTGACGCTGGCGGTCGGTGCGGCCACCCAAACAGTCGCCGTTTCCGATAACGAGAGTCCACTACTTGACGCCTCGGAGAACGCTCTTGCCACAACGCTCGATCTGAAGCAGGTTGATAACCTGCCGATCGACGGGCGCGATGTGTTTTCACTTGCGTTCCTGGTGCCAGGAGCGGTTGGTAACAACTTCAACAATCTTCCCGGTGGGGCGGTAAATACCAGCACTGACGGCTTCTCAACGATGACGAATCGCAACAAGAGCAGCGGCTTCGATTACGACGGGCCATCGACATCCAATCGCCTGGAAGACGTGCAGGAGATGACGGTGCAGTCCGGCGAACTGGACGCCAGCAAGGGCGGCACCGCCGCGATGGACATCGGCTTCCTGACCAAGCGAGGCACGAACAAGTTTCACGGCCAGCTCTACGAGGATTACCGCAGTGACTGGTTGAATGCGAATGACTGGGTCAGCAACGATGTAGGCGTGCCCCGCGGCTTCTTGCTGGAGAACGATTTTGGTGGCAGTGTCGGTGGGCCGATTCTCAAGGACAAGCTGTTCTTTTTCGCCAGCCTCTCGAATTTCCGACAGCCCTACAGTTCCAGGGTGACCACGACCGTCGCTACCCCGCTGGCACTTTCAGGTGTCTACACCGTTCCCGGCTCTAGCTCCACGGACAACGTGCTGCAGGCCGGCGCAAGCGGGGGATGTTCGACCTGCACGGGAACGATCAATTCGCTCATCGCCGCAGACCTTGCGAATATCCAATCGACATACAGCACCGCAGGTGCGACGCTGACTCCTGATGGCGTTGACCCTAACCATGAAAATCTGAATTTTCTAAACAAAGGGTCCGCAATCGATAAATTTCCGACGCTGCGCCTTGACTATAACGTGACTCCGAATTTCCGCCTGACCGGATCGGCGAATGAAAGTAACTACTACAACATCAATCAAGGCGGGCCTCCGTATCCCGGTCCTCTCTACGCCATCCAGGCATATAGCAACGTGGAGAGGAATTACCAAGCCGTTACCGGATTTGACTGGAACATTAAGCCAAATCTAGTAAACGCTTTCCGCGTGGGCTATCTCTACACCGGGTTTACCTATAACTCGCAGGGAATTGATACTCCAACCGACACCATGGTTCAACAAGGCGATTTGGCTTTTGGATTCGGGCTCAATAGCGGAGTGAATGGTTTCGCAAGTTTGAAGGGCGGTTCACTGTATCCGGTTCTGAGCGTCAAGGACGACTTCACGTGGCAGCGCGGCCGGCACACGATGTCATTCGGCGTGGAAAGCGCAACTGAAGTTGACCACTACTACAACAACCAGTTTGTGCCCTATATCGGCGTGGATGGAATTGCCTCAGGCGATCCCGTCACGAACTCCCTGGTGAACTCACTACCTGCAAATGCGCCCGCCTCTTCAGTTGGGGATGTAGAAGGCTTGTATGCGACTCTGACCGGAAGAATGACCTACTACAGCCTGGGAGAGTTCGTGAATGCGAAGACGAAACAGTTCAGCCCGGGCATCTCATTCGATCTGCACGAACGTCTGAATCAGACGGCCCTGTTCTTCCAGGATTCGTGGAGGATGAAGCCGACGCTCACTCTGAATGCGGGGCTGAGGTGGGATTTTACAGGCGCATCGAAGGACGAGACGGGGTTCTACACTCATCCGACTGTCGCCGATCTCTGGGGTCCGACCGCGGTGGGCGGACTCTTCAAGCCGGGCACGCTGGGCGGCGATCAGAATCCAGTGGAAGGACCGGCATCTGAGTCGTACAGCCCGACCTACGTTCATCCCGAGCCGAATGTGGGTATCGCCTGGAATCCGCGAGGACATTCGGATTCGTTCCTGGGCAAACTCTTCGGCGATGGGGTCACCGTAATTCGCGCCAGCTACACCTACAAGAACTACACCGAGGGTGCGCAGAACTTCTGGAACTTCGGCTCCAACAACGGCGCGAATTTCAATACGTACTACTACGCGAACCCCGTTGCACCGAGCGGGTCTGCTCCGGGACCCGGATTTTACAACGCCGGCTCACTAATCCTCGGCAACCCTCTACCTGCGCTTGCCTCAACTTCGCCATCGCCTTTCCAGTCCATCATTCCCGAGTCGTATCAGGCGTTCAGCGGAACTTCGTACCTGACGTTTGATCCACATATCAAGCAGCCCTACGTCGAATCGTGGCAGGTGGGCATCCAGCGCGCTCTTACCCCGAACAACGTAGTAGAGGTGCGCTATGTAGGCAATGTCGCGCGCAACCAGTGGCTGGGCGTGAACTACAACGAGGTGAATATCTTTGAAAACGGATTCCTGAGCAACTTCACCGCGGCACAAGCCAATCTTGCCGCATCGGGTGGAACTACATTCCAGGGATCGCAGCCGACGCCCGTCTTCGATCAGGCCTTTGCCGCAACCGGCCTGAATGCAAACTACACAAGCGGTCAGTTCATCACATACCTGCAGCAAGGTCAGGCCGGCGCATTTGCCAATGCTCTCGCGGGCAACTCCAGCTATCTGTGCTCCATGATCAGCAGCTTTAGCGGATGCGACACGGTAGGCTCTTCGGCGACAGGGTCCAATCCAATCAACTTTTTCCAGGTAAATCCCTTCGCTGCGGGACAGGGCATCTTTGAGATGACCAATCGGGGGTACTCAAACTACAACGCGCTGCAAGCCGAGTTTCGTCAGCGGTTGAATCACGGCATGCAATTCAATGCAAACTACACCTGGTCACACTCGCTGGAGAACAATGTGCAGGGCAGCACGGCTCCTGGGTTCTATGGTGGCGGCGGCAAAGCGGCGTCGGGCGGCAGCGGCCTGAATTCCAATACTCTCAACAACAGCGCCGGAGGTTTTTACACGCTTCGCAATACCCACCTGAATTATTTCCCCAGCGCGTTCGATGTTCACCAGGTTTTCCACCTGAGCGGAACCTACGATCTGCCCTTTGGCCACGGGCAGCCGTACCTGGCGGGAAATCGATTTACAGATCCGGTAATCGGAGGATGGACGGTCGGAGTAATTCTTATCCGCCAGACCGGCGATCCATTTCTCTTCACCGGCGGAACGCAAACCGTGAACCAGAACGACTCTGGCATCGCACTGAACGGAGTGACTATCTCGCAATTGCAGAGCCAGATCCGGGTACGTCCTGGACCTGCTGGAAGCGGCCTGGTTAGCCTGTTCGATCCGAAGTACATCTCGAGTTCGGGCCAGGCGAATACTCAGTACATCGGTCCCAACTTCAACCCCGGGAAATTTGGCACGCTGATGTGGCTTCACGGCCCGAAGTGGATCAACACCGATATGGAAGTCACGAAGGTGGTCCCGATCCACGGAGAAATGAACTTCACTTTGCAGGGCGCGTTCCTTAACGCCTTCAATCATGTTGCATGGACGGGCATGGATTCCGGTGTTCAGGACGGCACATTCGGCACGACTTCCACTACCGCAAACCTTCCGCGAAGAATTGAGGTGCGTGGCAATTTCCGGTTCTAAGCTTGACTGATTCCGTTGGCCGTCCGGTCAAGGTTTGAGGCGGGGTGCGCTACTATCTCTCCTGCCGCCGCATTCAGCGCAATGATGAATGCGGCGGATTTTTTCCGGCGAGAACCAGACTGCTGATGGCGGTTCACGTCGGACATGCTGGATTGTTGCTAGAATAGTGCGAAGGCAACAAATCTTCTTAAGCAAGGCATGATGCGGCTTCGGTGTGTCTCCTGAAGTTCGTCACGATTCGCTAAGACCGGAAATGTTCGCGCTCGGGGGCTGGATTGGAAAGAGTGGGCAGGTCCCTCAGCCATCTCGTGACGAACATTGGATCCGGGCCGGGAGAATGAAGGCGAATGGCTCCTTCAACAACGAAAACAGCAAAAGCTGGCAAGGGATTGAAAAAGCGCTCGACCAAGGCCGAACACGGCACGAGTGTTGGCATCGCCGTGCAGCGGATTCGCGATCTGATTGTGCACGCCAAGCTGGCACCCGGCACGTGGATCGTAGAAGGTGACCTGTGCGAGCACCTCAACATGAGCCGGACACCCGTGCGGGGGGCGCTTTATCTCCTCCAGCGCGAAGGCTACGTGATTGAATATCGCAACGCGAGCAAGTCGCGCATGATCGTCGCTCCGCTCACGAAGGAAGATGCCAGCGAACTTTACCCAATCATCGGACGTCTCGAAGGGCTGTCTGGACGTCGCGCGGCTTTGCTCCCGCAAAGCACCCGCGAAGAACTGGCGCAGAAGCTCGAGCGCGTAAACGAAAAGTTGTCCAAAATTGCACGTGAGCGTGGCAACAATGGACCTGATATTTTCGATCTTGATCACGAGTTCCATCGTCTGCTGCTGGCGGCCGGATCCGGTCCGCGTCTGACCGCGCTGCATCGTGCGATTGAGCCTCAGACAGAACGCTATTGGCGTCTTTATGCAAGCTCGATCATCGGCGAGCTTCATCTCTCAGTGAACGAGCATGAAGAGATCATCGCGGCCCTTCTCAAGGGAGATCCTGAGCGCCTTGAGCGTGCGCTCTATGTCAATTGGGAGAATGGCTGCAAGCGGCTTGGGAAGGTCATCGATATCTACGGCGAACGCGGCAGCTGGATGTAACGTTTGCTCAGACGGGTCTCAATCTCCCATCAACGGACAAACGACGTACTGGCTACTGCCACGGCCGGCCGATTCGCTTGTGCGAATCGGAATACCGCACGCGTCTCTTCGAGTTCTTGGCCCACGACCTCCAGCCGCGGAGCGCGCACGCGCGCGCATCCCACTCCGGTTTCGTGCTGTACCTGCTTGATCAATTGGATGAATTTCGGAACCGTGTCCATGCGCAGCAGCGGCAGAAACCAGCGATAAAGCTCAAAGGCATCCCTGGTTTTACCGGCGCGCGCCAAGTTGAAGAGATCCACCGATTCACGCGGGAACGCGTTGACAAGCCCTGCCACCCATCCCACCGCGCCGGCCGCGATGCCTTCTACAATGGCATCGTCCACACCGACACAAATCGCCAGCCGATCCGCCAAGAGTGCACGTATCGCGGTCACTCGCCGCACGTCAGTCGAAGATTCCTTCACCGCCGCGAAATTGGCGAACTCGCCCGCCAATTCCTCGATCTGCTCGGGCAGAAAGTCCGTCCCGTAGGCAACCGGATTGTTGTAAAGCATTCCGGGCAGGGGTGAGGCCTTCAGGATCGCCGCGACGTGCGCCTTGCTCTCGCGCCAATCCCCTTTGTACACATAGGGCGGCAGAATCATCAACCCTGAGCAACCCGCCCCATGAGCGGCCTTCGCCAGTTCGACAGCTTCCGCCGTGGAAAGCGCTGAGATGGCCGAAACCACCGGAGCCTCACCTGCCAGTGCGCTCACCACGGTCTTCAGGATCTCAGTCTTTTCCTGGAAGGTCAGAGTTGCAGCTTCTCCCAGCGAACCGAGGCAGATGATCCCGGTACAGCCGTTCTCGATCAGCCATTGGGCGTGACGCGCGACCACTTTGTGATCGACGCTGAAATCCGGATGAAAGGCTGTGGTGATTGCGGGCATGACGCCGTTCCAGTTCATGAAATCTCCTGATGAAGAGTAATTTCCTGCTGTTTCGCATTGTCGAAGCGGGCCGGTAGATAAGGCTCCGGTGCGATCGCGGGCATGCGGCCGGTAAATGCAGATGCCAGCAGTTCAGCGGTGACAAGTGCGGTAGTAATGCCGAGGCCCTCGTGACCAGTCGCGAGCCATACGGTAGAGTCGCCAGGAGAGGGACCGATCAGAGGCAGCTTGTCCGGGGTCGCAGCGCGAAATCCCGTCCACACGCGAATCACATTGAGCGAGTTGATCGCGGGCATGTACAGTGCGGATCGGTGCAACATCGCCGACAGCATCGCCTGGTCCACCGCGGCGTCATCGTTTCCATACTGCCGTGAGGAGCCGATCAGGATCTGCCCTGTTTGTCGCGGCTGAACGTTGAAGGCCACGGAGTCCGTCGTAATGGAGTGCGCGCTCTTCAGGTAGCCGAGCTCCACCAATTGATGGTGCACGAACCCTGGATAACGATCAGTGATGGCGAGGTGGCCCTTGCGCTTCTTCACCGGCAGTCCTGCCGTGCACGCCGGAGCATCGGCACCGGTTGCATTTACCAACCGGGGCGCGTGCAGGATGGAACCGTCGTCGAGCCCTGCCTCACCCTCCGCAAAGCGGACAACTGCACGGCCCACCAAAATGCCCGAACCGAGCGCGTTCAACTGCCTCGCGAGATGAAGAGCAACCACGGGCGGATATACGACTGCGTCTTCCGAAACCAGCAGGCCGCCGGCGAGCCCCGCGCGAAGGTTCGGCTCCAGCGCGGCGAGTTGTGCGGCTGATAGCATCTGCGAAGGCACTCCGCGCTGCTCGAGGTACGTGTGCTTGCGTTCGGCCTCGGCAAGTTCTTCGTGATCGGCTGCAACCCAGATTGTTCCGCGTGTTTCGAATTCCGCCCCGGCGGGCAGCGAAGGGCTCAGACTATGCCACAACTGCTGTGATCTGCGTGTCAGTGCGAATTGGGCATCGGAGTCGTCCATCACAACGATGTGCCCCATCCCCGCGCCGGTGGCGCCGCCGCCCAGCACATCCCGCTCAACCAGAACCACGCGAAGCCCTGCTTTCGCGAACGCCAGCGCGCACGCTGCACCCACGATGCCGCCGCCTGCAACCACGGCGTCGTAATTGCGCAGCGCGGAAGACGTCATTCGGGTACTCCCAGCCGGAAGGGATCGGCGGAATCGAAGATGAGTGTGCACTCAGCGGTTACGTGTGCGGAGCCAGTGATGATGGGCGTGATGCGGCATTCTTCCGCCGGACCCACTCCGTTTCCGTTGAGCGCGACCCCATTTTCAAATTCGAAACTGCCTTCAAACACGGTCCCAAGGATGCCTTCCTGACGCCACTGTTGGCCGGGCTTGAGCAGCCCGTCGGCCGCAAGGCATGCCATCTTCGCGCTCGTCCCGGTTCCGCAAGGCGAGCGATCGTAGGCTTTTCCTGGGCAGAGTACGAAGTTGCGGCTGTGATTCTCTGCATCGTGCGCCGGCGTGAAGACTTCAATGTGGTCGATTTCTGCGCCGTTCGCGCCAGTCACTCTCGCAGCCTCGAGCGCGCGGCGGATCTCCCATGTGAACGCGGTGAGCGGTTCCACCTGGCGCGCAGACAGGTCCCGCGCCGTGTCGAACTCGTGGTCTCGCACCAGGAAAAACCAGTTCCCGCCCCACGCGACGTCTCCGCACACCTTGCCATATCCCGGAACATCGACGACCACACTTCTTCTGTGCCTGTAAGAGGGAACATTGCGAATCGTGACCCGTGTCCCGGAGTGCATCTGCACGTTCACCGCGCCCACCGGCGTTTCGATAAGGTGTTCGCCCGGTTCGATGCGACCCAAAAATGCAAGCGTCGCGGCGACGCCGATCATCCCGTGCCCGCACATCCCCAGGTAGCCAGCATTATTGAAAAAGATAACGCCCGCAGCGGAGGCCGGATCGCAAGGCTCAACCAGCAGCGCCCCGACCAGAACATCAGAGCCCCTCGGTTCGCACAGGATCGCGCGCCGGTAGATGTCGTGTTCGCGACGAAGGCGGTCCAGGCGCTCAGCGAGCGGACCGGAGCCGAGATGCGGTCCACCAGATACAACACAGCGGGTCGGTTCTCCCGCCGTGTGCGAGTCGACTACGTCCAGGCGAAGAGGTATTTGAATAGCCGTCATAAGGTGAACGGAAATGTCAGTTCAAATTCATTATCGCGAAGTCAAGGAGCGGATGCAGCGTTTGCTATCTAAAACGTGTGCTGTTCCAAAGTATACGAGTTTGGATACAATCGTTGCTACCTGATTTAGGTGTTTTTCTGTTCATGGTTGCTACTTCCCGTTACCTGTGAGGCTCTCGTGCGGGTCCTTCTTCGGTCAGCTTGGTTTGCGCGTGTGGTGCTGTTTTCGGCGGGTGCGACGCTTGCGTCTGCGCAGTGGCATCCGGCAGGACGAGATGCGAGGTTTGGCCCAATGCTCGACCAAGGCCTGGTGCGCTATGAGACGCCCGACCTCACCCTTCGGCTGGTTAAGTCTTCCGGAACGTTACGGGCCTAGAATCCCGAAAAGCTGAGTCCGGCCAGGAAATCTTCGATTTCACTCCAGCGGAGCTGCTCGCTGCTCGGTCCACCGACGGCTACTACCATCTCGGCGATCTGGACCTCCGCTTGCGCGATGAAGGAGCAACCGACTGGAAGGGCTACTCGACTGCGCTCGCCCGCGAGCCGGTCCGTCCGCTGCCTATCCGGCCAGGCGAACTCGTACGCGAGGATCTGAAACCTACTCTCCCCTCCGATTTTCCACTCCAGATCACGCGCGTCTGGGCGGTAACAGAAGGCAAGTTGGCCCTCCGTTTTATCCTCAGGAATTCGGGTGGCCGCGCCATCGAAGTTGGCGGGCTGGTATTCCGCTCATCTTCGACAACATCCTCAGCGGCAAGACCCTCGCCGAGGCGCACTCTGTTTGCAGTTTCTCCGATCCATCGATTGCGCTCGATGCGGGCTACGTCCAGGTGACGAGGTTGAACGGACACGGCTCCGCGCTTCTGGTCATCCCCGATGGGAAGACACCCTTCGAGGCCTACAACCCAATTCCTGGGCCCCATCGCAGCGGTTCGAAACCCATGCTCTTTGAAGACCTGACGCCTCGCAGCATGACCTTCGAAGGATTCTACGAATGGATGGTGGCCTCCGCTGCATACCAGCAGAACGAGTGGAAACATGTTGATCCGTGGAACCCGGCGTCGAGCATTGTGCTGAAGCCCGGCGAAGAACGAACCGTCGGCCTTCGCATCGTGGTTGCACCTTCGATTCGTGGGATAGAAAAGACACTTGTGGACAATCACCGCCCAGTGGCCATCGGCATTCCGGGCTATATCCTCCCACAAGATATCGAAGCCAGTCTTTTTCTCATCTACCCCAAGGCAGTGAAGCAGATGGACGTCAAGCCCGCGGGAGCGATTGACATTCGACCCGCAGGAGCCACCGAGCACGGCTGGCGGCGCTATGTCGTCCATGGCAAACAGTGGGGGCGCGCTCGTCTCACCATCACCTACACCGACGGCCTGAAAGAAACCGTGCAGTACCGCGTCATCAAGCCTGAGTCCACCGCCGTCGACGACATGGGTCTCTTCCTCTTCTCAAAACAGTGGTTCGACGACAAAGGCGATCCATTTCACCGCGCGCCTTCCGTCATAAGTTACGATCGTCAGGCCGACGCGCAGATTACCCAGGACAGCCGCGTTTGGATCGCCGGCCTGAGCGACGAAGCAGGTGCGGGCTCGTGGCTGGCCGCCGCGATGAAGGAGTACGGGCGCCCTGACAAGCAGCAGGTCGAGCAGGTCGAACAATTCGTGGACGGTGTGTTGTGGGGCGGACTTCAATTTAAGGATGGGCCGAAGAAGTACGGCGTACGTAAGAGCCTCTTCTAATACCAGCCCGACAAAATGCCCCCCGGTTACTACCGAAAAGACCTCGATTGGTCCAGTTGGGAGAGCTGGAATCAGGAGGCGAGCGAGACGTTGGCAGGTCCTACAACTATCCTCACGTGGTAGCCGCCTACTGGGTGCTCTACCGGCTCGCCAGCGACCACCAGGGACTGGTTACGCATCACGGCTGGAAGTGGTATCTGACCCAGGCCTACGAAACCACGATGGCCATGACCCGCTATGCACACGATCTCGCGGAGTTCGGGCAGATGGAAGGCGACATCTTTCTTGCTGTGTTGGACGACCTGAAGCGCGAAGGGATGACCGCCGAGGCTTCCAGCCTGGAAGCCGCCATGCGCGCCCGCGCCGATGTCTGGCGAAAGGAACCATACCCGTTCGGCGGCGAGATGCCGTGGGATTCCACGGGACAGGAAGAGGTCTACGGCTGGTCAAGGCGCTTCGCCATGGACGACAAGGCTCAGGTCACGCTCGACGCCATCACTGGCTACATGCCCGCCATCCCGAGTTGGGGATACAACGGCAGCGCGCGCCGCTACTGGGACTTTCTGTATGGCGGCAAAGTCGAGCGGGTTGAACGGCAACTGCACCACTATGGATCCGGCATCAATGCCATTCCGGTGCTCGATGCCTATCGGCGCGACCCGCACGATCTGTATCTGCTCCGCATCGGCTACGGGGGAACCATGGGAGCAATCAGCGGCATCGATCAGGATGGCTTTGCATCCGCTGCATTTCACAGCTATCCCGATATGATGAGCTTCGATCCATATTCTGGCGACTACGGTCCCAACTTCTTCGGACATGCCTGGACGACTGGAACCTATGTTGCTAAAGATCCCGAATTCGGCTGGCTCGCTTTTGGCGGGAATATCAAGGAGCAGGGAAGCGAGATACAAGTTGACCCGCACGACAGCTTCCGACAGCGAGTCTACATCGCTCCACTCGGACTGTGGCTCACGCTCGACGGCGGACAATTTGATCGCATCACCTTTGACGAGAACCGGCGTGCGGTGGAGATTCGGTTCGCACCCGCAGATGCGTTTACGCCTTCCGCACTGCTGCGCATAGAACAGCCAGCGCATCTCAATGGAGTGGGCGACATCGTATCGCAAGAGAAGTTGGAGTCGCAGCGCGGAGCCTTGCTCGTTCCTTTGAGTTCGTCGGGAGCAACCATTCACCTGGTGATTCAAACAAAGTAGGGACAAGCGAGGGTCGGCGCCGCATACGCGGACTGCGAATAACCTTCTTTCGTCGAGGGTCCGCTCGAGGTTGTTTCTCTAGGTGGGGCATTCGGTGACGATCGAAAATGTGAGGGCGGCATGTCATTATTTGTGTCGGGAGGATGGTCTGAATGCGGCGCAGGGAGCTAATCAAATCGGTTCTTGCCGTGGGGGGTGCGTCGCTTATTAATTTGCGGTCGGCATTTGGGCGCCAGGAGGATGCTCATTCTGAAAAGCCGGATCCCGAAGTGCGACAGGTGCTCGCGATGTTCAAGTGCCATTTCGATGCTGGATTCATCGACACCCAGGCGCACGTGATCGCGCGTTATTTCAATGAGTACTTTCCGCAGGCCATCACGACGGCCCAGAAGGTGAGGCGAACTGGGAGCCATCGCTACGTGTGGACGACTGGCTCCTGGCTGCTCTATGAGTATCTCGAGCAGGCGAATGCGGACGAACGGCATCGCATGGAAGATGCCATCGCACGGGGAGATATTGCCTGGCATGCGCTTCCCTTTAGCTGGCAAACCGAATTGATGGATGCTTCGATGATTGCTGGGAGCCTCGTGCTTTCGGATTCTCTGGATCAACGGTTCAGGATGAAGACCACCGGAGCCAAGATGACCGATGTACCCGGACATACGCGGGGCCTGATTGCACCGCTGGCAGCCCATGATGTCACGTTTTTAGATATTGGCGTGAACGGCGGAAGCCGCCCGGCGGAGTTGCCTCGCTTGTTTGTCTGGATGGATGCCGCCGGCGCGAGCCTCGTGGTGATGTACCACCACGAATACGGGGACGTGACGCGCGTACCGGGCAGCGATCTGGCAGTCGCAATTATGGTGCGGGGCGATAACAGTGGGCCTCACAAGCCAGAGGAAATTGTTGAGATCTACGCGAGCTTGAAGAAGCGATTCCCGAATGCTGCGGTGAAGGCGTCTAATCTTACGGAGATCGCCAATGCGATTCAACCCTGGCGAACACATTTGCCGGTTATTACGCAGGAGATTGGCGATACGTGGACCTATGGAGTAGCAAGTGACCCACTCAAGGTGGCTCGGTATCGCGAAGTCGCGCGTTTACGGGAGGAGTGGATCGAGAAAGGGGCATTTCATCAAGGCGATACGACGGATGTGGCGTTGTTGCGCAAGTTGCTGCTCGAGACAGAGCATACCTGGGGAACCGATACGAAAACGTGGCTGGATTTCGACAATTACACGCCGGCGGACTTGGCGCGGGTGATCGATACAAAGAACTACAAGGAGGTGCGCTTTAGTTGGGCTGAGAAACGGCAGGATCTCCTGGATGGAATAGCTACGCTTCCCGGCGAATTACAACGCAAAGCGCAGAAGTCAGTTGAAAGCCTCGCGGCGAAAGAGCCAAAGCTCTCCAATGGGGCGGCACATCGGCCGGCGGATGAAATTGATGCGACTCATTTCATCGTTGGACTGGATCCTCGTACCGGAGCAATCCGGCGCCTGAAGAACAAAGCATCGGGACGCGAGTGGGCTTCGGCGGAACATTTGCTGGCCCTGTTTTCGTATCAGACACTCTCGCACGACGACTATTCACGATTTTTCGATCGTTACATTATTAGCCATGCCGACTGGGTGGCAAAGGATTTCGGCAAGCCCAATATTGAGCGGGAGGGAGCGGAGAGCCGCACCTGGACGCCGGCACTGTCGGGAGTTTCAATCGCAAGGAGTGCAGAGGGTCACGCCATCCTTGCGACACTCACCATGGAAGATTCGTTGGCTAAAAAATCGGGTTGCGCGGCTTTTCCGGGACGGATGTACCTCGAGTTGTTCTTGCCGGCCAAGGAGCCGGAGATACATCTAAATTTCTACTGGTTTCACAAGCCCGCGATGCGGCTGCCGGAGGCATTGTGGCTCACATTCAATCCCGTGATAGCCGATCCGGCCGGTTGGATGCTGCATAAGTCGGGCCAAGAGGTCTCGCCCTTCGATGTCGTCTCCAGCGGAGGTAGGCAGATGCATGCGGTTTCTGACGGCTTCCACTATCAGGATGGCACGGGCGTGCTGAACGTCGAAACGATTGATGCGCCGCTGCTGGCGATGGGCGATCGGTCGCCTCTGAACTTTTCCCGCCAGCAGCCGGACCTCAATGCGGGAATCCACAATTGTCTTTTCAATAACGCATGGGGCACCAATTACGTTCTCTGGTTCAGCGAGGATATGCGCTTTCGCTATGTCATTCGCGGCTAGGCTGGCAACTACTTGCCCGTCCGTAAACGCTGGAATCAAACCGAGACGAAACATGCAGCGTTGTGGCTGTTCGAGCGATTCAAGGGCCCCGCTTTCCGCGTCCATCAACCGTACACGGCTTCGGGGGTGTCATGTCACTTGGAAGATATGTATTCTAGGTATGGCTCGCCGCGACGGGGTTTCCGGTGTGTTCGTCTCTTCAGGCGCGGATTCATCCAATGAGCAAGAGGCTTCCTCGAATGCTACATACACCGAATGAGCTCAACCATCTCGCATTCGAGCACGCAATCAACCGGCGTGCGTTTCTACGTTCTGCGGCACTGGCGGTTAGCGGCAGTCGTCTCTTCAACGTGCCCCAGTGTTTTGCGCAGCAGCGCCCTCCGGGACACAAGGTTGTGGTTGTCACGTTTGGTGGGGGAGCCCGCGACGAAGAGACCTTCGCTCCTGAAGGGCAGGAGAACATCCCTCACCTTATAAAGGATCTGATTCCGCAAGCGTCATTTTTCACGCAGGTTGTTAACCGAGGAATTCTTGGTCACTACGTAGCTACTGCCAGCCTCGCGACGGGGATCTACGAACAGTTCGACAACTTTGCCGAGCTTGCGCCGCGGAATCCGACGATTTTTGAATACTACCGCAAGGGTCGGCGTCGGCCTCCGCAGGATGCCTGGGTGGTAGCGCCAAGTAATGGGTTTAACCATATTGGCCAGAGTGATGGGTCGCAATTTGCCTCGGGCTTCGGCGCTGAAGTTGTCTTGCCCAAGCAGTTGCTCGCCTCCGCGGTCGAGAAGGACGGGCAGATCCATAAGAATCTCGATTTCGTTCTCCAGGACAACTACGAGAATCCTTTCGTTACCCCTCCCTCGGTCCACGTTGACGCGCAGATGGATCGTCTGCAATCCATCCTCCGCGTTTCGTTTCAGGAATTCATTGCTCATGCCGCTACTCTCTCGAGCGCGGATGAGCTTTCCGTTTTCGTAATGAAGCAGATCATGCGGCAATATGCGCCGAGTCTTTTATGGATCACGCTGCACGACATGGATGTCGCGCATTCGGGAGCATTTTCGCTTTACGTGGACGCGATTCAACGAACGGATCGCCTCTGTGCGGAAATCTGGCAGATGATCGAGTCGGAACCCGAGTACAAGGGCCGAACCACGATGGCGATTCTCCCCGACTTCGGGCGTGACTCGGATTTTGACGGTGCAGGAAACGGTTTTCAGCACCATCGGACAGGAGATGCCCTTTCGCGCACTACCTGGATGATGGTACTCGGCCCAGGCATTCGCCAGAACGCGACGATTGATCGCCAGGTGGCTTCCCTCGATCTCGTTCCTACAGTGGGCAGATGGTTAGATGTCGAGACACCGCATGCAATGGGGCGGCCCTTACCGGAGGTTCTCTGATGCGCCCGGCGGAACTCACCATCGATAGTTTTGCATCCTATCCGCCGAGAGCACGTGCGTTCGTCGGCGATAATCTTGCGACGATTCGGGAGATTCCGCTTCCGCTCCTTTCGATCTTTCTCGCCAGGTTTATGGACTTTGACGTGAGCTTTCCCGCGGAGCAGAACGAATTGGGAAGGCAATTTCGACGGCTGAAAGAAATGACACCGGATTCCTTCTTGAAGCTCATGGCCCCGTTCGGTGTAATCAAGCCGTCGGAAGATTTGTTTGCTGCCGATTGGGTGAATCAACCGCGGAGATTCAATGAACTGTTGAGTGCCTGGCTTTGGTCAACACATCAAATTGATGCGTTTCGAGAGGCGAGTCACAAATATGAAGATGAAATGAGCAGAGACCTGACCGGGCCCGCACCGGCCACGCCACGCTTCGTGATTGCGGTGATCGGCAAAGGTGTCACTCAATCGAATTACGCGCTTTTTCGCAAGCTGCGCAGTCGAGGCACGATGTTCAGCAGTATTCAACCTGCAGGTGCGCTCGATCAGGTCTTCGACTTTGTCACCCAAAGAGCCGAGGCGCATCCGGAACCCTACGCTCACTGGTACATCGAGGGAGGCGTTCGGCATCAATCGATTAAGAGTTCTGGGAACGTTACGACTGTTTCCTTCGAGGAACTGGCGCCATATGCTTACAGCGAATTGAATCTCATCAAGGAATTTGTCGGCCGCGCTAAATCCGGATCGCACGTGAGCGCCGAAGATGTCCAGTCCTATGTAGCTTCGCTCGGTCCGCGGGAACTCGGGCTCAAGAAAAAAGAAAATGACGCGTGCCTCGGCCACTTCGAGAGTAGCGTATTCACAACCGGCGCGGGCACTCAAATATTCAGTACCACGTTCGTCCAGTGGTGCGCACGAGAAGCTCTGCGTCGTGCCCAACCCGTCACCATGCTTACCCGCTACGCTCCGCGACAGACGATGGCCCCTATGAGCATGCTGCTCAAACGTGATCCTCTCGGCCAGGAAAAAGATGCTCTCGGCTCATTGATAGACGCCGACATGGGAGCGTATTATACCTGGATCAATCAATCGCGCCTTGCTGGTGCCGACGAGGGATGTTTTCTGGCATGGTTTGAAGATCACAACCTGGCGGTCGGCATTGGTCCTTCTCTCGCCCGCGGAACCGTCTCCACTTCTCCCGTAACCATGGCGAAAATTCTGCAGTGGATGAGCTGAAGCGTCCATTCAGAACATTGCCAATTGGCATCGAACGCATCCGACGCCGCTTTGCGCGACGGCAGAACCGAACCGTAGCCATAACAACGAAGGCCCGCAATGCCCGGGCCTTGGATGCGAAGGAGATCTGAAGCCTACCTGCGTGAGGTCAGGACCGTTTCTTGCGATGTTGGCGGATTAACTTGCGCATTCAGGAAGTCGGCCAAATCATCTACATCCTGCTGCGTACCGACCATTGGCGGCATGAACTTGCGATAGGGCGAATCGGCCTTGTTCTCGTGCAGCATGGTGATGAAGTTGCGAATGTTGCCGCGATCGCGGCCTTCGAGCAGGTGCGCGAGTGGCCGATAGCCGTTGAGAGTGTGGCACGATCCGCATTCGCCGCGGAAGATTGCTTCACCGCGCGAGTAGCTCGATGATGATCCGTTCCACACCCACGCCGAGTTGGCGAGGTAGCCCTGCCGGTTGATCCGACTCGCATAAGGGACCCGAACGCCGTTCGAATACATCCAGCGGCCGATCACGAAGGGTTTGCGCAGCATTTCGCGCGAATACTCGCCCGCGCCGGTAGCCATGAGTGCCAGGATGAGAACCGCCGTCGCATGCGAAAGGTTGAATTCCTTCGGGTTGCGATAGGCGAGGAAGTAGGCGACACCGACGATGGTTGCCGAAGTGACGATGATGATGAGTGCCATGCGAGTCACGGTTGAGAACGTACCGGAGTTGACGGTGTCGATGCCGAGTGTGAGGAGTGCTTTTTGTGAGGCCGGAACCGTTGTGTAGTACCAGATCATCAGGAACGGAAGGGCCACAAACGACGGCACCAGCCACTTGACGCTCCACTGCACCATGCTGGTTTTCAGTTCGGGATTCTTGTCTCCGTCAATGCGGCTCGACGTGATGAGCGCCCATATACCGGCCAGGGATGTGCAAACGCAGGCGCGCAGGAACAAGCTTGGCCAGTAGGTCGGGTTGAAGAAGGCGTTCCAGAATTTGCTGGCTTCGTGACCGGTTCCAGCGATGCCGATCCACGTGTCTCCCGGCGTGAGCATGAAGGACAGGATGCCGTTGATGATGATGAGGGTGGCGACGGATGCGCCAGCATAGACCCAACCGACGGTCAGATGCAGCTTTTCGTCGATGCGGTTCCACGTGTAGTAGTACACCGCGATGGTCGTAAGTTCAACGGTAAAGAAGACCCACTCCATTGCCCATCCGAAGACGAAGTTGTGAATGAGGGTGCTGGTCGCCTCGGGGTGCGTTAGGCCGATCGAGAACCAGATGCCCACACCGGAGACTGTGCCGAAGACGGCCGTGAGTACGAGGAAGAACTTTGAATGGCTGGCTAGTTGATGGAGCCAATCTGCGCGGTTCCGGGCGTTCGTCATGCGAAGAGCCCTGCGTTCCGCGAGGGGCAGGTACAAACCTCCTCCCACAGCGAACTGCGAAATCATGACGTGAAAGATGGCGATGAGGCCGATCACCCAACCCGAACCTAAATGCGGTATGTCCCAAAACGGATAGTTCATCTTTTGCTCCGAGCCGACAGCTATCAGCCTTCAACTCTCAGCTTTTCCTCCGCGTCGTCGAAACACTCGAACTCGCACGATTAGCTGAAGGCTGGAATCTAGCCTGATAGCTGTCTCACCGAATCGTCCAATAGCCGATTGCTGTTGTGGCCAGCAGCAGAATGACTGCGATCAGGCCGAAATAGTGCGCTTTGCGACCACGGCGTCCGGAGTCGCGGCTCTTGTCATAAAAGGGGATCAGCACCCACAGGGCAATGCCGATGGTGAACAGCAGAATGCCAGCGATCTCGCCGGCTTCTCCGGGCAGAACCGTGCCGAGCATCTTGAGCATTTCGAAGGGGCTCATGAAGTACCACTCGGGATGAATGCCGAGGGGCGCAGGCGCCAGGGAGTCGAACTGTTTTCCGAGCTGCCATGGAAATACCGACGCCAGGAGGGCGAGCACGTTCAGCGAGATCAGCCACATGGCTAGATCCTTGCGCAGGAAGTTCGGTAGGAAGGGCATGCTTTTGCGCTGACTCACAGGCTTTGCCTCTTCGCTGGGCGGCGCCGCGTTACCATGCTTCTGCACCAGCCAGAGATGGAATCCGAGCAGCGGCAGGAAGATCGCCGGCAGCACCACCACATGCAGCGCGAAGAATCGTTGTACCGTGAATTCGGTGACGTCCGGACCGCCGCGCAGGATGTTGGCGATCGCGGGGCCGACGAATGGAATAGCCGCGGGAATCTGCAATCCGACCTTGGTTGCGAAGTAGCTGAGTTCGTCCATGGGCAGCAGGTAGCCGGAGAATCCAAATATGGATGCGATGCCGAGCAAGGCCATGCCGCTCAGCCACCCGAGTTCGCGCGGCTTGCGATAGGCCTTCATGAAGAAGACCGAAAACATGTGCACGAGGATGGAAAACATCATCAGGTTCGCCGACCACGCGTGTGCGGAACGGATTAGCCAGCCGAAGTGCATTACGTAGGTGATCTCCCGGACGGACTCGAACGAGTCGGCACCGGGGCGGTAATACACCAGCAGCAGAACCCCAGTGAAGCACTGCACCAGGAAGAGGAACAGAGAGATGCCGCCCCAGTAGTACCAGAACGATTGGGCGTGAACGGGCACGGTCTTCTTGCGCGCAAAAATGGCCAGATCGGAAAGTCCCAGTCGCTCGTCAACCCAGTCATAAATCGAAGCGGTTTTTGTGGTCATGCCTCTTATCCTTTGCGTTATGCGCTGGATCGCTCTAAGCGCGAGAGACTTCTACAGCGTTTTCACCGACAACGACATTGAAACGCTTGAGCGGCTTCGGCGGAGGTCCGCTGACGTTGGCACCGGTGTAGGCGTTGTAGACACCGCCATGGCAGGCACAGTGAATACGATCCATTTGCGGCTCGTACTGTACGGTGCAGCCGAGGTGTGTGCACACCGCAGTGAGCGACGCCCAAGTGCCGTCGGCGTGGTGAATGAGCATGGTCGGGGACGAGCCGAATTTGAACATCAGAACCGAACCCGGGGGTAGCTTCTGAGCGTCCTTCAGCGAAACTTCTCTTACAGCCGAGTTGTTGGCTGCCATCTCTTCCGGAGAGGCGAGATAGCGATAGATCGGGTACGCAAGTGCAGCGGTGTAGCAGAGGCCCGCAGCTCCTGCGGCGACGAGAAATGCTCGGCGAGTGGACTTCTCGGCCTCTTCGCCGGAATTCAGTCTGGGCTCCTCCAAAACAATATGCGAGCTCATTACGCCGCTCCTTCCATTGGCTTTTGTGCGCGCACCACGACCGAGATCAACCAGCCGATCACGCCCAGCCCGCCCACGAAGAGCACCAGAAACAGGCCGACTACGCCCCAATTGGTCACTACCGTGCGGTTCCAGACATCGAAGCCCTTGGAAAGCAGCGTAAGATCGCGGACTGCATCGCGATAGATCACGAGGGTGAGTTCGATGAGCAGGGCGAGGAACGCACCGGTCCAGGCAATCCAGTTGGCGCCCAGGTGGCCGAATCCCGCGAGCCCAGCCGCGAAGATTGCGACAAGGACAACCACCAGCCAGCCATATCCGGCAAAGGCAAACCAGTGATAGAGCGGATGGCTCGCGAGGCCCGTCTTGACTGCATCGGGCTGTACGCGCGCCGCCCAGATGCCGGCGATCAGATACAGCAGACCAAACATCGCGGCGAGCTTCCCTCCGATGCCGGCGATAAAGCGCCTTTCATCCACCGTGAAGGTATTGCGTCCAGCGAGGTAGACGAGCCACAAACCGCCGATGAAGATTCCGCCGGTCATCATCATGAGCCAGCGCGGAGTCAGGGTCGGGTCGCCTGTGGGCAGATAGGCACCCAGTGCCGACGCTGAATACATGTCGCGCCAGATTTCGGGGCGCAGCATCAGGGTCATGTTGGTGGAGAGCATGCGGGCGATGTAGCCGGCGAGCAGCCATGCGGAAAGGCCGACCCACCATGCTGACTTGCCTGCCTCGAGCCGTGCTGAGAACTGGTAGAGCAGCCAATAGGTTGCGCATAAAACGAAGACGATCGAGATCCAGTACACGCCGATCAGTACGCTCGAGGTGTAGAGGGCGCGTCCGTACAGCACCTGCGCAAACAGCAGCGGCGGAACTCCCAGGTTGATCACGTAGGTCATAACTACCGGGAGTCGTCGCGCCAGTGACCGCGCGGTGACGCCGGCGTTCGGCGAGTTGCGGAAAATGCTGAGCACGATGGCGATCAGCAGTCCGCCGAGCAGCATCTCCACCGCGACGAAGTGCAGTGCCAGCGTGACGATATGCAACAGCTTGATCAGCCATATCGGAGCCGGCAACGGAATGGGATCGACAGCAGGAAAAGGTTGCATGACGGCGCTAGGAATCCCCTTTCACGGTTCGAACGCTGTGGGAGGTGGAGAAACCGCGGTTCTGAATGGAGTTCGGCGGCAAGCGCAATTCGAAGTTGCAGATCCGCGCTGCCAGTCATTTCGGACTGTTCCTCTCCAAATTCGATTGAAGAGACAGGATTAGGCGCCATGCGGCAAGAGGTCTGTGATAGCCGATACATGCGGATGTGACTGTGTCGGATAGTCTGCATTCGTCGTCGTGAAATTGGACAAGAAGAGTCCGCTTCGACTTTACCCGGAGAAATCGAATGAAGGATCTCCTCGAAGACGGTACGCCGAGGAACAAGTGCAACTCGTCGATGCAGCTTACGCGGGGCGCCGACTACGCCGTGCGGGTAATGGTGCACCTGGCGACCCTCCCGGATCAGACCCGGGCACTTTTACCGGATCTTTCTCACGCCACTGACGCGCCGGAAAGCTTCTTGTCGAAGGTGCTGCAGGGGCTGACCCGCGCACACTTGATCTCATCGCGTCGAGGCAAGTCAGGCGGATTTGCCATTTTGCCGGCGGGACGTGAGGCCACAATGCGACGGGTGATCGAGACGATCGACGGGCCTATCTGCCTGAACGTATGCCTCAACGGAAGTGAGGATTGCGAGCGCAAGTCATGTTGTCCCGCGCATCCGGTTTGGGCGCGAGCGCAGCGCGCCATGCTCGACGTATTGATGAGCGTAACGGTTGCGGCCATGGTGACAAAGGTGGTTCCCATGAGTGATTTCAAATTTCCCAGTGCGACCGCGGTCCAATAGCCTGCTTTTTTCTGAGTGGTACGCTTGAACGGTGCCTCCTTCGACGAAGCGCCCCGGCCTTCCTTTTTCGCGCATCCAACCTGACGAGGTCTTTGAAATGTGTAAAAGATTTGCCTCTCTGCTTCTGCTTGGTGCCCTCGCTATCTTGTCGACGGCGTGCAAAAAGGAAACCATCGACAAGGGCCAATTCAAATCCGCGATCAACAGCTATCTCGGTGGCAGGCACGACTGCGTCTGGCCGGAACCGGTCAAAATGCCCGCAGAGGCAGACCCCTCCAAGGACGAGAGGACCCGGGACTTCGACGCCTTGACTGACGCCGGACTCCTCGCTCGCGCCCCAGAAGAAAAAAAGCGCTTTCTCATCGGTTCCAAGCCGGTGAACCTCTATGATCTCTCCGACAAAGGCCACGCTGCCTGGATACCCGACCCGCACCAGCCCGGTTACGGGAACTTCTGTTTCGGGCACTTTAACGTCACATCGGTCGACAACTACACCCCTGACGACCCTTCCAACCCGACACAATATGCCGTCAATTACCACTATGAAGTGGAAGGCATTCCCAGTTGGGCCAATACCGCGGAATCGAGGTTGACCTTTCCAAAAATCGCAGCTGATACTTCCATCCAGACTGCTACCGTCACTATCGTAAAAGGCACCAACGGCGGGTGGGCCGTTGTGCCTCCGCAGCCCGCGCCGAGCAGCAAGTGATGGTTCTTCGTCCGGAGCGCTGCTCGTGTGGATTTCCATCTTTCGGATGAGAGACTGTTGCGCGCAGCGCCCCGTATACTTGGCGAATGTTCCCGGTGAAGCACGCGTTTTTTCTCTCAGCCCTTCTGGCGGTATTCGCTGCCAACCTTGTCTATGCGCAAGACAAGGCTCCCCAGTCTTCTGACTCCGCTCACGAGGTCGACTCGCCGCACGCGGTCCAACTTGATGATCAGCATCGGGTGATCACGGCTGGCGGGTTTGTTAAAAGCGGTCCCATTGTTTTCGAGGACGTGTCTGAGAAGGCCGGCCTGACGAAGTGGACGCACAAGATGGGAGCGCCGGCCAAGGATTACATCATCGAGACAAAGGGTTCGGGTGTCTGCCTGTTTGACTACGACAATGATGGCTGGCTTGATATCTATGTCGTGAACGGGTCGACTCTTGAAGCGCTTACGGGCAAAGCCACTCCACCGCACGCCGCTCTGTTTCACAACAACCGCGATGGCACGTTCAGCGAAGTTGCAGCCAAGGCGGGCGTGACGAACGATCGGTGGGGATTTGGTTGTGCGGTGGCCGACTACGACAATGACGGTTGGCCCGATCTCTACGTCTCCAACTTTGGCAAGAACCGGCTCTATCACAACAACCATAACGGAACGTTTACCGATGTCGCCGAGAAAGCCAACGTCACGTTGGGGAACTGGTCGACTGGCGTTACGTGGGGCGATTTTGACGGGGATGGACGGTTGGATCTGTTTGTGGCCGGATACCTTCATTGGGATTGGAGCAATCCGCCGGCGAAGGGCGGAGAGGGCGGATCGAGCAACTCGTTCTGCACGTTCCGCGGCGAGGCAACAGCATGCGGTCCTCGCGGCCTGAAGGGCGAGCCCGATCACCTGTTTCACAACAACGGCGATGGAACCTTCACCGATGTGAGCGAGAAGGCAGGCGTCGCCGACAAGCCTGGCTATTACGGATTGGGAGCTGTCTTCGTGGACATCAACAATGACGGCAAGCCCGACCTGCTGGTCGGCAACGACTCCACGCCAAACTATCTCTACCTCAACAAAGGCGATGGCACGTTTGAGGATGTGAGTTATGCCTCGGGCTATGCGCTCAACGAGGCAGGACGCGAGACCGCATCCATGGGAATTGCGGTGGGCGACTTCCAGAACAATGGCATGCTCGACGTCTTTAATACGACGTTTTCTGATGACTACAAGCCGCTTTACCGCAATGAGGGCGACGCGAACTTTACCGACATCAGCTATCACATTGGACTTGGAGAGATCACGGTTCCGTTTCTCAGTTGGGGCGATGCTTTTCTTGACTATGACAACGATGGCTGGAAGGACCTGCTGATGTCGGACGGCCATGTCTATCCGCAGGCGGACAAGTACAACTGGGGTACGAGTTGGAAACAGCGGCCTATGCTCTTCCACAACATGCAGGGGAAGAACTTTGAGAATGTGCCCGCGGAGGAAGGCACTGGGTTGGCAGACGTAATCGCGGGACGCGGCATGGCGGTCGGCGACCTGTTCAACGACGGCAAGATCGATGCGGTGATCAATGTGATGGACGGGCATCCGGTGCTGCTGCGCAACATGAGCAACGACCACAACCACTGGATCGAGCTGAAACTGATCGGCGGCGGGAAGAGCCCGCGTGATGCGGTCGGAACAACGATCTATCTGTTGGCCGGCGGCATGAAGCAGCGCGAAGATGTGATCAGCGGGGGCAGTTATCTATCGAATAACGACATGCGTCCGCACTTCGGACTCGGGCAGGCGACGAAGATCGACGACATCGAGATTCATTGGCCCGACGGGAAGGTGGAGCACGTTACTGTGCCGGGCATTGACCGGATTGTGACAATCACGGAAGGCAAATGAGCAATCCCAGTCTGGCTTTGACATGCACTAATCGGTTGTGGGTGGGGTACCCCCCTCCCTATTCTGGATGCAAATTCCTGCACTCCATGGAGTTAGGGAGATGATTATCCTGTTGACACAGAATTAAAATGAGTCGATAATGTACTCAGGTTGAGGTAAGTCCATGAACCTGATAGACGTTACGACCGAATTGGGCACCGAAGAAGAGTGCTTTTCCTTCCTTGAACAGATGCGCTGGCCGAACGGCGTCCGTTGCGTTACATGCGGCTGTGACAAGATCAGCCGGATCACCCGCCAGAAGCCATCGAAAAACAAGAGAGCGCAGGTTTATCAGTGCCTCGAACCTACCTGCAAGCAGCAATTCTCCGTCACGTCTGGAACGATCTTCCACGACTCCCGCACCCCATTATCGAAATGGTTCATCGCGATCTCGCTTGTCATGGACGCCAAGAAGGGCCTGAGCGCGAAACAGCTTCAGCAGCATCTCGGACTCGGCTCCTATCAAACCGCGTGGCACATGACACACCGTATTCGCAAGGCTATGTCGGGCGATCACGGCCCTTTTGACCAGTTGCGCGGCATCGTGGAAGTGGACGAAACATACATCGGCGGCAAAGCAAAACGCCGTGACGGACGCGCGCGGAATCAGAAACCGAAGACTGAGAAGTTCGACATGGTGCTTGGCATGCGCGAGCGTGGCGGTCGCGTGCGACTCGTTCACATCCCGGATGGCAAAAAGGCGACGATCCGCGACGCCGTCCGCAAGCACATCGTACCTTCTCCCACTCGCATCTACACGGACGCGGCTGCTGTCTACGACTTCGCTTTTGATCCTGAGTTGAAGAAGAAACACCGCTCAGTGAATCACACGACGCATTGGGTCGTGCCGGGTACCAGGATTCACACGAACACCGTAGAGTCCGCATTCTCACTGCTCAAGAGGGGATTGATAGGGAGTTTCCACCGTGTCTCGATAAAGCACCTTCACAGGTACTTGAGCGAGTTTGAACACAGATTCAATGAGCGGAAAAACGGCGAGCGGTTCGAACAGTTGGTTAGGCGGACGGCTCAGGCTTCTCCACTGACTTACCGGAATTTGGTTGACTCTCCGGACCCGACGAAGGTTTAGCGGGTATTATTCGGCCAACCTTCTTCTTGCCTGTGCGCTCATCTTTGCGATTAGTCGGGGACTGGCGAAGCAGGTTGCCGACGATCTTCTCGAATTGAGAGCGGTCAACCTTCACAGTCCAAGTATGGCACAGTGTTTCGTTCCTGTGGGAAACACGGCTGTAATTCGCTGATTGTTCGTTTTTAGGGTTGACGCAGGAATCAAGTTGCTCGTTAATTGAAAGTGGCGGGATGGCCGAATGGTCAGGCGTGCACCCTCATCAAGTGTACTTACGCCGGTTCGATTCCGACTCCCGCCACCGTCTATTTGGAGGGTTACCCCTAATTGGTAAGGGCGTGGACTTATAATCCACCGTGGCTGTCCGGTCACTTGCGGGTTCGAATCCCGCACCCTCCGCTCAAGTGTCGAAAACAATATAGAAAGGCGTCAATACCACCCAATACCATTCAATACCATTTTGACACTACGGTGTCATTCCATCACATTTCTGCACCTAGAACAACCTAAAAGAACGAAAAACAATGCAAAACAACGTAAAACAACCTATGAATACAAGAACCAGAGGACTAAATCAAATCACCTCAGCTATGGGGACATTATCTGTGTCGGCTGGATATTTGTCGTTAGGGAAGACCCTCGCCGCCAAGATCCTCTTTGGAAGAGACTTAGCCGCAGAATCCTCTAAACACAGGGCTTAGTGCAGGGCACGCGAGACTTGGGAATTCTGATGATTTTATGGCTTCACTGGACAGGTCGATGAAAGAGGGCTTCTTCTGGGGTAACACATTTTGATTCTGTTGTTTGCCTCTTTCTAAGTGGCTGTTTTTGGCGTTTTTTGACGCTTTTGGGCGCAAGTTTGCCTGCTTTAAAGCGCATAGCGACGACATTTCCGCCAACGGCAAGACGAAGTGCCGGTTGATTTCGCTGAGTAAGCTGCTTGTCTTTATTGTGCGGGAAAGACGGGAAATATTCTGCAAAATGGTGAAGAGGAATTTTGGCTTTGTTTCGAATCGTTTAGCGGGATTCGCACAGGTCAGAGGCTTGACAGATTCGGGCGCGGAGGCGATCTGCGTGGTGGGAGGCGGATCTGGGGGGATCCGCCTCTTCCGGCTGTGTGTGCTGGAGATCGCCTTACTACAGCCGAACCGCGGTTGCCGTGGCACAGGCGTGGTTCAGAGCATTGTGGTTGACGTCGTAGAACTGGACTATGGCGCTGTCGGTCCATTGTGTGGCATGTCTATTGAGGGTGATGGTGTGAGTGATTTCCTGTGTGCCTGCGGCGAAGCCGAGAGGGGGCGGGCCAGGCAAGTAATTGGACGAGGTGAACAGAACGTAGGCGACGTCTGTGGCGGAGTAGGTTCCATTGTCATTGAGCCACCAGACTCCGAGACCCGTACCGCGCTGTCCGGGCTCGAAGGCCGGGTTGGACGTAGATTCAGTCACGGTTCCGCCTCGCGAAAACATGACTATAGAAGAGAACGGCGGTGCGATTGCCGGACCGTTGCAATTGCCTGGCGCATGCAGGTTGACGGTTACGGACCAAGCACCGATCAAGCCGAAGTGCTCCTGTTGCGACTGGGCTTGCGACGCGGTAGTTATCGACAGCGTGGTTCCGAAGACGACGAGGGCGGTGCATGCGCTGAAAGCGCGGCGTGTTGCTTTGGTGAGCATGGTGGCGATCTCCTTTGGGAATAGCAGTTTGTGACTGCATGGAGACAGTAGCCGTCATCGCGACATGAAGTCTTGGGGATCGGGTGATGATTTCGTGACGAAAACCTCCGGGAAAGCATTGGTACGCTGATCGCTCCTGCTAAAATCAGCCACACTACGGCTACCACTTCTGTGGCTCCGGGGTGTTGCTACTCGGGAATTGCGCTAGCGGGCAGCATGACCAATCTCCACGTTTCGTATGAGTTTGCGAACTTTCGTTTGTTGCCGCGCGAGAAGCAGCTTGTGTGCCACGAGCGCGCGATAAAGCTGCAGCCGAAGGTGTTCGACACCCTGGTGATGCTGGTAGAGAATCACGGGTGCCTGGTGGAGAAGGACAACTTCCTCAAGGGACTGTGGCCGGATACGTTCGTGGAAGAGGCCACACTGGCGCATTGCATTTCGGAGCTGCGGCGGACTCTGCGCCAGCAGAGCGACGGCGTCGAGTTTATTGAGACTGTCGCAAAGCGAGGGTACCGGTTTGTGGCGGCGGTGAAGGTGATGGCTCTGAGTGAGCCTCATGCGCCAAAAACAGCGCCGGTCCTGGCGGTGCTGCCGTTTGAAAACCTGAGCCCGGAGCCGGAGCGGGAGTACCTGGCGGACGGTTTAACGGAAGAGGTGATAGCGGTGCTGGGGCAGATCGATCCGGCGCGGCTTAGCGTGATTGGACGAACGACAATCATGCGGTACAAGCGCACAACGAAGTCACTCGAGGAGATCGGTGGAGAGTTGAAGGCGGCGTTTCTGCTGGAGAGTTCGCTGCGCAGCGAGGGCGGTCGGATCCGGGTGACCTCAAAGTTGGTGAGAGCCAGCGACCAGGTGCAGATATGGTCGGCGACGTATGACAGCGAGCCGAGGAGCATGCTGGCGTTCCAGCGGGAGTTGAGCACAACCATCGCACAACAGATCAAACTGCGACTTTCACCAGAGCGACTGGATGCCCTGGCGAGAAGGCAGGCGCACAATCCCGAGGCGTATGACGCGTATCTGCGGGGCCGGTACTACTGGAACCTGTTTACGCCCACAACGACGCGGAAGGCGATTGAATGCTATTTACGCGCTACGCAGCTTGATCCGAATTATGCACTGGCCTGGTCCGGGCTGGCGGACGCATGGGCGTCGAGTCCAATACACGCGGATGCGCGAACTCGAGATATTTGGGAGAAGGCGCGAAGGGCGGCGGAACAGGCGGTAGCGGTGGAACCGGAGCTGGCAGAGACGCAGACCTCTTGGGGTTTCGTGAACTTCTGGCTGGATTGGAACTGGGCGGAAGCGGAGGCAGCATATCGCAGAGCAATCGCGATTGATCCGAATTACTCGCTGGTATACAGGCTGCTTGGGATCATGCTGAGCCATGCGGGGCATCGCGAGGAGGAGGCACGCCAGGCGATGGAACGGGCACGAGCGATTGATCCGTTGCAGGCAATGCATCATGCGCTGTCTGCGCAGGTGGCATTTCTGGGGCGAGATTTCCATGGGGCGCTCGAATTCGCGCGACAAGCAGCAGTGGTGCATACGGATTTCTGGATCGCAAACCTGCAGATGGCGCAGGCGTATGAGCAGCTTGGCGAGAATGCCCTAGCGCTGGAGTCACTGAGCCGGGGTGGAGTGGGAGGAGAGAACAGCAAGGTTATTTCGCTGCGTGGTTACGTTCTTGCCAAAATGGGTCGGGTGAATGAGGCGGGTGAGGTATTGAGGACACTGGAGACGCTGGCACGTGAGCGCTACATGCCGGCATGTGCGATCGCAATGGTGTACACAGGGTTGGGCGAACTCGACAACGCATTCACATGGCTGGAGCGGGCGGTCGAAGACCGCGACGTCCACCTGGCGAGCCTGCCGGCGGATCCCAAGTGGGATGGGTTGCGGGGGGATTCGCGGTTTATAGAGATGCTGCGAAGGTGCGGGCTGCCATATCCAGAACCGGCGGCTTGATGGTGTTTGGGATTCCCCATAGGATCCTGGCGATCCGGGCGGAATAATCGCGGTCAGGCGTCTTTCGTGGCTTTCTCGATTGCCAAAAGGGTTTCCAAAAGCGGTTTCAGCAAATCGAGGCGGAGGGCATTGGCTCCGTCTGATTTCGCATGCGGCGGGTTGTCGTGCACTTCGAGGAACAGGCCGTCGATGCCTGCTGCTACCGCTGCGCGTGCGAGGAGGGGAATGAACTCCGGCTGGCCGCCACTGACCCCGTTCGCTGCCGAAGGCTGCTGCACGGAATGCGTGCCGTCAAAGACTACCGGCGCTATCGCCCGCATTACCGGAAGAGAGCGATAGTCCACCACCAGCGTGTTGTAGCCGAAGCTCGCTCCGCGCTCGGTGAGGAATACGCGCTCGTTGCCGGTGGATTTCACTTTTTCGACCGGGTGCTTCATATCCCAGGGCGCGACGAACTGGCCCTTTTTGATGTTCACGGCGCGACCGGTTTTGCCGGCGGCGACCAGCAGATCGGTTTGACGGCAGAGGAACGCCGGTATCTGCAATACGTCGACGGCTTCGGCAGCCACTTCGCAATGTGCTGGTTCGTGCACGTCGGTCAGCACCGGAAGGCCGGTAGCCTTTGCCAGCCGGCCCAGGATCTTTGTGCCTTCGACGAGTCCCGGGCCACGAAAGCTTTTGACACTGGTGCGATTGGCCTTGTCGTAACTGGCTTTGAAGATGTAGGGAACGCCGAGGTCGCTGGTGATTCGCTGGATAGCTTCCGCCATCATGCGGGCGTGCGCTTCGGACTCGATGACACACGGGCCCGCGATCAGGAATAGCCGGCCCTCTCCCACCCGTACGGGGCCAATTTCAAAGGAATGAGTCACGAGCCGATTCTATCGCGGCGGCAATGGAACGCTACGCTAGAGCTGGCGGTTTCGTGACCACTGCACCAGCGCGCGATCGAGCGCACGAAGCGGCGTCGGGCCGGGAAGTTGCTGCTGCGGCTTTACGATGCCACGTTCCACCAGACGTCGGCAAAACGAGAGGTACTCCTCGTAGAAACGCACGTCCTGCCGAGCCTGCCCGAGGGCTTCCAGGTCACCCATTTCGAGTTCGATGTACTTGTCGGGGTGGATCGTAGCAAGGATCGAAGTCGCCAGGGTGATCTCGATGCCCTTCAGTGCCAGCAGAGCACTCAATGCCTCGGCGGTGGTGCACTCCGGGGACGCTGCCGCTTCCAGAGCGCGCCGGATGCTGCCTGTGTTGTTGGAGATGACGTACTGGACGAGCCGCTCGGATTTCCAGCGAACGATGGCCTCGAGGTTGGCGAGCGAGTAGTCGCCATTCCGGATGGCCTCCCCAGCCTCGAACGCCTCTTCTTCAAGGTGCCGCTCGCGGTTGGGAGCCTCCTCCCAGCACTGTTCGGCCAGTTTCTGCAGTTCCGCTTCTTTCGGCTGAAGTTCGAAATTCGTCGTCATCCTGAGCCTCCGTTTTTCAAGCAAAAACGCCTGTCAACATAGGTCCGGCTTAAAACGACTGTCAAGGAGGAAGAGGACTTGTGACACGGCTGTGTGATGAGGGCCACAATCGCATGGAGAAATAAAACCACGGCCGCTGGTTACGCGGTGGCTTTCGGCTTTTCCATCTTCGCCGCTTTTGGGCGGAATACCGTTATGCCGGCGCGCGCTCTGACGCGTGTCCATCGACGTTTGTGGGCGCGTTCATGGTCCGCGGTTCCGCACCTTCGCACCGGCGCTTGTAGCTCGCGGCAACGAAGTCACGGAACAGGGGATGGGGCTCAAGGGGTTTTGACTTGAACTCGGGATGGAACTGGCAACCGATGAAGTGAGGGTGATCGGGCAGTTCGATGATCTCGACGTAGGTCGAATCCGGGGTTGAACCGCTGATCTGGAGGCCGCCACCGGTCAGCAGCGCCTCATACTCGCGATTGAACTCATAGCGGTGGCGATGGCGCTCGCTGATCTCGGCTGTTCCGTAGATGCGGTAAGCGAGAGTATCGGGCTGAATGATGCAGGTCCAGGCGCCAAGCCGCATGGTTCCGCCCATTTCTTCTACGCCGAGCAGTTCGCGCAGTTTGTAAATGACACGATGTTGGGTGGCGGGATCGAACTCGCTGGAATTGGCGTCCTTCAAGCCGCACACGTTGCGGGCAAATTCGATGCAGGCGGTTTGCATGCCGAGGCAGATGCCGAAGTAGGGCACCTTCTTTTCGCGGGCGTAACGGATAGCGTTCAGCATGCCCTCAATGCCGCGCTTGCCGAATCCGCCGGGAACGAGGATTCCGTCGAAGCCCTCGAGTTGCGTCTCGTAGCTGGTGTCGCCGGGCGTCTTCGATTCAAGACCTTCGGCTTCGATCCAGGTAACGTTCAGTTTGAGATTCTGCGCAATCGCCCCGTGGGTCAGCGCTTCTTTGAGCGACTTGTAGCTGTCTTCGTACTCGACATACTTGCCGACAATCGCGATGTTGACGTCGTCCTTGGGATGGTGGACGCGATTGATGAGGTCCTTCCACTTACTGAGATCGGCCTCGGGCGCCTCTTTGTGCAGGTATTTCAGGATGAGGCCATCCAGGCCTTCCTGAGCGAAGTTCATGGGCACCTCATAGATGGAGGGCACGGTCGTGGCGCCGATCACCGCGCGCTCTTCCACGTTGCAGAAGGCGGCAATCTTCTGGCGCATGTCGCGTCCCAGCGGACGGTCGCTGCGGCACAGCAGTACGTCGGCCTGGATGCCGATGCTAAGCAACTCCTTCACAGAATGCTGGGTTGGTTTCGTCTTCAACTCCTGAGCCGCCGCAATCCACGGAACCAGCGTCAGGTGGACGAAGACCGTGTTTTCGCGCCCCAGTTCCTGCCGCATCTGGCGGATGGCTTCGAGGAAGGGAAGGGACTCGATGTCACCGACCGTGCCGCCGATCTCCACGATGGTGACGTCCGCGCCGTTGGCCGATACCTTTCGCATGGCGTTCTTGATTTCGTTGGTGACGTGGGGAATGACCTGGACGGTTTTTCCCAGGTAGTCGCCCCGGCGTTCCTTCAGGATGATCTGCTCGTAGATTCGGCCGGTGGTCAGGTTGTTGTCACGGGAGAGGGGGGCGTGGGTGAAGCGCTCGTAGTGGCCGAGGTCGAGGTCGGTTTCCGCGCCGTCGTCGGTCACGAAGACCTCGCCGTGCTGGAAGGGCGACATGGTTCCGGGGTCGACATTGAGGTAGGGGTCGAACTTCATCATGTTGACCCGAAGTCCGCGGCTTTCGAGGAGGCAGCCAATTGAGGCCGCGGCAAGACCCTTGCCTAGACTGGACACAACTCCACCTGTCACAAAGACATACTTTGCCGACATCGCAGCAACCTCACTATTTAATTGTTGGGATTGGCCGTACCTGATGGGCACAGTCAAGTATGGCAGAAAACAGGGCGCGGGTGAAGTCAAAATGGAAATCAGGTTGCACGCCTAACAGACCGCGGATTTGTGAGTTTTGGCAATTCTTTGTTTTCAACGCCTTTACGCGAATTGGTGCTACTATTCCCTTCCATCAGCCGGACTAAATCTAACCAAGAGTTCTGGATCCTTGTCCGGAGAGGCTGACTTTCGATATTTCCCATTGGAGATTCACGATGAATCCCTGTCTCCGCCTTCCTCATGCTTGTTTCGTCTCGATCGCAATAGCCAGCTTCTGCATCGGTACGGTCATTCCGGCCCGGGCGCAATCCAAGCCGGCATCGCCACCCAGCGATAGCTCGGGGGGCAAGCCAGGTTTTGCCATCGAGTCAGAGATGATGACCTACACGGCGATGGATGCCGAAGGGCAGGCCCTGGCATGCGGTGTCGCTCGCAATGTGGGCGCAACCGACGACAAATGCACGCCTCGGGGAACGTCGGGACCTGCCGAAGGGGTCGTGATTGTGGCGTCGCCCTCGAGTGCCCTGGCCGAGTTTCAACTTTGGCGCGCCGACATCTCCAACATGGAGATGCTCACCTTCCGTGCCAGTCATTTCTGCGCAAAAGCACCGGATCGAGGGGCATCAGCGTCCTCGTCATCCTCTTCGATTGGATCCACAATCATGTCCCTGTTTCCCGGCGGCCAGGCCCTCTCATTCGCGCAGACTCTGCTCTCAAGAACCTCCGAGAGTGCTCCCCTTGAGGGAAGCATCCTCGACCAGACTCTGGTCAACGATGTGGCCGGGCACCTGCGGGCCCTCGGAGTTTCGGTCGTGATTCCGGATACGTACATGCCCGGCTCGCTCATGGCGCTCGACGAGCGGCACTCACCCTACATGACAAAGCTCCTCGCCCTCATGAAGGCGCGCGACTGCCTCGGGCTTGTGGCCAAAGAGAAGCCGCCCAATGAGCATCCCGAAGCCGGTGGCGAAGCCAAGCAATCTGGCGAACCGGATGCTGCAGAAAAAGAGGGCATCGCCGATGCAATTGACGGCTTTCTCAGGTTGGTAAATCAGGGCCAGGTAGCCGCGCCGCCACCAGCGACAACATCTGCGCAGACTTCCGCTCCCGCTTCGGCCCAGCCCACTATCTCGCACCTCAGTGCGGTTTTGCGGGCCGATGGTTTGGCTCAGGAACTCGGAGCTGCCTCAGGGGGGGCCCGATCCGGAGAGGGCGGGACGTGGTATTTGCTCTCGCTGAAGGCGCTAGAATCCGGGGGGACGGTGCACAAAACCGGCAACGCGATCCTGGGATCGAAAACCACCTACGCTGGTGGCGCGGTGGGTACCTACGCGCTATTCCGTCTCACGGGAAGTATCGTATGCTCCGGAGTTTTCTATAACTACGTTCCGCCAATGCAAGACACCAAGATCCCCAACATGCTGGAGAATGGCCAGGCGGCCCAACCCGGCAGGCTTGTTGGGGGTTGCGCAGCAAGTCAATAGACGGCGGGCGCACAATATATCGCGGTGACCTCATCTACTGAGCCGCCGTACGCGCCGTCACCTCCAAGGAAGAATGCGAGGGTGCATCTTCGCACCGGAAGTACACCTTGCTGCATCTCAAGTTGAGGATTACGATCCCGCATCGAGAAGGAGCATTCGATGTCCACGGCGTCCGCCACTCATCTGCGTAAACTTGGCCGAACCGGGCCCGAGATTTTTCCAATCGCACTTGGTTGCATGGGCATGAGCGGGATGTATGGACCTGCTGATGAGCCGGAGTCGCTGGCAACCATTCACGCCGCGATTGATGCCGGAGTGACGTTGATCGATACCGGTGACTTCTACGGTATGGGTCACAACGAAATGCTGCTTGGGCGGGCGCTGCGCTTTTTCCGCGAGCAGGTGCTGATTTCGGTGAAGTTCGGCGCGCAACGGGGTCCGGACGGATCGTGGCTCGGTTATGATGCGCGTCCAGCCGCGGTGAAAACGGCGCTGGCATATACGTTGAAACGCCTCGGGATGGATCACATCGACATTTATCGTCCTGCACGCCTCGATCCGAACGTGCCGATCGAAGACACGGTGGGGGCAATCGCCGAGATGATCAAGGCCGGATATGTTCGATACGTGGGACTGAGCGAGGTTGGGCCGGAGACCATTCATCGTGCGGCAGCGGTTCATCCCATAGTCGATCTGCAGATCGAGTATTCGCTGATCAGCCGCTCGCCAGAAAAGAAGATATTTCCGGCGCTCGAGGAACTGGGCATCGCGGTAACGGCCTACGGTGTTCTTTCGCGGGGGCTGCTTTCCGGCTCCTCGAGTACCGGTCCCGGAGACATCCGTAACCGTTTTCCGCGGTTCAGTGGGGAGAATCTCGCCAGCAATCGGCAACTCGTCGAGCGTTTGACTCAGATCGCATCTGATAGGAGCGTCACAAAATCGCAGTTGGCGATTGCGTGGGTGCTGGCCAAAAGCCCCTCGGTAATTCCACTGATGGGCGCACGTACCCGTGCGCAGCTCGCGGAAAGCCTGGCGGCACTCGAAATCTCGCTTTCGCCAGACGAGATCGCTGCCATCGAAGCCGCTATTCCTGCAGACGCTGTGGCAGGGACCCGCTATGATGCGCATCAAATGCGGGTGCTGGATAGCGAGAAATAGTCGTCCGCGTCGGCAATCAATTGAGCAACGGCGGAATCGTTCTAACCGGGAACACAGCATTCGGGGTACGATCCGCCTGACCGCCTTCGAGCGTTTGCAGTCACCTGTTAGCATTTCTGCATGTCTCGGATTCCCCTTAAGAAAAGCTTGTTTACGACTGTTTTGTTGGTCGCCGCCTCGGCCACGCTGTTAACCATCCATCTCAATGCGCAAAGCGGGCCGGATCGCGCCCACATCGGGGAGGTTTTACGTGGCCTGGCTCGCGGCCACTCATTCGGGCAGGTTGCGATTTCGCCGGATGGAAAGCGGCTGGCATGGATCGAGGGCGGCCGCGGCGGGGGTGAGATCGTGGTAGCCCCGACCGATGACCTGGCAAAGACCGCGAAGGTGACGGCGGCGGCCGGATCTGACCAGCGATGCCGGGAAGGCGAGATCGCCTGGGAGGCAGACTCCAAGGGGCTGGCATTCTTTTCCGACTGTGGCGATCCAAATGGCAAACAGGAAAACCTATATCTGTCACATCTGGATGGGACGCCAGCGAAGCGGCTGACCGCGCTAACGGGCTACGTGCATGAGGCAGCGTTTTCGCCGGATGGAACCAGGATCGCGTTCCTGTATGTGGAAGGTGCGACCAGGCCCGCGGGTGCTCTGGCAGCGATGAAGCCGCCAGCCGGTGTAATCGGTGAAGACAACGTCGAGGTGCAACGCGTGGCGATGGTGAACGTCAACGCGGAGGGTGCAGCACCAACCCTGGTGACGCCGGCGAACCTGCATGCCTATGAATTCGACTGGGCGCCGGACTCCAAAGGCTTCGCATATATCGCGGCCGATCCGCCCGGAGAAAACAACTGGTGGGTGGCCAAACTCTACACACAGGGCCTGGAGGGTCAGCCTAAGGTCGTGCTGGCGCCCGCGGAGGTGACCGGCCCGCTGCATGGGTTGCAGATCGCAGTGCCGCGTTGGTCGCCGGATGGGAAGGCGATCGCCTTTATCGGGGGACTCATGAGCGACCAGGGCTCGACCGGCGGAGATGTCTGGATCGTGCCTGCGGACGGCGGGTCTCCGAGAGATCTGAGCCAGGGAAGGCCAACCTCTCCGGCATGGATGGAGTGGGGCTCGAATGAGTACCTTTTCGTGAGTGAACTTGCGGGGGGGAACAGTCAATTAATCCGCTACAAACTGAGCGGAGACCGGACCGGCACGGGGCAGGTGACGTTCGGCTCGCCGATCTTCAGCATTCCGGGAGGAGCAGGCGACGGACGGTGGGCACATAGCCTGTCAAATACGGCGGATCACTCGATGTTTGTCTTCAGCGCGAGCAATTTTGAGCGCGCGCCGGAGATTTACGGTGCGAAACCCGGGACGGTAATGACGTCGGGGCTGGAAGGGGTCATGCAACTCTCGCATTTCAACGATGGTGTGCAGCCGGCGTGGGGCAAGGCAGAGTCACTGAGTTGGAAAAGCGACGGATTCCACGTGCAGGGGTGGCTCCTGTTCCCCAAGGATTACGACAAGAGCAAGAGGTATCCGCTGATCGTTGAGGTGCATGGTGGTCCCGCGGCGGCAGTGGTGGCGCGCTGGGGTGGAGGTGGCGGATTGAGCGGAACGGCGTTTTCCGCACTTGGATATTTCGTGCTCATGCCGAATCCGCGAGGCAGTTTTGGGCAGGGCGAGGCATTTACGCAGGCCAACCGAAAGGATTTTGGTTACGGCGATCTGCGCGACATCCTGGCCGGAGTGGACGCCGCTGAAGGGAAGTATCCGATTGATCCGCAGCGGGTGGGGATCACCGGCTGGAGCTATGGCGGGTTCATGTCGATGTTCGCCGTCACGCAAACGGAGCGCTTCAAGGCGGCAGTTGCCGGGGCAGGTATCGCAAACTGGCAGAGCTATTACGGTGAGAACTCGATTGACCAGTGGATGATTCCGTATTTCGGCGCCTCGGTTTATGACGATCCAGCGGTGTATGCCCGCGAGTCGGCTATCAACTATATCAAGCAGGCGAAGACGCCGACCCTGGTGGTGGTGGGTGACCGGGATGGGGAGTGTCCGGCACCGCAGTCGTACGAGTTCTGGCATGCACTTCGGGATGAGAATGTACCCACGCAACTGGTTGTGTATCCCAACGAGGGACATGGGTTTGTGAATCCCGAGCACCGGCGCGATGTAATGGATCGTGCGGTGGAGTGGTTTGCCAGATATATGCCTGCGACGGCGGCAGAACGCTCCGGAAGTCGTTGACCAAACGGCGCGCCGGCGAGTCTATGAAAATACATGGAAATCTGGACGCCCGGGATTGGGCCGAAAGGCGGTCCCGTGCTGGTACACTTGATGTTTGGAGCAAATCGAGCGTGTTCCGTCGACCGGCTGCATGGGAGTGGACGAATGCCGAAGGCCGGTAGCCCAATGAGTTGGGTCCAGGACTGTGCCAGGCGTGTGGACGACTCGCTTTTAACCCATACTTTTTAGAGCAAAACCATTGTTACCGTATCTTGTTTGGCTGATTCCAAGGTCGTCGCTCCCTGCCGGTCGCGTCGACTTCGATGAAGTAGCTTCGGGATACATCCACTCTGGTTTTGCTGTAACGGATTCGGAGAGACCGTTCCGCGGCTTGATCAGGCGGGGCGGGGAGGATTCATGCGGCGGTATTTGACGCTTGTCTTCATGCTGTTTCTGGCAGTTCCAGCGGGGATAACCTTTTCAGGCTGCACTCGTAACCCGTCAGGAAATTTTTGCAACGGCCTCGGGTACGGATTGAAAGATACGGATGTTTTTGCGATCGATCTGGAGCCCAAGACAACCGGTGTTTCGATGGCATTCGGCCAGACGCGCCAGATCAACGCACCAACGGCGACAACCTGCAAGGGCTCTGCCGCCAGCGCGTCCAGCTACACCTTTGCCACCACCAACAACCAGCTGGTAGACATCAATCCGAGCGGCAACATGTGTGCGGGCACCTGGAATCGAAACTCGGGCGGCGGCATTCCGGACTACACGATCTGCAACCCACCGAGTCCTATACCGACTACCAACGGCTTGCCTTACGCCTCGGCGTTCATTTCGGCTTCAGCCAACTCGGTGACCTCCAATCCAGTGCAGGTATATATCCATGCCCAGGTCAGTTCGGTCGCGCTTGCTTTGACGGGGGCACCGGCGTCACAGCAGTGCTTCTCGCAGGGCGCCAGCACGCAACTTGATTCCGAGGCATGCTACACGAAGAATGGGAAACAGTACGAGCTTTGCGCACCTTCAACCGTGACGAACTTCTCCTGTCCGGGCGGCTTGGAATTCCCTGGGACGTCAGTGCCATCCTGCTCAAGCTCGATCGGCGCTTTGACTTACACGGTAGGCTCTGCTTCGGTTGCCAACATTAATTCTGCAACCAACGTCATCACCGCTGCGCAACCCGGCACGGCAGTGATCACTGCATCGATTGCTGGATCAGGCGCATCGGCGGGATACTTCTCGACGTGCCCGCCAAAATCGATCTCAGTGACTCTTAATGGAGGCACCAACGCCACGGTGACCCAGGGTATTACCCAGAACATGGTGACCACGGTGCTGGACACCAACGGTCAGCCGATCACGGGCGTGACCCTGGATTATCAGTCGACTAACCCGCTCGATATCAGCGTAGGAAGTGGCGGATCGGTCCTTCCGTCGTTTCCGGGCGAGGCCGCGGTCTATGCCATATGCCAGCCTTCCACGTGTAATCCTTCGCCCATCAACCAGGTTGGGCTTTTTGGAACGGGACTTTCGATTTCGAGCAACGCGGTGAATATCACCACGCCGGGAACCGCCAGCTCTTACGTTTGGTTTGGAGCCCCGGGCCTGTCTCAATACTTCGTTCCCTATGATCTTGTCGGGAACCGCCTGGGATCGACGGTGCGTCTGCCCTATGTTCCGAATTCGATGGTCATGGATCAGCTCGGAACCACGCTTTATTTCGGATCGTCGCATGCGTTGATGGCGTTCAGTACCGCAAGTGATTCGCTCAGCGGGACACCGAACACAGGGGTTCCGGGTGTGGTGCTGGCTGTTGCTCCCAATAACGCACAGGTCCTGATCAACGATCAGACGCGGCGGGTGTTCTATCTGTACAACACCTCTGGTTCCGTCGCCGCGACCTTTACGGGTGTCGGCAACGCCGCAAAGTGGACACCGGACTCGAAGACACTGTACGTGACTGACAGCGCTTCGCTGGGACCGAATCACAGCGACACTCTCTACGTCTATAACGCCAACACTGGCTGGACGACCTACGATCTGAGCGCGTCGGGAGGCGCCACGAACCTGACGCTGACGATCCCTAGCGTGGGCGCATACCTGAGCGGATCTCCAACGGTAGCGCACACCTGGTGTCCGTCGGGAACGGCGAGCAACTATGCCAGCATCGTTTTTTATCCGGAGGGAGATTCGGTTTCCACTCCGACAGACCTGCTGGCGTCGACGGCGGACGGGCAGCACGTTGTGGGAGCGTCGGTCGTCGGTGGAGGCGTCGAGCTGTCAGATATTCGAGTATCGATCCCGTTCACCCCAACCAGCGGTTTAGGCACGGGCGGATCTTCAGGGACGGTCAACCTGCCCAATGCGTGTCCGGAGTCGGGGTCGCTGCTGGAGCCGCTGACCATCACGCATCCATTCCCGACCACCCAGTCGGCAGTGAGCGGAATCAGCGCGACCGCACTCAATCAGCTTGTGGCTTCGCCGGCTTCGAACCTCACGTTCCTCACTTACACCGGCACGATCGCCGGAGCCAAGCTACCCTACTACGTCGCGGGAGCGAATGGAGCGGCAGGCACGGTGAACTACGTGACCTTCAGTGACGGCAGTGCGGTGACAGCCCCGTTGGCTGGCGCTTTCAGTCTCGACAATCTGTACTTCTTTGTCTCGACGGCGGGCGACAACCAGATTCACTTCGTGAATACGACGACGTTGCAGGACACGCAGCAGCTGAGTCCGAATCTACCGGCGTGCGCACCGGGCTCGGATCCGGATTGCCTGATCACAACGCCGACCACGAACGCTGTTCCGGCCACGGTGATCACGGTCAAGCCGCGTTCCACGACCTAGTCATAGGCGATCAAGAATCAAGAGAGGCCGGCGAGTCTGCCGGCCTTGCTGTTTGTGGGGCTCGATGAGCGGGTGACTTCGACGTGAAAAAAGCGGCCCATGCCGCACGATAGAATCAGAGCATGATCAAAGGAATCTCCATCCTTCGCGCGGCCGGAAGCACGTCTTCATACCAGCGGCTGAGCAGGTTCTTTGAAGCGATGGGGTTCGCCAAAGGCCCCGGGTGGAAGGATGAGACGAGCGCAGGGACATCGTTTCTTGCCCCGCTGGGCAATCTCGAGTTTGTCGATGGACGGTTCCCGGCTGTGGCTGATGTGATGGTGGAAGTGACCTCGCTGGATGCGGCGCACCAAGCGGCGAAAACCTGGCTGCACGCAAACGGGGGTGATGCGGCGGTTGCAAGGTTATCGCAAATTGCCGACACTGAGTGGAAGTCGCGCATCTTTAACGTAGAACCCGAGCCGGGGTTTGCCTTCTCGTTCTGGGCGTGGGCGGATCCTCTGAAAGGGAAGCCGGTTGCCATCGCGGGTGACTTATGGGCGGAGGGAATGAAGTTCGCGATTGTCGTGGCGCGCTGGAATGCGGTGATCACGGATCGGCTGGTGGAAGGCGCACTGGATGCGTTGCTGCGAAGCGGCGCAAATCGCGCTGACGTTACAGTGGTTCGGGTACCGGGCGCTTGGGAAATTCCCGCAGCGGCACGGCAGATCGCTGAACAGCACAAAGTGGATGCGATTGTCACGCTGGGATGCCTGTTGCGCGGCGAGACCGCTCATTACGAGGCTATCTATAACGAAGTGTCACGCGGAATCGGGCAATCGCAGCAGGAGACGGGCGTGCCGCACAGTTTTGGCGTGTTGACATGCGAAACGCTGGAGCAGGCGCTGAATCGAGCCGGTATCAAAGCAGGAAACAAGGGATTCGAAGCTGGCGTTGCGGCGATTGAGATGGTGAGCCTGCGACGAAAGCTGGCGGTCCCTTCGGAAAGCGGGAAAGCGTGACGGCCAACTCCCGACGCAAATCGCGCGAATTGGCGATGCAGATGCTCTTCCAGGCCGACATAGGGAAGCAGAGTCCGGATCAGGTTCGCGCAACATTCTGGAAATCAGTAGACGCGGTGGAACCGGAGGTTCGCGGCTTTGCTGAAGATCTTTTCCGGGCCGCGCTGGAGCGTCAGGAGCAGGTCGATGAGTTGATCTCTGCCAATTCGCGTCACTGGCGGATTGAGCGTATGCCGGCTGTGGATCGCAACCTTCTTCGGATGGCCGTGGGTGAAATGCTGGGGTTTAAATCCACTCCATTTCCCATCATCATCAACGAAGCACTGGAGATTGCGAGACGTTATTCGGCGCCGGAGTCGATCAACTTCCTCAACGGCATTCTCGATGCAATCGGGCATAGTCTACTTCCCAAGTAGCCGGTCCGTGCAGAAAGACCGCCGCTCCTTTCGGAGCGGACGATTCTAGGTAGATCGAAAGTACGATCTACACCTCCATACATTGCCGGATGCGGTTTGCGCATTTGCCTCATACCGTTGTGAGTAGATCGCGACAGCGCGGATTGCGATGCGCCGGAATTGGTGCTCGCAATGGATAGACGCGCGCTGAACGTGACTACATCTAGCCTTCTCCATTCAAGTGAGGTCAAAACGCATGAAACAGTTCTCATCGCAGAGTCGTCGTGTGTCCGGATCGCCCAGTCGGACGAGTACTTGCCTCGCAGCTCTCACGTTGGTTTTTGTCACCCTGTTGCTTTTCTCCCCAAGAGCTGCCTGGTCGCAGGGTTGCGTTCTGGCGCGATCGCCAGAGCAGGGTTTGCCGACGGGGCAGGGCGGCATTCTCGAACCACATCATTTCCAGATCACGGTGGGCGAACGGCACCAGTTCTCTTACCAGCACTATGTGGGCGATGCCTACCAGGAATATCGTGCTCAGCAGGCGACGCAAGTTGAAAACCGGATTAACCTGATCACAACGAACCTGACGTACCAGTGGACTCCGCGGATCAGCTTTGAAATTGACGCACCGTGGCTGTTCGCATCGCGCAAAAGCCAGAATTCGCCGATCAAATATGCGGCTTCGGGGGTTGGCGACACGATTGTTGGTTTTAACACCTGGATTCGCAATCCCGCCCACGCGGCCAAGACCAATGTCTCGGTGGGCCTGGGACTTCTGATACCCACCGGCAACGACGATGTCACCAATACCGTGAACACGAACACGACCGGAACGGGATCGCCGGTCGAGGTAACGGTGCCGGTCGACTATTCGATACAACCGGGTAACGGCGGATGGGGCATGATGATGCAGTGGGCCGGCTACACCCAGATCGGGAAGAACATAACGTTCTACACCGATGGCGATTACATCGCGACGCAGGGAGGGACCAACGGCGTGCAGCGCGGAGCGACGCTCAATCCCAAGCAGCCGCTGAACAACTACGCGGCGATCTCTGATCAGTACCTTCTCGAAGCCGGAATCCTGATTCCGGTTCTCCACGAACACGGGCTGGGGGCGACCTTCGGTCCTCGTGACGAGGGGGTGCCGGCGAAGAATCTGTTTCCGGTGAGCAACGATGGTTTCCGGCGGCCGGGTTATGCCGTCACCCTCGGGCCGGGACTGGAATACGCGCATGGAGCAAATCTATTCACGGCCGGGGTGTACAAAGCGATCCATCGGGATCGCACAACGAGCTATCCCGACTCGGTGTACGGATCGCACGGAGACGCGGCATTTGCGCAGTATGTGTGGCTGGCAAGCGTGACACACCGGTTCTGAAACTGAGCAAGAACCGCATCGAGCGCCGCCTCATTCTGGGGCGGCGCTTTTTGTGAACGCACTGAAGGAACAGCAAAAGGAAAATGAGATGAAGGCCTCAATTGCATTTGTCGTGATGATCATGCTGGGCTGGCTTGCGCCCCAAGCGCGGGCAAAGCGGGCTCCGAATCTGGAGTTGAAGGATCTGTCAGGAAAAACGACAAAGCTTTCGGATCTGCATGGATCGATTGCAGTGATCAATTTCTGGGCTACCTGGTGCGGTCCCTGCCAGGAAGAATTGCCGATGCTGGGCAAACTCAAGAGTGAATACACGGGCAAGAACGTTCACTTTATCGCCGCATCAGCAGACGCGGCGAAGAACAGAGCGGCGCTCGACCGGTTTGTGGCCGCACATCCGATCGGGATGGAAATCTGGGTGGGTGCTGACCTCGACATGCTGGAGCGAGCGGGGTTGGGGAACGAACTCCCCGCCACCCTGATTGTGGATGAACACGGGCAGGTTGTGGCGCGCGTTCTGGGCGAGGCGCGAGAAGAGGATATTCGCCGACCCCTGGATTGGTTGCTTGGCAGCAGAAGCAGCCCGGCGCCCCAAGCGGTTGTGAAACATTACTGAAGCGTCAGACCAGAGATCTGCAATCGCCCCTTCGGGCGGTGCCGGCGTTTCGCGTTACAACTGATTGCGGAGCCAAGGCGTCAAATGCGAAAGAACCGGGGAACGATACTGCTCTTCGGCAAACCAGCGCTTATTTGCCATACGCGGGGTGTAAATTCTGCTCGCAGGCACATTTGCAGCGTAACATGGTGATTTGGTACGCTCAGGCTTCTTATACTGGGCAGAAGGAGAGATATAGGTTATGAGCGAGGATTCGGGCAAACTTCAGGGAGTAGCGTGGTTTCTGGCTGGGCTGGGCGTCGGCGCTCTGATCGGCGTTCTCTATGCTCCGAAAAGCGGCCGGGAAACGAGAGAAGATCTGGCGCAGGGCGCTCGCGAAGGGTCAGAGTATCTGCGGACCCGCGGACGTCAGGCCGCCGAGCAGGTTGGCGAGATGGTCGACAAGGGCAAGGAGCACGTGAATCAGTATGTCGGACGGGGACGCGAGATCATGGACCGCGGCCGGGCGCAGTGGGAGGATTTTGTAGAGCGCGGCAAGAACCTGGTTACCGATCAGACAACCCGGGTGGGCGCAGCCGTTGATGCGGGGCGCGAAGCCTATCAGAGCGCCAAGCCTTCAGAACCAACCGCATAGGCCCCGGAATGAGCCTGCCCATTACCGGATCAGGCTCGCCATCCGGCATTGAGAGACAGGCCGGCTGTGCTGCGCGCCGGCCCTCTTTTCCGGCGATCTCTTGAGTTCGCGGAGGCGCTGAACGGCTTAGGGCAATTCCAGAGCGGAAGGTCGCGTCGACTAGTGTGGGGATCCTGAGGGACTCAGGAATTGCTATAGAAAGACGAAGATCGCGTCGGTGCCAAGATGAACAATCAAACCCTTTTCGTAGTACTCGTCGCTTTTGTTTGCCTCACTGGAATTGCGCTGATGGTGCAGGCAATCGTGATGCTGGTTGCCTTCATCACCGTGCGCAAAACCGTCGCCTCGATCCATGCGGATGTTCAGGAGATGCGGACATCGGTGATGCCGCTCCTGAGCAGATCAAAAGACTTTATTGAAAACGTTGCGCCGAAGATCGAATCGATTGCCACCGACATGGCAGATCTTACGCAACGGTTCAGACAGCAAGGCGTCGAGATGCAGGCCACAACAACGGAGATTCTGGAGCGAGTGCATCGGCAAACGACGCGCGTGGATACCATTGTTACCGATGTTATCGATGGCCTCGAATACGCAAGCAACGTGGTTGCGCATTCCGTTGCGAGGCCGGTGCGGAAACTTAGCGCGATGCTGGCCTCTGCGAAGGCTTTCGTTTCGGTGCTTGCCACCGGCCGACGACCCGGTCAGCAGGCGGAAGTGGTTGCGGATCAGGACATGTTTGTATAGGCGGCTGAACAAATGAAGACGGTTCAGCTTTCCGCCATGCCGGTTTTGGTTGCTGCCTCTGCCTTGATGTTGGCCGCGATTACTCAGGGACAATCGCCGGCGACGAAATCCGCGAAATCACGAACGCCCAATCCGGTCTTGCTGGTTCTCTCGAAACAGGATCACACGCTGGCTATTGTCAATCCGGCGAGCCTGAGGGTGGTGGCGCGCGTTCCCGTGGGGGACGATCCGCATGAGGTAGTCGCATCGTCTGACGGGCATACCGCGTATGTTTCGAATTACGGATTCGGATCCTTTCACACATTGTCAGTAGTCGACCTGATTGGTCAGGAAGCCGAGCCGCAGATCGACCTCGGTCCTTTGCGCGGTCCGCATGGATTGGCGTTCATGCAGGGCAGGGTGTGGTTCACGGCAGAAGCGGCGAAAGTGATCGGCAGCGTCGATTCGGGCAGCAGGCAGGTGAACTGGATTATGGGTACCGGTCAAAACCGGACCCACATGATCTACGTCTTCCCCGACGCGAAGAAGATCGTAACCACCAACGTAAATTCTGCAACGGTAACGATCCTGGAGCGTACGGAACGCGCGGCGGGTGGACAGCCGCCACCTCTGCAGGGAGGAGCGAACTGGCAGGGCGCGGGGTTGCCGCCGCCGGGCCCACGTGGTCCTGGTGGACCGCCTCCAGGGCCTCCGGGGGGCGATTGGAACGAAACCGTGATTCCGGTAGGCGGCGGGTCCGAAGGGTTTGACGTTACGCCCGATGGGAAGCAGGCTTGGGTGGCGAATGCCTGGGAGGGCACGATCTCGGTTATCGACATTGCCCAGAAGAAAGTGACGGCGACACTCCAGGCCAATGCACGCGGCGCCAATCGGCTAAAGTTTACGCCGGATGGTGCGCGGGCGCTGATCTCGGCCGGTCCTGAGGTTGTGGTGTTCGATGTAGCCACGCAGAAAGAGATCAAACGGCTGCGGATCGGGCGCGGGGGCGGAGGCGGCATCCAGATGCAGCCCGACGGCCAGCGTGCTTATGTTGCGTTTGCACAGGATGGATTTGTTGCGGTCGTCGATCTGAGGTCGCTGGAGCTGGTGGGCAAGATTGATGCTGGCGGAAATCCTGATGGGATGGCGTGGGCTGTGCAGCAATAGGCCGACAGGAAACACTGCCAATCAGCTTCTTGCTTTCCCACCCATCGAGCAAAATACGCTCGATGGATGGGGCACCCACGAGAATCGGTATGAAAAGATCAGGCCGGAGTTCGAGGAACTCCGGCCTTTGCATTGCGGGGATCTGAGTCTCAGTGCAGATCGATCTGGAGTATCTGGATCGAGTACTGCGGGAGTGTCAGCGAGAAATTATCGCTGACATTGTGGATGGTGGAATCGATCGGTACGAGGCGATCGGGATGTTCGATGCTGTTCGTAGTTTGCGTGTCGGGAGCGCTAAGGCGAACAAGTTTAGCGTTGGCGGTGGGATGGGCGCCGGGCAGCGCAATCTGGACGGGCTGTTCGCTCGAAGATGCATTCACCAGCTTGAGGTAGAGCTGCTTTTTTGTGCTATCGATGGTCGCGGAGTAGAAGAACTTCGCTCCGGGATTCTCGATCTGCGAAGTCACCGTATGATCGCCAAGGTAAGAGGCGAACATCACCTGTGCGTAATAGCTAGGTGAGCCGTAGCTGGTACTGGCGTTGTAACCGATGAGGTCGCTCTCCCACTGCATGCCGCCCGGGTTGACGTTGACGAACAAGGGCGCATAGGAAGCCATGACGATGAGATCGCTGTTGCGTTCGAGGCCCGTCATCCACGCAGCATCGCCAAGCGCAGCGCCCATATTGGGTGTCGGTGTGCCTTCGCGAGTGGCCCACTCGCCAACGAATATCTTTGGACCACTGCGGTCGGGCTTGTCGTAATGGCCTGAGCCTTCCCAATTTCGAGCTGCTGCCGATTCGCGGTCGGAAGTGTCGTAGTGATTGGCCATGCTGAAGTTTTGCGTGGCGCGAACGTAGTAGTGTTCGTCGAGAACGTCGGGCTTGACGCTCTTCACGGGTGCGGTCGCGATCAACTGCAGGTCAGGATACTTTGCCTTGATGGCCTTGTAGAACTGCGTGTAGCGCTCGTCGTAAGTGCCTGATCGATCGAACCAGTCTTCATTGCCGATTTCGACGTAGGTGAGCTTGAACGGCGCGGGGTGGCCATCTTTCACGCGTTCGGCGCCCCACTTCGTATCCGGTCCACCAGTGACATATTCGAGTTCGTCGATAGCGTCCTGCACGTAAGGCTCGAGATCGGCGCCAGGCTTCACGTGCTCCTGCTCGAGGGAGTAGCCGGCGTATACCGCGAGCACCGGCTGCATGTGCAGGTCTTCACACCAACCGAGGAACTCGAGCAGGCCCAGACCGTCGGTGGACTGGTAGTTCCAGGGGCTGCGGTGTGTGGGACGATCCACGAGTGGGCCGATGGTCTTCTTCCACTCGAATCTTTCGTTGATGTGGTCGCCTTCAAGGTAGTTGCCGCCCGGGAAGCGCAGAAATTTGGGATGCATGGCGGCGAGCTTCTCCATCAGATCAATACGGTTGCCATTGGCGCGATCGTGATAGGTGGGCGGGAAAAGCGATACTAATTGGAGCCACAGCGTGCCGGCATGGCCTGCGGTGATGACCAGGTGATTCGCGGAAGATGGTTGAGTTGTGCCGGTTTTGAGCTTGTAGGTGTACTGCTTCCAATCTGTGCCGATGGTGGTGACAGCGGCGGAAGCAACAGCTTTGCCGGTATTGTCGTTTATCAGGCTAACCGTGAGCGGGCCGATGTCGGAATCGGCCTTGGCGTAAATCGAGCCGGAATACGTGGTGTTGGGCTTGAGCTCCATGCCCCACCAGCCAGTATTGAGGACACCGGCCTGGTTCTTTGGGTCTGCCTGCTCGATTTCGATCTTGAGGCTGGTATGCAGCGCAGTGCTCGGACCGGTCGATGCGTCGTGGGTCATTTTGGCGCGGGCATTTCCGTCTTCCATGAGATACCAGTAGAGGATGCCGCTCCAGTCCCCGCGGAAGGTGCGGTTGCGCACCATCTCGGCGTAGAGTCCTCCGTCATAGGAGTAGTTGATCTCTTCGGTCATTAAGCCGTAGAGGGTCGGGCTGACGCTGGTGGCCGGTTGATCGGGATGAAGAGTGATCTGGATGTTCCGGTTCTGAGCAGAGGCGAGGATGGAGACGGAGGCCAGGGCTACTGCGGCAATCTGTGCAAACGTTTTCTCACGCATCGATATTTCTCTCCGAAAAGAATGCCGGGCCAGTATAACGCGTGAATCCAGACCGGCTTCTTTTCGATTGAGAATCGTTTCCCACCTCTGGCCTCGCCCAGGCGGGACTGACCTTTTCGGCTAGCCCACTCGGGGCACTAGAACTTCACCAGCAGATCGATGTCGATTAGGTTTTCGTCCCGCCGCAGATCAGGGAACCATGTGGGGCCGTGCGAGCCGCCACACCCACTGATGACGGGGGAGGGAGAGCCATCCATGCAGGCGTACTCGGTTGGAGATCCGTTGTTGCTGCCATAGGGAGCGCCCAGAAATGCTGGAGGTGTTATGCCGCCGTGTCCCGACCAGTAAGGAACGCTGGAGTGACGGTGATCGTATTCGAAACGCCAAGTGAGCCACTGCTTCGGCATGTAGTCATAAGTGAGGGAAGTGTCCCACGCTTTGAACTGATCGCCCGGGTTCTCGGTGAAGTAGGGGGAACTAATTGCAGCGCTTGACGCAGTCTCGCCGTTGATGGGCGGCAGGAGAACGAGGTACCTGCCGGGGTTGTTGATCTGTCCACCGCCGATCGTGACGGCGTGGAGATCCTTCTTGAACCAAGTGCGGTTGTAGAGCATATAGCCGAGAAAGCTCTGCTTGGGACCGCCGGAGGTATCGCCGTGGCAACTGACTCCGCCTCCGAACTCACATCCCAAATCACCCGTGAAAGTGAAGGCCATCTTGTCGAGCGTCTTCTCCGGCTTGTCGTAATACTTGATCTCGACGCTGTTGTCAGTGTGAATGCGGCTGCGTTTGGGCACGTAGAGGTCGTCATGTCCCAAGCCATAGTTGTTGCTGACGATATTTATCCACGGATAAGGCGTCCAACGGACCTGTCCGCCAAGACCTTTGCGCGAGTTGGCCGAGCCATAGGACTGCCAGCCGTTGATGAGCCACGGCTCGATCTTCAGGTGTTGCGTAGGGAACATCTGGATGCGGATGCCTTCAAAGAACCAGGGAGTGTTGGAGGAGACGTAAGAGGGCTGATAGGCCCAGTTGTCGTAGTTGTAGTAACTGAAGAGCCCGACGTAAGACATGAAGATGCCGGCATCGAGATTGATTCCGTGCATCACACTGGTGATCTGGTAACCGGCATAAGCCTCGGAGAGATATCTATAGGCCCCGGAAAGATCCCATTGGCCCTTCGAATAGCTGGCATCGTTGCGGGGAGTGGTGCTCGAGTACATGCCGAACTGTGTCATCAGACGCGCGCGCACGTGATCGAGATGGAAGTCGCCGCCGACGCCGAGTTGTTCGAGCTGAATCTCGTTGGCGCGAAAGATCTCGCTGGAACCGCCAATCGAGTCGTCGACGGGTTTGTTGAAGTCAAAGTTGTAGGTGAGGTCGGCGCGAATTTCAGGGGTGAAGAACTTGGAATCGAAGGCAACATCCTTATTGCGCGGATTGCCGTTGAGCCAGGTCCAGTCCCAATCAGAAAACGCCGGAGCATGGGGATCCGGAGTTGTCCCATGTGCTGTGGAGGACGAATTCGCAACGGGAGTTGCAGCTTTCTCCACCGGGGCCGGCGCGACCGGCGCGGGATCCGCGTGAGCAGCGGCGGGAGACTTCTGCGTTCCCTGCAGCAACTCTTTTTCTGCGTTCTTCAAGGCAGAAGTGGCGTCGGTATCAACGAGATTCCTGGCCTTTTCCCCTTTCAACGCAATTTCAAGTTGTTCGATTCGACGTTCGAGAGCCTCGACTTCAGCGCGCGTCGCCGGGGCAGATCCGGGGTCTGACTTCGAGTTCGCCGGGAGGGCCGAGGAACCACTAATGAAGCGACTGACTGTTGAGCCTTCATCTTGTGGTTGTACGGATTGAGCTGGGGTCATGCCGGTGGCGATCAGGATTACGGCGCTCCCGGCAAACCGCCCGGCAGATTTCAGCAGACTAGCTGCCATTTGTCACACCTCGCATTGGCCGATGGCGCGGCAATCCTGCCGTGCAGCAGAAAGACCGCTACATGCCTTAGTTATTGAAAGGCATGCGTCGTAAGGCTTTCGCAATCGAGGTGTAAGGGAATCGTAAGCCGAATTGAACCGATCGATGATCGTATCTTTGCGGAGACTGGAACTCGTTTCGGATGAGTCGTTGTATCTAAATGATCCAACCGCCGCCGACGACTTCGTCACCGTCATAGAAGACGGCGGACTGACCTGGGGTGATCGCGCGCTGAGGCTCGTCAAATGTTGCGAGCACTTCGGCGTCATCTTTGGCAAAGCTTGAGGGTGCTCTTGTACCAGGCTCAAGCGTGGCCCAGGCGGGCTCGTGGCGATGGCGGATCTTCGCCCTCACACGCATGGGGGCGGTGAGTTCGGGGATGCTGATCCAGTTCAGGCGGTTCGCACGCAAGGTCGTGGTGGCCAGTTCGGTGTCGGCGCCGACGGTGACACGATGGCTCGCCGGGTCGATGTTGAGAACATAAAACGGCGAAGGCGAAGCGATCTTCAATCCCTTGCGCTGGCCCACGGTGAAGTTGAAGATCCCGTCGTGATGCCCGAGTACCTCGCCATTCGAGGCGACGAGTTCGCCGGAGGTTTCGGGCATGGCCTCGCCCTGTTCCTCGAGATAGGCGGTGAGGAACTGCTTGTAATCACCGCCGGGAATGAAACAGATTTCCTGCGAGTCGGGTTTCTCGGCGAGGGCGAGGCCCTTCTGCCGCGCCACTTCGCGGACTTCCGGCTTGGTCAGATTCCCCAGTGGAAACAATGTGTGAGCGAGCTGCTCCTGGGTGAGGCCGAAGAGGAAGTAGGTCTGATCCTTGGCGAGATCGGCGGGGCGCTTGAGAATCCAACGCCCGCGCTCAGCGTCGTACTCGTTGATCGCGTAGTGGCCGGTAGCGATGGAATCGGCGCCGATGGAACGCGCGGTCTTTAAAAGCTGATCAAACTTGAGGTGGTTATTGCAGAGCGAGCACGGGATCGGCGTGCGGCCATGCAGGTACTCGCTAACGAAGGGGCGGACCACGTCCTGCTCGAAGCGCTCTTCCTGCTTCACGACGTAGTAGGGGATGCCGAGGTGCTCGGCAACGCGACGGGCGTCATACACGTCGTCGAGCGAGCAGCAGCGGCCAGCCTTCGGCGCATCGGGAATGCCGTGCTTGCCTGCCAGCCGGGTCTGATCCCAGAGTTGGAGAGTGAGGCCGACGACTGCCGTGTGCGTATCGCCTCCGTGGTTACGGGAACGGCCCGGGTCGCGGGCGAGGATCGCAGCGACGGTCGACGAGTCGACTCCTCCGGACATGGCGACGGCAATGGTGCGGGTCTGAGACATGGGGAAAATTGCGTTCAGTTCTATTTTCGCATTTTTGGAGTCTCAACGCAGTTCTCAGCGGCAAACACCTGAAGATAGAATTGATTAGAGGTCGACGCGTTGTCTTTCGTAACGATTCGAGAAGATCTGGAGGAGGCTCTGACCGAGGCTTGGGAAGAGGCGTCCAAAGTTCCCGGCTTTCTGCTTGAGCCGGAAGGTCGTTTTCTCGGCCTCGTCGCGGCATCGTTGAATGTCGATGGTGGCATCGTGGAGGTGGGAAGCTTTAAGGGAAAATCGACCGTGATGCTGGCAAAAATCTGTCAGCGGTACGGGTTGCCGCGAATTGCCGCGATCGATCCACACAACTTCAACAACGCCGAGCTCAAAAAGAGAAAGACGTCCCTTGATTCCACGACCTATGACGAGTTTCTGGCCAACCTACGAAGCACAGGTGTGCTGGGATGGGTGGAACCGTATCGGGCCTATTCCTACGACGTAAGCCGGAGTTGGAAGGATCCGATTCGTTTGCTCTGGATCGATGGAGATCATTCTTACCGGGGCGCCAAGGGAGATTTTGATGCTTTCCTTCCGCATGTTGTGCCTGGGGGTGTAGTGGCCTTCCATGATGCACTGCACGAATTTTCCGGACCGATTCGGGTATTCGTGGAGGATGTTCTCCGATCGGATCATTTTGGCGCGGCGGGATTTGTGGGATCAATCGCCTGGTCGCAGTTCAGGCCGCGGGACGGCGATCTCTTTCGCAAAGAGCGATTGGAGCTTGATAAGTTGGCTTCCCCGGTGGTTGACATCCTGAAGAACGAAGCTGAATTGCGCGGTGTTGCTAAATTGAAGTTCAAGCTCAGGCGAGCCAAGGTTCCGCGTTCTCCAATTCGTCCTCAAGAGTGGGCTTCTTTGATCAATCGGATCAGTGGTTAGCTAAGCTCGGTAGGCAGATCACGAGCAACGCGAACAACTTGTGTTCAGGAGACCTTTCCAGCCTCGTAGTGCACATCTCGGACACGGTGACTTCTCGCCAAAGTAGATCGTCGAATCCCAGGTAGTCGGGGTGAGAAGAATTGTTATTCGAGGTCGGAGCGCACACTTCGTCGCGGCCGTTTGCAGGGACTGGCTGAGCGCTGCATTGGAGCCCTGCGCCTGGTGCGGGTCCTCGTTGCGCACCTAAGAAACGGCGCGAATAGCTCATCACTCAAAACACCTGGAAGGAATTCGCCCTTATGCGGCAGCGTCGGTGCCGTGAATGTCGAAATGCCTCGTTGACTTCCGGCGAATGGTGAGGCTAACATCTTGCAACTTCTGTCAATTGAGGGCACTGCGTGTCGTCACCTCATTCTCAGCCAGTGACTGAACTTCTTGCCCGGTGGAATCAAGGGGATGCGTCCGCTCGAGAAGCTTTGATTCCACTGGTCTACGACGAATTGCGGAGGATTGCCCGGCGATCACTGTCGAGCCAGTCACCCGGGCACACGCTGCAGCCAACGGCTCTGGTTCACGAGGCTTATCTCCGGCTGGCGCAGCACGACACCGGGAAGTTTGAGAATCGAGCTCATTTCTTTGCGATGGCGGCACGCATGATGCGGCAAATTCTTGTTGACCACGCTCGAAAACACGCTGCCGCGAAGCGTGGATCCAATCCCATTACGGTAGTTGCAGACGACCTGGCAGGCGCCACCACGACTTCGAACCTAGATATATTGGCGCTCGACCACGCCCTGGAGCGCCTAGCGTCGTTGGATCCACGCCAGTGCCGCATTGTGGAGTTGCGGTTTTTTGGCGGTCTTTCTATCGAAGAGACGGCTGAAGTTGAGAAAATCTCACTGGCAACAACAAAGCGTGAGTGGGCGACTGCCCGCCTGTGGCTCCATCACGCAATGAGCGATAGCGATCAGCGATGACACCAGAACGCTGGGGACAAATAAAGGAAGCCTTGGGCTCAGCCCTGGACCTGCCGCTTCAGGAACGCACAGCGTTTCTGAAGGAGTATTGCGCAGGCGATGATTCGCTTCGGCATGAGGTGGAGGTTCTGCTGGAAGGGGAGCAGAAGGTAGAAGCAAAATTTCTCGATGAGAGCTGTCTTGCAGATGTCGCCGCATCGCTGATCGCGACGGATGAAAACTCGTGGATTGGTCGCCGCGTCGGCCCGTATCAGGTTGTTGAACAAATTGGTGCGGGCGGAATGGGCGAGGTGTATCGCGCCTTTCGCGCCGACGATCAATATCGACAAGAAGTTGCCCTCAAGGTGATCCGGGAGGGACAGGACTCCGGCCTGGTCATCACCCGCTTCAAGAACGAGCGGCAAATCCTTGCCAGTCTTGAGCACCCGAACATTGCGCGCTTGCTGGAAGGAAGTGCGACCGAAAAGGGACAGCCTTATTTTGCGATGGAACTCATCGAGGGTGAGCCGATCACCGACTACTGTGACCACCACGGGCTGACCATTACGGAGCGACTCAGGTTGTTTCTGGAGGTGTGCGCCGCGGTCCAGTTTGCGCATCAACACCTTGTAATTCATCGCGACATCAAACCTGGAAATATCCTGGTAACAACAAAGGGTGTTCCCAAGCTTCTTGATTTCGGGATCGCGAAGATTCTGGAGTCGGACACCGCCGAATCCTTCGACGCAACAATGACAGCGTTTCGCGTATGCACGCCGCGATATGGCAGTCCCGAGCAAATGCAAGGCGGCCAGATGACCACCGCAAGCGATGTCTATTCGCTTGGAGTGGTCCTTTATGAAACGCTGACCGGTCGCAGTCCGTATCGGATGCCATCTGGCTCGCCCCAGGAGATTGTGAAAGCCATTTGTACCGGCGAAGCTCAAAGGCCGAGTACCGCGGTCTTCAAGGGATATTCCGCAAAAGATACCCGACAGACTTTGAGCCGCGAAGAGGTCAGTGGATTACGTGGCCTCACGCCTGATCGACTTCGCAAGCGGCTCAATGGAGACTTGGACAATATTGTTCTGAAGGCCCTGGAGAAGGATCCTCGCCAACGTTATCGCAGTGTCGACCAATTGCAAGAGGATATTCGAAGACATCTTGAGAACATTCCGGTCGTTGCCCGCACAGCCACAGCGTGGTATCGCGCTTCGAAGTTTGTCATTCGGCACAAGACGGGCGTCTCGTTTTCGGCAGCACTCGCGTTGGCGCTGGTTGTCGGCATGGTGGTCACACTCTATGAAGCGAAAATCGCGCGACAGCAGAGAGCACGCGCTGAGATGCGGTTCAACGATGTGCGCAAGCTTGCGAATTCGCTTATTTTTGAAATCCATGATTCGATCCGCGATCTCTCAGGTGCGACACCAGCAAGGCGGCTGCTCGTCGCGCGGGCGCTCGAGTATCTCGACAGCCTTTCAACGGAGGCTGCGGGGGACGTTTCACTGGAACGCGAACTCGCGAACGCCTATGATCGTGTCGGCGATCTGATGGGCTACAACGGAGCAGCAAATCTCGGGGATTTCCCCGGAGCGCTGCGGAGCTATCAAAAAGCCCTTGCAATCCGCGAGGCCGCTGCGTCGTCCAACCCCAAAGACGACTCCCTGCAACTTGACGTACTGAACGATTACTTTCGCCTAAGCTTTGTGCTTATGGGCTCGGGCGACTTCGCTGGAGCGTTGAAGACATTGCAATCTGGACTGCCGGCCGCCCAGAAGCTCGCGGAATCTCATAGCGATCCCCAGTACGTAGACGTGTTCGCGGGAATTTACTGGCAGACGGGAAACATACAAAGTAGTACCGGCGAGTTTACGAAGGCCGCGGGTAGCTTTCGAAAGGCGATATCGATTCGGGAACCAGTTGCTGCTTCGAATAATACCAATCCTATTCTTCGCACGCATCTGGCTGCCGATTACATGGGATTGGCAACTGCGTACCGCGGCATCTCCGACAACTCTGCAGCATTGGAAGCTTCCGCAAAAGCGATCGGTATTTTGCTCGATCTTTCGCACGCAGACCCGACGAATGCGACTCTTCGTGAGTTTCTTGGTGAGGCTTACAACAACTCGGCGCCGCTTCTTGAAAGGAAGGGCGATGTCGATCGTGCGCTGGACTATTACCGGAAATCCAATGCAATCTTCTCAGGACTGTCGAAAGAAGATCCGGCCAACTCGCTGGCGAGACAGAACACAGCTTTCAGCGATCTCGGAGTCGCCCGCGAATTGGCGCTCAAACATGACCCCACGCCCGCGTTGGCCAAGGCAAATGAAGCGGTCGCAATCTTTGAACATCCCGAAAAGAAGAACCGGTATGACATCGAGGGGCAGGCAGAGTCGTACGCGATGCTCGGGATGGCATATGAAGTTCAGGTTGATCGAGATTCGTCGAAGGCGATGAAGATCAAGCATCTGAAACAGGCGAAAGGGTGGCTACAGAAGAGCCTCGCCATTCGAGATCAGAATCCGCAACAGAGCGCAGCCGAACCTGAATTCACAGCCGAAGTTGGCGCAACTCGGCGCGATCTCCAGAAATGCGAGTCCCAGCTGTTGAAGCTCTTGCCGAACTGAGGTGCCATTTCTGCGAATTACTGCCGTTCAATCTGAATGAACATGGCGCACTCACAAGGGCGGTCAGCGCCCGGAAGGTTTGAGAATGACATTCGGTTGTCTTTGAAATCAAAGGACGTCGTGGTCCAGGTGTTGCTCCCCGATCACTTCTCGATCATTTCGCGGGTGAGGCTGCCGTCCGAATTCGATCACAGCTCTGGTCAGTCGGTCTCGCGGAGCACCCGCGGGCGAACTGACTGGTTAAGGAAGGCGTGGACCTATCGGCGTTAGGCAGGATACGATTCGCGTTGGCGATTTGTCGTTGGGATAGACTGGATTCAAATCGCAGGCGAACTTTGAACCCGTGGTGCTCGGTTGATTTGCTGCCGATCCGACGGCAAATTCACGTGCGGCATCAGGTGGATGGCTCATGAATATCCTAATCTTCGACGCCCCTCTCCATGGCGATCGGACGGCGGCAGGCGGGATTCGGCGGGACGCGGGTCCAGTAACACTACGGGATTTGATTCGTGGCCGCCTCCAACAGGAGGTGGAACACTACAACGAGGCACTTCCGGAGATATTCCAGGGGTTGGTGCAACCGGAAGAATCGGAGCAGATTCTGAACGGCTACCGTCTGAAGACCAAGCGGCCACTCGACTGGGAAGCGCAGTGCCGTCGCGCCTGGTCGAGTTTCGAAAAGAACGGATTTCTGGTGCTCGTGGATGGAAAGCAAGTGACGGAACTGGATGTGCAGTTCGATCTCCACGAGAATTCCGAAATCGACTTTATCAAGCTGGTCCCCCTCATCGGAGGATGAAATGGCGGATGGCCCTGAAGCGCTGCTCCGAGCAATGGGGTTACGTAGGATGCCGGAACTCGCGCCAGACGCCAGCGACTGGATGCGCGAGTTCGCCGCGATCGTTGCATCTCATCCGTTTGTCTACAAAGAGCGGGAAGTGCTCAAGCTCGTGGAAGAACCCCTGAGCCGGCTGAAAGGCGAGCCATCGGAGGTGAGGGTTGCTTTTGTCTTCGAAGCTCTCAACGGGATTACCAGTGGCAATGCGATTCTTTTCAAGATGGCTTTGAAAGCCGTGGCCTCCGCCCTACTGCGCAGCGGAGTGACGATCAACTCCCTAGAGGCGGTGAGGCTGGTGGAACTGGTGTCGCGGCCGAACCTGCCGTTTCCGTTCAAAGCAATTCTCTCGGCGATCGATGGCGCTCCCAGGACTCCCGCGCTAATTACAGCACTCCATCAGCTGCGCGGCCATGTGACTCGTTATCACGGGCAGGCCGAAATGAAGGAAATCCACGAGCGGATCGAAGTCCTCATCGGTGGCCCCCGGGAAAAAGCTCTTGCGCCGGCAGGAGCGTGGAGTCAAACCGTTTTCCGGGAAGTTTCGACATCCGCAAGGAAGTTTGAATGGCACGCCCTGTTGCTGCACGCGCGATCTCTCACGCAGAGCACAGCGTCGAAAAAGTGGCAGAGCGAAGCCGTGAATCTGACGACGCAAGTTGGGCAGGCCGAGGTTCTGGATGCGGCTCGACGCTGGCTGGCACTGGGTCCGACGCCCGGCGAAACGGCGATCCAGACCCCGGAAGCGGAGGCGGATTACCAGAAGGGATTGGTGTGGGTGCTGGGCGCGCTCGGCGATCCTTCCATCGCGCCCGACATCGCGGATTTTGCCTTTGCATGTTTCCGGAAGATCCGGATGATCGGTGCGGTCTCGCATAAAGTGGGCAATGCCTGTGTGAACGCATTGGCCGTAATGCCCGGACTCGCGGGCGTAGCGCAACTGAGCCGCCTGGTTGGCAGGGTCAAATACGACGTGGCCCGGAGGCTGATCGAAAAAGCAATGAACGAGGCCGCCGAACGCAATCAAGTCTCCCGCGACGATCTTGAAGCGATGGCCGTTCCAACATTCGGCCTCGATCCGGCTGGCGGTCGCGTTGAGCCGATCGGAGATTGCGAGGCAAGACTTACGATTGGCCGCGACGGGGCACTCCTGAGCTGGAGCCGCGAAGGCAAAGTCCTGAAGAGTGTTCCCGCCAACATCAGAGAGGAACATGCAGAATTGCTCAGCGATTTGAAGCGCACCCAGAAAGAACTGGACGGCCAAATCGCGGCACAGAAGTTCCGGCTCGAACGCCAGCTGATCTCGCAAGGCGCCTGCTCCAACGAGCACTGGAAGCAGTGGTATCTCGATCATCCGCTGCTCTTCCATTTTGCGGCCCGTCTAATTTGGGAATTCGAGGAGGGCGGTGAATCGCGGACGGCCATTCCGTGGCAAGGAGGCCTCGTCGATTGGTCGGGCCGGGCCGTCAAGCTATCAAAACAGGCACGCGTGCGGATGTGGCATCCGATCCGTTCAGATGTCCAAACGATCCTGAGCTGGCGCTGCTGGCTCGAAGATCATCAGCTACGCCAGCCTTTTAAACAGGCGCATCGCGAGGTGTATCTGCTCACCGATGCGGAGCGAGAGACCGGCACCTACTCCAATCGCTTCGCCTCGCACATTATTCGCCAGCACCAGTTCGCTTCGCTCTGCCAGGAGCGAGGCTGGAAATTTAAGTTGATGGGCGACTGGGACTCGCACAATACACCTTCGCTGGAACTCAGCCAGTACAACCTGGTCGCGAAGTTCGACGTAGAGTTCCCAGAAGCAGAGCACGGCCAGGACGAATCCACTACGGCCCACGGCATCTACCAGGCTATCGGCACCGGGCGCGTCACGTTCGCGTCTACCAGCACGATCAAGCCGGACAAGGCTGAAACCCCTCTGTTACGGTTGCCGATTAAGTTTCGAGACTTCCGGCGAAGAACAGCACCCCTTCGCCTGGAAGATGTCCCGGCGCTCGTGTTCTCAGAGGTGATGCGCGACTGCGACCTGTTTGTGAGCGTTACCAGCATCGGTATGGATCCGGCTTGGAATCGGGATCACCCTGACGATCCGAATCTCCCTTATTGGCAACATTTTGCATTCGGCGAGTTGACTGCAGCGTCGGAGAATCGCAGAGGAGTGCTCGCATCTCTGCTTCCCAAGCTGGCGATTCGAGACCGGTGCCGGCTGGATGGTCGATTTATCGTGGTTCGCGGGGATCTGCATGAGTACCGCATCCACATCGGAAGTGCTAATGTCCTGATCGAGCCGGGCAGCCGTTACTTGTGCATTGTCCAGGGTCCCGGAGATGCTGCTGCCAATCTTCCCTTGCCGTTTGAAGGCGATCGCATTCTGGCTTTGATTCTCAGTAAGGCTCTCTTGCTGGCAAATGACACGAAAATCAGTGACCCGGCAATCGCGCGGCAGCTGTTTTAGGAAGCTACGGCAGATTCGCAACTTGACGAGGAACGGCCTTCAGTTCGCTTAATGATGGTATGCTCAACGATCTTAAATATCGACTTCGCGCTCTTGTCCGTCCTGGGCGGCTCAATGCCGAGTTGGATGAGGAATTGCGCGATCATATTGAACACGAAACTGAAAAATATGTTCGGTCCGGTATGCAGGCCGATGCGGCAAGGCGCAAAGCGCTCATTGCGCTGGGGGGCGTCGAGCAGACTCGGCAAAGAACTCGCGAAGTACGCGGTACTCAGTTGATCGACCATATGCTCCAGGACTTGCGGTATAGCGTTCGCTCTTTGGCAAAGAATCGGGGATTTACTTCCGTCGTCATTTTGACCCTGGCCCTCGGAATCGGCTCGTGCACAGCCATTTTCAGCCTCATGATTGCAGTCATGTTTCCTCCCGTGCCTTTCGGCGACGCCGGACGTCTTGTCTACGTAACTACTCCGAATCGGAATCTCACCCGTGTGCCCCCGGAGGCATTTGTTCCGAACAATGCTGACTTCGCAGACCTGAGGCGGGAAACCCGTTCGTTTTCTGACATGGCGCAGTTTTCGCAGAAGACATTCAAGCTTGATAAAACTGCAATTTCGATAGGTGGAGCTCGAGTTGACGCAGACTTCTTTGCGACGCTGCAAACACGGCCCCAGTTAGGGCGAGCAATAAGCTCTGACGACAACCAGCCTGGGAATGAAGGCGTGGTGGTGATCAGCCACTCGCTTTGGCAACAGTTGTTCGGGGAAGACCGCGCAGTTCTTGGAAAGTCGCTGCAGTTGGACGGAAAGAAGTACCACATCATCGGCGTCATGGCCCCGGGTTTCAACTATCCGCGCAAGATGGACCTGGATGATGGCAATTCTCACATTGACGTAACCGACGTATGGTTTCCACTCGCACTTACGCCAAGACAGCGAGCTGATCGTGGGTTTTCGGGGAATTGTTATGCCCTGGCGCGGTTGAGAGATGGCGTTTCAGTCACGCAGGCAGAAGAGGAATTGAGCGCCATCATGAAGCGCCTGGACCCTCTGCACGAATCCGGAACCTTTACAACCGGTTGGTATGCCTTTGTGAAACCCTATCGGGAGCAGCTTGAGGGCTCGACACGCCCGTTAATGTTGTTGCTTATGGGGTCAGTCGCCTTTGTGCTTTTGATTGCCTGTGGGAATGCGGCCAATCTGCTTCTGGCAAGGGGTGCAAACAGAACGCATGAGTTGGGTGTGCGCGCTGCCCTGGGCGCCGGACGCAGCCGCCTAATACGCCAGATGATGGCAGAGTCTCTTCTTTTGGGCATTGGAGGGGGACTCGCAGGAATCGCCTTGGCATGGATATTCCTACGCTTGCTCCTCAGACTTGATCCCGAAAACATTCCGCGGCTCAACGAAGCTTCGCTCAATGTCAGAGTGTTGTCGTTCACGGTTGCGACGATGCTGCTCACCAGCATCCTGACCGGGATGATGCCCGCTCTGTCATCTTCTCGTGTAAATCTAACCAACTTTTTCAAATCGAGCGGACATAGAGGGACAGTCGCAGGCCGAAATCGCCTTCGCAGCAGCCTGATCGTGAGCGAAGTTGCAATTGTTGTTGCGCTGCTGGCTGGCGCAGGCCTGCTTCTGCGGAGCTACATCAAGCTAGAACAGGTTCCCACCGGATTCTCGTCGTCCACGCTTTCGATGAAGATTGATCTCCCAGCCAGCTATAGCAGACCGGAACAGCGTCGCGAATTCTATCGATCCCTGCTTGCGCAACTCGCATCCGTCCGAGGAATCGCTGCGGAGGGCGCTATCGACAATCTTCCCTTTGGAGACAGGAAGTTTGTCGGGACTTTCTGGGTTGAGGGCTACTCGAACCAAAAAGGCCAAATGGGAGATGGAGCATCGGTGACGCCAGAATACTTTTCAGCGATGAATACGCCCTTTGTCGAAGGCCGGCAATTCACTGAGAGTGATGTGTCGGACACTCCGAAGGTAGCCATCATCAACCAGGCATTTGCCAACCAATACTTCGCAGGACAAGACCCGGTCGGGAAGTGGATATTGCCGGAGGAGCCTGACGTCTCCGGCGACTCCTACAAGAATGCTAGAACCATCGTGGGAGTCGTCGCGAATATGCGCGATTGGAGCATGGAGGCACGGCCCCAAGCACAGCTCTACCTTCCTATGGCGGGCCCCGAACGCAGCTACGTCGTGATTCGATCCCAACTGCCGCCGAGAGATGTCGTGGATTTCGCCAAGGCGATCCTCCACCGAATCGATGCGAATCTCGCATTTAGCAAGATTCACACGATGCGAGAACTGGTCTCCGAATCCACAGCAAGGCGACGGTTTCAGGTGGTACTCCTCACGATCTTTGCGGGAATGGCGTTCGCGCTAGCTTTGGTGGGGTACTACGGATTGCTGACATACTCTGTGAACCAACGCAGTGCAGAGATGGGTCTGCGAATTGCGCTAGGAGCAACAAGAGTGCACGTCATACACCTGGTTCTTCGGCAAGGGCTTCAGCTTGTCTCGATAGGCTTGGTCCTCGGGTTAGCCGCAGGAGCCGCCTTAACCAAGTTTCTCACCTCGTTGCTTTACGACGTGAGTGCTCTGGACCCGATCACGTTCGCCGCCGTCCCGACATTGCTTTTCATAACTACGTTCGCAGCGTGCCTGATCCCCGCAAGAAGAGCGGCGAAAGCTGATCCAATGCACGTCTTGCGTTGTGAATAGTCGCTGCCAGGGTCAGATTTTGAAATTGATCTGCACACATGAGAACAGGCTGCGTCGCTCACTTAAGGGGTTCCGAGGGCCGGATTAATCCCGAAAAGTCTTTGGGCAAGTCGGCCAGAGTCCTGAAATGACAGTTGGTGTCTGACGGCCGACTCGGCAGGATGGATTTATATGGCTGGAAAGATCGCGAACGGCAAGCGCAGATCTTTCGACTCTTTTTCGTTTTACTCGAGATGACAATCGACTTTTGCGGTTGTTGGAGAATCTCCGGAGATTACCAAAAAGGGAACCCGGCGAGATCGAGTCGTCGCCGGGCTCTGGTTGTGTGGACCTTCAACTATGAACCGCCAATTGAACCTGAGAACGACTATTCTTCTTCTTCCTCGACCGGCCGCTTGGCGTTGGCGAGAATCTTCTCGGCTACCAATTGGGGGACGATATCGTAATGATCCATCTCCATGCGGTAGCTGCCTTTGCCTTGCGTCATTGACGTGAGCTGAGTGCCGTAAGTGAGCATTTCGGCCATGGGCACTTCGGCATTGATGACGGTCGTCTTTCCCCTGGATTCCATGCCCTGGACGCGGCCACGGCGGCTGTTGAGGTCGCCCATCAGTGCGCCCGCAAACTCGTCGGGTGCTTCAATTGCGACTTTCATGACGGGCTCGAGGAGGCAGGGCTTGCACAACTCCATCGCGTTGCGGAAGGCGAGGCGACCTGCGGTCTTAAAGGATAGCTCGTTGGAATCGACGTCGTGGTAGCTGCCGTCGTAGACGGTGGCCTTGAAATCGACCACCGGATAGCCGGCAAGGTAGCCTCGGGCGGCCGATTCCACGATGCCCTTTTCGATGGCAGGGATGAAGTTGCGGGGAATGGAACCGCCGAAGACTTCGTTGCCGAACTCAAAACCGCCGCCGCGTGGCATGGGCTCCATGCGGATTTTGCAGTCGCCGAACTGACCGTGGCCGCCGGACTGTTTCTTGTGGCGACCGTGGGCCTCAGCCTTGGCGCGGATGGTTTCGCGGTAGGGGACCTTGGGCGCCTTAAGCGTGACCTCAGCATGGTAGCGCTTCTTGAGTCGCGAGACGATAGTTTCGATGTGCGGCTGGCCTGCACCGCCGATGAGAAATTCGTTGGTCTGCGGATCGCGGAAGAAGCGGATGAGCAGGTCCTCCTCCATCAGCTTGTGAATCGCAGGGGCGAGCTTGTCCTCGTCGCCGCGGGTTTTGGGCTCAATGGCGTAGGTCATGGCAGGCTCGGGCATGGTGGAGAGTTCTACCTGGATGTCTGCACCCTTCGCACCGAGAGTGTCCCCGGTTAGGGTGTCCTTGAGTTTGGCCACGGCGCCCAGATCGCCGGCGTGGAGTTCGGGAACTTCGACCGCCTTGCGGCCCTGCATCACACTCAGGTGGGAGAATCGCTCCTGGCCCCGCCGGGTATAGTTCTCGAGAGTGGCATCGTTTTTGATGCATCCACTGACAACCTTGAAGAAGCTGATGCGGCCGGCGAAGGGGTCGCTCATGGTCTTGAAAACGACGATGGCGGCAGGTTCGCCGTCGTCGACTTTACGGAAGGATGTGCCGGCGGCTGCGTTCGAGTCGGCTGCTGCTCCATTGCTAGCGACGGCTTGCATGGCGGCGGTTTTCACGGGAATTGGCGAACGCTCAGTGGGTGAAGGCGCGTAGACCTTGATGAAGTCGAGCAGGTGATCGGTAGCGACGTTGGTGCCGCCGCTGGCGAAGAGCACCGGGAAGATGCGGTCTTCGCGGATTGCTTCGTGAAGCGCGGTGATCAGGTGCTGCTCGGGGATGGTTCCTTCGGCGAAAAATTCTTCCATTAGCTCGTCTTTGCCTTCGGCAACCAACTCGACGAGCGCCTCGTGGGCTTCCTTCGCCTGCTGGGCAATGGAGGCGGGAATTTCGCCGGTTATTTTGCCGTGGCCGTCGCCATTGGGCGTGTAGTGGAATGCTTCCATGGTGACGAGGTCGACGACGCCATGGAAACCCTGGGCGTCGGAGATGGGGAGCTGAATGGGCACGCACTGGCGGCCCCAGCGTTCGTGCAGATCGTCGATAAGCGCGCTTAGCCCGCCGCCACCGCCAGCCTTGGGGTGGTCCATCTGGTTGATCACCACGAAGCGCGGAACATTCGCCTCTTCGACGTACTTCCAGACGCGTTCGGTGACAGGCTCTACGCCATTCTGGGCGTTGACCACCACGCAGGCGGCCTCGACGGGCATCAGGGAGGCACGGGCCTCGTGCGAAAACATGTGGAAGCCGGGGGTATCGACGAAATTGATTTTTGCGCCCTGCCATTCGGCGAAGGCTACGGCGTTGGACATGGTTGTACCGCGGGCGACTTCTTCTTCGTCGTAGGCGGTGACGGCCGAGCCGTCGCTGACGCGTCCCTGAGTGGGTGTCATTTTGGCGGCATGCAGCAGTGCGGCAATTAACGATGTTTTGCCGCTCTGAGCATGCCCTACTACAGCTACGTTGCGGATCTCACTTCCCTGGTACGTTTTCATGGTTCACCTCGTGTTGGGTTGGGTCCTTTTCGCGTGTGGCATCCCTCCCGCGTCTCAAAATCGAGACGTGGGGCACCCAGCTTTGTGAGGCTGGGGCATCCGGTGTGCTGAAAATGTGCGGCTGGTGGCGCAGAGGCGTCGTGGGGGCGTCCGTGGGGACGTCAGCGCGTCCGGGTTGCTGGACCTGAGGGCCCAGTCTGCCGTCTTCCTCGTCCATGCGGAGGGTCTCCGGCAGGCGCGGGGCGGCGAGTTGCAGGTGATGGCCGCCGGGCGTCTAGCTTTAAGACCCGGATGCTATCACAGCAGGAGTGTGAACGTCCTGTGACAAAAAATACATGGAACAGTGGTCAGTGATCAGTGATCAGAGGTTCGTCCGATTACCAATGCAGGACGGGGAGGAGGCTTGAGAAATCATCGGTCCAGGGACGGAGGCCGGGGATGGTTCTGGGCTGATGCGCGACGTGGGCGACCTCGGGCTGGGCGAAGAAATCTGCGTTGTCGCTGAGCAGCATCCAGGTAGCCGCGAATTCGTCGCGCTGGTCATTGGCCGGAGTGGTGATCGCGACTGCATGCATACCGGCGGATTGAGCCAGCAGGGCGATCGGTGGCTCGAGATCGACATGCCGGTTGGAGATGTGGAAGGCAATGATTCCGCCCGGAGCGAGGTGGCGGCGGTAGAGAGCAAGCGCCTGCGTGGTGAGGAGATGGAGCGGAATGGCGTCGCCCGAGAAGGCGTCGACAACAAGGACATTGAAGCCCTGTGGAGGCTGGGCGGTGAGAGAGGTGCGAGCATCGCCTTCGATGATGATGACCTGCGCACCGGAGTCGCGGATGTAAGTGAAGACGTTTTGCGCGATCGGTGCCACCGCCGGGTTGATCTCGTAGAACTGGATGCGGTCACCGGAATGGCCGTACGCGGCAATGGTTCCAGCACCGAGGCCGATGACGCCGATTTTGGTCCCGCCGTGGTGCGCCTGGTCGGAACAACAGAGGCGAATGGCGAGTCCGACGCCGGAGTCCTGGGCGTAGTAACTGGTTGGCGTATGGCGCTGCTCGTCGGTGCCGAAGATCTGTGTACCATGTTCGACATTGCCGTTGGTCAAGGTGCGCAGAGTGGCGCCGGGGATGCCGAATGTCTGGCGAACGCGAAGGGCTCCATAGAAATTGCGGACAGCGACCGTGGTGTTGCGCCAGCTGACAATGTTAATCCAGAAGACCTGCAGAGCCATGATGAGGGTCGCGACGCCCCACAGCAAGCGCGAATTCCACCCGTCTTTCCGGGTTACCACCAAGGCCAGGAGTGCGGTGAAGTCGCAGGTGATTACGAGATCGAAGTTGAAACGGAACAGCAGTGGGAAGATGATGCCGACGATGAAGGAGCCAAGCGCTCCGCCGGCTGCAAAAAGCAGGTAGAACAGGGTGGATTCAGAGGCGCGGCTCGGACGCAGTCGGTACGCCTCGCTGTGGCAGAAGAGGCAGGCAGCGAAGGCTTCAATCAGGAAGAACGCGATGCTGATTCGGAGAGGCCACTCAACGTCCTGCTTGGAGAGAGCGTAGCCAAGGCCGGCGAGCATCACGATGAGGAAACGGGAGACGATGCTCCGGGACAGCAGGCCGGGGAACTGGAACGCGATGATGATGGTGAGCAGGTATACGCCGAGAGGGAGAATCCAGAGCAGGGGAATCGCGGCGATGTTCGCGGTGAGATAACTGGTTACCGCGCTCAGCTGCATGGCTGCGCCCATGGGCAACAGGACCCAGAGAACCTTTTGCATCGGTGGACCCGGTGCGCCTTCATCGCGGAGGTCATCGACGAGAGCGATGGACGAGGTCGGGGCTGGTGTCGCGGTTTTTCGAACAATCATGGCGAGCGTGCCGGATACGACGCCGAACACCGCGAAACCGCAGCACCAGGCTATGCGCTGTTCGTGAAGCGTGAGGTGTGGCTCGATCAACGTGGGGTAGATGGCGAGTGCGAGCAGAGAGGCAAGATTCGACAATGCGAAGAGGCGATAGGGGATGGCTGATCCGTGAAGGCGGGCCCACCACAGCTGCAGCAGCGGGCTGGTTGTGCCGAGTACGAGGAAGGGAATGCCGATAGTCGTCCCGAGGACGGTGAAGACAGTGAGAATGGGATGCGCCGATCCGCCCCCGGTGCCGAGGCTGCGCATGCACCAGCCGATGGCCGATGCTAATCCGAGGACCAGCAGGGCAAAGTAGACAGTCCAGCGGGGGCGCTGAGCCATCCAGTGTGCATAGAGATAGGCGCAGAGCAGCGCGGTCTGAAAAAAGACGAGGCACGTGATCCAGACGGCGGCCGAGCCACCTAGCACCGGGACAAGCTGTTTGGCGACGGCGGGTTCGACAAGAAAAAGCAGGAACGCGCCGAGAAAGACTGCGCCTGGAAAGAGCCAACGGGTGCGCGCCATGCGGGCCTTGGAAACATTTGCGGCATCAACACTCATTCCGGTCATGCGGATGCTATCACAGCGCGGTGCGGCGCGGGTTGCCGTTTCGTTCGACACCTGTGATAAATTCGCTGTACCGCAGAGCGTTTTCTTCTCCCCCGGAAATTAGGTTCGGGTTGTCCGAAGGTCTGAATTCCGAACTGCGCATATCGTCTTCTGATGCGGCGATCGGTGTCTCCGCACAGCGCAAGGCGGCGATGCGGCTGCTGCCCGTGATTGCGACCGGTTATGGCCTGGCCTACATGGATCGCATCAACATCAGTTTTGCGTCGCTGCGGATGAACAGCGATCTGCACTTCAGCGCGACGGTCTATGGCATTGGCGCGGGATTGTTTTTTATCGGATACGCGTTGTGCGAAGTGCCGTCGAACCTGTTGCTGCTGCGCTTCGGGCCGCGCCGGTGGCTGGCGCGAATCATGCTGACATGGGGCCTGCTGGCAGCAGCGATGATGTTTGTGCGCACGCCGCTGGAGTTCTATACGGTACGGTTGCTGCTGGGGATTTCCGAGGCAGGATTCTTTCCCGGCGTGATCTATTACCTGACGCTGTGGTTTCCGGCCCGGGTGCGGGCACGAGCGGTGAGCCGGTTCTATATAGCCCTGCCGCTCAGCACCGTGGTGATGGGCGCATTGGCCGGATGGCTGATGGGGTTGCAGGGAACTTTTGGCCTGGCGGGTTGGCAATGGCTCTTTCTGCTGGAGGGATTGCCGGCGACGCTGTTCAGCTTTGTCATTCTGGCGGCGCTGCCGGATGGCCCGGAGAAGGCATCATGGCTGACGGCTGAAGAAAAGTCATGGCTGAAGCATCAGCTCGAGAAGGATCAATCCGGTGCGCATCTCGGTGACGAAGCGGGGGTGCTGCGTGCTTTGTTTTCTCCGAAGGTCTGGATGATCGGGTTGTTCTTCCTCTCCGCGCTGACCTGCAACTACGGCTTTTATTTCTCGGGGCCCGCGATTCTGCAATCGGTTACCGGGTGGAGTGTTGGCAAAGTTGGACTGGTGTTGTCCTGCTTCGGAGTTTGCGGCGCGGCCGGGATGCTCTTTGGTGGTTCAAATTCCGATCGCACAGGGGATCGCGCCCTGCACTGCATCGTGCCGTGCTGCGTGATGGGAGCCGGCTATTTTATTGCAAGCTATGGGAAGCCCGGGTGGTTGGTGGTATTGGCATTGGGTGTCAGTTTCGTTGCGTTCATGGCACTGCAAGCGCCCGCGCTGGCGGTTCCCACCCAGTTTCTGGCGGGACGCGCTGCGGCCGCAGGCATTGCCGCGATGAACACTATCACCATGTTCAGCGGCTTTATCGGACCCTACTGGATGGGACGGATGAAGGACGCGACGGGCGGCTATGAACTGGGACTGCGCGGCCTGGTTGTCCCCAGCCTGATCGCGGCAGGGGTAATGTTTCTGCTGACGCGCAGCCTGGCGCGATCGCGCCGACCGGTGGCGCCCGCGCTTGCGGATGAGCCGGCGTAAGAGTCGGAATGAACTCTTGGTCGTCCAAAGGTGATTCGAGGAACCGCACAGAAAAAGCAAATGCAGGTTCGTCGGCGCGCTTCGCTTGCTCGGATTGACGGGGCTCGGTGAATCAGCTGTTATTGAGCGCCTTCAGGCGTTGGCGGTGGCGGGGAGAATCTCGTCCACATCGACCCAGGCAGTTGGATAATTGCCCGTATAGCAGGCGGTGCAGAAAGCGTTGCCCTCGCCGCCATCGCAGCTTTTCTTCAGGCCTTCAAGCGAAAGATAGGCGAGCGTGTCGGCTTCGATAAATCTGCGAATCTCTTCGATGGTCTGGTTGGCGGCGATGAGCTCCTGCTTGCGTGGCGTATCGACGCCGTAGAAGCAAGGCGAGATGGTAGGCGGGCAACTGATGCGCAGGTGAACTTCCTTGGCGCCGGCTCCGCGAACCATGCGGACGATTTTGCGCGACGTAGTTCCGCGGATGATGGAGTCGTCAATGAGGACTACGCGCTTGCCTTCGAGGAGATTGCGAACCGGATTGAGCTTCAGGCGCACTCCGAAGTCCCGCACGCGCTGTTCAGGCTCGATGAATGTGCGGCCCACGTAGTGGTTGCGAATCAGGCCGAAGCGGAAAGGGATGCCGCTCTCGTCGGCATAACCCAGCGCAGCGGTCACGCCGGAGTCGGGCACGGGAACAATGATATCTGCGGTCACGCCGGATTCGCGGGCGAGTTGGCGGCCCATCTGATCGCGGCTCTCCTGCACCCAGCGGCCGAAGATGCGGCTGTCAGGTCGCGCAAAGTAGACGTGCTCGAAGATGCAGCTGGATTGCTGCACGCCGGTCGTATACTGGCGGCTGGTCATGCCATCTTCGGTGACCATGACGAGTTCGCCGGGCAGCACGTCGCGTTCGTATTCAGCACGCAACAGATCGAAGGCACAGGTTTCTGAAGCGAAGACGATGGTGTCAGGACCATTCTGATTGCGGATGCGGCCGATGGAGAGCGGACGGAATCCACGCGGGTCGCGGGCCGCAAAGATGCGGTCGCGGGTCATCATCACAATGGAAAATGCGCCTTCGACCTGTCGGAGCGAATCGGCGATGGCGTCGACCAGTGTGCCGGAGGGCGAGTGCGCAATGAGCTGCACGATAATCTCGGAATCGGAGGTGGTCTGGAAATATGCGCCGTCGCGTTCGAGCTTGCTGCGGAGCGTTCCGAGATTCACGAGGTTGCCATTGTGCGCGATGGCGATCAGCCCCTTGGTGGAGTCAACGCGGATGGGCTGTGCATTCAGCAGTGCGGAATCGCCGGTAGTGGAGTAGCGCGTGTGGCCGATGGCCATCTGGCCGGGAAGCTTCTGGAGGACTTCGTCGGTGAAGATTTCCGAAACGAGACCCATGCCCTTGATGTTGGCGAGATGCTGGCCGTCAGCGGTCGCGATGCCGGCCGACTCCTGCCCGCGGTGTTGTAGCGCGTAAAGGCCCAGATACGCCATGCGCGCTGCATCGGGGTGGCCATGAATGGCGACGACGCCGCATTCTTCATGGAGGGTGTCGCCTTCGGTGACAGGGATCAGGGAACAGGGATCAGGGATCAGTTGGCTGCCGGCTGATTGCTCGGTGTCAGCAACGCCTGGGATGCCCTGAAACATCAACCGGCTGATCATTATGCCGTCACCTCGTTATGGAGTGCAGCTTCGAGAGAATCTGACCAGGGCTCGCGCAGTTCAGAAAGCGGCGCAGATACAAATTTGTCACCATAGACAGCGATTTCAAGGCGATTGCCGCCGGTGGTTCCGATGCGCGCCATGTTGAAGTCGAAGTGCTGGGCAATCTCTTCGATCTCCGACACTTGGTGCGGGTCGACAGAGAGCAACACTGTGGATGCCGGTTCTGCAAACAGGCCGAAGAGTGGATGCACCATGAGCGACTGTTCCTGTTCGACTTTGGCGCCGACGTTATGGGCGAACGCCGCCTGCGCCAGCGCCACGGCGATGCCGCCATCGGAGATGTCGCGTGCCGAATGCACCAATTTGCGGCTCGCAAGCTGAATAAGTATCGTGTGCAGATCGGCTTCGGCATCGAGGTCGAGTTCCGGCGGCGTACCCCAGAGTGAGCCCAGGATAACCTTGGCGTATTCCGATGAGCCGAAGACGCGCATCTTGATTGCGGCCGATTCTTCCGGCTCGAGCGCTCCTTCAGAAACGACCACGGGTTCATCGCCCATGACACCGGGTACGATGCTGGAGGTTGCGTCGTTCGGTTCAGGATGCGCGGAAACGGCAAGTTGTGGATTGGGATTTTGTCCTCGCGGAATTGGCCAGAGCAATAGAATTGCGTCCCCCGCATGTTGAAAGCTTGCGGGAAGCGCCTTGCTGACGTCGTCAAGAATACCCACGATCCCCAGTACCGGCGTCGGATAGATGCCTTCGCCCCTGGTCTCGTTGTAGAGGGAGACATTGCCGCCGGTGATCGGGGTGCCGAGTGCTTGACATGCGGCGGAGATGCCGTCGATGGCGCTGGAAAGCTGCCCCATGATCTCAGGCTTTTCGGGGTTGCCGAAGTTGAGACAGTTGGTCGCGGCCACCGGTGTCGCTCCAGCGCAAGCCACCTTGCGTGCAGCCTCGGCCACGGCATGCATTGCGCCGAGTTTCGGATCGAGGTAGCACCACCGCCCGTTGCCGTCGAGGGCCATGGCGAGTCCCCGTTCATGATGGAGAGAACCGGTGCCTTTGATTCGCATCACGCCGGCCTCGCCGCCAGGACCGAGGACGGTGTTGGTCTGCACCATGGTGTCGTACTGCTCGTGCACCCAGCGCTTGGAGCAGACATTGGCGCTGGCCAGCAGCGCTTTCAGATCCGCAGTGAAGTCGCGATCGTGCTCCAGTTCAGCCGTGACCTCCGTTGATGGGTCGCGCGGCACCTCGGCTTTCCATGTGCCGATGGGGCGATGATAGAGCGGCGCATCATCGGTAAGGGACTGGTTGGGGATATCGGCAACCAGTTCACCATGGTGACGAATGCGCAGCCGCGGTTCGGGCTGAACGGTGCCGACAATGACCGCGTCCAAGCCCCACTTGGCGAAAACACGCAGTACCTCGCCTTCGCGGCCCTTCTCGGCGACGAGCAACATGCGCTCCTGGCTCTCAGAGAGCATGATTTCGTATGCGCTCATCCCGGTTTCGCGCTGCGGAACGAGATCGAGTTCCACGTCGAGCCCGACGCCGCCGCGTCCGCCCATCTCGCAGGTAGAGCAGGTAAGACCCGCAGCACCCATGTCCTGGATGCCAATGATGGCGCCGGTCCTCATTGCCTCGAGGCAGGCTTCGAGCAGCAGCTTCTCCATGAAAGGATCGCCAACCTGCACATTGGGGCGCTTCTGTTCTGATCCTTCCTTGAATTCCTCTGAGGCCATGGTCGCGCCATGGATGCCGTCGCGTCCCGTCTTCGCACCTACATATATGACAGGGTTTCCGGTACCGGTAGCTTTTGCGTAGAAAATTTCATCCTTGCGAACCAGGCCGAGTGCAAACGCATTTACCAGAGGATTGCCGCTGTAGCAAGGCTCGAACTTCGTCTCGCCACCGAGGTTGGGAACGCCGAAGCAGTTGCCATATCCAGCGATGCCGCTCACGATGCCTTCGACGATGGAGTGATTCTTCTGGATGAGTTCCGGCTCGACACCAGGCTCGGGGCGGATGGGGCCAAAACGCAACGAATCCATCACGGCTAGCGGACGTGCGCCCATGGTGAAGATGTCGCGCAGGATTCCGCCGACACCGGTGGCCGCGCCCTGGTATGGCTCAATATAGCTGGGGTGGTTATGACTTTCGATCTTGAAAGCGCACGCCCAGCCGTCGCCGACGTCGATGATGCCGGCGTTTTCGCCCGGTCCCTGCACCACACGGTCGCTTTTGGTGGGCAGACGTTTCAAATGCACACGGCTCGACTTGTACGAGCAGTGCTCGCTCCACATCACGCTGTAAATGCCCAGTTCGGTGAGGGAAGGGACGCGTCCAAGGGCGGCCAGGATCCGTTCGTATTCTTCCGAAGTGATGCTGTGCTGTGCCAGCAGCTCCGGGGTGACCACGACCGGCTCGGGAACAGTAGTAATCACGATTGCCTCCATTGTCGCATGGACCGGCTTCCCGTCGTGGGACATGCCCCATTCCTTCTGAAGCGTCATTGTTCCCCACGGAACTCGGTGGAAGTCGCGGCGCGTTTGGCTACTATGCTCCCTGATCCATTGCAGCTTGTTCTCAGTGGGCCGAGCGAGAGGAGCGCCCATTCGGCCAGGAGGGCCTCCAAGGGTCATTGGAAGGAGTGGAATAGCAGCGATCGTATTTGTTCTCAATACCGATCGAAGGCCCGCGACACAAGATTCGAGCGCCTCTAGCCAGAGAGAGCCGAAATTGGCAAATCGAGGCAGCTGGCCCACTCAATCGGCGGACACACGATATGATGGTATTGTCCATTCGGGCCGGGATGGCGGAACTGGCAGACGCAGCGGACTCAAAATCCGCCGATCGCAAGGTCGTGGGGGTTCGACCCCCCCTCCCGGCACCAACAAAATTCCTCGAAAAATGAGCATTTCAGGAGTCCCCAGAACCTTTGTGCCTAAAATTGCGCCCAGGATGTGCCCGATTTCCCCTTGTAGGCATCGCCCGGTGGTTCGACCGAAGGGCCTCGGTCTCCACTCTGAGCAGACTCTTAGCATATTCAAAATACTCTGGGTCGGGTGGATTGGCCGGCTGATGTAACTGGAGGATACTGCTAACCAGACGGAGCCCGAGTCTGGGCAGCATCTCTTAGAGAGCGGCGAGCGGCGCTGTCGCCGATGCTGTCCTGGATGCCCCTGAGGAGGACAGGATAGACCCCGATAAGCGGGATTATGTCGACTCATTCCGCTCAAGACCCCTTTACAAAGATGGTGGTTTTGTCAATGAAGGATGAAGACGTTCTGACAGGCGACTTAGGTTGCGAAGGGTAAATCTCATGCCAAACAACTACGAGATTCGGAACATGGACTGTTCCCGCTCGACAGTGGTGCTGGTGCGCGGTAGCCAAGCCAACCATCTCCGCAGCAATTCGACTGCTTCCCATTTGAAGACTGAATTTGTCTTGTCGGGCTTTCTGGAAGATGATGATCTCCACATGTTCACCACCGGATGCAGTGAGGAGCTTGAGAACGTGGCCAAAGCGGTCCGCAACATTGGCGGCGATTTTTCGAAGGCCGTACAACTGAGCGGATCGGAAGAACGTGAGGTTGCTGATTGATCCTTCAGCACGCCGGTTTGTGTGACTGCTGAGAGATATCGAGAGCTTCCGCGGCGCTCCAGTTCCGGCATTGCCACGGCCGGTAATTCCATATTCCCGGGCGGTGAAAAAGCCACCGATATACGACTGTGGGGCGGGAGTCGGTTCGGCTTGAATTCAAGCTCTGCCTGTTGCGAGATCATGCGCTGTAGATGCGCACCGCAATGCCACTTCGCGTGTCTCGGTGCTAGGCTGAAAACAAGAAAACGCGGCGCGCGCATTACAGACGAACACGATGTCACTTCGGCGCAAATATTTTTTAGCTGTAACTTTTGGTGGCCTCGTTGATCCGATGGTGAGAGGTGCCATGAAGTATGGGAAAACTGGATGGTAAAGTGGCGGTCATCACCGGAGCAAGCTCCGGGATGGCGCTCGCATCGGCGAAGCTGTTCGTGAAAGAGGGTGCTTATGTTTTCATCACTGGCCGGCGGCAGGAGAAACTGGACGAGGCTGTGAAAGCGATCGGGCGAAATGTCACTGCCGTGCAGGGGGATTCCGCAAATCTGGCTGATCTTGACCGGCTCTATGCGACCGTTAAGAACGAGAAAGGCCACATCGATGTGTTGTTTGCGAGTGCCGGTCAGGGCGGTGCGACGAACCTCGGCGAGATCACGGAGGAGCAATTCGATAGACTCTTCGCGCTGAATACGCGAGGGACGCTGTTCACGGTGCAAAAGGCGCTGCCGCTGTTTCGCGATGGAGGATCGATCGTGCTCAACGGCTCCATCGCCAGCCTCAAGGCTATGCCCGGGCTAAGCGTCTATAGCGGGAGCAAGGCCGCGCTGCGCTCGTTTGCCCGGACCTGGGTGATGGAGCTGAATAGCCGCAAGATTCGGGTCAACGTGTTGAGCCCCGGACCGATCGATACGGCCATCTTTGAATCGGCTCCTCCCGAGCGCAAAGAATACTTCCGCTCCATGATTCCCCGCAAAGAGCTGGGGCATCCGGAGGAGATTGCTACGGTCGCCCTGTTCCTCGCTTCCACTGATTCGAGCTTCGTGAACGGCATGGAGATCTGCGTCGATGGTGGTATCTCGCAGATTTAGGGTGAGGCGTCGAAGGCAAAAGCGAGGGTTCGGCCCCGATGCTTCGCGTCTTCCCTCTTTGTGAATTGGCGCAGTAAAGGCGGATAAAGGGTAATGACATCGCAGATTCGCAATGTGGAAGTCGATCAAACCGATTTCCACATGACGAACTACGACGATTATCGAAAATCACCGAACTAAGGGATCCGCGCTCTGAGGGCGAAGTAAGTGCGCGGGGCCATGAGTGTAGCGGGGCGGGGCGCAGAATACTTTGAGCATGCGTCGGCAATCGGGCGGAAAATCTAAACAACGCGAGTTCAGGGCGAGTTGAAGCCGTTGCGGAGCAGGCGAAAGTGTTCCAGCGCGAGCTCCGTGCGCGAGAGCCACCACGACAAGAGCACTCCATCCACAGGCCGGATATTTGCGCACGAACTTCCGGAGAATGTCAGTCGATCTTCCTCACCGAAGAAGTATGGCTCACTGGGCAACAGCACAACTTCCGCCTGCTCGGGCAACGCAATAGTTCCCGCCGCAGGAGTGCCCTGGAGGGAGACACGGATCCACTTCTTCTCGGCGGATGCCATGATGTTGCGGAACCCACACTCCGCAAGCAGAGACTCCATGTATGTTCCTGAACCGCTCACGATCCAGGGATCGCGCCAGACCGGAATGAGGGTGGGAAGCGGTCTGATGCCGCGAAGCAGACGGCGGTTGCGGTCGCGGGCCGCCGCGATCCGGTCGCGATATTCCTGAGCTCGAGTCGCCGCTTCGGTGGCTTCGTGGAGCCGCATCCAGACGGCCTCGACCTCATCGAGACAGTCCGTTTGCGTAACCAGAACGTTGAGGCCGGCGGCGATCAATGCGTCATGTGTCTGCAGCCGATTCTCGTCCGTGTTGACGATGACCAGATCGGGGCGAAGTTCGATAATCTCACTCAGACGCGGATTTTTCGTGCCGCCGATCCGCCGTTTGCTGCTCACGACCGACGCGGGATGCAGGCAGTAATCAGTAATGCCACAGATGGATTCCTCCAGCCCAAGCATGCAAAGTGCTTCGGTGATGGACGGAACGAGACTGACAATGCGCAGGAGCGATGCACAAACTAGAGGCTTCTTGCTCGACGTCATGCGGGAAACTGCAAACGTTGGGCGCGCTCGTGGAGTGGCCCTGCCTGAAGACTACGCAGACTAGCGATTGGCTTTCCGCAACACAGCTTCCAGCAGGGATGACAGCTTCGATGTATCAGGATCTCCTTCGCGGGCGCCGACTTGAGTTGCCCTGGATGAGTGGATCCGCTGCAGGGATGGGAGAGCAATTGGGGATATCTGTCCCTTGCAACAAGGCCGTACGCGACATTCTCGCGCTTTACGTCGAGGGTAACGAATCGGGATAATGGCTACTCCTTTGCCCAGCGGGGCCTAGTCTCCTCAGGGCCCAATGCGCATGATCTCAAGATCAATGCGCGCGTGAAGCCGTTCACTGAAACCAACAGGAAGTTCGAAGATGCGATCGTCGGCAGTCAGGATGATCACATTGCGCGTCGAGTCCAGAATGGCCGAGCAGATCTCGCAGTGATCGAGATGCTTTTGGACGGTGTCACGCGTCTCGTTGAGGAGCGTTCCGTCCAGATATTCAGAAATGTAGTTCCAAACGTGTTTGCAATCTATGACCATGGGAGCCAGCTCCTCTTCGATGTTCGATTAACTGTCCTTAGCTGAGGGGCCAGTTGCTTTTGCAGCATCAAACGTGCACGATGCAATCGGACCTTGACGCTGGGAACGCTGATATTCAACATTTCGGCGGTCTCGCGGATCGTGAGCTCCTCTACGTCACGCAAAAGGAAGACTTCTCGATAAATGTCAGGAAGCGGCTCGATCGCTTGTTGAATCAGCTTCCGGACTTCTTCTCGCTCTAGTGCCTCGGACGGGATCTCGCGCCAATCGCGAAGCAGGGCAGGTGAGACGGCCTTATCCTCGTCCGGTAGTTGGTCAAGAGGTTCCATTCGAACCAGAGCCTGCCTGCGGAGACGAGTTCTAGCCTCGTTGATCGTGATGCTGATCAGCCACGTGCTGAATTTCGATTCTGCGCGGAATGAAGAAAGCTTTCGGAATGCCCTGATGAACGTTTCTTGCGCGACGTCCTCTGCATCTGCTTCGTTCTTCATATACGACAGAGCCATGACGTAGACACTACGCTCGTAGGGACATATCAATTGATGGAATAGCTGAATTTCTCCGCCCAGGATAGCGGCGATCATCTCCGACTCTGTGTGATTTGAGATCTGGGGCGCCTTCACTACTCAACAGCTTTCAGCCGCTTGGCGGCGAGGGTATCGATTGCAAAAAAGCCTGTCCCAAAGATCAGAACCATCAGCGATGCAAAGAAAAAGGTATAAGGATCCGCTGCGTAGAACTTTCCCGGGTCGGAAAAGACTGCTGAGAGGGCTTCACGGTCGGCGGTCCAGTATGCAACGAACATGTTGCAGGCCAGCAAGAATGCGACGGGGCGCGAAAACAGGCCAAGCATAAGAAGGATGCCTCCGATGAATTCGAGTGCAGAAACGAAGGGGGCGCTGAAACCGGGGAACGGAATGTTGAGACTGGCGAAGAACCCCGTAATTTTCGCCAAATTGTGTAATTTACCCCATCCGGTCTGGGCAAATTGAAATCCCCAATAAAGGCGCACCGCCAGCAGCATTACAGATTGAAGAGATGAAAACCTCGATGCGATGCGGCGGTAAAGAACTAGCAGATGAGCCATCGTTTCCTCATGCTTGCCTCGCTCGCGAGGGGCGAGGACAGCGTTTCGATTCGTTAGAGCCTCAGGGATCAATTTGGTTACAAGACATGTCCGGGGCGAGATGTGTAACCACCTTTTGGGTGTATCCGTCAAATGGTCGCCGTTTGGCTGGAGGTGCCCCAATGCAGTTTCGTCCCGTGCTTGCAATTCCGCTTGTTCTGCTGGCTGTTTCTCTGAAGGCGCATGCCGCTTCTCCGGACTCTTCGATCAACGCGACACCCTCGTCGGTGGCAACCGTGGAACTTTTTACTTCGGAAGGATGCTCAAGTTGCCCGCCAGCGGACGCCCTGCTTCGGCAGATCAACCTGAAGCAAACGAACGCGGGCCAACTCATCATTGGGATTAGTGAGCACGTGACATATCGGGACAATCTCGGATGGAAAGATCCATATTCCTCGCCCGTGTTCACGGACAGACAAAGCACCTACGCGTTGCGGCTCTCGCCGGAAGGCCCCTATACGCCGCAAATGGTCCTAAATGGCGGCGATCAATTTGTGGGAAGTGATGGCCCAGCTCTTGAGCGAGCGCTTCGCAATGATGCACGAAGAGGTCATTTCGCGCTGCACATTATTTCTTCTGCGCCGGCCTCAGATGGGATCGACGTGAAGCGCGCATTGTCCGGAAACCTGTCGAAGCCACTCGACATCATCGCCGTTGTAGCGGACGATATGGACCGATCCAACGTTGTTCGCGGAGAGAACGGAGGCCGGCAGCTTCAACATGTATCCGTTGCTCGTTCCGTGGCGCGTGTGGCGACGGTGAGGAATGACGGCGAGCAATCTGTCCGTGTCTCGTTGCCCGAAGGGATGTTGACCGGCAGCCCGGGCCATCATCTGATCCTCTTCGCTCAGGAGCCCCACCAGGGTGCGATCGTCGGCGCAACCACTACAGCGTTCTGAGAAAAGCGAGACAAGATGTAACCATCGGCTTCCTTAAGTTTCAAACACGCAGCACGGAAAGGGAACTGATGAAGATTTGAAGGACTCTTCCGAGCGATCGGCATTAGAACTAACCAATTCCAAGGCATAGATCCTATGCCCAACTGAAGAAAGGAAATCTCATGAAGAGCAACAATGTAAAGCACCTTGTCCTCGCCGCGGCCTTCGCTGGCCTTCTCGGCGGCACTTCCGTCCGTCTCAACGCTCAACCTGTATCCGGACACTCCGAAGCGACTGCCAGTTCCTCCCCATTCGCCGGTGTCATGGTTGCAGCCGATCACAAGGACCTCCCCAAGCACGCCTGCAAGGGTCAGAACGACTGCAAGGGCCAGGGCGGCGGCGACAAAAAGCACGCCGGCAAGAATGCCTGCAAAGGTCATGGCGCTTGCGCTACGGACTGTTCCAAGTAACCCCAACCCGTGTAGGAGGCTCCGTACACCATTGGCCTCCTGCGCGGACCTTTTGCGTCAACCACATCGGAGTACACATGCCTGCCAATCGTTTTAACGGATACACCGACTATGGCGTCGGCATCGGCTTAAGAGTTCCGCACTACGATCACATTCTCTCCAAGAAGCCGGTGGTCGATTGGTTTGAGATCATCTCGGAAAACTATATGGTCGAGGGGGGTAGCCCCCTCAAGATCCTCGATCAGATCCTCAACCAATACGGGGTCGTTCAGCATGGTGTCTCGATGTACTTCGGGAGCGCGCAGCCGCTGAACCGTGATCATCTGAAGCGGATCAAGGAGTTAACGAAGCGGACGAAGACACCCTGGCTGTCCGATCATCTTTGCTGGGGCAGTGTCGATGGCCGCTATACTCACGATCTGTTACCGCTTCCGTATACATTTGAAGCGATCCGCGCGACGGCTGAGCGCATCAGAATGGTGCAGGGCTACCTTGAAATCCCGGTTGCGGTGGAAAATGTCAGTAGCTATGCGGAATATCACGAATCGCAGATGACCGAATGGGAATTCTTGAATGAAGTCGTCCATGCAGCCGATTGCGGCATTTTGCTTGACGTGAACAATATCTACGTCTCCTCCCAGAATCATAACTTCGAACCGATGGAGTACGTTAACAACATTCCGGCTGAACGCGTGGCACAGATTCATGTTGCCGGACACTCGAAGTTTGAGAAGTACACATTAGACACTCACGATCATCCCGTACTTGACCCGGTATGGAGACTGTACGCTCGCGCCATCGAGCGATGCGGGCCGACGGCAACTCTTCTTGAGTGGGACGACAATATCCCTTCGTTTGAGGAGGTCCATGGTGAGGCGCTCAAAGCGAATCGCTTCCTGCTCGCCGCGGAGTCAAGGAGCCCCCCGACAGGGTTGCCAAAGTTCGAGGAGGTACACATATGACCCTCCTCGAGCTTCAACGCAGGATGGAGGAGGACGTGCGTCGACCACTGACCGCGGATTTTGAGATGCGGGAAACCTCGGATGATGGCTCATCGGTTGGGGCGATCGCAGCAAGCTATATCAGTCCCAACGACCGACTCTCTTCGTTCGAGCGTCTTGAGATTTACAACCGCCAGTACTGGTTCCGCCTGATTAGCGCTGTGTCCGAAGACTTCCCAACCCTCAATGCTGTGCTCGGGCCCGGCCGCTTCGACCCCCTGATCCTTGCTTATCTCAACGAGAATCCTTCCACGTCCTGGACGCTCCGGGATTTGGGTGCGAAGCTGCCAGACTTTCTGGAATCACACCCGGAGTTTGCGGGCCGGCGCCGACGTCTCGCTGGAGATGTCGCGAGGCTTGAATGGGCGTATGTCGACGCGTTCGATCGGAGACACCTCACCCCGCTTACAGCGGAAGAAGTTCAGGCGATAGGACCAGACTCGAAGCTCTCTCTTCAACCGCACCTCCAGTTGCTGGAGTTGAGCTATCCGGTTGACAGCCTCGTGCTAGCCATTAAGAAGCACGCACCAGAAGCCGAAATCGTGAGCAACGCCGCGAATCGGCGCGAATCCCTGAACTACCTGAAGCTTCCCGTGATGAGACAGGAACGAATCTGGTTGGCGGTCCATCGCTTTGACGATTCGGTCTACTACCGCCGAATTGGCCGAGAAGACTTCTTGCTGCTGAGCGCTCTGCGAACCGGCGCGACCATCTCTGAGGCCGTAACACATGCCTTCGAAAAGACGAAGCTGAATTCTGAAGAACAGGCAACAGTGATGCGAGAAGGCTTCGGTCACGCGTCTGAGTTGGGTTGGTTTTGCTCACAATTCACCGAGAACGACTTAGAATCTCTGGTCATGTGACTCACAGATGGAGAGCGCGATGGCCGAACAAAGGCAGACATGGTTGCGGAACATAGCTCTTTCCTATGCGCTTCTGCGTATCGCATTAGGCCTGAACATTTGCATCCACGGCGTGGTTCGTTGGAGTGCCGGTCTTACAAGCTTTGCCGGATCCCTGGTCGGGATGTTCCAGAAGACCCCTCTGCCCGCATGGTCCGTCTACGGCTTCGGCTGCGCGCTTCCAATAGTTGAGGCGATCATTGGCACTAGCATTCTCCTCGGTTTCCAGACTCGGCGTGCCCTGATTTCCGGCTCGGTTCTGATGCTTGTTCTGACGTTTGGTTCTAGCCTACGGCAAGACTGGGCAACTGTCGGGATCCAACTCACCTATTCTGTGGTCTACTCCTTATTGTTAGCGGGCGTTCGTTTTAACTCTTACGGAGTGGACCGGTTGCTGGATACAAAACGAAGTCGTATTTCGAATCATTACAACTGAGGCCATCTCCCGGCGGCCGACCGCTTCCAGGGAGGATCCTTCACCTAAAAATGAATAGAATGCGGCGCGCTGTAACCTTTTGCCGAACTGGTTTGTCAGATTGGCATTCCACAGGAGGAGTATCTCTTCATGTCCGCTTTTGATTTCCTATCCCAGAGAGCCCAAGGTGGCGACACAGTTAGCTTCAATCGAGTGTGGGGATGCATCCTCGCCATCGCTTGCTCCTTTTTCCTCGGCGTGTCCGCCTTCGCCCAGACCCCTGCGGTGGGCGCAAAGGCGCCCGACTTCACACTCTCGACACCAACAGGGAAGAACGTCACTCTGTCGGCCGAGCAGGGCGGCCACCCTCTCGTGCTCGTGATCCTGCGAGGTTTCCCTGGTTACCAGTGCCCTTACTGCGTTAGGCAGGTTCATGATTTCGCTGATCACGCTTCAGACTTTAAAGCAAAGAACACGAGGGTGCTTTTGGTATATCCCGGTCCACCCGCCGATCTCGATCAACATGCAAAAGAGTTCCTCGAGAAGCAGACTGAGTTGCCTCCCAATGTTGTTCTCGTGACCGATCCTGATTATAAGGTGACCAACCTCTACGGATTGCGTTGGGATGCGCCCCATGAGACGGCTTACCCATCAACGTTCATTCTCGATAAACAAGGCATGGTCGTATTCGAGAAGGTTAGCCACAGCCACGGTGATCGTCTATCCGCACAAGATGCCCTGGACCACCTTTCCACGAATTGACGTGGGGCCGCACCGAGAATTCCCGGTGCCGCATTTTCTTCAAGAGTCGTAGGTCGAACATGCAAACCATCCATCATCGTTTTGTTTTCCTCCTCGCAGTCCTAATCACTCTTCCATCGTTATGTCGAGCTCAATTGCGGGAGTTAGGAACCGGGTATATCCGGACCGGTCAAAGCTCAGCATCTGACTGCGGAACTGGTCTCCGATTCCGGGACAATTACCTCAGGGGCTAAGAGTCGTGTTGCTTTGGCGCTGACCCTGGATCCCGGCTGGCATGTTTATTGGGTCTATGCCGGGGATTCGGGCGAGCCCCCCGAAGTGGAGTGGGCGGTACCGTCAGGAATTTCCGTGGGGCCGATGCAGTACCCAGTTCCCTCGAGACTACCTCTCGGGCCTTTAATGGACTATGGATATGAAGGTATAGCCGTATTTCCATTCAACCTTACCGCATCCTCGCAGGTCCCTCTCGGAACGGTTGACCTTAGAGCGCACGTGCGATGGCTTGTATGCCGAGAAGTATGTCTTCCTGGAAAAGCGTACCTCGGATTCAACCTCCACGTGATTCCGCAGGCGTCTAAAGAGACGAACAAACTCATCGATGCCGCCGTTGGTGCGGAACCAGTCAAGGCGCCAACAGCCGTGAAGATCGGCGTTAGGGCGACTCGCGACACCTTGATCCTCAACGTAGTCACCGGCCACAAAGAGCCTTCGGCGGAATATTATCCGCTTGACGATGATTCGATCCGGAATGCAGCGGAACAGAAGGTAGAGCCCACAGCAGACGGGATGAAGCTCGTGACAGAGCGAGCCGACCTTTCCGATACCCTTCCGAAAGAACTGAAGGGCGTGCTAAAGCTGAGCGGCGGACGGTCTTACACGTTTGATGTGCCCGTGGGACCGGCTGCCACGAGCTCACATGGTAGTGGTGTCCCAGAATTACTCCTCGCGCTTTTGCTTGCATTCGGCGGCGGGATAATCCTGAATCTGATGCCATGCGTCTTCCCGGTGCTCTTCCTCAAGGCACTCGCTTTAGCGGGAAGCGCCGGTGAGAGAAGGGCAAGACAGCGAGTGCATGGAGCTGCATATACTGCAGGAATCCTCTGCTCATTTTGGATCATCGTCGGCGCACTGCTTACTCTCAGAACCCTGGCCAAACAGGTTGGATGGGGATTTCAACTTCAGTCACAGGGATTTGTTGTCGCGATGGCCTGCCTACTGTTCTTTATGGCGCTCTCACTAGCCCGGATGTTTGATCTAGGGCTAACGCTGACCAGCGCCGGTGACAGTCTTGCCCGCAAGGGAGGCTATACCGGATCGTTTTTTACGGGAGTTCTTGCAACCGTTGTGGCGACACCATGCACGGCACCGCTGATGGGAGCAGCTATTGGATTCGCATTTTCTCAGCGGGCACTTGTTACGTTCACAGTTTTTACGTCCCTGGCTTTCGGCTTGGCCTTGCCCTATCTCGCGTTGACGTTAGTTCCCGGATGGACAAGCAAGTTACCGCGGCCTGGCCGCTGGATGGAGACCCTGAAGCAACTGACGTCTGTGCCTCTCTTTCTCACCGTGGTTTGGCTAGTTTGGGTCTACGGCCGATCGAGTGGCAGCACTGCGGAAGACAGTACCGACCATGTTGCCCGTTTGTTGGTAGGACTGTTGATTCTAGCTATGAGTGGCTGGATACTGGGGCGCTGGCCCGGCCGCCGCTGGGGCTATGTCGCCGCCGCTGCGACGGCCACAGCAGCTCTCGCTCTTCCTCTAATCAAGGCCCAGGCGGATCGCCTGCAGTGGCAACCATACTCCAGTGCGGCCCTTAATCAGGCCGAGAGCGCGGGCAGGCCGGTCTTTGTCGACTTTACCGCCGCATGGTGCCTCTCCTGCCAAGTCAATGAAAAGGCCGTATTGCAAAATCGCGAAATCGAGCAGGAGTTTGTTCGTCGACGGTACGTGCTCCTTCGCGCAGACTGGACTCGCTATGATCCGGAGATCACCACCGAACTCAGCCACGTTGGGCGCAGCGGTGTCCCGACATATGTCATCATTTCAGGGGGCGGCCAGACCTCTACTCACGTTCTGCCTGAGTTGCTGACGCGCGGCGTGGTCCTCAATGCGATCCGACAAGCCGGGACTGATGTGCAGAGCCAGATCCCAGTCCAAATTCCTACAGGAAAGCTTGGCGGCTGAACATGATTCGAAGAGCAGAGATTGGTCAGCTAGAGAGAGTCATCAAGCGAGCGACAGCAACAACCTGAGAGAGTGGTCGTCCTGGGCTCTGGGAATATCTGAAGCCTCAGCTGGCAGCAGGACGTCGCAAAGGTGACGCGGGCAGTAAAGGCAACCTTACTCCTTGAAGAGATGCGACGCGTGTGTGATGGCTCCGCCGGCGCGCATGACCGCAGCAACGACTGCCGTCTCAGCGAGCATTTCATCGGTTGCGCCTTCTTTCCGCGCCGACTGCACATGTAGTTGAATACAGTATGGGCACTGGGTAGTCAGTGCAACTGCTACCGCAATCAGCTGCTTGTTGAGTACGTCGATCGCGCCCGGCGCAAACGCGGCCTTGTCGAAGGCCCCAAACGCCCTCATCGCATCAGGAGCATTTTCATCGAGGCGCTTCAGCTTTGTGAGATTCGAGATGTTGTACATTGTGCTCTCCTGGGGAGATTTGAAAAACAGATGACTCATTCCGTAAGTGCGTATCGGAGTCCCGCATTGTTCAAACCAGCAACGAAGTTCACGCTGTTGGTTCAGTATCGCTATCTGCGTTAGCAACGCCGTCTACCATTGGCGAAATGCCTGCAGGTGAATCGAGGATTGGGGCCAGCGCTCGGCCGACCCCACTTCGACGATTAGAGTCTTACTGCAGCGACGGTTACGGTAGTCGGCTTTGACCTTGAATTTGAAGCTTCAAGCCGTTGCTCCGCTTTCTCGACTCCAAATGTCATCGCCAAGCCCGGCGCTTCCACATCTTTGAGCAGATAGCTATCCCCGACTCTATCGAAGACAAGCCTGGCATCCGTTCGATCACCAGGTCCAACGACATTCGCCAGCATCAACACCTCACCAATACCATCGCTGGTCGTCACGCGGGCTGACTGGTCCCGTCGATACATACCAATGACGTACATACCGGCGGGAAGCTGTTTGTTACCGGCTTGAAAGGCGAACGGTATATCGACCTTAACTCTTTGATCGGTCTGGGCAGCGGCAATACTGGCGCCAAGCATGGGCAATGCCAGAAGAGCTGCCGCGGCGAACGACGTAATCTTGTTTCTCATGAATAGACTCCTTCGAGAGTTGGATCAACTCTTTAACGATGAAATTGAGTAAGAGGGGCTTTCGAGTGCTCAGTACCTCGCGCATTCATCCATCCGACGCCTTCAGAAGCACCAAAGTTACAGGTCCAGTCGAATAAGAGCGATTGTTGCTAATAGTTCAATCACGCGTCTTTACACATGGGATGTAATAGTGCATTAGAGGCGCGATCAGCGCGAACACGTCCTAGCCTCAGGCGATCATCATGATGCGCGTGTTAGCTGGACAGAGGTCTTTGTACGTCCGCCATATATATAGGCAATGTAGAGGAGATCGCATTCGCGTCCCGGGGCTCTAACTGCGCTCGTCCGTGCCAATTACAGCTTGATCGAGCTGAAGCCATATGAAACAGGGACCGATGCGAGCATCGGTATAAACAGATTCTTTCTTTCTGAAGGAACTGGAAGACATAGTCGACGCCGCGAAGAGCAATAGCCTGATCATCTCAAAAGATGCCCAACGAGCAAGTGCGAGGGCTTCTAAAGCCCTCATTCCTGATTGACGTCGGTACTGCCGGAGAACAAGTCTCAAATTATAGTTTCTCGGCAATGATATCTACGGGTTTGATATCCGGATGCCCCGCAAATAGTTCTTCAGCACGCGCGAAGAGAGCCTCGGCCACTGCACCGTTGACATGAGCGCTCCTGCCATCGTCGTTCTTGAACGTATCGAAGATGCCAAAGGTTGCTGGCCCCACCCTGAATGCAAACCAGGTTGTCGTTCCCGTCTCCGCGTCTACCAAAGGACTCGCGGACTTTAGAAACTGTTCCACCTCAGCCTCTTTGCCGGGCCGGGCCTGCAACGTCGCTAATAAGCCGACTTGGTTCATTTAATCTCTCCTTCGTTGGTTGTACTAACTAGATCGTCTAGTCTCGGAATACGTGGGTTATTGATAGCTGCGTCATCAAACGGCCTGAGGCCATAGAGGCAAGCAGCTACAGGCTCGCTGACCGTTAGATACAGAACCTGCTCGAAGGTTACAAGTTCACGAGTCCATTGGGCAGACATAAAGGATGAAGTTGCGCTCGCCGCATTTGGTAGGCGTGCCACACCTTGATTGCGAAAGCAACTTTGCATTTCGGTAAAAAGTGAATTCACATGAGACCAGCGACATCGAGCGATGGTCACAGAGCGCCGAAGTCCTTCTGTATCCTCGTCGGCACTTGCGCGTCAAATCCGAGTGGCTATCGAGCGAGTAATGGTCGCCTCGCGGCGAACCGAGACGACTGAACTTTCTGGCGAGCGTGGAGTCCGCCGCTGGGCGGTTGGTCTAACCAGTTTTGTTTTCATTGTCGCGCAGAGCGTTTGCACTCTCATCATGGCGCTCAGCGGGGTGCGACTGATCATCGGGCTGGGAACTCTCGCTGCGGTCGCGGAGGGAGCCAGAGGACCCGCAACCGGATTCCATCAAGCCGCGGTCCGTATTCCCATGATGGCACTCGCAGTGCTCGGGTCGTGTATCAATCTCTACATGATTTGGAGAATTCGCTCGCTTCGGAAACGCCCATCTTCCAAGTGGAGACAACCGCCAATGTCGCGGCGGCGCTTGTGGGGGGAGCGAGTGCAAATCACACTGGCCATTGTCACTCTTGTTCTAGTCGGGGTTGAATTTCTCTCGCATCACTACATCTTCCGCCTAGTCGGATAGAGAAGTCCCTCCAGTTCGGTGAGTATCGAATAGGTTTGCCTGAGTATGAAGTCTTCCTGCGTGTCATCGTCACTTGGAGAACTGCGAAATCGGCTCCGCCATTCTCGACTCGACGCGCAACATCCTCATTCTGATCGCTGATTATCGATCTTTGAGCTGCCCGCTCTGGCTACAGCGAAAGCCTGGATGTGCTGCTGGCACAGGAGATCCGCGGTGGGAATGCCCGACCGGAGCAGCCGGTGCGGGACTAATTGCGGCTTTTTTGAAACTAATCTGCACTTCGGAGAATCATACGAGGGATCGCAGAATTGCGCCTGGCTTCCGATCTGGCTCTAGAATCACCAGCTTTCTTTCACAGTCTCGGCCCGTCCAGTAGAACGGAGGTAGGAATGATGGAGGTCAATGAGGCTCTGAACAGGGCGAGAACGAACCAGACATTAGTGCGCCCGCTGCTCGCCGAATCAGACAGAGATCGATCATTCGTTTTTGAAACGGCTCCGCCATTGTCTCTCGTTGGCTCGAGTGTGCTGTTCTCCGTGCTTCAAAGCGTGTGCACTGCCGTTGTGGCGCTGAACAGCGTGCGCCTTGCGATTGGGATTGGATCCCTGGCGATGACGACGGGGCTTGGCGCGACCATGGAGCACTTCCATCAGATCACCTGGCTTCGCGTTACACTTCTCGTGGGTGCCCTTTCCGGATCAATATTGACGCTCGGAATCGTCCTACGGGCCATCCATCTGCGCAATCGACCCGCAGCACGCTGGCGTTTTCGTCCGCAGAGCAGCAAACAGAAAAGAATGGAACTGCTGCAGATTTCTCTTTCCGTTGTTACGCTGCTGCTTGTCGTGGTCGAGGAGTACTTGCACTTCAGGCTGTGCCACACACTATAGGACGATCTCCCGCGGATGTGACCCTCTTTCGGGAGCGTGATGCGCCGCGTTCCAGCGCTTCGCGATTGGTTTTAGATGCGCGATTTCAGATTAGCGCTATTCGCGTCTGCCTTTGGGCACTTCAGATTCTCATCGCGACACGTTCTCTCCTGTGCTCCTGCTGCGCTCCCAGCCTGTAACCCACAGCCAACTCCCAACGTCATGCTTATAACGGCCAATGAGTTCGGCACGATCCCGCCTGGTGTTGATGGACACCTCTGGAGCAACCGTACGGATGTTCACTCGACTGAAATTCTCAACGTGGGTTCCAGTTCCGCTGCGCCTCATTGTGGGGTGTGGCTTCATGGAACACGGTTACGCCAAACTTCTCGTTGGAGCCTTTATCCCGTTCGCTAGTGTGCCGATGGCAGCTGTTTTACTTGTGGCGATGTTCAGCGTGCACTGGCAATACGGCTTCAGTTCCATCAAGCTGATCGCCATCACTCCGAACGGTGCCAACTTCGGTCCGCCTGGATATGAATGTGACTTGCTCTATCTTGCCTGCCTCGTTGCACTCGTACTAGGCGGGTCTGGACCGCTGTCGTTCGATCTCCTTATGTCAAAAATAGTGAAGGCTTCGGCGAGGACGCGGCCTTAGTTTCTCAATCACGCGAGCATCTGTCATCCCAAGGCTCTGCCGCACCAGGACGCTTCCACAAAGAAACTGCGATCCCGTCCTGAAGAATCAAAGGCGATTGCCTGCGCAACCTGCGGGCCGGAATCGGTAGGCCGGCGTGCGCTTCTATCGGCCGGCGAGGACTCCGGTACTTCTCTTACTGCCGTAGTGTTGCTTTGAGATGAATCTATTTATTTTTCCCAGTCGATCTGTAACTTCGGGCACATTTGAGGATTCATATACACGCTCATTCATCGAAACACCACAAGCCCCAGACGGTGCACACGTTCCATGAATGCGCAATCCCATAGAACCCATTTAAAGGAGCATCGAATGAGATTCAACGTTTGTCCGTCGTCGAGGACAGTGCCGTTTCGCACGAACCGCGGGCTGTCTCGCTGCTTGAAAACCCTCCTTATGCTAAGCGCCGTTGCGCCGCTAGCAATTGCACAAACAAAAACGTTACCCGGAAAGCCACTTTCCCCCGAAATGATAGCTATCCATAGCCTAGCGAAGCGTCCTACCCCCAATGCCGTAGTTACACCCGAAATGAGCGCGGCCCCGCAACCGGTTGATTCCTCTTTCAATTCAGCACAGGGGGCCGGCCCTGGCCCCATTGGCCCAGGCCCAGGCTGCGACTTGTTTCCCGCGCCGCCGTCCGTAGGTGCCTCCGTTCCCTTGAGTTATTTTGGTCCTTCCCCGTCGACCGTTAACCCCAGTCTTGTCGGCCCGGTTCAACTACTGAACTCAGGCAAGGTGGACGCGGCACATGGCACGATCACATTGCCTTTGTATAAGGGCACTGTCAAGGGGCTCAAGAAAGGCCAGAACAACACTGTGTGGTACATCCTTACGGATGTAAGCGACCAGAGCGTGGCTAATGAGCTCGGACTGAATGTCTCTACGAAGCTGGCTTTCGCTGCAAACGCTGCGAGAACGGGCACCCTTGATACGAACGGCAATATCGTGTTCAACGCGGGGACGGTGGACTTTTCTCCACTACGCAAAATTGTTCCTGGCCCTCAAGGCGCTGAATTCCCGCCTCAGTCTGCCGCGCCAGGTGCGATCGGCGATGCTAACTACAGTCCATATGTGCAGATCACAAACGCAGGAGGTGTGATCTACAACGCACCGATGGTTGCATCCGGGGTTGACGCCAGTCAGATCAGCTTTCCCGATGGGAATGTCGACTATTCGAAAGTGCACGATCAGGTTGTGGCGATCGACCCTGCCAACATGACCGTCACGATTAACCTAATCAATGGGTTCAGCTTTGGTCGTCCAGTCTGGTACATTTCGATGGACGCGAGCATTCCTCTCGCGGCAGCCATTGAGCACAACACTTACGCTCCACTCATGAGTCAACTGCTGCTCGGACATGACGACAGCTTCGCCAGCCCGGTAGAACGCATCTTCATCGCCACCAATGGCCCGGAAACCGGAGGGTGCAACAACCCCTTGCGTCAGGGGCTCTCTGCCGATCTTGCCGACAGCTTCAGACCGAATAACACGCTCGGCGGCATTCCGACAATCGCTCTCGATTACAGCCCGGCATGGGATGCCCAGTTGTATCAGTGGACAGACGATGCCATCAACCAGGGGTATCGCGGCCAATTACGTGAAGAGTTCCAGATTCTGACGTTCGTGCAAGACGGGCTCATCACAGGCCCGGGTGGAGCAGCGTTCGGAAGCTCGGGCTTTTCGATCAATTGTCCAATCGTTCAACGTCTCGACTAAGGTCGAGGGCACCAGATGGCTTGGCTGCAGGCTGACTCTCTAGCCGCAGCCAAGTACAATCATTTCCCTTCACGGCAATCTCACAAGATCAGAGTGATCCACAGACACCGCATCTGACGAATATTCTGAGCGGGAAATCAGTGTTGCTACCGTTATGGCCTGTCGCGGCATTGCGCTCCTGAAGACGTCTTGAACCTGATCGAAAAGCTGCCTGCGAGGTTGGCGCTAGACGCGGTTCTGCATTCGCTTGTTACTTCGAATCGTGACTACTGATTTTGCTCGACAGGGTACGCAATGGAACTAGCCACGCAGATTTAGCTCCGATGATATCTGCCGCGGGCGCAACAAGAGCAACACGAAGGGAGGAATAGTGAAGACCCAACATTGGAATGCAACGATTTCAGACCGAGGTAAAGTCCTCATCTTTGACAAGGTCGTTGGCGTGGATCTGCAAGAAGGGCCAAATCGCCGCGGACAAAGCCGCCTGGTGCAGGCAGATAGCATTTCGGCAATTGGCATGATGGCTTGCTCGATATCCCATGACATGCGCCACTCGCTTTCGGCCATCTATGCAAACGCCGAGTTTCTCGAGCGCCACGATATATGCGCAAGAATGCGGGCTGATCTGCTCCTCGAAATTCGGGAAGCGGTGCTCGCGATGACGCATCGCCTTGATTCACTTCTGCAATTCGGTCGTAGCGGCAGAAACAACCCACTTGTCCATGAACGCGTCTCTCTCGTTGTGGAGAAAGCCATTGCGGCAGTGAAGGTTCATCCAGACGGGAGACACGTTCCCATCACAGTCGGCATGTTTCCGCCGGTGGAAGCGGACATTAACGTGACGAATCTTGAAAGTGCTGTATATAACTTGTTGCTCAATGCCTGCCAGGCTGCGACATGCTCGACTCACATCCCTGAGGTTAAGGTTCAACTTGCTGAAGTCGATGAACGTATCTACGTCACAATTCTGGACAATGGCCCCGGCATACCTGCCCCCATTCGGACGACTTTGTTCGATCCTTTCGTGACCGCAGGAAAACCCGACGGAACCGGCCTGGGACTCGCGCTGGCTCGTCGAGTGGCCGAGGAACACGGTGGTAGTGTCTTCCTCGAGGATTCGAATCGAGAGGGGACCGCATTCACGCTGAGTCTTACGAGAAACCGATCTTTAACTTAGAACGCGACTCGCCCAATTAGTTTCGATCAGGCCTTCTCGACAGAAGGTGCTGCGTAAGCCAAACAGATATAAAGGTAAGAGATGAACGCCTTCGAGAATTGCGCCGGCAGGCGCAACAATTTCCGGACTGCGGGTCCAGAACTCGAGCCAAGGTTCCGGGCCTCGGCACAATCAGTGCAGGGCCAGTGGGGCGGCAGATGCTTTCTGGATGATATTAATGAATGGAACAACACAAGTGTGTGAAGCACAACCGCACATGCATTCTTGCATGCAGAGTAAGCGTTCGCCCCCGCACCGGCTTCGTTCAAGCCGGCTCTTGTTGACCAATCTCGCAATCCTCAACTGTTAACTACCTTACAGCTCATTGAAGAGCTACGGTAGGTCTGTCGTCGATGCTGACATCTGAAGAATCATCGCCGTATACCCCGATCAGAACAACTGAAGAGCCGAGCCTCAAAACCAGGTAAATCACTCGCATTCCTACAATCTGCTCAGAAATACAGGAGACCTCCTCGGGAAACATATCGCACTGTCCCAGAGACTCTGCCGTATGCTCGGCGGCAGATGGCGATCATTTCGACAGACCGCCGCAGGTGCCCAAGGAATTCGTTCTTCTCGCCATCCTGCGTAGCAGGTTCTTCTCTCGGCCCCTGTTGCACCATGTCCGGCAACTCACTTTTGCGATACGTGTAAAGGATGCCTTGCTGATCCCATTGCTTGTTCCAGCAATGCGCATAGAGCGGATGCAACGAATATCGCCGTGATTGCGGTGGCTCGATTCGGGCTGCACGACCTAAGCACTCTCTCGTGATGGACTGTGTATGAGGAAACAAAGCTGTCAGGCTGGATACATATTTTTTCCTGCGCGCTGGTTCGTACTGTGGAATCTGTGCGCTATAGAAATCTAAAGGGGGAGTTCGTTAAAGAGATGCCGCCCACGCAGGCAAGGGGGTACCCGCGTGGGCAGGCAGCGGGCCTGAGCCCATTGCAACAATCACAGTGCGGCGATACCTTGGAAGCCCACGGTCTTTGGCAAGCCTTCAATGTCGCCTGGGTTGGTGAGGGTACCGTTGGAATTGATGCTGTAGATGCCGACGGAACCTGTGCCGGAGTTGAGCGTGTAGAGGTATTTGCCGTCGCCGCTGACGGCCATATCAAGATTTGTTGTGCCCGCGGGGTAGGAAGCGACGATCGTTCCGCCGATCGGAGTGAGCGCACCATCGGAGCCGACAGAAAAGCCAGCGATCGAGGAACTGCCGGAGTTGTCGGCGTAGACGAACTTGCCATTCGGAGTGATGGCGTTCCAGCAGTTACCGTCACCAAAAGTATGAACACTCTGGCTGATCGCGGTAATGGCGCCGTTGGCGTTGACGGTGTAGGAGGAAATGGTGGAAACATCCGTTCCGTTAGGCTGGTTTTCAGAGACAATCAATTGGCCACTCGGTGTGAAGCTGGCAGCAAAGACACCGGGAGTTACGCTGTGGTTAGCTTCCACCGTACCAAGGGTCCCGTCTGGGTTGATGGGAAATGTGTCGATGTTTTCGGGATCCTTCTCGATAACTGCGAGGGTCTTGCTGTCCGGGCTGACTAAGATGTCTGAGCCGCCGGAGTTCATGCCAGTGAGAAGCGCGGTGGAGTTGGGGATCTGGGAGAGATGACCTACGCGATCGGTGCGAAAGGCTACGATGGCTCCGTTTCCGCCCGCATTGAGGACGTAGACCGTGCCGTTGTGTTCTGCAACAGAGACTGGGAAGGCACCCCCAGTGGGCTTCTGATCGGCGAGGATGGGCCGACCGCCGAGGAGATGGAAGCTGGAGATCGTGCCGCTGCCTGCGTTGATAGCGAACAGCAGGTTGTGGTCGCCGCTGAGAGTGAGCGAACCTTGCGACTGCAATGGATCAGTGGTACCTCCGCTTCCGCGGCCGCCAGTGGCAAACCTCCCTTTCGAAGCGAAACTACCATCCTGGAGACGCTGATAGGCGAGCACCTCGTTTTTGACCGTGTCGTTTGTCATGACGAAGACACTGGAAGTGGAACCTGTAAAGGTATTGGCGGCGTACATGGTGGAGGTGAGTGCTCCGACGCTGAGCGCGACGGTCAACAGGCCACGAATTGCTTTTAACATTTACTACTCCTTGGAAGGGCGGGAATTTGCGCGCAAAACAATCCAGGCGCTGTCTGCGAAGGCAGCGCTGAAGGAAGATCCGCTTTGTGCACAGATATAGGAGAGGCCAAGGGAAGAAAGGTTACAGGCTCGTGCACGAATGCCGAAAAGTTAATGGCGCAGTTTTTGCCGGTCAATAGGTTTGCTCGACAGGCAGCTACCCCCGACCTGTTCTTCTTCAGGTTTGCTCGACAAGCAGCTACCCACGACCTGTTCCACTTCGTGGATGACCAATTGAGGGGTGTATACGCCGTTGAGACGAAACCGCTGCCCATATGCGTACTGCCGTTCGATATAAAATTGGCACGGAGTATTCTGACTCCCTCTGGTTGCAGGTAAGGCGGCGTAGACCGCGTGCAGATCCTTTACCCGAGCAATCGCCAGACTCCAGGGCAGAATCGCCAGCGAAACAATGCTGAAGACCAGCCAGATGCCCTCCCACGGCCAGCGCTTGGCGAATTTCATCGGAAGCATGCAATTGCCCGAAAGCACGCCGGCGATCAATGTCAGCAAAAGCCCAATCCAGAGGTTGGCCGTCATCTTACGTTTCACTCCGTAAATCGCATGAAAGCGGAGTTATCCGAAATGAGGTGAAAATCAATTTCCCTCGGTCCGGCAAGCGCCGCTCATATCACTGAGGCACCAATCGAATCTTCTCGATGTAGAGTTTGTAGAAGATCTTCGGCCTCTTGAAATCGCCCGCAGTAGAAGCCACCAGATGATGGCCGTCTGCACTTGAAAACTTGTTTACGATCGCGGGATTATAGAAGCCTTCGTCGAATGCATCCTCGGGCAAGGCCCGCCAGGGTCCCCACGGTGCTTTCGCTATCCGGAAACTCCAGATGGATTTGCCGCCAAAGGTGTTCGGCGCATAATGCCATTGGCACAACAGGTACAACCCGAGCGGCTCGACATATTGGACGGCGGACATGCTGACTTGCCCCGGATCTACGAGAATCGGACGAGCCTGTGCTAAGTCTCGCGTCCAGGCAGCATTTGACAGACCGTTTCCATCTCGATAGAACTCCCAGTCTGTTCCCTTGAGGCGAGGCAAGAGATCTCGGCGGACACGACCCAAATAGAGTTCGTCTCCATTGTTCCAATACCCATTATTTGAGACCGCATATACGAACTTGTTGCTCCCGTCCGCATTCGACTTGCCATCCTTTCTGTATGTGATGAAGAAAGGAGCGCCGAATCGTCGTCCTGGAAACATCGGATCAAAGTAGTTTTCCTTCGCGGTCCGCGTCCACGAAAGTCCATGATCGGTGGATTTGATAATGCTGGAATCGGCAGCGGTTTGCCGATTGTCCTTCAGGTTCCTATTACGCCATGGATAGTCATGCTTGCTCACGAATACGTAAAGGGCGCCATCTATCGCTGTGATTCCGTCAGCCTTCCATGCTCGGCCATCGCGTGCGGCGCTCGGGCCATAGCCCAACGCACTCATTGGTTCCGTTTCTTTTCCATATTCATCCATCCTATTGACGGTGACAGCCTGCAAATGCCTCGGATTGTCTCCAGACAGCCGGTGCACCATCAGATTGCGGCTGGGGCCCTTGAGTTCGAAGCCGCTGGTATCGTCGGAGACAGAATAGATATTTCCATCGTCTGCCCATGCTGTGATCCAAGTATCTCCCTGGCTTTGAGCGTAGCGATCAAGAGGATTCACTTGAATGCTGCCGACAGCCGCACTCTGTGATTGCGGCGCAAGAAACCCCAAGAGCATGAACAGAACTGCAATCATCAATCGCTTCTCCCGTCTGCTAGAAATACTCGCGAATGAACTTGAATCGCGAAGCTCCTCGGAATCTCATCGCAAGGATCGCGAGCAGCAAGCCGAATGAACGACTCGGCAAAATTGTTATGATTCCAAAACCTCGGTGCTGCTTCCCGGTTCCGTCGGATTTTTGAGGCATCCATTCTTGACCTGAACAGGGTGCCGAAAGTGATCTCTCAGGTGTGGGATATGTTCGAGAAAAAGCTTCGGGTGTCCCAAGGCCACATGATTAAACAGAACCAGATGTTGATGGATCTGTCCCATGTCGCCGACATGGGGAACTATCGGTCGGCAGAACTTTCGGGCTAAGAGGCTGACCGTAATGAATTCGCTGATACCTCCAACGCGGGTGCAATCCACCTGAACGAAATCAACGCAACCAGCCTCCAGGTAATTCTTAAATTGAACACGGTTGGCAACATGCTCTCCAAGGGCAATTGCCATGGGTTTTATCTGCTCGGCCAACTTCTGGTGACCGGCTATGTCATCAGGATGGGTCGGCTCCTCGATCCAAAAGGGAGATATTGTGGAAAGGGCCTGGCACGCGTTCATGGCTTGTGGTAAACACCATTTCTGGTTGGCGTCGAGCATAATATCGACCTCATCACCGACCGCAGCGCGCAAGGCCGACGGGCGCCTGATATCAATTTCCAAGTCTGCCGCGCCTACTGTCAATTTCAGGGCGCGAAATCCCTTATCCAGAGCGCCTCGGGCTCTTTGGAGTATTTCTTGCTCGCTGAATCCAAGCCATCCGAACCGACGTGTCATAGCATGGATATCCATCCCTCATCGCGTGTTCCCGGGATTCGCGGCCGTCCTGATTGTCTAAAAGAAGTTGTCGCGCCTGATCGGATGACAAGACGTCGTCCAGGTAGCTCAAATCGCAAAGTCCAACAACCGCATCAGGGGATAGGTCCAGTAAGAGCTTCCACAAGGGCAGCCCACGGGTTTTTGCCCAGAGATCAAAACAAGCGTTGGTAATCGAGGCCAGGGCAAGATGAGCCCTCCGATCAACGCGCCCCACAATCCAGCAATCGCCGTCTTAGCGTTCATTCGGCCTCGCCCTCTTTGTGATTACAAGAATACCTCTGTGGCGCGTGCGATCTGGCGAGGACGTCCGTTTCGGGTGATTTGTCCGCAATCCGGAATGTATGGTCCGCCGCCGTTTTGCAAGCGAAAAATGAGAATGACGTTTAGGTCTGCGCGAATGTATCCGGCCTTTGTGTGAGCTACTGCTCTGACCCTGGATGGAATGCGCTGCACCCTTGTCCTATTTAGTAAGGCGGGCTTTTAAGCCTATTCCGGATTACAGGTTTCAAGAGTGCCGGGTTCGACCGTTGTGCCATCGTCATGGTTCGCCAGCAAACCTGGCAGGAAAATCAAACATTTCTTCTCAGCCGCCGTGGTCTGTGATTGTGGGAATCGCGAATGCGATTTCCAAGCCTGGCGTCTTTCGCCCAGGCGTCAATTGCAGGCCAGTTGTTTTAATCGGCGGCTGTTTCAATCAAAAGCGGAGGGCGGTAGGCCTCTCCTTTGGAGAGCACTGCCCACACCATGCGCGCCATTTTGTTGGCCAATGTATGGTCCGCCGCCACCTGAATGCGTTTGCGGGAGGTGAGCTGAGCCAGCCACATGTTCAGGCCGTTCGATTGTTTCATCCTCTGTTGCAGGACGGCATGAGCGCCCTGGACGAAGAGCTTGCGCAGATATCTGTTCCCGCGCCTTTTGGTATCCGTAAGTGTTTGCTTGCCACCGGTAGAGTGCTCCCCTGGCACCACGCCTAACCAGGCAGCAAATCCTCGACCCTTCTTGAACGCCGATCCGTTGCCGATCGCGGCGATGGTGGCCGTGGCTATCATCGGTCCGATTCCGGGCACCGCAACCATCCGTCGGCAGTCCTCGAGTTCGTCAGCGATCCGCAGGATGAGCTTGTCACACTCGTCGACCTGCCTCTGCAGGTATTGCATCTCCTGTCGCAGTTCGGTCAGCAATACACGCAAGGCGCCTGAAAGCTTGTTTTCGGCATCTTCCAGGATCCCAGGCAGAGACTGTTCGATATGACGACGTCCCTTGCGGATCGTGATGCCTCGCTCCAACAGCAATCCACGAATCTGGTTGATCACCGCCGTACGATTCGATACCCAGCGTTCGCGCACCCGGTGAAGAGACTGCAGATCCAGTTGATCGTCTGTCTTGATGGGTACAAAGCGCATCCTCGCACGACCGACCGCTTCCGCGATAGCCTCCGCATCGATGTAGTCGTTCTTGTTGGTCTTCACGTAGGGCTTCACGTACTTGGCCGGCATCAGCCTTGCATCATGCCCCTGTTCCCGCAGGGCTCGAGCCAGAAAGTGCGCTCCTCCGCAGGCTTCCATACCGATCAGTGTCACTTGCAGGTTCGCGGTGAAACGCAGAATCTGATCGCGCGAGCACTTCTTGCGCACCACAATTTCGCCGCGCACGTTAAGACCAACCAGGTGAAAGACTGTCTTGCCAAGATCAATGCCGATCGTGTGAATTTCCATGGGGCGCCTCCTGTTCTCTCCTTATACTTCCGACGAGGTCAAGGCGGCGGACCATGCCAGTAGTAATTCAATAAACCTCCCGGCACCACTTACCACTTTACAATCAATAGATTATCGCGTGACCTATTCGTAATGGTGCGCAGCACACTTTTCACTGTAGAAGACGCCCTTTTTTTGGCAAAATGCCGCGAATTCAAAGGAACGCTGGTTGTACGCCACGATGAGAGTGGGAGCACGATCATCCACCGCGCCGACTATCGACGAATGCGTATCGTTCCCCGCCGTACGCAATGCGTCCGGATACCAACGGTTCGAAAAGCCGAGAACTCGAGAGTCCAATGGCATGACATCCAAGGTCAATGCGCCGTGAGTCCACTGACACAGCGGCGCGCCTTCGCGGCTGTCTTGTTTAAATCCTATAGTGCGAAGCCGCTCGGAAAACACGGTGTACGGCATAGGAACCAATCTCCGCGATGACGTCCACGTCGTAGGTTCCGCGTACGGGCCGAGTCCTGACCATACTCCTGCCGCTCAAATGCTTAAGGCCCAGTTCAGAAATGAACGCGTTCAAATAATCCTTGACATGCCAAGCTGTTCGAGGCATTCTGTTTTCGAACACGTTCAAAACTATGACAACGGCCACCTTGATCAAGAAATCCGAAGTCACTCGCGCCCGCATCCTCGACGTCGCATTGGACCTCCTCCGACGCCAGGGATTTGAGGAAACGACAATGCGCGGGATTGCAGCCGCCGCAGATGTGTCACTGGGATCGGCTTACTACTATTTTCAGTCGAAGGAAGACCTGGTGATGGCGTTCTATGAGCGGGCC
>DASXLY010000247.1:0-12279 GCA_036495975.1 Occallatibacter sp. | reverse complement strand
GGCCGAGCTTTACAACATTCTTGCTTTTCACCTGACGCTTGCGCCAGCAAGTATCCCTCCGGCGCTGGTCGCCTGTGTGCTGTGGGTGCTGGTATTCCTTCAGTACCGCCCGAGTTTCAAGGAAATTCTGGCCGCGAAACCCTCAGCGGCAGAATAGTCCCCCCAATCCGGGAGGCGCGCTGCGTGCCTCCTGAGCATTACCGGCTTTACGGACAAATGGGGGGCGGCTGTACTGTAACATTGCACTTTGCTCGCATGAAGAAGATTGGGTTTCTCGGCAAACGAATCTTGAACACCACAGCACCAATGAAAGTGGCAAATCAGCTGGAGGAAATGTATGCCAATCGCACATCTGGATGTACTCGAAGGGGCAGAAGATTGAGGGAAAGAAGATATGAAAACCGTTCGCTTCGAGCGCCAGGGACCAATTGGACGCATCGTCCTAGCGAATCCGCCCGGTAACCTCATCGATCGCCAATTTTCGGAATGTCTACGGCAGGCGGTTCATGCCGCGAGCGAAAGTGACATTCGTGTTCTTGTGGTCCAGACGGAAGGGCCCAACTTCAGCTTTGGTTCCGACCTGCGAGAGTAGACCGATAAGGATGTGAATTGGTTCCGCACCTTTATCGCGGAAGTCAATCTATCCTATCGCGCGATCGAAGCTTTGAAGGTACCAACCGTCGCTGCGGTAGTGTCCTAATTTACCTTTTGGCCCCGTTCGGGATCATCTTATTGTCCGGCTATCTTCGGCTAGATCACTTACTCCCAATAAGAATCCGGAGTGGCGAGGTCCAGATTGGTGCAGCTCCCGGTGAACTCCCAAAGGCGGAAGCAGCTTTGCTGAGATCCATTGCATTGAAATCCCACAGCTCAACGCCACCATCAAGAGTTTCCCAAAAATGGCAATCATTCCATTAGCGGTTTCCTTGAACTCGCCTGGTGCATCGGCTTCGACGCCTACCAGAACACCTTTTGACGTTACCCCCATGGGATGCAATTCGTTCACCAGTACACCGTCGAATTTCATAGACTGCGATATCGCATTAGCCACAAAAGAAATCTCCGGGGTGTCACCGAGGATTACGACGTCTATCGTCTTCCCGCTAAGGGGCGCAAAAGCATCCCTAAGCCGCTTTTGCTGCTCTGGTGTAACGACTCGATCTGCGAGCCGTGCCTCCAGCTGCAATCTAGCCAGATGTTCCCGTTCGGCGGTCTCGTTAGCCGATGCGGCCTGTTTGTTTGCTTGTGCAATGTCGAGCCGGAAACTCTCCGCTTTGGCATCAGCTTCCGCAGCCCGCTTGTTAGATTCGGCAAGATTCTCTTGGGCTTTTGCCGCATTTTCTTCAGCCTTTGCTATGGACAGCCGGAACCCTTCCGCCTTTGCATCGGCCTCTTTTGCGTGCTGTTCCGCTAATGCGATATTCCCTTCTGCTTTTGCGGCTCTTTCTTGCTGCTTCGCTAATTCCGTTTTGGCTCCAGTAAGGTCGCTATCAAACTTTCGAAGTCGTTCGGTTTGGCGTTCATTTACCTTTTTCCCGGTGAGCATGAATCCAACGCCAAAGGCAAATGGTTCGCCTAAGTAACGAAGAGCAGAAGCGCGTTGAGGAAGCCGCGAAGGCTTGCAATCAAACCGTATCTGAATGGATCAGGAGCACGATCAATGCCAATTCCTGAGGCCGGAAAATTCAAATTAGGACACTACCGTCGCTGCTGTCCAGGGCGTCACGTTTGGCGGCGGTTTCGAGCTTGCCCTCACCTGCGATTTCATCATTGCGGCGGAGAACGCGGTCTTTCGCTGCGTAGAGGTGACTTCGGGAATGGTGCCGGCCGCAGGAGCGCTGCAGCGTTTGGCTGAGCGGGTCGGTCGGGGACGGGCGTCGCGCGTGGTGATGCTCGGAGAACCCATTTCCGCTCCAGTGGCTAGCCTACTTGGGATCGCGACACAGGTAGTCCAGGACGCTGAACTTGCCGGGACAGTCGAAGGGATGGCTCAGAAACTGGCGATCGGGCCTACGCAGTCCTATGCGGCGACTCGCACACTGCTCAAGGCCTGGTCGTTTGGCGGTGTCCCGGCGGCCGACGCCGCGATGCTCGAAGTTGTCACGAATCTCTTCAATACCGCGGATTTCACCCGTGGTTTCCAGAGTAGGGCAGAGGCCATAGATCGAGGCCTCCAGCCTCCGGAAGTCATCTTCAACAACCGGTGAAGCGCGGGCCGCTCTGGACCGCGGCACCAAGACAAGAGTGGTTAATGATTTGTAGTTTGCGCGCACCACGCATATGTATTTGTAGAAGTCATGAAAGATTCGCGGCACGCCAAACCGTCCGCTGTTAAGGAGGAGACAAATATGCCATACAGCATTTCGACTTTGCTGATACGAAATCTTCAGGACGTCTTCGGTGAAAACGATCCACAGCGCAGACGCGCAGCGATCGACGAGATCTACACCGAAGACGTCGTTTTCTACGATCCGAACAAGGGCGTGTACCGTGGCCGCGACGAGATCGATCGCATCGCAGGCGTTATCAAGGCGACGCACCCCGACTTCAGCGATCAGCCGATTGCGGAACCCGAAGAAGTGGGCGATGGCGGGCGTGTTCCATGGGTATCGGGCCGCCCTGGCGAAGCGCCAGCATACGCCGGGACGGATTTCATCATCGTCCGGGACGGCCGGATCGCCGCCATTTATCTCTTCTTCGACAAGCTGTCGTGAGCGAGGCCACGTTAGTCTTGTAAGATAGACATCCTCGAGACGGAGGTCGTCGTGAACGACGACATCGGCCTCGTTTGCACGATCCAAAGAGTGGACGTCGTGCTCAAGACGGGCGATACGAAGCGCCTCGTAGTGCGCGAAACCGATTGCTTCGAGAGGCGCAACGGCGAGTGGAGATTGATTCATCAACACGCCTCCGTCCCAGCGGGCGGAGACTGGGACGGCAAAGTCACAACGGCGTAGCTCACGGGCAGCAATTCAAAGTAGCCACCTCAAAATTCCGCGACCGGCTATCGCGAGTGATCTCTGCGACATCTCCTATGTTCGATTCTTGAGGAGATCCTGCGCGAACGCCTCGATCGTCGTTGGTCCGTGAAACTTTTCGGTTCCCGGATTACCGAAGTGGATCCAGCCTGAGTTGAAACTCTTTACCATTTCGATATATAGCTCCGTCCGGTTAGCCGGCATGCCCATCGTCTCGAGAACGCTCTGCCAGGCTTCCTCGGGCAACTGCACAGCCTTCACCTCGCGGCTCGCCAACGTGGCGTACGCGGACGCGGTCTCGAGCAAATCTGTACCACCTGCCGGTCCGTTCACCTCGAGCACCCGCTCGCCCGTCCAGCGTTCCTGCAATACTTTGGCGCCGGCGAGGCCGATGTCCCGCGTGGCGACCAGCGGGAATTTGCGTGTGAGCGGCGCATAAAAGAAGGGCATCTCGCCCGTCGCGCGCACATGATCCAAAGCTCCGAGCCAGTTCTCCATGAAACTGCCGGCGCGGAGGTACGCAACGGGAATCGGAAGCGTCCGCGTTGCCTGTTCCAACAGGTGCGTTGATGTGATCAGTCCCAGCCCGTTCGGCTGTTCCGAACCAATGGATGAAAGGAATACGACCTTGCCGGGCTTCGCCTGCTTAAGCGCCTGCAGGATCGCCGCGATCGTGCGCTTCTGGTCCGGCAGCCCGGGTGCTGGCGCAAAGTCTGGTGGAATCATCGCGAACACACCCTCCGCTCCCGCGAACGCTCTCGCGAGTCCCTCGGCATCGTCATAGGTCAACTGCACCAGTTCGACGCCTCTGTCGGCCCACGCTTTCGCCTTCTGTGGGTTACGCACCACGCCGCGCACCGTTTGGCCCGCGGCGAGCAAATTTTCCGCCACCGCCCCACCCACGTTGCCCGTAATTCCCATCACAGTGAACATGTCCGTCCACCTCCTATGCAAGTAGATACTTGTATTCCATCTAAAGATGCAAGTTTTTGCTTGGATCTATTCCTTCTGCGACAATCGCCCTGTGCCCGTCTTCGATCCAAACCGCAAACGCAACGCGCGCGGTGAGCAGCGTCAGCAGGAACTCCTCCGCGCCGCAGCCACGGTCTTCGGCCGCCTTGGCTACCACGAGACCACCACCAACGCGATTGCCACGGAAGCGGGCGTGTCCCCGGCCACTCTTTACCAGTTTTTCCCCAATAAGGAAGCCATCGCTAGTGTGCTCGCGTCGAAGTACGCACGCGAAATGGCCGAAGCGGAACAGGCGATCGATGGCGAAGGCGCCTTGGCTTTTAGAGAAGCTATCGATGAATTGATCGATGTCTGCATGAGCTTCAACCGAAAGCATCCGGAGTTCCACACCTTGGTGCTCGACGCTCCTCTCTCCCCCGATGCCCGCGAAGAAAAGCAGGCCCTTGGGCAGGCTTTCGTCGAATTCATAGCGGTGCGGCTGCGTCGCGAACTGCGGGCACTCTCGCGCTCCGAAGCGTCGCACCACGGGCAGGTCGCCCTTATGATCTTCCGCGGGATTCTTGACGAATTCACCGCCGCCCCACCCAGCGCTCGCACACGCCTGGAACGGGCCATGCACGATGCCATTCTTCGCTACCTTGAGCCAGTACTTTCACATGAAAGATCAGCTCTGCGGAGAAGGAACCGTTCGCAGAAGGTGTAGAGCGCTTGTCCGCTTGGCGCCCTTCTGCGTGACAAGCAGGCGTTCCAACCGGCTGAACTACGCTCCCGCAATAGAAATTCCCATCGGCTCCGTCGAGCCGATTGTGAAGTTGCCCGCGGTGAATCTTTCAGAGAAGCTCTGCAATCAACTCTGGTTCGAGAGGAAACAGACAGATCATGAGCCAGCCACGATTAACCGGAATTTAAGGCATCAATTGACCGCCATTGACTTCAATGCACTCGCCAACGACATAGCTTGCGGCATCTGACGCCAGAAACACGATGACCTTTGCGCATTCAATGGCTTTGCCCACCCTGCCGAGTGGAATCATGGCTGCGAAATTCTTCATCGACTCTGGAGTCGAAAACGCCTCGTGAAATGGTGTGTCGATCACGCCCGGGTTCACACAGTTCACTCTGATTCCGTGTGGCGCGAGTTCTTTAGCCAATGACTTCGTAAGAGTAATGACCCCCGCCTTGGCGGCAGAATAGGCTCCCGAGCCCGGCCCGCCGCCGTTTCTTGCCGCGATCGAGCCGATGTTCACGATTGCTCCTGCGCCCCGCTCAATCATGGAATTCCCTACAATCTGCGAAAGCAGAAACACGCTGCGCAGATTAAGCTGCATCACTGAATCCCAGCCCGTCAGCGATTGGGCCATGAGCGCGGCTCTCTCGATAAGAGATCCCGCGTTGTTGACGAGAATATCGATGGGGCCCAGCAGAGAGCCTACCTCCTCAACCATTGAGGTGATCTCTTCAGGATTCTGGACGTCTGCCTGAACGAAGTGCGCCGTCCCTCCGATTTGGCGAATCTCGTCCCGTGTCACTTCGGCGCCTCGCTCGTTGCGATGAAATCCTAATGCGACGCGAGCACCGCATTTGCCGAACAGATTAGCCGTCGCAGCGCCGATTCCGGACGATGCACCTGTGACGAGAACTACCTTATCCTGCACATTCAGGTAATCGCCGGCAGCAAGGATCTCCTTGCCCTGAGTGCTTTCGTAATTCTGCATTTTGCGCCCTTTCTTTGAACCGAATATTTCCGGCATGTCGATGCGGCTGCTCTCGCAAGCCCGCGAGCACGCCCGTCATGTAGCCCAGAGTGTGAGCCATGCCGGTATGCCACGGAGCGGAGCAGGACATTTGCGGAGCATGGTCGGGAATAATTACACCATCGAAGTCATTCCGGTGGAGAATTGACAAAATCCTGACCATATCCACGTCGCCCTCATCGATAAACGTTTCGCGGTAAATGGGGACCTTCCCTTTGACATTCCGCAAATGGACGTAGGCTACCTTTCCCTGACGGCTGTACTGGTCGACCGCGTCATACACATCTCCTTCTGTCATCTCAGCGAGCGTCCCGACGCACAACTCCAATGCGTTACTATGGCTCGGCATCGCATCAAGGGCTCCCTGATACATAATCGGCTGATAAACGAGGCGAGGCTGTCGGCGCATGGTGGGCATTGGCGGGTCGTCCGGGTGAAGCGCCAACCGCACCCCGGCCTGCTCCGCTATGGGAACAATTTCTTCCAAAAATCCGGTGAATCGGCGCCACAACTCATCGTGAGAAATGGAGGGCAAGACGCCGGCGGCCCCGTCGTCGTAGATCATGTTCCACACCGTCCCATTCGGGACGGGAACATCGTCGGCCGGGCCGTCCATGCCGACAGTGACTGCACGACCTCTTCCGAATGGACCAGCAACACGTCCGCACACGCCGGCGATGCTGAAGTTATAACCGAGGACGGGAACGCCTACTTCCCCCATTCTCCTCACGATCGTCTTGACGTTCTCGATCTGCTCATTTCGGCGCGGACCATCCAAAAGGATATCGTGCCAATGGCCGGGATCCAGATTTTCGATTCCCGCCAGGCACAGGCCGGCCGATTCGATTTCGGCCCGAAGCGCACGCAGTTCCGCAACCGTCCACAAAGAACCTGCATCTCCTGCAATGCCCCAAGGTGCGTACTTTTCTCCGATCGGCTGGTTGTTTCTTGGGTTTGAAGATCCTTTTCGGAAATAGTCAACTAAGTGAATAATGACGTGAGTGCAACCCGCCTGGCGCGCAAACTCATAGTATTCGCCCGTTAGCATGTGGCGATAAAGACCAAGCCCAATCTTCATTTATCTTTCCCTTCTATGTGCGCGACTGCGCTACATAATTCCATGCATTTGAAATGCGGCAACGGCGCTCGTGCCTTCTTCGAGCGCTTTCCGCACGGTCTTCTCTCCTCTAACCTTTTCCAGCGCCAACGTGAAGGTCTCTGTTGCCGCTTCGGCCGGAATCACTACAACCCCGTCAATGTCGCCGAAGAGAATGTCGTTTGGCCGCACGAGCACGCCGCCAATCTCAATTGGAATTCGAAAATCGTGGACCTTGTAGCGCGGGGCGGAATCCTGGCCATAGGACCCGAAGCAAAACGTCTGAAAGCCAAGAGCCATGATTTTCCTGGTATCTCGCACATAACCGTTCAAGACTGCTCCCCTGGCGCCGCACTTGATGGCCCGCACGCTCATTAGTTCGCCCCAAAGAGCATTGCGGGGCGAGGAGCCAGTGCTGATATAGATCTCGCCTGCCAGCAAATCATCTAAGGCTTCGAGCATCAGGCCGAATGGCTTCCCGCTCAGCGGATTTGCCGACGCCTCGGCCGTGACCTGAAATGCGTCGCCTGCGAGCACTGGCATAGCCCGCCCAATCACCGTCATCTGCGGCGATAGCGGGCGAATTTCAGGTGGCAAGTATTGGTGCAGCAGGTTTTGCTTATCGAGTATGTCGCCGACCACGCAAGTAAAGAGCTCCTTCTCTACAAGCGCGAAAAGCTCATCGTCACTCTGCCAAGGCTGCATCGCTCCCTCAATGATTACGGTTGTTGCGGTTCTTGGCGAATTGGCGCCGAGGCGTCTTGTGGTCCAGCCGTAGCGATTCGCACGGTCACGATCTCGTGCGGGTGAATAGTAATCCGAAACTCATGATCGTCTTCGACCGGCAGTTGATATTGATCTCGTTCAACGGCATCGGTCTGCCATACGTTTATGAGGTGAAAGTATGGAAGCCGGATAGCAACCGGCCTTGTTCCGCCCCCAAGATCCAGAAAGCGAAGAACGGTGCCATTCCGATCTTCCGCCGGTTTCCAGGTGTCGAGGAGCACGTTTGGGTCGTCGACCTGAACAAAGCTCGATTGCCCCCCATCGAGAAGATGCTGCTGGTTCTGCGCTTTATCCTGACGTGTAATCTCGTCGAACTCCAGCGGCGTTACCTCTTCCCATCCCATGCGGCCCAATTGACCTGCGTTTGTCGATGGCGCACTTGTAACGACGTATCGAAACCGGAACATACCTCCCTGGCTTCCCAGGTAGTTATCTTCCCAGTAGTTATTCATGGCGAAGGAGAAGATGGCTGCTGGCCGTTCTCCAAAAGATTCAAGCCATTGGCCGCGGTCAATATCTCCAAGCGTGATGAGCGGAACATCGAGGGGAAGTACAGACGCCGAGACGCCATCCGCCTGCACTGAGACCCAGTGCTGTACCGAAAACCATTCGTGGCCTGCTCCCGGATACATATCCTTGGCGGGATCCATCGAAGTAGTCTGAAGCTCATATTGAAATTGGGGATGACTGATCGCGAAAGGGAACGCGAAATAAACAGCTTCTTTGTCGGTTACTGCGTCCTTTTCTATGTCGTCGCAAAACTCGATCTTCTTTTCATGTTCGAAAAGGCGGACGATGGTTGTGATCGCAGGCGTACTTGCGGCGCTGCTCTCGAGTTTCGCTTCCCACCCGTACGGCGTACGCGTCACGGAAACGAGTTTGCCATTGGTTGCGCGGTGAATCTGCAGATCAAGTTTGCCCCGGTACCAGGTCAAGTGCTGATTGTTGGCCGGATTTGAATCTGTGACATACAGATACTGACCGAATCGATATTCGCTGCCTTGATCGACCAGCTCCCGATGCAGATCTTTGTCATAGATGCTGCTCACCGCCCCGTTTGCGGCATCGAGTACGACTCGGTAATAAGGGCTTTCGAGCGTCGCGGTCTGGATGGCCTCCCCGGGCGCTAGCGCTCCGCTAGACTTTCGGACGAGATACACTTTGTATCCCAACGGAGGCACGTTCACTGCCTCAAAGCGGACGTGATTCAGCTCGTTCTCTTCTCGAACGACTTGGACTGGGACTGCCGAGCCCGAAGAGTCCTCCAGTTCCTGGCCCTTTCTTAGATCGAATTCCACAATTCCATTGCGTTGCCAATTGAGCGTGTTGAAGACGATCAGGCTGTTCGCTCCGGCCGAGATAGAATCCGCCAAGTTTGCCATGCCGGCGCGCATCAGCGAATCGACCGTAGCGCGTGCCTTGATTGCGAACGAATCCTTCACCGCGATCTGTTCCTTTGCCTCGCTGCTGTCCGGATCGCTCACACTGTTCCAGGAACCCCATGTGTGCTCGTCCATGAGAGTCATGTCCGACCACATACTGTCGATCGCGGGTTTATCAATCGCGACCCGGGGATCAATCAACGATGTAATCGTAGATAGCTTTTCGGCCGATGGGGCGCGGCTTTCATTCTCCCGTTCCATGGCAGCGTAGCGGGCGTCAGAGGCAATGCCAAGTTCCCAATAGGGACCTCCGTCCCCACTGAATGTCAGAAGATCGTCGCCATACTGCCGGCGAATGGTCTCAAGAGCATCATGAAAGCCAGAGTATTCCATGTGCGGATATGCCCAGTGGGCATTCCATTTGTCCGCTAATTCAGCCTGTTCCGGAAACAAGTCTTCGTTTTCAACCTGAGTTCCGTAGACGATCACGGCCGAAGCTCGATAGTCGGGATGTTCATATTGCTGCAGAAACAATGGAATCGTATCTTCTCCCGCGGCGAGGAGTGGCGGCATCCCAAAAAGCTCGGTCATCTGCAAATAGCTGCGCGAGTACCACATGAGAACTTTCTGACCATCTGGCCCTTTCCACCAGAAAGGGGAATGCTCGTTCAGACGACCCTGGATCAAGACAGGTGCGCGATGATTGTTGGCTGCGGCAGCAAAGTCCTTAATACCCGCGGCGGCTAAGATCGACACATAAGACCAGGAATAGGAAGGAACGTCTGCGATGTTGGCGTAGTTGAAGGGTGTGTCGTGTTCGCGACTGAAGTTAGCGCTTGGGTAGAGCGATCGAATCAGCGTCTCTGCCGTTGGAAAGCCAGTTAGAAGATTCGCGTACTGAGCAGGAAGAAAGAGCTGCTGTTTCTGAATCGCAGCAAGGACGCGCTTCCGTTCTTCGGCACTGCGGGTCTTCTCAAACTGCTCAAGACACCAACCGCCATCCATGCTGAAGCGAAAATCTGGATGCTTCGCAGCGAATTCCATTGCCTCATCAAGGATTCGTGCCTGCCTTACCGCGACCTTTGCCTGATAGTCCGTAAAGCCGACATCCAAATGCACATGAGGAACTACAAGAAGCGTCCACTTCTTTTGGGGTGTGACCTTTTGCTCGGCTTCATCACTCGCGGAGCCTGTGTGCCAATTCACTTTCGCGATCGACTGAGGGGGAAACTCGCTTACGTCAAACGAAACCCTGGCTTCGCCAAAATCCGTTGAAACCCCAATTTGCTTTTGGTACGTCTTGCCGTCGAGAAGCAGCGTCACAGTGCCATCTGGGCAGAGCATTTGCATGCCACGAATGGTTACGTTGACCAGCTCGGAAAGTTCATTATTGTGCTTTCGGAAAAAGACAGTGGGTTCGATTTGAGCTGAAGTGCCGCTATCGGCGGATTTCTCGGCCAAGCGATCCAGCTCGACCGCGTCGTATCTAAAGCCTGCGCCCGGGATGGGCTCAGCGCCATCCTTGACGGCCTGCAGGGTGATGCTGTTCAAGCCCTGACGCAGGAATGAGCCGGGGAAAGCAAAAACGATTTCAGCGCTTGAATAGACAGGGTCGAACGCAGCGGTTGTGTCCCCCATGCGATAGTCGAGCTTTGGATCCGGGTAATATACGCCTGACTTTCCGTTGATAGTAACGCGCAGGGACGGAACGCTCCAGTGCTCAAAGAGGAGCGCTACTCTGAGTTGGTAAGCGGCAGATAAACCGCCGCGAATTTCAAAGTCGATCGTTCGTGCGCTCGGGGCGTTTACCGCGGGCGCTGCCAGTTCTGATGATGGAACGGCTGGTTGAAACGCGCGCCAATTCCGAGCTGCCAGGCTCTGCCCAATGACGTAGGTTGTCACACCAGCAGGTTGAGTTTGCGCGAATTCAGCAGACGAGCCATCGAAGGCTCCAATCTGAAATACGCGGTCTTTACCTGCGTTTTGCTGCTGCGGCTCAATTCCCCATAAGGTCGTGCACAAAAGAACTCCGGTCGCGATTACAGAAGCAGCCTTTCGATGACCTGACAAGTTTAGTCTCCATCCGCTCTCGTGAAATGATGCCGGGAACACCTCAACAGCCTCGGTTCTTAATCATCGTGGGCAGGTAGCCTGCGACTGCCCACTACAAGTCGCAGTCAACGCTGACTTGCCTTCGTTTCATATCCCATTGGGGCACTCCGCCATTCGCCTTCATAGGCCTGTCTTCGGTCTGCGCCTGACTCCCGCTAGAACATTACTTTGAGCGCGAACTGAACGTCCCGGCCTGCAGCTGCCGCTGAGGTAATGAGCCCGAACGCTGAGGATGTAACAGTGTTCGTTGGATTCGAATAGTTCGAATGGTTGAACACATTAAAGAACTCTGAGCGAAATTGCAATTTGAGCTGCTCTCTGATCGGGATGTCCTTAAACACGCTGAAGTCAACTTCCTTGAACGGCGGTCCCACCAGGTCATTGCGGTTCTCGTTGCCCCAGGTATACAACGCCGGAACTACAAAACCCGCATGATTCAGCCACGGTTTACTTGCGGCCGTGAATGCGCCTTTCAGATACGGGCTGGCTCCAGTTCTCTCCGCGCGCTGATTCGAGCCGCCCACATTCGCCACATCGCTTCCTGCCTGCCCATCAAATGGAGCTCCGGAAACGAGCCTTGTAATCGTTGCTAGATTCCAGTTACCCGCAACCGCCTCAACAAGCGCCGGGGCGCGATTCAGGTACTCCTTACCCCGGCCAAAGGGCAGCGAGTAAACGCCGCTGAGTACGAGCATCTGCCGCCTGTCAAAATCAGCCGGCCCGTAATCCTGACGCAGGTTATAGAAATTCTCGGGGCCGGGGCTCTGCGCACTCGACTGAACGTCGAGCACTTTCGAGTATGTGTAAGACACGTTGAAAAACAGGCCATGGGAAAGAGTTTTTTTCAACTGAGCTTGAAGACCGTTATAGTTTGAGAAACCTTCATTCAAGTCGAACGGGAAGACCCCACCGTACTGAGGATATGGCTCACGGGACGCCACACTGCCAGGCCCGGGGGTCAGGGGAGTATTTCCTGTTATGTTAACGAAAAGGTCGTGGCTCACCGACCCCACATAGTCGAGCAATAACACGAAGGAATTGCTAAGTTGCTGCTCCACTCCGAGGTTATATTCAACCGAATATGGGATCTTGTTGTGCGGATTCGCACCGTAGCTTGCAAACGGCGTCGTTGTCGCATTTGTGAAAAACGATGCGGCGGTAGGCATCGTATTGATCGTGACCGTCGGAAGAGCGCGGTT
>DASXLY010000246.1:0-81766 GCA_036495975.1 Occallatibacter sp. | reverse complement strand
GCGGGCATTGTGGCGGCGGCACTGGCCTGGCTATTTTTGCCATCCCCGGGCCGGATCGCGCTCCTGTCAGGCGTGGTGCCTGGGGTGTTCTGGATGGCATCGTCGCTGCTTGTGTCGCACTATATATACGACCGTTTTCCGCTTTACGATTTCCGCTGGATTGTGCGCCTGCTAACTCCTGTGCCGAGGCGATGGATCAACATTCATTCTGGCTGGGACGAAACCAGCGACCTGCTCGCGACAATCTTTCCAGCAGAAGGCAATCAGGTGACTGACATCTTTGACCCGCGCACTATGACCGAAATCTCAATTCGGCAGGCACAGCTGGTCAATCAGAAGGCGGTCCCTGCGATATCGGGGCGCTATGACCGGCTGCCCTTTGATGCTGGCGTGTTCGACACCGCTTTCGCGATTTTTACCGCGCACGAACTGCGCCGTCATGAGCAACGCGTGGATCTATTTCGAGAGATCGTGCGTGTTCTGATTCCTGGTGGAGAGTTGGTGCTGATGGAACATGCGCGTGACTGGAAAAATTTTCTGGCCTTCGGTCCCGGCTTTCTGCATTTCTTCTCTCGTAAAGAGTGGCGAAACGCCGCTTCAGAAGCAGGCCTCATGGTGCGAACGGAGCTTGCGATGACGCCATTTGTGCATGTGTTCGTTTTGAGGAAGAACCTATGACTCTCGCCATGCATCTGCGGATCGTTGGCATCCTGCTGGTATTACTCGGCCTGAGCCACGCCTTCTTCAGTCGATATTTTGGATGGGAGCGCGAGTTGGCAGAGGTGTCGCTTCTGACACGCCAAATATTCTTCGTCCACAGTTTCTTCATAGCGCTGGGAGTGATGTTAGGCGGAGCAGGGTCGTTCCTTTGTGCCGACGCGTTGCTACGCCCCGGTTCATTGAGCAGGACGCTACTGGCAGGAATGACGGTGTTCTGGTTGTGCCGACTGCTGGCCCAGTTCTTCGCTTACGACGCCCGCATCTGGAAAGGCGACCGATTTCGCACGTTAATGCACGTAGCGTTTTCCGTCCTATGGATCTACGTGACCGCCACCTACGGGATCGCGCTGGCGACTGTTTGGGGTTGATAGGCTTGAAAGAACTCGCTGCACAGGGTGAAACAGCCACCAAACAGCCACTCACTTAGCACTGAGGCTACTTCCATTCAAGCCATCCGCCCGAGCATTTTGATGGCTGTTTGGTGGCTGTTCGTGCTCGAATTTTCACTTCTCTGCAGGTGGGTATCAATTAAGCCAGTTCTGCAAATCAAATAAGCCTGTAGCGTCCACAACTGAGCATTTCCGGACCGCTCGGTCCAGGCAATCGAAGTCCACCGTTAGGTGCGCTGCGCTCGTGCCCTTGCCACTCACGTTGCCAATCGCGATCAGCGTGGCTGCATTTCGTCAGTGAAATGATCTGAAAGAAGTCTGGTGAACGCAGCGACTATCGGTCATTGAACAATGAAGCGGATGCCGAAGTTGGGGAAGATTGGCATTTGGAATACCTCTCGCACGGGGTCAGGATTCGCTCGGTGGTATCGGGCGAGCGGCATCCATGCAAACGTCAGGAAGTTATCCCTATTCAGGATGTTGTCGACGCCCGCGTAGAGTTGGAGGTGCCGTCCCCGCAAGCGGATATCCTTGTTCATCTGCATATCCAGCCGTGCGTATGATGACACACGATGCGCGTTTACAAGAGACAGATCGTAGATCGGCCGATTCTGCGCCAGAGATGCTACCAAGTCGTATGGGGTGTACGGCCTTCCGGTCGCATATCCGAGGCGCGCAGAGGCTCCGTATCCCCTCCCAATCTGAGTCGTCGAAAGCATGTTGAATATCCAGGGGAGATCGAAGTCGCTGGATCTATAAACGCCATCCTCTCCGGCGAACTTAGCACGGGCATGGGCAAGTGAGCCCCTGATGAGAGCCTTGGATCCGATCCTGGTGGTGTCGGAGAGTTCAACCCCGGACGCATGACCGGAGCCCCCGCTGTTCATAGGCAGCCACACAATCTCGTCTCCGAGTTGATCGGGGATGCTGTGGAGCGTCACTGCTGGATATTCGGTTGCCGCTGGTATGTCGAAGTAGGGTTTGTCGTAGGCTTCGATGTGAATATGCGATCCAGGCAAGGGGTCCAGGTCCAGCCCGATGATTGTGTGATGTGCCCGCATGGGCCGCAGAGCGCGGTTCTGCGGGAAGGAGACGAGATAGATGTACGGTAGCATCTGCGCGTAGGTCGCGAAGGCGGCATTCACGGCTGCGCGCTCACCGAGACGGTACCGGGCATTCGCTCGTGAGGTGAAAGTTGTATGGCTGCCAAGCGCAAACGTCTGGAGTCGTGATCCAAAGCTCAGGTCCAGATTCTTTATGCCGCGATAAGATAGATTGACAAAGCTTCCGGTCTCACCGGTGCTGAAGCCGGTGGCAATCGAAGTTGAGTCGGTCCGTCCTTCTGCCGCGGAATATGGGGAAAATACGCCTGCTGGTTGCGCGATCTCGAAGTGGGGACGCAGCAACCATCCCGTGGTTCCTGACGAGAGACTGAATCTAGGGTTGGCCCACTCATATTGGATAGATGCGGAAGTGGTGCCGCTATTCGTGTCCTCCATATAGACGGGAGTCGTCATGACATAGTTCTTCGGGATGGGGCAGGCGAGGTTGGTTAGACGCGCTTTACCCGGGTCCAGAAACTGGTCCTTCTGGTGAATGTGCTGGATCTGCTCAGAATCCGTCACGCTGAACATCCCGAAGCTGCGATTCGATAATGTCTTTTGCCACCGTAGCCCGCTGGTTGTGCGCCATCCGGCATACTGCGAGTTGATCTCGCTGGTTTCTTCCCAGTCAGACTCGCATGGTGTAATTGCAAGCGAGTCCCACCCCGCAATATTGAGTAAGGTGAACGAATCTCCGGAGGGCCGTGTGAACTGCAATCTGGAAAGTTCATTGGTGTAAGTGGGTACTCCACTCATGCCGGCGTCCTTTGTCACGGCATCCAGGAGCCCATGGTGGACCGAAAGAAGTACGCTCCCCTTGCTCACTTTCGTTTGAAACAGTCCACCGACTCCCTGAATGCCCAGATCGCCTTCAGCATGGCCACGCGGATCTTTGGAATCGAGGAGGTTTATCTCCGTGACCGACGATAGACGGTCCGAGAATCGCGCGCCATAGCCGCCTGTGTATAGCGTCAGATTCTGCACGAGAGCAGAATCGATCATGGGCGCGAACCCGCCGGTGCTTCCCAGGCGAGCCAGATGATTGATGTTCGGAATCTCGAAGCCATCGACCAGGTAGAGATTCTCGATCGGGTGGCCGCCCCGGACCAGAACTTCATCACTCGTATCGCTCGTGGCGACAACGCCCGGCAGCACCTGAAGATACCGCATAAAATCGCCATAGCTTCCGGCGGCCGAGATGATTTCTTCCGCGCCAATCTGAATGGGCGAAGAGCCAGCAGAATCCGGCCAACTCTCCTGGGCCTTCACCTCGACGTTCACGCGAATGGGATTGAACCGGCCTCTTACTGCGTCGAACAGCGAATCAGGCCGCAAAGGGTCTGACAATGCGACTCGGCGCTGCGCACCAGGCTCGACGCTGTTTCCGGGAATGCCGGAACTGCCCAGATCTGGGACAGTCTCTTTGTTGGTGAGTGGCTGCTGACAAAATAATTCCGAAACAACAACTAGAAGCAGGACACCGATCGTACGCACGCGCTTCCCCTGCAACTGCATTTTCGTGAGCCAGCGTATTTTGGCATCTCCGCGAGGGAGTGCCGACATGGTCGAGGTACAGCGATTGTAGGGATGAAACTCAAGTGTGCGTCAGGGAAACTCAGTGTGTGGTGCATCCCGACGTAATGAAAATGCGGCATTCGGTAAGAGGGGAAGTAGTACTAACTATGCATAGATGTGCGGAATGATCGGCGTCAGCGCTTCAGCAGTCAAGTTGTTCGCTATATTCCAAAAAACCGTGGGCTGACATTTTCAGACAGATCAAATAGAGGCAGTTTTTTGCTTCTCATTTTCGGTCGCCTGCAAACTCCAGCCGAAAATCTCAAGTATGTAGCGTCTGAGCCGGCTGATTACTCCTTACGCAAGGGGTTCCAGCTTGGATAAGACGGTGGGAAGAAATTCCGCAATCGTGGGATGGATATGCATTGCCCGCTGTACTACCGTATAGGGCGCCTTTGCATACATGACGTCGAGCAAAACCTGAACAACTTCATCGCCGCTCGTTCCAAGAATCGCCGCGCCTAGGATCTGTTTGGTTTCCGCATCCACAGACACTTTAATGAAGCCTTGCGTTTCACCCTTCTCAATTGCCCTGCCTACGCGGCTCATCGGGTGTTTTACAGCGAGCGCAGCACGCCCCGACTTCCGTATCTCGGCGTCTGTCATCCCGCATCTGCCCAGCGGCGGGTCTGTAAATAAAGCGTACGTTCGGATTCGGTCTGACACACGGCGATGGTCCGCGTTGAGCAGATTATCGGCGACGATCTCATAATCATTGTATGCAGTGTGCGTAAAGCCGCCGTGGCCGTTGCAGTCGCCCAGCGCCCAGATGCCGGGCACGTTGGTTTGCAATTGATCATCAATGGTAATGTAGCCTTGTTCGTCCATCGCAACACCGGCCAGGTCGAGCCCCAAATCGTGCGTGTTGGGTATACGTCCGACGGCGAGGAGAATGTGCGTGCCAGTTACTTCCTGCGGAGGTTCGTGGCATTCCATGCCGACCGCAATCCCGCTGTCGCGCCTGGCCAGCGATATGCATTTTGCATTCAGGCGAATCTCTATCCCCTCAAGGTCGAGGATCTTGCGCAGGGCATCGGAAACATCTTCATCTTCCCGTCTAATCAGGCGTGGTCCCATCTCCACGATCGTGACTTCGCTTCCGAATCGGCGATACATCTGACCAAATTCCAAGCCAATGTAACTTCCGCCAACGATGACGAGATGTTCCGGCAAGTAGTCGACATCGACCATTGAGGAGTTGGTGAAAAATGGCACATCGTGAATCCCCGGCAACTCTGGAACCGTGGCGCGACCGCCAACGTTGATGAAGAACTTGTCGGCCTCCAGAACCTCCTCATTGACCGCGACCGAGCGTGACGAAGCAAAACGGGCGTGACCCTGAATGACCGTACAGTTCTTAAGTCCCCGCAACCATTCCTCAACACTCCTGCTCGATCGTCCGGAGATTTCATCCTTGCGCGCCTTCGCGCGCTTCATATCCATGCGCACATCGCCATTGACAACAAATCCGAACTCTGTGCCGCGGCGAGCAAGATGAGCGGCATATGCGCTGGCAATAAGCGTCTTTGTCGGGATGCATCCGGTATTCACGCACGTGCCGCCGAACTTGTGGCGTTCAATGATGGCCACCGTCATACCTGCATCCGCAAAGCGCGCCGCCAGAGACGGGCCTGCCTGCCCTGTCCCGATGATGATTGCGTCGAAATGTCGCGACATGATCCACCTCCCTTAAGCAAGATTGCATGCGGCCGTCGGCCAGCGCAAGAATGAGTTCCGCACTGGCGTATCGCCAGCAATGACGATCGCGCGTGTTTCTCGAGCTAACGGGCTATGAGTTGCTGCCCGCCATCGACATCGTAGGTGGCGCCCGTAAGGGCCGTGTTGGTCATGATGTGGACGACGAGTGCCGCGACGTCGGCCGGTGTGACGACGCGCCGGATGGGAAGTGTAGCGCGAAGCTGATTGCGGCGGTTGTCGAGCTGATCTCCAGGGAGTGATGCTAGCTCCGATCCGCGGACCGGAGTGTTCTAGATACCTTTGATCTCGCCGCCATCCATGCGAATTGAGGTCCCTGTCATCCACTTCGCAGCCGGCGAAACCATGAATCCCAGAAGGTCGGCGATCTCCTCTGGTTTGCCGTAGCGAGCGATACCGGCCTCTTCGGGAAACTTCTTCGTAGCGTCGTCGACGCTCATGTGGTGCGCCGGTGCCCATTTGTCGAGGAACGAGCGGCGGCGACCTGTCATTACTGCGCCCGGCACGATGCTGTTCACTTGCACTCCGTCTTTGATGCCTTGTTCGGCAAATGCTTTTGCGAGTGCGATGATTGCGGCATTCGTAGATGCAACAGCAGCGAAGGCGGGTTTGGGATCGAGCGCGGCACTGCCTGACATAAAGACAACCGAGCCTTCCGACTGCTTCAATGCGTCCCATGCCCTAAGCGTCAATCGGCGTGCACCGTGCAGTTTTAGCTCCATGCCAGCTTTCCACTGTTCATCGGTCATCTCGAAGAGGTCTATTTGTGGAACGGCGCCGGCGATGTTCAGGAGTGCGTCGATCCGGCCGAATCGTTCGAGTGTGGCGTGGACAACATTCTCCGATGCTTCAACGTTGCTTAGATCGAGAGGCAGGCTTAACGGTTCGGCGCCAACTTTCTGGACTTCAACCGCAACCTCTTTCAGCAGGTCTGCATTTCGGGCAACCAGCACGACGGCTGAGAAGTCGCGCGCCAACCGAATAGCCGTGGCACGGCCGATGCCTTGGCTCGCGCCAGTGACGATGGCGACAGAATGGTTCACGATGTTCCTCCTTCTGGTTATGCAGTAAGTGTGGGGTATCGGTGCACCGATCGATGAAACCGGTCAGGTATTCGCGCGGTAAGGTAGAGTAGTTTGTTCCCGAGTCATCCGGAGAGTGCCGCTTTTGCCGCTTCAAGGATGATATCCACGACCTTGTCTGGCGCAGTGAGCAACGGGGTGTGATCGACCGAGAAAGATCGGATCGTTGCTTTCATTCGGTCCGCCATAAACCGCTGGGTTTTGGGATTGATCATCCGGTCCTCCTCCGCGAGCAGATACCAAGTCGGCTTGGCCTTCCATGCCGGAGGCGGGGCTGGCTCCTGAATACTCTTCAGCGCAATCGGTCGTTGTACGGCCTTCGACAAACCAATCTGCGCAGCTGTCGCATTCTGGGCGAAAGCATGATCGAAGCCTGATTCCGGCATCCAGATAAAGCCGTCGGCGTCGGGGGCAAGTTGGGGAGCTTCCGGGTGAGTTTCATCCCTGTAAAAGACCTGAGCGACGGTTTCTCCTTCGTCCGGTGCAAGGGCCGCAACATAGACCAGAGCCTTTACGCGCTCATCGTTGGCCGTAGCAATCACCGCGCCCGCATAGGCGTGACCTGCGACGACCACCGGTCCTTCGGTCTGTGCGATTGTTCGCCTTAAGGCCGCTGCATCATCACTCAATGAAGTCAGCGGAATGGGTGCGGCAACCACCTTTAGCCCTTGCTTTTGAAGCAAGCGAATGACTGCTTCCCAGCTTGAACCATCGGCCCATGCCCCGTGGACCACGATAACCGTGGCATTCTCGAACGAATTCATTGCAATTCTCCTCTTCTGCAGAACGAAGTTGAAAGCCTTGGAGAGGTTCAACCAGCCGTTAGCCTAGAAAATGGTTGATCCTCTGAGCAATAAACTCGTTGGAATCCTCGAGCGCGAAGTGACCTGTGTCGAGCAAATGAAGTTCCGCCTTTGGGATATCGCGCAGGTAAGCTTGCGCACCCTCGACAGTGAAGAAGGGATCGTTCTTGCCCCACACGATCAGAGTCTTTGGCTGCCTGTTCCGGAAGAACTGGTGCCACTGGTCATAGAGCGCGACATTTGATTGGTAGTTGTGAAGAAGATTGAGCTGAATGGCATCGTTGCCTGGCCTATCCAGGAAGAACTGATCGACGGTGTAGGAATCGGGACTGATGCACGAAACGTCCTTCACTCCGTGCGTGTATTGGAACATCGTTGTTTCTTTCGTGAGAAGAGCCCGCACAGGTTCTTCGGTCTCGGGAGTACGGTTCGCCCAGAAGGGCTTCATGGGCTCGAATGCTCCTCCAATGCCCTCCACATAAGCATTGCCGTTCTGCACTACAATACCGGCGATCGCGTCCGGGTGCCGGGAGGCGATACGATAACCCACGGGAGCACCGTAGTCCTGAACATAGACGCTGAAGGATTTCAGGCCGAGGGCGCCAAAGAGTAGTTCCTCCACGTAGGAGGCCAGGTTGTCAAAGGTGTATTCGAAGGTGGTTGTGTCTGGCGCATCGCTATAACCGAAGCCAATGTAGTCCGGCGCGATCACATGAAATCTAGCCGCAAGTTGCGGGATGAGATCGCGGAACATGTGTGACGAACTGGGAAAACCGTGCAGGAGTACGATCGTCGGTGATGTTTTCAGGCCTGCCTCACGATAGAAAAGCTTGAGGCCGCGAACAGTAGCGTGTTGAAACACTGTCATGGATTGTCCTTTCGGGGTTTTGGGATGGCTTTGCCGTAATACGGCCGCTCACAGGGATTGAGATTATGCAACACCGATAAAAGTTTCATTAATGGTGTTATAATTCTTTGAGGCGATTTCGAAGAGGGGTCAATGCAAGTCGCTGCTCAAGACGCAAGCGAGTGGATCGATGGGTTCCTGTTCGTTGCGAACCGGCCGATCCTCGACTTTCTCAATACGAAGCCCATCCTGGCGGATGGACCGACCGAACTTCTTCCGGATAGCCATGCGCTGGAAAGATGGCTGATTGCATCCGGTATAGTGGCGTCCTCCAAAACAAAAGCTCTGCTACGAAACTGGCGGAATTCGCCTCAAGCTGCGGCCTTCTTGAAAGACCTCGTTGCGTTCAGGGAGCGGTTGCGGAGTGCGGTGATTCGGATCGAGAGCGGCTCGCTGCCGTCCGATTCATTCCTGGCTGAGGTGAACTCCCGACTGCTTCAGTATCCTCGTCACAGTTCACTTAATCGACGAGACGGGAAAATTCTGAGGGAGCCATTCTTCGACCCGCACAAGCCATCCGACTTCTGGGCACCGATTATCAATGCCGCTGCGAATCTGCTTTCTGAACCCGATACATCCCGCCTGCGCAAATGCGAATCATGCGTTGTTCACTTTTTCGACACGAGCAAGAAAGGGGCGCGTCGGTGGTGCAGCATGAAGATTTGCGGCAACAAGCTGAAAGTCGCGGCCTACCAGCAAAGAAAGCGTGTCGATCATTCCCCGGCTATGTAAGCAAGGCCCACGACTTGCTTTGTGCTCCAAAACGCTGTGGTCAGCGTGATTCGGTCTATGGCACGGAAGCCATGTCGAGATCCCGCACGGCGGCTTGTTGGAGCGGCCTGTATGGCTGGTACCATGCTAGTCATGAACAAACTTGCGCCATTCCTCTGGTTCGATGACAACGCCGAAGAAGCAGCGGAGTTCTACCTGAGCACCTTCCCGCATGCGCGCAAGCTCGATGAGCTGCGTTCCAAAGGTATCGGTCCCTGGCCCGCGGGGAAGATCGCCACGATTACGATCGAGATCGAAGGCCAGGAGATGGTCTTTCTAAACGGCGGACCGGCGCATCAGCTCAGTGCCGCCTTTTCGTTCTTCGTCCGCTGCGACTCCCAGCAGGAGATCGACAGCTACTGGGACAAGCTAATCGAGGGCGGCAAGTCCATGGCCTGCGGCTGGCTCACAGACCGCTTCGGTCTATGCTGGCAGATCGTCCCGCGCAATATCGGCGAGTTGATCAGTCACCCCAAAGCCATGGAAGCCATGATGGGGATGATCAAGATGGACCTGCACGCACTGGAAGTTGCTGCGCGCGAGAACTGAGAGCCAGCAGACCGGCATCGCACCCACTTGGGTATAACTGGGCTACTCTGCGGGCGTGATGGTGATGTTGCGAAAGAGAACGTGGCCTTTTTCGCTGCCCTGGAGGTAGATAGGGCCGGGCGCACCTTCGCGGCTGTCGAGTGCCCCGCCGGTGAGACCGGGAATCTCCTGGTTGTCGATGATCGTGTGGCCGTTCTGGATCACCTTGATCTTGCGCCCGACTAGTATGATATCGAGGGTCTGCCATACGTCAGGGCTGCGGGGTAACTCGGGTGTGGGCGCGAGGAAACCATAGACGCCACCGGTGTGATGGCTGGCGGGTTCGGCCACTGAGTCGGTCTCGATCTGCACTTCGTAGCGGCCACGGAGATAGACACCGCTGTTTGAATCCTTGCCGCAATTGAATTCGACTTGGAGTTTGAAGTCCTGAAACTTGTTGTCGCTGATGAGTTCGGGTCCGTTTCCCGGACTGACCAGGTTGCCGTCCTTCACTGTCCAGTCAGGAGGTCCATCCTTGCTCTGGTGCCAGCCGCCGAGGTCTTTGCCATTCAAGAGCTCAACTGGCTTATCCCATTTCGGATCGCCCGTGCGGTCAAGCTTCGGTGCACGCACGCCAGTCCAAGACCAGGTTTTACCGTCCGGCCCGTTGAGAGTGCCTGAGAGCCTTTCTCCGTCGCGGATGCCTTCGAAGATCATGTCCGTGTTGCTGGATTCCTCTTCCTTTGGAGAGACGAAGGTCACTTGCGTTCCGCTGATCGCGATCCTGGGTAGCGGGCGGGCATTGCCCCATCGACCTGTAAAGAGCGCGGTGAGCTTGTCGTCTCTCTTGCGGATCTCGATCCAGGAGGGATATTCGTGATCGGGCGCCTTCAGGGTGAGATCCCAGCGGCCCAGAAACGGGGCGACAGGATCTCCTTGCCCTGAAACCTGCGCTGAAGTGCAGGTGCAAAATGTGCAGGCGGCGATGACGATTGACACGAGAATGGCGAGTCTTGCAGTCTTCACATTTGACTCCTGTCTATGCCAGGGGCTTGATCGTCTGTGAGGCTTCGTCCCAGCGAACTGGGACGCCGCGAAAATAGGATTCGTTGGCCAGATGGCAGGCCAGAGCTGCGTTGTGTCCAAAAACGGCGTCCTGCACGACCGGCTTGCGCGAGCGTACTGCTTCGAAAAAGTTCCAGAGATGGGGACGAAGATCATCGTAGTCGTTGCCGTTGATCGTGACGTTCTCGGAAGCTGGTTCCTTGCCCGGGGTCGGGTCGTGCTCTTCGTGCCACTTTTTCACATATGCCGCGCGCATGGCGCCGGGGAACCCGCCGGAATAATAGCTCGGTGAGGTGTCCACGCCTGCCTGGGGCGAATAGGTGATGGAGAACTCGCGCAGTTCGATCATGCCCTTCGAACCCTGGAAGCGTGTGACCTCTGCCGATTCGCAGTCGAGGCTCAAACGCATGTAGACCGGGATTCCCTTGTATTCGAAGAGCGCGGCATGCACATCCGGCATGTTGCGTCCGTCCTTCCAGCGGTAAATCCCGCCGAACGCGGAAACGCGCCTGGGCACTTCGTTAATTCCGAGTGAGAACTGCATTCCGCTGATCAGATGGACGAGCAGGTCTCCAGCAACCCCGGTCCCGTACTCCTTCCAGCAGCGCCAGCGCGCAAAGGTGTTGGGATCGAAGGGCTTTCTAGGCGCGGTGCCTAGCCAGGTATTCCAGTCGAGGTTTTCGGGCGAGAGATCGGGAGGAGGAGGATACTCCCAGGCACCCGTAGGATCGTTGCGGCCCATCGTGGCTTCAATCAGGTTCAGCTCACCGATCGCGCCATTCGCGATCATCTCCCTGACCTTGGCGCAGAGCACAGAACTGGTACGCTGCGCACCGATCTGCACAATGCGATCGGTCTTTCCAGCCGCAGCGACCATGGCGAGGCCGTCGGCCGGATTGTGCGACATGGGTTTTTCGCAGTAAACATCCTTGCCGGCGGCGAGCGCGTCGACCATGACCTGCTTGTGCCAGTGATCGGGCACCGCGATAAGGATTGCGTCGATATTCTTATCGTCGAGCAATTCCTGGTAGCGGCGCGTTGTCTTGATGGATTTGCCGACGATTTCGCGGGCCAGGATGTGACGGCCATCGTAGAGATCGGCAGCTGCAACGCATTCAGTGCCTGGAAGTGCCACTGCGGTTGCCAGTACTCCGCTGCCTTCCATGCCGACGCCGACCATCCCGAAGCGGATACGGTTGCCTGGCGAGGAATCGTCCCTCCGGGCAAAGGCTGATTCGGCGTCGAGCCGAATGGAGTTAGAGGCGAGGGTGGCTCCTGCAGCTGCCGCGGTGCTTTGCAGAAATTTGCGACGAGACAAAACGGTTCTGGACATATATTTTGGTCCTTCAGGAGAGCACACCTCTTCTATCGCCGTCTGGACCGGCTGTCAAGGCCGCGAACACCTCCGTGCGGCGCGAGCCCTTTAGTTCATGAAGGAGACCTGCTCTGAAGTGGGTACCGTGGAGGTTTTCCTCCTGAAGACGCATTTCTTCACAAGGCCGACGCACATGTGACTTGGGGCCGGACTCTGCCTCAGCAATAGCTTCTTTCACGTGGAGCGAGTCCGTTGCGGAATAATCAGGAGATGGGCTCAAACGGGCAGGGGCAGGTTTTTTTCGGTGTCGACTTCGGAACCACCAACAGCGCAGTGGCGATGCTGGAGCCCGGCAAGGAACTGCGGCTCGTCCAATTTTTCTTTCGTGGAGAAGAGATCCTCTCCTGCCGATCGGTGCTGTACTTCGAACAGTCGAAAGCCGCAAACGGCCAGCGCCGCGTGCATGGCTACTCTGGCCCTGGAGCCATCGAGCGTTACCTCGATGCCGAAGAGAAGGGACGCTTGATTCAGTCTCTCAAGTCGCACCTTTCCAGTCGTTCCCTAGGTGGAACCGAGGTCTACGGACGCCGGCACCGGCTGGAAGAACTGGTCGCCCGCATCGTCAGCGACCTGCGCAAACAGGCTGAAGAACAATTCAAGCAGCCTGTTAGACGGGCCACCGTGGGACGACCGGTGCGGTTTGTTGGAGCCGAATCGGAAGAGGAAGACGATTTCGCCGTTTCGCGCCTGCGCGAGGCCTTCATGGCGGCCGGATTCGAAGAAGTGGAGTTCGAGCTGGAGCCGATAGCCGCGGCCTTTGCCTACGGGGCCACCCTCGATCGCGAAGAACTGATCCTGATCGGCGATTTTGGCGGAGGTACCAGCGATTTTTCGTTGTTGCGCGTCGGTCCGGAGGTGCGTCAGCGCGGTCGACGGCCGGAGGACCTTCTCGGCAACAGCGGCGTGGGACTGGCGGGTGACGCGTTCGATGCGCGGATCGTCCGCAAACTGGTTTCACCGGCCCTGGGATCGAACTCCGAGGCACGCTCGCTCAACAAGATTCTTCCTGCGGTGCCGGCATGGATCTACTCACACCTGGAGCATTGGCACTATCTTTCGTTTCTGCGGACCAATAATGTTCGCGAGATCCTCAAGAGCGCGCGGGCACGTGCACTCGAGCCTGAGAAGATTGAGGCCCTGATCGCGGTGATTGAGGGCGACCTCGGGTACCAACTGCACCAAGCCGTGCAGAAGGTCAAGTTCGAACTGTCGCAAAGGGAGTCGGCCGAGTTCGCATTTCGCGACGGTGCATCCGGCACGTCCACGGTCGAGCTGCGCATTCCGATAACGCGTGCCCAGTTCGAGAGCTGGATTTCTGAGGATCTGGCTGCGATCGAGCACAGTGTGGACGCCTTATTAAAAAGCACCGGGATCGCGCCTCTCGAAGTGGATCGTGTCTTCCTCACCGGCGGCAGTTCCTTTGTCCCAGCCGTGCGCCAGATATTCATCCGCCGCTTCGGTCAAAGCCGGATCAGGGGCGGCAACGAGTTCACGTCCGTCGCCCGAGGACTTGCGCTGCGTGCTGCGGAAGCAAATGGCTATTAATACGTCGGCTCTGCATTCAGCTTTCTGGAAGAACGTCCTCCCATTCAACGCGCCGAACTTCCGGGGGATGTGCCGGGAAATTGCATGCAGTTAGGATCGCGCACGAAGGCCTCCGAGATCTAATTCCGCGGACTCATCGCAGTGGGTCATTCAACAACGGCCAGAAACGCTGAATCTCCTCAGTTTTTCGCATTCACGGTTGCTGCGGCAACGATCGCGTCCAACGCCGAGCTTTGTCTTGCTGCATCTGCTGAATCAAATGGTCCCGACCAGATGAGCCCAAAAGTGCCCCCGGAACCCTGGTCGTTGTTGCAGATTCTGTTTGCATTTTGATTGAGGAATGCTTTGTACGTTAGGTTGGGCGCATCCTGGTAAAGGGTCATCAAATTGCGCGCGAAGATCCCTTTGAACTGAGGGCCGTCCGCTCCGCAGTTCGGTTCACACGGATCGTGCAGGATCCCACTGGCATCGGTCAGGTGGGTGATTGCGGCGGTTGCGATCTGCTGGGCATTCGCGAGCAGGGAAGGGTCTTTCTCCAACTGGCTGAATTCAGCGAGCCCGCCAAGAACGATTCCCTGATTGTAGGTCCAGGTTGTACCGTTGTTGTTTTTGCAGGCGGTTGGGTCTGAGGAGTCGAGCCCGTCATTGACGAGGTTATGCGGGTTGATCATGCCGGATGCGAGAAACCAATTCCACTCTCGATGAGCCCACTGCGCGTACCCTGCTTTTTCAGTGCCGACAGTACGGTTGGCGAGATGAGCTGCGACGGAGAGGAAGAGTTCGTTGGCGACTGCATTTTTGTATGTCTTATCTTTGCTCCACCAGATTCCGCCGCCGCAGGTGGTTGTATCCCAGCCGTTCGCCATGTTGGTGAAGATGGACTGAGCCATCGAGAGATATTGAGGAGTGTGCGTGAGATCGTAGGCATCAATCCATGCGAGTGCCCACCATCCTTCGTCGTCATAGTAGTTGTTAATAAATCCGCTGTTCCGGGTTTGAGCGGCTTTGAACGTGATGGCGAATGTCGAGGCGTATTGCGATGTCCCGGCCGCCCTTGAATAATCTGCAAGCACAGTGATAGCGTTGGCACTGTTCCACCAGCCGGTGGTGTGGTAGAGACCGGTGTTCGAGTTGTACCAGCCCTGCAGTGTATTGATTCCCTGGGTTGCCTGGTCCAGGTACTTTGATGTGGCGTTGGGACTCTGTTCGGCCCGAACAATCGCGCAAAGTCCGACCGCTGAGGCGCAAAGAATGACTCCCAGGAGAACGAGCCTTTTGTGCAAAGAACAGCCCCAAAGCCACAAAAACGCAGCTTCGTTTACAAATACGCAATCCTTGTGTGGTAGTTTCACGGATCTACTCTACTGCGGAGAGTCTCCCCGAATCACGGGCTGCTTTGCCTCGCTCCATTCCCGATAAGAGCCGTCGTACATCGCAGAGTCAATGCCCAGATAGCGTGCAAGAAAATAGACATAGGACGCTTGCAAGCCGACCTCGCAATAGGTAATTGCCTTCTTCTTGCCCCTGATACCAGCCTCATCAAATAGCTGCCGAAGTTGCTCGGGCGTTTTCAGCAGTGGTTCCTTCTCGCTTACCAAAGCATTTTCCCAGTAGAGTGATTGAGCTCCACGCAAATGTCCATTGCGATAACGCTTAGAGGGACGAGCGTCGATGATCGTAACATCCTTGCCTGAATTGACGACCAGCTTCGTCATATCGTCCATCCTGGCAACGATTTCGGGATGTAAGTGGACTGTCAGGTTGGCGGGTTTCGCATCACTGGCCTCGGTAGAAGTGGGCCGTTTTTCCAGTGTCCACTGGTCAAGGCCACCATCGAGCAGTGCGGCCTGGTTGCCGTGTCCCAGGTAGTCCATCGTGAAGAACAGCCGGGTCGCCATGGGATCCCAGTCAGGTGCGTAGTACACCACGCGGGAGTCATCTCCGATCCCGATCGCTTCGAGATTCCTCTTGAGTTCGTCGGCTGGCAGCAGCTCAGTCCCAGGGGCAGTTTGGCCCGTTGCAAACTTGTCCATCGGCAGATATCTTGCGCCCGGGATATGGCCAGCTCGATAGTCCTGCTCGTCGTGGCCGATATGAACAATCACCAGATTCCGATCCGAGATGTGATCAGACAGCCACTGAGTGGAGACAACCAGTTCCGGGTGGGCAGCGCCGGAACCCGCCGCGCTTTGACTCGCCGCGTTGGCGGAAAAACCGACAAGGCAGGTCATTGAACATGCAGCGACTATCAAGAAAAGTGATTTCTGTTTCATGTCAGTTTCTCCATTCTGGTGAGTTGTTTATTGATGATCGGCGGTGATCGCTCGATCCGGCGCTGGCGATCTCACGAGGGCATTGCCCGGGGTGCGGACCCACTCATACACCGAACCGTCGTACATCGCTGCGCGGTACCCAAGGTACTTTGCGACAAAATACGTGAAAGATGACTGCATCCCGGTGCGACAGTAGGTGATGACGGATGTGCCAGACGTGGCGCCGGCGTTTTCGAACTGCCGTCGCAATTCCTCCACATCCAGAAGCTGGGGATCTGTATCGGACCGAATCAGATTTTTCCAATAAAGGCTCTGTGATCCGGCAATGTGTCCTGCCTCTGGGATGGACTCCGAATACACGAGACCGGTGTGTTCTGCCATGGGCCTGGCATCGAGCAATACGAAGGCCGATGCACCCTCACTGGCAGCCTGGCTGAGGCCGCGCATTCCGGCCGTGCTGACGAGAACGTCTCGATTAATTCGCGGCGTGAATTCAGCACGAGTGACAGCCGGTTGTTCTTTGGACAAGCTTCTCGATTCTCTAATCCATGCTTTCAAGCCTCCGTTCAGGAGCGCTGCCTTATCCCCACGTCCGAGGTAGTCGAGGGTGAAATAAGCGCGTGCTGCGAGTACTCCTCCCATATCGTCAACCAGCACTACGCGTGATCGTTCACCAACTCCAAGAGCTGCGAATGTCTCCTGGAGGTCGGCGATCGATGGCAGCTCATTTAACGAGTCCGCACGCTGTTCAACCAATTCGTCCAGCCTGACAAAACGTGAGCCGGGAATGTGCCCGGAGTCGAACTGCCCTCGATCTCGGCCGACCTGAAGGACAATGAGATCACGGTCTTTCAGATGATTCTCCAGCCACGTCGTCGATACCACCATCTCCGATCGCACAGTCTCTCGGTACAGCACTCGGCCGCACATGCTAGGAGCCATCGGGCTCAGAATGGTGGCGCCAATTAACGGAAAGGCCGCCTTACTCGTCACGTCTTTGAACATCGCTTCCTCGTTCGGCATAAACTTATTCAGCCCTTAGCAAGACGACCGGATCGAGTTTGGCAATTCGGATCAGCGGTATGAAGGCGGAAACCATCGCGACAGCAGTCAACAATGCAGATGAAACCGTGTAGGTCATAGCGTCGCGAGGCACGATGCCAGACATAATGTGCGCCATCGATGCGGACATCAACCAAGCTGCGCAGAACCCTACCCCCAATCCGAGCGCGATGAGAATCAGCACCTGTTTCATCATCGACAGAATGACGGAACCCGGTGTCGCTCCCATCGCCAGCCGGATGCCGATTTCGTGTTTCCGTTCGCCCACGGTCAGAGCCATCATTCCGCTGATTCCCGATGCGGTGATAAACAAAGCAATCATAGCGAACAGGCTCAGGAGTATTGCTGTGGTGCGTCGGGATGACATCCATTCTTTGCGCACCTCGATCATGGGCCGCACATCCGTCACGACGGCATTGGGATCGATGTCATGTGCAATCCATTTAATCTGCTCCCCGAGTTCCGGACTGATCCGCGAACTGCGGATCACCACGCCCATTGCGCGTTGGGGTGACTCGGCGTTTGAGCCGTACACCTCATCGACCGGTTCCTGATCGAGACCGAGATTCCGGATGTCGCTTACCACTCCTACAATGGGAAGCCATTTGTTTGTTGAGAAGGCAATTTGCTTACCCACCGCGCTTCCATCCGGCCAGTAGCGGTTAGCCAGGTGCTGGTTGACAATGACGACTGGCGACGCCTGGTTCGAATCCTTGTCGTTGAAATCGCGGCCGGCCAGTATGCTGGCACCGAGCGTTCGAAAGTAGCCGGGCGTTACGATTCGAACCGTTGGAGGACTAGGTTTGGTATCGCTGTGAGCACCGCTGTTTGTTTCTCGAATCTCGATTGGCTCTGGCCCATCTGAGGCGTCGCGCAGTGGGATTGTGCTTGCCAGCCCGACCGACTCGACTCCGGGTAGCGGCCGTATGCGCTCGAGTAGTTGTTGGAAGTATTTCTCGTGCGCTCCGCCCAAAATGTAGATTCGGGCCGTAAGAAGCCCGCTCGGTTGAAACCCGGCGTCAACTCGCTCCAGGTGGAGCACGGTCCTTAATGCCAGCCCGGCACCAACCAGCAGGATCACGCAAAACCCGAGCTGCACCGCAACCAGGCCGCGACGGGTGTTCGAACTGATTCGACTGGACGGAAGGGGATTGCTTGCTTCGATATTGAACAGCGGCAGATAACGCATTCCGATGGATGGCACGAACCCGATTACGGTTCCGCAGGTCAACGACAACAGAAAACAAAAGAAGATTGCTCCCGGTGTAAAAGCAAGCTGCGAGGCGAGACTGGTAAATCTCGACGCAAAATTCACCAGCAACCCCATGCTCAAGTACGCGAGGAATAATCCGACCAGGCCGCCTAAAGCAGCGAGCATGACTCCCTCGGTAACCATGCCGCGCAAGATTCGGCTGCGACCTGCACCGAGCATTGTCCGGATCGTCAGTTCGTGGGTGCGGGCCAGCATCTTCGAAATCATGATTCCTGTCACGTTCGCGCATGCCAGCAGCAGGAGAAGCCCAACGGCAACAGCCAGGACAATCAGAACTGGCCGAATGTCGCGTGACAGTTCCTCATGTACTGGATCAATCCCGATTTCGTATCCCTTGGCGGGCGGATAGTCGTTGGGATACATCGTTTGCAGGTGCTTTGCAATCTGATTGAGATCTGCTTTGACTTCGGTGAGGGACACTCCAGGCTTTAGCGTGGCGTATACGTTCATCATGTGCCAGGAGCGATCATGCAAAGCATGCTCTCCAGAACGCGTCGGACAGGCGACGGTCGGCATGTACACATCGACTTCCGCAGGAAACTGGGGAATTGGGGGCAGGATGCCCACGACGACGTGCTCCTTGTCGTTCATCGAAAACTTCTCACCAACCACGTCTGGATCGCCGCCGAAACTCTTCTTCCAGAAGTTGTAGCTCAGGACCAGGACAGGTCGCGCATCAGGTCTGTCGTCCTCGTCCATAAACGTGCGCCCATAGAGCGGGGCCACGCCAAGTATTCGCAAGAAGTTGGCTGAGACCACTCCAGTATCTACGCGTAAGGGTTCTTTGCCACCGAGCAGGCTGAACGTCATCTCATGAAATTCGACCACCGAATCGAGGGTATGATTTCGTGACCGATAGTCTTCGATTTCCTTGACCGAGAAGCGCACGTTTTCGATACCCGCTCCGGGCATGCGTTGTTCGAGATGGATCAAATGATTGCCGCCAGAGAATGGAAGGGGCTGGATCAGAATTGCGTTTGCGCCGAGGAAGGCAACTGTACTCGCGCCAATGGCCATCCCGAGAATTGCGATTACCATCGTCGTAAACGCCAGGTCATTGCGCATCATGCGCAGTGCGAAATCCGCATCCTGGAATAGGATCTCGCGATGTTCACGAACTGCGGTGATGATGAGTCCGCAACCAGTCTTCCAGAGGAACCGCACATAGGCCAGGCGGCCGGCATTTCTGGCATCGCGTCGCTGATCGCGAAACAGCATCCGCATCTCACCCGCAAAACGATCCTGGAATTCCCCAGGAAACAGGCGCAGGAGAGCGGCAAAGAATCGTTCTTGCGCGCCCGTGACTGGATCAGTTCCGCGTCGCATGATCACACCTCAGGCGCTCTCTGGACCTAAAACATGCTTTAAGCGCGCTAAAGCCAATACGCGTTCCATTCGCTCGGCTTCGGCTTCGGCGACCGCCCTGCCTAGCTTCGTCAGTCGGTAATAGCGGCGGCGCTGATCGTCGAGGCTGAAATCGGGGCGCTCTGCGGACTCTTCAATCATGCCTTCGTCGAGCAGCCGTTTGATGATGCCGTAGAGGGTGCCGGTGCTCAGATTGACTTCGTTGTCAGTCCTCCGCGCAATTTCCTTGCTGATCACGTAGCCGTGTTTTTCACCATCGGCAAGGGCCAGCAAAACATGGAACAGCGCCGGAGTCAGAGGCAGATACGATTCGATCGTTGGTTTCTTGCCCAATGAGATCACTCCCTACTTCGAATGCGGCTTTTCCGCGTCATGATTCCGCTTCTTGTCATATTCCCGTTGCATTCGCATGCGATACGGTGTACTACTACGTATCACGACTTATATGCTCGTTCGCGGACTGAGTCAAGAATAAAAAGTGGAGGCTCCGGTGAATTTGCTGGTTCTCGTCGCAATTGGGGTGATGATTGGAATTATTTCCGGAGCGATCGGATTGGGCGGCGCCATCTTCCTGATACCGGTTCTGGTGTACGGGTACGGAATGGACCAGAAGAGCGCCCAGGGTACGTCCCTTGCGACGCTGTTGCTTCCTATCGGTGCGCTGGCATTCTGGAAGTACTACAAAGGCGGCCATGTCAACCTGCAGATGGCCGGGCTGCTGGCAATCGGCTTTTTTGTTGGGGGCTACTTCGGAGGCACGTTCGCGCAGGTCGCAACCTCATTGCAACTGAGACGCATCTTCGCCGTTTGCCTGACCGCTATCGCGATCAAGATGTTCCTGCAGAAATGACGCTCATCCTGCCAAGTGGCTCAACGCGCGGTTCGGCCGCGCTGCCGACTGTTCGCGAAATGAATCGAGCAAGCGATCAACTACGGTCTGCCATCATCGGCGACTTGCGCGTGGCACCGAGACCCCCTGGCCACCAATTCCAATCACCTGCGATACGCAGGAGCGCGGGGCCGATCACAATTCGGACGAGCGTTGCGTCAATCAAGACCGCGACCGCCAGCGTAAAGCCGATCATCTTGACCACCAGGAAATCACCGAAGGTAAAGGCTGCGAATACCACGATCATGATTGCCGCAGCGCTCGTGATCAGGCCCGCCGTTCTGGCCATCCCCTCCGGGATCGCATCCGTTTCGCTCAGCCCGCTCCTTCTGGCTTCGAGAACGCGCGCTACCAGAAATACCTCGTAATCCATGCTTAATCCGAAGACGATGGCAAAGGAGACGATCGGAACCAGTGGAAACACGCTACCGGTTCCCCCAGGAACTCCCAGGATGCTGCTTCCATGTCCGTTTTGGAAAACGAAGACCAACGCTCCGAAGGATGCTGCGACGGACAACAGGTTGAGCGCGATGGCCTTCAGGGCGACGATGATTGATCGGAACCCGCACAATAAAGCAATCAGCGTTCCGCCCACCACCAAAGCCGTAACGGAAGGAATGCGGTCTCTGATAATCGTTTCATAATCGGCGTTGAGTGCCGGGATGCCCCCAACCAGAAGCGTTGCGCCGGGCGCTCCGGTCAGAGCAAGTGCGCCGGTCCTTCGAAGTTCCCGGACCCAGTTGACCTGTTCCCGTAACGAGACCGAACCCGCCGGTATCACTTCAATCAGCGCTGCTCGTCCGTCACGGCTCAGAAATGTTCGACGCGTCTCCCGCGAGAGGTCAAGAAGCGAAGCCCGGTTGCCTTCCGCGAGCGTAGTAACAGAAATCACCCGGTAACAGCGGGGATCGCTTCCCAGGCGCTTGCTGACACGATCGATCACATTCCAACCGGCGTCGGTATTCGCGATCGAATCGGTTGGAAGATCGACAATGATGCGCAATGATTCAACCACACCATTCCGATCCATTTTTCCAAGTGCGTGGAGCGCATGGACTGATTCCGCCTTCTCCGGAAGCCAATCCCCTCGGGGCAGACTGGTATCCAGGCGTCTGACCTGCCAGGCAAACACAAGCAAAGGAGCGCCTGCCACAATGAGCGCTAGCCAGGGATGCGCGACAATCACCTTTCCCCATTGCCGCCAGCGAACTCCCGTATGCTCCGCCCGATGCTCATCCAGCTTTGGAGTAAAGGGCAGTCGGCCAAGATCAATCCGATGACACAGCAACCCCATCAGCGCCGGAACAAGGGTATTGGTAAGCAGCACACTCAATCCCGCCACCAGACATCCCGCGATACCAATGGAACGGATTTCACTGATGGGAACGGTCAGGAGGGCGAGGAATCCAATGGCCACCGTTGAAGCCGAGATCAAGAGTGTATGACCGGCCTGACGTGCCGCGATCAGAGAACCACTGGGGCCGTCGCATCCGGCAGCAATCGCTTCGCGGAATCGGCTAACCATAAGGAGTGCGTAGTCGATTCCCAGGCCCAGGCCAAGCATGGTAGCCAGATTCTGAACCAGAATGGACAAGTGCCACCGCTCGGCCAGAATTCCCATAATCGCCAGCGTTGTGGCGATGGCAAGCTCTGCGACCGCCAAGGGAATCATCGCTGCGATCACGCTCCCGAAAGCCAACAGCAGAAGGGCGAGCGTGGCCGGGATCGCTAGAAGTTCGGCGCGTTTGACGTCATCGGCGCTGGCTTTGCGAATGTCGAAATTTAGTGGAATCTCGCCTGTGATTTCGAGCGTTACCGCCGGATAACGGGCCCGTAATTGATTTTGAAGCGAGCTCGCCAGCTGGTGAAGTTGTGGAACCAACCACTCCACCGGACCATTGGCCGATGAAAGCCCGACCAGGACAAACGTTCCACCTCCCCGGCCCAGGAAGATCGGGTCGCGCAATTCGAGATAGGACACCACCCCAGAGACGCCAGATTGCTCTTTGAGAGCTGCCACGATGGGTTCTAACGCTTGCGCACCCTCGTCCGAGTCGGCAGGCGGAAGCCCCTGGATTACCACGGCCACGCGGTCCACGAAGGGCGACCGAAAACGATCGGCCAGCAACTGGCGGACTGTCTCTGCCTGGCTGCCTTCGACGCGTGTGGCGGTCTCGAGATGGCGCTCCGCGTGAAAGGAAAATGGCAAAAGTGCGAGGGCTACTGCGAGGATGATTCCAGCCACCCAAAATCGGCGCACATGCATGGCACCTATAATGTCATACAAGATCGCCGCCACGGGAAGCTCCCAGCAACTCCGAAGGATGACCGAATCGCTAAAGGGTGGTTTCGGAAGAGCCGCCTCATGACGGCTGTGCTTCGGAACGGAAATATACACTTGCGCTGGGCGCTCGTGCCTGGCTATTCACGTCAGCCATGCTCTGCCCTTCATTGAAGGAGGATCCATTCGTACTTTTCTGATACTCGGATTGCTTGCCGCCATTCAGCCTGGAACTGCTGACCCTCGCCTTGGCACCTGGACTCTGATCTCTGCCCAATCCAACCTGGACCCTCCGAACCAGCTCTCTGTTACGCCTCTACATGACACCGTGCATGTTGTCATGACCGGCGAAACCCATTTCGACTTCACCGCGAACTCGAAAGGACACCAATCGCCCGCACCCGGCAACCTGGCGTTCGATCAGATTGAGCTGCGCAGGATCGATAAGAGGCAGGCGGAAGTTCAAGAGGAAAAGAATGGAGCTGTTGTCGGAACGATCCGGGAAAAGCTTTCCACGGATGGAAACGAGCTAACGATCACGACGGCAGCCAGGAACCACCCCAATCAAATCGCCGTGTGGACTCGAAGCCATGGACCAAAGGTGGCCCGAGACTTGTTTGCCGGCGAGTGGACAGAGGACCTCAGCAAGACCCGTCTCCGGCAAGGGCTGGTGCTTAAAATTGAGACGGACGCAAGCGGCGCGGAACGCTTTCTGGGGGACTTCAGCTATACCGCCCGCTTTGACGGAAAGCAGTACGATCTCAAGGACTCGCGCAATGACACCGTGATGCTCGAACTTGTCGATCCCCACACCGTGGATGCGACGTACCGGCGCGACAATCAAGTCACGCAAAAGGACATCTGGCTGGTTTCCACGGATGGGCGGCAGATGACGTTATCCACCACAGGAACGTTGGAAACCGGCCAGCGGTTGACCGAGAAACTCGTGTTCAAGAAGCAGTAGCGGGCAACGCATCCGTGAAGGCCAGGAGCGGCACATCCGGTGACTCCGCGTTGACCTCGCGGCGCGCGACCGAAATGATCCCCTTGCGATTCATAAATGTCAGAATGCCGTTGACTGTGTCTTCCAGGGATGGGTCCGGCTTGCCCCACGCGGAGGCATCCCGCGCCGCTTGGTATGTAGTGCTTTCATAGCGTTTGAACTCCATCGCAGAGATGTTGTCGACAGAGCCCACCAGAAAATCCAATAGGGGAAAGAGAAGATCTTCTTTCCGGCATCTCCTGATCAGCTCCGGAACGAAATCGGGAAGGCTGAATATCTCGAATTGCCGGCCAGTCGCTTTCGTGATAAGCCCGGTAATGTCCATCATGTTCGAATATTCGTCTCGAACAACATGGTAAGTTTTGTTCGCTGTACCGGGAGTGGTGGAGATCGCAACGATGTTGTTGGCCACAATGTCGGCAGGGACGAAGCTAACCTGATTGAGCGTATCAACGCCAATGCCGTGATTCACCATGAAGGCAACCAGACGAACGGCGATATCGAAGTTGTTGCCTCCGCCCGTGACGGAAGGACTCACCAGGGCTGGTCGGAATATCCGCGCGGAAAGCCCACGGCTGCGCGCGTCTGCAACCACCTGTTCCGCGACCCATTTCGACTGGCTGTACCCGAAATCGAGGAACTCCATATTCTGATTCGAATCGGTTTCATACAGGACTGATTTGACCGCCCAGCCGAACACGAATGTGGTCGAGACATAATTGAACTCTTTGGGTCTTCCTTCGAACGCCAATCGTACGACCTCGTTGGTTCCGAGCACGTTCGCGTCCCGCATAGTGTCGTAGTTGAACAGGTAGTTAACGGTCGCGCCGTTATGGAACACCGTGTCGATTTCGCTCGCCAGAGAATCCCACACGTCCGGCGTCAGGCCAAGCATAGGCTGCCCCAGGTCGCCGCAAACGGGCATCACGCGGGCCTCAAACATCTCCATCAGCCCCGCCTCGCACGGTCCCATCGACTCCATGGCTGCTTTCAGTCTTTGCCTGCCCTGTTTTTCGTCGGAAGCCCTGACCAGAACATGGATCTTTGCCTGGGTCTGTTCCAGGATGCTCTTTATGAGGAATGGCCCAATGAAGCCGGTCCCGCCGGTGAGCAGCACTTGTTTCAGCATCGGTGTGTCCGGCAAGGGCGCAGGCTTCGCAGGCTCGAAGATGAGCTTCCTGTCCTTGCTCATCATCTCCTTCTCCGCAGTGCGCTGCTCTTCGCGGAAAGCAGCAAGGGCATGACGCAGATGAATCAATGCCTCTTCGGGAGCTCGCTCCAGCTGTTCGGCCAGTCCAAAAAGCTCGGCTACACTGACGCGCTGAACCACACCGATATCCACTTGGCGTGCCAGCATCTCGGCGCCCTTGTTCTTCAGCAACTCTTTGAGCTCATGCATGAACACAACGAGGTCCAGGGAGTCCAGCCCGGCTTCGACAAGGTTGTAGGTTTCCCGACCGGTCAGGTTGTATCTGGCTTTCAATTCGGCGAAGGGAGAATCCATGTTGCAATCCAGGGACGAGTGATCGGCGTCCTTTTCTCGCGAAAAGTCAGAAAGCACGGTGAATTGACCATCCAGCCACATCTGCTTGGTTTTGTGGCGCATAATCTTCCCCGAACTGGTCCTGGGGATTGCCCGTGGCGCGATGAGGGAGATCTCGGCGACTTCCATGTTGAGATAATTCCGGACCGCGGCGGCAATCTTTCGTGCGTCGGGAAGCGCCCTGGGGTTCTTGACTTCGGCAACGATGGCCAGCGCCGGTTCGCTGTCTTCCTGAATCTGGAATGCGGCGACACAGTTGTGCCTGATCAGACAGGACGATTTCTCAACCACGTTCTCAATGTCATGCGGGTAGTAGTTCTGCCCGCGGAGAATAATCATGTCCTTGATTCGGCCGCAGATATAGAGTTCGTTGTTTTCGAAGAATCCCAGATCGCCAGTCCGGAGGTAGCCGTCGTCGTAGGGAGTATCGTCTACTAGGCGTGCGCGAAACTGCTTCAGGGTCAATTCGGGATTATTCCAGTAACCGGAGCACTTACCTGTTCCGGCAACCCAGATTTCGCCAATGCGCCCCGGCGTGAGAGCGAAGTGTCCTTCCGGATCCACGATCTTAACGTCGAATCCCGGAAGGGTGGTGCCACAACTCACGATCTGCGTGGCGCCGTCGATTTCAAACACTTCCGTGATCATGCGGGCCTTGCCCAGCGCCAGGGCTCGCTTGTTGACGGAGACGATCTTGCGCCCCCCGAGTGAGACTGCCAACGTATTTTCGGCCAGTCCGTATGCTACGTAGAAGCTCTCGCACTTGAGTCCATAAGGCTGAAAAGTTTCCATGAACCGGGTGTAGGTATCGGGCTTTACGGGTTCGGCGGCGCACATCATGACTCGTAACGAACTCAGATCACACGCCTCCAGGGCCTCCTTGGACAGCCTCCCCGCGCGCAGACAATAGTCATAGGCGAAGTTGGGCGCAGCCGTGGCGGTAGCGCGGTAAGTCGTGATCGTATCGAACCACAGGATCGGCCGCTGGATGAAGTCCATGGACGCGAAGCCGTAGGTTGTGCCGCCTCTGAGTGCCGGATACAGATAGCACCCGATTAGCCCCATGTCGTGATACTGCGGAAGCCATGAGACGACCACCGGCGCGGGATGGTCGATCACGAGCGGGCAGGTACTCAGGATGTTTTCGTGCGTCACGATCACGCCCTTGGGCTCCATCGTCGAACCGGACGTGTACTGCAGAAACAAGATCTCTGAAGGTTCTAGAGCCAGCCGGTCCGGAACCATATCTACGAAATCTTCCGTAGCGATCCACGGGAGACTGGAAATGTAATCCACGTCAACGCCGGACGCCGCGACTCCACTTCTGGCGAGGTTCGTCCTGAGAGATGCGTGGTAGTCCCGGCTGGTTAAGATTCCAGCCGCCTGGCAGTCCTTGGCGATATGGACCATCTTGTAAAGGGCGCTCTGGAACCCGCGCGAACTGGGGGGATAGACGGGCACAGGGATCAATCCGGCGCGCACGCAACCGAAGAATGCGCAGATCATTTCGAGCCCCGGGGGGTAGGCAAGCAGAAGCCGGTCGCCCGCCTCGAATCGGCGCACCTTCCGCAAATGCCCGGCGATCGCCTGCGTTCGGTTGAGAAATGACGCGTAGGTGTAGCTTTCGATCGGATCGCCGTTCAAATCAAGAAACGAGTAAAGGAGTTTGTTCGGGTGATCAACTGCCAGCCGGTCCAGTTGGCCCAAAATAGATGCCTTCATTAATTACCGATCCTCCAGGGGTTGAGTAGCATGCAAGTCACTAACCGAACGATCACTCCTCAGAGAGCGAGATGATACACGATTGAATCTCGACGTGCCGACCTGATATCCGGACCGATTTTGAGAAATGTACAGTAACCTTTTCTCGGGCTAAGCGTTGCTCGGCGCACTGGGGAATTAATGCGCTCCTTCTTGCCGCTCAGCGCGAAGGAGATTTGCGGACTCTGCCGAGTTTCGATGGCCCCAATCTGCTGCGGTTCAGTGGTAGCTTTATGTTAACAAAGCATTGCGACAATGCCATCCCATATCTCTTCATTAGATGACGATGTCGTTATCATCTCGAATTCCCTTGATCGTCCTTCTTGCCGGCACTAGAATCGCAATGCGAGGCTGTCGGCGTCGCGGCAACTCCTTCCCCGTCGGTCAGCACCATGGACGTACAAACGCGTCTGTCTTAATGCGTGGCCCCGGAGGCGCCCTTGATCTTTGAAACCGGAGCGATAATCGCTCAAGTGCCGGAGACGGCTGATCTTGTGCCATCGGAAGGCTCGGCGCCACCAATAATCGAAGCGACCAGTGCGTCTTCTTTCCCGAAGGTCTTGCGTCGCCGCCTGGATGGTTTCTTCACCGACCAGGACATTTCTCCCAAAGCGGACCGAACCATGTGGGTCAAGATCGCCGTGGGTCTGTCGGTCCTCGCCGGCGCCTGGATTGTCTTATATACGCTCAGGCCCGGTTCATGGAAATTTGTTGCCCTCTACCTTCTAGGCGGGATCGCGCAGACCTTCCTGCTGCTGAATATTGCCCACGACAGCAATCACAATGCCATCTCGTCCCGGTCGCTGGTTAACAAAACCCTGAATTATGTCTTCGATTTGTGCGGAATCAGCTCGTACATGTGGCGGATCCTCCACCATCGCGGCCATCACTCCTGCATCAATCTTCAGGGCGAGGATGACGCGCTTTCGGGACGCGGCATTTTTCGATTTACGCCGCATGAATCCCGGACACCATGGCACCGCTTCCAGCACATTTATGCGCTATTCGTTTACGCGTTGTTTTCACTCGATTATGTATTCTTTCGGGACTTTCAATGCTTTTTCTTCCCCACCCACGGATATCTGAAGCGCACCCGGCACCCCCTGGGTGAATATGCCATACTCTTTGCGGGTAAAGGCTTCTACTTCATCTACATGCTGGTTCTGCCCGTGTTGGTACTGGGAAAATCGCCCCAACTGGTCGTGGGTGCGTTTCTCCTGGTTCATTTGGTCGTCGGTATGAGCGTGACGCTCGTATTCCAGACCACCCACACCATTGACAGCACCTACTTTCCCGCCGACCGCGGCGAGTTCGAGAACGGCGTGTATCACATCTTCGCGACCACGGCAGATTACGCGACCGAGAGCCCTGTTGTGAGCTGGCTCGCCGGTGGGCTGAACCATCACATCGTCCATCATCTGTGTCCCTTCGTGTGCCATACCCACTATGCTCCGCTCACCAGGATCGTGAAGCAGACCGCAGCAGAGTTCGGGGTCCCCTATCGGCAACACCCCACCATGACCCGGGCAATCCGGCATCATCTGATACTTTTGAGACAACTGGGGAATGAAGACTAATTCCGAGCCTTTTATCTCTATACCCGTATCCGCTTTGCCACTTCAAAACGCCATGAAGTTTCCTACCCTTGTAGGCTCGTATCAGGACCACCGGCCATGACCTTGTCCCCATCTGTACCATCTGTAGCCAGATTGCGATGCTTCGCGGATTCGCCCGCCATGGCCGGCAATCCCGCAGCGGTGTTATCGAAGTACAACGAAGCCTTTGGCGATACCTTCCGGTTCTACCTTGGGGGTCTCAAGGAGGCGATCGTTTCAATCGATCCTGCCGTCATTCAGCATGTGTTAAAGACCAATGCGGAGAACTATCAGAAATCTGAAATCCAGGTCAAGCGGATGGGCCACTTCCTGGGGAAGGGCCTTCTTACGACGCACGGGGAGGCATGGCGTACCCAGCGGCGTCTCATCCAGACGGGCTTCAAAGAACTAGCTATGCTGTCTTCGATCATGCAGGACTCGCTTACCGAGTCTCTACGCGATTTCGACAGTCAGATTAGTGTCGGCCCCGTCGATATTTACTCTCACCTCATGAAAATGACTTTTGCGATGGTCGCCCGTTCCTTGTTTGGCGCCCGGCTGAAGGACGAAGACATCGACCTTGTCAGCCACACCATCTGCACCGTCCAGGAATTCATCGTCCGACAGACGCTGCAACCCTATTTGAACCCCTGGTTTGCCGTCTCGGGCGAATTACGCAAACACGAAGACATGCGTATAAGCGCGGACGCCGTACTGTTCGAATACATCAGGAAACGCCGCCACGAGCCACCCGGCCACGACCTCCTGCAGACCTTGATGGATGCGCGTTACAGCGATGGCGAAGGCATGAGCGATGAACTGGTCCTCAGCGAGAGTATGCAACTTCTGGTCGCTGGGCATGAAACATCGTCGAACGCGCTATCGTGGCTTCTCTACCTTTTGAGCACGCATCAGGATTGCCTCGAGAGAGTACGGCAGGAGTTCTGTTCCGTCCTAGGGGACGCACCTCTGGGTCACGCCGATGTTCTCAAGTTTGAATACACGACACAGGTGATCTATGAGACGCTCCGCCTCTACCCACCGTTCTGGATGATCGACCGCATCGCGGTTTCGGACGATCACGTAGGCGATGTAGTCATACCCAGCGGCTCGACGGTTATCGTCTACGTATATGGTGCGCACCATGCTCCGCGCTACTGGCAAAACCCGGAGATTTTCGACCCGGAGCGCTTCAGCAAAGAGGAAATGAAGCAGCGAACGCCCTTCACTTTCCTTCCTTTTGGGGGAGGACCACGCGTCTGCATCGGCCAGCACTATGCGATGCTGCAGATCCTCATGATTCTGAGCGAACTGATAAGACGGTACGATTTTGAGTTGGTTCCCGGCCAGACGATCGAACCCCGCCCGATGGTCATCCTGCGGCCGAAACACGGAATCCGCATGACCTTCACTCACGCCACCGCACCTTCGCTATCCATCGCACAAAGCGCAATTTAATCGTGCGCTACCCTGACGTTGGAACAGGAGATTCCTTTATCGGACGGCCATTTGCCTCCGCCGATCTCTCGCGTAGCGCTCCTTGAAGGTCGTTAACGATAAGCCGGCATCGCGCCGGCCGAAGGCAAGAAGCCGAAGTGACTTCCTCCGAATTCAAACAGGGATTCTATGCGTGGTGTATTGAGGGAGCGTTCAGCGGACGACGGTGACTTTGGATGGGTTGGGCGGGGTCTGTTGCTTTGGCTCGACCTCGCTGTCGGTGGGCCGGTTCACGGGTTCGCCACACCATTTGCAAGGCAAGCTCGATACGAAACTGGATTCGTCCGGCTGCGGGAAAGTGAAATTCAGTTTTTTGCACACCGGGCAATTGATCAAAACGGGCTCAGATGATCTCACAACTTTTCTCCTATGGCACTTCTACTTTGATGCAGTGCAGGTGCGGCCCGGCCCGATTTAGCGGGGGCGAAGACGGCGTAATCGACCCTTCGTCCAATCAGCCATGGGAGGATGCTCGGGGTCACTTGCGTTTTCCAGTTCACGAATACGCCGCTTAAGGATGTTCTTCAAAGACACAAGTTCGGGATTGTCAGATGGAACACCCGCGCTTCGTTCCACTTTTGAAATGGTTTTCCGAATGCCATCCGCACGTTGAGAGGAAACCGCCATAATGAAGTCAAATAGCCCGTTTATGTGATGCTTATCCATAAGGCATCGGATGGCTCTATCCTCGGATAGTCTTTATTTTTGGGATTATTGAGATGACTTCCGGCGCGGCCGGTCTTCTGTTTCCCACCATTCGATACCGATCAGAGGGCTGAAGGATTCTATGGATAAGGTTCGGGCTTCGTTTTTCCTGTTTGCTGCCGTGCTGGTTTGCGCCGCGATGCGGGCCAAGGCGGTTTCATATTATCCGGAGCGACTCGAAGATCCCAAGGCAGTTTATCTGACGCCGGACAGTTTTCCAGTGCACGGCGATGGAGTGACCGACGACAGCGCGGCCCTTCAAGCGGCGATCGACCGTGCGGCGGAGCATGGAGAAGGAATTGTGTTCGTGCCTTCGGGGCGGTACAGGATCACGCAGACGATTTATGTTTGGCCAGCAGTGAGGGTGATCGGATACGGGAAGACTCGACCGGTGTTTGTGCTAGCCGAAAACACTCCGGGCTTTCAGCAAGGGCTTGGATACATGTTTCTGTTCGCCGGAGGGAAACCGCGCAAGGAACCGAGGATCGATTTTGCGACGGGCAGGCCGGCGGAACCGATTGTGGGGACGGTCCCTCCAGACGCATCGATCCCCGATGCCAACCCAGGGACGTTCTATTCGGCGATGAGCAACGCAGATTTCGTGATCGGGAGCGGAAATTCCGCTGCGGTCGCGATTCGGTTTCATGTGGCGCAGCATTGTTACCTGGCGCACATGGATTTCTGGATCGGATCGGGGCTGGCGGCGCTGAAGGACATTGGGAACGAGGGCGAGGACCTTCATTTTCACGGCGGGCAGTATGGGATTGTGACGCAGCGGCCTTCGCCAGGATGGCAGTTCACCCTGACCGATTCGAGCTTCGAGGGACAGAGCAAGGCGGCAATCCAGGAGCATGAAGCAGGACTTACGCTGATTCACGACACGTTCATCAATGTTCCGCACGCGGTATCCATCGATCAAGGTTACTCGGAAGAGTTATGGATCGTGCGGTCACGCTTTGAAAACATCGGCGGCCCGGCAATCGTGTTCGGCAATGAGAACAACGCACGGACCGAAATCAACCTGGAAGACATTGCATGCAGCCACGTAAAAACGTTTGCGCAGATGCGCGAGAGCGGGAAGACGATTGATGGACCGGGCGAGAGCTATTTGGTTAAGCAGTTTTCGCATGGGCTGATGCTCAAGAATTCGGCCGACTGGGGCAGCATTCAGACAACCTTCGACGCACACGCACTGGCCGGGCTGGCGGCTCCAGGGAAGGATGCGATTGCGGCTCTGCCGCAGATGACGACATGGGTCAATCTCAAATCACTCGGAGTAAAGGGCGATGGTCTAACAGACGATACGGCGGCGATCCAGAAGGCAATCGACGAGCATGCGACGATTTATGTTCCGACCGGCCGGTACCTGGTGACGGACACGATTCGGCTGCGGCCGGATACGGTGATGATTGGGCTTCATCCGAGCATGACGCAGTTCGATTTGAAAGATGAGAGTCCGGGGTTCCAGGGTCTGGGCAGCCCGCGTGCGCTGCTGGAGGCTCCAAAGGGCGGGCACAACGTTGTGATAGGCATCGGGCTGTTTACCGGAGGCGTCAACCCGCGCGCAGTGGGCGCGTTGTGGAAAGCCGGAGCGGACTCGCTGATGGATGATGTGCGTTTTCTGGGTGGGCATGGCACAAATGCGGCGGACGGGACACGGATGAATCCGTATAACAACACGCACACCGGTGACCCGAATCCGCGGTATCAGTGGGACGCGCAATATCCCAGCCTGTGGGTTACGGATGAGGAGGCGGGACGTTTGCGAACATCTGGACTCCGAGCACGTTTGCCGAGGCAGGACTGTTGATTTCGAATACGTCTACACCCGGCTTTGTGTACGAACTCTCGTGCGAACATCATGTGCGCAACGAAATCCGGCTTGATGGCGTGGAGAACTGGGAACTGGATGCGCTGCAGACAGAAGAAGAACGTGGCGAGAGCGGAAATGCTCTGCCTATCGAGATCGACCGCTCCCGAAACATTACGGTGGCCAACTATCACGGGTACCGGGTAATCAGCAGCTATGCACCGTTTCCATATGCGGTAAAAGTGTCGGAGTCAACGGGAATTCGCATCCGCAATATGCATGTCGACAGCAATAGCAAGGTCTCGTTCGACAACTCGGTCTTCGACGCGACGCGTCACGCCGAGGTACGGGCGCGGGAGTTTGCTGCCCTGGATCTGCCGGGTGTCGCGAAATCAACTGGACAAGCGGCCATGCCTGCGCGGACTGCGGATGGTCAGGTAAAGAAGCTCGCCGATGGGTTCTTTTCAATCTCCGGCGGAGCCGTCGATGCTGCCGGTACGCTCTATTTTGTCGACACTCATTGGCAGCGGATTTACAAGTGGGATGCGAAAAATCAGGAAGCGGTAACTGTGAGCAGCGATCCGCTGCAACCGGAGAACCTGGCTTTCGATAAGGCAGGCGATCTGTTGGTGGTATCGAGGGGCGAAGCGGGGAAGGTATACGCACTTCGGCCCGATGAAACGACAGGCGATATCCAAATGATTCAACAGCAGCCTGCTAAGGAACGCGTCGGAGCCGTTGAATATCTCCCAGCGGCAGTTTATGGGCTACATCAGTTTTCGACCGAGCGGGCATGGCAGTATGCAGGGCTGGATGGAAGCGCGTTCCTATCGGCAGGCGATGATTTTGTGCAGGGACACACTGAGTGGGGAACGAAAATGGCCGATCTGCTGCGGACATTTGGCTTGGAACGGGCAGCGCCGGGAAAGCCGTTTTATGTAACCACCGAAAATGACGAGCAGACGTTCAAGGGCAAAGTGACAGCGACGGGATCGCTGACGGACCTGAAGTTGTTCACCGAGACGGGCGGCGAAAGCGTAGTTCAGGACGAGCACGGACGCGTGTACGTGGCCGCGGGGCAGGTCCTGGTGTACTCGCCGGAAGGGAAATTCGCAGATAGGATCGATGTGCCGGAGCGGCCGATCGATCTTGTCTTCGGCGGGACGGACCGGCGGACGCTCTACATCCTGACGCATCATTCGCTGTATTCGGTGAGGACAGACGCAGCAGGTTTGTGAGTCATGGCGGTAGATACCTTTCTATCGATCTATAGCGATGGCCCTGGACATCTAATCAGGATCCACAATTCCCTCCCACGCGGTAGGAACCGTTCACTTCACTATTTGCAATATCGTTTTTTCATTTAGCAATATGCTCTAAGTTGACAGACGCTGCCGGAGGCCATACGATTCCGTCACCGGTACGCAAAGAGAATGGATATATGACGGAGCGCGGTCATGAGCTTTCGTGACTTCTTGTCGAAGCAGTTCATTGATGTCATCGAGTGGGTCGAGCCCGAAGACGGCATACTGGCCTACCGTTACCCGATGCAGGATCGCGAGATTCAGAATGGCGGCAAGCTGACCGTCCGCGACTCGCAGATGGCCGTCTTTGTGAACGAAGGGAAGGTGGCGGATGTCTTCGGGCCCGGCTTGTACACGCTGAACACGCAGACTTTGCCGATCCTCACTTATTTGATGAACTGGGACAAGGCCTTCAAGTCCCCGTTCAAGTCGGACGTCTATTTCTTCTCGACCCGGCTTCAAACCAATCAGCATTGGGGATCCCCAAACCCGATCACCATCCGTGACAAGGAATTCGGCGCGGTGCGCATTCGTGCATTCGGGATTTACACCTATCACATCTCCGATCCCAAGGTGGTCTATTCCAAGGTCAGCGGGACCCGGGATGTCTATACCGTTCCTGACCTGGAGGGCCAGTTACGCAATACCATCGTCGGTCGCATGACCGATACATTCGCTAACAGCCAACTGCCATTTCTCGATATGGCCAGTAACCAGGCGGCCCTGGCTGACAAGGTCTCTTCATCGCTGAAGCCGGGCTTTGCCGAATTGGGATTGTCCCTGGACAGTTTTGTGGTCGAGAATCTTTCGCTTCCCGATGAACTTCAGAAAGTGCTCGATCAGCGTATCGGCATGAATATGGTGGGAGACATGGGCCGGTATACCCAATTCGAAGTGGCGCAGTCCATCCCGGTTGCCGCGGCAAACGAGGGAGCCGGTGCGGCCGGGATAGGTGCTGGCCTGGGAGCCGGCGTCGCCATGGGGCAGGCCATGATGGATGCTCTGAAAAAGGCCGGCTCCACTCAAGAATCCAGTGCGGCCAGTTCCCCCGCTGCCGCGGGATCAGAAACAAAGTTCTGTTTGAATTGTGGTAAGTCGATTCCCCGAATAAGCAAATTCTGTCCCGAGTGCGGACACGCTCAAACGTAGCGCCGATACAACCATGAACGGAACCGAGTGGATTGTCGATGCGCAGGGGTGCGGTGCGGAATCGCTCCGCAGCCTCGCGGTGCTGCACGGTTTGTTTGCGCAAATCATTGAAGACCTTGATCTGCGAACCATTGGAGATACGCAGTGGCATCAGTTCCCGGGTTCCGGCGGAATCACCGGTCTCTGCCTGCTGTCTGAGTCGCACCTTACCTGCCACACTTTTCCTGAGTTCGGATCGCTGTGCCTGAACTTGTTCTGCTGCGTCCCGCGAACAAGATGGGATTTCGAGTCGAAGATTTCGAAGCTGTTTTCGGCGACCTCGGTTCATGTTCGCGTCGTGAGCAGGGAATACTCCGAAACAGAAGTGCAGAAGCTGATCGGCACGGCAAGCGAGGGACCATGACTCAGCCGACCGCCAATTGCCCTAATTGTGGCGCGAAGGTCACGTTTCGCTGGTCTGGCAGCGTGCAGACTGTGTGCGAGTTCTGCAAATCGGTCTTGGTCCGAACCGACGTCGACCTCCAGAAGGTGGGCCAGGTTGCAGACCTTCCGCCAGACAGTTCTCCCATTCAAATCGGCAGTGAAGGAGTCTACGGGAAGCGCTCATTCGTCGTGATCGGCCGCATCATCTACGAATACGATCAGGGCAATTGGAATGAATGGCACCTGGTGATGAGCGACAGCACCAGCGGCTGGCTTTCAGATGCTCAATTGGAGTACGCCATTACCTTTGCGGAGCAAGGGCAGAAACTGCCTCGCGAGTGCAGGATCGGCCAGGAATACACGTGGAACAACCAGACCTACACGGTCAGCACGATTACGAAGGCGCATTATCGCGGGGTCGAAGGCGAATTGCCGTTTCAGTATTGGGATAAATCTGACGTCGTGTTTATTGACCTGATGTCGCACACACACAAAGTTGCCACGATCGATTACAGCGAGGACCCTCCCCTCCTCTTCCTTGGGGAATCCGTCGAATTCGACGATCTAAAGCTGAAGAATCTTCGCAATTTCGAGGGATGGTCGTGAGTTCGAGTGGACCGACGCCTGCTGGGGCACCGCAGGTTAAATCGCTGAACTGTCCTGGCTGCGGCGCCAGCCTGACCGTGCGTTCATTCGGCAACGCGGTTACCGTTGTATGCGATAGCTGCCACTCGGTGCTCGACGCGCGGGACCCAAAGCTGAAGATCCTGCAACAGTTTCATGCTTCCACCAGTGAAGATCCTCCGCTCATCCCCCTCGGTGCCCGCGGCACCATTCGCGGAGTCGCGTACGAGACGATAGGGTTTCAGCGCCGCACCATACAGGTGGAGCGAATCTCTTACAGCTGGCACGAATATGTTCTCTTCAATCCCGGCAAAGGTTTCCGCTACCTGACCGAGTACGACGGCCATTGGAATGATGTCAGCACGTTGCGCTCCCTTCCCGATGTGAGTTCGGGAGGTGCTTCGCTGACCTATCTCGGGGAAAGCTACAAGCATTTCCAAACGGCGGACGCAGCGACATCGTATGTGCTGGGCGAATTCCCGTGGCAGGTGCGCGTGGGCGAGATTGCGAGCGTGTCGGACTATGTCTCGCCGCCGCGCGTGATCTCCAGTGAAGGCTCGGGCAAAGAGGTGACGTGGTCGATCGGCGAATATCTCGCTGGGCGGGATATCTGGAAGGCTTTCAAGCTGGAAGGCGAACCTCCCACGCCAATCGGGGTCTACGAAAATCAGCCATCCCCTCTGAGTGCGAGTGTCAAAGCGGTTTGGTCGATGGCCGGAGTCTTTCTCATCCTTTTGCTGGCGCTGGCCGTGGGCGCCTATTGGATGACAAGCGATGAGCAGATCTTAGAACAAGCCTTCGAATTCAATACCAATGCCAGGGGCGAAGCTTCGTTCGTTACGGACATGTTTCAGCTGAAAGGGCGTACCTCAGACGTCGAACTGACGACGACCGCGGGCGTGGACAACAATTGGATTTATCTGAACTACGCCCTTATCAACCAGGACACAGGCCACGCTTACGACTTCGGGCGCGAAGTCAGCTACTACCACGGATACGATTCCGACGGCTCCTGGAGCGAAGGGGGCACCACCAATACCGTCACTGTCCCAAGTGTTCCGCCGGGCAACTACTATTTGCGAATCGAACCCGAAAGCGATCCGGACCACGGACTCATTCGCTACAACGTCACCATCAAGCGCGATGTGCCGCAAGCCAGCTTCTTCGGCCTGGCACTGCTCGCCCTGCTGATTCCTGCCGGCCTTATCACATGGCGATCGCTCAATTTTGAACACATCCGCTGGGCTGAGAGCGATTATGGCAGTGCGCCCAACGATGGCTCTGTTCTTAGCGCCATCGAAAACATAGGCGATTCCTTCAAAGGCTCATCTGGAGAGGATGAATGATACGTAATTTCTTCCTGATTTATGGTCTTGCGGTACTCGGTGCGGTGTCATTTGCCGAATATCGCGGATGGAGTCTGAACCGTGTGGATGAAGTGCGCAACGTCCCCAGATCAGTTCGCGATAACCCCGGTTCCTATCGTTCCGTGTACAGCTCTTACCACCACTACACAGGAGGCAAGTGATGGGCGTCCAGCTAACCAATGTGGTGAATGCGATTCTCTATGCGGGCATCGGCATCGTAATCTTCGCCGGCGCATTTCTGGTGCTTGACAAGGTCACGCCGTACAACCTGTGGAAAGAGATCGTTCAGGAACATAACCTGGCTCTTGCCATTTTGCTCGGAGCCATGTCACTTGGTATTTGTGTGATCATCGCGGCGGCCGTCCACTAGCGTGGGTATCCTTCTCTTCATCACTGTCCTGCTGATTGCCGCCTGCGGGCTCATCTATGAGCTCGTTGCGGGAACGCTCGCAAGCTACCTGCTCGGCGATAGCGTACTTCAGTTTTCAACCATCATCGGCTGCTACCTGTTCGCCATGGGAATCGGGAGCGCGCTCTCGCGCTATATCAATCGCGGACTCGCGTACCGGTTTGTGTGGATCGAGCTCATGCTTGGCGTGGTGGGCGGTTTTTCGTCGGCCCTGCTTTTTCTGGCCTTTGCTTATTCGCAGGGATTTCAGTTGTTGATGTATGCAATAGTCATCGTGATCGGGGTTCTGGTCGGGCTCGAGATTCCACTGCTGATGCGCATTATCCGCGACCGATATCACTTCCGCGATGTCATAGCGCACGTCCTGACCTTTGACTACCTCGGAGCGCTCGGCGCGTCGCTGCTCTTCCCCATCCTTCTCGTGCCCCATCTCGGGCTGGTGCGATCAGCGATGCTTTTTGGAATCATTAACGCAGGGGTGGCCCTGTGGAGCACGTTTCTGTTTACCAACCAGCTGGCACGAGCGACTGCTCTGCGAATTCTCTGTGTCGTCGTCCTCGCTGGTTTGGGCGTCGGTCTGGGAGAAGCCAGGTACATAACCGCTGCGGCCGAGGATAATATCTATGCGGACGAGATCATCTTCGCTCGCGACACGCACTACCAACACATCGTCCTCACGAGATTCAAAGATGATATCCGTCTGTTTCTAAACAGCCACCTTCAATTCAGTTCTCGTGATGAATACCGCTATCATGAAGCGTTGATACATCCGGGTCTGTCCGCCGTTCCCGCGCCACGACGTGTCCTCGTGCTTGGCGGCGGAGACGGTCTCGCGGTCCGCGAAATCCTGAAATACCCGCAGATTGAGAGCATCACGCTGGTGGATCTCGATCCGGAGATGACGCGGCTATTTTCGACCAACCCGATGCTCACCGCTCTGAATCAGAAATCGTTTCTGTCGTCCAAAGTCCGGATCATCAATGCCGATGCCTTTCCGTGGGTTGACTCCAACACTGACAGCTTCGATTTCATCGTCATCGACTTTCCCGATCCCACGAATTACTCACTTGGCAAGCTCTATACCACAGCCTTTTACAAGGCCGTTGCCCGTCATCTGAGTGAGCAGGGCCTGATGGTGGTTCAGAGCACATCTCCAATGTTTGCACGCGATTCCTTCTGGTGCATCGCGGAGACAATCAAGCAAGCCGGTATGATGACCTATCCCTATCACGTCTACGTTCCCTCCTTTGGCGAATGGGGATTCGTGCTCGCGGGGCACCACGGATACAAATATCCAACGACTCTTCCCGCGGGGCTTCGATTTGTCGATCTCAAGGGGCTGCCCGCGCTTTTTCAGTTTCCGCCGGACATGGCTCCGCTCTCAATGGCGCCGAATCGCCTGAACGACCAGGTTCTGATTCATCTGTACGACGAGGACTGGAAGGACATCAGCCATTGACGGTCACTCGTCGCAACTTCATCCAGTCGGCGGGTTTCTCCCTGGCCGGCCTATCGCTCAAGAGCGAGCCCAAAATCGCGGGATCCTTCGTGAATGAGTCTTTCCAGCAGGGGCACCTGCTGCGTGACCGGGCCTCCTTTCCAGCACCTATACAGATTGAGAGAGTCCCCGTCGTCATCGTTGGCGGCGGTATCGCGGGCCTCAGCGCAGCGTGGCGCCTCCATAAGAAGGGATTCCACGATTTCGTTCTCCTCGAAATGAGCGACCAGGCCGGCGGCAATTCGCGCTGGGGCGAAAACGAAATCACTGCCTACCCCTGGGCCGCACATTATGTCCCTGTTCCGGGCCCGAAAGCTATATATGTTCGCGAACTGTTCGAAGAATTGGGAGTCCTCAAAGACGGCAAATGGGAAGAGCGGTACCTCTGTTTCACCCCGCAGGAGCGATTGTTCCTTTTCGGAAGATGGCAAGAGGGAATCGAACCCGCGATCGGTCTGAACCAGAAGGACCGCGACCAATTCCGCCGACTCGAAGAACAGATTCAACGCTTCCGCGCAACCGGGAAATTTACAGTCCCCATGGAACTTGGATTTTCCGAGGACACGTCGGGCCTCGATAGGATCTCCTTCGCCGAGTGGATGCGCGACCAAAACATGGATTCGCGAATCCTCAACTGGTACATGAACTATTGTTGTCGCGACGACTACGGCGCCACCACGGATCAAACCTCTGCCTGGGCAGGCATACAATACTTCGCCTCGCGCGAACCAGAGGAGAAGGGCCCGCTCACCTGGCCGGAAGGGAACGGCTGGATCGTTCGCCGCCTGCTCGAGCGCGTCGGCAGGTTCGTCCGAACAGGACAGATGGTCCACCGGATTATGCAAAAGGGCCCACGGCTTAGCGTCTTCACAGGCGACACCGAATATCAAGCGGAATTCGTCATCTTCGCTGCACCCACGTTCCTGGCGCCATATCTCATCGACGGCATGAGCCGATTGCACGACTTCGAATACTCGCCTTGGCTTACTGCCAATCTCACACTCGAGCGAATTCCCAAAAGCTACGGAGGCGATCCCACCTGGGATAACGTCTTCATGGCATCGCCAACCCTTGGGTACGTGGATGCCACTCACCAGAGCCTGCGCACCCATGTCGATCGAACTGTCTGGACGTTTTATTGGGCTCTCGCCGAGGGCTCGCCGGCCCATAATCGACAACTGCTGCTAAGCAGTGACTGGACATACTGGAAAGAAGCCATCCTGCACGATCTTGAGCGCGTGCACCCGGATATCCGTCAATGCGTGTCACGCATCGACATTATGCGGTTGGGTCACGCGATGGCTCGCCCCACAGTCGGCGCGATCTTTTCGCCGGAACGCCGCAAGCTCACCAAGCCACTCGGTCGAATTTATTTCGCCAACTCCGATCTGAGCGGCTTTTCCATCTTTGAAGAGGCGCAATTCCGCGGAGTGACCGCAGCCGAGAAAATCCTCAAGCATATCTCTGGCACTGATTCCAGATCGCGGTCGGCTCACAACTGATTTTGGAGAGATGACTGAGGCCGGAAATCTGTCGTGTGCCACCTGAAACTGTAATCTCTAGCGGCTCACGAGGGTTCGGTGGAGAGACGTGACGAACTGGATGCCTAAGGTGTGGTTCGGAGTATCACTGCTACCTTGATATCGCTGCTCTTCATACGCAATCTTTATGAGCTGATAGCGGTTCGGACGGAAACCTGCCCCGGTCTCGATGGAATGTAGTTTGCCTGTAACACTGTTGCAGGAATACCCATATCGCGCGGCAACGAATACGCGGGGAGAAATGTCCTGGCGAAGCTCTCCGTACACAGCAGACTCACGGAAGTTCGGAATCAGTGTGTACGGCATGACGAACCTCTGCAATTCCACGAACGCCCAGGTGTGATGATGTGACCAGTTCGCATCAATTCCAAGTCCATGAGCCGCGAGCTTGCTGGGGCTGGCCTCCCCAGGCAAAAAGTAAGCATATTGTCGATCGAGGTAGGGACCATGATATCCCGACACACCGATGCGGAAACCCTGCCGGATTGTGTAGCCTGTGCCGCCTGCCCAGTTTCCGTACTGATCCCTCGCAAAAAGGCTGCGAGGGTTTGCTGGTGAGGAATTTGCAAACTGAATACGGCCGTCGAATTTGCCGCGCGTTCCATCGACTTGGGCGCCTGCAACGCCGAGAAAAGAGATGGGCGCGTAGTAATAGCCATAGGCCGGAGGAACATCGACCAGCGGGTTGTTCGTTTCGTCGTAACGAAGCAGGAACGAGCCAAATGCAGTTGGCATTTCACCCGCCCGCACGACCAGTGAGCCGCGATCAGAGACACGCGAATAGTTGATTGCTGCCTGCAGTAGGATTCCCCTCGCGCCATATCCGCTGGTCGAAAGATCCTGGTAGAAATAGGGGCGCGTGGCAAACTGAACGGCGCCCGCAACAAACCAGTTCTCACTGAACTTGAGCGTTGGGTAAAAAACCGATCGCGTGGCCAAAATAATTGGAGAGCCGCCGCGGGGTTCGCCGGACAGCTCATTGGACGCGACCGACTCCATTGTGACAGTCGCGCGAAGGTCAATGCCTTTTGATGCCTCCTGCGGCATGAGTCGCGGCCCATTGGCGAGCAGAAGAAGCAACGGAAGGGCTGCCAGGCATTTCACGCCAGCACCTCTTCAGTGGCGGCGAGGGAATGCGCGCTCTTTGGCGAAAGAATCTCTTGCAGAAGCGCAATGAAGATCGGGACGATACTTGGGTCGAACTCAACTCCAGCATTCTCAACCAGAATGGATATGGCCTTTTCATGCGTCATGCCGCGCCGGTAGGAGCGGTCGGTCGTCATCGCGTCATAGGCGTCCGCCACGTGAATGATGCGCGCATCGATCGGAGTCTCCTCGGCTTTTTGCCCATGCGGATAGCCCGTACCATTCCAATTCTCGTGATGCAATTCGACTGCCCCCAGATAGGGCGCAAAACCTTCGACACCTTCAAGAATCCGGCGACCAATCACGGGGTGCTGACGGACCAGATTGAATTCCTCGTCGGTCAGGCGACCGGGCTTCTGCAGAACGCCGTCCGCGATGCCGATCTTTCCAATGTCGTGAAGAAATGCGCCGATCCGGATTCGCTCGATGTCCAAGGGAGAAAGCGCGAGAGCGGTGGCGATAGCGCAGGAGAGCTGGCTCACTCGATGGCTGTGCCCAGCCGTATAGGGATCGCGCGCATCCAGAGCACTTGCGAGGGAGCCGACAAACTGAAGATAGGCCGCTTGGAGATTTTCACCCGAAACACGAACCGAAGCCGCGGCCTTGTTGTATATCTCTGCGAGTTCCTGGACCTCAAGAATTGCGGACGATTGCGGTTCAAGCTCGCTCAACTTACCGGTGCGTACCGCGTGGCGCAAATGATCGACGACCACGGCTATTGGTTTGACAATCGAGTTGGAGGAACCGAGGCTCGAGGCCAGCGCGAAGAGCACGGAGAATATGGCCAGCGTTAGGAAGAGTTTATGAAGGCGCGCCTGGATTGGTGCGTTCGCCTCGTCTACATTTTGAAAGCTCAGCAGCACGTAGCCGTCGCTGTAGGTTTGCATCGGCATTGAAATCCAGTTGGAGCCGCCGAGACGCAAGTCGCACCCTGAAGCTTCGGGACAAACAGAAATAGCGCGCTCAAGTTGCGACTCCGGAATGCCAGGCAGATTGGAATCGACAACCTTGCCGTTGTGAACCAGCGCAACCAGGGTCGTTAGATCGTCGAAGTCAAAGAACTCGCCTACGGAAAGCAGGCCTATGTTTTCGCCATCGAGATCGACAGGTACCGATGCAACCTGGAAAGTACGCCCATCCAGCATCAGAAATCCGGTCTTCTCGACGCTGAAGTGAGAAATACCCAAAGGGACAAGTTGCCCGTGCTGATGTTTTGAAGGCGAGTACCGAGAAACCCCCGCCAGAGGAGAGCCATTTGGAGCAGAGACCAGCATGAAGTCAAAGCCCATGTGCTCTCCGAGTTCCCTGAGTTGGTCTTCTACGGTGCGCCGCGCATCTGCGCTTTCAGGATTCGCGTGAAGGATCTGAATTCCCGCCTTCAGCGCGCTGTTTTCACCAGCGACTTTGAGAAAGCGACTGTTCTGCAGATCGCCCTTGGCGTGAATGTTCGCGATTGCGATCTGGCTTTCACGAAGCGATGAGTGCAAACCGTCGCGGACAGTCATTTGCACAAATCTCTGAACCGTCCAGAAGCCGGTCGTCAGAAGAATGCCGAATGGCAGGAAGCAGAGCAGGAAAGCGCGGGTTCGAAAGTGGGTTTTCACCGCGACCCCGCACCGTGTTCCAGTTCGTGGCCGTTGGCAGACACCTGCTTGCCGTCGATATCCAGAGGAATTAGGAAATCCGCGGTGGTTGTATGGTCCGGTTCTACATCAATCGATCTTCGGAAGAAGCCAGCCGTTTTATGCCAGGCAACAAGTGTGTAGTGCCCGGGTGGCACATTAGGGATGCGATAGAGGCCATCGCGATCTGGTCGTGCGTAGTAACGATTGGCCAACACCACAATAGTTGCTGCCATGTTCGGATGAAGATGACAGTAGACCTCAATCATTCCTGGTTTAGTGAAGGTGACTCGACGGGTCTGCCCTTTATCGTAGGCGCCCAGGTCAAAGCTCTTCACTTTCGACAGCGAATAAACATCGTGAAAAATTGGATCCATGTTCGGGAATGAAATGGTGGTGCCGACAGGGACTACAGCCAGGTCGGGAACGAACTGACGATTGATCTGCTGAATTTCGGCGGGACTTGCCGATGCTGCAGCGATCGGGTTACCTGCGGCGCTTCCTTCGAGGTAGATCACGACCCGCGACCGCTCAAAAGCGATCGGATTTTCATCGGCAGTGTTCCCAAGTTTGACTGACGTTCCGCGCTGATAAACGGACACCGAAGCGGTCACACTGCGGTGCGTAAGTCTCTTCTTGATGACAATCGTTCCGGAGATATCCTGCGCAGAGCACGCAACCGCAAGCAAAGATAACGCGAAAGCAGCTGTCCCGATCAACCTCATGGGTGGAAACCTCCGGATTGGTGCCGCGCATGCATCCAAAATCTGAGACGAAGCTTCGGGGAAACAACACCTGACTGCAGCCAATAGTCTAGGTGTCGTCAAAATAAGCCTGAAATACCACAAACAGGCAGGTAACGGTACCGATTGGGGAGGGAGCGTGGCAGTTCCCCGATGATCTCGTTGCAGCGTAAGGATCTAAACTTTCCGGATGTTCGACGGCCAGCCTGGCATCCGTTAGCTTCACGGAGCGTGCAGGAATCGAGTAGTGTTCCTGAGTGAGCGAATCTGGAAAATCGGGTTATGTCATTTTTCTGGGGTGTACCGCGGCATTGGGGGGTCTGCTGTTTGGATTCGACATCGCAATCATTACGGGCGCGGGTCCATATCTTGCGAAGCAGTTTGCGTTGAGTGACTTGGGGCTTGGTTGGGCTTTCAGTTCTCTGTTGTTTGGCTGTGCGCTGGGGTGCATCATAGCGGGGAGACTGACGAACCGGTGGGGTCGCAAAAAGCTGCTGCTGTTCATCGCAGTCTTGTTTGCCGGAACGTCCGTTGAGACAGCCCTGGCGCCCGACTTCACGGCCTTCGTCGTGGCTCGCTTTTTGGCGGGGCTCGCGGTGGGTGGTGTGTCGCTGCTATCTCCGATGTATCTGGCCGAGGTTTCTCCAGCTTCCATGCGAGGGCGCCTGGGAACGATGTACCAGATGTCGATCATTGTCGGAATCCTGATTTCGTTCGGGCTGAATTATCTGCTGAGAAACATAGGTGGAAACAATTGGCGGTGGATGTTTTTCACCGGTGTTGTGCCGTCAGCGGTGTTCTGCTTGTTCATCTCCATCGCTCCCGAGACACCGCGATTCCTGGCCATGAAAGGAAAAGTGCGCGATGCGTTGGTGGTCCTGGAACGGGTTGGCGGCAAGATGAACGCGCAACTGCAATTGGAGCAGATTCAAGCCAGCCTGCACGTGGAGACTCGAAGCTGGCGAGGCCTGATGCGTCCTGGGGTGAGGCGCGCGGTGACAGTCAGCGTGGTGCTGGCGATACTGATTCACGTCTCGGGCATTAATACGATCATCGATTACGCGCCCGCCATTTTCCAATCGGCCGGATGGAAGATCGATAGCGCCCTGGCGTCGACGTTCATTGTCGGCGTAACCGAGTTTTTGTTCACGCTGGTTTCGTTCTGGGTCATCGACAGGCATGGACGCAAGCCCCTATATATCGTTGGATCATTTGGCATGGCGATTGCGTTGCTTGGGCTAGTTGTGGCGGTGTTGGCGGGTAAGTTTCATGGTGCTGTGGTGCTGGCACTGATTCTGACCTACATTGCTTTTTTTGCCTCGTGCATAGGACCCGTATTCTGGACTCTAATGCCGGAGATATTTCCCAACGACATGCGCGGCCTGGCGATGACGTTTCCGGTATTGACGCAGTGGACTGCGAATGCGTTTGTGGTGCTTCTCTTCCCACTGGCATTTCACATGATCGGAAAGGCAGTGACCTTTGGTTTTCTGATGCTGATGGCTTTGGCGCAAGGAGTCTTTACATGGATGTGTGTGCCGGAAACCCGCAATAAATCGCTGGAGGAAATGGAAAATCATTGGATAAGCGCTCCGCGCGAGACCAGGAAGCAGCCTGGCGACGGAAAAGGACGGTGGTCGAAATCTCTGGATACCTAGAAAGACGCGTGCTAACTTACGGGAACGGCTGCCTCCTGGGGAATAGGCAAATCTTGTTGAAGTCGCTATCGGATGGAGGTGGATATGAACTCGAATCGGCTGACCGAAGACCAATTGAGAGCCTACGCAGAGGATGGGTACTTGTTGGTGCGGGGCATGCTTGATCCTGAAGAGGTGGGGATGTTGGGGAGGTGCGCGCGGGAAGACCGCGTGCTCGACCAACACTCGTTTGGCCGGGCAGATGGAGAAGGGGGCACCGTTCGGTTGTCCTTGTGGAACCACCCGACCGACACAATCTACGGGATGATTGCGCGAAGCGAGTCGCTTGTTGGTTGCGCAGAGCAGATCCTGGGCGGCGAGGTCTATCACTACCACTCGAAGATGATTATGAAAGATGCGAAGGTGGGTGGGGCATGGGCGTGGCACCAGGATTATGGCTACTGGTATCAGAACGGAGTCCTGTTCCCCGATCTTACGAGCGCCTCGATCGCGGTGGACAGGGCTACAAACGAAAACGGCTGCCTTCAGGTCATTCGAGGTTCGCACAGGATGGGCAGAGTGGATCACGTGCTAACCGGCGACCAGGCGGGCGCGAACATGGAACGAGTGACGCATGCCTTGGAACGGCTGGAACTGGTCCATGTTGAAATGGACCCCGGCGACTCCTTGTTCTTTCACGCGAACCTGCTGCATCGAAGCGACCAGAACAAGTCAGACAAGCCGCGATGGTCGATGATCTGTTGCTATAACGCAGCGCGCAACGATCCCTACAAGGAATCACATCATCCGCGCTACACCCCGTTGAAGAAAGTACCCGATGCGGAAGTCCTGAAGGCCGGAAATAAACGGTTTGCGGAGGAAGCTGAAAGTGACGCCGCTTGGCTGGTTGCAGAAAAGGACGCAAGCGCGACAAGCCTGAAGAGGCAGGCTTCCCATTAGGCAATGCAACTTTGCGGAGCCAGGTGCCTTCGGTCGGAGTTGAAAACGCCGGTGCATTTGTCGTGAAGTTCCGGCATGTGAGCCCGCGAACATATTAGAAGGTGAAGACCACGCGCGGAGTCAACACAAAGAACGGCGCGGAATGCGCGCCCGCTCCCGGATTCACGAAGTGCTGAGTATCCACAAGCAGGGCAACACTGTTTTTCAACGCCAGCTTGTAATACCCCTCTGACACAAACTCACTCTTCGCGGCAACGCTATCGTCAGGATCACCAGCACTTCGTACCCGCGTTGCAGCCACGCCGATCGAATCCGCCGGACGACGCGAAAACGGTGACTGAAAAACCAGACCGTATCCCAGATGAGAACGAAAGCTGTTCTCGCGGTAAGCCCCAATCCCCACCTGCAAAAAAGAAGTCAGCTTCCTGTCAGAGATTCCGTTTCGAGAGTTCTCGGAACTCCATATCGACTGTTCCACGACCGCGTAGTAGCCATGGGTGCTGGAAACCTGCTCGCCGTCACGCATCGTTACAGGCTCGCGTAGTTTCCAATAGCCGACTTCCACGTCCCCGACTGCGCCGTCGTATTTCATGGTCCATTTCTTATCCGCTTCTACCAAAGCCATTCGGCCCGCACCAGTTTGGAACCCACCGCCCGAAATTCGATATGATCCCGGCAGGTTTACCGATGCTTCGATTCCAGGCTTCGGCTCTGGGTAGGTTGGAAAGCCCATGATGGTAGGATCGTACCCCATCGAAGAATTCAGGAAATCCGCGCCTGTGGCCAACTTCGCAAATGTGTTGTTCGCATCGATCAACCCGACTTGAACTTCCAGCCGATCCTGTGCGATCGTTTGCAGCACCCATGCTTCATAGAGGCAAATCCGCGAATCGGCATCGATGTTCGAATAACCTTCCGCCACATCCTCGTATAACTGGCCCGCAAGAATAGCGTGTCTCTTTAAATCGAGGTGGAACGACGAACCATTCCAGTGCATCGCTTTCGGTCCATCTAGATCCATTGAGAGGTCAAAAGAGTAGCGAGCAAACCAACTGTTGTCTCCGTGTGCGTTGAATGGCGACTTGGAGAGATCGTGCACGAACGTGGAATGGAGCGAGACTCCGCGCTGGCTAAGCAACTGGACAGTATCCCGCAAGGAGTGGCTCGCAACAGTCGGAAATGACTGGGCTCGCGGTTCGGTAGCCGTAGGCTGCTGCGCAGATGCGACTGCGCAAATTGAAATAAACACGATGAAGCGGCATTGAGAAACCAGAGCCGAAATGAAGTCCTGCTGGGTCATGAGTGTTCCTGCGTCTTCCAGATCGCTTTGAATTCCTTATCGGCACAATCACCAGCTTTAATCTCCAAATTGGGGCAACACAAGTAACCGAGCTTCGAATTCCCCTCATGTTGTGCGTGGAAAGTCGGCGAAGGAAGCAATCGCTCCGTAATACAGCTCGTCCTTAGAAATTCCTAACCTCGTGGAACCAATGCTGTTAATCGAAAGTGGTGGACCGCCGATAAGAGAACAAGGAGCGATCGCCTGCTTGACTTGGAGACACATCGCATGGCTGCGCAGGACGCTCCGAATGATATGCGGGCCAGATCGATCGGCTCCGCCACGCACTGGCGGCTCCATTAGCGCAGAATGTTCCGCGGCCGTAATTCTGCCTTAGATGGAGGAAGCCGTTTGAAAAATCAAGCCTGAGGAATGAAAGGGGAAATCATGGCAAGCGCAGTCTTGACGTCACGAGCCGGCGCAGCACCAGGAAGCGGGCTGCTCCAGCAGCAAGGCGCCGAAAACAGACAACTGGCGTCCGCGCCCATGCATGAGAAATCAGAATCCAGGACCGCCTCACCAGATGGCCGCACTGGGAAATACCTCACCTTTCTGCTGGGCCGCGAAGAGTTCGCCATCCAGGTTCTGAAGGTTCGCGAAATCATGGGAATTCAGGACATCACCGCCGTTCCGCAGACGCCATCGTATGTCAAAGGCGTCATCAACTTGCGCGGCAAAGTGATTCCGGTGGTGGATCTTCGCCTGAAGTTCTGTCTGCCTGAGATCGACTACACCCAACGGACATGCATCATCGTTGTCCAGGTGCAATCGGCGGGCGTCGCGTTGCATACCGGCATCATCGTTGATGCGGTTTCCGAGGTGCTGAATCTCGCTGCAGGCGATATCGAGGACACGCCGGATTTCGGCGATGGCGGGGTCTCTGCTGCCGGCTACCTGCTCGGTATGGCAAAGGTCAAAGGCAAGGTCAAGATCCTGCTCGATATCGATCGAGTCTTGAGTGCGCAGGAAGTTCGCGGGCTCGATGCCCTGGCGCTTAACTGATTGGAAAGTTGAAGAGAGGGAGAGTACGTTATGGCATCGCAAATGACAATTGGAAAGAGACTGTTCGGCAGCTTTGGCGCTTCTCTGCTGCTGACTATGATCGTGGGCGGTACTGCGCTATGGCTCATCAGCAGCCTGGGAGCAAGCCTGAATAAGATAGCCACTGTTACTGCGCGGAAGCAGTTTCTGGCCTCTGAGATCGATATGGGTGAGTCAGACATGTTAGCTGCGGAGCGCGGGATACTGCTCAGGACCTTGACCAAGGAACCTGCGCTGGTGGCTCAATACAATCAGGACTTCCAGAATGCGACTGCAGAGATGAAGGCGAATCTGGATGCGATGAGTCCCCTGATTGAAACGGAGAATGGACGCAGAGTCCTCTCGGCAGTCCAAAGCGACCTCGACACAGCGGTTCACCAACATCAGGAGTTTTACCAGTTGGCGGCTGCCGGCAAAGACACCGAAGCGGCAGCCTTTCTCAAAGATAAGATCGTGCCCAACGTGGATGCACTGAGTGCACAGGCCATCTCAGAGAAACAACTGGCGGGCGAACTGATGGCCGCCGCGATCAAGGACGCGTCCGGCAAGGTGACCCTCGGCAATTGGGTTACGGTCATAATGCTTCTGTTCTCGATCGCCATAGGTGCTGTGATCGTGTTCGTTGTGCGCCATATCAATGTCTCGTTGCGGAAGGCGATCACCGATCTTTCCGAAGGTGCGGGGCAGGTAGCCAGTGCGGCAGGCCAGATCTCCTCTTCCAGCCAATCGCTCGCGCAAGGTGCGTCGGAACAGGCAGCCTCACTCGAGGAGACTTCTTCGTCCAGCGAAGAGATCAACTCGATGGCGCACAAGAATGCCGAGAATTCTCAGTCCGCCAATGCACTCGTCATGCAGTCGCAGCAGAAATTCGAACAGACCAATCGCTCGCTGGAGTCCATGGTCACTGCGATGGGAGATATCAAGAACTCAAGTGACAAGGTTGCAAAGATCATCAAGGTGATTGACGAAATTGCATTCCAGACCAACATCCTGGCGCTCAATGCAGCGGTTGAGGCAGCGCGGGCGGGAGAAGCCGGAATGGGATTCGCGGTTGTGGCCGACGAAGTACGCAACCTGGCACAGCGTTGCGCGCAGGCCGCCAAGGACACCTCCGCTCTGATCGAGGAATCGATCACGAAATCGAACGACGGACAGGCGAAGGTGGACCAGATGGCGGTGGCCATCCGCACCATCACCGAGGAATCCGCCAAGGTGAAAACGCTGGTCGACGAAGTCAGCCTGGGCAGCCGGGAGCAGACGCACGGCATCGAGCAGATTTCCAAGGCTCTCACCCAGATGGAACAGGTGACGCAGCAGTCGGCAGCCAACGCAGAAGAGAGCGCGGCGGCAGCCGAGGAACTCACGGCTCAGGCATCGACGCTGATGGAGGTTGTCCACCAGCTCAGTGCCATGGTTGGAGGAATGCAGGAGACCGACCACGGCCGATCCGCAAGGCCAGTGTGGCACTCTGCACGGGAGTCCGATCACGGGACGCCAGCCAACGCCGCCAAAATCCACATTGGCAAACCAGCTGTCAAATCCGACCCAATTCCAATGGATGCGGATTTTAAGGCCATGGCGTAGGCAGCATATAAAAACGGATCCTTCTTTCTCGGGGGGCGTTTTCATTCAGTAACGTGGCACTTAATGGGTGGAAACGCTCCCACACCGGCTTCTCAAAATCGAAGGACTTGACCATGTCAAACCTCGAACCGATCGCAGCAGGGAAGAGAGATGCGCCGGAAACCCTGTCCACTCGCGTAGAAAACGCCGCTTTAGAGCTTGTCCCGGGAAATCTGGACAACGAAAGACGGCTCGCGCTTCTCAGGGAAATTCGCGACGAAGCGGAACTGGCCGGCCGTCCCGACGTGGCGCGCATCATCGACGACAGACTCCAAGTAGCTGACAAAACCACGGGCGCAGCCGCAGTGGATTCTCTCTTGTCAGATTGCATTACGCGCATCCAACAGGTGATCTGTAACGCGGCCGTTCAACCGGCATGCTGTCCGACATATTCCGACCCAACCCCACCAACTCCTACTTCGGTCCCGTTAGGGGAAGACCGCGAACTGCTGGGCGATTTCATTCTCGAACCCCGTGATCACCTGACACAGGTCGAACTGCAGATGATCACGCTCGAGAAGGACCCCGGAGAACCCGAAGCGATCAACACAGTCTTTCGAGCATTTCACACCATCAAGGGACTCGCCGGGTTTCTTGATCTCGACGATATCCGTGAACTCGCTCACGAAACAGAGACGCTGCTCGATCTCGTCCGCAATCACAAACTCATCATCTCTCCCGCAATTGTTGATCTTGTACTGGCGGCAGCTGATTTTCTGAAAGCATCCCTGCTGCGGCTGGAGCAGCGCCTGGCCGGAGTCGAGGTTGGGCTCGCGCCGGAGAAACAGTTGCTGCTTAGCCGGATTAATCGTGCAAGTTCCGATGCGACCGAAGCTCCCGCACCCTTGCCGGAGACACAGAAGGACTCCTCCACTGCTATCGATCCAGAACCGCCCGGGATGTTGACTAATGAATGGCCCAACCCGGAGAGACGTACCAACGAAGACCGGAGGGCCCAGACGACGGAACCATCAGGGTTGGCGGGTCCCGAGCGACGCTCTGGAGAAGAACGTAGAGGCCACGAAGCGGAAGCTCATTTCGTAAAGGTCGATACGGCCAAGCTTGACTATCTCGTCGACATGGCCGGAGAGATGGTGATTGCGGAGTCCATGGTTCGTCACCATCCGGAACTCGCGGCTTTGCACAGCCCGGCAGTGCTTCGCAGCTTGGCGCAATTAGCGCGTATCACCAGCGACCTGCAAAAAACGGCAATGTCCATGCGCATGGTCCCGGTCGGTGGACTGTTCCAGAAGATGAACCGCCTCATCAGAGACCTGGCCCGCAAAACTGGCAAGCGGGCCGAACTGGAGATCATCGGCGCCGATACCGAACTCGATCGCAACGTTGTTGAGGAACTCGCTGATCCGCTCATGCACATGGTCCGCAACGCGGTTGATCACGGGCTGGAAACGGAACAGGAGCGGCTCGCAGCTGGAAAGGATCCAGTTGGGCGCGTTCGTCTGCGCGCCAGCCACCAGGCTGGCCACATTGTTATTGAGATCGCCGACGATGGCCGAGGATTGGACCGCCAGAGAATCCTGGACAAGGCGCGTCGTATGGGCCTTCTCGAAGAAACATCGAGCCTCACCGAAAGTGAAATCTTCGACCTGATATTTCATCCTGGATTCTCCACTGCTACCGCAATCACCGACGTATCTGGTCGGGGCGTGGGCATGGATGTAGTGAATAAAAAGATCCAAAAACTACGCGGCCATGTGGAGATCGAATCGACTCCGGGCCGTGGAACATCCTTCTTTCTCCGCATGCCTTTAACGCGCGCCATCATCGACGGCTTGGTCGTCGGTGTCGGTCGCGAGAGATACGTGCTCCCCATCTTCTCGGTACGCGAGATGCTGCGCCCATCAGACGAGATGGTCTTCACGGTCGAAGGCAGGCAGGAAATGGCCCTCGTACGTAACAACCTGCTGCCCATGGTACGGCTGTACAAACGCTTTGGTGTGCAGCCTCGTTCCACTATCCCCACGGAAAGTTTGCTGATCGTGGCTGAAGCGGCCGGTCGATCCTTCTGCCTCATGGTCGACGACCTCATAGGTAAGCAGGAAGTCGTGATCAAGACCCTCGGCGAATCCATCAAAGACATTCCTGGAGTCGCTGGAGGGGCCATTCTGGGCGATGGCCGGATTGCCCTCATTCTCGACCTCGATGGAGTCTTTCGTGGGGGAGCCAAATGACAGGGTTCCCCCTGCACCTCACTGCCGAACACGACGGCAATCCGCTGCTCAAGCCGCTTGCACTTACGCATACGGAATTTGCTGCGGTGTCCACCCTCGCTCGCGAGCACTTTGGCGTTGAGCTAGGTGCAGGGAAGGAGCAACTCGTAGCCGCGCGCCTCGGCAAGCTTATGCGTCGATTCGGCCATTCCACCTTCCGCGAATATTACGAACATCTGCAGGCCGATCGCACCGGAGAGGCCCTCGTACACCTTATTGATGCCCTCACCACCAACCACACCAGTTTCTTCCGCGAGCAGGCGCACTTCGATTTCCTGGTTGAACACGTCTTTCCGAATTGGGATGGCATTCGCCCTATGCGCATCTGGAGCGCAGCCAGCTCAACCGGCGAGGAGCCGTACACCATCGCGGTCATCGCTCGGGAGTATCTCGGAAGCCATCGCATGGGCCTTCCTTCGATCCTCGCCTCCGACATCTCACAGCAGGCACTCGAAACTGCGCGCAGAGGTGTGTATAAGGCCGACCGTTTGCATGGAGTACTTGTCCCATGGCTCCGGAAGCACCTGCTGCGGGGTGAGGGCCAGTGGGAGGGTTGGTATCGGATGCGACCTGAAGTCACGGCGATGGTGGAATTTCGCCGGATCAATCTCATCGAGCCGTTTCCCGAGGTCGGCAGATTCGCCGTCATCTTCTGCCGAAACGTCATGATCTATTTCAGCCACCAGACCCAGGAGGAACTCGTGAATCGTCTCGCCACATGCCTGGAACCCGGTGGGTATCTGTTCGTGGGGCACTCAGAGACACTTACTGGCATTCAGCATGGCCTTCAGCACGTTCAGCCGGCGATCTATCGCAAGCGAGGCGTGAAAAGATGAGAGACCTGGTGATTGGCGTCGGTGACGGAGGGGTGAGCCGGGATCCCGACGCTGTGCTGGTGACCTACGCTCTCGGATCCTGCGTCGCCCTCATGCTGCTCGATCCTGTGGCCCACGTCGCCGGTATGGTGCACTATATGCTCCCCGAATCGCCAGAATGCGAACCAAACCACAACGTGCGTCCGTATAAATTTGCCGATACTGGAATTCCGCTTCTGTTGCGCGTCGCGCTCGCGCAGGGCGCCGATAAGCGTCGCCTGCTTGTATTTGCGGCTGGCGGCGCACAGGTGATGAACGATAACTCGATCTTCAACATCGGCAAGCGCAACTGCCTCGCGTTGCGCAAGGCGCTGTGGAAGTTCGGGCTGATCGCTCATGCCGAGGACACCGGAGGAAGCGTGATTCGAACTGTCCGCTTCGAGGTCGGCAGCGGCCGGGTGTGGCTGCAGTCTCCCGGAGGCAAACAGCGGGAGATGACTCCGCGCGGGCGGGGTCCAGTGATACTCAAGGAGGCATGTCCATGGCCTTGAACATCATGATTGTGGACGATTCGCCGGTGATGCGAGTCTTCCTTCGCAAAGTGGTGCAACTGACCGGACTGCCGGTTGGTGAATTCTGTGAAGCGGCAGACGGGGAAGCTGCCCTGAAAGCTCTCCACGAGCGCTGGATGGATCTGGTCCTTACCGATATCAACATGCCTCGCATGAACGGTGAGGAGTTCGTCCGCCGATTAGAGAACGACGAACTGCTTTGCGATATTCCGGTTATCGTCGTTTCCACCGATTCAAGTCACGACCGCATTCGACACATGCTCGCACTGGGCGCCAGGGGATACATTTCCAAGCCGTTTCTCCCCGAGACCTTGCGCGACGAAGTCGAAAAAATATTTGGGGTGCCTCATGCCTAACTACAATTTCGATCGTCTCGTTGCGCCCGCGGTCAATGCAGTGCTTGAAACCATGTTTTTTTCGGTGCCTCTTGGTCGGTCCGAGCCCGACACGGGCGCCGCAAACCTGGAGGCGCGAGTGTCCTTCTTTGGGGAAGTCTCTGGAATTCTCGGTGTCCGTATATCCGAGGCCGGCGCGCGCAGCTTGGCCGCATCATTCCTGGGTGAATTCGAGGAATCACTTTCGGACCCCCAGACCGCACAGGTCGTCTGCGAACTGACAAACATGTTGTGCGGTTGGATCGTCAGCAATCTGGCATCACAGGGTTGCTTCGATCTCGGTTCGCCTGAGTTGTTCTCTGCGCAAAGCGAACCACCGCTCGGCATGCCCGATTTTGAACAGAGCTTTGCCATTGAGAACGGAACCCTTACCATCTCGCTGTACGCGAGTGTGCCCGCATGAGCGAGCCAGGTAAGATCAGGGTTCTTGTCATTGACGACTCCGCCATCGTACGCAAAGTGCTTACCGACGCGCTTTCACACGAAGCGGATATAGAGGTCGTGGGAACAGCCCCGGATCCTTTCGTTGCGCGCGACAAGATTCTCTCGCTGAACCCCGACGTGCTTACCCTGGATATTGAAATGCCGCGGATGGATGGTGTCAGTTTTCTGAAGAGATTGATGCACTACCATCCCCTGCCGGTCATAGTGATCAGCTCTCTCGGTCTTGCGTCGAGCAGAACCGCACTCGAAGCGCTCGAGGCCGGCGCAATCGATGTGCTGGCGAAGCCGGGCGGACCACAGTCGGTTGGCGAATTGCGCCTCAGCCTGGCGTCGAAGATCCGCACTGCCAGGATCGCCCGGCTGCAACGTACAAACAACGCCTCTGAGCGGCAATCGCCTCTGGTACCCAGATCGTTCAGGCAGTTCCCATCCTCTGCAGTCATCGCTATTGGCGCGTCCACCGGTGGAACCGAAGCGATTCACAAAGTCCTTGCTGGGTTTCCCGAAAACTGCCCCGGTGTAGTCATCGTGCAACACATTCCCGCAATCTTCTCCCGGTCCTTCGCAAACCGCCTGAATGATCTCTGCACGATCCGGGTTCGCGAGGCAGAAGAAGGTGACAAACTCGAGCCGGGTTTGGCGCTCGTCGCTCCCGGTAACTTCCACATGTTACTCCGCAGAAATCTCTGCGGCTATCGCGTCGAAATCAAAGATGGTCCCCTGGTGTGCTTTCAACGGCCTGCCGTCGACGTTCTATTTCATTCCGTCGCTGAAACTGCCGGACCCAATGCCACAGCGGCCATTCTTACCGGCATGGGCTCGGATGGAGTGCAGGGCATGCTGGCGATGAAAAAGGTCGGCGCCCGCACCATAGCGCAGGATGAAACAAGTTGTGCGGTTTTCGGGATGCCAAGAGAAGCGATCAGAAGCGGCGCCGTTGACCGTATTCTGCCTTTGCCGGCGATCGCCGACGCGCTTCTCACCGAGTCCCGGCGATGAGAACAATGAATGACGGGGCCACAGATGCCAGGAGCAAAGCAAACCTCCAGGCAGGTCAAAATTCTTCTCATTTCCAGAATCCGCGACTAGTCGTTTTCTCCGATTCTCGATCATCCGTCACTCCAACCTCGGCGAAGGATGCTCCTGGAGCAGCTTCTTAGTTCGAAGGCCGTCGCGTATTCCTTTGGCGGTTCTGGAGCGGTGATTCGATGGCGCAAACGTCCCAGCGAGCATTCCGTCAGGCAGACTCGGAGGCCGATCCGGAAGCGATTCCGCGCTCCAGCTTCTTCGAGAGATAAATGCTGGCTAGGCAGAATCCAATAAACAGGTAATAGCCCGGCAGGACCTTCGAGCTGTTCGTGGGAATCACCAATTGCTGGACGGCAGGTTTCGCCCCTATAGCTCCCAGCCCGCTTTCGATCACACCATTGAACGCGACGAAGGACATGAAGATCGCCAGCACCATGACGTCGGCCATCGACCACTTGGATAGATCGAGTGCGAACAGCCTCACGATTCGGCTATTGCGCAGTAATGACGGACGAAACAGCGAAGCGCTTAGGGCCAGCATCTTCAGCGCCGGGAAGACCACGCTGAACAGGATGACGAGCACGGCCACCAGCGACATTGCCGGCCGATGCATTTCGATCAGACTTCGAGACACTTCGAGCACGGTCTTGCTGCGGTAGTACATCGATTGTTCTTGAAACTCGATGGGCGACCCGAGCAGGGTCGCGTCCAGGCGCGTGATGCGCACTTCCACTTCGATCATTGGGCTCAACACGCCGCCCACCAGCATTATGATGCAGAACAACATCAGCACCACAACAGCGTCGCGCGAGAGTGTCGGTCGTCCCGCGGCGAGCAAAAGGAATCCCAATGCCGCTGATCCGAGCACGATCAGGTAATCCTTATTGAGTTGTGCATCGGCAGACTGGATTCGGCTGCGTAGCGTCTCCTCGCAAGCCTGGCCGGTGGAGCATCCGTAGCGTCTCAAGATGGCCGAATACGTGGTCATATCCACCGAGCTGAAGGTGTTCTTGACCGCATCCGTCATCACGCTGCGCACGGACTCCTTGAATGCTTTCTGGTTTTGCGGCTTGGCTAACTCAGCCAGCACGACATCGGTGTATTCCGGCACGTGCGGACGCAGGGAGTTGATGATCATGTTCACCAGCATCGGCGGTGCGTTGAACCCGGCCGGTGCCGGCGGTGCCTTGGAGTTGGCAGGCTTCGGAGCACTCATCTGCTGCTTGATATTGTCGAGCAGGGAATTGAGCGAATGCTCCACCATCGGCCGCAGATTCTGGCTTTGTGATTTCAGATCCAGCTTGTCGACTTGCGCGTTCAGGATTGGGCCAATGATCGCGCGCCATTGGTCTGCGCTCAGAAGCCCGTAACGGACGTGCTCGAGCTCCGCCAGGTCAGTGCGAAATTCGCGACGAGTGGCAAGACCATCCACGGTACGCCAACTGAACCATATCGCTGGCAGTATCAGGATGATGCCTGCCGCCAGCCGGAGATAGGACCATCGCGACTGTTTGTGCGCCGATAATTCCGTTTGTGCGCCCGAGTTATTCACGATAATGAAGACGAGTATATTCGTTCCTGCGGTTGTTTTCCCTAACAGGGCGAAGTTCCCGAATCACGCGATCCGCTCAACTCAACAGTACGACGGCGCCAATCTGGGTGATGAGGGAGCAGGGATCACGGATTCCTTCCGATGCTATAATCAGCCGTTGCCACGGGAATGCCCATCGCCACACATGACGCTACAATTGGTTCCGGTAGCGACAGCAATACTTGGAACGAACAGCAAATCGACTCGATCCGACGTTACGTCGATGAATTGCTGCAAGGGGCGGCGTTCCGGGGAAGCCTGCGCAGCCAGAGATTTTTGCGTTACATCGTCGAAAAAACCCTGAGCGGAGAAGTTGAGAACTTGAAAGAGCGCACCATCGGTGTGGAGCTCTTTCAGCGGGATCCAACTTACAGCACGGGTCAGGATGCGATTGTCCGGGTCACTGCCACCGAGGTGCGCAGGCGGCTGCTGCAACATTACGGCCGTTACGGCGATACCTCAAACTTCCACATTTCCCTTTCCGCTGGGTCCTACTTGCCCGAAATCCGGATTCAGACCTCCTCCAAGGAACCGAAGGAGACCGAGATACAGTCCCCGGTGCGGATAGAAGTCCTCGAACCTACTGAAGCGCGACCGAAAAGGTCGAGGCCGATACACCGTGGTCTGTTGGCATGGCTGGCGGCCACCGTGGGGGTGCTGATCGGAATTGTGGCGGCTTTGGCTTTCGTTCGATGGCACCGTGGGGTGGATCCCAATCCATCGCCCCTATCCGCTTTGCCTCCGTGGAACGCGGTACTGAGCACTGGTCACGAAGTGCAGGTCATCACCAGTGATCCGAACATCGAGCACTTGCAGGAGCTTACCGGGTCGAACATCTCGGTTTCTGACTATGCTGGCCATTTATTTGTTCCGGCTGGAGGAGAGCTGTCGGCAGGGCAGCGGGAATTCTATCAATACTATGAGCTTGCCGATAATGCAGCGTCGGTAGATACGCCACTCGCGGTGAGTATTGCCCGCCTGGTTCCTCCGGATTTTCCGGTGCGAAGCCGCTCGGCCCGGAGTGTTCGCATCACGGATTTCCAGACCGACGACAACCTGGTGCTGATCGGAAGTCCACGGTCGAACCCCTGGGTAGGATTGTTTGCCGACGAGTTGGATTTTCGGTTCGTCTACGACCCAGGGGTTACCCAGGAGATCGTCGTGAATTCCCGCCCTCGGGCGGGAGAAAAGGCCGCCTACGTACCGACGGCGCGCGGATTTGCGACCGGAGAGTCCTACGCATTGGTGGCGATGGTCCATGACCAGAGTCAAGCGGGGAGAGTGTTGCTGCTGGGGGGCGTGAACGGAGAAGGAACCGAAGCCGCCGGACACCTGGTAACAGATCGCGCGCATCTGATGCGCATGCTCGATTATTGCGGTATCCCCGCCCAGGGGCCGGCTCCGGATTTCGAGTTGCTGCTCCACGTCCGGATTGTTGCGGGTTCTCCCAGCACTGTGGACATGCTTGCCTGCCACCTGTTATCCGTGCAGAAGTCCGGCTAACTTCTCCCTTCTCCTCTCACACTTTTTGACCCCAGGCTCACGTGACGCTGCGCCGACCCTCATGCGCACGGAAATGAATCGCACGGTTTCTGGCTCTTTTCCGGCACCCCCTGTAGCTACGGTTAGGAAGGCAGGCAAGCGGTTCACGCGCTGATCTTTCAAACAGATACCCGGTCTGTTAAGCACCGCCTCTAACCTTGCCAAAACAGTATTTTTGCGGAGTAGGGTGATCAACAGACTCGCGCAATAGCACGAATTTGGTGACAGAGAACCGGGAATAGGGCATATCAGCGGCACTCTCTGCACTTGGTACCTGGTATGTGGAGGCAGCAATGAAACGAGCAGCAAAGATGGGGGATGGCGAATTCCGTCGTTCGATTTCCGAGATGGATAACCTGAGGCGGACGTGGAAGGGGGCAAGATGACGCAGCGAAGAAGTTGGCTCAAATACTTTACCTTGAGCCTGATATTCACTGTGCTATGTGGCGCCAGCGGGTTGTGCTTCGCACAAACCGATCGCGGCAGTGTATCAGGAATTGTCACCGATCCATCAGGAGCCGGTATAACCGGGGCCAAGGTAACCATCACCAATACTGCGATGGGCACGCAGAACACCACCGTCACCACCGGCGCCGGAAACTATTCGATCCCCCAGTTAGCTGCGGGCGAGTACTCCGTTACGGTGGTTGCACCAGGCTTCAACACCCTGGTTCGCAATGGAATCACGGTTTCGGTCGGAGAGACAGCACGTCTCGACTTGAATCTCGGAGTTGGACAAGAAACGACAACGGTTACGGTCACCGCGGATGCTCCTCTGATTCAAACCGACAGCCCTCAGAACAATGTGGAAGTCTCCACGAACGACATGAATGAGCTTCCGCTCAACATCACCGGCATCGGAGCTGTGCGCGACCCGATGAGTTTTGCTGCGTTGGCGCCGGGAACCATCGTGGGCGGCTGGAATGACATCCATATACAAGGCTCCCCGGCAACGACCTATCGCGTCTTCATGGACGGCTTGGACGACACCTCGGCGGTCAAGGGTGCGATCTCCGACGAGAATCAGCCGTCGGTCGAATCGCTCGCCGCCCAAACTCTGTTGGTGAATAACTATTCGGCGGAATATGGTGAGTCCGCGGGCGGAATCTTCAGCTACACCTCGAAATCCGGCACCAACAGGTTGCACGGGACTGCTTTCAACTATTTTCAGAATGAGGATCTGAACGCCGGACAGCCGTTCAACTACACCTCAAGCGGCCAAAACTATAACCCAGTGCAGCGGCAGCTTGACTTTGGCGGCTCTTTTGGTGGACCGGTGGTGATTCCTCACCTCTACAACGGCCACGGCAAGACCTTCTTCTTCTTCGCTTACGAGGAGTACCACAACTCGCAGACTCTCAACCAGGGAACCATTACGGTTCCCACGGCAGCCTATCGCAATGGCGATCTGAGCTCTCTCCTGCTGGGCCCCATTGTGGATTCCGGTGGCGCGCCGGTCCTGGATTGCCTGGGTCGACCCATGATTAACGGCGCAGTTTACAACCCGGCGACAACCAGAACTGCGACCTGCGTTGATGGTTCAACCGCAGTGGTCCGCGATCCGTTCCCAAACAACTTTATTGGCGCGCCGAGCACATGGGATCCGGTGTCGCAGAAGGTTCTTACCTATCTTCCCGCTCCAGCGGGGCCCACCGCCAATGCTTTGACCAACAACCTCCCAAATTTGCAACCAAACAACAAATATCAGTACTTGACGAGTATCAAAATCGATCACTCAATCGGCCAATCGTGGCACTTTTCGGGTTATTACATCGCCGAGCAATCCAACAAGGACAACGCGGCTGACGGGATTAATGGTGTAGCAGCTCAGACCCGCTGGAACACCACTCCCGCCCCTCAGGTGTACCTCAATGCGGACTACACGCCCACGCCGAGACTTGTTCTCCACGCCGGCTTCGACTTTACGCGCCACGACGCCCTGCAGGATTCGGCGGTGCAGGACTTCGATGTGACGACTCTTGGGCTCAACACGGCTGCGAATATTCCTGGCGGCGCCGCACACACCTTTCCCGCAATCTACGGACTTAGCACTAACCGTCAGGGCGTTCCTCAGATGGGAATTAACAACGCCCCGTTCTTTGACGACAACTGGTATCCCGCCGCATCCGCGATCTGGACCCATGGCAACCACATTTTCAAATTTGGCGGCGACCTCCGTCATCAGGTGTTTGGCACTCACAACGATCAGTCGGGCGGTTTCTACGGTTTCAGTCCCAACGAGACGTCCCTGCCGTCTGCCCAAGGTCAGAACCTTTACGGGGCCAGCATCGGCGATGGCTTCGCGAGCTTCGCTCTAGGCCTGCTGGATGGCGCAAGCATCGGCGTCAACAACATTCAATGGTTCCACCGCAAAGAGGGCGGGGTTTACGCGCAGGACACCTGGAAGCTCACGCACAAAATCACGTTGAACTACGGACTGCGCTGGGATTGGCAACAGATGCAACACGAACAGAAAGATCGTGTAACCCAATTTAGTCCGACTGTTGCCAATCCCTCGGCTGGCGGACTCCTGGGAGGAGTTGAATACGAGGGGCACGGTGCCGGACGCTGCAACTGCAGCTTCGAGAGATTCTATCCCTGGATGATTCAGCCTCGCGTCGGCGTAAATTTTCAGCTGAACGCGAAGACCGTCATCCATGCGGGAACTGGATTCTACTCAGGCCAATTGCCCTTCATGAACGAGATCATCTATAACAACCAGGGATTTGGCTTCAACAATGTGACGATTAACAGTCCTTCGTATGGCATTGCCGCGGGCCAGTTCTCCAACGGTGTACCGTACTCCCCGAGTGCTCTGACAGCCACCAACTTCGATCCCGGAGCTTATCCGAATATTGGTCAACTCAATTCACCCCCGGCGTTCACCGACCCGCACACCGGTCATCCTCCACGCTTCATACAAACAACCATCGGGGTTGAGCGTGAGATCGCCAAGGACTTGTCGGTTGAGGCATCTTTCATCGACAACCGAGGTGTTTGGCTCGAATCAGACGGGTTGAGGGGATATAACCAACTGCCCGCATCGGACATTGCCAAACACGGTTTGGACGTTACCAACCCCAGCGACTTCAACCTGCTAACGCAGCCGATCTCCTCAGCCAGCGTGGCGGCAAGGGGCTTTACAGCCCCGTACTCCACCTTCCCGTCCGGAGCCAGCCTGGCTCAGGCCGTACGACCCTTCCCGCAATTCGCCAGCGTATCTGACCAATACGAGCGCGATGGTAATACCTGGTACAACGCGCTTCAAATCAAGGTCACCAAGCGACTTCGAAATGGACTGTCGGGTGGCCTTGGCTATTCCTGGTCGAAGGATCTGGGAACAGTCTCCAGTACTGGGACGTACACCACTGCGATACCGATACAGGATCCTACGCTGCCGCCCAAGAGCCAGAAATCCTATTTGGCAATCGACCAACCGCAGATGCTCAACTTCTACTTCAACTATGAGGTGCCGAGATTCGGCTTTGCACAAAGCGGCTGGAAGCGTGCAGTGTTTGCCGGCTGGACAACCGATGGAATCTTCCATTACCAGAGCGGCTTTCCGATCCAAACACCCGGATCGACGAGCACTCTGACGTCGGTCACTTTTGCCAATGGAGTCTGGGCGAATCGCGTTCCGGGCCAGAAGCTCTTCTTGCATAGTCTCAATGATCACAACGTCAATCCTCGCACCACGTTCTTTCTCAACCCCGCCGCGTGGACAAACCCCGCGCCCGGAACCTATGCAACCTCCAAACCATACTATGGGGATTTCCGTGGCCCCCGATATCCCAGCGAACAGCTAGGATTTGGCAAGGACATCCCGATCCACGAAGAGCTGAGATTCTCGATCCGCGCGGATTTCTTCAATGTCTTTAACCGTTGGGCCTATCCAAACCTGAACATGGGAAGTCCATTCGCGACTCCTCAGTTTGGGAGCAACGGAAGCATTGTTAACGGCTTCGGTTTCCTGGGAGACGGGATCTCCGGCGCAGGCGGGAACTTTGCTCCGAGAAGTACCTCGATTGTCGCGAGAATCCAATTCTAGACAGTCAACTGAGCTCAATTCCAACAAACAGGCCAGATGAATTCATCTGGCCTGTTAACCTTCCAGAGACTGTCTTCTTGAGTCAGAAATGCAATCGTCATTCAGGACGCTCGCTGTCGTAAGCACCCGGAGCGCGACGCCCTGGTGACTCTGTCTCAGATATTCTGTCGCACAAGCGTTAGAACCTAGCTCGAAATGAAAACCTATGGATGAGAGTCGGATTTCATTTGTTGGGGAAGAATGAAGCTGGAAATTATGCGACGTGCCTTCGTAACTGGCTTGGCTGCCCTAAGCGCGGGAACCTGCATCACTTCCAGAGAGGCTCCAGACCCATATTCCGAGAGATGGACAACTGGCGTGGTAATGGCACAGTCAGCCGACGGGATCCCGCCCAAAACCGAAATTCACGGCGCAGGGAAAAGCGTATCCGCCACTAGTCAATCTGCTCGTTCGCCCATTATCTTCGAGAACACGATTGACGCATCAAAAATCAACTTCGTATTGAAGAACAGTGTCAGTCCCCAGCGCTACTCCATCGAGACGATGACTGGCGGTGTTGCAGTCTTCGACTACAACAATGACGGCCTCCTCGACATCTTCTTTACAAACGGGGCGGAAATTCCATCTTTGAAGAAGAACAACCCCAGCTTCTACAACAGGCTCTTTCGCAATAACGGAGACGGAACCTTTACAGATGTCACCGAGCAGGCTGGCTTGGTTGGCGTTGGCTACTCAATGGGCGTTGCAGCCGGTGATTATGACAATGACGGATTTGTGGATCTGTATGTGACCGGATTTGACCACAATCAACTCTTTCACAACAATGGAAACGGGACCTTCACAGATGTCACGGCGACAGCAGGAGTCAAAGGCATTATTTCGGGAGGAGGCAAGCCCTGGTCCGTCGCAGCAGGGTGGATTGACTACAACAATGACGGATTGCTCGATCTCTTTGTCGTAAATTATCTGGACTATTCAATCTCCAGTGCCCTTAGTTGCCAGACAGACAACATAGTCGACTATTGCTCTCCCAATGAATATCGTGGAACACCCAATATTTTGTATAAAAACAATGGTGATGGCACATTCACCGACGTCTCGCAGCAGTCGCATATATCCCAATACGCAGGTAAAGGCATGGGCGTCGCTTTTGCCGATTATGATGGCGATGGACTCATCGACATCTTTGTTTCCAACGACACCTTCCCGAATTTCTTGTTGCACAACAATGGTGATGGGACATTTACAGATGTTGCGCTCCTGGCCGGCGTAGCCTACAACGAAAACGGCAACACAGTAGCAGGTATGGGGACTGATTTCCGCGACATCGACAATGATGGCCGGCCGGATATCTTTCACGCTGCGATGTACGGCGACACCTTTCCGCTTTACCGCAACCTGGGGAATGGCCAATTTGAAGATGTCACAGACATGACTGGTCTGACCGCCATGACAATCCACTCTACGGCTTGGGGAACTGGAATCTTCGATTTCGATAACGACGGGAACAAGGATGTTTTCGCTGCTGGCTCCGCAATTCTCGACAATTCGATGGAGGTGAATCATAAACCTTATAAGCTGCCCAATTTGCTCTATCGCAACCTTGGCAACATGGTATTCAGGGATGTGAGCGCACAGGCGGGAGTAAGTTTTTCCGTTCCGGCCGCGCACCGCGGAGCGGCATTTGGTGACTTAAACAACGACGGAAAGATCGACATTGTGACCACAGTCCTTAACGGAAAACCCCAGTTGCTCATGAATCGATCTCCGAACCAGAATCACTGGATCATCTTGAAACTCGTTGGCGTGGCCGATAATCGAGATGGATTGGGAACAAAGGTGAAGATAACGACCGCAAGTGGCGTTCAGTACAACGAGGCCACGACTGCCGTCGGCTACAATTCGTCCAGCGACAAACGTGTGTACTTCGGACTGGAGAACGCAACCGTCGTGGACTCAATTGAGCTCGCATGGCCCACGGGCGTGAAGCAAGTGCTCAAAAATGTAACGGCCGATCAGATCCTGACGATCGTAGAACGTGGCCGTCCTAGAAAAGACCAACCGTCCCAATGAGGCTCTGGCCCGGATCGTCCGGCAGGTTGTGCGACTCAGGTTCAAACCGCTTCAAATATGCGTGCGCTGGGCAAGTACCAGTCTCTGGCGCTCGGGGCAAGCTTCTATGATCTGGCTTCTCGTTCTCCAACTCGCAATCGGCTCATCGCAACACTACGAAAATGCAAAACAGGATTTTGCCCAACGGAAATTCTCCGAGGCTGATAACGAAGTCAATGCTGCTTTGCATGAGAGTCCCCACCTGGTTCCGGCCCTAATCCTCAAGGCTCGGCTGGCCGCCTTTGCGCATCGTCCGGATGTTGCCAAAAGCTGCCTTATCACAGCCATTGCGGTCGATCCGACAGCAGAAGAGGCGCAGTTCTACCTCGGGTTGTTTTACTACATGCAAAACGACTTCAAATTGGCGCTCTCACCGCTTCAGGCAGCCCAGGCGCTCTCTCCCGAAAGTCCTCTACCCGTGTTCTATCTTGCGATGACCCAGGAAGCTCTCGGAGATGAGACCAAAGCATTGGAGCTCTTTCAGCAGGCAGAGAATCTCTCTCATGAGAAATCGCCGCAGACCGCCGAGATTCTGGTCGCGCATGGAAGGTACCTTCTCTCAATGGGACGGAGCAAGGACAGTGTCGAAAAAGATCGACAGGCCATTGAGGCAGACCCCAACTCTCGCGATGCGCACTATGAATTGGCAAAGGGATTAGACCATGAGGGAGATTTCCAGGATGCCGCACTCGAAGGAGAGCGAGCGCTAACCATGCCGGAACTCGACACCGGCGATGCCCAGATTCATTTTCTCCTGTCAAATATCTATCGGAAGTTGAATCAACCCGATTTAGCAAAGGCCCATCTGGAGAAATTCCGAGCGGCTTCCCAGACTGCACAAAGGTGACTTGGATTCCGGTCTGCGGGCTCTTCTTGGCGCAGCCAGGGGATGATATGCCAGATGTAAAGCGCCGAAGTTTCTTAGTCTCGATCGGGGCGTGCCTAACCGGCGTGGCCGTTCGAAGGGCATTGGGCTTGCCCGCTGAAGAGGGTCCATCCCAGGCTGCCGCGCCTTCCGCCCCTGCGCAATCGTTTAACGCAGAGGTGCACCTCAATGACCAAACGCTGGGCAACTCTTCCTCGAATGCGGGTTCCCACTGGTTCACCGATGTTGCCGGCCGGTCGCAGTTTGTCTACCGGACCAACAACAACTTCACGGGGCGAAAATACTTTCCTCAGCCGATGTGTGGCGGAGTGGCGGCGATTGACTATAACAACGACGGGCTAATGGACCTGTTCTTTACCAACGGCGCCAAGCTACCGGAGCTGGAAAAGACCTCGCCTGTTTATTACAACTGTTTGCTGCGCAACAGGGGCGACGGCACGTTTGAGGATGTGACCATCAAGGCCGGCCTGACCGGAGCCGACCTCGGCTTCTGTTTCGGTGTTGCAGTTGCGGACTACGACAACGATGGATGCGAGGATCTCTTCATCTGCAATGCCGGCAGGAACGCTCTCTGCCATAACAACGGCGACGGAACATTTACCGACGTGACCGCCGGATCGGGGCTGGAAGATAAACCGGAGAATGTGCTGAGCGTAGGGGCTGCCTGGTTCGACTACGACAACGACGGGCTTCTCGACCTGATCATCACCAATTACACCACTTGGACTCCGCAAACCGACAAGCAGTGCTTCAAGGATGCCGATCGCGAGGAGTACTGCAGTCCGAAGATCTACAAAAACACAGAGTCGAGGCTCTATCGCAATCTAGGCCATGGCCGCTTTGAGGACGTCACCGACGCAAGCGCCATCGGGAAGGCTCTGGGCAAGGGGATGGGCATCTCGATCGCGGATTTTACCGGCGATGGACTGATGGACATTTTCATCGCCAACGATACCGAGCCGAATTTCCTCTTCGTAAATCAGGGCAATGGAACGTTCAAGGAGAGTGCCCTTGATTATGGTGTGGCCTATAACGAGGAGGGCTCTTCCGTATCTGGCATGGGTTCTGACGCAAAGGATTTCGACAATGACGGATGGGTCGACATTATCTACAACGACCTGGCCGGACAGTTCTTCGCCATTCTCAAAAACCAAGGCGGAAAGTCATTCACCGACGTGACCTGGTCGACTAGGCTCGGCCCACTGACCCGGAATCTTTCAGGATGGAGCATAGGGTTCATCGACTACAACAACGACGGCTGGAAGGATATCTATTCCGCGAATGGAGATGTGGACGACCTGATCGTGACTTCCCGGCAACACGACATCATGTTCGAGAATCATGAGGGCAGGACCTTTGTCGATGTCACAGAAAAGATGGGGCCGGATTTCGCTTTTGTCGGCTACCAGCGCGGTTCGGCCTTTGTTGATCTAAACAACGACGGCTTCATGGATCTGGTTGTGACTTCGCTCGGCCAGAAGCCCCGCATTCTGATAAACAATGCCTTGGTCAAAAATCACTGGATTATGTTCGATCTCCGCGGACACAAGAGTAATCGCGACGGGATAGGCGCCACCATCAAGGTCACCACGGGATCCGGCAGAATACTCTATAACCACGTCACCACCAGTGTAGGGTTCATGTCGTCGAGCGATCGCCGCGCGCACTTTGGCCTTGGCGCCGAGACAAGGATCGACCACGTGGAGATCCACTGGCCAAGCGGAATTGTCCAACGGCTCGAGCATCCTGCCGTAGATCAGATCGTCAAGGTGGAGGAGCACACTGAGAAGGCGGTCGGCTCCTAGGGTCACCGTCGGGATGGTGTGGCTACTTCAATTAGAGGCCCGTCATCGGACGAGTCCGTCGATCAACTGAGTGGCGAATCCGACGACGGTTCTTCGCAAATCTGGTCACTGTCCCATTCTGGCCGGAGGTATCTACCGTTATTAACCTGCGTGAGAGGGAAATTGTGGGCTTGAATGACTCTCTCAGGAGGGCCAGGATCGATCCCATGCGCCCTGTCTTGAAGCGCAGCGGCTGATTCTGCGAGATTTACGGTACAAGAATCGGATCAGGTTCCAAAACAAGCGCGATGGGCGGAGCTTTTGTCTCCCGGGAACTAGCGGTGTCGCTAACGTTGCGCGTTGATTGATGTCTCCGGTAGCTTGGTCTGCAGCTTACAAATCGTAGAGGGGATTCTGGTCTAAAGATGATTCAGTACTCGTGTCTTATCCGTAATACGGTGAGTGCTAATGTTCGAGCGTTGGCGAAAGAGGGAGCCTGGACAACAAGAGGACTGGGCTGCGAACGCCAGATCGTGTCAGCGCGCGGAAGGATCGCGATGGCCGCCAGGGGGGCGTTGTTCGTACTGACTTGCTGGTTCCTGTTCGAGCCCGCAGTCAGCAGCGGCGCGCAGGAGAAAGGCCCTCCGGTCTACAGGCAGGCCGGAGCATCTGTTGAAAGTCGGATCGATGATCTGCTCAAGCGGATGACGCTGCAGGAGAAGGCCCGGCAACTCGATCTCTATGCCGCGGCGGGCACCCTTGAGGACAAGCACGACGGTAAGGATCATGTGGCGGCCGATGCAGCCTTCCTGCCTGACAAGGCGCAGCAGATGTGGGGAAGTCTGGGTGTGGGCGGCATTCACGACGTGTATCCAACTTCACTGCAGTCCAACGCCATTCAGAGCTGGGTAGTTGCGCACAACCGGCTGGGAATTCCCGCCTTGTTTGTGGAAGAGGGTTTGCACGGCTTTGATAAGGGAACGGTCTTTCCGGCCCCCATCAACCTGGCTGCCACCTGGCGACCTGATATCGCCAAGCGGACCGGCAGCGCCATTGCGGCCGAGGCTCGCTCCACCGGGGTGGGAATGATTCTGGCCCCTGTGCTTGACTTGGCGCGCGAGCCGCGCTGGGGACGGGTCGAAGAGGATTTCGGCGAAGATCCATATCTGACCGGACAAATGGGGCTGGCCTATGTACAGGGTGCCCAGGGCGAGAGCCTGAACACCGACCACACTCTGGTTGCGGAGCCGAAGCACTTCGCAGGGCATGGATCGCCCGAAGGCGGCACCAACACATCGCCGGTACACATGGGTGAACGCGAGCTGCGCATGACCATGCTTCGTGGATTCGAACCGGCGTTTCGAGAAGGCCACGCGATGGGCGCCATGGCTGCGTATCACGAGATCGATGGCATTCCCGTCACCGCCGATCCATTCCTGCTGAAGAAGGTTCTGCGCGACGAATGGAAGTTCCAGGGCTTTGTGCTTTCTGACCTGGGCGCGATCCGGCGCCTCTACGACGTGCATCATGTGGCGGCATCCCCGAAGGATGCATCCTGCATGGCGGTGAAATCGGGCGTCGATATGCAGTTCTACGATTTCGATCACAGCGTCTTCCAGAACGCGCTGGTGGATTGCGTGCACGAAGGCAGCCTATCCGAAGCCGATCTCGATCGCGCGGTCCGCTCGGTTCTGCGTGTCAAGTTCGAGCTTGGACTGTTCGACCATCCGTTGGTCGATCCAGCACTTCATGCGAAAGTAGACCGATCGCAGGAGCACCTGGCGATATCGCTCGAATCGGCACGCGCATCAATGACACTGTTGCAGAACCAGGGTAACCTTCTGCCGCTTTCGCATTCCATAAGACATATCGCGGTGATCGGCCCCAACGGCAACGTGGCGCGGTACGGCGATTACGAAAAAGAAGAAAACGGAGTGCACATCAGCATTCTTGATGGAATCCGAAAGCTGGTCCCGCATACGGAGGTCACATTCGATGACGGAAAGGATATTGCCTCAGCCGAGAATGTAGCGAAGAACGCCGACGCCGTCATCCTGGCGCTGGGCGAGTGGCAGGGAATCTCAGGCGAGGGGTTTGACCGCTCGAATCTCGACCTGCCGGGGAACCAGGAACTGCTGTTGGAAAAAGTCGCCGCGACGGGCAAGCCGATCGTGTTGGTGCTGGAGAACGGACGACCGTTGACGATCGGCTGGGCCAAGGAACACATTCCGGCGATTCTCGAAGCCTGGTACCCCGGAGAGTTCGGCGGGCAGGCGGTGGCCGAAACGCTTTTCGGCGACAACAACCCGGCGGGTCGGCTGACGATCACGTTTCCGCGCAACATGGGTCAGTTGCCGGATTTCTACAATTTCGATCCTTCGCGGATGCACAAGTATGTGGATGACGATGGCAAGCCATTGTTCCCTTTTGGATTCGGTTTGAGTTATACGACGTTTGCCTATGACCACGTCGCTGTCGAGACACCGCCGCAGGGGAGCGCAGCGGACATCGTGGTCACGGTCGACATAACAAATACCGGTGACAGAGAGGGCGATGAGGTGGCGCAGCTTTACGACCGCGAGGACGTGGGCAGTGTGGAGACTCCCGACCGGTCACTGCAAGGATTCTCTCGGGTTCACCTGAAACCACATGAAACAAGGACCGTTGCCTTTCGCGTTCCACAGCGTCAGCTTGCCATCTGGAACCAGGACGGAAAATGGGTCATAGAGTCAGGCAAATACACGGTGTGGGTAGGTGGCTCGTCTCAAGCCTCTTTGAGCTCCAGCTTTGTTCTACACCCGTAGGAGCGGCTTGCTCAGCATCTCAGCGACTCTTACGAATTTTCAAGACACTCACCACGAAGAAGGATCAAGCATGAAGAGTGCGTTTCGATTTTCCTGGCTGGCATTGATTTCTCTCGCGGCTCTAGGGCAACCGCAAAAAGATCTTGTCGATTATGTGTCTCCCAACATTGGAGGCATTGGTCAACTTCTCACCGCAACCGTTCCCTACGTCCAACGTCCGCACGGCATGGCACGACTCGCGCCGGTAGTGACGCCCGGGATTACCGATCGCTACCTCGCCGACAAGATTTACGGTTTTCCGGCCGGTCCCGCGCTCTTGATGGCATCGGTGGACGTAACCGGAACCAAACCAGAAGCCTATGCATCGGCATACGACCATGATTTCGAGACCGCGACACCGTATTACTACGAAGCGGACTTGCAGACATGGGGGATTCGTGCGGAATTCACCGCAGCGAAGCAGGCCGCCTATTACCGTTTCACATTTCCTGGCAGCGCGCATGGACAGGTCGTTTTCAGTCTTCGCAATCACGCGGAGTTCTCACTCGTCGGAAACAACGCGATCCAGGGCAGCGCGCGTGCGGACGGCACCGTTGTTCATCTCGAACAGGATGGCCCCGAGACAAGGCAATATTTCTACGCCGAGTTCTCTCATCCGCTCGATCGCTGGCGCACCTGGCAAGGCAGTGCAATGGGCCAAATGCAAAAGCAGTCCGGCGATGAAATCGGGTTCGTCACCGATGCGGCGACGAAGGCGGGCGATGTTATCGAAGTGAGAGTCGGGATGTCTTTTATCAGTGCGGACCAGGCTAGGCGCAACCTGATGCGCGACATTCCAAGTTGGAAGTTCGAACAGGCCAAGACCGAAACACGCATGGCATGGAACAACGCGCTGGGTGCGATCCAGACAGTTGGCGGAACCGAGCGGCAGCGGACGATCTTCTATACCGCGCTGTACCGTTCCCTGAGCCGGATGACAGACATTACCGAAGACGGCAAATATTTCAGTGGTTACGATCATGCACTGCACGATACAGAGGGCCACGACTTTTACGTCGACGACGGGATCTGGGACACGTATCGCTCGGAGCATCCGCTGCAGATGTTGTTGGACGCGCGGCAACAGGACGACATGATCAGCTCCTACATCCGCATGTATCAACAGAGTGGATGGATGCCTTCGTTTCCCTCCGCAGTCGGCGAGCAGGCGGTGATGATTGGCCACCACGCCGCTTCCCTCATCTTGGATGCATACGCAAAGGGATACCGCGACTTTGATGTAACAGCGGCTTATGCCGCCATGCGAAAGAACGCGACCGAAGCGACCATGCTGCCGTGGAGCCGTGGACCGCTGACCAATCTTGATCGGACCTACTTCGACAAGGGGTTCTTCCCGGCTCTCGCGTATGGAGAAAGGGAGCCGGAATCGTATGTCACTCCCGAGAGACGCCAATCCGTTTCGGTAACCCTCGAAAACAGTTATGACGATTGGTGTGTAGCGCAGCTTGCCAAAGCGCTCGGTAAAACAGCCGATGCGGAATATTTCACCAAGCTCGCGACGAATTACCGGAACGTATACGATCCTGCCATCGGTTTCATGGCTCCGAAAAGTGCCGACGGAGAATGGGTAAGCCATTTCGATCCCAAGTTAGGGGGCGGAAACGGTGGGCGCGATTACTTCACCGAAGTCAATTCATGGCTCTACACATTTAATGTGCAGCATGACGTGGCAGGTCTGATCCAATTGATGGGCGGCCGCGACGCTTTCAACGCCAAGCTGGACCAGTTGTTCATTGAGCAGTATGGAACATCAAAGTTTCAATTCCTCGGCCAATTTCCCGACGCGACCGGCCTGGTGGGCCAGTATGCGCAGGGCAATGAGCCAAGCTTTCACATTCCCTATCTCTATGATTTCTCGGGCCAGCCATGGAAGACGCAGAAGCGCGTTCGGCAGTTGATGGACGTCTGGTACGGAGATGGCCCTCTCGGCATCCCTGGCGATGACGATGGAGGTGCCACCTCCTCCTGGTACGTGCTGAGTGCAATGGGATTCTATCCGGTGTGCCCGGGAAGCCCCGTGTACGAGATCGGAAGCCCGATCTTCGAGCGCACTACCATCCGTCTGGGGAATGGCAAGCTGTTCACCATCACTGCCAATCATGTTTCCGCGCAAAACAAGTACATACAGTCGGCTCAACTCAATGGGAAGCTGCTCGATCGCGCGTGGTTCCGTCACGCGGACATCGCGAATGGAGGGACATTGGTCCTGGAGATGGGCAACCATCCCAACTTGGCTTGGGGTAGTGCGCCGCAGGACGCGCCGCCTTCAATGAGCGCGGAGAATCCAGCCGCTGCAGGAGCAGAGTGATGAACATCTCTGTGCATGGTGATGCGAACCAACCGGAGGAAAATTCGTTCGAGCCCTGGGTATCCTCCCGCCGCAACTTGCTGGCGAAAGGGGGCTTTGCCGGTCTTGCTGGGATTCTGGGATCACATTCGGCTGCGGCCGCGCCCATCCTTAAAGGGGAACAGGCCGCTCACGAGGCGAACGTCCGCATTTTCGGCGCCCGCGGCGACACAACCAGCGACGATTCGGCCGCATTCCAACGAGCTTTGGATTCTATTCATCGTTCGGGTGGTGGTACGGTGTATGCGCCACCAGGGCGCTATCTTTTTCGCGGAGTTCTCAACATCCCGGAAGGCGTGACGCTACGGGGATCATTCAGCTGCGTGCCTTCGCATACGGGAATGCGCGATCATGGGCAGCCGAAGCCAGGCGATGACGGCACCGCATTGCTGGTCACCGCCGGCAAAGGTAAAGAGGAGGGAGAGCCGTTCGTCTCTCTGAATACAAACAGTTCCGTCAGAGGCTTAACGTTCTACTATCCGGAACAGGTCACGGACGCGGTTCCGATTGCTTATCCGTGGACGATTGCCATGCGCGGCAAGAATCCGGCAGCCTTCGATCTGGAGTTGCTCAATCCCTACCAGGGAATCGACGCGAGCCGCAATGAGCGCCACAATGTGAGGAACATTTGTGGTCAGCCGTTGCGGCGCGGAATCTGGGTCGACTCGATCTATGACATCGGTCGCATCGAGAATGTTCACTTCAATCCGTGGTGGAATGGGCATGGCCGGGTGTATCAGTGGCAGACCGAGAACGGGGAAGCATTCCTTTTCGGCCGCGCCGATTGGGAATATGTGCTGAATACGTTCTGTTTCGGATACCACGTGGGCTACAAATTCGTGCATACGGGAACGGGAGAATGCAACGGAAATTTTCTCGGCATTGGCGCCGATGATTGCAATCGCGCTGTATTGGTGGAGCAGGCCGCGCCTTACGGGTTGCTGATTACCAATGGCGAGTTCACTTCGTTCCATGGTGACGATCCCACAATGGTGGAGGTGCTTGCAGGAAACACAGGCGTCATTCGGTTCAGCAACAGCGCGTTCTGGGGTCCATGCAACCAGATTGCAAAGATTGCCGGCCAGGGCACGGTCGGCTTCAGCGATTGCACTTTCGTGGAGTGGAGAAAGGATCGCGCGGCGATCCAGGTTGCGGGTGGAAGCGTGCTGATTCGCGGCTGTGAGTTTCGCCAGAACCAGCCACACATCGTGCTCGATGAAGGCGTAGATCGCGCCGTGATTACAGGCAACTTGTTTGCCGGGCCGGCACAAATTCGGAACGCCGCCACAAAGAATGCGCAGATAGGATTGAACGCTGCATTTTGAGCGACTCAACCCGATAACGCGGATTGCGTCGGATTTCGAGCCAGGAACGTCGATCATCGCAGCGAGGATAGATGAGAATGAAATTCCAAACGATGGCAGCTTCGGCATCCCTGGTCGCGATGATTGCAGCCACCGGCGCGTGGGCCCAGCCCAATTCCGCAAAAACGACAGCATGGAGTGCTGGCAAATTTCATGTGGATGCGGCGGGCGTTGTCGGACGCTCCGATATTGTTCTTGGCCGAGCGAACACAGAAGCCAAGGAGGCAATGCCTCTGGGTAACGGCAACTTGGGTGTGGCAGTATGGTCCGAGCAAGGCCTCACGGCGCAGTTGAACCGTGCTGATACGCTGCCGGACCGTCTGTCTCCAGGACAGGTTGCGGTTCCGGGCCTGACCTCGCTGGTAAAAGCTGTCGACTATACCGGACGACTCGATTTGTATAACGGTGAGTTCCGCGAGCAGGGCGGCGGCATGACGGCAACGGTCTACGTGCAGCCGGATACAGACACGCTGGTGATCGAGGTTACCGGCGCCAATCCGCGTGAGACGCAATCCGCTGTCTTGAAACTGTGGGCGCCTCGGGTTCCGCGTGCCGCGGCGAACGGCACGATAGCAATCTTGTCGGAAGCATGGGTGGACAATCAGAATCCCGAATCCTCCGGCCGTCCGTTCGGATCGCTTTCCGCAATCACAGCAGAGGGCCGCAACGTGTCGGCAAAGGTAACGGATGCGCGCACCGTTACAGTTTCGTTCCAGCCATTTGCCGATGGACACTTTCGCGTGGTGGCGGCCGCTCCGCATTTTGACGGCAGCGGGGATGTATCTGCCATTGTCCGCCCGGCAATCGCCGAAGTGACGCCGGGTACGCACCGGGCCTGGTGGCATAACTTCTGGAATCGTGCTGCGCTCATCCAAATACACTCCGACGACGGCGTGGGCGAGTACATGGAGAACCTGCGCAACATCTATCTGTTCTCGGCAGCTGCAGAACGTGGGACAGAATATCCTGGCTCGCAGGCTGGCGTTGCAGACATGTTATCGTCTGCCCGCGATGCGCATCGATGGGATTCTTCAGCGTTCTGGCACTGGAACCTGCGCATGCAGGTGGCGGCAAATCTCGGGGCCGGCCTGCCGGAACTGAATGCCCCATACTTCAACCTCTACCGAGAGAATCTACCCAGCATCGAAGAGTGGACCGCGCAACACATGAATGGGCATCCCGGGGCGTGCGTTCCAGAAACGATGCGATTCAACGGCCGTGGCATCGAGTATGAATCCAGTTGGAACCCGATCAGCATCGGGCGCGATTGCGATGCGGATTCCCATCCTTATTACAATGCGCGTACGCTTTCCACCGGTGCGGAAGTCTCACTGTGGATCTGGCAGCAGTACCTGGAGACGAATGATCCAGCGTTCCTTGCTGAAAACTATCCGGTGATAGCCGCGTCGGCGAGATTTCTGCTTGCGTACCAAAAATCGGGTTCCGATGGTCTGCTGCACACCAGCCCCTCGAACGCGCACGAGACGCAATGGGATGTAACGGATCCGACGACGGACATTGCCGCGGCGCAGGCTCTTTATCCGGTGACCATCGAGGCAGCCAAGCTGCTCGGCAAAGACCCGGATCTGATTTGGGAATTGCAGAATGCGATTCCTAAGATACCGGCTCTGCCACGCACGCAAGCTTCAGGCGCCAAGACGTTGCTTAGCGCATCGGATGATGCCGCTGGCGAGGACGTGATTGCGGAATCGTATCTCCCGGCTGCTGAAAATCACAACGCGGAGAACATCGGTCTCGAACCGGTTTGGCCGTACGACCTGATCGGCGACACGTCGCCGCTGTTTCCGCTTGCCAGGCGTACCTATGAACATCGGCTGTTCAAAGGCGTCGCGGATTGGAGCTTCGACCCGATTCAAGCGGCACGTTTGCATCTGGGCAGCGAGGTGGGATCGACTCTGCGCATCATTACAGAACGCTCCCAGCACACTGTGAATGGATTCGCGAACTGGGACCAGGGATACGGTGAGTTTTACATTGAAGAAACAGGAATCGTCGCCGATGCCCTCCAGGAGGCACTGGCGCAGGACTACGACGGAGTGATCCGGATTGCACCGGCCATTCCGCCCGGATGGGACTTCTCGGGCAGTGTCTTCGCGCGTGGCAAGACAAAGGTGGATGTCGAAGTGCGCGGAGGTGAAGTTGTGACCGTCGTGATCGAGGCCGGCACGACTGCACCGCTGCGGGTTCGCAATCCCTGGCCCGGCCATGCGGTGGACGTCATCTCGGGGAGCGGCAATAAGAACATACTCAGCGGTGACTCGGGCCAGGAGTTTCGCTTCAATGCAGTCGCGGGAACCAGCTATCTCCTTCAGAGGCGCGCGCCCGTGTCGGTGCTGCGGTTTGTCTCGGTGAGTGGAACACCCGCGCAGGAGGTTAAGAAGTTAGGAGCAGTCGAAATCGGAATCCCTCATTAATTCGGCACAAGGATGATCACCAAGATTCAGTTCGGCTAAGTGCGATCGGGACAATCATGGACTCCCGGAATTATTCGAACGATGTCGGGCAAGAGGCGAGAGCCCACGAATCTCGCCATCGGGAATTGGGGGAAGAGCGCCACTAAGTCTGCCGCATGCACCGCGATCAATGGGTCTGAATGGCGTCTCGGATGCTAAAATTGGCGTTTACTCGAACACGTTGATTGTGAGGCGCCAGGGCTTCCGGAATGTCACCCACCAACCCAATCGATGCGCGGGAAGCCCAAATTGCGAAGATTGCTGAATCGGAGCACGAGACTGCCGCACTTCGCAGACACCTGCGGGACGTGATCAACGGCCCGGCATTCAAAGGAAGCCACCGCAGCGGACAGTTTCTTGAATACGTCGTGGAGCAGTCGCTGGCTGGTCACTTTGAGTCGCTCAAGGAACGTCTCATCGGTGTTGAACTCTTCGGCCGCACGCCCACTTACGACTCGGGTGAGGATGCAATTGTTCGGGTGACTGCAAGTGACGTTCGGAAGCGTTTGCTCCAACACTACGGAAAGAGCGGAGTGTCCACAGAGTTTCGCCTGGCTCTCCCCATCGGATCCTACATCCCCGAGATTACTCGTGAGAGCCACACAGACGTTGCCTCGCAACTTGCAAGGGTGTCTGCGCTACTGCCTCTCTCGACCGGGCATGACGAACCCACCGCAAACCACTCGACCTCCTCTTCATTGCACGAGCCAGAGGGAAGTACAGCTCCCCTTCGAGATAAGACTCAGCAACCGGCGAGGGCCGCAAAGAGTGTTCGGCTTACTATTGCGATCGCTGTTTTGCTGTTGATTGGCCTTGGAGTGTGGCGTTTCAACACCATCGGATTTCGATGGTCAAGGAACGCACCCGACCAGCCGCTGCCGTGGTCAATCCTTTTTACCTCTTCGCATCCCACCCACATCATCACCAGCGATCCGAATATTGTGGTGGTCCAGGAGATCACGCATAACGCGCTCTCGGTCTCAGATTATGCGAATCACAAGTTCATCCCGGAACCTAACAATCTGAAGCCGGAGGAGATCCGGTTTTGCCACACCCTTCTCTGGGGCGACAACTCCGCTGCTGCAGTCGACGGCCCTATTGTGGCCAAAGTCGCCGCTTTGTTGGCAAAGAGTACCAAAACAATGGATGTGCGCGCCGCCCGTAGCATTCAGCTCTCGGATTTGAAAACGGACGATAACTTTATCTTCCTCGGGAGTCCTCGATCAAACCCCTGGACAGGTCTTTTCAGCGACCAGCTTGATTTCAAGTTCGTGTTTGATAAAACTACTGGCCAGGAAATCATTCTGAATACTCATCCGCAGAAACAAGAGTCTCAAACCTATGTTCCCACCGCTCTCGGTTGGGCCACGGGTAAATCCTACGCGATCGTTGCATTCATCCAAAACGCAGATCAAAACGGTCATGTTTTGTTGCTGGCCGGAGCAAATGGTGAGGGAACCGAGGCAGCCGGAAAACTCGTTACGGATACTCCCCGTTTAGCCGCAGTCTTGAACATGTGCGGCATCACGCGTTCCGTTTCTAGCCAACACTTCGAGATGCTCCTGGAACTGAACACGATGGCCCAGACTTCGAGTCACGTCGATGTTCTTGCGTGCCACCTGCTGTCTGGGCCTTCTCAAAAACAATAATCTCCGAATTGCGATCCACGGTTGTCTCTCAAGCGGAAGTCTGGATGTTAAATAGAATGCACAGGCGGCTTGAACCGCTCGTGACCTCTGCATCTTCTCCCTAAACGATCCTGCCAGCGTTCCTCCTGTAAAGGATTGGTGCGAGGCGTTGTGTCGGAGAGTCTCGCCGTGTCGCTGCAGCGATCATTCGTTCACGGAATCGAAGTTGATCCTCGAGCGGTATTAGCTCCAGCGGACACGATGATGCTGTCGATGCCGGGAGCGTAGCCGGTGGAATTGGGGTTGGAAAAGACGATGGTGTTCGTGCCGCCGCGCAGTTGCACAGGCAGAATGTAGGGCACGGGATCGTACCAGTTGTTGCCATTGAAGGTCAGTTGCAGCGGAGTCGCGCCGTTAATCGATACATAAACGGTGCGTGGTCCATCGGTAACGTAATCGATTTCGAGCTGATACGTACCGGTGGATGCAACGCTGACGTTGTTGAAGGTGATGGTGTTGGCTGGACCGGCGCCGAAGCTGCCGACATATGCGCCGCCTGAGGCACGGGTGCTGTAGTTGAAACTGGCGGTCCCAGCGAGTTGGGCGCCTTCGGCCTCGTAAGTGGTGAATGTAGAAGCGGGCTCTTTGCCGTCGCCGGAGATAACGATGCGGTCGAGGTCGGCTCCGTAGCCGGAGGGGTTCAGGAATGTGATGGTATTGTTGCCGGCTTTGAGCGCGACAGGAACGGTGGAACTCTGAGGCAGCTGGAAGCTTCCACCACCCATGTTGAGCGATGCCGCGGCCGTGCCATTGACGGAATACTCAAGGGTGCGTGGTCCCTGGGTCATAGCATCGATCTCCATGCGATAAATGCCGCTCGTGCGCACGTAAATGTTGTTGAAGACTACGTCGCTCGTGCCGCCGATGTTGCCCACCTTCACTCCCCCGGAGCAGGCGCTGCATTCGGCGGGCGCAGCGGAGCCGGTAAGTGTGGCAGCTTCAGCCTCATAGGATACGCCAGCGGCTGGATGCTCGATTTCGCCTTGTGGAGTGACCTTGAGCAAGCGCGCGCCGTGACCGGGGACCATGGTTCCGAATTCGTTCGGAGATGCGCCCAGTTCCGTGTGGCTCCAGAGGTCGCGCACCGCCACCGCGTTTTTGAAGCCCAGGTCGCTCCAGCGCACATCCACGCGATCGGCGAACGCGGTGAGGTTGTAGAGCGCAACGTAGTAGTCGCCGTCACCCGCATCGGCAATCCAGACTGGGTGAAAACCGCCTGTCTTCTGGATCGCGGGATGTCCTGACTGATCGACAGCAATGAGTTCATCGTTGGTGAAGGCGGATTTGGCGAGGGCATCGAGCTGAGTGAGATCGCCGCCGAGGTAGAGCGGCGAATTAGCCATGGCCCAGATAGTGATGGCGGTCCGCTTTTCAGTGTCAGAGAGGCCGTCGGCACTTCCATTGCCCACGTCGAGCGTATCCATGTCGTTCCAGCCGAGTGTGGGGCCCGCAGCGTTCTCCCAGCTTACGTCGTCGTATTCGCGCAGGACGACGCGAGGCCAGTTAGTGAGATACCCTCCGCAGCCGCCTTCGCACTCAACGTCATCGTCGATGCGGCGAGCATTGGAGTATTGCTGCCAGACGTCAACGTAGTCCTGGTCCAATTGCCAGGAAATGGTGAACCAGATGCGCCTGCCGCATTGCGCGATGGCCTGTGACCAGGCTTTTACGTCCTGACGATTGTCGATGGAGAGGTCGTTGGAATAAGAGCCGGGTGTAACTGCGTCAAGCTTGATGAAATCGATGCCCCAGGAGGCGAACAGATTGACAACGGAGTTGATGTACTCCTGAGCACCGGGCTTGGCGAAGTCGATTTTGTCGTGGTAGGGATTCGGCGGTGGTCCTGCAAATGCGTTCCCTTTGGCGAGCGGCATAACTACGATGTCCTGCGTGTGGTAGGTCGTGCCGAGGATGGGATAGTTGCCGTCGACCGCAGGTTGCTCGATGCCGGGAATCCAGTAGATGCCGGCCTTCTGGCCGTTGGCGTGGATGTGGTCGACGAGGGCCTTCATGTCAGGAAAGGTCGTGGGGTTGGGGATGGGCCGGCCATTGCCGTCGAAGCTGCCCTGCCATCCTGAGTCGATGTTGATATAGCGGAAGCCGTGCTCCTCGAGTCCTGAGGACTTGAGTGCATCGGACTGGGTCTGGATATTGGCCTGTGTGAGAAAGCTGCCGTTAATCGTCTGCTCGCTGAAGGTGCTCCAGCCAAGGTAGGGCCTCTGGCCGACACCGTTAACCTGGGCGCCCGCTGACGCGGCGATGGAGGTGAAAAGAAGGCTGGCGGTTGCGATGGCAAGAAAAGTTCGCATGGTGTGACCTCGCGAGCCCGAGTTCCATGGGGGATGCGGACTCGCCGTTACGGAGTGTCGATGAAACCGCGCCGAGCCGGTGCAGGTTCGAGGTGAGAACAGGGGCGACAAAGTAGCCGTTCTCAGCGCCAAAGAGAGCGATATACAGCGCGTAGATATATGAACGTGTACGAACACGTTTTGTCAATGATAATTTCCGTTACGATTCG
>DASXLY010000245.1:0-4069 GCA_036495975.1 Occallatibacter sp. | reverse complement strand
GCAATCCAGCGTTGTGTGGTGAATCCACGTGCGTAGGTCTTTGTCATTCCTAAGTGCTCGGCGAATTTCGAGGCCAAAGAATCCGGTGTTTGTGTTAACGAACCCCGGAGTCAAGCCCCTATTGCGCCCGTGTCCGTGAATAAGCCAAATGTTCGCTTCGCCCATTTCCCAAGCCTGTTGGAGAATCCCCCTGAGCACGTCACACCGCACAATCTCTCTAGGGTGATACCCGTGCAGGTCAATCGTCACTTCCTCACCTCCTGAATCGGCCATTGCCTGGTCAAGAGGATATAGCAGTCAATTGACAGGGCGGCCAGCCACCTGTACGCGAAGCCCGTTATACAGCAAAGTGGATTACTTCCGAGTACGCGGTCACTCGTTCTGACAGATTCCTTGAACCGTTCTCAATGAGCACGCTTTCAACAAATAGTTCCGCTGTCGTTTCGCACATAGCGACGCCGTCTACGCCTGCCACTGGAGTGACACAGCGACTGTGAGTTTTGCCAGTTGTCGTGACCGGTCGTTACCCCTATCCTTTCCCGTTGTTCCGAACATTTAACTCGGGGCAGTGCAGCGCGCCGTGAGTGCGCCTGCGGCCAGACAGGGCGGGAAAGATCCAAATGGCAAAAAAGCAGCGAAAGACGAGTCTGCTAACTGTCGAACAAGAGACCAGCTACAAAGAGCAGTACGCGGAAGGAAAGGCCTTGAGGGACAAGTGCCCTCGCCAATCCCATGCGGTGTGGAAGCCCGCCAAAAACAGACATGATCCGGTGAAGATGGTTTTGGCTTCCGAGCAAGGCCGCCTTCCCAAACTGCTTCCCCTGCGCCACGGACGCATGGTGCGCTCGGCGTTCACCTTTTATCGCGGTTCGGCCCTCGCCATGGTGGCCGATCTTGCGACAACGCCCTCGACCGGTGTCCGCGTCCAGTGCTGTGGCGATGCGCATCTCTGCAACTTCGGGGGCTATGCCACGCCCGAGCGAAAGATCGTCTTTTCGGTGAACGACTTGGACGAGACTCTGCCCGCCCCCTGGGAGTGGGATGTCAAGCGCCTCGCAGCAAGCTTTGTGGTGGCATGCCGCGACAACCGAATCAGCGATAACACCGGTAAGGACATAGCCGCGGCGTGCATCCGCAGCTATCGCGAATCGATGGCCGAGTTTAGCCAGTTGAAAACCCTTGAATTGTGGTACTACGCCATGGAACCCGCATCCCTCGCGGGCATGGACGACCCAAACATTCGCAAGAGAGTGCTGAAGCGCATCGCGCAGGAGCAGGGAAAAAGCCGCGGCGAAGAACTCTTTCCTAAGCTGGTCGAGCATAACGGAGACATACCGCTCATCAAGGACATTCTCCCGACCATCTTCCACGACGAATTGAACCCTCCGGGAAAGATAAGCAAGATCGTCGAGAGTGCTCTCAGAGGTTATCGCGATACACTCTCAGCCGCCTATCAGTCTCTGCTCGATCGATTCACGGTTTACGACGCCGCGGTAAAAGTGGTCGGCATCGGCAGCGTGGGCACCTCCTGCTGGGTGCTTCTTCTCATGACGAGGGAAAATGATCCTCTCTTTCTTCAGGTCAAGGAAGCACGTGCATCGGTCCTCGAACCGTACGCAGGCGCGAGCGCCTTTCCGAATCACGGACAGCGGGTGGTGAATGGCTATCGCCTGATGCAGCCTGCCAGCGATATGTTTCTGGGGTGGACGCGTGGCAGGACGCGGGACTTCTTCGTGCGCCAGCTTCGCGATGTGAAGATCGCTCCCCGCGTGGAAACGTTCGGAAAGTATGAGCTAGGTCTCTATGCACAATGGTGCGGAAGGGCCCTCGCGCTTTCCCACGCGCGGTCGGGAACCCCGACGGTTCTCAGCGGATATATGGGAAGCAACGACACCTTCGATCGCGCCATCGCGGCGTTTGCCGTGGATTACGCCGACCAGAACGAACGGGACCACGCAGCCCTGGATCGCGCAGTCCGCTCGGGAAAGATTCCTGCCGATTTCGAAGAAGATCGGTAAAACCATTCGCGCGACAAACTCCATTGTCAATCTCTACCAGTTCGGCCGTTTAGAGCCCAGCGAAGTGCTGCGAGCCTAGTCAGCTTTTGAAACAGATCAATGCGCCAACTAACAGCGTTATGGGCGCTTAGTCGCCAAAGGAGAAGTGATATGTAGTGACCGGTCAAGGTGGGCTGGTCTTTTTTTCGAACGAGGACAGGGTCAGCCCTCTTCACAGGATCTCGGCACCTGGTGGGTCCAGGAAGACATCAGTAGCGAAATCGACTACGGTTCTGAGAAGGCTGCTGGCGAGCCAGCCGTCATGATTAAGTGGGAACAAGGTGATTTCTTACCGCATAGCGTACGAGTTCCGCGTTATTCGTGGCGCCGAGGGCTCCCATGATCCGGTACTTGTGAAAAGCCACCGTCCTAGTTGTCATATTCAGAATGCTGCCAATCTCCTTCATCTGCATGCCCTCGGCCAGTAACTGCAGCACTTCGCGTTGTCTTTCGGTGAGGCGCTCCTCCTCCTGCTCCAGCTCCGTTTCCGTGCGGCGCAGATAGTTGACCTCATCTTTGCAGAGGGTCCGAGACATATAAGATATACCGCGCAATACATCTCGCACGGCCGTTACCAATTCAGACGCAGCACAAGTTTTCACAAGGTAGCCGGAGGCGCCGCGACGAAACGCCTCTGCTGCGAGCTTAATGTCGTTGTTCATGGTGAGAAATATGAGCTTGACTGTCGGCAATATCTCTTTTACCTGCTGGCCGGCATCCAGCCCATTCAGAACCGGCATCGCGATGTCGACAACAATCACGTCCGGCTTTAGTTCGGCAGCAGTTCGCACCATGGCGCGACCGTTGTTCACAATACCGATTACTTCGAATTCTGTTTCAAGCAGCTTTCTGCAAAGATCCGCGACTAGCGTGTGATCGTCGGCAATCAAAATGCGAGGACGAGTAATAGACATAGCTAACCTCCCCTTCGAAGACCTTTTAGTCCGTGCGGCCTCACGGAGAAACTAGGAAAACTCCTAGGCCGGTCAGTGCGCAACAGCCGGGGATACAAAGTGACGGTTGGAGAGTGCTTCATTTATGGCGGGGATCAGATCGGTCACCATTCGTGATTTTGTGACGTAGCCATGTCTTGAGCGTGATAGCTAATTGAGGCGACACGGTTTTGCCAGTTTCCCCATTCGGCATACTGCTCATGTCGTTCCAATATCCGGCGGATGTGACCAGACCATGTGCTCCTTGATAATTGTCCCCCTTCATATGACACGACTGGGGCTGTAGTGCTGAAAGAGTCCGTATTTCTATAAATCGCATCGGGCAAGCGAGAAGTGTCCTAAGTCACACCAGCACCTTGTCCAGTGTTGTGCGGACCGGTCCACAAATAGAGACTGCTCATAGGTTGTCACCTTTTAGGTGATTTAGGGGGAGACGGCAGAGTAACTGATTAGTTTAAAATGGTCAACAATTCCGAAGTAACAATCAAAGGTCCATTGTCATCTCAATAACTGGGCCCGCATTTATCTGAAGCCGGCCAATGAGGGTGAGCAGAGCGACCATCGGGCCGTGCGTAAAGCGGGCGTACCATTTACCTCCGTTAACGTGCTATCTATCGAGGGCATTGGTATGTGGTGTGGACGGGTACATTGTCTTAAATGCTGCCTTAGTCGACACTTCGACCTTAAACCTGTCGGTTTAGGTGATCGTCCAGCGCCTCTTCGGCGTCTATCGATATATCCGCTCCGGAACCACCAGGCAGTCACAAGACGGTTTCTCGGCAAGGCTCTGCAGGTGTAGATTTTCCTTAATGAGTAGAAACTGGTAGCAAATATGACATATTGGGTGGCCAATTAGTAGAATCCGACTGCCTTGTTCCTTGATTTGTAGAATGGCTAGAGCTGCGAATGAGGTATGGCCAGCGTTGCCGGCGTCGTCGGTGAAGTTCGGCTCGGTCGGCGGCCTCAAGGATGAACTCCAGTCTTTCAAACAGATCAGGCTTACCGCCATCGAAAGTCAGCGGCCCACGGTTCTCGGCGGAAAGAATCATGATCGCGGTG
>DASXLY010000244.1:0-6800 GCA_036495975.1 Occallatibacter sp. | reverse complement strand
TAAAGACGTTGCTCCACGGGAGCGAGCCGAAAGCTGCGAAGCCATTGCCGGGGATTGACGAAGTGACCGCGGAAGCAACGCAACTTTATGGCGAGCTGCAACAGGCGGATGCCGCCCCAACTGCCGCGCTGCTGGAAGCCTCTCATCATGTTGAATCGGAAGGCAAGGAGGCGTTGCCCGGCTGGGAAGAATTCAAGCAGAAGGAACTCCCCGCGCTGAACACTGTATTAAAAAGTGGCCACCGGCCGGCAGTCGACCTGAACAAGCCTCCGGACAATATGCCGGAACAAGGAGATGAAGATTAAGCAGTCGCCGCCTCCACCTCCTGGGCGCACTGTCATACTGCAAATCAAATCATCGCTACCGGTCTGACGCCGAGTGGCTATGTACGACGCTACCGGAAATGTGTTGAATAATGGCGTGAATCAGTCTGTGTTGCTGATCCAAGCGAGACATCGAACCTCAAGTCCGTTTAATTTTGAAAAGGAACTCCCGCTCTTGCCTTCAGAGAATTTCGGTTGAAATGCGCCAACAAGCGCATGAGTGGGATTTTCTCTGATTGCTTGAGAAACCGCGAAATCCCGGCCAAATGCGGGGATTTCTTAGCAGAAAAGTTCCGAATTCAGGAGAGAAGGACTCTATGGCGGTGGATTGAGTCCGCTTGCGAACCGCTCTCTGGCTCCAATTCCCTGCTAACAGGGAAAAATATAGGGAATTTTTCAATTTTCGAGCCGAGATAACCGCAGAGAAATTCTCTATTCTCTTGGTTCCATGTTAGTTCTGAGTATCAGTGAGCCACAGACAGATGCGACGGAACAGGGAATTTTAAGAGGCGTATCAGGGAATTTTCTGTGTGATTCGAATCCCTATCAGGGATTCGCTGATTGGACGAAATTGCCGTAGAAAGCCTACTCCTCGGTTTCTATTTGCATCGTTGGTACCTTCTCACAAGCCGACTTCGCGTTCGGCTCGGCCATCTCCCTCGCACCAGGCCAGGAGCAGAATGCAGGCAATCATCTGTGTCGATTCAAAGAACGCCTGAGAAATTCCCTCCTTCAGATTCCAGGCGTCTCTTCGATCGCTCGATTACGGGTAGACGCTTACCATGGGTGTGAGACGCGGACGCATTGCAGTTGCGCCGCCGGTGTTATTTATTACATTCAAGATCGCGCCGTTTCTACCGAGAGCGACAGTGGTGATGTCGTGAAATTTAACTCCGCCGCGGTTCGGAGTTTCGATCGCTCTGGTCAGCGCGATATCGGGATAAGTGAAGACGCTGTAGATTCCAAGCCCCCAGGCTTGATGGCTGGTTACATGATCAGCCACCTTATAGGAGGCCCAGCCGTTTATGCCGGGAGCGCTCGTGTAGCTTTGCTGATTGGGCGAATCGTAAGGAATCTCAGATTGATAAAAATAAGTTCTTCCGCCGTTGCCGTTCCAGAGAACCTGGAATTGCTGATGATGCTCGACGAAAAGACCATAGGCGGTGACGTTATTGCCGTTGACGATCAGACCGTTCGCGCTGGTATTGATATTCCATCCCACTCCGGAGCCGTGATCCGCACGCCAGATCCACGTATGGTCGATGATCGTGTCATTGCTGTTGATCTCAAGATTGGCGACGGTGCGACCCGCGCCTGCTCCACCAACACGAAAGAAAACGTCATGCAGAGAAATGGGATTGCTGGCGTGGCTGGCATGACTTCCCGCCGGGCCGACCTGGAGCAAAACGGGCGATTCTACAGGCCCGGCGTCGAAGAGCAGACCAGAGATGACAATTCCGTCCACGTCTGCTGTCCCCATAGCCGCTGTGCCATTGACCGGCTTCAGTGTGGCGAAGCCCAGGCCCATCACAACAGTATTGGACCGTGTGACGCGAATAGGCTCGGTGAGCGTGTAAATGCCCGGAGTAAAGAGCAGGTTCATGCCCTTCGCCAACTGCGCGTTGATCGTCGCCGCAGTGTCGACATCCGACCTGGCGATGTAAAACCGGTCGATGGAAATAGATCTTCCCGCAGTGATGCCGGTATGCCAAGTAATACCGACGCTGTTAGTTCGCAGTGATGGAACGCGAACATTGTAATTGCCGGCTTCGTCGACCTCCAGAAAAGGGGCTTCGCGCACGACGGGTGTGCGCTCGATTTTGGTGTAAGGCGGTTGAGGCCACTCACCCGCTGGAGCATGGACCACTCCGACGAACACCATGTTCCAGTTAGAGCCTGTCCAACTACCCCACTCGCAGTTTCTTGATATCCACTGCTGCTGCGTGCCGGAATCAACGTTGCCATCGACCAAATCATCGGACATCCAGCCGCCGCTGGCCCATCCATGACTCTGGTGGAGCGCCAGATTTCCTTCAATATGCATGCGGCGCAAAGGCACTGCCTGCGAGACCGCCCATTGCATCGTGCCTCCGGCTGGCGTCACGGAGAATCCTTCGGCGGATCTCCAGAAGGTGGTGGTGGCGTTATTGTGCGGCGCGCTAGCATCGGCGTGAACGTGCCCTGCGATGTGGACGTCGTTCGGCGATGCACCCAATCCGAGAACCTGGGTATAAAACCCTATTGGAACATCCACGCGATAGCTGCCCGGAAGGAATAGCAGTGCGTTGCGCCGGGGGCCGAATTCGTTGTGCTTTTGGACGGCGTAAATCGCATTGATCTGCGCCTGAATCGCGGCCGCGGGCATAGATGGGTTGAAGATGAACACGTTGGGCCCGAAGTTCGGCTTGGAAGCTGCGGCTGCCAGAGAAACGGAAGCGGCAAACGCACCCAAAGCGAGAAAGAGAGTCGTCAGCTGTCGAAAGCCCGCCAAATTATTTCCAGACATAAGTCGCCACGGCTCCCACGCTCAATGTCGAAGAAACAACCTACCATGGTAGCGAATTTGAAATTGCTGTGGTGAGTCTCCGCTATTAGTGACGATCAACACTTTCATTTTCTCCGGGGTTAGGAAGGCGACGCTTGGCAGCGTGTCAGAGGTGGTCGATGCGATGCGGACAGAGCCGGGCGGAACAAATTTCGATGCGTGGGCAACGGTGTAATAGGCGGCATTGCGGGTCACCTGGTCGCCATCCAGAGTAATGGCCCCCTCGCAGACTGGGCATCCGCCATTGTTGGTGTGCGGCCCAAATACAGGATCGGCGGCCAGGTTCCAGAGCAGGACGTTGCGGCTCCAATTATGTGGCGCTCCGATGATGAGGTTCTTCACAGCGTCCGAGATATGAAGCTGAGTATCGCCGCGCCGATCGACAACCATCTGTTACGTGAAGTAGACATTTTTGTTCGGGTAGCCGTCATGAACCTTCGAGAGCGCCGTGATCTGGCCTCCATATAAATGGAAGGCCGATCCAGTTACATATTGCCGAGCGTCTGGATCAGAGAGAATTGTGAGCGGGTAATCCGGACGGTCGCAATTGTGATCGTAGACAATGATCTTCGTCTCGACGGTGGCCCGATGGAACGTGGGTCCCAGCGTCCGCTGAACGGTAGCAGCGATGGCTCCAAAGTCACCCGTGTACCGCACCTCGAAATCATTCATGTATCCGTCCCGCTGCCTGACGGGTAAGTAATCCAGAACGTCATGATCTGGTTGCAGCAGACTGCGGGATTTCATATCCTTCACGATGCCAATGACCTCAAAGTCGTTGGCGTTTTTGGGGTCACTCATGCCGAAGTGGTGGCCGATGGGCGAACCTTGGGGAAAGAGCACGTGTGCCATGCGTTCACTGATGACCGCCACCTTCTGCGAGGTCGGCGTATCCTGTGGCCCAAAAGTGCGTCCGGCATTGAGAGGGGAATCCAGATGTCCGGCGACTCGCCGACCTTGGCGCCGAAGAACTGCGGCGGAGCCACGCCGACGATGCTGTAGATGGTCGAGCCGATCTCCAGCCGCTTGCTCAGAACCGCGGGATCGCTCGCCAGACTGCGCTTCCACCATGCGTCGCTGACGACGGCCACTGGATTGCCACCTTCGATCCGGTCGTCCTCGTCGGTGAGCATGCGGCCACGCATTGCTTGCACACCCAGAGTCGAGAAATATGTTCCGGAGACCAGTTGCACCTGCATCGGCTCAGTCTCTTTCCATCCTTCGACTGAGCCATGAACATCATTGTGCAGGCTAAGGAACGCGGCGACATCGGAGAAGACCTGGTTGCGCTGCTGCATCTGGCGATAGAAGGGGTAGGAGTAGAGAAATGTGTTGGCGAAGGAGTTCGTGGCGCCCCAAACATCGCCCGTTCCCAGCAGCAACAGCTTTCCGGGATCTTTGACCGGCAGGGATCGCAGCATGACGGCATCCATCAGGCTGAAGATGGCGGTGTTGGCGCCGATGCCGAGCGCGAGCGAGAGCAGCGCGACGATGGTGATGCCGGGCGAGTGCAGCATCAAGCGCACACCGTAGAGCATGTCCTGCAGCAGCCCTTCGAGCCAGCTCCAGCCCCACGACGTATAGCTGCGCTCACGGACCAGCGTCGGGTTTCCGAAACGACGATAGGCGGCAGCCCTGGCATCCCTCGGTGCGACGCCTGCCTCCTCCTGCTGTTGCCGTCGCAGCTCCAGATGAAGTTGCATTTCTTCTTCCAGTTCCTTCGCAAACCGCTCGCGATGAACCAGCATGCCCATGCGCCGCGCTAATTCTCTTAATAGGCTCATCACGCCGCTCCTCTTATGTGGCTTCTATGACGCGCCTGATCGCGCCCATTACACGTTCGAACTGTGAGATCTCGACGTTCAGTTGCTTGCGGCCCGTTGGAGTGAGCTGGTAGTAGCGCGCGCGGCGGTTGCCCGCCGTGGTGCCCCACTTTGCGGTCACCCAGCCCTTGATGAGCATGCGCTGCAGCGCCGGATAGAGCGAACCTTCCTCTACCTGCAGCACGTCCTCAGTGGTCTGCTGGATCGAGTTGGCGATCTCGAAGCCATGCAGTTCACCATTTCTTGCGAGAGTCTTCAGGATCAGGAGATAAAGCGTTCCCGGTGGGATTTCGTCGCGGTCGGCAGGCATGGGCGAAGCTCTCTTAGTTGCATAGACTGTCTACGTAGTAAGACTACGCCACTATGGCTCGCCACTGTCAAGTGGCGAGCCAAGATCTCAACTGATTCCATGATTTTGCCCGACTGAAAACACGCGCAACTTTCGACTGAAAACCTACAACGGCCATAACTAAACCAGGCTTCCTGGGCGAGTACTTCCGGGCCCTGGATTCTTTTGCTTCTCAACGAGCGCAAATCGCCGAGTCACTCATTCACCGGATTGGTAGCGAGAAGTCTTAGCATCCAGTGATCCCGTTGAAACGATAAGGTGTATTGTGCGTTCGTGGGGTCGATTGTGGCCACCAGTGCCCACCGCTAATTCCTTTGACAGCAACTCAAGCTGAGTCACATTCTTTCACCATGCAGCAACGCTCCCGATTCCTCATTGCTGTCCTACTAGGCGTCTCCCCCGTGTTCGCGCAGGGTCAAGCTGCGCCTGGGCCGGAGCCGTCTCCAGCACCATCCCATCCCACGAGCACGCCGTACACGGGCGACCTTTCGAGATTTGATTATCCGGAACGCGACGCGAGGCTCCAGCCCCAGCGCATTCTTTCGCTTCTCGGAGTTCGAGCCGGATCGTCTATTGCGGATCTAGGCGCCGGCGGCGGCTGGCTGACAGTCAGAGCTGCGCGGCGAGTCGGCTCCGACGGCGTGGTTTTCGCCGAGGATATCAATCCTGCGGCAATCAAGACGATTCGCGATCGTGCCGAACGTGAGCATTTACCGCAAGTCCGCGCGGTGCTCGGTCTTCCTGATGATCCCAAACTCCCGCCGCGCAGCGTCGATGCGGTTGTAATTCTCAAGACCTATCACGAAATTGCGCATACGAACCTGCTCTTGCGCAACCTTATCCCTGCGCTAAGGCCCGGAGCGAAGCTGGGAATCATCGACCGCAATGGAAACGGCGCGAATCATGGATTGAATGAGGCAATCGTCGTCCGTGAGGTCGAAGACGCAGGCTTCCGAAAGGTCGGCCGTTACGACTTCACGAAAGCCGATGGAGAAGATTACTTCCTGATCTTTGAACGTATCCATTGAGTGGGACACCGAATGTTGCCCTACTCAAATGGAGCTTGGATTGTTTACTTTTTGGGGCGGGTTCTGGGCTGAGGTTTGTTAGGTTCCTGATCGGGATCGATTTTGTGCTCGAGTCCGGCTTCAACCGTGAATAGAATGCGCGACGCTATTACGTTTACTAATACTTCGGCTTCCCTTACGGTGGTCTCCAATCTACGGCTTGAATCGATTGCGATGGTGCCGAGGGTTTCTTGCGCTTCTTGGCGAGTGCTCGTCCAAGATCCGGAAGGAATTCCTTTACTATGCTGAAGCCTGCGTTGCTCCCCATGGTGATCCCAAAGCTGACCGCCCCGTCTCCGGCCGAACCCTGACTCGCTGGCTGCCAGAGCCTCGACAAAAAGGCTCCGGCCGCCACTCCACCTAGCTGCGAGAACGAAAGGCTCCGGCTCCCATCATCGTGACGCGCCAGAAAGCCACTCGTGACCGCATATCCCGTACGTGGCCAGACGCCGTGCTTGCCGGAGTTAAAGTAACGATTATCCTCATGCAAAGCGCTACCCAGGCCGAACGTTACCGTCCGCTGGATCGAGTATTGTCCAAGAATATTCGCGAATCGCTTGCCGTATCCGGATGCGCCCTGTTCCCACTCCTCGGGTTTATCGTTCCACTGGTCAAGTCCCGCCGACAGCCCCGCCTTCCCATAACCCAATGGATTGGTCATGGTTTTTACGTAGAGCTTGTTTCTTTCCCGCT
>DASXLY010000243.1:0-6360 GCA_036495975.1 Occallatibacter sp. | reverse complement strand
CAACTGTTGAGTGCGGAAATCTCGGGTTCCTTTGCGCGGGAGCTTTATCCACACCTGTTATTCCTTACCTGAAGCCGGGGCTCTGTGCGTTCAAGTCAATGTCCCAGTTTATATAAGTGCTTCAACGCCTGCCCTAGTTCAGGTGAACGGTTCTCCTTGTTTCTGCGTCGCAACTATACTGCGGATTCTGCAGACGATACCGTGTGCCCGTTCATCGAGGGATCTAATCGCATGTTCATCACTACTACTCAAAGAAAACAACTCGGCCCGATGCTGGCGGTTGCGCTAATCGTGCTTAGCCCTGGTCTTTACGGACAGATTCAGGACCACACAACTGACGTCGGGAAGAATTCCGAAGTGCACATTGTAGTCCACGCGGATCGTCCCGCCGCTACGGAAATCCCGGCCTCGATCTTTGGAAGTTTTCTTGAGCCGATTGGGCGCTCCACCTATGGAGGTCTTTGGGCAGAGTTGGTGGAGAACGGCAGTTTGGAGGACGGGCTATGGAGTGCCTCTGAGGTGACGAGGATGGTGCGAGAGCAGCCGGAGTTGCTGCGAGGATCACAGCTTGGGTTGCCGCTGCCGTGGGAGCCTCTGGTTTCGGGTCAAGGCAATCGATATGAGCCGCGTTGGGGCGACGCGGCCAATTCCAGCCGGTCGCTGGAAATCATGGCATTGCCTAGCGGCGAGACCGGAATTCGCCAGCGGATTTATCTGCCTGCTCAGCGCATGCTTGAGTATGACGGCAGCATTTGGGTGAAGCATCTCAGCGGACCGGCAGGGCTTTCGGTTTCGATCAGGCCCCATGACAGCAGCGATCGAATTCTGGCGGAAGCGAAGGTGAACACCGCAAGTGACGGCTGGACGCGTTATACCTTTCATCTGACGCTCAAGCCCGGCGATGTTTACTGGCTGGAGCCGCTGTACTTTGTGATTTCATTATCGAGTGACGCGCGGGCGTTAGTGGACGAGATCTCGCTCATGCCGGCAGACAACATCGATGGCATGGATCCGGACGTGATCCGGATGGCGCGAGACTTGAAGCCTTCGGTGGTCCGCTTCGGAGGGAATTTTACTTCCGGATATCACTGGCGAGACGGTATTGGTCCCCGCGACAAACGCATAGGCAGGCTCAACCTCGCCTGGGGAATTCCTGAGTACAACACCTTCGGTACAGACGAATTCCTGCGCTTCTGCGAACTAGTACATGCTGAGCCGCAGATTGCGTTGAATCTGGGTACGGGCACGCCGGAAGAGGCAGCCGATTGGGTCAACTATGTGGACGAACACTGGGGCAACAAGCGCGGTGGGTTGTTGTGGGAGCTTGGCAACGAACTTTGGGGCAACTGGAACACTGGCTATCCGACGCGTGACCAGATTGGCGACCGCACGCACGCCTTCAGCGAAGCGGTACGCAAGGCTGATCCGAACTCACGGCTCATTGCTACGGGAGCCGACCCCGATAATTACCGCGAGTGGAATGCTGTGCAGCTCAGAAATCCGCCCGGCACGTTTAACTTTCTTTCTACGCATTTCGTGGTTACGACCGACAGCGTTCAACTCGCCAATCCTTCGAATGACTTCATCGCGCAGGCCGCATTTGCTATGCCGGTCGGTCTTGGAAAACGCCTCCAGGAGATGTCCGAGCAAATTCAGCAGGCGGGGCACCACGATACGAAGATCGCCTTCACGGAGTGGCTTTTTGTCGGCAACCGTCAGTTCGGCAGCCGCGCTGCGCCGGACTTCAACAATATGGGCGGAGCAGTCATCACGGGCGGCTTCCTGAACATGCTTCTGGATCATTCGGATATCGTTCCCATCTCGGACATGACCGGCATCATTGAGTTTGCGGGAATATGGAAACGACGCGAGCAGGTCTATGGTGCGCCGGCATACTGGGTGTTGCGGACCTATGCGGAGGCCGCTCCGCAGCGGCTGCTGGCTGTGGACAGCGACGCGCCTACTTATTCTGTGACGCATGGAGTTTCACGGGTGCCTGAGATACAGGATGTTCCCTGGCTCGACGTGCGCGCGGCACAGCTCGCGAATGGCGACATCGCGCTCTTCTGCGTCAATCGGAGCCTAGAACGCGACTACCGTGCTGCTATTTCATTGCAGGGCTTTGAGCCGGCTCGACAGGCAACGGCGAAGATCATCTCGGCTCCGAGCATTTATGACCGGAATGATGACGACAATCCAGACGCAGTGGGTGTGACCACGGACTATCCGTCAGTCGGCAAGTCGATCCGCTACATCTTTCCTCATGCCAGTGTCGTCGTTCTGCAGTTCCATAGAGGCACGGCGCACTAGGGCAAACTGCGGCGGCACTTCCATCTTGCTACCCTCTTGAGTTTTAATGCCAACGTACTTGGGAATCGGGAATTCATGCGTTCACTGAGAAGTTGGAGTCTCCTTGGGACTGTTGTTTGTCTGCTGGCCCTGATGCTCGCAGTGTGTTGCCGCCGCGATCACAAGCCGATGGTGGCGGTGATTCCACGGACGACCGCGCTGATGCTTTGGGAGGCAGAGCACGCCGGCGCTGAAACAGCAGCGCGGCGCGAAGGCCTCACGGTCTACTGGAATGCCCCGACCCGGGAAGACGATGTAGAGCGGCAGATCAGTCTCATGCAGCGCGCAGTTGCTGCCGGAGCGAGTGGGCTCGTCCTGGCGCCGGATCAGGCTTTGGCGCTCATGGTGCCGGTGCGCGATGTTATTGCCCGCGGCGTGCCGACGGTTGTCATCAGTTCTCCGCTTTCAATCCCTCCGGGGGGCAAGCTCTCCTACATTCTGAATGACGAACAGGCGACCGGACGCATGGCCGCTGACAGGATCGGAGAGATCCTCTCAGGCAAGGGAACGGTGGCGCTGCTGGGCGTGGATCCGGATGTTAGCGGTATTCTGGAGCGTACGCAGTCCTTCGAATCGAGCCTTGGTTCTATGCATCCGGGCATCCGCATCGTCGAAGAACGAGCCGCAGGCTTCAACATCGCTGAAGCACAGGACATCGCAGAAGACGTGCTGGCCCGGAATCCGAATCTGGATGTCTTTCTCGCGTTGAACTCAGCCACAACTCGCGGCGCCTATCTTGCTCTGCAGCATCGCGGTCTCCTGAAGCGTGTCAAACTTGTCGCCTGCGAACAGGAACTGGTGCCCCCGCTGCTCACAGGCGAGATCGACTCCATCGTCGTCGAGAATACGTATGAAATGGGCAGGCTAGCCGTCGAAAGGATAGCAAAGCAGATGCGTGGAGAAAGCGGGCCGCCGCTTGTGAAGCTGAGCCCCACTCTGGTAACCCGCGAAAACCTTAACTCCCCCCAGGTAGCCAGAATGCTGAGCATGGACTGGAGGGGGGACGGCAGGAGCGGCCAGTGAGACGGAACTGGACATGGCTGACTGCGCTGGCGGCGCTCATTGTCGTGGGCGCAACAACGTGGCTGCTGATCTATGAGAGGTCGCCCCGTCGCGGTCTGCCCTACAAGGATTCATTTCAGACGGGCAGCTCCGAGGAGTGGACTGCCTATGGCGGCACCTGGCGCGACGCGCGGGGGGCGATGCGAAATGAGTCCGATGAGCGAGGGGCAAAGCTGATGACCGGGTCGCCGTGGTGGCGCGATTACACAATCATGACCGACGTCGAGTTGCTTGGCCAACAGGGCGATGCAGGTGTCATTTTGCGCGGCAGCAACGAGGAACAGGGCGTGGACTCCTATACCGGCTACTACGTTGGATTGCGAAGCAACGATGGCGCGTTGATTGTCGGTCTTGCCGAGCACGGTTGGTTGCAGCTCGCCGGGACGCCTGTTCCGGGAGGAGTGGTTCCTTTTCACTGGTATCGATTGCGTGCCACTGTACAAGGGTGTCGCGTCTCTGGTGTCGCAGTCGATAGCACGACAGGAGTAAAGACCTCGATCAGCGTAGACGACCGGTCCAACTGCTTTCAGCGCGGGCGCGTGGGTATCAGATCACACTCGTCTGGCGGAGCGTGGAAGAACTTCTCTGTAACTCAGGTGGGTGTTGGAGATCTGTTCCCAATCACTGAAAGTCCGGGTGAGAAGCAGATTGCGCGAATTCCCTATGCAATCGACGAGCCTGTAGTGAACGGACCAGACACCCGCGACCAACGTGCTGTCGGGTTTGCGGAAGAAGCGCGGCTCCGATCTGCTCCGGTGGAGACGATCGCCAGTTTGAAACTGGATCGCAGAAAAGCACGGACGGCGGTGTTACGCGGCACGGTGGTATTAACATCGCCGCGGTTGTATGTGCAGGACACCACGGGAGGGGCTGCAGTCGTCGGTGCTGCGCTGCCAAACCTTAAACTCGGGGACGAGGTGGAGGCGCAAGGTGAGGTAGACCTGCGCGGCTATAGTCTGACACTGCGCGATGCGCACGTCAGACTGTTATGGGCTAGAGCGCCGCTGCCACCGGTTGCGGTTACCGCCGACCAAGCTGCCACTGGAGCATACGACGCCATGTTCATCGAGGTGGACGGTGTGCTGGCGCACGAATCGAGCGCGCAGAACGGTTCGCTGCAGCTCGATTTCACGCATACCGGCCAGTCCTTTCGAGCGGTAGTCGACCCCGGAAGAAATCGCGCAGCGCTGCACAATCTGGCGGCTCGAAGCAAGCTGCGTCTGCGGGGCGTGTGTGTCGTGGCCCCGCAGTACACAGGGAACTTGTATCCTTTCGTTTTGCTCGTGCCCTCGGCCGATGACATTGAGGTGCTGTCCGGGCCACCGTGGTGGAGTCTGCGCAGCTTGGCGCTGTTGGGCCTCGGAGCGATCATTCTGCTTCTGCTTGGCCTGTTGCTCTACATTCGGGTCGACCATTGGAGACTGGAGGCGGTGCTCGACGAGCGGGAGAGAATTGCCCATGAAATGCATGATTCGCTCGCGCAGAGCTTTGTTGGCATTGGCTTCCAGCTTCAGGCCATCAGTAACGGCGTTGTACGCGATCTGCCGGAGGTAAACCGCCAACTGCAATTGGCATCTGAACTTGTGCGACACAGTCACGAAGAGGCGCGGCGCAGCCTGATGACGCTGCGGCGGGAATTCCTTGAGGCGGAGCCACTGCACACCGCCCTTGAACGATTTGCACTGCACATGGTCGAGCGCGGTGCTGTCGACGTGCATCTCGACTTGAGCGGAGAGGAAAACGGCCTTTCCCTTGCGCTCAAGGATGCGCTGTTTCGTATTGGTCAGGAAGCTATCGCCAATTCATTGCGCCACGGTTCGCCTACATTGATCTCAATTCGCTTGGAATATGAGCAGACGACCGTGTCGATGGCCATTCAGGACAACGGTGTGGGTTTCGAGCCGGAGTCGCAAGTTCGCGGCTTTGGTCTGCAGGGAATGCGCAAGCGCGCTGGGGGAATCGCAGCCACGCTGGAGGTGACGAGCTCTCCCGGTACGGGAACTCGTGTTCTTGTAATTGCACCGGTGCCCTCCCGTTTGCCGCTGGTGCGGATGGCGCGCCATGTCAAATTCTTCCGATTGCGAGGTTCACGCGATGAGCAGGGAAACGAACGGCAAAATCAGTATTCTTATCGTTGACGATCATCCCGTGGTTCGCGCGGGTCTGGCAAGCATGCTGGGCACGCAGGAAAGCCTCCATGTGGTCGGAGCAGCCTGGAATGGCCAGGAGGCATTTGCGCTCATCGAACGACACCGGCCGCAAGTGATGCTGCTCGACCTTCGCATGCCTGGAATGAACGGCATCGAGACACTACAGGCGCTACGGTCTTTGCCGGACCCGCCGCGAGTTCTGGTGCTGACCCACTTCGAAACTGACGAGGATGTCTATCGAGCTGTACGCGCCGGAGCACAGGGCTATTTGCTCAAGAGCACGACGCAGCAGGAGATGATCGAGGCAATACGGGCCGTAGCCGCTGGCCGTCGCTACTTTCCAGCCCACATCGCATCGCAGCTTGCGCAGCGTATGTCGCGATCCAACCTTACCGCCCGGGAGCGGGAAATCCTCGAGATGATGTCGAAGGGACTCACCAACAAGCAGATTGGAGCCGCGCTCAGTATCAGCGCGAACACCGCGCGGAATCATGTCAACAACATCATCGAGAAGCTTGATGTTGCCGACAGGACTGAAGCGGTCACAACCGCAATCCAGCAAGGGTTGCTCGACGTGCAGGCATAGGCGAACGCGGCTTTTGTCTTAGTGAAGCCTGTGTTCGGCACCAAATAGTTCAACTGAACTATGGTGCGCTGGTTGTGCTGACTCATGCGTGTTTTTGTGTGACTCCGATAGTCTCCGTGGGTACTTACTGAATGCCTTGTTCAAAGGCAAAATAAATGCACGCACACTGATGTAACGGTTTACACGAAAGGATCGGCGCTGTCACAGATGGCG
>DASXLY010000242.1:0-3473 GCA_036495975.1 Occallatibacter sp. | reverse complement strand
CGCTCGACCGCAGCCCTAATGACGGAAATCCCGTGCTGCTTGTCCACAGCCGGACCGTAGCCATGACTCAGTCCCATACAGCCGAGCCCGATGGCTGAGACTTCCAGATTGCTTCTTCCAAGTTTGCGCTTCTGCAATTGTTCCTCCTCGAGATTCTCTCGATGCATTCACAGCTTTTTAGATGTGATGGGCCACGGGACGCACTTGCCCAGCGCGCCAATCTGCTTGCGAAACGCGCCACCTGCTTTCCGCCTATCCAGTCGCAGAGTTGCCGCGCAAGTAGCGGGAGGAACTTGTGAGTTTTGTTCCGTGTGCAGGGGGCCGCACGAATCCTGGACTTATTGTCCTGGTCAGAACGTATGAATGGCCTGACAAAGGCATGCACACAAATCCAATTTTCATTGCTACTCCTTGCTTTTCGTTCATATGGGCCGCAGACAACAATTCGCGCCTTAAGTTCGGTGATGAGATTGTGTGCTGTTATAAAGACCACCGGGGTGAGCTGGTGTTATTCCACGATGCTGAGATGAACGGGCATATTCGGGAAGAAAGCGTCAGCCTTCGCAATCAACTCCGCCATCAACTCACTCGCTTCTGTGTGATGACAGAGACCGACACTTTGGCCCGCCCAGAGGGGCATCAAGTCTTCACGTTCCTGCGCCGATGCAGGCGCAGCGATCGTTTGGGTGAGGGCATGTTGTAGAGGAAACGGCAGTGGGGGATGATTGATGTCTTTAAATTCATTCATTAGCCGGTTTTCGATTCCTCTTGCCAGCCGCCCAGTAAAGGCGTCCGTAAGATTAGTTCGCATTACGTCCTTCGACAGCGCCGCCGTCCGATGGGTTTTGCTGACACCAGAACCGGCACAGGGTAGGAAGGCAGTACCGATTTGTACACCCTCAGCGCCCAATGCCAGTGCTGCCACGAGACCTCGCCCATCAGCAATTCCGCCCGACGCTATTACTGGAACCTCGATCGCATCTGCCACCTGAGGAATAAGCGAAAAGCCGCCTATAAGCGAATCTGTAGGGGAGCGAAGAAATGACCCTCGGTGACCACCTCCCTCGAAACTGGATGCCACGATCAGATCGATTCCGGAGTTTTCCAGCACTACAGCTTCTTCCAGTGTTGTTGCGGTGCCGATTGTCTTAATCGCTCGCCTGCGACATTCATCGAGTATCTCCACGGGCGGAACTCCGTAGATAAAACTGAACACCGGAGCGCCAGAGTCGATGACTGCATGGGCCTGTGTCTCGAAGTCCTGAGAGCTAACCTGTATCAGTCGCCGGTGGTTGAGACTGGTTGCCGAGCGGCCTATCGTTCATCAGCGGGCCCGTTCCGCCAGACTGCTGAGATTGACTGATCGCGGGATACGTAAGTCCAGCCAACAGCAAGTAGAAGATCGAATACTGAACGACCCTGATCTTGAGCATTGATGTTCACCTGTACATGAAATGGAATTGGCTCCGAGTGGACGCGCACAAAACCGTTTGATGATTCGCGCAAGAATTAGCACGGCAGTGTGGAGGCCTTCAAGACGTGAGTGTCGCGTGCAGCTCCGGCGGACCGCCCAGTTCGTAACGGTCGGAGCGTGGCGAGCTACCATCGATATCGGTCACGCCCAATTTCGCGCCCAGTTCCGCGCCGATCAGGGCGCGTCCCGTCAATTTCATCCTCAGGTCGGACTCATAAAGCGCGGCGATTACCCGCCCTGTAAATTGTGGTGAATCCCGTCGCGTCTTTGGGCGGGCGTCCTCAGGCAGGCTTGCGAGATAGGCGCGCGCGCGTTCTGTATCGAGTCCGCCCATCCAGATTGAGACAGCCGCAACATTGTACGGTCGCAGTTCCTTGGCCATGTCGGCAGCCATCTTGTCCGCGCCGGCCTTTTGCGCGCCATACGCGGGTCCGTGATAGTAGGCAACTGCGCCATAGTGCCCGGTTTGGATGATCAGACCGCGTCTGTTAGCGATCAACAGTGGGGCGGCGTGGTAGGCGGCCACGAAATGCGAACGCAAGCCCACGGTAATGAGGTCTACCGCTTCTAAAGGCTTTTGCCAAAAGCCACCGCCCATCGTGGTGCTGGCCACAACCTTAGCGGCATTGTTGACCAGGATATCGAGGCGACCGTGCTCCGCCTTCACGCGCGCGAAGAGCGTGACCACAGCTTCATCGTCGGCGTGATCAACGGCGATTGCAATTCCCTTGCCCCCCGCCCTAGTGACCAACTCGGCGGTCTCGCTTACCGTGCCGCCGTAAGGAGAGTCGGCGTCCGCGACACTGCGGCCCGTGACATATACGGTCGCTCCCGCCTCACCTAACGCGATTGCTATACCCTTTCCCGCACCGCGACTCGCTCCAGTTACAACTGCTATCACGTCCATCAAAACTCCTAAATTTCCTCGCACAACAGCAAAATGGAGGAAGATTTGCTTTCCTGAAGTAAGAGTAGAGTGATAGTATTCAAAGCGCAAGAACGCACAAAAAAGTGTAATACTAACCTTTTGGTTACCATGAAGAAACCTCAACAAATAACAACGACCGAGTGTTCCACAGTGGAACTGGATGACGCACTCAAAGTGCTTGAGGGGCGATGGAAAATACTCATACTTTTCCATCTCTTCGGGGCGCCGGTGCTCCGATTTTCGGAACTGCGCCGCGCTATCCCAGGCATCTCCCAGAAGATGCTGATTCAGCATTTGCGGGATTTGGAGAAAGATGGTGTGGTCAACCGCAAGGTATATCCGGAAGTTCCGCCCAAAGTGGAGTACATGCTGACAAAAGATGGGGTTGCTCTTCGTCCGGCGCTCCGTGCCCTTAAGTCCTGGGCAACATCACGAAAGACGCGGTCTTCGGACAACAAGAATAGGTCCGCTGATTCGGTTTGAGATCGTCTCAACAGCAGTCCACGTGGACGCTAGTCTGCAAATGCTTCCGTTCTCGGCTGGCAATAACGGCGATGCGATCAACGAGGCACGAAGGCCGCGGAGGATTACCAGGGCATCCTAGCGCAACCTTCGTGGATTGCGTCGATGAGTACTTTGCTCTGATGGAACAGTTGGACGATTCACATCGCGAAGATTTGCCGGATGCTGGTCGAGGTGCTAACCCTCATCTTGGAAAGCCAGTTGCGTCGGGTTGCTTTGCCACACATCCCTCTCAAAAATCCCGGAAAATCAGGTTCGAGAACCTGTCCCATTCATAGCGTTTCGCTCTTCTTCGGGTGTTGCCAACTCTTGTAAACGAATTCGATGCTGTAGCCATCAGGGTCGAATACATTGGCAGCATAGTAGCGCGGGTCATAGTAGAGTCGGGCGGAGGGTGTGCCATTGTCCGCGGCTCCCGCTGCGATTGCAGCAGCATAGGCGGCGTCTACCTGATCCCGGTTACTGGCTGTAAAGCCGACATGCGCAGCGCGGCTGTCCGCGACGCCTTCACGAAGCCAGAGAAACAGGCGACCATTTGCACCAAAGCCT
>DASXLY010000241.1:0-84519 GCA_036495975.1 Occallatibacter sp. | reverse complement strand
CCTCGCCAGAGATTACATGCAAGTTGATCGGGCGTGTTTGCTCAAGGTTTGCATTTTTGGAATGGGTTGGGGTACGGCGCAGATATTTCTAGGCCTTGCCGTAGAGCCAATTGGCGTCGCGTTGACTTTTTCCATCGTGCTCGGCATGTCTGCGGCGTTGGGCACCTCAAGTCAGCGCTCCGAGGCCGGGTACACCGTCTCGGCCTAGCATTTTTCACCTGTGCGCTCGTGATCGGTGCAACGGGTACTGCGAGCGCTCAGACTCGAGACGAAGCAGCCGTTCGCGCCCTCGGAGACGGCTTTGCCAAGGCTTTCGTCCAGAAGACTCCCGAAGTCCGAGCATCCCTGTTTGACGAAAACGGAACCTTTGTGACGCCGACGGGCGACTTTCTGCAAGGACAGGCCGCAATGGTGAAAGACTTCGGTTCTGAGGCGCAAGCCGTCAACGGTTCCACACAAGCGGCGTTCTCCAACTACCGGGTTCGCTTCATCAAGCCAGATATCGCGGCCGTTGACGCGGTCCTCACTCTACACAATATCAACGGCCCGGATGGGCAGATCATCCCCGTGATCCCGGTCAACTTCTTCTACGTGGCCGCCCGCCACGGCGATCATTGGCTGATCGAGGATGGGCGCGCGCACTTCGCACCCGCGCCGGCTAACAGCATGACCTCTCGACAGTAACGTGGAGAATACTTGTGACCTATTCCATGTCGGCCCTTAAGGAACGGATGGCTGCAAGCGCGCTGGAGTCTGAAGCCGGCGTGCTTGTAGTTCGCAGGCACCACCTGCTGGTGCGGTGCAGCCACTGGCTGACCGTGCCCATCCTTTTGGGCCTCATTTTGAGTGGGATTTCCATTTATTGGGCTTCCCCGGTCTATAAGCACAAACCAGATCCCGTGACCGGGAATTTCGATCCTTTTGCGGACATCGGTATCTGGATATGCGCGCATGTACCAGGGCTGCACCAGTACAGCAATCCGCCTGACTGAGTCTACAACCACATCAGCCTCGGTCCCGGCATGCTCGCCGTTGCTCTACGCCTTCATTGGCTCTGTGCTTATCTCTTCATGCTGAACGGCCTTGTCTTCGTTATAGGCCTGGTCATGGGAGGTGGCTGGCGCTCTCTGCTGCCCCGCCGCACCGACCTGCGCGATGCATCGAGAATGTTCCTCTATTACATGGGAATTCCGTTCGCTAAGCTCACGCACCGCACCTGGCTCCATCCGCGTTTCAACACCAAATACAACGCGCTTCAACGCGTCGCCTATTTTTCCATTCCGGTCGCCGGGTTCCTTGCCGTTCTCACCGGCTGGGCGATTCACAAACCCATGCAGCTTGATTGGCTGGCCGCGATCTTTGGTGGTTATGACAAAGCGCGCATCTGGCATTTCTGGCTGATGTGGTTCTTTGTGCTTTTTGTCGTTCCACACGTCGTTCTCGTTCTCGCCGATGGGTGGGACACGCTTCGCAGCATGATCGTGGGTTGGTCAATGAGATTCGGAAACTCGGAGGACATCCACAATGAATCCTGAAGACAATCATGAGGCGGTAAAGCCGGAAGATGCACTCCCTGTTAAGGCGAGGCCAATCGATGACACGCCGGATCTGACGAAAACTGAGTTCGCAGTAACAGAGGCTCCTACACATCAGCTATCCGCAGGGAACGAGCCCGATGAGGTCGAGGAGCACGCTGCTCTGATTGACCCCGAAGAGCCACAGTCTATGAATCCGGCCGAACTCCCTTCAGAGCCAGTTGAGGATGAAGCACCACTTGCCAGGAAGGCTCCGTCTACTGCTGAGAAAGCCGCCTCTCCTCCGAGAACAAACCGGTTCTTCCGGGAACAGCCTCCGCAGCTGATTCAAGTGGCTCCTCACGTCCTACGTCATCGGACTCGGCGCGATGTTCTGCTCTTTGGAACAGGCGCTATAGCTGCGCTGGCGGGCGTCGGCTCTCTCTTGCCGCAAGCCACACTTGAACGCCTCGGCGTCGCCCACGAAAATAAGAACCGGCCGAAAATGGAGTGGCTTCTGAACCGAGCTCAGCGCATCGATGACGATGTTGCAGAGACGCTTTATTCACAAAATCGCCTGGTGCCAACCTACACCAAATCGCAGATTACCCCGCTCAGGAACAACTACAACGGAGCCACCCCAGACCCAAGCTACATCCCAGAATGGCGTTTGACGCTCGACGGGCTCGCTTCCGGCTTAAGCGTTTCTTTGAACATCCGAAACTTGCTCACATCTTTTCGGGTGCATGAGCAAATTACACGGTTGGTGTGCGTCGAAGGCTGGAGCGCGATTGCCTGGTGGCCGGGCTCAGGTTTGATGATCTGCTAGGTGCTTACCCGCTAGCGTCCCAGGCGAAATGGGTCCGAATAGAATCATCGGTCAATCTCGGCTCCTGGGGAAATCCCGACCCATACTTCGTATCGCTCGATCTTTTGACGGCTCGTCATCCGCAGACCTTGCTCGCGACTCACCTGAACGGAAAACCACTCACAGTCGAACACGGGGCTCCGCTGCGACTGCTTGTACCGGTGAAACTCGGCTTGAAGAACATCAAGGCGATTACGGGGATTACCTGTATGAAGGACGAGCCGGCGGACTATTGGGCAAAGCGGGGATATTCACGCTATGACGGAATTTGAACCCATGCCGAAAAAACCCATTCCCTGCATTTCCGAACTGCAGCGTACCACTGAAACATGCAGGTTACCCGATTGGATTGATTTATAGGTGATCTCGAAACGAGTGCTGCAGTTCCACAGAATCCGGATCCAATGAATTGGCGCAAGCTTTTTTGGCGCGTCTGGACCAGATGTGACAATTTCTGTTCATTTGTCCGACCTTGGGGGAGTCGTGTCTAACGCCTCCCGCGTCTTAGATCAGGTCATGGCGAATGGACCTGAAGTGGAAATCGACTACCACCCGCGCGGGCTCCCTATTTCCGCGAAATGCTCCTCTTGCGGAGTCCAAATGCCCGCAATGAAGTCCAAGGGAGCCTCATTCGAAGAGCTCATGAAGTGGTTTTCGATTCAGTTTGCTCTTCACAGGAAGGATCGTCACAAGAAGCATTTTCATCGTGCCTACTAGAGCGTCAGGGCTATTTTTGCTACCGCAATCTCTGTGTGGTTCAATGATTCGATGGAAATCGAGAATCCCAAAACCGGAAGATTTGTTCCGTTGTTAGGGGCGTCTAAGTTTGAGTACACGCCTTTGGGTGCTCAGCATTCGCCTGATGAATTCAGCTTTCGTATCGACTGGGACAAGGGCGGCGAGGGACAGGAAATCCTGCGAGAGCATATCCGGTCCGGGTCATTCCTTCGCGTAAGAGAACGCCGTGAAGAGTACAAAGGTGCGTTTTTGCGTGAGTGGGAATTCAACACCCGCGAAGGCATGGTCATCGTGGAGGTGCATAGTGGACCGACCAACTGATCTGCGGTGACGATTAGGCGGTTGCCGTGCCTGGAACAATCCCACCTGCCTGCCAAGCTACATGCGTGACACTCCACCATTTAACCTACGACCTTCATGCTTCAAGTTCCGCGCTTGGATCCGTCCGATTCTTCCCCAACACACCCAGACGGGCCCTCTCGTTAGCGCGTCCGCGGATTCGGCGTGTCAGCAAAAAAGTGCGCATGTAGTTTTTTACATGGTGATGATGCCGGCGGCATACGATGATGATCGTATGGAACCGCAAAAGTCAACCGACCCGATGAAGACGGAAGGCGATCTGAACACGTCCGCAATGCGCCGGACATGGCAGGATGAGCATATCGGTTCGGAAACCCGCGCATGGCTGGAGAAGGACGAGACCTATTTTCTGCGACAGTCCCTTTCGACGCCTTGCCTGAACGTTCTTACCCGGGCGGACGGGATTTATGTCGAAGATCTTGAAGGCCGCCGGTATATGGATTTTCATGGCAACGATGTCCACCAGGTGGGCTTCTCCAATCCGCGCGTTCTCGCCGCTGTGCAGGAGCAGATGAAGACCCTTCCCTTCTGTACTAGGCGCTTCACCAACATCCCAGCCATCAAACTGGCGGAGAAATTGGCTACCATCGCGCCCGGAAACCTGAACAAAGTACTGTTGGCGCCGGGTGGAACGACGGCGATCGGAATGGCGATGAAGCTGGCCCGCGTCGCGACCGGGCGATTCAAGACGATCTCGATGTGGGAGTCTTTCCATGGCGCTTCGCTGGACGCGATCTCGGTGGGTGGAGAGGCGCTGTTTCGCGCCGGCATTGGGCCACTGCTGCCGGGCACTGAACATGTTCCGCCTCCTAACCCTTACCGGTGTGTTTTCGGCTGCAATGGGTCTTGCAATCTGCGCTGCGCGGACTACATCGAGTATGTGTTGGAGAAGGAGGGCGATGTCGGCGCGGTGATTGCTGAGACTGTGCGCAACACCGGGGTAATTCCTCCGCCCGATTACTGGAAGCGTGTGCGCGCGGCATGCGACCGGCACAGTGCATTGCTAATCCTTGATGAGATTCATGGGCTGGGACGTACCGGCCACATGTTCAGTTGCGAGCACTATGGAGTGACGCCCGACATCCTGGTGTTGGGTAAGAGCCTGGGCGGCGCGCTGTTCCCGCTGGCTGCGATTGTGACCCGGGCAGACCTCGATGTGGCTCCGCACCTTGCGCTGGGCCACTACACCCATGAGAAGAATCCCGTCGCCTGTGCTGCGGCACTGGCGACGCTGGAGTTCATTGAAGAGGAAGGACTGGTGGAGCGCTCGCGGAAGCTAGGTGAGTGGGCTTTGAACAAGCTTCGCGACATGCAGAAACGCCAACCCCACATCGGCGACGTGCGCGGGTTGGGACTGCTGCTGAACGTGGAGATTGTGCAGGATCGAGAGAATAGGGTTCCCGATCCAGGCCTTGCGGAGCAGACCATGTATGAGGCCTTGTCGCGAGGACTCAGTTTCAAGGTGACCATGGGCAACGTGATTTCGCTTGCGCCGCCGCTGATCATTTCCGAAGAGGAACTCGGAAAAGCGCTGGAGATTCTGGAGCGCAGCATAGAATCCGCTCTTGAAATCAGGTAGGAGCACCGGGCTCGAGACTGGATGTGAGTTGAGCGGCTGCTTGGATGCGCCGTGTTTGGGCCTGGATCACGCCATTTGCGCTTTGCGACGGCGCTGATGAATCGCCAACATCAGGGCCACCAACGCGGTGAGCAGAGAGGCTACAGCGAGCAGAAGAAAAGCGGTATTCCAACCGAAGGCCACGGTTACGCGAGCCACTGAATCTCCCGAGAGCCAACCGGCCAGATAGCCCACGCCGTCAATGATGCCGGAGGCAGTCGCGCTCCCCCGCTTGCCGCCGAAGTCCAGCGACATGGCGCCGGCGAGATAGGAGTATGGTCCGAGAAGCAGGAACCCCACAAACGTTACCAGGACAACCGGCGTCCATTGGCTGGCGTGACCCGGGGTCCGCGCCAGTAGCACGAGGCAAATGGTGCTCGCCGTCATGCCGAACACGAGCACCAGATTGCGGCCGTTCAATCCGAGCCTGTCGCTCAATACGCCGGCCATCAACACCGCAACGCCGCCAAAGAGCGGGAAAAGTGCGCTGCGGCTGGCTGCCTGTCCTGCGGAAAGCCCGACATACTGCACGAAGTAGGTCGGCGTCCACAGGTTGAAGGTCTCGCGCAGCAGGGTCGTGCCCAGGGAAAGCAGGCAGACAAGCCAGAAGGGAAAACTGGTCAACAGCGGGCGCAGAATAGCGAACAACCCTTCCGTGCCATCTTCTCTGTCGTCTGCAGCATAAACATTCAGCGGATTGATTTCTGGAGCCGACAGTCCTCGTTCCTGCGGAGTTTCGCGCAGAAAAATCAGGTTCGCCACTAGCAGCACGCCCAGGGATGCGGCGCCTGCAAAGAAGATGCCGCGCCAGCCGACACCGCGATCGAGGAACTTGCTCATGATCCAGCGACAGGCCGCGTCCCCGAACAGATAGCTCAAGCTGAGCACCGCCATCACGGTGCCGTAGGTGGAGTATGAGAACCAACGGGACGAAACCTTTACCAACCCCGACCAACCCGCGGATTGAAAGAAACGGTTGCCAATCCACGCCAACGTGAAGAGGGGAAATCCGCCCGTCAGCGCAAAGAGAACGGTGAACAAAACCGAGCCGGCCATTCCGGCCAGAAAATTGCGCCGTCCGTCGGACAGGTCTGCGATGGGGCCGAAGGCAAATTTGCCCAGAGCATAGGCCATAGTTCCCGCGGAGGCCATGAAACCAAGCCGCACTTGCACACTGCCCGGGGTAATTCCATGCTGCGCGAGGTCGTGAATCAGCTCGGGCAAGACCACGGATAAGTTGGATCGGCAGAAGTAGTAGCCAGAATAACCCAACGCGAGCAGCACGACGGTGGCCCGATGCCAGGGTGAAAAGGCAATTGGCGACGACCGTGGCGGAGCCGGACTATCGGCTGGCGAATCTTTCTTTTCCGTGAACACTCCGGCAGACTATCACGGACAGAATTCCCAAGACTCGACTCTGTACGGGTATTCATCCGGCATTCATGAGCTAGCTCTACCCAGTGCGAGCGTCGCAATGAAATAGCATCCACTCTGAGGGTACTCGTTGTGAAAAGCTACACAACAGGAGGTGCTGCGCGATACTTTGAAAGCTGGCATGACCCGCACCCTTAAAGTGGACTTGGCTATCGTCGGCGCCGGCATTGTTGGGCTGGCGCATGCATATCTAGCTGCGCGCTCCGGGCTAAGAGTTGCGCTCTTCGAACGAAACCCTGCTGCAATGGGAGCCTCGGTCCGGAATTTCGGCATGATCTGGCCCATCGGACAAACCCCAGGCGAGGTTCACCGCCTTGCTCTGCGTAGCCGCGAGCTTTGGCTTCAGGTCCTTCACGACTTGAATCTTCCCTACTTTGAGACTGGTTCTCTGCACGCCGCGTACCGGGAGGACGAAGCGGCGGTCGGACAGGAGTTCAGCGAGAGAGCGCCGTCGCTCGGATACGAGTGTGCATGGCTCGATCCAAGTGAGACCTTGACCCGGACACAGGCTCTGCGCAAGGAGGGACTGGTCGGCGCGCTGTGGAGTCCGACTGAGATGGCCGTCGACGCGCGGCGAGTCGTGCATGAATTGCCGAGGTTTCTCAACGCACAATTTGGAGTTGAGTTTCATTTCAATACGGCGGTGCAGCGGGTCGAAAGCGGCGTCCTTTACACAGCGGAGCTGCGCTGTGAGGCCGCCTCAATTGTCATAGCCGCAGGTGACGACTTCCAGACTTTGTTTCCTGAATGCTTCCGCGATAGCAGTCTCACGCGCTGCAAGCTGCAGATGATGCGCACGGTGCCGCAGCCGGAGGGATGGCGGCTCGGCCCCTCTCTGGCGTTTGGATTGACCTTCAGACACTATCCGGCCTTCCAAATATGCACCGCTCTTCAGGCGCTAAAGGAACGCGTCGCCACGGAGACTCCGGAATACGACCGATTCGGGATCCACGTGATGGTGTCGCAGGCTGCCGATGGCGAACTGATCATCGGCGACAGCCATGAGTATGGACTTGCGGTCAATATCTTCGACAATGCCCACATCCGCCGCTTGATTCTCGACTACGCTAAGACCTACCTCCGCACACCCGCTCTGGAGATTGCGGAAGAATGGCATGGGGTCTACGCTAAGCACCCCACACATCCATGGCTTCGACTTGCTCCCGTGGATGGGGTGCGCTTAGTCACCTTCACCACCGGGACCGGGATGACCATGTCGTTCGGCCTTGCCGAACAAACCTTTCTTGAGATGGGGATAAGCGTTTGAAGCTTCTCAATCCAGCAGTTCCTCCGCACACTATCGATGCAGACAGATTGAAGGGCCTGGTGCTCGATTGGGCAGGAACGACTGTCGATTTTGGCAGCCTGGCGCCGGCACGCACAATGCAGCAGGTTTTCTCGCGGCGAAGGATCGAGTTGTCTGAGGCGGAGGCTCGTCAACACATGGGCCTTCCCAAGAGAGAGCACATCCGGGGAATCCTTTCGATTGCGAAGGTGCGTGATGCGTGGAAGGAACTACATGGTCGTCTTCCGGCGGACGCGGACGTGGACGCAATATATGCCGAGTTTATTCCGCTTCAGTTTTCCTGCCTTGCGGAGTACTCGGACGTGATACCCGGCGTCCCGGAGGCTGTCGAGGGCTTTCGCCGGCGCGGTCTCAAGATCGGATCGACGACCGGATACACGCGAGCGATGCTCGATATGCTCCTGGAGTCGAGCGTGAGAGAAGGTTATGTTCCCGATTGCAGCCTGACGCCGGAAGAAGTGGGCGCGGGCCGCCCGCATCCTTTCATGATCTACGAGTGTGCTGTGCGACTTCAGGTGTATCCGATGGCTGCGATTGCCAAGATCGGCGATACGCCCAGCGATATTCACGAAGGCCTGAACGCCGGAGCGTGGTCCATCGGTGTGGCGGGAACAGGAAACATGGTGGGGCTTTCGCGCGCCGATTTTTGCGGCCTCACCGATGCCGATAGAGAAATGCGTCTGGTTCGGGCTCGCGCGGAGTTGCAGGCTGCGGGCGCGCACTACGTCGTCGATTCGCTCGCCGGCGTTAGTCCTGTCCTCGATGACATTGACGCCCGCCTCAGCTCTAGAAAACAGGCCGGCAAATAGGCGGCGGCGATCGGCGTCGCCTTGCAGCCCGTGGCTGTGCTGGAAAGTGAATCCTCTTGCCGCTTGCTACCTGTCGGACGAATTTGAAGAGGCGTCGTTGTCGTCTTCATCGCCGTCGCCGTAATCGATGGGAGCCAGTGGAACCAATACGGTGCTATTTGCTGCCGGCGCGGCGACTTGCCTGCCGCCGAGGTAGACCGCCTGAATAGGAATGTCCTTGATAGTGAGCGGCGGGACGGCGCGCGGATCCTTTTCGAGCACAACGAAGTCTGCCAGCTTGCCGGCAGAGATGGAGCCCTTGCTGTTCTCCTCGAATGTGGCGTAGGCTCCGTCCAGTGTCCAGGCCTTGATGGCCTCTTCCACGCTGACGCGCTGGTTGCCCCCGATCACAACGCCTTGAGAGCTTCTACGGGTAACCATGTCCTGAATTCGCAGCAGCGGATATGCGGCGGAGATCGGAGAGTCGGAATGGCCGGCAACGTGGATGCCCATTTCAAGGGCGGTGTGATATGCGTGCATCATGGAGAGGCGTTGCGGCCCATAGGACGCGAGGATGTTGCCGTACTCCCACATGTAGGAGTGGAAGACCAGGATGACGCTGTCCTTTTTTGTGCGGTCGAGCAGGGACTGGGTCATGACGCTGGCATGCTCGATGCGCCAGCGGGCGTCAGGACGGGGATTCTGGGCCTGTGCGCGCTCGATTGCAGTGAGGACCATGTCGATTTCGCGATCGCCGTTGGAGTGGGTGGCGACCTGCCAGCCGGCATTCCACCATTTCTGGTAGTCGGCATCGAGCTGTTCCTGAGAACGCGCGGGCGGAATGCCGAAGTAGCCGGGGCGGTCAGAGTATGCCTCGCTGAGCCACGCGGTGCGGCCGCTCAGGGAGTTGCCGTGAAAGGTTTTGAGAGCGGTGATGCGGAGAAGATCATCGCCGAAGCCGCGCTGGATGCCGGCGGCCTGAAGCTGATCGAAGTAGTCGGCGAGGAACATGAACCCGACGCGGACGGGATTGCCCTGATCGCGAAGCTCCTGCATGGTGCGGAACATTGTTGGACTTCCACCCGCGATGCCCACGCTGGTAATGCCGCGCGCCGAATATTGGCGAAAGCAATTCATGTAGCCTTTCAGCTCCTCGTCGTGAGGGATGGGCGCAGCGGCTTCTGTGCCGATGAACTTGGCGATCAAGCCGCGTGCGGATTCGCGGACTACGCCGTTGGGGGTTCCATCGGGGTCGCGGTCGAAAGCGCCGCCGGGAGGATCGGGAGTATCCTTCGTGATTCTCGCAGAGTCGAGGACATAGCTATTGACTACGCTGATATGGCCGGAGCCGTGGCGAATGACGACCGGTTGCGTCGTAGATACCTTGTCGAGATCGTGGCGGTTGGGATGACGTCCGAGGAGGACGTCGTTATAGCCGTACCCGCTGATGAGCTTGCCCTGCGGCGTGGTGGCGGCCTTTCGTTTGAGCGCCGCGACCAGCTCATCGATGTTGGTTACGCGATCGCCGCCGAGCCAGGGCCGGTAGTAAGGTGATTCTTGATCGAAGATGGTTTGCGGATGGAGGTGCGCATCGTTGAAGCCGGGAGTGACGGTCATGCCCTTGAGGTCGATGACTGTTGTCGACTGCGTCTTCAGCTTGAGTATTTCTTCATTCGATCCGACCACAGTAAAGCGGCCGTTGTCGACGGCAAAGGCTTCCGCGGAGGGATGGGCGGGATCGACAGTGATGACACGGGCGTTGATGAAAAGGGTGTCCGAGGCAAAAGCGAGTTGCGTGAGGAGGATCATGGATAAGCATAGGTTCTTAAGCATGCTTTCCTTCCATGCCGGGTGTTGGTTCGATCCATCGCCTGCGTTGAGACGGGCAACCCACAGGACGATGTTGTCCAAGTGCCTTGGATTGAGACCTATTTCCCAGTAGGTGAAACCACAACAAGGCCAGCAAGTTTGCCGAGCTGCGAGTGCGCTAGATACACCGTGCCATCTTTCGTGACGACCCCATTGCGAGCGCCCTCGTGCGTCGATGCCGCAGTAACTTGGCTGAGCTTGCCGGATTTGTCGGCCTTGGCCACCGTAAGTCGCGCGTCCATGGCCGCGCCTACGTACAACATGTGAGTGGCTGGCGAATAGTTCAGGTCGTCGACCCCATCACCGGTGTTGATGGATGACAGTTGCCCCCGTTGTGGCCCACATTCGAGAACCTCTGCCCGCGTGCTGCAGGCAACGAAAAGGTACCCGGCGTCTTGATCCAGCGACAGGCCATGTGGACCGTCCTCGCCACATGACGATTGCCACCTCGCCACCGTCTTGTGTGTTTTCAGGTCAATCGCGGTTGTCAGGTCCTTGTCCTCGTAATTCATGTAGAGGCGGCCGCGCTTTGCATCGACAGCATATCCTTCGGGCCTGCCCTCAAAAGTCAGTTTCTCTTTCTGACTCAAAGTCTGGCTATCCAGAATACGGACAGAATTGTCGCGGGGAGCGGTGACCCAGACCTCCCTGGTGGGCCCTATATAGACGACGCCATCGGGAGTGGAATCGATGTGACCACAGTTTTTGCGCGCGAGAGTTCTTTCATCAATGGCGCATACGCTGGAGTCAGCCCGGTCTCCGATATACACCACGCCATCTCCAATTGATACACCGCTTGGCCCTTGCCTGCGTTTGCGGCCTTGTACCTCCAGTTCCTTCGTCGCAAAGCCCGTGATCTCGCGGACGCTGTCGTTGCTTGTGTCCACGACATAGACGGAGCCAATGTTGATTGCAGGAACCCAGACATATCCCGTTTTCGCGTTATAGGCGATGTAGTCCATCGTAATGTTGCCTTGGCCGTGATCGGGAAGTGTCAAGGTGTGAACCGCATAACTCGGGCCTTGCTGGCCGGCTGCCTGCATTCCAGCGAACGCCCCGATGGAGAAAAGCGCGGGCAGCAGGAGATGAGTCGATTTGGAGCTTGGCATATTCTGAATCCTTGGTGATCGCTACGTGCGGAGACTGTGCTTTCTGAAATAGGTGTTAATGCATACTTGCGACATCAGAACCGCAATCTGATTGATCGTCCTCTAAATGATGGAGCTGGCGAATATCTGGCCAACCGTCAAATTGGCAAGCCTTCTGAATCGGAGCAGGACTTGATACCAGGACTGGGCCTAAGGTTGGCTTCAGATTTCGTCCGAAGTTCCATTCTAGAATTATCGCCACGGGGTCGCGGGTGTCACTCCGATTTCCCGCGATTCCATCTGTTTTACCTTCCCAGATTGAGTTTGCGCATTTTCAATTCGCTCCGCATCTCCGACTAGGAAGGTCATAACGGTAAACGACGACAGAAAACCGAAATACAACCAAAGCGGGGCAGAATCCATTGGGTTCTGCCGCGCGTTGTTAGCTTCTCTGAAATGTCTTCTTTCTACTTCTCGGGCTCACGCGCCCAGCTGACACCGAAGGAGTATGTTTGGTGGTAGAACTCGCGCTGCGTGTCGTATTTCTGGCTGCCGTAGTAAAAGCCGAATTCCTCGTTGGTGAGGTTCAGTCCGGAGACGAGCAACTTGAGGCCGTGGGGAAGCGCGTAGCTGCCCTGGGCGTCGACCTGGGTGTGGGGGTAGTTATAGTTGTCGCCGAGGGGGCCTTGTGGTCCGCCTGGCGCCCCATCCGCGAATTGGTAAACATAGATACTGGACCCGTTGTAATTGATGTTCATTTGCATCGCGAAACGACCGCGGTTGAAAGTGGGCCCGATGTTGAAGAGGTTGGGGGCGTTCTCCAGCAGGCGCGGCTTGTCGCTGCGCCCCGCAATGCCGCTGGTCTGGGAGCCGATGTAGCTGTAGTTGGCATTCATGCCCAGGCCACCGAGGAAGCCGGGCAGATTGGACCAATGCTGCAGGTACTGTAATTCGACGCCGCTGATCCAGGCGCTGCCCGCGTTGTCGTAATAGGTGGCGAGGTAAGTGCCCTGATCCGAAGATGGCGCGCCCGGAGGCAGGTAGTTGAGCAGCACCTTGTTGATCTGGACCGGCGGAACTCCGAGGTGCTTGAAGAAATACCCGCCGGACAACACCCCGAAGGTCTTGAAGTAGTGCTCGTAGAGGACGTCGATATCGTCGCCCGTTTCGGCCTTGAGGTTGGGGTTGCCGAAGGTGACCGTGTTCTTATAGGCGCCATTCCCGCCGGTGCCCCAACTCACGTCGGACGCCAGTTCAGACTCTTCGGGGCGGGAAACGCCGCGGGCGTAGATGAGGCGCATATAGCTGTCGTGCCCGGCATTGAAACGCAGCGACGCACTGGGCAGCAGGTCGTAATAAGAACCTGAGAACTTATTCGGGGTTGCGTTGCCGTTGGGATCGAACGAAAGGTTGTGCACGTTCACCGTGGTGACCTCTGCGCGCAGGCCAAGGACCAGGCGGATCCCGTTGGAGAAATCGGTGGTGTTCATCACGTAACCGGCGGGGATGTGCTCCACCAGCGAGTAGTTCGAGGAGTCCACCCCCTTGTCGCTGTTATCGAAGGTGAATTCGGTGGGATGCTGGTTGACGTAGTCCTGGAGGGGGCCGAACCACACGTTGTAGCCGTCCTTGTACGCCCCGTTGTAGTAGTTCGACTGCTTGAGTTGGTTGGGGAAGGTCGTCATCGGGACGCCGGCGCCGGCGCCGGCGTAATTGTAGAAGGTGTTGTACTGGTTGTTGTACTTGTGCATGCCGCGGAGCTTGCCGCCGTACTCAAACGTAGAGGGGTGGCCGCCGAGGTGCCAGCGGAATGCCCCCGAACCCTGAATTCCGAAGTTGATCTGCTCCTCGTGGCCGGGCTCACGCTGGGTCCCGGTGAAGAAGTAGTTCTGGGGGCTGTTGATCTCGTTAAAACATGCCGGGGTCCACTGCGGCACGAAGTAGTCCTTGGTGGCGGCTTGATTGAATTGGCACGCGGTGGTGGTGGCAGTATTCGTGAAGTTGCCCGATTCGAAAGGATTGTCGCCAAAGTAGCCGGCTCCGATGGCGGCGCTCCACGCGTACCAAGTATTGTTCAGCACGTGCGTGCCGCTAAGCTGGAGGCTGCCCGAATAGATCCGGGCATCTTCAGCCTGGTTATAGTAACGCGGCGGGGTGTTGCACGGCCCAGCGGATGCTCCTGTGGTAGGGTCGACGCCGTTAACGCCGCCAGTGCACCCGCCACTGTAGCTGCCGTTGGTGGTAGTCGCCGATTGGAGTCCGGGCGTGTTGTCGAAAAGACTGTAGACCGATTTGTCGCCGCTGTCGTTTGTGAAGGAGTAGAAGTAGCGCAAAAAGATCGTGGACCCGAGCTTGATGCGGTAATCGAGGCTGCCGCCCACTCCATAGCGGGGGCGATGGAACACGTAAGTACGAAGGTCCTGGGCATCATCCCAGACCACGTTTTGGCCGTTGGACAGGAAGGCCTGATCTGGGGTGGGCTCGACGTCGTTATAGCCGGAGCCATCGAAGTCGTACTCGCCGCCGACGATGAAGCCGAGTTTCTTGCCGGCTCCAAAGCGCCTTCCCCAGGTGCCGTAAATGTTCGCGTTAGGACGGGCATTTTCGATCGGCGTGAAGCCGCCCACTGCGCCGATGCCGCCCAAAGCGGTGATTTGGTAGGTCGGGGAGTCGCTCGCGGTCTTGGTGACAAAATTGATGGAGCCTCCGATTCCGTCGCCGTCCATGTTGGCCGAGAGGGTTTTGCTCAGCTCGACCGAAGCGACAATTCCGGGGGGAACAGAGAAGAAATCGAATTCGCGGATTCCGGGATCCTGGGAAGGCATGTTAAAACCGTCCACCGTTGTATTGGTCAAGCGGGGCTCGCCTCCGCGTACCCCCACAAAATTGTCTTGCCCCTCGTTTCGCGTCAGGGCGACGCTGGCCATGCGGCTGATCGCGTCTCCCAGGTTGCGGTCCGGCAGGCTGGTGATGGTCTGAGTGGGCATCACCTGGATGAGGTTGTCCGCGGCGCGCTCTTCATTGACCGCCTCCACTTCAGCCGAAGCGCTTCCGGCCATCACCAGCACGCTCTGATTCTCCGACCCGACCTGGAGTTGCAGGCTCACATAGGTCGACGTTCCCGGATTCACGGTGACGGTTTTCGTCAGTTTCTGGAAGCCGATGTAGCTGACGGAAAGGGTATAGGTGCCAGGCTGGAGTCCACTGAAGAAGAAGCTGCCCTGCTGGTCGGTGTAAACAATCATATCTTTGGCAGGGACGGATACCTGAGCTCCTCTCAATACCGAGCCGGCAGAATCCATCAGCGTACCGGAAATGGATCTGGCTTGGTTTTCGGCGGTTCCGCCGACCGTGCCGTTGGTCTGTGCGCCGGACTGGAGTGCAAATCCACAGAGAAAGAGCGCTATGAAGAGAAACAGTGCGAGGCGAGAGCAAGGGTAGGTTCGGCAGGTCATTGGCGTCTCCTTAAAATGAGCACTCAATTCGTTGTTGTCTTGGTTTTGGGTGAAGGGTTCAATTCGTAAGGTCGAGACCTTCGTTGCGCGCTGCCCGGCGCATCGGAAGTGTTGGAATTGTGAACCGACGCGATGACGCCAGCCTCTCGGTTGGTCAGCGGGATTAGAATTTAAAAAATGCAGTAGTCGGAATTACGGATCAAGAAGATGGCGCTGAAACCAAATCTGTGCAGGCCTCTCCTTTGTACCGCGTTCCTGCAAAGTGAACGCGGTTCCGGGCATATATGCGTAGGCTAGGTTGACAAGTCTTAAGCGAGTCTTAAGGACGCGATGGATTCACGAACGTTTCATTGAGAATTCATCGAACATTCGCAAATCCACAAACTCGGTAGCGTTCGCGTTCCTCATCCCCGCTTACGGCTCCCTGGCGGCGCACTCAATCAGGACGGTAAGATGACCGCAGATTCACGAGATCTACATAATGCCCCGGCGTGTCTGGACGTCTTCAGCCATCGATGGCAGCATCCGAAACTGTTCCGCAACATGAAATAAGTATTATGACCCGTGCCGATAATCGCAAACTTAAAGCTCATGGATGCCATCTCTCGCTTGTCTGCCCAGCAATGTCCGCCGAATCGTGGCCTCATCCGTGCCGATCGTAGATACAAAGTACCCGCGTGCCCAGAAGCTTTGGCCGGCATAATTCTGCTTCTGCTCCTCATACACCCGCGCCAAGTCATTTGCGCTTTTGCCCTTGATGAAACCCACCTACGACACGGAATACTCAGTTTTTCTGTCATTTTTTCCTTCGCAAGGGTGCAAGTCTCAACGACATTTGCGGCAATCTACTGACCGAGACTGAATGGCCACGGCGTAATAGAAGGCATCCCGGCACTCGATATTCGATGATTGTCAATTCGAGCAGGCTCCCCTGCCACGTCACACGCATATATTCACATCCAGCATGAGATTTCCGGCTTGAAGATACGAGGGTGCATAACCTCCACTCCGTCGAATCAAGGCTCTCAGCCTGGACGGTAGCATCGCTGGGTCCGTCGATTCCGCGATGTAATCGTCTGCCCCAGCACCAAGGAATCCCGTTACGAGCCTGGCGTCTTTTCGGTTCCCGACGGCAAGGATCGGAACGTTCCACTCCGCCTGCCGGATTTGAGCCAAGGAGAACTCTCCCAACTCAGGCGTTGCGGGAAGGACAACCAGGATGGCATCGTATTTTTGCGAGTGACGAACTAGCCGATCTGGGTCAATTCCCGTTGCCGTGTCCGACAGAATCGCGGGATTAGCGCGCAGTACCTGATCGAGTCCTGCATGGACTCTGTCGCCAAGATCGATAACGAGGACACGCAAGGAACAAGCCTCCGCACTGCGTTTTCCGCACCCCTGCTTTATGTGGATGGATACTCGAATGTCTTGAACCCCAGTCTGAGAGTACGCGCCAAAACTCAAACCTTTCCGCTTTTTGATTTAGATCGGCAGGCTCTATCTGAGAAGGCTCAAACTGTGAAGATCGCACCGACCCAAATAACTCCTGTGCGAACTCCACCACCATCCCGGATGGCAGAGCAAGGACAACAATCTTCCAGATTGCGTCCGATATTGACCGGGCTGTAACCACGAGATGGCTCGAGACGGATTACTCTCCCTGCCAGGGCTTGTTCCCTCCTCCAAAGGCAACTTCCCCAAAAAACAGTTTCTGGAGGTCCCTCGTGAAACTTCCCCAAGTTTCTTCTGCGCTGCTCCTGATTTCTGCTGTGGCCATTTCTGCATTGGGACAAGCCCCAATGGCGATTCCGGGCTACTCAGTGAGCGTGTTTGCAAAGGGCGTCAAAGGCAACAGCGCACCCGACTCGATCGCCGTGCTGAAGGATCGCCTCTTCATCGGATATGGAGACGGTAACGATCCAACCGGTGCGGACGGAAAGTCAAACCAGATCGTAGAGTATGACACCAAAGGTCATCCTCTGTGGGTCTATACCGTCGTTGGCCACAACGATGGGTTGAAGGTAAACCCGGATACGGGTCAGATATGGGCCATGCAGAACGAGGATGCCAACCCGAACCTGGTGATCATCGACCCGGTTACACATTCCCAGAAGCTCTATACATTTGCTGAGGCGCCGCCGCACGGGGGTGGCTACGACGACATCGTGTTCCGCAACGGCAAGGTGTATTTCAGCGCGTCGAACCCCGCGAACAATCCCAATCAGTATCCCGCAATTGTCGAGGCTACGCTTGCGGGTGACACCATCAACGTGACTTCCGCGCTCGAAGGCAACGCGGCGGCCCTAAATGCGGTGACGGGAACGACAGTGACGCTGAACCTGCAGGATCCGGACTCGATGACCCTTACTCCGTCGAACGACATCCTGCTGGATAGCCAGGCGGATTCGGAATTGGTGGTATTACACCGACCTGGAATGATCCACCAAAGTGTGACGGTAATTCCACTGAGTTCTCCTTTCGGCACACCGCAAGCAGATGACACTCTGTTTATCCCGTCGGACAGCGGATTCATGCTGGTGAGCGACACCCCGGCCAATACCGTGTACGCGATCCGCAAGAACGGGTTTGTGCAGGGTACCGCATTTACAGCGGCGGTAGGCGCTCCCGATGTAAATGGGAACAGCGTTGGCTTTGTGGGCGTGCTGGATTTGAACTTTGGCGACCTGAGACCCGTGGTGACGGGATTTCAGAGCCCGCATGGCATGGGGTTCGTGAAAGAGCACAACGACGACGACAACGACACCCGTAGCTGTCATCAGAATTGAATCGTCGGGCGCGATGTCCGAATTGCGTCACGGAAGCCTGACGCGATACGCCGCGCACCCGCGCAGGTCTCACTGGCGACCATGACCCGCTCCACTACCACGGACAGGTCTATGTTGCGGAATCCTGTCGACAGCGAATCCCAAAATCACCATTAAACGCGTAGGCGCCCAGTTCGGCTGATGTGAGGCCAGATCTTGTTTTGGTTGCGGAAAGGATGCTTCCCCTTCCATCCAGAATGGTCACGAACATCGATCGGAATACCATGCTCAGGCTTAGGTCGAAACCGGCCCGCAATCGAGCCGAGATATGGCTTCGGATTGACCGTCTCAGCATCGTGAGAGTCGATTGCTACGGGTACAGCGCATCCGACAGTTCGGGCTGTACCTTGGTTACCAACGGTTCGGTTCTTAGTTCCAGATGCTCCACACGCAACACTGAGTCAAAGCCGCCGCCAGGTCTTCGATTTGTAGGAAATTCCTCATGGCGTATTCATTGAATCTTATCCGTTCAGCGTTGATTCCGTGACAACTGTCCGCTGACGCGAATGGATGATGGAGGGCGGAAGCCTGCAAGAGAAGCTGACGGCAATCCAATCTCTCATTCTCGAGGAGAATATGAAGCATACCTTCTGGAGGCGTTTCGCCTGCGGCACGTTGCTGTGCGCCGCATCATTGCTCTCACCATCTTTTACGCATGCCCAGCAGACCCTGGGTGGCATCCTCGGCACGATCACAGACAGCAGCGGGGCCATCGTATCAGCCACAAAGGCCGATCTCGTCGACGCCGCAACCGGCCTGTCGCGTTCCGTGACCGCGAAGACCAACGGCGAGTTTGCGTTCAGCGATCTACCTGCCGGGACTTACGCAGTCACCTTTACGCACGATGGCTATGAGACGTCGACGTACGCGATGGTGGTTGTGCAGGCTGGACGCGTGACCACTCTGAACGTACAGATGAAGGTAGGATCGGTTACCTCTTCGATCGTGGTTACCAGCAACAGTTCCATGAACACGGTGGATACGACCAATGGCAATGTGATGGACGCAGCCGAGATTGAATCGACGCCGTTGGGAACGGGCAGCTTCACACAAATTGCGACCCTCGCTCCCGGCGTTTCTGCTGACCTGCTATCTGGAACCGGAACCAACCAGGGATTAGGCAACCAGAACATCTGGGCAAATGGCCAGCGATCCACGAGCAACACTTTTACGTTCAACAGCGTGGTTGCCAACAATCTATTTAACGGAAACTCTTCGAGCAATGTGGCTGCCAGCCGCGCAGTGCTCAACACCGGCGAGTCATTCCAGAGCAATGGCAGCATCGGGACCAACACTTCGATCTACGACGCGATCGGCCAGGCACTACCAACGCCGCCGCAGCAGACACTTTCCGAAATTCGCGTGAACGTGTCGGCGTTTGACGCCTCTCAGGGTGCAACGGCCGGGGCTCACCTCGACGTGACGACGAAGTCCGGTAGCAACGACTTCCACGGCTCGATCTATGGCTTGCTTGAATCGTCCAAGCTCGATTCAGATCCATTCTTCAACAGGCAGATCGGACTGCCGACGCCAGATTTGCATCGCTACTGGGTGGGCGCCGAGTTGGGCGGGCCGATCGTCAAGCAGAAACTTTTCTTCTACTCGTCGTATCAGTACACCCGGGTTCGCGACCAGTTCAAATCGTCGACCAGCTACTATGTGCCGAGTGGACTCACGGACGACCGTAGTGCCGCTGGGTTAGAGGCATTCGCCACGGCATCAAAAAGCCAGGGGGGCGCTGGACTTCCGGCGGGCACCCAACTTGATCCAGTCGCCGTAGGTTTCCTCCAAGCAAAAGTGGCACCGAATACCTTCCTAATCTCGTCGCCCCTTAATCCGAAATCGGGTGGGGCCAACGTCAATTTCCTCGGACCTGCATCGAAGTTCAATGCGGCACAGGCGAATGGAAATCTCGATTATCACTTCTCGGATAACGACGTGATCTCGAGCAAGTACTATTACCAGCACGATCCGACCGCGAGCCCTTTTTCCAGCGGACCTCTGCTTGGCTTCTCTCAGACATTCCAGTCCGGTAGCCAGGTTTTCTCGCTCGAGAACAATCACATCTTCTCGCCCAGGCTTACCTGGGATCAGAAATTCGGCTTTCTGCGCGAGACGGCCTCATCGTTCACGTCACAGCCATTCGGCCCGGGCGATGTGGGCGGGACCGGTGCAAGCATTAATCTCTTTGGCAGCAAGTTGCTGCCCGGTATCTCGGTGAGAGGCTTCAGCGGCAACAAAACACTGGAAATCGGACCAACTTCGAATTTCTCGAACACGGGCTTCGCGCAGGACACGTTCGAAGGCACAAGCAACCTCAACTGGGTCCTCGGCAACCACACGCTCTCGTTCGGCGCAAACTATGACTTCACCCAGTTGAACATTCTGAATCGCGCCAACCAGGTTGCCTCGCTAACGTTTAATTCGCTCGGGGCTTATCTTACTGGTGGAGCGCTAAGGACTTCGGGCGGTGCAACAGAATACTTCCAGGGTGCGAGCAACCGATATTATCGCGCGCCGCAAGTGGGGGCTTACGCGCAAGACCATTGGCGCGTGACCAAGAACCTGAATGTCACCGCCGGCATCCGGTATGACAACGACGGCGGCTTGTATGAGAAGTACGGCAACCTTGTGAACTTCGACCCCACCAAGTACTCCTTCAACGCAACTACAGATACCATCAATAACGCGGGCCTGATTGTTGCGGGGAATAACAAGCTGTATCACACACCGGGAGCAAGCAACTCCACGCTGAAGCAGGGCCAGTGGGGCATTGCACCTCGCATTGGCGTCGCCTACAGCGTTCGCAATGACCTGGTGCTGCGTACCGGCTTCGGCATCTACTATGACCGTGGAGAATTCTTCACGGAGTTTTCCCCGAGCGCCGGCGGCGGGTTCAATGGTCCCTTCGGCGTGACTCTGCAACCACCCTTTGTCCAGCCGGTTTTTGCCAACAGTTCCGGCACATTCGAGAATCCCTTCGGCACAACCCCTCCCACCATCGATACCAACCCCGTCGATTTTGTGAATAACCTGGCCAACATGACCGCACTCATTAATGGCGCGAACCCCTATCTGTTCGGCGCATACGGCCTGAACAACAAGCTGCCTTTCACGGAGAACTGGAGTTTTGACGTGCAGTGGCAGGCGCGTCCGGATCTGGCGGTGACGATTGGCTACACCGGCAACCACTCCCAGCGCCAGACCATTCCGGTTCCCTTCAACCAACCCCAAATCGCCACGCCGCAGGCGCCGCTCCATGCCAACGGTCTGTATCCTCAGACCGCGACCTACGGATACCAGGTTGTCCCGAGCGAGATCTATAACACCAGCACCGGCGGCAATACCGACCTGCGCACGCCCTACATCGGTTACAGTCCCAACTCCGTCTCCTGGAACACGGTTGGCGTCGCGAATTACGATGCGCTGCTCGCCTCAGTTCACAAAACGGTGAGTCACGGCCTGGATGCGTATGTGGCCTACACCTATTCGCATTCCTTGGACGACAGCAGCGGCTTCGGCCTGTTCTACAACGGTAACGATCCTCGGAACCTGCGTTCGGGATATGCTTCGTCCGATTTCGATCAAACCCATACGACCGCGATCCGCCTGAGCTATCAGTTGCCCACACTCGCCGCCGGCACCAGAGCTCTGCATGTGCTCTCCAATGGTTGGGGCTTGGATGCGTACTCAATTCTGCAGAGCGGACAGCCCTACAACGTCTATGACTTCAGCGGAACAGTCGGAAGCATCTATTTCTCCTCCAACGACTTTCTTACCAACCCCGTCTTGCCGCTCGCGCCCGGAGTTACAAAGAAGCAGGCCCTAACCGGACGCAGCGGCGCATTTGGCGCCTCAGATGCTGCGTTCAACCCCACGTCCTTCCAGTACCCGCTGTTGGCACCTGGAACAGACGGTGTACCCGATGGCGACACCGTGGAATCGGGATTCGCAAACGGCGATCGTAATATCTTCCGCAGTGCGTTCCAAAAGAGCGCTAATATCGCGTTCATCAAACAGACGAAGATCCATGAGAGGAGCAGTCTCCGTCTCTCCATGGAGTTTCTGAACATTACCAACACTCCCAGCTTCGACACACCGGGGAATAACTTCTCGGGCGCGCCGAACTTTGGTCCACCCTACATTCCGATCGGACCGGGCGCCGACCCAGCCACTTTCTCCGATCAGGGTGTAGGTGTCGTGACCAATCCCATTGGAGGCGCACGGCAGATCCAATTCACCGGCGTCCTGTCGTTCTGATCAGAAGAACTACTGTATCGAAAGGATTAATCTGAGTAGCAGATTCTCTGGGGTCGAAGAATATCCGCGTTCTTGCGGTCTCGAAATGATTCAACTCCCCTCGGAAGGGGAAGAATGTTAGCGTTCTTTCCTCCCCTTTTTCACGACGTTGCCCCATGCGATCGCCGGACTCTACAGTGCAATGACGAGTGATGAACAACCGTGTCTGGAAGAATTTTCCTCCCCTTTCGCGATTCATTACAAGCAACCGCTCTTGTGCCCCCTCTACCCCCTGTCCATGTCCCGAGTCTCGCCGGCGATGCGCGCCCCGTGTTTCCCAGCTGCGGGTTTGCATGCGTTTTGATCGACAAGGCTTCCGTTTGGCGAGCGTCCTTCCGAGGAACGCGTTCCGGCTGACCTGAGGTGCACGGTAAGATCGGAGAGGGTCTTGTGAAGTGAAATTCGGGTGGCGGCGTTACACGAATGGCTGAGGCAGTCGAGATCGAACGGCAGGTCGAAAGCGGCCTCAGGTCGTCGCTCGTCAGCATAGCTTCGAACTTCCTGCTCGCCATGTCAAAGTGCCTTGCTGGATTTCTAGGGCATTCATTCGCGCTCGTAGCCGATGGGATTGAATCCCTTTCGGATGTGTTTAGCTCCTCTGCGGTTTATTTTGGGCTTCGCTTCGGAATTAAGCCTCCGGACAAAGAGCACCCGTATGGACATGGAAAAGCCGAACCGGTTGCCGCGGCGGTCGTGGCCTTGGCCCTTGCAGCGGCCGGTATCGCGATCGCGGCTGAGAGCATTGCGCTGATCCAAACGCCTCACCCCGTGCCTAATGCATACACGCTCTACGTGCTTTTGGGCGTAATTGTGGTGAAAATTCTGCTTTCGTGCTTCGTTTCGTCGGTCGCTAAGAGCATCGATAGCACCGCTGTCCGGGGAGACGCATGGCACCACCTAAGCGACGCCATCACTTCCAGCTTTGCATTTGTTGGGATTTCTATTGCACTTTTGACTGGGAATGCAAAGGCAGATGACTGGGCGGCGCTCTGCGCTTCACCTATTATCTTGTTCAACGCCTGGCGTCAGCTTCGAATGCCGATGACAGAAATCCTGGATACATCTCCTCCTCCTGAGATCGAACAGCATGTACGCGAAGCTGCAGCCGCGGTAGCCGGCGTCATTGGTTTGGAGAAATGCTTTGTGCGCAAGGTTGGGTTCCGGTACTACGTCGATCTCCATGTCGTCGTCGATGGAAACCTGACCGTCCGGGCCGGTCACTTGATTTCGCATCAAGTCGAAGATCACGTACTCGCCGAGGTCAACCGGGTAGCAAAAGTCCTGGTGCATATCGAGCCGGAAGAGGAACTGCTGAATCCATTCCACACCCAAATGTGATGATGAAGTCAGAGTTGAGACGGTCTCTTTCGGCTGGATAGAGGAATCCGGCCGACGCGCAATTGAGTAGCCCGTTGCCCGTTGGCCTGATGGGCTGATTTTCGTGCGAGAAGGAGGTAAACGTGTTTCGAGTCGATGTGGACAGTTTAACGGAATACTTCAATTTCGATCCGACGCGAAAAGTCGACCTTCAAAAGTTGGACAAACTCATGAAAGCGTCAGCGCCCGGTCTCAAGCGCTACTTTCATCGAGGTACGCCCGAAGGAGAGCCAGGGATGCGATTCAAGATGATCGGCTATGGGAAATATGAACACCTCGCCCGATCCGGTAAGCGCGTCGAATGGCCTGCAATTGGAATTGCGCTTCAAAAAAACTACATCAGCGTCTACCTTTCGCTGATGAAGGATGGCGTTTCGCTCGTAGGATCTTACGCGGGCCGGCTGGGTGAACTCCGACTTGGACACAATAACTTCAGCTTCAGGCGGTATGCAGACTTGAATGCTCAGGTAGCGTCCACCCTATTTGCCGAGGCTGACCATCTCTTCAATTCCGACCCCGGACGTGCAAATGCGCTTGACCTCTGTAGATATCTACAGGATTTAGGCTGGAAACATGGAAGGACTAACACGAGGCCAGCTTGCGCAGCGAGCCCAGATCAACTTGGAAACTGTGCGTTTTTACGAGCAGAAGGTGCCTGCCCGATCTTTTGTACCAGCGAGATTGTTAGTGTAGCGCAGTTATTGACGGGCCCAGTATTTCTGTACCAAGCATAGAGTTAGTCTTCAGCTGGTTTGGGTTTCAGTCACTTCGCGGCTAGCCGCAAACTGACTGGCGAACTCGCTTGGTGTCCTCTCTCCGAGGGATCGGTGAGGACGACTCTCATTGTATCCCGTGCGCCAGGAACTTTCCCACATGCCTTTGCTGCAATCCCGGTGCATTTCATGAGACTCTTTGCACAAGGGAAGAGGGGGAACAATGGGTCTGAAAGATGAACTGGAGAAGTTGGAATCTGGGTCAGCGGCATCCATGGCAAGAAGACAGGTCCGCGCCTCAGAGCTCGCCAGAAGAGAAATTGATGCGATTCTCCGTCCCGAGCACTACGCCCCGGTCTTACCAGGAGGGATTGACTTCATCTCTTCAAGACCTATATCTGTTGCGCCAGAGGAGCGTCAGGCTGACGAGTTCATGAAGGGACTCAAGAAGCACGCCCGACTTCTGGAAACAAGTTTGAACGAAAATCAGGAACTTCACATGTATTGCTCGAACGGTTATCGCGTCCTTCACATCAGTATGCCCAGTCACAACGTAGTGGCGATGCATTGCCTCGATCATGACGGGAACGAGACGCATGTTACCGGCCACATGAATTCGGTAACGTTTGAATTTGTGATACACACCCTCGTTCCCCCAGAGACACGGCGACCCATCGGATTTAATATGCCTTCGAGTTCGAGTGAGTAGGGGGACGGGGTCCACAGATGAATCGAGAACGCAGAGTTATCAGAAGGATTACCGATTCGGATGGAACGTTGACAAGTGCCGATGGAAAGATCGTCAAGGTTCGGCGATGCCGTCGAGACCCTAAATCAACGATGAGACCGTCTCGGCAAAGTCAACGCCCACCAAACAGGCGCAATGTAGCGGAACTTGCAGCGACGGCAACGGAGAGGATATCGGAGCGCCAATAGTCGCAGCAGGTCAAGTACCCGCAACTTCGAACGACGAAATTCGCCAGACGAACCACAACTTTCGCATCGATGTAACATCGCACCTCGTTGAAGTAAGGTTCGATGCCCTTAACAGCTACTCAGTTGTCGCGCATCATGAATTGGAACCTGAACCTACCGTCTAGTGAGCAGTCAGGAGCCCAAGGTGAGACGCCAATGTGGAGAAGGCTCAAACTTGTGCGAGCATTATGCCCGAGTCCTAAAGGTGTGGGGATTCGAAGAAGCGGACAGGCAAGCCGCTCAAATCATGCCACTCAGTCCGATACAACAGAAGGAGATTTCAGACGTTGCCCGAAAGGCGGAAGCAGTGCTGATCAAGGCTCGTCACGCCTATGTTGAGCATCTGGCGAATTGCATTGTATGCAGCAGACATCTGGTTAGACCTTTAAGCCCATAGTTCGTGTTCCCGAGTTGGTAAGAGGCAGGCAAGCACAGAACCTCTAGATGTGGGAGTCATTTGGGAGCGGGCTGGCGTGAGCGGAGAAGCGCGTTCCCCTCGAATGCAGCGACGTAGAATCCCCACCCGTCACGTTGGATGCAGATGCTTGCGTCCTTTGGTTTCCCGCTGCACAGCTTCCGGATGTCGCCAACGGTGGCAACCCCCTCAGGAACTTTCGTCCCAAACACCTTCACCGCGTGATCCGAATCTGCCAAATCCCCATAATCCTGCTCAAATAGCCCAATGTTCATTTCCCTTGCCTTCTTGGAGAAATGTGCAACCAAGTATACGCCGCCAATTCCCGCTGGGCGTCATTTGCTGTGCGCATACTGCTGACACCGGGCGCACTCGGGGTTCGATCCGGCAAGATTTCCGCACTGTTCGCACGTACCTATCACTAGGAGCAGCAAGCGCAGAAATATTCGACGCAGGCCTGATTCGAGCACGTGTATGAGTGTGCCGTCCGTGTGCCTTCCTTTCTCCCCACATGGGAGATAAGATGCGATTTAGGATGATTGAGAAATCCGCCTCAGGAGTATAGTAGTTGGACGCGATCAGGGCGGCAGCTTTTTCATTTGTTCATTACTTGGGGGAGGAATGAACTTCTGAGTGCGCCCTGTTCGTCCGATCCAAACCCCAGACAAGAGCAGCCCCAAGTTATCCTAGTGCGGCGCGGACCTGTTACCTCGACAGGGGAATCTGGGCCTTGCCTAACTCCGGAGAAGCGGGAGAGGCCCAGTCCGCGCGGTGAATGAAAAGGGGAGGGGCATGCTGTGGACAGAATCCTGAATGCAATCCATGAAGAAATCCGCCGACTTCGAGAGGCTCGCAAGTTGTTGGCGATGCTTTCGGCAACCACCAGCCTGCACTCAGCCACGAAGAAACCTGACAACCAAGAAACGCAAACGGAAGATGAGTGCAGAGACTCGCAAGCGGATGTCTGAAGGACAACGGAAACGTTGGGCAGAGCGGAGGAGGTCTGAGAAGTAGAGACGTACGCAATTCCTCTTGCGAATCCTCACGGTTCTGCTTCTACACGGCTTAGCGCTTCGCTCAATTCGGCGATCTTCTTCAAAGTGTCATCGAGTTCCCGACGCACACAAGGTTGTAATGTATTGTGTACAGGTTCAAGGCTCTTCTGATACTTCTGCAGCAAAGCAATCTGTCGCTTTAGGTCGATTATCCGACAGCTTCTGTTGTCGCTGAAGGACAGAAAACGGCTCTGATGTCGTCGGCCCATTACGGCTGTATACGGGCATGAACCTTAAGCTTTCCTGAAGCACTGTTCCGTGGAATTGTGGTGCTCAATCTCTCCTGCCTTTACGGTATGCCGCTACCGCTTCGCTCAACTCCCGGTAACGCTCTGCAACCCTTGGGTTGCAAACGTGCCTTCGTTCCTCGGAATCAAGCTCCGTCTCATTACGCTTCACAGCGACTGTGGCGAAACAGCGCGGGCAGATGGAATCGAAGGTTCCGTCATCGTTCAATCGATGCGCGAATGAGAACTGCTCGTCAGGCTGAGTGACCACCGGAAGCTCCAGCGGAAATGGTCTCTTCGGGTGGGCAGAGACCCTCAAGGTCGGCAATTCGATTTAGGATTATTCGCTTCAGTTCGGTTAAGACGGGGTCATCACGACCAAGTTTGGTCTCGGCTTCAAAGTGGGCAATCGTAGCTCGGTGAGCCTCAATCGTGGAGTGCCTACTATTGGGCATGAAATACAAGGCCGCCCGGCCCAAAGGTCCTCCTATTTCCGATGCGACGAATCCATAATAAGTTGTTGGCACGGCTTTACTTCTTGTGTGCTGGCGTGGCTGTTGAGAACGGTTTATGATTCCCAACTGCCGGACGATGGAACATCCCCACGACTAAAAGAAATGCGATTACGATCACGCCAAAAATGACCAGCACGAAGGTTCGGCAGGTTCGATGAGCGTGGCTGTTTTCGCTGTTCATCTTAGAGGAGCCAGCAATCAGTGCGCTGTCCGCCTAGACTCAGGGGGAAGTCCGAAGGGGACGGACAGCGCGGTGCTTACAACGGTTGCGCCTCCGCAACCGGGTCGTGTTGCCTCTTTCCCAAACTCGTCGGCGGGTCGGGAAGAAGAGAGGCAAGCACAGAAACTTTTTAGATGCGGAAGTCATTTGGGAGATGTCTGGCGTGGGCGGATGAGCACGTTAGCAGGTAGGCAAAACCATAGGCTCACCCTCTCGAGGTGAGCCTATTGTTTTTGTGTTGTGGCCTTTACACTCTGTTCAACCGATGCACTATTCTCAACCGTACACGTATCGGGAGCCAGATTCAATCCCACCTCGGTAACCACTCAGGCTCGACAAAGGGATTACACAGTATCGTCTTCCAGAATAAACGGCAGATTAGTGATGATCTTTTGAACGGAATTTCGATCACCGGGAGTTTTCTCAAACCGGAATGCCAGTAAGCCGTTTTCAGTATTATGTGAGAGGACTTGGGGATAGCTTTTGAACACATCCCCATTTGTTCTGTAAAGGGTGAGGCACTTCAATGTTGCCCTCCATAGAAAGCTAGATGCGTAGCCCTAATTCTAACCGTGCGGGGACATGTCGGCGTCATTTGCTGTTCGCATACTGCTGACACCGGGCGCACTCAGGGTTGGACCCGGCTAGATTCCCGCACTGTTCGCAAGTACCTATCACTAGGAGCACCAAGCGCAGAAACATTCGATCGAGTTTCGCCTTGAGCGTGCACGTGATTTTGCCTTTTGGCATCTCGAACACACATTGGTGAGATGCAGCTCCGTGCTCTCCGCAGAAATCACAACGGTGTGTAGCGGAAAATTGAGCAGCCCTGGTTACTGAAGTGTGATTAGCCGTACATTGTCGGAGGAGAATTGCGGCATACTTGGTTAGACATTTCCTCTTAGAAACGGGCCGAGCAATGAATACCTCAAGGTTCACCCACCGTGCGAACAATGATGACACGGTCTATTCAATCTGTATGCGGTGTTTTCTCACGGTGGGAGCAGCGCGATGTGAGTCTGAACTGGGGACCAAAGAACACGAACATGTTTGTGATCCATATGCTGTGGAAAGATTCCAGGAAAGGGTTACGACGAAATCGCCCGACTGCAATTAGTAGGGCAAGCTGATTGATCTCTACTCCACACTCCTAAATTTTGCGAGACGTTGTGCTTGATTATCGAAGCACGCTCGACAGAGCACGGGCTTTCCTTGCGTAGGTTTAAACGGCACGGTCGTCTCAGCCCCACACTCAGAACACGTCACATGCGTCTCGATTCTCCGTGTTCCGGCGAGCTTCGCCTTACATGCCTTGCATCGTTTGGGATCGTTCTTAAATCCCATGTCCTGGAAGAACTGCTGCTCACCAGCGGAAAAAACGAATACTGACCCACAGTCGAAACACGTGAGGTCCCGGTCAACAAACGCCATTTGGCCCTCCATCCATCCGGGGACAAGCGGCTGCTAAATTGTCGAACCGGGTCGATAATAAAGTGTGATCTGTTTTTGGGGAGAGGTCAACCGACAGAAATCTGAGCCAACTATATGCAGTAGTTCCGTTTGGGGGGCATTCTTCTTGCGATGGGTGAGGATCAACTGGTGTGACGCAAATCACAGCTTGCTCGAACGGGAGCTCTGGCCGAGATTCGACCAGCATTCCATGAAAACGCAGCCATTGCATGGTAATCCGCGAAAAATTATAGGCAGAGTATGTTCCTCTCTTTCTTCGTTTGTTAGCCTCATCATCTAAAAGCCACCGCGTGCTCGCATTCGCCACTTCCAGCCGATTCACAGGGCGTGCATCTACCAAATTCAGCATTTGGAGTGAATTGAGCAACATCTTGGCGACGAGCGTTACGTGCTTATGGCTGCGGCCTTGATTCAACAAGTGCAGCAGATACTCTTCCCGCTCTTTTAGTAGGGGCGCTGCCAGGTACCGTGAGCGACTACTCGCATGGGCAAACAGACTTTCAATCATTTGCAGTGACTCCTATCGGGAGCAGCTATTCAGACGCCGCCCTGAGATCGACGATTTTCCCAGGACGAAAGAGGTGAGCCGAGTCCATTCGATCCCATTTCCCCAGCGGAGGCCCGTTTCTTAATCTATCGTTCTAACATTATTCGAAGTGACTCTTGATTGCTTGAGATCATCCATGACCGCTAAACGCGATCACCGTTTCGCATTGCCGACACTCGTGATTCGAGATGCGAGAGTCTGGGGAGCGTCATGATCGCTGCGCTTGAGAATGGTTATGAAGTTTTTGGCAGGAGCGACGGGACTCGAACCCGCGGCCTCTAACGTGACACGAAACTGGAAGGTCGTAACTTACAGAAAACAAGCGTCACGGATGGCTCCTTTTGGCGCTGTAGGGCAGATCGGGAACCTTTATCGAACCCATGTCAAACCCGCGACCTCTGCCCTGCTGACCTCTGCCCAGATCCTCTGACCTGGTTAACAGCTGTTGCCTTCGCCAGTTCCGCGCTCCCCGAGCATATCGGATAGTGCAGCGCCTACACCGGACAAGTTTGAAACCTCGTGCGGATATGGGTTCCTTGAATGCTGAGCGCTTTCGCTGTTTTGCTTGCGCACGTGAGCTTCGGTTGAATGGTGGCGGGGTTGAGTGCAGTCGACGCACCTGACTCGAAATGTGATTTCCCTTCCCCTGCACTCCGTTGCACCAAATCGCAAACGGGACTTTAAGACTATTTTCTAGAATAGTTTCGGCTACATAACTGGTTGCACAACCCTGCACTGAATCGCACAGGATCAGAAATCAAAGGGACACCATATCGGACACCGATTTCGGTCCGTTTCGCTCGTTCGACTGGCTTTTTTGAGAACTTCAAATAAATCGTAATCAGGTCTCGAGAACTTTACGGGCTTAGAACTTCTACGCGAAACCTCTGCCGTGACAGTACAATGGAACCTCGTAACTAATTGAAACTACGTGTCACGGATGGCTTCTTTTGGCGCTCAAGGGTACGTGCGGAAACCCTTAATGGACTCTATCGGGCCACCGGCTTTTGTCCTGGAAACCTCTGCCCTATTGTCCAGCCTTCGCGCTTTGGAACCCTATTCCCCACAAAATCCCCCACAGTAAAATTGCCCAAAATCTGGCACCATTTCAGAACCGAGAGTGCGCTGTTCCTCGTGCGTTCTAAGAGTTCTCCTCAGAGCTCGGCTAGCCGCTCGATTGCGGGCATCCGGCACGGCTTCAGAGTCGTCCAGCTCACTCTGCTCCGACTGCTGAATCCAGTTTGGCGCCTATATTTTCTCGGTCACAGGCAACAACACACAGCCGCGGAGCCTGCAGTGCCGAGTCTCATCGCCCCCTGTTGGCTAACCAAGGTCTATGCTGGGCAAATCGCACGAACTATTAGCGAGCGATGGACTTATGCAGCGAAGTCACAAGTTGAAGCGCAAAGGTCTTATCGCCTGGAACCTTATCGCCGGTATAGTGCTCGAGTTGAAAGCCAGTTTTAATTATCTGAAACCGATTGGGACGAAAGCTCACGGCGGTTTCCACTGTCTGCGCTCTGCTCGTCTCATTTGTGGTAACAAAGCCGTAGCGCGCCGCAGCGTACCATCTCGGACTTATAACCTGTTTGCCTTCGAGGTAGCCGGCCGACTCCCGAAAATTGGGAATGACCGTATAGGGCATTACAAATTTCTGCAATTCGCCCGTCACGCTTGAATGACGTCTCTCCCAGCTGGCGTCCAAGCCCAACGCGTGCGCTGGCAATTTCCGGGGATCCACTTCGCCCGGAAAGAAATATCTATATTTTCGATCGAGATAAGGCCCGCGATAACCCGAAACCCCCACCCGGAACCCCTGTCGAATTGTGAAACCGGCTCCCCCAGCCCAATTCCCGTACTGGTCCTTCGCAAACAGGCTGCGCGGATTGGCCGGCGATGAGTTGGCGAATTGCACACGCGCATCCCACCTTCCCGTCGTTACATCCATTTGCGCTCCGGCTACTGGCAGAATGGACTCGGGAGAATAGTAGTAGCCGTACCCGCTGGGCAGATCTATAAGCGCGTTATCCGCATCGTCATAACGAATCACAAATGACCCGAACACCGTCGACAACTCCCCGACCCGCACGAGCAGCGATCCTTTGTTTGAGACGCGCGAGTAGTTCACGCTCGCTTGCAGCACGTTCCCCTTCGCCCCGTATCCCGTCGACGATAAGTCCTCGTAATAAAAGGGCCGTGTCGTCAATTGCAACGCCCCAGTGATGAACCAGTTTCCATTCATCTTCCAGGTCGGGTAAACAATACCATGGAACCCGACAACCATCGGTGCGCCAGACCTTGGTGCTGAAGTCAGCTCGTTTGAGACGACAGCTTGCTCTGTAAGCGAAGCGCGCAAATCATATCCTGAGTTCGCCTCCTGCGCACGCAGCATCAGGGAGCGGTGCTCCATGCAAAACATTCCTGTGCAAAGGACGAACGTGGCTAGCCCGATCTGTGCTCGTGAACATCTTGTTGGTAGAAGAAATCAGGCCGCTTGCGACGGGAGACTACTGGCTGCGAGTCGAGAGCGGAAAGGAATACACCGCCACCCGCACTTACAAGAAAAATCTCAACTCCCTCGCGGATTTCTGGATAGGGACCGGCGCGTTCCCCCCCGATTAGATTCCTTAGCAAATCGTCCGCCGCATGAAGGCCGCCAACGGCGGCGCTGAGCCCAGTAAAAACGCAATGCAGAGCCCAGTCATGGAGTACGAGTGTGACGTCAGTGGGGTTGAGAGCATCGAACCACGCGTCCATGCAGCGGGCGTGATCGACAATGCGATACGCTCCATGCGGCGACGGGCCGAAGCGCCCAGGCCTGCCAGTTCCGGCGCAAAACATTAACCCACTGTCGCCTACGCGGGGAATTGTGTTGCGCTAGAGATCGGAAGATGTCCGATTTCCATGCACTAGAACAATGGGGCTGCCCTCGTCCAACGACACGTAGCTGATTCAGAGTCCAGGATTGAGATTCGATATCGAGGATATCCGTCAATTTGGTTTGGGCTGTCCATCAAAAGCGCTTTTTTCGAGACGAGGTCCAACCTGCTTAGATGCTCCTGTCTCGCTCGAAGAGCAGCCCGGACAAAGCGTCTATTTCGAGAACCTAGAGGCCTATATGGGGATTCACAACAATATATCAGCTCCGAAGCAAACGCTGAATCGTGTTCTTGTACTGCCTCCCTGTCATCAAGCGAGTGCCGCATCGCAATTCGAGTTCGTAGGCGCCGCCGAGGATAGGATAAACGGTGACGACGCGAGAAAGATTTACGATGCGGCACCGATGGATGCGCAGAAAACGCGCGGGATTGAGCCTTCCTTCCAGGCTCGAGAGAGTTTCGGCCAGCAGATGCTGATTGGCGCCGCAATGCAGTTGAACGTAGTTGTTTGCCGATTCAATCCAGTCGATTGTTTCGACAGGAACAAGGCTGAAGTGTTCTCCATCCCTCACGACAATGCGCTCGGGCCATCTTCGGGCTCGCGAATCGAGCAGGGCCTGCAACTGCTCGGCGAGGTTGGACTGGTGCTGTCCAATCATCCGCTGCCGGGCACGTTCGACGCTCCGTTGCAATCTGTCGTGATCGAACGGCTTGAGTACGTAGTCAACCGCGTTCAATTCAAATGCTTTCACGGCATATTCGTCATAGGCAGTCACGAAGATCACGGCGGGCATTCGCTCGGGCCCGATACGCTCTACGACGTCTAACCCGGTGCCATCCGGCATCTGCACGTCGAGCAGCACCAGATCGACGTGCTGCGCCGACAGGAAACTCATCACACTGGCGCAGCTGTCGCATTCACCGGTGATCTCAATTCCCTCGGCATCACGCAGCACATCGCGGACGCCTGCGCGAATGAGCGGTTCATCATCGACGATGAGCAATCGAAGCGATGTCATGGGGAAGACTTTCGGGGGTAGAAAGGTTCGTCTCAAAGGGGAGAGCGATGCTCACCTCCGTCCCTCCCTCGGGGAGCTTTCGTATCGAAAGCGAGTGACGGCCGGGATACATACGCTCGAGGCGCTCGCAGGTGGAGCCGAGTCCGATTCCCTTCTCGAGCGCGGCGACGTTCTCAGCGTCCAGCCCGGATCCATTGTCTCTTACAGTCAGACGGATCGCATCACCGTCGCAAACGGAGCTGATCCAGATTGCCCCGCCGAGTTGGTTGCTGCGCAGACCATGATTCATGGCATTTTCGACAATTGGCTGTAAAAGGAAACCGGGAACCAAAGCGTTCTCTGTCTCTAGACCGATTTCGAACAGCACCGCAAGGCGTCCGGCAAAGCGAATCTCTTCAACGGCGACATAGGCCTTTGTCAACTCAATCTCGGCTGCCAGAGTTGTCCGGCCTTCGGCGCCTTTGCGCAACGCAGCCCGCAGCACATCCCCAAGCCGCGCGAGCATCCGGCTGGCGGCATCGGGATCTTTCCGAGCCAGCGTCGAGATATTTTGCAGGCTGTTGAAGAGGAAGTGCGGATTGAGGCGCATGCGCAGCAACTCCAGTTCCGATCTGCGCAGATCGGCCTCAATCTCAGTTTTTTCCAGTGCCAGCCGTCCAGCCAGATATTCCTTATCGCGCAATTCAAAGAATCTCCGCAGGATGCTGCACGCGGCCGCGGTGGGCCAGAAGATGGCCTGCTCCAGGGCCACCTCGCGTAGCGGCATCGGCCACCACGCATCGGCAATCAGTGGAGATCGGCGGAACGCGTAGCGCACACAAGCGTCCAGCAGAATTGTCCCCGCATAGGCCAGGTACGAAGCCGGCAAACTGATTGAAGCGAAAAAGGCGAGCCCTGTTTTCCATTTCGATCCAATGATCGGAAATCGCCTTTCAAGCGCGAAGAGAACCGGCGTCAGCAGGAGCCAGGAATAAAAGCAGGTCAGCCACTCCAGAAGATCCTCAATGAGGTCGACGTGAGTCGGACGGGCCTCGATCATATAGCGGACATAGGACACCGTTCCAACGAGGGTCCACACCGACAGCAGCGTGAGAACACCCGGATACAGGATTCTCCTGGATTGCTTGTCCAAAGTAGATGCCATCGGTCCGACCACAAATGCCATTTTCGCACCTTCCCGCAAATCCCGAGCAATCTTCCGACCAACGGCTTTCCTGGGCTGGCGAACGGGTGATGACAGGGGGTGAAATCGAACTGCCTCTCAGCGTTGGATGCTGAATACCTACCTTCGTGAAGTCGAGCACCCCTAGCGAGGGCGCAGTCCTTCTCACGTCGTATCGCTTGACCACGCTAGGCGTGGCGTTGGCCATGACCTCTGAATCATTGGCCCAGAAAGTGTCGAAATTCATCCGTGTTATGGCGAAGATATAAACCGGTCGAACATGGAGGTCCCATGGCTTATCCGCAACCGGGCGCGCGAAAGATAGGTCATCGCCATTTTCTCTGCAGCTTTCTCTTGATCGCGATCGGGAGCTGCACGGCATTCGCCTCTTGCCATACACAGGCGGGGTTCGATGAAATTGCCGCACCTCAGGTGAAACATCCAACATATGCTGGCGAACTTGCGGGCCATGTGAGGGCAACATCAGGCGGCCCCGTCGAGGGAGCAATTATTGCCGCTGAGGATCTCGCTACGCACCGCAGAGAGATAGCAACCACCACGGCTGACGGAGAGTTTCGCTTCTCTCAGCTTCCGGCCGGTGAGTACCGGCTTGAGGTGACTGCGCCTGGCTTTAAGACGTTCGTTGTGGCACAGCTCCCGCTTGTAGCTGGAGATGCGGCAACTGCCAATGCTGTGCTCTCACCAGGAGATGCGGCGACAGTCGCAACGGGGTCAACCCGCAGTGTAACTTCACGCTTGGGCACGGCATTGGCCGGAAAATCTGTAAGCGACCTCCCAGAGAACCAGCGCAATTTCGTCAACCTGGTCCAGGTTGCAGCCGGGGCCAATGAAGGCAGCGACAACAGTTCAGCCAGCGGTAGTCGGCCTGGAACTCAGCATGATTCTTCTGCAGTCTCGATCGTCGGTCAGCCGGAAACGATGAACAATTACGAGATCGACGGCATTGACAACAACGACCGCATCAACTCTCAAATCGCTGTGCATCCCTCGGTCGAGGGAATCGACGCAGTGCAAGTGTTCGCCAATGCGTTTCCCGCCTCCATGGGCCGAGCAGGCGGTGGTGTAATCAATGTCGAGACCAAATCGGGATCGGACGCGTTTCACGGTTCTGTTTATGAGTATTTTCGCAACGACGCCTTGGACGCGTATCCATTTCAATTCGGAGCAAGGAACGCAAAGCCGGAGTTGCGCCAAAATCAGTTCGGTGGAAGCTTAGGCGGATCGCTCTTCAGGAAAAAGACATATGCCTTTGGTGACTATGAAGGCTTCCAGCTTGTGCAGGGGCGCGCGCCTGTGGAACTGACGGTGCCCACGGCCTATGAACATGCGCATCCGGGAGATTTCACTGATATGGGTGGTCCGGTATTGACGCAATTCGATCCAGTCGGGTTCGCCTACTTTCACCTTTACCCATTGCCCAACGTCTCCGGTTCGAACGATCAGTTTGTCAGCGCCCCCAGCGGAACTAACTTCGCGCAGACTGGTGATCTGCGCATCGACCAACATTTCTCCGATCATGACACATTCTTCAGCAGGTTCAGTATGAACCGAGCGCTGGTGAATATCCCCGGCCAGTTTCCGGCGATACAGGAGAACGGAATGACCATCCAGCCGGGGGGCTCTCTTACAAGCTTTGCCGGTAACATGTACGACCTGGGCGTCAATACGGTGGCCAATTGGAAGCACCAGTTCGGATCAAACGTGGTGCTCGATTTGCGCACCGGCTATGTCTACTGGCACGAGCAAGACACGGGCTTAAATCCGGGAGTGGCGGTCAACCGCGCCTTTGGGCAGACCGGCATCAATCTCGCATCCACCAGCGACGGCTTGGCGCCGATCAACGTGTTGAGCGCATCTCCGCTGGGGACGGACGGCTACTGGCGTCCTATCGATCAGTCAGACTCCACATTTCAATATGGCGCAACGTTCTCGTGGAGCCGGGGACAACACAGCCTGACTGCCGGAGAGACCGTGATCCGGCGCGACTGGGAGGACATCGGCAGCGGCGAGGGTCTTGGGATGTGGACCGTGCGTGATCTTCCCTCTTTACTCGAAGGTCAATTCCTTCAAGTGCAACGCGAAGTGGATCTCGTCGACTGGCACTTCCGCACTTGGGAGCAATCAGCGTATCTCGAGGACAGTTGGAGAGCTGCACCCTCGCTGACTTTCGACCTGGGCATGCGCTACGACATCCTCACCCCGCCGACTGAACAGAGAAATCGGCTGGCGAACTTTGACTTTGCCACGGGCAGAATCGCGGTAGCCGGAAGGGACGGCGTGTCCGCTGCTGCCGGAGTACAAACCGATTTTGGGGACCTTGGCCCGCGCGTCGGCTTCTCTTGGGAAATCGGCCGGAAAACTGCCATTCACGGCGGCTTCGGGATTGTTTATTTCCGGCCACTCGATGGATTCGTATATGAGGTTCAGCCGTTTGTGTACACATTCGGCTCCTGCACCCCCACGACCTGTCCAGACGGATACACAACGCTTGCAGCTGGGCTTCCTGCTCCCGCGACACCCGATTTACACAATCCGACCGGCGAGCTTCTTGGCGCGCGCCCCTTCCATCAGCGGATGAGTGCTATGGAGCAGTTCAACCTCGGAGTCGAACGACAATTCGTTGGAAATACGCTAAGCGTGTTTTATGTGGGCGCGCTTGGCCGTCACATTGCACGCGCCTTTCCCGATCTTAATGCGCCCCCACCCAACACCGCGTCCGATCCCAACGAACTGCGCCCTTACTACGGAATTGATCCCAACCTCACGGCAGTTGAAACCATCGATACCGAAGGATCGTCCTCATACAACGCGCTGCAGGCAGCCTTTGCACACGAACTCCGTCGCGGGCTGACTGTACACGTGAATTATTCGCTGGCCCATGGGATCGACGACTCGAGCGGTCAGGGGTTCGGAACCGTACCCGCGATCTCCACCACGATCGACTACGGTAACAGCAGCTTCGACGTTCGGCAACGCGCCGCGGCAACACTCTTCTACGATCTGCCATTTGGCAAGAGTGCGAATGGCGGAAAGGCACTCCTGCTTCGCGGATGGCAAACGAACCTGGCCGGCGTCTGGTCCGCGGGATTGCCATTTACGATTCTCAACGCCAACGACGTGAGCAATACCAATCCCGGAGCGAGTTCCGCAGATCGTCCGAATCAAGTGGCAAGAGCCTCAATGCAGAATCCGGGCGTAAAGAAATATTTCAACACGGCAGCCTTTGTGGACCAGGCTCCGGGCACGCTCGGGAGCGAGCGCAGCAACCAGTTGTACGGCCCTCCCACCCGTCACATCGATGTCTCCATTTTCAAGAATTTCGCATTAGACAAAGAAAAGAACCTTCAGTTCCGATCGGAGATCTTCAATCTGACCAACACAGCAAACTTCGCTTCCCCGGCAGCAGTGTTGGGTGGTGCAAATTTTGGACGGCTTACACAATTAACCGCGGGATATGCGCCTCGGGAGATCCAGTTTGCATTTCGATTGACTTTTTAAGGACGCTAAGATTGTAGAAATTGACGTGATCCGTAACCCGGAGCGTCTCCGCAGGATCGATCTAGGAGCTCTTCAGTAGTTAAGCAAGAGTACAACGATTTCGCTCAGTGCAGAGATCACTGTCATAGAACTTCGCTTTCAGGGATTCGCGTGAAGCCAGGTCGGGAAAACCTCGCATGAAGAAGAAAGTATCGGGATCCTCGACCGACGGAAAAGGGCCGAGAATAGTCATGCCCAGATCGATATGAGCCGGCACGGAGCGCTCACGAAATATCTCGAGAAACTGCGAGCGCTTTCCAGGGGCTGTTTTGTAGGTTCGCATTTCAATGATCATTGGATCTCGATCCTCCATGTTTGCGAGAACGAATATCAGCGAAATCGAGATTCGAGGACATATTGTGGAGCTTCAAGATACCACTTCATTTCTCGGCCCAGGGAACGGGAGGGTCCTGGATCAATGGACGATATTGATTGCCAAAGCTGGAGAAAGGGTGGCTTCGGTATTGTGCCCAGCCGGAATGAAGCGTATTCCGGCCAGCACGCCGATCCACGGTCTCCAGCTGTACTCGATAGCAGGCGCGAAGCCATATGCGTCGCTCCATCCGGCATTTGTCTGAACTGCTCCAACCGTTCTATTTTGCAGATAGTACCCTGAGACACGCGTATTCCCCGTGTTGCGAAAGGTGCTATCGAGGGCTAATACCCAGCGGCGCGTTGCACTGTATTCGGCGGCTAGATCGATGTATAGAGAACTGCCCGGTTTCGCGCTGCCGCGAAATCCCGTGGCTGTTCCATAGACGCTCGCATCGTGGAGATTGACGGTCCCCGAGAGCGCATAGGATCCATTGACGCGCACCCGAAGGATGCGCCGATTCGGAAGCCAGAAATACATCTGGGAGAGGAACTCCGGGTCCGTGGTGTACGCGCCAGCGCCGAACCCGTTCGTAGCACGGTTTCTCAGACGATCATATTGGCCAGTGGGAAGGGTTTGTTGCACGGCGAGAGAAATTGTGGGAACTTTTCGACAGGGCTGAAACTGCGTAATGCGGCGCTGAATCTGCACGGTGAGGTCGCCAAGTCCTGGTCCGGAGCTGCTCGGTGAGCCACTCATTATGCTGTATCCGGCAGTGGGAATCAATCCAACCTCAATTCGATCGGTGAGACCGTAAATCAGGTAGGTCAGTGAGCCAAAGCTGTTTTCATGAGGCGCACTGCGCCGCGTTCCGTTGGCTCCATAGACGCCTTGTGTAATGACGTCGTAAATATAGGGTTCAAGGAGGTATTGCCCACGCGGTGCGGTGGCGGCCGTATTCGCCAGCATGGGCCCGGTAAACCATGCGTCGCTCATGGGATGGCGCACCTCGCACAACGATTCGTCTTCGGCACAAGCCGATTGAAGTGAACAAATCTGGACAATGCTGATGGCAAGTAGGAACAATGGACGATAGATCATCTTGGGATTGTTGAATCGACAGAGATTTCGTCGTGTCGCGCTCATGCAAGGCCTATCTTAGAGAATGGAGAATAGGCGTGGTCTTTTGAAAGGTCCACTTTTATATGCAGCTGGCGATACCAATTACACGTGACGGAGAGTCTCTCTTTCGACAGGTATACTCCGGTTTACGCGAGGCGATTCTTTCCGGGACCGTCCGGCCTGGTGATCAGCTTCCTTCCACCCGCGACTTTGCTGAACAGCTGGGATTGTCAAGGACAGTGGTGGTACAGGCCTATGAACAGCTCCTGGCGGAGGGTTTTGTCTCAGGCCGCACCGGGTCGGGAACATATGTTTCGGAACGTCTAACCGGCAACACCACCCGTAAGAGTGATCAAACACGAAGCCTGAGACTCTCGCGTTTCGGTAGGGCCGCATCTCAGGCGGTGCAGTCGGCCGATACCCCTCCGCTACCTGCTGCGACGGTCCGTTATGACTTTCGTTACGGTCGGAGCGATCTAGGTGTCTTCCCATCTGAGATGTGGTGCCGGTTGCTCCTGCGTCACGCGAGGAGAGCGTCGGTGCGACATCTCGACTACGGGTCGGCGCTTGGAAATCTCGAACTGCGTGGCGCAGTCTGTGCGCACTTACGGCGATCCCGTGCGGTCAGCTGCGAACCATCTGAAATCATCATCGTGAATGGATCACAGCAAGCGCTCGATTTGGTGATCCGCATCCTAGTCGAGCCCGGCGATAGGGTTGCAATCGAGGAACCGCATTACGACGGTACGCGAGAGGCACTCTTAGCTGCAGGAGCCCATTTATATCCCGTCGCCGTCGATCAGGATGGCATCGACACGGAGAGTCTTCCGACCGACGCGCGACTGGCCTTTGTTACGCCGTCCCATCAGTTTCCGACGGGAGCCGTTTTGCCGCTCGACCGGCGGCTGGCTTTGCTCGCTTGGGCACGACGACGCAACGCAATCATCGTCGAAGACGATTACGATGGTGAATTCCGTTATGACGACCGGCCCCTCGAGTCGCTTCAAGGACTCGACAGGGACGGACGCACGGTCTATATCGGGACCTTTTCACGAACCGTCTTTCCAGCGCTCCGCATTGGCTATGTTGTCGCTCCGCCTTCCTCGATCTCAGCTTTCAAAGCCGCCAAATGGTTGACCGACCTGCATTCGGCTACGCTTGAGCAGCAAACCTTGGCTGAGTTCATCGTCAATGGCATGTACGAGCGCCATCTTCGCCGGTTGCGTCAAAGGCACAAGCAACGACGGGCAGTTCTGCTCGATGCGATCCACAAATATCTCGGCGACAAGGTCGAAGTCACTGGTGCGGATGCTGGGGCTCACGTTGTGCTCTGGCCTCAAATACGGAGAGCGGAGGCCCCTCTGATCGCACAGGCAGCAAAAAGGGGTGTAGGGATTTATGGAATCTCTCACTGTTTTCTCAATAAGCCCTCACGGCCGGGATTCCTTCTGGGATTCGCACACCTCAACGAACAGGAGATTCGGGAGGGCATTCGTTTACTGCGCGACGTGTTCTGAACCCCGAAGGCACAAATACCACGCGATTACCCTCGCGTCGGTGAACTCTTTCGATCCCCTCTTTTCGCTCACCATGGGCTAGAGTGGTATGGCTCGGCTCGCGCGAATTGGACATTCACATGTCGCAGGCAATCTGAACTGCTACCGAAGTGCATCGGAAAGTGCGAGAGGTTCGTGTGCGCCCAGCCTGCAATGGAGGGCAGAGTCGGCTGTATTTAGGCTGACGGAAACCGCACCACGAGCGCCAGACTGGTGCATCCTCCCACGTTGATCGAGAGTGACGCGCGGCCTCAGATGCGGGGATGATCGAGCTTGGCATCTATGCCGCCGCCTTCAAGTGAGAATCGGCAGTCAACCGGATGGCACCCGAGTGGGAGAGGTTCATGTAACGGATCAAACGCCATTGCGCTCCTTTCAGTCGCAATGTTGTTGGGCTGTCACCAAGAACCGGAGGGAAATATTTGTTCAAATCCCAACAGATAGAAAATGCGACGGCCGAGCTCCGGGCGGCGTATGCGGCATTCAACAGGGGCGACATCGATGGTACGGTTCGATTCATGGATCCTGGGATTGAATGGATAGAGCCTGCTGAATTTTCAGGCGGCGGGACTTATCACGGCGTTGAAGGCGCAAAGCAGTATCTCGCGCAATCGCGAGCCGGCGAATCAATGGCATCTGGCAACAGCTTGACGTGCGGAAATGCAGGTCGAACCATGGGCTGCTTGGGATTGTTCAAATCGATCGCGCAGACGTCATCGCAGAGTAGAGGATGACCCGCCGCGCTAGCGCCGTCGCAAGCGTAGACTTTCCCGCCCCGCTCGAGCCTGAAAAGACTACGGCCTCGCCGTCCAAAACGGGCGGGCAACGAATATGCAGCGTTTGCAAGCCCGGGGGACCTGCCCTGGCCGTTGACCTGTTAGGTTGAAACCGTGTCCTCCCAGATCAAAGGCGCCCACATCTTGAAGAAACCGGTCTGCTGCGGGTATAGGTGAAAAGTGGGAATCGAAGCATAAAAACATTCACCATCCGATGTGTCCAACATCAGTGCAACCAGCCGGTCTCGATGAGGTATCCCAGAGGCTTTAGGAGCACCGCGTTAACAACCGAGAAGATCGCAGTGTTTGTTCCAATTCCCAGGGCCAGCGCAGAAACTGCTGCGATGGTAAAGCTCGGGCTCTCCACAAACAAACGCAGAGCATGTTTTATGTCGCTCCAAAAGTCGGACACCAGCACCTCCTGTGTTTGGATCAAGGCCTCTCGAAGTGCTGCAATCGACTGATTTCGAAAAGGGGTGCAGCGGCTCACGCGACGAATGTGTTCACCAGCGAATCACACCCTCCGGATCATCCACTACAACCACGTCGTACTTTTCCAATATCGGCATTAGCAGTTTTTCCAGTTCGTTTTTCCAGAGTTCCCCCTCGTAGAATTTGGCTTTCAACAACTCCCGCGAAGGGAGATCTGGAAAACCGCGCATGAAGAAGAACGTGTCTGGATCCTCAACAGAGAGAAAAGGACCGAGGATCATCATGCCGAGTTCGACGTGAGCCGGAATGGATCGTTTCCGGAATATATCCAGAAATTGGGGGCGTTTTCCCGGCAAAGTTTTGTAGGTTCTCATTTCGATGATCATTCGAAGCTGTTTCCTTCGTGCCGATCTGAAAACGTAGTTCAACGAGATGGGCGGCGCAGGACGTATCCGGGAATGTCCACGTTGTCCAAGAGGCGCGGGTCCGACACCGGAGCCCTTGCCTCAAGCGATAATGGAATCACCCCCGCCCAGACGTGGAGAGCATAGTCCTCCTCATCGTCGATGGGAGGTCCCTTGCGAATCTTCGTTGAAGCTTCTTCGATGACGAATTCGAGAACCGAGGTAGCTCTCAGCTCGCTTGCACTCGGCCCTCGAACGTCCGTCCAGCGTCCCGCAAGTACATGCTCTGAAATGACGCGCAGCGCCTTCGTTTTCTCGTCGGGACCCTCGATTTCCCGCCCGATCCCGAACGCGACCACCGAACGGTAATTCATAGAGTGATTGAATGCGGACCGGGCCAACACGATTCCATCGAGCAGGGTTACGGTGATGCACATGGGGCAACCTGACTCGAGCCTGCGAAGCATCCGGCTCGCGGACGAACCATGAAGATACAACTTGTCCTCGATTCGACCATAAAGAGTTGGGATTACGAACGGCTGACCTTCCACCTCAAATCCAACGTGTGCGAGAAATCCCACGTCGAGAATGGAATACACGACCTCTTTCTCACGCGATCCCCGCAGAGGCATTCGCCGAAATTCAGTGCGTTTCGTGTGATTCATCGTCTACCCGTGTGTCCTCTGCGATCCAGTTCACTTCCCAGGTCTTCCCGCCGTCAGTGGAGTAGGCTTGTTCAAAGTGGCACGATTTAGCCGTCATATTCGACCACACGTTTCGAACCAGTACGCTCCTCCCGTTGATTGGTTCTATGTCATAGAATTCCCCACGCCCGTTCCTGAATTCGCCGACTGTCGGGATCGCTATTGTGCCGGTCCTGCTGTTGGCAAAGTTGAGGCTCCATTGATGGGAGGTCGCATCGTAGAGGTGGAGATTCAGTGCTTCTACGTGTCCCCCAGGGCCGTCCACCTCGAGTTCCACCATGGTGGCTCGGCCATTCCAGATTTTGTGGACCACACTGGTGCCGTTGAACTCGACCCATTTTGTCGCACCTGTCAGTGGGTCCGACAGGGCTCTCAGATGTGTCTTCCAGGTTCCAAACTCGAAATCAAAATCGTGCTCTCCGGCACCTCCAGAATTCTCAACTTTGCCGTTAGGCGCGGCATTTTTGACAGATGGGTTTTGGACTCGCGTGTCCACCGCAATCCAATTGGTCTCCCAGGTTCGGCCCCCATCCTGAGAAAAGGCCTGCTCGAACCGAATCGACTCGGAGGAAGTGCTCAACCAAACGTTGCGTACTACGATGCTTCTGCCACGAAACAGTTCTGTACGGAAAAATACCCCCCGTCCATCTCTGAATTCACCAATAGCCGGTACTGATAGCACGCCAGGGCTACTGATGGAACCATCCGAACTCACGTAGTACAGGCCCCATTGGCGAGACTGTGGATTGTAAAGTCGGAGGCAGAACAATTCGATGTGGTCCCCCGGACCGTCTGCTTCCGTTTCTGCAAAAGAAGCGCGTCCGCCCCAGAACGGGTGAACAACAGAAGATCCAACATAATCCACCCACTCGTCAGACCCGCTCAAGGGATGCAATCTGCGCGAAATATGTGTCTGCCATGCTCCAACCGAGAAATCAAAATCGTGCCATCCATCTCGAAGTTCAGGCTTCAGTGGCAATCCGGTCTTATTATCTATGGCATCCGTCTGACTGAATCCCTGCACCGATGAGAGAACGGCGATTAGAACGAACAATATTCCTCGCCATCGTGCAAGTTGCATTCCTCGATCCCATTTGCCTCTCCGATTCATAAGCGGTCTGCGTTCCCCGAAAATGTCTCCACCGATTCTCCTCTTGGCTTCAGCATGGACGAAACAGGCACACTGGCCAAGGTCCAGTTCATAGCGCAGCGAGGATACCACTTTCCAAAGGGGACTACACACATCGTGTCCCGCAGCGCGGGCCAACTTTGTTGGGCGGAGAGCAAATTACGAGACAGCGTGCCAACCTGTCGATTAGCGCAATCTCGCATACTCGATCCTCGCCTGCCGGAGAATCGGAACGTCGCTGTCCGCATTTCGCCACAACTCGACAAACTCCAGATAGGCGTTTGCCGCTCCGACCCGGTCTCGCGATTTTCCGTGCCCGTCCGATCTGGAGACGGGACAGAGACCCAGTTACGAAATTCACTACAATCCCGCTGTGATCCAGGAGTTTTTTATACTCGCCCCCCGCGGCACGACCATTACCCTCCATAAGATATGATTCCCCGCGCAAATACGCTGGATACATGTAGTTGATAAATGTACCCGCACCTCCTAGCTCATAGGGTTCCGGAATCTTCAGCCATCGAAGAGCTTCAGAGTAGGCTTGATGATGGAGGGCGATGGCCGCATTGATCAGGGCAACCAATAGATTTTCATCAGAGTGTCTGCCGGATACTCCTGCTTCAACTTGCGGACAAGCAGTGAAGAACGCGACTCAAAACCTAAACGAGCTAGGGTGAACGCAGCGATTGCGGTCACGTCTCTTCCCGATGAAAGGCCCAGGGCCAAATTCACTTCTTGTAGTGCAGGACGAGCATTGCCAACTTCCGCATCTCGCAGCGCAGCATTAACCAGCCACAAGGCCCTGTTTCTTTCGCGCCATAGCGGATTGCGCATTCTGATGCCTTTTGACTCGCTGCGCGCGCCAATTTCAATCGCCCGTAGTACGCGTCCGTGTCAGACTGCACCGATTGTAATGCGTCTTCATCTCCCGGTTTGCCCGAGGCCCAGGCCACCTGTTCCCCCATCTGTGCGGCACCGTCTTGTAGAAATGCCACCCAATACAGCGTCTGGTGCACGTAACGACCATCCAGCTTCGCAGGAACGCGAACGGATGGGCAACCAGTCGGCCAGGGAGTTCGCGAGTCCGACCTAGTCCAGTCAGGCGGTTCCATCCGAGATCACCTGTCAATGACATGCCCGCGATCTGAGGGCGGTGGAACTAAGAGCACAACCCGAAACCGATGGCAAGTTTTCACTTCGGACTTAGACTATCCTTTGACTAGAGAGCTTGGCGCTGCGTGCGGGAAGCTCGCGTGTCGTTGCTCAAATGATCCCACGTCATCGCTATCAGAGCTCGCATCTATTTTTGATGAACTTCCCCCCTTCTGCGACGGGTCAGTTCTTGAAACCTTTGAGGAGAAGACCCCTTGGTGCACAGCCCCGTCCCGAGCAATGAAATCATCGATGCTCTAATTCACATTCGTGATCTGTTTCGCAGGATCAGACCTTCCAACGAGCACGAAACGCGAGCAATGGAGCGGCGTGAAGCGGCGACCAAAGACCTGCTGTCGAATTTGCCGCGCACCAATGAACATCCGACCTTGAGAACTTTGCTTGAAATTGTGGAGATTTATAGGTTGACACTAGAAGGTGCTCACCGATTGTTCGGCTACGACCTGAGGGAACTTCGCAAATGGGACCTCTATTTGAACCGCGATCGTACGCACATCTTCGAGTCGTATCCATACGAGCGTGATTTGTTGATTGATCTACCGTCGCGGTTGGCGCCGGTTCATTCCTTTACCATCAATGCGTTCTTAAGAGATCTCGTTCTCGAGTGGCAGACCGATGTACCACTGCGCGCACTGGAAGAACAGGGATGGGAACAACCCGGCATTGGATCTGCATGAATACGAGCAAAGAACTCGAAATCTGTCTGTTCGATCCTGCGAAAGATGAGTCGCTCCGACTCAATCCGATCAGCATCGCGTGCTAACGTCATCGACCGAACCCTCCACCCTAATATCAGAGGTGCTTTATCGCTGTCATGCCAAAGTTCACAAGAAAGATTCCGCAACCCAATGCAACGCTCGTGAACCCAAGCGGCACGAGCGGGGAATGCCACACGACGTAGACTGTAGAACCAGCCTGCCTGGCATACGAAACTGCCGAAGCCCAGTTCGTGAGAGCTTCTACTCCTATGAAAAGCGCTATCGCGAGGAGAACAAAGTGAGGAAGGATGAGAGACCTGTTGAGCGATCGGGATTGCCAACTAGCCAATACACAATAAGCGAGAGCAGAAAGTGTACTTGCTAACGTGATGGTGAACAGCAAGTACCTCGGAGACAGCAGGAGCGTGGTGATTGCTGCAGGATCGGACAGAACCATCGGATAAGTCGGGCTGAACATTGTGAAGCTTAGTGCCAGGACCGCCAACACAGAAAACAATCCGGCGCTAGCGCGCTTTCCGTTTAGTGCCATGCGGATGTATCGAGCCATGTAGAGATGCCTTCCTTTGCGAGTCTCTTCGTTGAGGCACCTTGACTCGCGCTCTGGTCACTATTCGAACCAATAATCCAGAGTTCCATCTGACCCTTTTCCAAAACTTCCTTCAAAACCGCCTTCACCCCTCACGTCGGCAAGATCACCTGTCCCAGATCCGGGTACAACGAACCATTTCGCCTTGATACTGCCGTTATCAACTGTTTCTGACCCTTGAAGGACGAACGTGCCCTGGCGTCCGCCCAGCTTTCCGCTGAATCGCTGCATGCTGATCATGTGGGCAGATTTATCGTGATTCTGGACTTGTAGAGCCCGAACGATTGATTCGCCATCTATACCTCCGGTGACCTTCTCGCTAATTTGGATCTCCATTAATGTCGGGACCGCTGTTTGATCGTATGGCTTGGCCTCGGAGTTCTGAACGACGATCTTTGCCTCAGCGTGCCTGGGTGTACGGGACTTTACGCCTGTCATATCCGTCTGCTCCGTGGCACGCAAGTTCCCTGCGAAAAACGAGATGCCGAGAGAAGCGATAACCAGGATGAGCATGTTCGTGACCATTTTCACTCCTCCAAGTTGATGTGTCTTTCTCGAAGCCATAAATCAAGTGCAACGCTGGTTTCGCAGGACGCACCAGCCGCAGTAGGATACAACCCTTGAGCGAGCCCCCGCGCCTGTATCACTCGGACAGGGTCAGTTTCGACAGCGAGTATTGTCTCCATGATGCCGTCTATTTTAGTGGGCACAAAATGGCACCCAACGTCCGGCTGCTCCTGTCTATTGCTTTGCGGAATGGACTCGTCGCACATGTCCTCAATTACTCAATGGCCGTGAGGTCGATCCTGCAAAGACGCTCTGGATCGCGGATCACATCAATTTCGGCGATTCTCTCACCTTTAACGATGAAATACATGATTGCAAAAACTTCTCCGCTGGAAAGTCGCGACACAATTCCAGCAGCCCCATTGATGAGCACTGGCTGTACCGACTGTGCAAGATGACGGAACATCATCGCGCCTTCTGCCGCAGGGCGCGCCCCCTGGAGTTCTCGCACTGCGCCGCGATCCGTGCGAATAACAATATCGGGATCGAGAATCGCAAGAAGTGCCTCGAAATTGCCGTCTCGCACGGCGGCGAAAAAAGCATCGACAACTCTTCTCTGTTGCTTACGATCAACATCGGAAACAGGACCGCATCGCTGTACTCGCCGTCGAGCGCGACTCGCAAGCTGTCTTGCAGCAACAGCCGAACATCCCACGATAGAAGCGACCTCCTCGAACTGTACAGCAAACATGTCATGCAGCACGAACGCAAGCCGTTCAGCGGGGGCACGCCCAGTAGAGTTTTGTCGACGGAGATGGCAACGGCTCTCGCGCCTCGCGGTCCACGACGTCGTATTTTTCGAGCATTGGAATCAGGACGTTCTCTAAGTCGTTCTTCCAGAGATCACTGTCATAGAACTTCGCTTTCAGGGATTCGCGTGAAGCCAGGTCGGGAAAACCTCGCATGAAGAAGACAGTATCGGGATCCTCGACCGACGGAAAAGGGCCGAGAATAGTCATGCCCAGATCGATATGAGCCGGCACGGAGCGCTCACGAAATATCTCGAGAAACTGCGAGCGCTTTCCAGGGGCTGTTTTGTGGGTTCGCATTTCAATGATCATTGGATCTCGATCCTCCATGTTTGCGAGAACGAATATCAGCGAAATCGAGATTCGAGGACATATTGTGGAGCTTCAACGTCCTCGAAAAGGCGCGCATCGGGGATAGGTGATTTCGCCTCCAGCCGTAGAGGAACGACCCCGGCCCAAACAGGGAGGCTGTAGTCTTCCTCATCATCGATGGGATCTCCCTGACGGGTCTTTGCCGACACCTCCTCGATGGTAAATTCAAGCACCGTCGTGGCTTTCAATTCCTGTGCATTGGGGCTGCAAATATCGGCCCAACGGCCCGCGAGCATGTGCTCCGAGACTATGCGGAGAGCCTGTATCTTGCGATCAACGTCCTCAATCGCTCGAGCCGCGCCGAACGCTACGACCGAACGGTAATTCATCGAGTGATTGAATGCAGATCTGGCCAGCACCAGCCCGTCAACGTGCGTTACCCAAACCCGGCCGACAAAGGGGCGTGTCAGATCAATACGACGCTTTGGGGCCAGACGGCGAAAAATCTCGGCTACGACATCTACACGCTTCAGGGAAATATCCAAATGGCGAAATATATCTATTCGAAGCAAGGCATCGAAGCCTGGCGTTGGAGCCAACCATGTTGGGAACCGAAATGACCTTCCTCTCATCCGAAATGACGGCCGCTTGGAAAAAGTGGCAGGCCAGTCAGCGCCGCGAAAAGCCAAAACAAGATGAGCAGATTGCCAAGAACCGCACGGCCGTGAAACAGAGGCTCCGCGCCCGCAAAAGCCGCTTCGCGTTAATTTCGAACGCAAAAAAACGAGCCGCCTAATAGCGGCTCAATGTTGCCTTCGCGATCTCTTATTAGAAGCCTTTACGCGCCGGGGGATGCCTCTCACGGAGATTTCATCTTCCCTGCCCTATCGTTATTCAGTCGCGCTTACGGGCGCGGCCGGTCGAATGATTCGACATTTCACAAAACAAATGTGCTGAGAATCGTTTATGCCGCTCACCGAAAGGGGCGGCTTTTTGCGTCCTGCGCTCGCCCGGTGATACGATAGCGTCGAGCTTTAGGACTTGTAGACCAAATCGAATTGGCTACCACTCCCGTGCTCCCAACAAGTTCTAATCGTGGTGGCGATCCCGCCACTCCCAATACGCCTTCTGATCGGCGTCGCTGCGCCGTTCCCACTCAAGATGATTACGATTCGTCTCATGCTCCCATTGGGTGTAGTGGTTCGTCTCGGCAGGTCCCCATGTGTGTGTCTGGTGGATGCGGCACCCCGAGAGAGCAAGCGGGGGCGTCAATATGGCAACAAGCAGGACGCGGTTGAATTTACCCATTCGAGATTTCTTTCCATTTTCAATGGAACACCAAGATGCGGGTGGGAACACCATATGTTGTTCATCGGTAGATATTCGCCTTCTCTTCGCCTATAATCCCCTCCATGGGCTTGGATATCGGCGGCTATCACGATCGCCCGGACTGGCCGAAGATGGGGCCGTCCATGCTCATTGCGACCAGTCTCATCGTGGCGATCCGCACGGCGAAGTGGGCACCGCGCCGCGACTCATTGTTGAGCGACCAGGATCTCAACGTGGAGATCGACTTTGCGGCCTACGTCGCCGACCGCGTGCTCTCACGGCTCATGACGAAATGCGAGGCGATTTTCCCGCAGAAGAAGGAGCCGTGGTATCAGCCTAACGAGGAGGATGTCCCGAAATGAGTACGTGATAGTATTTCGCCACGATGCAACACAATCGGCCGCCATTCCCGCCTAGCGATGAAGCTCGTCGCGAACGCAAACGCCTCATCAAAGAGGGGTACGCGAAAAGCCGATCTGAATGGGATGAACGGCACCGCAAGGACCTGGAAGATACCGAGAAGCGCATTGCGTTGATGAAGACGAATCCGGAAGCCTTGAAACCTCCGCCGAAAAAACTCAACACAAGGCTCTGGGCATGAGGGGTCAATTCGGAGAAACACCCCACCGTCGAGATGGGCATCTTTCCATGGCTCATCTGCATGTTCGTCGGCTTACCCGTTCTCGGACTTCTTTACAAGCTGAGTTTCGGACCGTTGCCGATCATATTATTTTTCGGAGCTGCCGGCATCTATTGGATAATTCGCAAATTTAAAGAATGATGTTTAGATTGTCCACACCCTGCCCACTTGCGCAATTTCACAGAAGTCTCATACTTCATGTGTCCTTCATTGGACGGCGAATGTAAACAGCTCCATGAACCTTTTGGGGAGCTGGTGAGCGAGGAGGCCTAACGGCTGAATCTACCTCACCACTTCGCCAAAGGGTTTTTCTTTTTAACAACAATTACAGATGAAGAAAAGGGAAGCATTCACACTTGAAGACATGGCGCATTTCATTATCTTCCGCGAGCTTGATAAGCTGCGCGTCCCTTTCCCTTATGAAAAGGCGACGAGAATAGGCCGAGAATTACGAGCTGCGGTTGAATATCGCTCTACGAATAGAACAAAGGTCGATAAACCAAAACACAAATAAACCATGTCTTGGAGTTTTTACGCAGTCGGTCAGCCAGAAGCAGTCAGAAGGAAAGTCGCAGAGGAATTGGCAAAAGAGTCATATTGCGCCCAGCCGGAGGAAGAAGTGAGAAAGAAGGCACTGTCCGCTATTGATTAAGCAGTCGGTGCATACCCTGTTAGTTCGGTGGTACCCGTCGAAGGGTCGGGGCACCAGGGAGAGGTCGTGGACGGTAAATCGGTCAACAACTGTCAGATCAAGGTCGAGCCGATTTATGGATTCGCTGAATAGATTAATTGTGTTGGGCGCGGTTAATCGTAGTCGCGCCCTTTGTTCCTTGAGTGATGGGTGTGTACAAATGGCGGGCCTTGAAAGGATGTACCTAGCGCACATTCTGAAAATAAAAATCCTCGCACTAGGATAGGCTCCGAAATGAGCGCATTCATCACTCAGGGCGCGAAAGTCCTGAATCTGCGCAGAACATAATTTCATATTCTTTGAGGCTTACCATGAGCCCCCCGCGCAAGCATCCCCGGCTGCCCCGGATTGAAAAAGGGGGTAGGGGACGACGATGAAATCGTCGGAACCGAGGTGGGGGTTTCCTTGAAGCGAAATTCGAAGATCAGAAAATACGTTTTAACCCGCAAAGGCTCGTGCTTTTCAAAAAAATCGGCGCCCAAATTAAGAATTCCGAGGTCGTCGGATATGGAAATCTTCCACGACTATCTGAACTTCAATCAGGACACCGATCGAAATGTCGATCGAATGATAGAGGTTCGCAGCGTAGAGTTCAAGCCCCATAAAATTTATCGGCACGGAAGTCGCTTACCAACCCGAACATAAAGGAATTAAAGAGGGTATGAAGTAAAATATGGCCAGCGCCCAGGTGTCGGACATGGCCGATGAAAAGGCATTACAACACGCGCTGACGAGGTTCCGAGGGTTCCGATCGCACGTTTCCGGCTCGATCACCGAAGCAATGGTGGATGAGTACCATTCGATCCTCTCCTCGCTCCAGAAGGCATCCGGTGATGATCTCGCGAGGTTCTACATTCCCCGCTTAATGATGCGCGAGCATAGCGCCCCGCCAGTAGGAAACTTAAGACACCCGACGTATTCGAGATTTGGTCCCAAGGCCGCGTCATTGAATTGCGACAAAGAATTTTTCATGGAGCGAATGGATCGTCTTTCGGATCATTTCGAGAGCTCTTAACCATTCCCATTACTTTTGTCATAAACCGGAGTTTCGTACCGCCTAATTCACACCCATTTAGATTAAAGATCGTGCATGGATTCCACCCTCGCACTCACTGATCTCAATGCGCTTGTGCAGAAATTCGCCGCGGCGATCCCCGAATTAAATCTGACGGGCGACGAGCAGGAAGAATACAGCACCATGCTTCTCTGGCTTCAGAATCAGGTGAAAGGCGAAACCCCAAACGAGACGTTCGTTGATCGGTGCCTGGGTTATCTAGATCGGGTCGAATCTATAAAGCCCGCCGCGGCGTAAGATTTACCCCGGCAGGCAATTCAATATCGGCAATTGCGAGCAAATTCTTCCCCTATGCTTCGAGAATGGCGCGATTCCGTCAATTGCGACTCCTCTCGTTACCACTCGGAACTGCGGTCCCAATTTCCTCCTGTAAGGCATCAAACGTAACGATTTACGGGCAAGCCCATTGCAACTCTGAGACGCCGAGGCGGAGCTGAGTGCATAATCGCCGTGCGTATATGTCTCTAAAGGGGATCGACAGAGGGGATCGACAGCAAATGAGCGATGGTTGCGGCGGCCTGCAACGTCTCGAATTTACTCGTGATCCCTTTTGAGCGCGAAGTTGCGGCCTAGGTGTCGGGACCACTGCGTGGATGGCTACCTTTCGGGCTAAGTCCCAGGAAAAACAGGACATCGATAGTTGAATAACGTACTCTGCAGCTCTTAAGGCGTTGGAGCGACGCTCAAAAGCCCTCGGTCGCCGCGGCTTTCGGGGCGGAAACCCTTACACGTTCCGAGTACGTCACGAGAATGCTCTGGATCACAGAGAGCCAATCGTCGAGGCGTTCGGCCGCGAGCTGATTCATGGTGATGCAAAGTGCCAGTAGAGCGACGTCCATCGTATGCAGCGCTCCGTCTGCCTGGAAAGCGAGGTTTTGTAGTAGCACACGACCACCTTCGGTTGGCATGTAGGTTTCGAGGGAACGATAGCTTCCATGGACAAACACGTGGAGCGACGGAAATAGGACCTTGCACACCGGAGCGAAGGCCGGCACCCCCAACGCTTTGTCAATCCGATCTCCCCTCGAAGCAACATCGAGGCGTGTCCAATTGAACTCCTTCTCATCCTTACCGAGCATGGCTTTGATCGAGTCCGCGTGCGTGCGAAAGTCATTTTGCAATTTCTCTGACAAGATATTCAGGGCGTCCGGCGATACACCTTGAGCAACACGGAGCGCTTTCGACAGCGAGATGGAATCGAAATGCATGAAGGCATTGACCTCGTCATCGGTCGCGACCTGGATGAATGCGCCGTTGACGATGGACTCAATTAGACTTCGAACCAGGACATTCATTTCTTCAAAATAGGGCCTCTCTACGCATAGCATTCGAATGGCATTGCTCGTATTGATCGCTTTTGCTGCCGTGGCGATGAGGATGCTAAGCCGAGCCCCAGGTAAATCTGCGAGGTGTAGCCGTTGATTGAAGTGTTCGCATAACGACAGCAGTGTTTCGCAGCATATCTTGTGTGCTCTTAATAAAAGCTCACGATCGCTCAGTTCTTTTGCCTTTGAAATATCGTCCATTGGGCTCCGTTCCGTTCTTACCCATCACAATTCTAGTGGCCAGCTTGCTGCGGGTTCGTACGCAGGATCAGAAGGGGCGGCATTGCGGACAGGAACAGACGCGCTGTGGTGGGTAGCTGCTGGCTCTGACTGGGCGCTAAACTTGTGAAATCATGGCGCACCCTTCCTGGAATGAGAGCTACGCCTCGGGAGAGCTTCCTTGGGACACAGGCGAGCCGGAGCCGCTGCTCATCGAGTTCGTCACTTCGGATCGCATTCGGCCCACCCGGATGCTGGAGATTGGCGCGGGTACTGGGACGAATGCACTATGGCTAGCTGAGCGCGGCTTCGACGTGCTTGGCATCGATGTCGCCCCGCTCGCAATTGAAAGAGCCATCTCAAAGCGGGAAGGGCGCGATTTGCATTGCCGCTTTGCAGCATTGGATTTTCTCGTCGCCACCCCGCCCGAGCGTTCCTTCGAGTTCGTCTTCGACCGCGGCTGCTTTCATGTCTTCGATGAACCGGGGGAGCGCGCCGAGTTCGCCGCACGGGTCGCGGCAGCCCTCGTCCCCGGAGGCCTCTGGCTCAGCCTCATCGGCTCGACCGAAGGCGGATCGCGGGAGATGGGTCCGCCGCAGCGATCGGCACGTGAGATCGCTCTCGCGATCGAACCTGCGCTCGAGATTGTCGAACTGCGCGGCGTGGAGTTCCGTGATCATGGCGCCAAGGCGTGGTCGTGCCTTTCGCGGCGGCGGCGCGAAGGCAGCGGCGGCTGACTAGGGACTAGTGGCCAGGGACGCGTCCCGAGTTTCGCCGGGCGATGATGTCCCACAAACCGCCCGGCTGCGGTGCAGCAGGCGTGTGGATTGTACGAGATGGGCAGCTCCGTTCCGGTGGGTCGGTGGCGGGTGGTGGAACCGGGATGGCAGTTGCTCAAGGGGTTGGCTGGCGATCCTCGAAGTAGTGCACGTGGACGAGACGCCACTTTCCAGTTTCTTTGCGGTAATCCTGCGTCTCGACGCCGTGGGTCGTTACCGCCGAGCCGTCCTTGCGCAGGGTGGCGTGAAAATCCCAGCGGAACTCCGACCATGCGGAATTACCGTTCACGTAGACCATCACGTCGTGCGTCTTGAGCTCGCGAGCCGAGAACATTCCGCCCATGACCTTCACGAAGACATGCCGCTCGATGGCGTCGAAGCCATGCTCTTCGCCCAGTGGATAGATGAACGATACATCGGGGGAATGAGACCAGATCTCGGCGAGTAGCTTGAGATCAACCGTATCGACGGCTTGCGCATACTGATCGAGCAGACGGTGAATGGCCAAATTATCGGCCGCCGCCGCGGCAGCATCGGGAGCGGTTTGGCCGCAGGCACAGATGGGACCGAGAAGGGCGATCGCGGCGATAAGAATTCGGGCGCGCATCGGTGGCCTTCATTCTATCTATTCAGGGTTCTCCGCAGAGAGCTGCGTCACAGTTTCATTCATCGTGTAATGGACAAACTTGCGTCCAAGCTGTGTGAGCACGTATGGCTTCGTGTCCTCGAACGCGGATTCGAGGGTCGTAGGCGTCCCACGCCTCTTGATTGGCCTCTTTCTCACAAATTGGCCCAGGCTGTTGATGTCTCTTTCCTGACGGATCACTCCCCCGGTGCTGAGCTCCCGGATGAGGAATTTGAAGAGGTCGGCTTCTTCAGAATCTTCTCTGGGTAGTTCGCCATAAATGGCTGACCAGATTTCGAAGCGTGTCGAACCTGGGTTGTGGAAGATCTCACGGATGACCGCGAAGTGAACCTCGTTGTAAAGCTCGGTCCAGTCGATGAACAGGCGGATCACATCGTCAGGACATGCTCGGGTACTTCCGGCGTTTATGACGACGTTACCTAGCATTCTACGTTTCTCTTCCGTATCCGACTGATCCCACGCGCGGAAGGCCTTTCGCACCAGGGCCAAGTAAGCTTCACTTTCGATCCGTTCGTTGATTTCATCCCCGAAGTTCTGGAAACGGGATTGAATCTCCTGAAGAGTTTGCCCTAGCTCGATCAGTTTTCGCTGATGCTGCTCCACCCATATTTTCAGGAGATAGTTTTGATAGTTGGATTCCTCTTCGGACTTCAGGTTGGCCGCCGCGCTCACCAAAGTACCGACCCAGGGAATTGTGCTGAGCGCTGCCACGACAAACCTCTCGATGGCCCGTCTTGGTCCTGATGTTTCGGACTTCTCGATTTCCGCACGCATGGTCTCGACGACCTGCGCATCGGTGACAGGTAGGATTGGTCCGCTTTCGCTCATAGCTCATATTTTAAGGAATCCAATTTCCTTGTTCCTACTCTTCTTTCACGCGCAAAGACGGACTTGGCATGGCGACGTGCCGGAATGCATGTGCTGGCGCGCAACGATGGTGGCCGGCCGGCAAGGCGATGACGGTGGCCGCGGGAAAGATCTTTGCCGCTTGATTCTAAGGGAGATCGCCGCAGATTGCCGCGGCGATTACTTTCTGTGGGCGTTGGCGAAGGTGCGCGGGCCATCCGTTACCATCATTGCTATGACGAATCACGTCATGGTTGAGGCCGTTGCACTGGATACGCAGGTGTTTGTTGCCACTGGCTTCGGCTTCGATGGCAAATCCTTTCAAGCGCTCAAGCAGCATCTTGCGAATGGCCGGCTGCAACTGGTGATGACTGAGATCACGGTAGACGAGGTCAAGGCCCGCATACGGCAGACCGTCGAAAAGGAGCTCGTCAAACAGCGCACTTTTGTCAATGAGGCCCAGGCACTGTTCAACTCTTCCCTGGCCGAGGTGCAGACCGCCATCACGAAGCTCGACCCGAAGGTGGTCGCCAAGGACCTTTGCGATCAGTTCGACGCGTTCCTCGCAGAGACTAAAGCGACCGTTCTCGACGTCTCCGAATTGACCGTGGACAACATTTTTGAGAAGTACTTCACGGCTGCGCCGCCCTTCGGAAACAAGGAGACGAAAAAGCACGAGTTTCCGGATGCTTTTGTCATTAAAGCCCTTGGTGAGTACGCCGCAGAAAACGAGCTGCCGATGTTTGTAGTATCCGGTGACCACCTCTTCCATGATGCCTGCAGTGCCCATTCTCATCTTCTCCCCAAGGGAAGCATCAGCGAGGTGCTGGATCACGTCGCCTCGGATGACGAGCAGCTTGCGGCGTTCGTCCGCGCCGAAACCATGAAGCGCGCTGATGCCATCATGGCAGAGGCGAAGAAGGAATTCGAGGACCGCTTCTATTGGGTCGAGGACGAGGATGGAGATGCGACCGTCGAGATCACCGAGCTCACGCCCGCCGACGAGCCCGAGATCCTCACCATCGACAAGGGGTCTGCCACGCTCCAGTGGAGTCTGGCGGCGGATTACAAAGCCGATCTCTCCTACGACGATTCAGCGACAGCCGTTTACTCCGAGGGAGACCTGATGTATGTCGAACACCGGGACGAAGAGGTCGAGCGCGACGTCGAACTGGGAGTCGAGATCGAAGTTGCCTATGAGCAAATGGACCCGGAGAGTTTCGAGATCCTGGGTGTTTCGCTCATTGACCCTCGTAAAGGATTTGGCATCAAAACCCAGAATAATCACGACTGGCCCTATAAGTGAGCTTTTTGTGGGGCGGGACACACTCCCCGCCCTACGCCCGCCTGGTGCGCGAGGTAGGTCCTTCATGGCCCGGGTGTCCGAGCATCCACGATTCGCAAGAGGTGATTCGCGAGCATGATGATCTCGACGGCCTCCTTCGGGTCGGAGAGATCGACGTCGCGATGAGAGTGCGGGTTCTTGTAAGAACCGATGGCCCCAGCGAACAATGCAGACCGAGCCTCCTTTTCCCCTGTTTCCGCCATCGCGTCTGTCAATGGTCCACTAGACGGATTGAACGCCGAACGCATCAGAGGTACACCCAAAAGGCTGTCCGGCAATCCTGATGCTTCTCGCACAGCAACTTCGACCGCCTTCATCGCCTGAAACACTGCGACATCGTACTCACCGCGCAAAAAAGCCGACCAGACCTTGTCAGCAAGACGCGGATGCAGGTTTTCTTTGGGAAGCATCCGGCTGACGGAGAAGCCGGCGAATTCCGATTCATCCTGAAACTTCAATGCGCGACGCCCCAGCACATAGCTGTCGCTAGCGCCATGCGATCCGGTCGGCACGAGCAGCGACTGAGCGATCAACCATCCCCAGGCTTCCGCAATAGCGAGATTGATCTGTGGCTGCAACTCGGGCGGGTAGGGCGGCTGGTAGTTGGGCAGGTAGTTGCGCGGCCACAGTTCGTCCAGCAGGTTCGCAAGAAAGAAGGATTGTGGACCGCTTCTCAGTTTCTCAACGCGCTTGCGAAGGATGAAGAGGATTTTTCCGGCGAGTTCTTCGGGCTCTAGGTTGAGAAGCACCTGGGCATCTGGCGCCACACCTGGAAGTTCGAACATTTGTGCCCTCCGGCCTCCATGATAGAAGCAGGTACCAGGGGGAATCAGTCGATGCACCGAGTTTCCCCACACCTTATTCCGGAGCGCTACCGGCGCCGCTCGATCCACACGCCGTCGGCGCTGAAACTCGGAGAGCCTTCCCTGCCGAACATCTGATGGACCTGATCGCAGAAGGGGCGGAGTATCCGGTCGATGTGAAAGAGATCGTCGATTTGCATCAACGGAAAGCGGTACTCGCCCGGCGGGACCGGGAGCGTGTGCTCTTCCCCCAGGCCGCCGATCGCCGGATACACTCCGGTCAGTGCCCTTGGGATTCGCAAGGTGACGCTCACGAGGTAAGGCGGTCCGATTCCCGCTGCCTCGTACACCTGGGGCGCCTGCGCGACGACCAGGCGCAGGAGGTGATCAATTCCCACCGGCCCCACTTCGTCCGCTCCCTCCCTGGGAATTCCCGGGACCTGCTGACTCACGCGGAGCAGGCCGTTGCGACGGAATTGAACAAGATGGTCGAAGCGGTCGCCTCGGCGCTCGATGCCGTCGAAGCTGTAGGAGAGGTTGCCCCACTCGCCCGCGGCAACACGGCCGAAGGTGCGCACAACCTGGATGATAGCGTCGTTGCGCAAGTCAACGAGAAAGTCCTCAAAAAACACAGGAAGGATTCCCGCGACTAAATAAGGACGTTGCTCGGCCGAGGTCACCTGTGTGAAAGAGCCCGAGAGGATCTCTTTCGTCAATTCCAAATGACTCGCAGTCCGCATAGTGAGCTCTTTGATCTCCCGCACCGACAACGCATATCGCTGGCGTTCGCGCCGGCCGGGAAAGTAGATGTGTCCCTGGTAGCTTACCGCGTGCGGTTTGCGGAGACTGTCCGGTACCCGGATCGCGAGGACGCGGCGGCCTCCCGCTATATGGATGGCCGCCATCTCGAGGGGCAGCCGCTCTTCGATCGCCGCCGTGACTCGCGCGTCGTATGCGCCGAGGACGGCCTCCGGATTTGCCGACTCGATCCCAAGCGCCCCCACGGGATCTGGCAATCCTGTAGGTTGTCCACTCCCATCCCGCCGTTCCGAGACCCCAATCAGGAGAATTCCGCCGGAGGAATTCGCGAACATGCAGACGTCCTGCAGGAACTCCCGATTACCTCGGTCGCTGTCGTCGTACAAAGCGCTCTTGTATTCAAGCTGGAGATGCTCGCCCAGTCCGGTCTCCACCAACCTTCGCACGTCGGCTTCGCCGATCTCACGAATTGCTCTTCCTTCCCATAGCATGCCGCCATTTTAGTGCAGTGGCGAGTAACTATAGATGGATTGAGTGAATCGCAGAGGGTTGAATCGCTAGGAGCTGCCTGGAAGGGCTGCGCAACAGCCAATCAACCGGCCCCTTCGGGGAATTGCTCATGATCGTGCTCGGCAACGCTTCCGCCACCTTCGGATGGGAAACAGTCGAGGCGTAGGATCGGTTGCAACCGATAGAGGAGCGCTTCAATGCGTTTGGCCTTTCCTTCGTCTGCTTCGACGATGAACGTCTTGGTGAGGAGTTCTCCGGATCTGCGTCCGGAGAACGTAATCATGGACGCTTGCTGGTTATTTATAAGCTGGAAAACACGTATCTCCGCGTGCAATTCGCTTTTCATCAAGAGCAAGTATGTCCACTGCTGTGTCATAAGCCGTTTCTCCTGCAACTGTTTCCAAGACAAAAAGAAAGCCACTGCCCGGCACTTGCTGCGGGCGGTGGCTTCAGGAACGCACGTTGAACGAAGCACTACATACCCGCACCTCGATTGCGCACAATAATTCGCGCTGAATCAGCGACGAATGCGCGGGTTCCAGAAGCAAGCGGGTTGGAAACGTAGTTCTTCACGAGCTTCCTATTTCTTGGCTTTCTGTGCTGCCCAGCGCTTCCGCTGCGCCTCGGCGATCTTCTTGCGCGCTTCAGCGCTGAGCGTGCGCTTCTTCCGACCAGGGCTTTTCTTTGCAACCTGATTGCCGGGTCGAACGTTGCTCCCGTTCGACAGTAGCTTTTTCACTTGGTGCAGCCGAGCAATCTCGGCGTCCAGTTCGTCAACGATGTTTGCGATGGTCATTGGTTCTATTCTCCCGTAGCCAGTCTATACGGCAGTTCGCGCGGCCTTCGTTCTCCATCCAAACCGAAGCGCCAGCACTCGGATCATGAATCCGGCAGCTACGCCGATCGAAGTGGACAGCGTCACATTCCCGGTCCACCGATTAATCACCAAAAACAAAATAGAAACGACGACCGCAACCAGAGCGTAAGGTTCGCCCCTCTCGAAGACCTTGGGCGTCCGCCCGCTGAATACATCTCGCAACGATCCCCCGCCGACTGCCGTGACAACGCCCAGCACCAGTGCGGGCAGAAATGATAAGCCGGCGGCCACAGCTCGTGTCGAACCTGCAACCGCAAACAGTCCCAAAGCTGCAGCATCGACCCAGACCAGCAGCTTTCCCAGCCGGCTGCCGAGAGTGGACCCGCAGAGGAGTCCAATTACGGCTCCGGCCATCGCAATCAGAAGATAACGGACATCAATAAACGCCAGCGGCGGCCCGTGCTGCAACAAAATGTCGCGTGTGATTCCGCCGCCCAGGGCCGAGATCAATCCGAGACCAATTACGCCGACAAAATCAAACTGATAGGTGCGGTTCTGCTTTGCTTCGAGAGCTCCGCCCATCGCTCCAGCGAAAACACCCAAAAAATCGATCAGCGAAAAGAGCGAAGACGGAATGATCGGTATCGGCGTCAATTAACTCGTATCCTGCCAGTCGAGAATAACCTTTCCAGCCTGCCCGGAGATCATCGCGTCGAAACCCTTCTGAAACTCGTGGTAGGCGTAGCGATGGGTAATCACCGGCGAGATGTCCACGCCGGATTCGAGCATCACCGCCATCTTGTACCAGGTCTCGTACATCTCGCGGCCGTAGATCCCCTTAATGGTCAGCATGTTGAAGATAACTTCTCGCCAGTCCATTGGCATCTCTTTCGCGGGGATTCCGAGGATGGCGATTTTTCCGCCGTGGCTCATGTTGGAGATCATGTCGCGAAGCGCCTGCGCATTGCCGGACATTTCCAAGCCCACGTCGAAGCCCTCCTGCATGCCGAGCTGTTTTTGGACTTCAAGCAAGGAAATATCACGAGCATTCACGGCCAGCGTCGCGCCCATCCTGCGGGCAAGATCGAGCCGGTACGGATTGAGGTCGGTGATCACTACATGACGCGCGCCGGCGTGGCGTACGACCGGAATCGCCATGAGCCCTATGGGGCCGGCTCCGGTGATGAGCACATCTTCTCCGAGCACCGGGAATGAGAGAGCTGTGTGGACCGCGTTGCCGAAGGGATCGAAGATGGCTGCGATTTCCTGATTGATGGCCGGGCTATGCCGCCAGATATTGGTCATCGGAAGAGCGATCAACTCTGCGAATGCGCCCGGACGATTGACGCCAACACCTTGCGTGTCTTTGCAGAGGTGGCGGCGGCCGGCAAGGCAGTTGCGGCAGCGGCCACAAACTACGTGCCCCTCCCCGCTCACGATATCGCCCGGAAAGAAATCGCTGACGTTCGATCCGACAGCGACAATCTCGCCCACAAACTCGTGGCCGATCGCCATCGGTACCGGGATCGTCTTTTGTGCCCACTCGTCCCACTCATAGATGTGCACGTCGGTGCCGCATATGCCCGTGTAACGGACGCGCACGAGTACGTCATTGATACCGATCTCCGGTTCGGCGATCGCCTCAAGCCAGAGGCCGCGCTCGGCCCGACTCTTGACCAGTGCTTTCATACTTCCGCCGTCGCCTCCTGAAATTCGCTTTCCGAATTGACTCGCACAAACGTGCCAAGCGCTCTGTCTTTGCGGGCCTTTGAAACCGGAATTACCTGGCCGTGAAAGACAACATACACACCGGGATCAAGCAGTCGCGTCGCGAAAAGTCCTTCAGTCAGGTTCTGCAGGCCGTCGCTACGATCGAAGCCCAGCGGTTTCATCGCGCCGGTCAGAACGATCGGTACGCGCAAACCGGACAGCGACTTCTCGATCTCATGACCGCTCTCGACCATGGTGTCGGTCCCATGGGTAATGACGACGGGACGCCGTGTAGGAAGCAACTGTGCGATCTCCGCAACCAAAGCGGCCCTGTCCTGCGGAGTCATCTCCAGGCTGTCTTTGTTCATCAGCGCAATCACCTCGACCCGGCAATCAGAGAGACGTAGGCGCTTCAGGTAATCGCCGATTTTGCTCCTGTTGTTCACGACGACGCCCATCTGCTCGGAGTATTCCTTTTCGATCGTGCCGCCCGTGGTGATGAGATAGATGGTTTGCATAATGTTCAGCACTCGATGATGTTCAGGGCCAGGCCGGCCAGCGACGTCTCCTTATAGCGGGATTGCATATCGAGTCCGGTGCGATACATGGTTTCGATGACCTGATCGAGCGAGACTTTGTGCCCGTCCGGCTCGTTCATGGCGATGCGGCTGGCGTTGATCGCTTTGACCGCGCCCATGGCGTTGCGCTCGATGCAAGGAATCTGTACCAGTCCGCCGACCGGATCGCAGGTCATGCCGAGATGGTGTTCCATCGCCATCTCGGCGGCGTGCTCGACCTGCGCGTTCGTCCCGCCTTGTGCCGCAACCAATCCGCCCGCGGCCATTGAGGCGGCAACGCCTACTTCCCCCTGGCATCCGACTTCGGCACCAGAGATCGAAGCGTTCTTTTTATAGAGGATTCCGATCGCTGCCGCTGTGAGAAGGAAGCGATGCACGCCCTCGCGGTCGGCGCCCGGAATAAAGTCGCGGTAATAGCGTGCCACCGCAGGAATAATCCCGGCTGCGCCGTTGGTCGGAGCCGTGACTACGCGGCCGCCAGCCGCGTTCTCTTCATTCACGGCGATGGCGTAGACCGAAACCCAATCGAGAGCAGCTAGCGGATCGCTGGGCAGGTTCGTGCGGAGGCGGCTTGCCATCTGTTCGGCTCTGCGCCTCACATTGAGATGTCCAGGCAGAGTCCCAATCGCTGTCATGCCCCTTTCCATGCAATCGTTCATTGTCTGCCAGATGCGATCGATGCTGGAGACAACTTCGCTCTCAGGCCGCATCGCGCACTCGTTTTCGAGCACAACTCGCCAGATTGGAAGCTCGCGTTGTTTGCCCAATCGAAGAAGTTCGTCGCCGTTATGAAATTCATGGGGCACCGGAGTCACGGCAGCCGGGGCGGCAGGCTCATTCTCCCCGAGGATGAATCCGCCGCCGATTGAGTAGAAGTTATCTGCCCAAGCGATTTCCCCATCGGCCTTGTAGCTCGTGAAGCGCATGCCGTTGGTGTGCAGGGGCAGTTGCTTCTCGAGATGGAAGATGATGTCATCGCTCTCGCTGAACGCAATCGCATGCTCGCCCAAGACCTCGAGCGTGCCGGTTTCGCGGATCTTCCTCAAGACGACACCGCTGGTAATGGGATTGACGATGTGCGGTTCTTCCCCGCAAAGGCCGAGCATCACCGCCCGGTCGGTTCCGTGCCCTTTGCCCGTATGCGCAAGCGATCCATGTAATTCCACGCACACCCGCGACACTCGACCGAGTTCGCTCCTCGCTTCCAAATCACGGGCGAACCGTTTGGCGGCAAGCATGGGGCCCACGGTATGCGAGCTCGACGGGCCAATGCCGATTTTGAAGATTTCGAAGAGACTGATCATGCGTTTTGGGGAAGAGGTACACGCCGCCGACTCGGTGGAATGCTGCGTCCGGAGCGCAGATTTTCGAGCGCTTCGGATACCTGCCAGATGACGAAATCGATATCCTCCATTGAAGTTTGCTTGCTCAAGCTGAAGCGAATGCTGGCGCTGGCGCGGCTCGGCGAAAGCCCCATTGCGAGCAGCACATGGGAGGGTTCGCAGCTGCTGGCTGTGCAGGCGGATCCTCCGGAGACCGCGACGCCCATGCGATCAAGAACATGGATGAGGCGGCCGCCTTCGGCTCCTCCGAACCACAAATTCGTAGTATTGGGAACGCGCTGGTTTCGCGCGCCGTTGACGCCTGCAGTCTCGGCCTCGCGCAACAGGCTGCGCTCCAATTCGTCGCGGAGCCGCTCCATGCGCTTCATGCTGCCGTCCTTGAATCCCTTGCGCGCGATCTCAGCAGCTGCCCCAAATCCCACGATGGCAGCAACGTTTTCGGTGCCCGCGCGCCGGTCAGCTTCCTGCGCGCCGCCGACCAGCATCGGATCAAGCTTCACACCCTCGCGCACGAAGAGCGCTCCGGCACCCTGCGGCCCATGCATCTTGTGTGCTGAAAGTGACAGTAGATCGCAGCCAATTCTCTTAACGTCGATGGGCACCTTCCCGAGTGCCTGCACCGCGTCGGTGTGGAAGAGCACACCTCGTTCGCGTGCGATGTGTCCGATCTCTTCGACAGATTGGAGGACACCGGTCTCGTTGTTCGCCATCATCACGGAGATCAAGCGGGTCTTTCGCCGGATCGCGCGGCGAACATCTTCTGGATTTACCGTTCCATTTTCATCTGGGTCCAGGTACGTCACCGTCCAGCCCAACCGTGATCGCAGTCGTTCGACCGCATGAAGTACTGCGTGGTGCTCGATGTTGGAGGTGATGATGTGCGCTCCCGGCTCAACCGCGGTCCCAAAGATCGCCAGGTTGTCAGCTTCGGTCCCGCCGCTGGTGAACACGATCTGGCCAGCCTGAGCGCCGATCAAATCGGCAACCTGAGCGCGAGCCATCTCCAGAGCGTCGCGTGATTCTCTTCCGCGCGCGTGACTGGAAGAGGCATTCCCGCAACGGCTGAAATACCAGGGCATCATCGCGTTCAAAACGTCGGGGAGCAGCGGAGTGGTGGCATTCGCATCAAGGTAGACCGAGCGAACTGGGGTGGATTCGAACTCGACGACGGTACCCATAGGATGACAATGAATCTAACGAAACCGTGCTACGGACAGGAATAGGCCGGCTATGGTATTTTTCTCGAATCCTCGAATTTTCTTAGGTGAAATATGCCGAATACCTCAGACTATGAAAGACTGCTTGACGCGATTGGCTGGAACATCCTGACCGAGCTGCAGGAGAACGCTCGCATTCAGTTGGCGGAGTTAGGACGCCGTGTCGGTCTCTCGAATCCCGCGGTCATTGAACGTGTCCGCCGCATGGAGGAAGCCGGGATCATCACCGGTTATCGCGCGGAGATCGACTACCGCAAAGTAGGCCTCCCGGTTTGTGCGTTCATCCGAGTCCGCGTCATCGGCAACCTGATGCCGCGCGTAATCGAGGTAGCCAAAAAGATGCCCGAAGTCTACGAGTGCCACCGCATCTCCGGCGAAGACACGTTTCTCCTGAAGGTGTACGTGCCGACTTCCGAGGCACTTGAGAGGACCGTCGATAAGCTCACGCCTTACGTCGCCACTACCACCATGCTGGTGTTTTCGTCTCCGGTGACCCGAAGAGCGATTGAGCGCCATATTGACGGTGAAACAGCGCCGGTGCACCCGGCTCCTCGAAAGAAGAGAAAGCCGTCCAAGCGATATTAGCCGTGCTCGGTTCCGTTCCATCAACATCTGAAATCCTATGATGGCCCCAGCATCACAACTGCACTGCAAACCTGTCTTGTGCTCCCCGACACACAGGCTCAACTTGATCGCACGTTGGCCCTCGATGTCCGAACTGGCCACTTGCCCGCGCAGTCATCCTTATTGCGCGCATGCAACAAAATATGATCACACCAAGAACTCATTCGAAGCGGACCGGATCTTGAGCGTTGAGCCATGCTCATGTTTAGTATCCCAGCGTTGTCCAATTTAGAAGGGGAATGAATGGAGGAGTCGATGAATTCGCACGACGAAATGCTGATGAATCGGGCGATCGAACAGGCGGAACAGTGCAGGCCAATTGCCGATCGGATACCCAAGGTCGGTGCAGTGATCGCCGTCGATGGGACGGTAATCGGGATGGGGCATCGGGGCACCGGTCAGGCGGGCGATGACGACCATGCCGAGATGGTCGCGTTGAGGGGGGTTGCCGACAGAACAGAACTCGCCAAAGCGACCGTGTACACGACGCTAGAGCCTTGCACGCCAGAAGTTCGCTCGGATCCCTTAACCTGTTGCACGGAATTGATCCGGCAGGCCGGAGTGAAAAGGGTTTTCATCGGTATTCTCGACCCAAACCAGGGCGTGCGCGGCAAAGGGCTTTGGGAGCTTCAAGAACGCGGAATAGAAGTGGAGCTCTTTCCACCGCACTTGGCAAAGCGGATCCGGGTTCTCAACGACAGGTTCATACGGGAGCAAAGAAGACTGGGACTTCGCATCACAAACTTGAGCTCCGGGCAAACGATCAGAACCTATGACAGGGATGGCATATATGAATTGGAAGGGACTTTCCTAAATCCGCCGGGAAAGGACGTATTTGCTTTCATTGGCAAGGACGGTAAATGGTGGCCTCAACCATATTCGCTGAGTCTGATATCCGAGAACAAGTGGTCGGTAAAGCTCCATTTCGGAACCTACGGAATCCACACGCTCTCTATTGTTCGCGCCAGCGAGCTGGGAATCTCCTTGATCGAATACTACCGAAAAGTCGGTGGGCTGAATCGCGAGCGACGAAAGCAAATGACGGAGCACGTCCGTCACGTTGCCCCCGAAGAGCTGACGGGAATCCTTCACCAACTTGGGCTCGACTATCCGTCAATTGATATGTCCAGGTTGCCGAAGGGTATTGAACTACAAGCTCAGGTCGAGGTCAATGTGGAGAATCCACCTAGCCCTTCGAAATGAGTGAACAGTCTCCGATTGCTCTGAACTCAACAATTTCCCCCTCATTCCATCTGCGGTAGAGCGTCGCGACGCCCGCTGGGCGGACCGATGCCCCGAGTTTCGCCCGAGCCACCGCCTTTAGAGAATCGTAATTTTTCCATCGGTAGACTTAGTAAATGCGTGAAGCAGCTTTCCAGAATCATCCAGATGCCGCAACGTCATCTGCTTTTTCGTCACAGACAGATGGCTGAATCCGTAAACCTTATTAGCATATGGTCCGCGTTGTGAGGGTTCGATCTTGAGGTCGTAAAGATCAGCTCCGCCCCCGCCCGACAAGAAGAAGCTCGTGGGATGATTTGCAAACTCAAGGTGCTGCATGTCATGGTCGTGGCCGGCGAGATACAAAGACACACCGTATTTGCGGAACAATGGGTCCCATTCGCGCACCAGCACCGGATGATCGCCGTGCAGCCCTTCCGAGTAAACCGGATGATGCCCCATGACGACGAGGAACGGCGTTGTGCGGGGAGCCTCGAGTTCGGGTTCAAGCCAAGCAAGCTGCTTTGCCTGCTGTTGCGGCGTCAAGGTAAAGCTCTTTCCTTTACTTGCGCTGCCGTCACTAAATGGCATGTTGCTGTCGAGCGCGATGAATGTGATCAATGGGTATTCTTGGGGAAACTCGAAGCGATACCAACGCGATGGCATCGTCCAGCGGCTCTTTCCGCTGCTGGCATATTCGAGTTCAGCGTCTACCTTACTTTCCGGCCAACGCTGATAGTCGTGGTTGCCGAGAATGGCGTAAGCCGGGCAGTCGAACGCCTCAGCGGGGTACATCTGCTCGAACTGTGTTTGCCATCGTGTTGAACGAACTCCACCGTCGAGTGCGCCGTACCAGTTGTCGCCCAGCATCAACAGAGCTTGGGTTCGGAGCCGATGATCGTATGTATATTTGCGCATCCCCGTGGCAACGCCTGCCTGCGCTTCGTGGTTGCTGTCATATCCCCAATCGCCGATCATCAACAGTTCGGCCGCGGCATCATTCGAATTCGCCGCAGCGGCGAGGTCTGCCACCGAACCGAGTGTGGCCAGGGCGCTAAACGCGAACGTCTGCCGCAGGAAGCGGCGTCGCGTAGTAGTTGCCTGGTGAGAATGAGTATCCATTAAAGCCTCTGTTCGGTTCGGTCGACTTTCTCCGCTGGTTCTAGTTTATCGAGTGCCAGTTGCGCGATCGCGATGTCCTGCACGGCCACGCCGGTGAGATCGGCGATAGTGATGTCGGTCTCAGAACGCCGGCGAATGGCGGGGTTTGCAATCAACGTGCCGAGTTCTACAAGACTCTCCGCCTGAATCCAGTTCTCTTTGATCGCATAGGACGAGTCCCCATAGTGCGCGCACTGGCTGCGGCTATCAACGGCAGAGAGTACGCTCAGGGCAAAGAGCCGCGGTTCCAGTTCCTGCTTGCCTCCGCCATCCGCCCCGACGGCGGTGATGTGGGTCCCGGGGCGAAGGTCGGCGACGCCGAGAAGCCAATGGCGCGAAGAAGTGGTCGTCACGATGAGGCGCGCCTGTTCGGCCAACGCTTTCACGCTCGCGACCACTTCGATGTCGAATCCCTCCACATGCAACGAACCAGCCCGCTCCCGGGAACGTGCCCAGAGCAAAACGCGTCGGCATGGCGTCACCTCCTTGAGATATTCCAGTTGGAGATGCGCTTGGGTTCCCGCACCGATGACGCCGATACAGTCGAGGTCCGGAGGAGCCAGGTATTTGGCGGCGACTGCTCCGGCCGCGGCCGTACGAATATCCGTCAAATATCCTTCGTCCTCAAGGATGGTCAGCAATTCTCCGGTCTGACGGCTGAAGACCAAGACCACGCCGTTGCTGGACGGAAGCCCTTGTTCGGGATTGCGCCAGAATCCGGTCGCGATCTTGACGGTGAAGTTAGCCCCTTGTTTCAGATAACCGTACTTGATATGGCAGTCTCCCGGCGGATCGTGGAATTCCATCTGGCCTACGGGAGGAATGACCGCCTCGCCGCGGGAATAGGCGACGAAGGCGCGCTCCATGGCCGCGATGACTTCCGCTGGACGGATGACACTTTCGATCTCGGCGCGCGTATAAACGATTGCCATCAGAGCAGCTCTCTCACTTTCTGAGAGAGATTGCCGCCGCAGAGGACGACGGCCACCGTCTTGCCCGCGTAGCGTTCGGCCGTCTTCACGAAGGCGGCCAGGGCCACACCCGCCGCACCTTCCATCAGCCACTGCTTCTCGCGATGCACAAGACGCATCGAATCCAGAATCTCCTCTTCCGAAACGAGAACGTAGGTATCGATGACAGCGCGACAAACATCGAGCGTGATCGAGCCCTCTTCAAGGCCGCCCGACGTGCTTTCTGAAATCGTCGGCTTCTCGGCAACGGGAAGAATCCAGCCCGCCTTGATCGACTCGTAGAGGACCGGCGAATTCTCCGGCCAGCAGGCGACGATCTCCGTTCCCGGTGAGGCGTGCTTCAGATACGCGCCGATCCCGCCGATGAGACCGCCTCCACCGACGGCAACAAAGATGGCGTCCAGCTGCGGAACCTGTTCCATCAGCTCCACCGCAATCGTGCCCTGGCCAGCCAGAACGTCGGGATCGTTGTAGGGTGAAATAAAGACCCGACCCGATTCCATCGCGCGCTGGCGGCCGGCGATCTCCGCATCGAGCGGGTCACGGCCCGCGTAGACGATCTTCGCGCCCAGCTTCTCGATCTTGCGTGCCTTCTCCGGGGCCACTTGGTCGGAGACGTAGACCTGAGCGGAGACTTGAGCCGTCTTGGCCGCGGCGGCGACCCCGAGCCCGTGGTTGCCGTTCGAGGCGGCGATGACTCCGTGCGCCTTTTCTTTATCCGTAAGCTGAAGAATGCGGTTGGTCGCCCCGCGCAGCTTGAAGGAGCCCGTCTCCTGCAGATCCTCGCGCTTGGCCCACACGCGCGTGGATGCGCTGGGAAGGAGACCGGAGATCTCTTCCACCGGCGTCCGCTCTACATGGGAGCGTATTCGATGGTGAGCGTCCAGAACGCTTTGGCTCCAATACGTCATTGTCCGCATCCTTCACTGGTCAGTGGCAAGTTTCAAGTTTCAAGCAATGCGTTCATGGAAAAGTGCGACGTGAGGTATCCCGTCCGGCCCGATGCTGCCACGCCAGATGGCTTTGGTGTTAAACCTTGCCACAAAATGCCCGGTTTGATCCAGCACAATCACCCCGCCGTCGCCGTGCTGGTCTTTGAGCTCCGTGTGAATGACAAAGTCGGCTGCCTGGTCGATGGTCTGGTGCAGGTAGGCGATGCGATGGCAGATGTCCACAGCAATCGTATCGCGCATGAAATACTCGCCGGTACCGCTCGACGACACGGCGCAGCCCAGATTGTTACTCTCATACGTTCCTGCGCCAAGGATGGGCGAGTCGCCCACTCTCCCGGGGAGTTTCCACGAGGTCCCGCCCGTCGTCGTTCCGGCGGCCAGGTTTCCATGCAGATCCAAAGCAACGGCGCCCGTGGTTCCCAGATGATGAGAGCCCTGTTCCTCGTGCTGCGCCTTCCATTGTTCGTATTTCTTCCGCCTCTCGGGCGTGATGAAGGTGCTGTTGGGAACGAGCTTGATGCCTTGGTCTTCGGCAAACTTCTCAGCACCGCCGCCAACTAACATCACATGCGTTGTCCGCTCCATCACAAGGCGGGCAAGAGATATGGGATGGGCGATATGCTCGACGGCCGCCACCGAACCTGCCTTCAGAGTCCGCCCATCCATGATGGCAGCATCGAGCTGCGCAACGCCCTCAGTATCCACCATTGCACCGCGTCCGGCGTCGAACATGCCGCTCGTATCTTCTTCGAAGGCACGCAGCGCTGCTTCCACCGCATCGATCGACGATCCGCCTTCCTTCAAGACCACGTAGCCGTTTGTAAGAGCCCGGTTAATGCCAGCGAACTGCGGCTTCGTCCTGCGCGCTCAACTTGCGTGGCCCAGCATCGCCGACTCCGCCGTGAACGACTAAGGTCAGTGGAGAGTGACTTTGAAGCAGTGGTGAGTGGCTAGTGGCAAGTGGCACGGTGTTTCCCTTTGTTTCTTGCGCCACAACAAGCTGCGGGCCAAGCGTCAGACAGAAGACGGTAGCAAGTGCCAAGTGGCTCGCGCTGCGCAGAGATTTCTTTCTTCGACTCAACACCCGTTACCGCCTTCTGAGGGCCTTCTGAATATTGGCTTCGATCTGTTCTTTGGAGTCGGCGCCGTCCATCACCGCAATAATTTTTCCATGCCGATCGATGAAGAAGGACTCGGGAAGATCCGGCAATCCGCCATAGGCCTGCGCCGTCGCGTGATTGCACTTCGCGATGGGATAGTGCACGCCGTACTTTTGCGTGATGGCAGCGATCTTTTCTGGCGGAGCGTCATTGGTCAGAACGCCTAGCACCTCAAACCCTTGTGGAGCATACTTCTCCCGCAACTGCGCCAACCACGGCATCTCCTGCTTGCAGTTCCCGCACCAGGTCGCCCAGAAGTTCAGCAGCACAGCTTTTCCGTGATAGTCGGGATTGGAAACCGGCTTTCCCCCAAGCGTCATCACTGTGAATACGGGTGCTGACTTGCCGATGAGAGACGCTGCTTTGACCAAACCCTCGGAGAGAGCCGAAAGGCAGGAAAAGACGGTGACCGCGATTATTGCCGGCCACCTCAAAGCCATACCGCGATTCAGGTTGATATGCACGAGCTCACCTCTCCAAACGGCTTTGTCCCGTCTCGTCCCGGTGTTTCTTGAGATATTGCATGAACGGTGTCCCACCCGTTCCGACTTCGTGCGGATTCTTGGGGTCGGTCTGTGCCTGATGGAAGATGTACTTCGCGGCGTACTCCAAATGCAACGAGCGAAAGCTCTCGACCGCCTCAGCGCAGGCATCGTAGACCGACGTGAGCGATGCCCTCCCGCATTCCTGCACGAACCCTCTCACCGAAGGTCTGACTTCGAGCGATTCAATGAAGGCGCGATGCGCCGGCGGCATGTACGTGCGCATCTCCCGCAGATAGAGGCTGAGCGCATCCTGTTGATGGGTCACGCCAAGCATGGCGTCGAGTGACGGCACGATCGAGCTCTGCGCTCCGGTCTCACCCCGGAATTGCTGAGGCCGTCCTCCATAGGCATCCACCCCTTGGTAAATCAGACCCTCGGGAAGATCTGGGTGATTCTTCCAGCCGTGAATGTAGGGACGAACGCGGTGATAGTAGATATACGGATCGCAGTGCTCTGGCATGCGCAGCATGGTAGCCTGCATGGAATGCAACGAGGATTCAACCTCCACAAGGAGGGTCTCAAGCTCTTCAGCTTGTCGGGCCTCTGCAGCATCGAGACATGCATGCAAAACTGCCATCGCCGGCGCCACCTTGCGTTCAATATCGACGTGAATCAGGATGAACCACTCCTCGTCGAGACCGCCGAGGAAGTTCTGAATGAGGGCGATGTTGCCGCATTCGACCTCTCTCAGACGATCGTGTCGGAAAAAATTGTGAAGAGCGTAGCTCGAGTAGCTGAGGACGGGCGGCCGGCCCAGCTTCCCGGCAACCTCGTACCAGGGCACGGCGAGGCGTGATGGCAGCACGGTTGCAGGACGAGGACCACCCCAGACGTAAGCGTGTCCGAGATAGCTGAGCAGAACCATGGCCCGTTCCAACTCGCGGCGGTCGTGGATCTCGTCGAATGGAAATGGGGGCAGGTCCGCCAGGGTGCGGTGAACCTGATCTGAAGCGAAAAGTTTGGGTAGCTGGTGGGCGACCTCCTCCCATGCCTCGAATGGCTTGGGAAGACTGCTTAGGGGGTCTTGGGTGGGAAGAAAACCTCGATCATGGTTAATTGTGGTTTCGACAAACGACTGTGGCATTCATATTGTTCCTTATCCCGCTTGGTGGTCGGACCGTACAGCGATAACGTGGCCCGACTCTTGGGAAACTTCAACACCTTTCGAGCGCCTCTACTTTCCTACTGATCTGCATGTTTCAGATTGTCCAAGAAATCGTTATATCCGGCCTGCACAGCCGCACGATCGGGGGCTTTCTTGGAGTAGTTGATAATCGGACCAATAAAGACATCCAGTGCACGGTCGATCGGTTGGCATACTACTCGGTTGGCCTTGCAATAAGACCCATCGCTTGAATTCTTCCATTCGCCCTGATCCCACACCCGTTCGAGAATGCGTGCAAGCTCAGCTGCCATTGCGCCGTCTCCCTTTTGGAATGCCTGAAAGGAGAGTTGCGCGAGGGCTCTGTACGCGCCCATTCGTGTGTCGTCGACGCCGGCGATTTGCGAGATCGCCTTGCTTTGTGCTGAACACGACATCACGATTGATGTTCCGAGCGCCAACCCGACGACAGCCCGCAGAACCATGTTTATCACCACGCTCTCTGGCTTCATTGTCATTTCCCTCGTTTTATGGGGTGTTTGGGTCTAGTGGCGTCATCGCGATAAGCAGCCCGTTCTTCTCGCTGGCGACGCCCGGTGTGCCAGCGATGTGGAAGGCGGCATACTCAATTGCGGGGGCGGGTGACGAGTGGCTAGCCGCATTCGCACTGTGGGGCAGAGCCACCGTCCACGTCGAGCCGCTGGCGTGCTGGCTATCGGTCGTCTCGATTGGATTTGCGGATGGGGTAAGCAGCGCCTCCTGGATCGAATAGGTTTGGGGATGCTGCTCCTGATTCCGGCTACGTATTACGATCTTCCAAGCGCCGGGCTGCGGCTTGTCGATGACCACGGGCTTGCCTGAATCGGAGATCTCCTGCGTCGCGGCGACGTAACAACCGTTCTTGCCTGTGCAATTCAGCGCGTAGACATCGGCTGGGCCGTCTAAGGGTTCGTCAACCGTTACCCGCAGGCGCCATTCGGCGAGATGGTCGGGCACTGTTCTCTCGATCTCGCCCATTGCGTGCAACCCGGCTCCAGTCAGCGATTGCGTTCTGAGCGCCGCATCGTAGAGTTCCGTCCGGCCATCGATCGCCGCTTGTTCGTTCTTCAAAACCAGCGCGTCCCCGTCCCGCTCGATTCCGACTGCGTACTTCGTCACAGTGAGTTCGGCGTGAATCGACACGTCAGGAGCGGGACCATCATACTGGGTGGCGTACTCAGGGCGTCCGCGGTTTTCCCAAAAGATTAGCTGGTTGCCAGGGGCGTCGTTCGCGACGAGCGAATCCAGGGTCTCCAAAGGCCCGACGTGATGCGCGGCGTCGACGGGACCGCCCGGGGGACTTTTGTCAGGGCGATAGTGGAGGCCGGGGCCACTGCGGGTCGAGATGTTCTCGGGGCCAGTAAAGGGGATTTTCATCACGTAGCGCGCGGCCTGCGTGTCTACGTTCACACGCACGTACTTCTGCTCACTTGTGAGAGGCGGAATAATGGACTGGTACCTATCGACTCCCGGAGCGACTTTTTCGGGCACCTCCGGGGCCCGTACAGAGAGGGGCACATCCTCGAGGACGACATCTGCCTTCGCATCGCGCAGATCGAGGAATGCGATGTTCCACCCCGGGGCGCCGCTCGAACGGAACCGGATTCTCGTCGCCTCGTCCCGGACGAGAGTGGCTTCGTGGTCGACGAGAGTGAAGCTCTGGTCGTCTCCGCGCAGGCGAAAGGTGTACTTGCGCCCTCCTGCGTAGCCGCCATGGCGGGTGACCCAGATCTCTCCCTCGATAGTCGCGCCCGGCCTTGCAATGTCCGCATGGAAGCCTTGAGCCTCGATAGTTTTCCCAGCTTCGTTTTGTGAAATGGTGAAATTGGTAAGTTCCGAATTCTTCGGATCATCTGCCTTGGCCATTTTCCTTAGTTGGGCCCACGCTTGTGAAGCGTTGACAAGGCCATAGCCCTGTTGCGATGTTGGGATACTATCCAAGAGCCGCGCCCCGGTGAAGATTGCATTGTTGAGTCTCACCGCGTTGAAGCGAATATTCTCTCGCTTCGCTTCACTAATCAAATCCGCGAGCACGCCGCTCACGACCGGAATTGTTGGGGAATTGTTCGCACCGACTTCATAACCGGCCGGGGCAGGCGGTTCGAAGTAGTCGTCCGAGAAACTACTTCTCTTCCCATCCTGTCCCGTTAGGACAAACGGCCGGTATCGCGATGCAGTGATCAGGTTCGCCGAAGGTGCAACGACCGCATTCACTAGACCATTCTGCAGGAATGGAAAACGGCCGTTGATCGTGTCCTTGTAGGGCGGCCCAACCTGGCGATTGCGCCGTAACATCTCCGAATCGGCATAGTCGTTCACGTGGATTGTCCCCACTGCGCCAGAGAACGTGGCTATCGGCTTGCCATAGACCGCAATCACTCGCTCTACGACTCTCTGCGCAAAGTCCTCGACGCCTTCTTGAGCGCCAGTGTATCCGGCGCGCCCAAGCCCCCCTGAGCGGTTAATAACATCCACGTCGGGCCGCCTAAACATTTCCACGATTTCCGCGAGATAGCTGGCACGGTTGCTATTCGAATCGATGAGTTGCGCGCTGGGTGCCGCTCCGTCGAATAGTCCTCCCGTCAGACGATTCGCCGCTAGCGGTCCCCCTACCAGGGTTCCGTGCGAAACGCCGATTCGGATATACGCGGTGCCCCGTGCCTGATCGATCTTCACTCCGAAGGGAATCCGATTATCGCCCTCGCCTTCTTTCGTTCCGAACCAGGCAATGTCATCTGTCTGCCCGTAATCTCCGAGCGCGCGCTCGTCGCGGAAATTGCCATCTCCATTGGTGTCCACCCAGACCTTGTGGCCCTGCTCATCCCATAGCACACCAACGGACAACGAAAGCTTCGTAGAGAGAGAATTCTCCTCCGGGCCGAGGACGAGCTCCTGTTTGAATATCCCGAATCGATAGGTGCCGTCGGCAGGAGCGCCCCACGTCCGGCCAGCAGCCTCGAACTGGCCATCTCTTGTCTGCAGCGCGTCGCCAAATTGCACCCAGGCGCTGTCTTCCTTCGGGGGGGTCACGGTACTCAGGTCGGCAACCTTCGGAACGATGGCGCCCGCGGCATTTCTTGCCTCCTGAAGGGCGGGATGGAGCAGGTCGAAACCTTCATCGGGAACCGCGACCCGCACCCCGCGCCCGTCGGCCTCCGGGTGCTGCCGCCAAAGCTTAGTCAGGCCGATCACACCCGCGTCGAAAAACGGCCCGTCAGACGCCAGTGTCTTCGCCACGCGCGGATACGGAATGGCGATCGTTGGGACCGGCTCGGCTTTGCGCTCGCTCTGGGGAATCTGGGCGGCCGGGTCTTGGTAGTAGATGCGGTCGTCATCCCGGGTGTAGGCATACGCGACGCCCGCAATGTCAAGAGTGGCGAGTAACTTCTCCCGTGGGATATTGACCAACACATAACCGGATCGCTCATCGCTGTAATCGATCTCTGCACCCAAGGCATTGAGCGAGTCCAGCATTTGCCTTCCACACCCGAGTTCCGAAAGAAACTGCGCGGAGACCTCTCCGCGCTGGCCATGCGAAACCTGAACGAATTGTCTCCTCTCAAACACATTGAGCTGTGCGCGACTGGTGCACTGCGCCACACCCGTCGCGGAAAAAGGCAATGCCATTACTACACCGAAAAGGAAGCGCTTCTGATCCAAAACTTTCTCCTTCAAACTGTTCGTGAACCCCGAAGCGGCTTACGCTCATAGCTTGCCACTGGTCAGCTCTATTGATAGTGACCAGTGATCGGTACGCTAGCGCCGGAAAATCGCCTGGATGGCTTACCCAACATCATTAGCCAATCGCCACCGATCACTAGTCACTGCTCCCTAAAAAAGCAGCTTCAATGCTAGCTGTAAGGAGCGCGGCCCGCCGATTCCATATAGAGGATTCAAGCTTCCGGAGGAATTGTTTAGCGTGCTTGAGGCTTCTCCGAAACTGCAGCCTACACAGCCGGGAATGAAAGGACCATACGACAATTGGCTATTGATACTAGAAAAAGCCGTATGGTTGAAAGCATTGAAAGCCTCAGCGCGAAACTGCACATGTAGGCGTTCACGAATTGGAAACTCGCGACGGACGGCAAGATTTGTCTGCCAGGCACCGAAACCGCGAGCGTAGTTGCGCGACGTGTTTCCCTCCGAGTCGAATCCGGGTCCAGACGTGGGAATAGTGAAGGCACTATAGTTGATGATCTTTCCGCCTGGATACTGTGAGCCATAGAGGTAGAGCGGCTCGCCCGGTAGGACATTCGGATGAAGGTAAATCGACGTCGCTGTTGTAGGGTCGACATATCGCCTCCCGATTATATTCACCGGCAGCGCCGACCGGGCCGAAACTCGAATATCAAGTGACCAACGCTCGAGTAGCTCCGACATGACGGGGTTCAAGTATTTACCGGGGACATCGTACGTCAATGCCGCTTGGACGTTATGGCGGATGTCAAAGTCCGAGCTCGCCCGCTCAAGCAAGCTTCGGAGATCGAAATTCGAAGAAGCGTCGTCAATCGAGTGCGAATACGTGTAGGAGGCTAGTGCTTGCAATCCATGCGACAAGGTGCGCTGAAATTGCCCCTGCAACGCACTGTAGTCGGACGTGGGACCATTCTTCGTAATGTTGACGCCGTCGCCGCCCCCTGGCCCGAAATTGGGGTTGGAGAGCGGCTGGACGTCGTATGTCTCTAGCAAGCGGCGGCTAGCGGAGCCGACATAGCTCACTGTAAGTGCCTGCCTCGAACCAAGTGATTGTTGAACCGCCACATTCCACTGCAGTGTGTACGGCAGTTCCAGATTTGGATCAAAGGCGCTGACATAACTGTTATAGGGTGGAGCAATACTCGGTGGAGGCAGAGTGATTTGTGCGGAGGTCAGGGGAAAATTGACATTCGTAAGAGTAGCGGATGACTGATAACCCACCCCGCCATATCCTGTACTGCCCGTGGTATTGCCCAAATCGTAGAACATTCCAAAACCAGCGCGGAAGACCGTTTCGTGACCGGGCGTCTGTCGTATCTGATAGGCACCTCCAATCCTCGGCGCCAATGCATGCCAGTCGGTCTTCCAGAGCGTGGTGCCTTCAGGCGCTAGCTGCGCGGTATTCAGATCAGTGATCTGGTTTAGAGTGTAGGGGGGCGGGCCGGTGAGGTTGGTCGGTGCAGGGTTCACATCCCAACGAAGCCCGAGGGACAACGATAGCCTAGGCGAAGCCTTCCACTCGTCCTGCGCAAAGGCTGACAAGTTGACGTAAAGAGGTTCCACGTGGGCGGGTGATGCTGAGGCTGAAATAAAACCCCCACCTGGTCCGGGATTATTTGCTAGGACTTCCGCTTCGCTTGCAAAATCGACGTACTCTGACACAAAGGTTGGTGTTGAATATGTGGCAAGTCTGCGCCAATCTCCACCGAAGATTAAGTTATGGCGGCCTAGAGTCCACTTATAGCTGTCCGTCGCATTATATTGCGTTTGCGAATTTGCAATTTGAAAGAGGGTGAGATCAGTATATCCTCCGAAGCAAAGACAAACGGAAAACTGTGATCCGGCGACAGAAAAGGCACTATTAGCTGGCCCGGGCAGGGTCGTGACGTCGAAGGGCGTCGCCCCCCCGAAAGTCGTCGGGATGATATTTTGGATCGCGTTGACTCGTGTGATATTGAACTTTAACTCATTTGTCTGAGTAGACGATATGATATTGTCTGCTCCAACAGTCACAAGGCGACTGTTGAATATATTGTTCGTCTCCGTAGCGCCGAAATAGCTGGACGAGACGGTAGGCGTGTTCGCGAACCGTCCGAATATTTTGAACTTGTCGCTGAAGTTGTGATCAATTCGGATGCTGACGCTGTCAATCGAAGAGGGAAAGGATTGGCCAGCTTGGTAAATGCCTAGTCCATCGCTCAGTCCATCCTCGCCCTTATTCGGAAGCGGAAAAGCTCTGAGTACCGATTGGAGTGGAGTGGGTGCCTGCTGCCGAAGGTCTTGATCAGGGACCGCGAGTGTTTCCAATCCTTGCGGCGTCCACAAACGCAAACCTTCGTATGAAAAGAAGAAGAATGTTTTGTCCTTGCCGTTATACACGTGTGGAATCCAGACCGGCCCGCCTAATGTGCCACCAAAATCGTTCTGCCGCTCTTTTTCTCTCGGAACCTGGGGCGTAGCGGCATTGTTGAACCAGTTGTTCGCGTCTAGTGCTTCATTGCGGAAATAGTCGAAAGCCGAACCATGCCAGTCGTTGGTTCCCGAGCGCGTAGTGAAGGAAAACTGGCCTCCTGGCGTGCGGCCATACTCGGCAGAGTAAGTGGAGGTGGTCGCGCGAAACTCCTGGAGTGCATCCACGGAAACCATGCTCTGCGTTGTGCCTAGGGCAGTCGCGGCGGGTGTAACACCCGCAAAACCAGCACCAATATTCCCGGGACCGGTCCCGACAGTCGCGCTGACGCCATCGACCGAGAAAGAATTAGCTTCGGTGCGCTGCCCATTGACTGTAATTTCGCCGCTCTGACCAACCCCGCTTGAACCAACGTACAGAACCCCCGGTGCCAACGTCTCCAAATCCTGTAAGCTTCTTCCATTCAGGGGCATGTTCGCGACAAATTGCCGGTCGATCACCGTGCTGACCGAGGCGTCGGTGGTGTTGATGTTCATGCCATTTGCATTCACCGTCACTGTCTCGGACATCGAGCCCACGGCCATGTGAAAGTTGATCTGCACGATGTCCTGCGTATGCAGCGTCAGCCCGGCCTCGATGATTCCTTTGAAGCCCTGCTTATCGACTTCTATGCGATAGGACCCGGGAATCAGCCCAGTAAGAACATAAACGCCGTCACTGTTCGTCACAGCCTCCGTCTTGACACCGGTCTGTGTGTTGATTGCTGTGACGGACACTTTAGGAATGACCGCCTTGGACGGATCGTCCACGACCCCGGTGAGTGACGCACTCGTCGACTGGCCAAACAGAACGCAGGGGAATGCAAAAGACACAAAGAGTGTCAAAAACCGGAAGAATTTCATGGAATGCTCCTGGGAAAGGAAGTCGAGTCTGGTGAGCATTCGTCTGCGAACTGGATTCTGTACCGTCCACCGGTGCGAATTAATTCTCTATTCACGAGTACAGTGCCGAGTGATGAAGGATGAGTGGTTCGTAGAATGTGGATGATGGCGAGCCCACATTTTCCTGTAATGCGATACATGGTCGCACCTGGCGCCCAATCGACGGAGCCAACACTCTGTAGGCATTGATCACTCGCCACTCACCGCTGTTTCTACGGGTGATTCGGCGGAAGAGAATGCAGGTAGGCCTCAAGGAACGGCTTTCCGGTAGGCTTCTGGCTTCCCCCGTGCGGTTCCACAGTGACGAAGACCGCGTTGATCTGCGCGAGAACATCCGGGTTTTCTGATTTGACCACCCAGCGTCGATTCTGCTCGTTATCCATATAGAAAATGCCCAGGCTGACAGGTTTTGCTGATGAACTGTCCGGCTTGCCCCAGGCCTGAAATGCATTGGCCTCTCGATATCCTGGCTGTTTTTCTAAGTCAAAGGCGTAGAAGACCAGAGATTTTCCCTTTGTATAGAAGACGCGTCCGAAGGGTTTGCTGCGCTCTCCGTTGTTCTGAACATCGAACACATCCGCGATATAGAGCTCGCGCGCTCCCATGAGCTCGCGAATGTCGCGGTCCGCGGCCAGGAACTTCTCATCAGTCCCGGCGGAGTCGTTGGAACGCGATAGCTCCGAGTTGAGATCTTTTACTTCCGTTTCAAGTGAAGCGACACGGAACAGCGCTCCCTGCCGATCCTGCTGCGCGCGACTCAAAGCCTCTCTTGCACGGGTCAGCAGATTCGATGCATCATTCAATTGCTGCTGCAGGCCGTCGCGCTGCTGCGTCACCGCAGCGAGCGATGTTGAATCCGACTTGTCCTTGTCAGCGAGTTCGCCGATCTGAGCCTGGAGAGAGGCCCTTGTATCGGAGAGTTCGGTAAGCCGATGTTCAAACTCGTCAGATTTAGCCGTAAGGGTCTTTAAGGAAGCCTGCGCCGCAGCGAGTTCGGTCTTCAGAGCTTTCTCACCATCGGGGGCCGCAGGTGACCGGACAATGGCCGCAGGTACGGGATGAGACGGAAGGGGCGTCATCCTGATTCCGACTTCGAATGCCGCTCCGATACAGAGCAAGACAGCTGCCGCGGTTCCGACCCACGCGACCGGACGGCGCACGCGTTTCCAATCAATGAACATCGTCGACGAAGCGACGCGAGAGTGAAGCTTGGCGCGAATACTCGGCTCGGCGGCTTGGAGACCAACGACGAAGCGCTCTTCTGCCTGTGTTCCGTTATAGCCGAACGGAGTCTCCAACTCGTGCTCTCGTTCCGCCGCCAGTTTCGCCATGCCGACTTTTGCAAGACTGATGTACTCGCGTAACAGGGCTGTGCATGGTGCGCAGCTTGCGACGTGCTCATCCAGCATTGCCATCTCTTCATCGCTGAGTTCGCCGCTGGTGGAAAGCGCGCACAGTTCCGCGAATTCTTCGCTGCAACCCTTCGGATATTCTGTCTCGTAATTCATCGATCAGTCTTCCTGGTGCGCAACATCTGACGGGCCACTTGTCGTAGACGCTCCAGGCCGCGATAGTAGTGATGGCGAACATTCTTAATGTCCTCGCCGGTTCGCTCGGCGATCTCGCTGAACCTCAAGCCTTCAAAAAAGAACATCTCCAACGTCTCACGCTGGCGATCTGTTAGCTGGCTGAACGCCGCCTTCAATTGCTGGCCGGTCAAACGTTCGATGATGTCATCTTCCAGACTTTTCCTTCCATCATGAGTATTCGTGCCGTCCTGCGTATCTGTACCAAGGTAAAAGTGGCGCCGATGCAAATAGGCACGCCGATCGAAAGCGCGCCGATAGATCATCTGGATGATCCACGTCCGGGCCGAGCCCTTTGCGCCGTCGAATGACTTCACCTCGCAACAAAGGCGGATGAAGATCTCCTGAGCCAGGTCCTCCGCTTCTCCCTCGTCCTGGAGGATCTTATGGCCAATGGAGAAAGCAAGCTTGCTGTAGCGGCGAAAGAGGTTCAGCGCCGACTCTTTGTCACGATTGCGGATGCGTTCAAGCAGTTGCTCATCGCTACAAGCCGATAATTCAGAGGTAGGTTCCGGCACAGCCGACGTGAGGGTATGCTTCGCTCGCAGGAGCGACAAGGAGAGTGTCCGTTCTGTGGCATCCGTTGACAAGTGAATCGATCGTCCATCGCGCCTGACAATGCAATTTCATGCGTGCGGGTGTTCTCAGCATTGTTCAGGATCCCGGGAAAGTAAAGGGCTTCCGGTCGTTATCAGCGAAAAAATAATCTTGAAATTGCGTGGTACATATCCATGCGTTCGCACGAAACATGGCGGGTGAGTTTTCCCCGGTACAAATTCGCACCGTCACACGAATACTAATAAATGCGCTCTGCGGGTTTGGGCCGCAGTGATTCGTGGTCGGCCGCCGGTGACGAAGTGCTCACCTCAGGTTGGCCGGGTTGCACGCGACACGCGCCCGCATAGTACGAGAGAAACGGATAGAGAGGGACTCCCCCAATGAACTCTCAGCCGCTCAGGCCGAATTGTAAGCCAGGATGGCGAAGAGCCAACAAATGGCTCTTTGTCTTGAAACGCCGTCCATCTGGCTAATAACACAACTACATTCTTGATGTCCTACGCCTCGGCTGCAGAGATTCAGCGAATGCGGTCGTTATCACTCTGCCCATCATTTGAATTCACCCTCAAAAAACTATGCGTCAGCTCAGAGTAACAATGGACGGCCAGATCGCCGTCCTTGCGGTCGCGGAAAAAGGCTCGTTCGCAGCTGCGGGGAAATACCTGGGTATCGGCAAGTCCGCGGTTCGTAAACGTGTCCAGGGCGTCGAAGCCGAACTTGGAACCGCCGTGTTTCGCACTGTTGGAAAGAGAATGTTGCCCACCGAGGCTGGGAGCCTCTACCTGCTGGCCGCTCGGGAATCGGTCAGACAAACGTTGCTCGGTATTGATCGGGTGCAAGCGCTTCTCAGAGTGCAAACGAGCGATCTGCGGATTGGATACTCCACGTACTTGAACACCAGGCTGCTGGAAATTGTTAGGCGGATCCAGCCGGAAGTTCCCGACTCCTTGTCAGTGACCCGAGAAAGCTTGACAACCCAGGACGCGGTCATCGGAGTCCTCCAGGGACAACTCCATGTCGGGTTTGGCATCCTTCCCATCCTGGAAACCGATATTTCCTCTCGTCTGCTGTTTGAAGAGCCGCTCATGGCCTGCTTGCCTGTGGGTCATCGGCTTGCGACAAGGTCCACCCTTCAACTTGAAGACCTGGAGCTGGAGCCTATCGTGTCGGTGTCTCGGAAGGGACTCCCCGGCAGACATCAGGAGATCGTGATGCACTTTGAAAGCCTGGGAATTCCCCTCAAATTCGTCGCTGATGCCTACTCGATCAGAGAGGCACTGTGGTTGGTAACGCAGGGTGTTGGGGTCTCTCTCATGACACGCTTTTCCGCTTCATCTTATCGCCACGAGGTCGTGGTCAGGCCCCTATCCGATCGTCTGCTCACAGTGAAAAGCGGAATATTTACGCGTCGCGATCAGGATCACAAACTCTTGCGCGACTTCGTGAACCTGGCGTGGGCTGAAACCGCAGCTCTGCGTACAAGCTCGCCCTGAGGAGACAACCAAACTCCTGCGGAAACACTCAACACACCACTCGGAGGACACCCCATGCGCCGCTTTTTCCACCTAGTCAACGCGAGTCTAATTCTTCTTATCGCATGTAACAGCGCAAAAACACCCAATGAGGCAAATTTCACGAAGGCGATCAACGAGTATCTGGCGAAGCATGGCTCAACCTGCACTGTGATCGGCCGGCAGTTCCCGATCGATCTTCCTCAGTCAGAGCAACAGGAGAAATTTGGAATCGCGCCAAAGCTGGCGGCTCTGGAACAGGCCGGTCTCGTGCGTGCGACCGATACGACTGCGGTGGTTCATGGGATGCTCGATCCTCTGCGAGGTTCGACTCCACCGCAGCCGGTGAAGCGATACGAATTGACGGCAGATGGCCAGAAGTATTTTCAGCAGATCCCCACCGCGCTGGGACAGACCGGCGCCCTTTGCTACGGTCGCGGTAGGGACGATCCTCACGGATCGCCCACTGGGTGGCCGGAGGCAGTCACCCACCCCCGGCTCCCACAGAACCCAGCGTGCAGATTTCCCGCACTGGGCTCTTCGGACGTTGATTCACAGTATGGCGATAGCCTG
>DASXLY010000240.1:0-4356 GCA_036495975.1 Occallatibacter sp. | reverse complement strand
ATCCGGCTATCGTTCCAAGCGATCTTCATTCAACCATGTGGAGAGGCCCTAACTGCATTGCCATATCGAGCCCAAGGGGATCAGGACCAAGGCGACGTATGGGTTGTCGGAAATGAACAGATTCTCCACCTGCCACTCTAGCAAATCTAGGAGTTTTTCGATGAAACTGCCTGACAAGTCCACCTATTCCATTTGGCCGATGACATTGAACGGCCACTTGCCTCCGTCCGGAAATTTCAGATCGTATGACCGGGTCACCGATCACATTGTGTAGTCGGGCTTTTTGTACAACTGGTTCCACTTCGCTTTTATATCAGGGGTGTACACCTTGTCTGCCCAATCCTGCGAACAGATCTCCTCAATTCCAACGGAGACGGATTCAGCTCCGTAATTGAGAATGGACATAACGCTATCCGTGATCTCCTGTGCGAGTTGAGCCTTCTGCTGATCTGACTTTCCCGGCCAAAGCTTTACGATGACGTGCGGCATTGTGATCTTCCTCTCGAGTGATGTTTAGTAATATTTTTCACGTGACGGGACCAGTGCTCATTGTGCGAGATGCCCTCATCGACCCACCAACGCTTGATGAAATGGTGAGTAGCGCGCGCCCTCTACCTTGACCTTTGAGGAAGCTTCTTCAAGAGTCCGCACATCTTTGTTTGTGAGTTCGATGGCCGCGCCACCGAGGTTCTCTTCGAGTCGAGAAAGCTTGGTTGTGCCGGGAATCGGAACAATCCACGGCTTCTTCGCGAGCAGCCACGCGAGTGCGATCTGTGCCGGCGTCGCCTTCTTCTGTTCCGCGAACGAGGTAACTACATCAACCAGTGCCTGGTTTGTCTTGCGATTTTCAGCATTGAATCGCGGAACAGTATTGCGAAAGTCTGTACTGTCGAACTTCGTCTCAGCGTCGATCTTGCCGGTCAGGAAAGCTTTGCCGAGTGGGCTGAATGGAACAAAGCCGATGCCGAGTTCTTCAAGCGTGGGCATCACTGTCTGTTCAGGCTCTCTCCAGAACAGAGAGTATTCACTCTGGAGTGCAGCGACGGTCTGTACTGCATGGGCCCGTCGGATCGTCTTCGCGCTCGCCTCGGACATGCCGAAGTGCTTTACCTTTCCCTCCTGGATCAGATCTTTCACTGCTCCAGCCACGTCCTCGATCGGAATGTCAAGATCGACGCGATGCTGGTAGAAAAGGTCGATGGCTTCCACTTTGAGCCGCTTCAGCGATGCCTCCGCGACCTGCTTGATGTGTTCGGGACGGCTATTCAAAGGTTACAAAAGACATGCGTCTCGCAATCGTCGGATCGCCGGAATATTTCAAGTCTCACAAGCTGCCCCGGAATCCTCAAGACCTGAAGAACCACGCCTGTATAGGTTTTCGCTTCAGCAACGGTCTCTATCGATGGGAATTCGAGAAAGGGCGAAAGGTGCTCACGGTCAGCCCGCAGGGGCCAGCATCATTTGACGATCCTGACTTGGTGATCCAGGCGGTCTTGAATGGTGTCGGCATCGGAACCGCGATGGAGGAAACGCTCAAGGGCTTGATTGCAGATGGACGTCTACTCCAAGTATTGAAGGACTGGTGTCCGACTTTCCCAGGCTATTTTCTCTACTATCCTAGTCGTCGCAATCAGCCTGCTGCTCTGGCAGCCCTCATTGACACACTCCGATCTTCGAATTGAGAACGAAGCCTTTGGCGGCCCCAGGTTTAGTCTCGAGAAACGCGCTTTTCGTTGGTAGTGATTGCTGATGAGAAGCTGACTTCACTGTACCGATCCGAATACAGTTTGCGACTATTAGTTCGAGGGGATGCGATTGTCCTCGACCCGACAGCGACCCAGCAGGAGATGCTAGGCTTTGGCGCGGCCTTCACGGATGGAGCCTGCTATATGTTGAACCAGCTGCACAGCGACGAACGGGCAGCACTGATGCACGAACTTTTTGCTCCCGACGAAATGGCGATGAACGTCTGCCGGACCTGCATCGGGGCAAGCGATTATTCAAAGTCGCTCTATAGCTTCGATGACAGTGAGCAGGATGATCCGGAGCTTGCGAAGTTTTCGATCGACCACGACAAGGCGTACATCCTTCCTGCACTCAGGGAGGCGCGCAAGCTCAATCCGAACCTCTTTCTATTTTCGACACCATGGAGTCCGCCAGGATGGATGAAATTCAACCGCTCCATGCTGGGCGGAACGATACGCAAGAGCAACCTCGAGGTCTATTCGCGGTACTTCCAGAAGTTTCTCGACTCCTACAAAGCCGAGGGCGTGGAGATCAATGCGATCACGGTCCAGAACGAGGTCGATACGACTGTCGACGGCCGATATGCGGCCTGCCTGCTGGCCCAGGAAGATGAAATTTTGTTCGTGAGGAAATACCTGGGCCCACTGCTGCGCAAGATAGGCAGTCCGACGAAAATCTGGGTGTTGGACCACAATTTCACCTTGTGGGGACGCGCGATCGCAGAGCTGAGCGATCCGCAGGCGTATGAGTTCATCGACGGCATTGCGTGGCATGGCTATGCGGGCGAGCCGTCGGCGATGACGCAGGTTCACAATGCATTTCCCCAAAAGAGTGCCTACTTTACCGAGGGAGGCCGCAGCGCGAGCCTCACATCGATGGAACTCCCTTTCCCGATCCAATGACCGACTGGTCGCGCTGGGCGGAGTGGGCCAACAGCGTCATCAGAAACTGGTCGCGGTCGATCACGATGTGGAACTTGGCGCTCGACGAGAAAGGAACTCCTTATATTGGCGTGCATGAGGAGGGGGATATCATACCGGGAGCGCCGACCACAGGCCGCGGGGTCATCACCATCTATAGCACGTCGCGGGAGATCAGCCGCAGTGGACGCTTCTGGGCGCTTGCGCACTACTCGAAACATGTGCGCCGCGGAGCGAAGGTTTTTCGCACGAATGGAGTTGCAGAGAGCGCTTCGCAACCTTCTACGAACCCTGTCTCTCATGTCGGATTTCGCAATCCCGATCGGAGCTATGTGGTCGTACTGTCCAACCGCGGCGCGGAGAAGCGAGTTCAGCTGGTGCTCGGTTCAAGCTCACTGGTTGTCGAGCTGCTGGCGGATTCCGTGCATACTTTGCAGTGGTCGTAGCGCGGCACACTTGCACTACGCGTTCCCGGAGAACTGATTACTGGCAATTCGACCACTGGTCAGGCAAGTATGAGCTGTGGGCCCTCTGTGCGCGAACGTTTTGACTCGAGCTGCATACGGAGATGGGCATTCTCAGCTTCTAAGGTCTGGAGACGTTGCTCAAAAGGGGCCAGAATCGTGCGAATCTCGTCCACGGTAAATCGTGGAGTAATATGTTGCTGACAGTTCCAATCGAACGCATCGCCATGAATCGTGTAGACGCGTTCAACAAAGGCATTCTCGCCTTCATCACGGACTACCTCAAGAAGTTCTTTAGCCTCAGCCCTCTCCGTGATCTCGGCATGACCAAGAATCTTCAGGCGTGCCTGGCGTGGATAGTCAACGAGAATCAGTGAGACACGATCGTCCGTCAGGAGATTGCCGGTACTGATGTATTGCTTATTTCCGCGATAATCTCCAAAAGCGACTGTTTGGTTGTCCAGAACTTTGAGGAATCCTTTCGGTCCGCCGCGATGCTGTACATACGGCCAGCCAGTACTTCCGATGCTTGCCATATAAAAGCTGTCACGTTCGCCTATGAATTCTCGTTCATCGGGACCCAGCCCCTGATACGACACACCCTGGGCCGCAAGTCGTTCATATTGTCGTCGGCTTCCATAGCGTTGCTGTAACTCCTTCACTACGGGAGTGAAAACCAGAGAACCAAAAGTATGAGCCATATGTCCCTCATGTGAGGCGGGTTCTTGCAAGTCCCGCCCCCACCGTTGGATGAAGATGAATTAGTTGTGCGCAATACCGTTCTTGTTCAGGAACTCGTGAATACGAGTCGCAATTTCGCTACAGTGCGTCTCCAGTGCAAAATGCCCTGTATCAAGCATGTGTGTCTCGATATTTTTCAAATCGCGGCTGTATGGAGGAGCACCCTCAGCCGGAAAGATAAAGTCATTTTTCCCCCAGACAATGAGCGTGGGTGGTTGGAACTTACGGAAAAACTCTTGAAAGGCTGGGTAGAGCGGTAGATTGGTGCGGTAGTCATAAAACAGATCGAGTTGAATCTCGGCGTTGCCGGGTCGATCCAGACCGAGCTGATCCAACATCCACGTGGTGGGATCTAGGAGACTCGTGTCGTTCGCACCATTCTCGTACTGCCATCTCGTAGACTTCGGGTCCACCAGGAATCGAAGTGATTCACGATTCTCGGGAGTCGGCTCGTTCCAATATTTCCTGATAGGGTCCCAGAACTC
>DASXLY010000239.1:0-5814 GCA_036495975.1 Occallatibacter sp. | reverse complement strand
TAAGCTGTGCCTCCGACTATTTCCACAGTTGGCAGCCGCCCGATGACGCTACATGCACGGTGTCTATGCGCAACAGCTACCCGATTCCCGATCCTCGCTGTACCCCCGGGGGCGTCAATCCCTCAATTACAGCGGAGATGCCGAGAGAGTCACGTTTTAGAACACGATGTATTCGGAATTGTGCTACGAGCGAGGCGCAGAAACACGTGACCTACAAATGGTATGGCCTTCAGAAGCCGCATTCAAATTCAGGAGATCACCAGGTCTGCGAATTGGATCATCTGGTGCCATTGGAACTCGGGGGTGCTGATGGGTTGGGAAACATCTGGCCAGAATGTGGCCCGGATTCGACGGCTCTTGAAGATCGCTATTTCAAGATAAAGGACCGGGTCGAGAATTACCTCGCCGACGAGGTGAAAGCCGGACGGATTCCGGTGGATGCCGCACAGAGAGGCATAGCGTCGGATTGGACACAGTTCCTCCCCGCTGCGAACCACTATTGCGCGGCAGGCGGACGTTGCTGAGCGTTGGATCAGTTTCTGGCAGCTTATCTTTGCGCAAAAGAAGCATCGGTTCGATGAACGTTATGTTACTTTTTGCCACCCGGAAAGTGTAACCCGGTCAGCATCCCCGCCGAGCTGCATAATGTGAGCACGCCCCCCGTAGGCAGATGCGCAGTGACCATGGCTACGTGAAGGTTCTGCCGTCGCTTGGCCATGGCAATCCCGCTCCAGGCGGGGAGCGTGCGAACTGAAATCTTGTGTCAGTAAGTGAGTTGGCGATTGGGCGCTCGTCCACAGTGAAGCTCAGCAGGCCGACGCCCGTTTCTCGCTTTCAGCCTCTCAAATGACGCGCTGACCTGTTCTCGCCCATTTATCCTCGAATAGCTGCTCGGTATGGCTGTCTACGTAGAACCGCTGTCCATCCAGCGATGAACACCTGGCCGACGGCTCAGCGCCTGGGCTGCCGCCAAGGAGATCTCTCATGAAGCGCGTCCGACAAGTGGTCGTTGCATTGGTGGGTCTGTTCTATGTTGGCCTCCTCTATCCGCTGTGCACCGAGTTATGGCATAGCAAATGGCTGGTTGAAATGCACGACAATGAATGCGGGCCAATGTTCATCACGTTTCTTGTCATTCTCGGGGTGTTTCTGCTGTTGGCAGTTCGAAAACCATCGGAGTACAGGCTCGTGATTGCTTTCGCGGCATGGCACGGCCTCGCACATTCTGCAACAATGCTCATTCAGTCGGTCGAAACTTCTTTGCATAAGGTCCCACGCGGTTACGACGACGTGATCCTCTTCGGAGTGATAGGGATAGCGCTGGTGCTAAGTGTCCCGCCGAAAGAGGCGAAGTCCGTCGTGTAGTCTCGCGCCGCTTGATCGGTAACGGGAAGTTGGCCCACTGTCCAGCAATTTGGTCGGCTCGAAGCTCAACTGTCGCTAACAGGGCAACTCGCGTTTCCAGAACTGCCGAGTCTGGAAACGCGGTTTGGCGATAATGCGCTCGTCGAGAATGGCGGTGGCGCCAGAGGCAATGACTGAAGAGAAGCTCGTTCTCATGACTTACGGTCGCCAAAACCTCCAGTCCTGCCTCGGAACCTGTACATGGGGCGATGCGTACCATACGAGTATGAAGCTCCCAATGAAGTGGATGAGGGGCGTCTTGCGCTCCCTTCTATTCCTGATGGCATGTCCACTTGTGCTGATCTTCACGACCTCCTTCGTGAAGATAACTTCATTCACGAACACGATCGAGGTAGGCGCAATAACCTCTCTCTTGACGTACGGACTGACTCTTCTGTTCTTGCGTTGGGACGGATGGAGTCTGCGCGATGCTGGCTTGGAGCTGACCGCAAAGAGCGCGCCACGCATGTTGTTTGGGTTAGGGATTGGATTTGCACTCGTGGTGCTCCAGGAATCTTTGCTCTACGCGGGCGGCCACACCCACTGGACGTATGTGGGGCCTTCATCGCCGATGAGTTGGCTACTGCTCGGGGTTACGGCGTACTTCATGCTCGCCCTACGGGAAGAGATTGCCTTCCGTGCCTATCCATTGCGCCATCTTGAGGATGATCTTGGCATGTGGCCATCCGTGTTGATCGTGGGGCTCGTCTTCGCGCTTGAGCACCTGGCGGGTGGCTTGCACTGGTCTCTCTCTCTGTTAGGTCCTTTTGCCGGGGCGATTCTGTTCGGTATGGCTGCGTTGGCTACTCGTGGCATTGCAGTTCCCTTAGGAATCCACTTTGCGTTCAACCTCGGCCAGTGGGTTATGGGGCAGAAGGAAATCACCGGATTCTGGCAACCTTCCATTGATCCGACATTCCAGAAACAGGCTGAAGCTCTCGGCTATGCCGGATACTTTATTGGAACATTAGCTGCCGCATGTTGTTTCTGGCTGCGGTACCGTAGGCGCTCCGCTGTTCACGATGAGTCGGTCGGTGTCCAGCAATCTGCAGGCAATTCCGAGTTCAATTCTTGACTTCAGGCCAAAGCGCGTTTCCAGCGTGATTGGTGCTGGATTTAATACTCGGCGATTTATCGTCAACTTACTTACTCAATGACACGCATCTGTCAGTTGTCCGAGATACCCGGCCATACAGGTCACCAACTCATTAGCTTGTCGTTACCGCTCCTGCGCCTCTTTCAGCCGGCTGATTCCGGATTTCACATTCATTGGGAGGCTCCACGCCGCTCGCTAATGAGCACCACGTCGGAGCTGGACTTGACTTGCACCGCCGCCAGCTGCTTGCCAGAAGGTGACCAGCCAAAATCGTTGATGTCTTCCTGCACCGGATCGATCAAAGGGTGCGGGGTCGACCCGTCCAAGGGCTGATATAGCATGGTCCTCCCGCCTGATCTTAGTACGGAATAAACTATGGCCCGACTGTCAGGCGAAAAACTTATAAAGCCGCCACTTTCGCTGCCTGTATCGCTGTTATCCATGTTGAGTTCCGAAATCACCTGTCCAGAAGCGATGTCGATGACCTTCGACTGCACGCCGCCCGAGGCGACGACTGTCTCGTAGCCTGCCAGCTTTCCGTCAGGAGAAATTGCAAATTGGAGAGTAGCTTCTAACGGCAGCACCTGTCGGGGCGTACCGCCGGACAAAGGGACGGCCCACAGCGAGACAATAAATGCTCCAGCCTTCCCAACGCTGTAATAGACCTGTTGGCTATCGGGAGAACATTGCGGACTTCCCGCGTTTCCGCTGACGGTAAGCTCGATAACATTTCCTCCATCCGCATCCATTCGGAAAAGACGCGCCTCCGCCACGCCCTTAGGAAAACCGGTGAATACGATGTGACCATCCGAGCAGGCGGCGATGTAATCTTCGAGGCCGATCTCTCCCGGGTCGAAGGTTTGCGGGTTGCCTGACGCGCGATCGATCCAGCCGATCGCAATGCGGGGAACGTTGAAGAGCAGACGATCTTCGTTCGCCCAGCCGATGTCGCCCGGGGTAATCCGCAGCGGCGTGGTCGCAAACGGCGCCCCACCTTCGGGCTTATACCAGGCGATGCTCGAGTCGATGTTGGTGAGCACTGTGGCCAGGGTGCGTCCATCTGCCGACAGAGCGAGCTGACTGTAAGAGTTCACGTCATTGGTCACCGCGTGAAACTCGCCTGAAGGCACCGTGACTATTCCGATCTGCGCATGGCCGGTGTGCGGTTTGAGGTAAAACGTCACGAGGTGCCGGCCGTCGGGGGTCCATGCCAGATTGGTGTAGGTGGTGTATATGACTTCAAAAGTGACATCCGCCGGTGTCGGAACGATGGTCAGCTTCTTCGAGGATAGATCGAGCAACTGGAGCGCATGTTTCGCGGTCGCCCCAACCGTGCCGATCCATGCGATCCGGCCTCCATCAGGCGACCAGACCGGCGGACCAGCGTCTTCCAGGGACGCGTGGACCACCTGGTTGTGGCTGCCGTCTTTGTCAGCGACATGTATCTCGGAATTTTGGTCTAAGCGGTCCGGCGTCCATCGCACGTAGGTAAAGCGTTTACCGTCCGGCGAAAAACTGATAGTGCTGTCGACGTCAGCGATCAACTGTCTGGGTGTGCCGCCGAAGACAGGCATAACGTAAAGCGCGCCCTGAATGCTATTCTCCAGAGCTTCTCGTACAAAGTAGAGGTAATTGCTATCCGGCGAGAAGGTGAGTCCGATGTATTCAGTGCCAAACGCGCCCAGGATTTGGGTATCGGTATTGGTCGCGGTGTTCCTTATCCAGAGCGTACGCTGCCCTTTGTCGTTTTTAACCTCGGCCAGAAAGTGCCCGTCGGCTGAGAGCGCGAGGCGTTCGATCGTCCCAACATTCGTTACTTGATTGATAGAGACGTCAGCGAACGGTCGGGCGCGGGGCCAGAAACGCCAGGCGGCAAACCCAGTCGCTGCGAGAACCACCAGGAAAGCCAGGATGACCGCCAATCCACGCGACTTCCTGGCCGCAGGCAAAGCAGCAGAGCCCGCGGAAGCTTGCGATGAAGGCACTCTGGACGAGGGTTCGGTCGGTGTGCTCCCCGAACTCTTCCGCTTTAGCCGCTTGAGGTCAGCACGAATATCGGCTGCGGATTGGCAGCGAAGCTCTCGATCTTTCTCCAGCGTTCTGTTGAGGATGATCTCGAACTCGACCGGCAGTTGCGGGTTCAGCGAGATTGGCGCGACCGGCGCATGGTTCAGAATGCGGTCGAAAATCAGCGCGGTGGTGGCGCCGGGAAAGGGATGCCGCCCGGTCGCCATCTCGTAGAGTACGACGCCGAGCGAGAAGAGGTCGCTGCGCGTGTCAAGCGGTTCGCCGCGCGCCTGCTCCGGAGACATGTAGGCGACCGTGCCCATCGCCGATCCCAGATGGGTTTGCGTGTTTAGAGCGGTCGAAGCGTCTGGGCCTGCTCCGGCGTTGTTTAATTTTGCCAGCCCAAAGTCGAGAAGCTTCGCTTGGCCAGAGTTGGTGAGAAAGATGTTTCCCGGCTTGATATCGCGATGCAGAATGCCCTTGCGGTGCGCGGCGTCGAGAGCGTCGGCAAGTTGCACACCCAGTTCTACCAATTTCGGATACGGCATCGCGTGGCCACGAGAGAGTTTGTCCAGGCTGCTGCCTTCGAGCAATTCCATGACGAGAAACGGTGAGTCTGCTGTCCCGTTCAGCTCGTAGATCGTGCAGATGCCGGGGTGATTCAAAGAAGAAGCAGCACGGGCTTCGCGCCAAAATCGGTCCAACGCGGCTCTGGTGTCGCCGGTCGCTCCGATGAGCAGCTTGATCGCGACATGGCGCCCGAGCTTTTGATCGGCGGCCTCCCACACCACTCCCATACCGCCCTGCCCTAGTCGGCGGACGAGTTTGTAGTGTCCAAGGACAGTACCGGTGGCCAGTTCATCCACCCCAACATCTTGCCTCTGCCGACTAAATGCGGCAAGAAATAGTTATTAGGTGTGGGAAAACGGGGAGAGGCGCGGTCCCGGAAATTCGGCATTCTTGATTTTCGTTGGCCAGTCCTTGGAACCGTATTGGGGAACGTGATTGACGTCACTTGGACGAAAAGCACGCCATCTAGAACAAGTGCGCAAATTCTCGATTGACGCATTCAGGCCAATGCACGTTTCCAGAACCGCACCGTCTGGAAACGCGCATTGGTGATGATGCTCCAATTGGCGTGACTCACACCCGATTGATACAGACGAGCCTGGGGGTTGCCCTAGGTGCATCTGGCTATTCAAGCACCGTTGTTGGTAGCGTACGTAATCAATGCTCTTGTACCACAGGTGACAGGCCTCTGCTGGCAGTTTATGGATGTGGTGATTGCTGTTCCCGCTTCCTCGTTG
>DASXLY010000238.1:0-2032 GCA_036495975.1 Occallatibacter sp. | reverse complement strand
TTCCTGAACACTTCGCTGGATGAATCGACGACGGCAAAGCTCAAGGATTTGCCTGATGTGGCGCAGGCCTCGCCCACGATCTTTAACCTGATGGACCTGACACCGGACGTGAATGCGCTGGTATACGGCTGGAAGGGCGATGCATTTCAGTTTGATTCTCTGCAGATTCTTGCAGGGCGGCGGTTTCGCGACGGTCGAGCCGAGGTCATGCTCGGCGATCTGCTCGCTCAGGATCTGAAGAAGACCCCCGGGGATATTCTTGAAATTCAGGGCACGCCATTCACGGTAACTGCCATTTATCACGGCGCTTCAACGCTTGAGGCGGCCGCGGTTGTCATGCCGCTGGACCAATTGCAACAGCTAAGCAGCTTGCAAGGCAAAGTTTCGACGATTGATATTCGGCTGCGCCCAGCACCTCGCGGAGAAACGCCGGAACAATACTTGAAGCACGCGCAGGCTGAGATAGAAGCTGCTCTGCCAGGAATGCGCGCTATTCCCGCGGCGGAGCGCGCCAGCGACAATCAGTTTGTGAAGCTGGCCCACGCTTCCGCCTGGGGCACCTCTTCGCTCGCTCTCCTCATCGGCATATTGGGAATCGCCAACACCATGGCGATGTCGGTTTTCGAGCGCACGCGGGAGATCGGCATTCTGCGCGCTGTGGGTTGGAACCGATGGCAGGTGCTGGCGCACATTGAGATGGAAGCAGTCATGCTTGGGCTGGCTGGGGGATTTTTCGGTATCGCTTTAGGATGGTGTGCTCTGCAGGTGTTGGCGACCTTGCCACGGACCGCGAGTCTCGTTTCGGCGTCCCTCCACTGGCAGCTTCTTGCCGAGGCGGTGGGAATCGCGGTGTTCGCCGGGCTGATTGCCGGAGCGCTTCCGGCATGGCGCGCAGGGCAACTCTCACCCGTGGATGCGCTGAGGCACGATTAGCCGATCTCGCACAGGAACCGTTCGCTCAGGGCTCGCCGTGGTTTCTTGCCGTCGCGATAGGGTGGCAAACTGCTAGGCCGAGAACGCAGATGCGGCGCGGCGCAGCGCCCATAGCCCTATTCCAGCAGATCGCTCTCATCGGCAGGCGCACCCCGCTGCAGTTCGACCTCTGTAGCGAGAATCGGAATACCTGCTACCGTAGCAGTATCTACTAACGCTCTGAAATCAATGAATTATTAAAGAGGGCAATGGCAAAATTTGGAGCATTTTGTTTTCCGGGAACCGGTCATCTCAATCCGATGACCGCGCTGGCGCATTCCCTGCAACTGAGAGGTCACGAGGTAGTGATCTTCGGGATCGCGGACACCGAGGCAGGTGTGCGTGCCGCGGGTATCGAGTTTCATCGGATCGGCACCGAAGATTATCCGCGCGGCACCCTCAAGGGGCTGGACGAGCAATTGGCGCGGTTAAAGGGGATCGCGGCCTTTCGTTTTACGTTGGAGCGGGTGAGGAATTCGGCGCGGATGACCCTGCGCGACGGGCCGGAGGCAATCCGGACAGCCAACGTAGAAGCGCTGCTAGTCGACGAGGCGGAGTTTGCTGGAAACGTGGCAGACCATTTAGGCCTGCCATGGATCTCCATCGCCTTGATTCCTCCCCTGCTCCCCGACGACCGGTTTCCGCCCTTCTGGCTCGGCTGGGCGGCGGGACAGGGTCGGCTCAGCCGTTTGCGGAACCGCCTTGCAATTCATTTGCTTTTGCGGATCGCAACCCCCATCTTCAGAGAAGTGAACCAGCAGCGTAGCGCATGGGGACTGAAGCCCCACACGCGTGCCGAGGAAGGGCTATCGCCTCTGGCGCAAATTTCTCAGTTGCCTGAAGCACTGGAGTTCGAAATCCGCGGCAAAAAGCCAGTCGGGCTTCACTATACCGGGCCGTTCTTACACGCTCAACAGCGTCCTGCCGTCGACTTCCCCTGGGACCGCCTAGACGGACGCCCACTCATTTACGCATCGCTTGGCACTCTCCAGAACGGTTCGGAAACCATCTTCAGAACGATCGCAGATGCCTGTGCCGGGCTCGGCGCACAATTATTGAT
>DASXLY010000237.1:0-1739 GCA_036495975.1 Occallatibacter sp. | reverse complement strand
ATTCCTAATATTGAGATGTTCGGGAATTCCATTCCTGCCGGAACTGTGGGTGGCGACCTCTTTGAATACATCAATTTTCAACAGCGTTACGATATTGACGCACGCATTCAGCAGGCACAACGGCTGTCGGAAGAGTTTCTTGAACCGCCTGCACCAGGAGTGGCCTTACGCAATGCGGTCGACGACCAGGTACGGTGGCTGAGGACAACGCCCGGTTACAGACCCGAGATGGAAGGAGAGTATCGATTCGCGAAAAGCTCCGAGCAAGTGCGGGTTGCGGAAGAGTTGCGTGATCTTTATTCGACGGCGGGTGTCCTGGTGGTAGATGCACAGGGGCACGGAATCATCTCAGCCAAGATTGCCTCTACCGTGCACGACACATTCCATGCGTTAATGCTTGCCGACCTGGATCGGTTCGGCAGAGCGACACCCATGCTGCTCGAAAACATCAACCTACGACTGGCGCTATCCAAGACCGCCCGCAACGCCTTAGGAATCGTTGAGAATGAAGGCGTACGCGAAATCGCAACGATGATATATGGCGAAGTTCGCCCCGGCGGCCATTTCCGCTTCGCGAATTTCGGGCATCCTTCACCGCTGGTGTTCTCGGCGGAGTATCAGAAGTTCATGAACATCCATGCAAGCCGCATGGTGCGGTTTCTTCCGCTTGGCTTGCAACTCTCTGCAAATCACCCGGATCGTAAGAAATATTATTCCCTGGACTTACGGCATACGGAGGTAGACGCTTCGGATCTTGACGAAATCACTCTGATGAGTCCGGGAGATGTTCTGGTCCTCTATACCGATGGAGTTTACGACGGCAGCGACAAACATGCTCTCGAGCTAATGGAAGCGGTCATGTGCGAACACTATCGCGAGCCGGCGAAGGAGATCTGCAACGCGTTGCTAGATCATGCGGTGAGCGAAGATGACCGGCGCCGGCAAAACGGCGAAGCGGACGTGATCGACGACAAGACGGTGTTTATCGTCAAACGAACTTAATTAACTACGGTGGACCACCGTTCTCTCGGGACCTGAGTTCCCAACCCTCCGGAACCTGTTTCTGAGGAGGCTTCTTGTGGCACTGACAGGTGCATGCAACAGTTCCGATTTCTTGTCGAGCTACGACGTCGCGTTATTAATCGGGTTGCGGTGTGGGACTTACTCTGAGCGACTGAATTCCCTGGATCAATAAAATCTCCTGCCAAACGGCATACTGTGTGCCGTTTGTGCGCCCAGTTACGGGCCGGACGTGAACAATGGCCCGCAAACTAGGGCAGATTATTGCGCTCGGAGCGAGCGCTGGAGCAAATCGAAGTCACAAAGCGGGATGTGTTTTATACCTTCCGCCACGGACTCGCCACGATACTGCGGCAGCGAGGTGTCGACATCAAGACGGCCCAGGAGTTGATGCGACATGCCAACAGCAGGATCACTCTGGAGATCGACCAGCAGAGTATCGGCGAAGAGAAGAGGGAGGCCCAAATGAAGGTCATGGGGATGCTGCTCGGTCCAAATAGAAAAGGCGCGGAAGGATCGAACCCTTCAGCACCCTTGCATCACCATGGAAAGCAACTATCGATACCATAAATCTTTGCTTCTACTGGATTTATGGCGGGGACGACGGGGCTCGAACCCGCGACCTCTGCCGTGACAGGGCAGCATTCTAACCAACTGAACTACGTCCCCTTTGCCTTTTCAACCACTTACTGTAAAGTGCTCATTTTCCTGGCTTCTTT
>DASXLY010000236.1:0-2770 GCA_036495975.1 Occallatibacter sp. | reverse complement strand
GAACTCAACTTGCACATTCATGCGGCAGTTCACGAGTTTAAGCCCGTAAGCACGCCAAAAGGAGGGCAAACTAATGGTTTCGACCTCTCGTGTAGCGCGATCCGTATTTTCGGGAATGCCACTACTGATCCTCGTAGTCTTTCTATTCTTCTCTGCCTCTCAATCCGTCGCTCAAACAGGTTCAATCACAGGTCTGGTTACGGATCAATCCGGAGCAGTCGTCCCTAATGCCACGGTGACCGTCATTGCGAATACCACCGGTACAACTCGCGATGTTATTACCACGCGACTCCTATCACCTGATCAATGAATATGGCAATGCAACCGACGATGAACGCCAAATTTTCACTGCTTATGGCACGTGGGAGCTGCCAATTGGTCGCGGAAGATCCTACGTCAGCCAGGGCTTTGTGGGGCGTGTTTTTGAAGGAATCCAGCTTTCCGGAATCACCAAGGCGGGCAGCGGCCTTCCCTTCGAAATCTTCGGCACGATTGATAATCTGCATACTGGTCTGACCAATCGCGCAAGTTACTCCGGGTCGAGTCCGTATCCTAAAAACCAGGGCTCGTCGATTTTGGCGGATGGCAGCGGTAAGCGAACGGGTCCTGCCGAGACCGCATTTATGAATCCCGCCTTTGATCAGGTGCCAACGGTTCGCAGGAATCAATTCTACGGCCCGAATCAAGTCGATACCGATGCTGTCTTCGAAAAAGACCAGAGGATATCCGAACGATACAAGGTAATTTTCCGGGCTGAGACTTACAACCTTTTCAACCATCCACTCTTTTTACAGCCAGCCAGCGGCACGTTGGGAGATGCTAACTTTGGAGTTTCAACCGGTACCCAGACGCAGAACGATGGAACAACCACCGCTCGGCAGATCCAGGGTTCATTAAAGTTTGTTTTCTAATCAGGGTGAATAGGCTTGGTCATAGCAGCGGGCGCTTGCGAGGGTGCCTCTGCTATCTACTTAATAAGTCTCACGTCGGTCACGATAACCGCTTTGTACGGGTCAGAGTTTTCGCGTTACCGGGGTCACGCCGGTCGCTGCCGTATCATGCCCCAGTCACAGCCAACTCTTCTTCATCGGATGACTCCGCAATCGAGGTTGGAGGCTGGATTTCATCCGTTCTCTTTGGAGTATCGGTTTCCGTCTCGGCTCTTATGACTGGAGCGACTTTCTCGCCAAAGCACTCAATCGCTTTGGCGACTTCACGGAAAGGAAGTCGGCCGATGTCGATCTGCGCCAGAAAACGATTATGGTGGAGGAGTTCATACTCTCGCATGATCTTGTCGATCATCTCTTGCGCGGAGCCGATCATCAGCCCCGTGCCTGGTCCAGTGATGCTTTCGAACTCAGCAGGCGAGAGTTTCACAGGGCGCTTACCTCGCGGCATCGCCTCGCTCAGATATTGCTGGTAGAACGCCCGATGGAACTCCCGTGCCTGTTGTGCGTCTTCACCGAGGTAGGCGTGACTGTTGATACTGACCTTCAAATTCGAAGGAGAGTGTCCGGCATGTAGACCGGCCTCTCGGTACAGGTCAACGATCGGTTTGATAGCAGTGATCGGACCACCGAGGACTGCCAATGCCATCGGCAGACCGAGAGCACCCGCGCGGACCGCACTCTGCGGTGTACCCCCTACACCGATCCAGATCGGCAACTCCCGCTGTATGGGTCGCGGGGAGATCTCCGCATTTTGCAAGGCACTGCGGAAGCTTACTCTCCAGGTAATTCGTTCCGTTCGGCTGAGCTTTCTCAGGAGGTCGAGCTTCTCTGAGAACAGCTGATCGTAGTCACTCAGATCGACGCCGAACAACGGGAATGCTTCTGTAAAAACTCCGCGTCCTGCGATGATTTCTGCACGACCGCCCGAGATAAGATCCACCGTAGAAAAGTCTTGGAATACTCGAACGGGATCGGCTGCGCTCAAGACCGTCACTGCACTCGTGAGCCGAATGCGTCTAGTAGTCTGAGCGATCGCGGCCAGGACGATCGCGGGGGATGAGACGGCAAAATCGAGGCGATGGTGTTCTCCAACACCGAAGACGTCGAGCCCTACCTGATCCGCCAGCGTTGCCGCTTTGATTGTTTCGTCGATACGGTCCTGGGCATTCATCTGAACGCCCGTTTTGGGGTCCGTGATGAGATCGGAGAGTGTATAAAGACCGAGTTCCATAATTGCCTAGCCTTCTGTCCTACTTGTGCGCCGCCAGAACACGCCTTGATGCTGTGTTCTGGCGGATCATCCTTCCAACCCCAGCGCCGCCCTTATGCCTGCTTCACAAACTCCAGGTCCAGAGCGATGGTGACATCCTCGCCCACCATCAAGCCGCCGGCCTCGAGAGCCGCGTTCCAGGTGAGCCCGAAGTCTTTGCGATTGATCTTGGTGGTCGCCGCCACACCAATGCGCGTGTTGCCCCACGGATCCTTCGTCGCCGGAGACGGTCCCTCTACCGAGAATTGCACACTGCGGGTGACACCCTTGATGGTCAGGTCGCCCGTGACCACGAGTTCTCCATCTGACTTCAGCGCGATGTGCGTCGACTTCAACTGCATTGTCGGAAACTGCTCGGCATGGAAGAAATCCTCACCCTTCAGGTGGGCATCGCGGCCCTCATCCCGTCTGTGGATCGACGCAATCTCGATCGCCGCCTCCACGCTCGACTGCGTCAGATCAGCCTCATCCAGCGATAACGTGCCGGTCACGGTGGTGAAGTTACCCTTCAAGTGGGAGATCATCATGTGCTTGACCTTGAACTCGACAA
>DASXLY010000235.1:0-7620 GCA_036495975.1 Occallatibacter sp. | reverse complement strand
CGCGTACGCTTCTACCACCCATTGCGCCTGTGCGCCTGTTGCCCCCATTGAACTCTGCATGTTGGGCAGAGCCACGTTCACGACGGTGCCGTCGATGAACTCCATGCTCGATCCGAGGATTGTCGCCGCAAGCACCCAGTTATTTGAAGACTCGTGCGGTCCCGAAGCGATCGCTACGGATGTCTCGACCTCTTTGCACGGCATGGGGCCACAATTCATAGATCACGCGCCAGGGGGGTAGGTCTTCAAGTTCTCAAGGATAACCTCCTGACCCCATCGGACCCTCGCCGGACAAATCTACGTCAAGCAGCGGCCGCTCAACGACCTCTCGCCTCAGACTTTCGCGTAGACAGGAAATGTTGATCCGAACATGGGCGCTTTGCTCTTCGATTGCTCCACGGTCGCTTCGTCCTGAATCACGTCCCAGTGCTCGACGAGAATTCCATCCTCCAAGCGAACGATGTCCGCAGCGATCCAGTTCACCGGCAGTCCAATGTTGGAGAACCGGCCATGAACAATGACGTAGTCATCTTCTGCAAGAATCAAGCCATGCTCATACTTGAGCGACGGCGGCGCGGCTCTGACGAGGCTGAAAAGCCCATCTCGTCCCCGCTCGATATGGGCGCTGTGTTGGATGTAATTAGGAGACCAGAACCGCTCCGCTGCCGTGTAGTCTCGCTTATTGAACAGGGTGTCGAATGCCTCCAGTACGATCGCCTTATTCTTTTCCGCAATTGAATTGCTCATTGTCCCCTCTCCTGCCAAAGTGACGTTGGCACTTTTGCTTTGAATGCTTCATGAATCTCGGTCACCGAGCGAGCAGCGTGGCGGCTTTCGATTAGAGTTGTCCTTCGTCGCCATCAAAGCACTTCGCCTAAATCTTCAAGCGTTGGTTCCACCGTCTACGGTGAGACTGGCTCCGGTGATGTATGCCGCTTCTGGACTTGCGACAAAGGCAACCAAGGCGGCGACCTCGTCCACATGTCCATAGCGGTTCAGGGCTGTGTTCGCTAGTTGAGGCGCTGCCCAGTCGCCAGCTGCAGGGTTGAGATCGGTGTCGATCGGACCCGGCTGAACGTTGTTCACCGTGATGCCTCGGCTTCCTACCTCGCGGGCCAGTCCTTGGGTAAACATCTTGACTGCGCCCTTGGTCGCGGCGTAGGCGGTGAGCCCAGGAGTCATGTTGCGCTCCCCAACACACGAGCCAATCGAGATAATGCGACCACCGTCTGGCATGTGCTTCAGCACAGCCTGAGTTGCCACCAACACACCGCGAAAGTTGAGATTGATTACGTGGTCGAGCTCTTCGAGCGTGGCCTCTTCAAATGGCTTTGGGATTGCCGTACCTGCGTTGTTAACCAATACATCAATCTGCCCAAAGGATTTCGCCGTCTGCTCCACGGCTGATTTGACTGCCTTTGGGCTTGCAGCGTCAGCCTGGATCGCGAGCGCCTTACGGCCGAAGCTTTCGATCGCCTTCACGACCGTGTCGGCCGCCTGCGCATCTTTTGCATAGGTGATGGCAACATTTGCGCCGTCGGCTGCCAGCCGTTTTGCAATCGCTGCGCCAATACCCCGGGAACCGCCGGTAACGAGTGCCACTTTCTTCGCCAACTTTGACATAGATCTCCTGTGCTTTCCGGTGGACCATACACCACCATACCGATTCAACTGACCGTGACCTGTTCGCCCTGCTAGAGGTTTTGCACCGCTCAGTCCTATACGATGATGAAGGCGCAACGAGGATGCAAGGATATTGAACTATTTAGTTCTTTATCTGATAATGTGTCTATGGGGCGCCCGAAAGGCTTTAGCCGAGAGGAAGTGCTGGAGAAGGCGATGCCCGTCTTCTGGAAGCACGGGTTCGCGGACGCGAGCCTCCAGGAACTGGAACGGGCCACAGGCGTGAATAAGTCAGGGCTCTACACCGAGTTCCGAGACAAGGAAGATCTTTTTGTGGCGTGCCTTCGGTATTACCTCGAGAGCCAGGAGAAGAGAGGATTTCTCACCAGAGAGCCTTTTGGCTGGAAGAACGTCGAGACTTTTCTTAAGAATGGTCCTCTCAACAAAGGGGAACAGCGGGGCTGCTTTTCCGTCAACTCGATGCGGGAGTTCGCTATCCTTCCGGATGAGGCTTATCGGGTTGTGACGGAGAATCGGGCACAGTTGCAGCGCCTTCTCGCAATGAATATCGAGGCCGAAAAGCCCAGGATGGCTCCTTCTGCAATTGCAGAGATGGTGTTGTCCTTCTTCTCCGGATTGTGCATCGAACACAATCTCAAATCCGCCAAAGCCTCATCGCCCCGCAAGATTGAAAGCTTCATGACCGCGCTTCGCAGTCTCTAATTGGTCGATGGGCCCCCTCCATGCTCCGACTCCCTTCCACATCTGTAAGTATCCTGCTCAAGATGATCAGGAAGCGTTATTGAGCGCCGTCCAGGCGGCCAGAGAATCCATATAGTCGCGCCAATGCACGATCCTTCGGTTCTCAATCGTGATGATCGAAACGAACCTGTTGTCATAAGACGCACCAGTCCTGAGAATTTTTCCGTGTACCTCGTATTCGAGGATGACAACGCGAGCATCTCTTGTAGGGTGGACGACAAGGCTGTCGCCCCGGTGAAGCTGAATGCTCTTACCATATCCGGAGAAGACGGCCATCAGGTTCGAGCAGCCGTGAATCGTCTGCGGCCAGCCGGGAAAGTTGTACCGGGACTCGTAAACGGCATCATCGGCAAAGGTGTCGAAGTAGTGTTTGCCGTCAACCAATCCGCTCAGACCATCCATGACTATCTTGAAGAAGGGATCGAGAGCTTTAAAGGCTGCATACTCGGCTTTGGGCATGACGTACTCTCTGAACGTGCGCTATGCGACGATTGTCAATCGCCGTTCTCTTTGCAGCGATGCTCCATCAACACATACAGCGGTTTTCCGATAGCTCCCGGCATCCTCGGATCGAACTCCCACTCCAAACCACATTCGAGACAACAAAGCGCGTCGCAGCCTTCGGAGTAACGTTTGCGGACGACATCATCAGGTAGCTTGCTGTCTTCGATAAACATAAGGCCGATTCTAGGCTAATGGTCTCGACTAATCCAACTCCCGTGAAAGCGCATCGCTTCTGTGAAAGCGAGTGTCCTCCCTGCCTGCGGCCCTGTGGTCATCCGCCACTCAGCTCAGTGGGCCCATCATCTCCCAGTCGCTCAATGAGCCCATCGGCCTAGAATCACAGGTTGAGCAGAGTGTAACAGTCAAAGTTGATCGGAGTCTTGCCCAGGCTCGTGCGGCAAAATGAGACTAATCTCGAATGGATTGATGCGTTCGATATCGCCGCGGTCTATCATTTCAAAATGGCTCGTAGCAAGGGATTCGACCCCGAGGTGGCTCTCCAAACGGCGGTGAAGGTCTTCTGGCACCTTGGATACGAGCGTACGTCGATGGACCTGTTGATCCGAGAGATGGGCATTTCCAAACAGAGCCTTTACGACACCTTTGGCGACAAGCGATCCATCTACTTTCAGGCGATGCAGCTCTACCGCAAGTCGACCAATGATTCCTTACGTCAATTGTTTGCCAGGGAGAAGCCTGTTCGGGATGGATTTCTGAAGATTTTTGCCTCGATGATTGCCGAGAGTCGGGAGCAGCACGAACAGGGCTGTCTGCTCATGAGTGCAAATCTCAGTCGCGACCTGAATGATGCACAAATGACGAGGTTTCTGCGCGCCAACCAGCGTGAGGTTGAGATGATCTTCACGGCGGCGCTCACAAAGGCGCAGGAGCGCGGTGAGATCGCGCCGGTAACAAGCCCCGCGGCGCTGGCCAAGTTTTTTGTTGCCACCATCCAGGGGATGCGCGGACTCGCCCGCTTGAATCATGACCGAAAGGAACTGGAGCACATCTCCAAGGTCGCGATTGCCTCGCTCGATTAAGTTGCGACTCGCCCTGGCGGCTTGGGACGCGTTCTTTTCGTGACATTCTAGACTGCGTAGTCTACTATCCGTTACAGCGAATTGGATACGAGCCACTCCGGTCGCGACTGGCCCAAGTCTGACGCTGAGGAGGACTCTATGTTCCGAGGCATTCTTATCGCTGCGCTGTCGGTTGCGGCACCGGTTTCAGGTTTCGCTCAACCGTCTCTTCCCTCCAGCTTTCAGTCAAAGACGATCCATGTAAGCGACGGTGTGGATATGTTCGTGCGCTTTGGGGGCGCCGGGCCGGCCGTGCTCCTGCTCCATGGCTACGCTGAAAACAGCGATTCCTGGGCCCCTCTGGCCCAGGACCTGATGAAAGACCACACCGTGATCGTGCCCGATCTTCGCGGCATCGGGCGGTCATCCAAGCCCGCCGGCGGCTACGACAAGAGAACCCAGGCTGGCGATATACGCGCGGTGGTAACGGGCCTTGGTTATGACCGTACCTTCGTCGTCGCACACGATATTGGAAATATGGTGGCCTATGCCTATGCCGCAACCTGCCCCGAGAAGGTCGAGCGGCTCGTGGTAATGGATGCACCGATCCCCGGCATCGAGCCGTGGAGCGAGATTCTGCAGAACCCGGGAGTGTGGCACTTCAACTTCCATGGGCCGGATGCCGAGCGTCTCGTACAAGGCCGCGAGCGCATCTACTTCGATCGCATATGGAACGACTTTACAGGTGATCCAGGTGAGCCGGATGAAGCGACGCGGAACTCCCGCTACAGGCCGTTATCATGCGCCATGTTGCGACCAACGTTCGCGAAGCGGTGGTCGCCGGTTCAGGCCATTGGCTCATGGAAGAGCGTCCGGCCGAAACTGTCGCACTGATCCGCGGCTTTCTTGACGCATCGCCGCAGGAGCGCCTTTCTCCCGCGGAGTATGGCTTTCCTGCCAGGGGCAATCCCGGCACAGGCAGTTCCGGCGTCGCGGACATTCGCACCATCATCCTGAAGGAGGAGCCTTCAAAGTCACGCAATACCAATTCATTTGGTGTCATCCTTTCGTTGGGTGTTGGTATTCCCAATGGCCTCTGTGTTGTTCACGAGCCATAATCAGGGACCTGATTCGAATCTAAAAACTCGGCGATCGTGTCGAGTAGCCGTCGAATAGGCACACCCTTGTCAAGGCATCGCGCAAATAGGACACGATCTTCATGAGAAAGAACTTCTGGATACCCGTGAGCAGTACGATTGGAAATCTGGCGCCGAACGCTCGCATGCGCAGCAATACTTCCCGGCCGTTTAATCCCGGCATCTGAAAGTCCAGAATCGCGAGATCGAACATGGTGAGGTCGCAACGGAGAACCTCAAGCGGAGAATGATAGACGACGACTGAGTAACCTTCCTCCCTCAATATCTCTGCCCGCAAAGTCGTGCCCAGAATCTCGTCATCTACACACAGAATGCGGTTGTGGTTACTTTGCTGCGCGGAAATGTTGACCGAATCCGAAGCGGACCGGTCGACAGTGTCACGAATCTCGTCCGGAGCACTCGTCACGAACTCCGAATGAGTTGCGTCAAGGCGCTTTTCCCGACTATTACGCCTTGCCTCAGGATCTCGAGCAGGATTACGCCGATTTAGACAAGAAGCTCGCATGCCCCACGATTCGGCTGGCGGCGTGTCTCACCGCCGCCTCGGCCAGCTCAATCATCGTGCTCATGCGACCTTCGAACTCTGGCGTTCGCTCTTGGCTTTCATGGACTTCACGAGGTCAGCCGCAGACGCTCCTTCGAGCGATAGCCCATAGCCAACCTCCCGCACAATGCGTTCTTTCAAGGGTTGAATGAAGTGCACACGTGTGTTGCGGAGTGTCACTTCCGGAGCCTTCAAGTACAGCTCGGCTAATTCCCGCGCCCGGCTGAGCGCCTTGCCGTCGGGCACAACTTCGGCAACGACTCCCCATTCTTGCGCCGTACGCGCCGGCAGCAACTGTGTGTTGAGCAGGAAGGCCTCGGCTCGTCCTGCTCCAGCGCGATAACTCCACGTGGTATAGATTCCGTCACCCGGTGTAACGCCGGCGGGAAAGTGTGCCACATCTTGGAAGGTCGCCCCTTCGCCAGCCACAATCACATCAGCGAGCAGCGCGTAATCTGAGTGCACATGTGCGCGTCCCTCGATCGCCGCAATGACGGGCACGCGGATGTTAGCCATATTTTCTAGAGCCTGAACCCCTTCATCGTGAATCTGGCTCCAAACGCCGGGATCGCCGGGGTTGGCCCACGACGACCAATCGACACTAGTAATGAAATCCCCGTCTGCGCCGGTCAGAATTACGATCTTGTTCGCTCGATCCTGCGAAATCCTGTAAAAGGCCTCGACAAATTCCGTGTGAGTCTGTGCGGTCATAATGCACGGTCCACCGTTGGTGTGGAGTTGAACAACAAGTACTCCGTTGGCGTCTCGCGAGAGCTTTACGTAGTGAAAGTTGGTGAGGTAGTCAGCTTGAAGTTGTTGCATAGAAAGTCTCCTTTGGTTGGGAATTGAGCGCGGCGCGCGCCACGTCCGATATTCTGAATTTCAGGCGCTCCAGCCACCGTCGACGGTAAGACTTTCGCCATTAATGAAGCCCGAGTCTGGACTCGCAATGAAGGATACCGCTGAAGCAATCTCTTCCGGCCGGCCGAAGCGGCCGACGCTCATAAGCTTCTTCATCGTCTGCGCGGCAGGACCGTTGTCATCGGGGCTGAGTTCAGTGTCGATCGCTCCCGGTTGCACATTATTGACGGTTACACCAGTGGATCCTAGTTCGCGCGACAGAGCACGCGTAAAGCCCCGCACCGCGAACTTCGAGGCGACGTAGATGGTCACGCCAGGAAGAGCCGCAGCCTCACCAAGGCAAGATCCGATGTTGATGATGCGGCCCCAGCCAGTCTTGATCATGCGCTTGGCCGCCTCCTTCGACAAGGCAATGAGCGACCGCACGTTTAGGTTGAAATGCTTGTCGTAGGAATCGTCTGAAGACTCGAGGAACGGTCCGAAATCCACGGTACCGGCGTTATTGACGAGGATATCGAGGCGACCGTCAAATTTGCCACCAAAGACTTTGTCGATGGAACCGATTAGCACGTTTACGCCTTCGATGGTGTTCAGATCGGCCTGAACGGCCTGGGCGTGACCACCAGCCTTTGCAATCTCCGAAACGACTGCTTCGGCGCGGGCAGGGCTCGCCGCATAGTTGACGATAACGGAGGCACCTTCAGCGGCGAGACGCATTGCAATCGCCGCTCCGATACCGCGGGATGAGCCAGTGACAAGCGCGAGTTTATTTTCCAACGGCTTCGACATTCGGATGAACTCCAGCGACTGACTTGAGCGGTGTAAGCGTAAGGCTCGTTCTCAGGGAACATATGTTGCCAAACACCGATTTTCGCGGGCCCGAGAATCCGCTTGCCTGTTTCTGAAGCAAGCCGAGCACCAAGGAATCAATGCCGCGGCATCGCTGAATCGAAAAGAGTTGTGAAACGGTGGATCTCCCCGGCGTTGGTTGCGTGTCGAATCTCTGACGTCAAGGCGAAAAACGAATTGACGTGACGCGACCGCAGTTCTATTCAACCGGGAAGTCGATGCTGACTCACTTGGTCACATCTGTATCCTGTTAACCGACAAGGAGCTTTGTCGCCGTTCTCCCCGGGGCGGTAGAATCGCG
>DASXLY010000234.1:0-309689 GCA_036495975.1 Occallatibacter sp. | reverse complement strand
TTGCGGCGCTGGAGTTCATCCAGCATCATCTGGCGAAGTCGGGTCACGTGTGCCTCCTCGTGACCACAACCTATCCCAGCCGCCGATCCAATCGGAGGCCCACGCCGCAGCGTCCGCCGCGCAGCGGCTTAGTGCAAACGGTAATGCTGGATCGAATTCTCCGTGCCAGGCCGGTGCTCTAGAATCTGAGTCATGGTCGCCCCTTTTTACGCTGCGTGGCCCATGTGGGTTCGAGTCCTGGTGATCGTTCCGCCACTTTTTTCACTAGTTGCGCTGACGTTGGGATCTGGAGTGTGGCCGAGACATCGACGGCAGTGGCGGACCTTTGCCATTTTGCTCGCGGGCTTCACACTAGTCTGTTTGGTGACGTTTTGTAGATTCCATTACACGTCGACCTAGTCCCATCGCGCCCCTATCGATTTGTTCGGAACTGGCGTCCGGATCGTGTCGACCAGTTCTTTGAACTCTTAGGGAAATCAAACGTCAACGGGTTCCGACGTAGTTGCCGTCTGGCGGTTTGGCGAAGTTGGCGTGTTGTGACAACCGCCATGACTCTTCACTCCTGAGAAATTCCAAGCAGCAAGCGCGAACATGTACACTATCGCGGGCGGCAGCGCCCACCGCAGCGCTCCAAAAAATTGAAAAACAGATGTGGAGGTTTCATGCCCAAGTACGTCATCGAGCGCGAAGTCCCCGGCGTGGGAAAGCTTTCCGCTGCTGAACTAAAGGCTATCTCCGAGACGTCGTGCGGTGTCCTGCGCCAGCTCGGCCCCGAAATCCAATGGGTGCACAGCTACGTCACGGGCGACAAGATTTACTGCATCTATAACGCTGCGAACGAAGACCTGGTGAGAGAACACGCCACCAGGGGCGGGTTCCCGGCAAACTCCATTGCCGAAGTGAAGACCATTATCGATCCGACCACCGCCGAAGGGTAGCGTCTCGCGGTCTCGATTCAAACCTGACTGATCATCCAGCCGCTTTCGTGGCGGCTTTTGAACCCGTTCCATAGCGGGCTTGAGGGTCGTTGTGCCCGTTCTGGTGACAAGCGTAACCGCACCGGTAGCACTTTTGGTTGATTCCCAAAGCCATCGATTTGAATCTTAATAGTTGTCAACATTCCAAAGGGCCCTGGTGACGGTAACCGCCGCCACGCAGTTTGAAAGGCAACCAGAATGAACCTCTCCCCCAGCACCGTTCCGACCCGGCCGCACCGCAAGGAGGACCTGGTGTACCAGGTCGTCACTGTCGTCGCCATGGTTTCGTTGCTCGCCAGCGTCTGGATCTTCTAGGCGATCCCGCACGTCCACCCGCGAGGGCGTTTTTCCTCGGTCAATTTTGCACGTGAGTTACGGAATCAGGCGATTCCGTGCGCGCTTTTGCGCCGCGAATAATCGCCGCCAGGTACCACCCAACGGTGACAAGAATGAGAGCGAGAGAAACCGGGACGATCGCCGGCGAAAGGTGAAACTCCCCCGCGCGGGCTCCCTGGACGATGCTCCATTGGATATAGCTGAACAGGGCCAGTAGTTCAAACTTGATCCATGCCACCATCTCGCCCGTTTTGCCCTGAATGAAGGGGAGATTGCCCTCGGTGACCCGAACCGGCAGGTTATAACGCCGGAACCGGATGCTGGCGAGGATGGTCATCAACAGGTAAAGGCCGGTTCCAATCAACGGAAGCAGCCAAAGCATCTGCGGTGATCCCCACGCGTTCGGCTGACCCGAAATATCAAAGTGGGTTGGAATGCGCAGGGGCAATCGCTCCGGCCCATTCAGAGCCGCGTATGTGATCCAGAAAAGGATCCCCAGCATCATCAGTCCCGCGACTTCCATGGTCCTGCGCATGCGATGCCCTCGATGCGAATCAGTTTACCGAGTGATACCTGGTAGATTGCGGTTTTCAGGCTTCAGTTTTCAGTTATCAGGCTTCCGTGATCAGTCATCAGTTTACTGTTTTCTGTTTTCAGCCTCCGGGGCATGCGGACTTGGCGAAGTGGTTCAGGGGGGATATCCCTTTTCAAATTTTTTCCCCCTATTTTAGGTAAATTCTTGATTCCGCGTGACTTAGCTTTCGAAGGGGGTCCTGTAAGCAATTGAAAACAAGAGACTTAAATCCTAAAATCGTCAAAAATAAAGACTTAGGTAAATGGTTGTGAGCAAGAAATGGTTTTGGCTCAAAAAGCGGCGACCCGACATGATCTCTCAAGCGGTCCGATCGCCATGTCTTGCTATCTGAAACAATTGTACGGAATTCGAAGAAATAACCTGCAAAGTTTTGAGGGAAAATATCTTGAACGGAATGAGGCAGATGGGTGGGATTTGAGGATGCCTGGGTATTGACAACTGACGGAGCGAAACCTGCTCAGGCGCGATGTCAAAGGCTTTCTGCCACGACAAGAAAGTGGTTGCGTTTCCTGGAGCGACTCGAAGCGGCCTTTACGGCAGTATTTTTACCGTCAGTTCGTTTCGCACGGCGCGCTGTCGCCTGTGTCAAAAGATTCGGAACGTGGCCGCTCTTTGCCTATTCATGGCCGCTGGAAAATGAACAGAATCATATTCACACTCAACTATGGCAGTTCCTATTTGACATAGAACTTGGCCGAGTTTCCAAGCTCCAGCGGATATGCGCTCCAGGCAGTCTACTGATTAGTAACTGACGAGTGGGGGACTACTCTCCCGCAACACTGCAGCGAGAGCGATTTAGGTAAGGGATAATCGTTGAAATGGCAATCTCAATACCTTCCGGGTTGACGGACGACAATGACTTTATTGATTTGTTGAACGCGCTCTTGAATGCGTTACTCGTTCAGAAGTCCCCGGAACAGCTTTGGGTGATCCAGATCGACAACTGGTTTGATCACAAATGGCTACGCTATTCGGGGAGTGGCAGCGTTGCCTCCAACTTTCCACCGGCCTGGACGTCCTCCTTTGCAGCTTGGACTTCCCTTATGGACCGGCTAGCATCTGTCAAAGAACAGTTCTGGCGAGACAGACTTACTTTCCCACCGTTTGCGCCTGATAGAGTCGTGGGCCAATGGTCCTTCTTGCTTTCTAACGACGGCTACATCGAAGCACCGCTCTCAAAGCTGCCGCACAGAGAGTCGCGGCACCGCAGCCATTCGAACCTGAACAGACGAGTGGAACACTTTGTTCAATCAGCTCTCTTTGTTTGGTATAGCAGCAACACTCTGAAGAATGGGCGAGGAAGCTTGATGGTCTACGACGTCGGACCTGACAATCCGATTTGCTGGTTTGCAGCATTCGGAAGTAAATCCGGCTGGATGCTTGAGAGGACCAAGGGCATCGAAAAAGAGCAGGTCTCACGGCTGATTGGCGCGTGATCGGCGGATCGCGGCGTAACCGGACCTTACCATTTCTGGTGGAAAATGGAGCAAGGCGGGGTTGCATGAAATGGCTTTGGTGCTGGCGATGCAAGGCAGACATGCCAATGCTCGACGAGCAAGAGTTTGCTGAGATCGCACCTCTACACACGCTCGGTCTGCAATCGGTGAAGGATTATCGTGCGAGCACCGGAGTGGCACTTGCCGATGTTCCGCTGGCCGAGCATTTCCACGCGATGCTCGTACGCTATGAGGCGATAACCGGATTTCGGGAGACAAATCCAAATGCCGTGTGGCACCACCGTCTCTCACTGTACGGACCTCCGTGCCGTCGCTGCGGAAGACCACTGCGTAACCCAAGAGCAAAGCTGTGCGGAGCCTGTATGGCACCGAGAGACTCGGCATGAACCCGTTCAGGGGTGAGTGACCGTCTACTCGTCAGTAACGAAGTAGTAAACGTGTGACGACCACTAAGGTCGATCGAAGAGTCAGCATCCCTCTATAAGTTTTGGAATTGCTCTGATTAAATGGCCTTTCGCCCATGAACTGAGTCTTCTGTCAGCCTGTTACTCCCTACTCCCTCATCCCTTTCCCAGGGCCATCTGCACAAGCAGCCAGCCGTTCAGTCCCGCAATCACTACCGCGGTTGTCCACGCCAGCACCTTCAGCCATCGAGCATTTACAAATTCCCCCATCCTGGCGCGGTCGCCCGTAAACATCACCAGCGGCACAACCGCGAAACTCAGCTGCAGGGAGAGAATCACCTGGCTCAGGATCAGCAGCTTCTCGGTGCCGTTTTCGCCATTGATCCATACCACGATGATGGTTGGAATAATCGCCAGCCCGCGTGTGATCAGTCTCCGCAGCCAGGGCGACACCTTCAGGTGGACGAAACCCTCCATCACAATCTGACCGGCGAGCGTACCAGTGATGGACGAGTTTTGACCGGACGCCAGCAGGGCCACGGCAAACAGGGTGCTTGCAAATCCGGCTCCGACCAGCGGGCTCAGCAGTTTGTATGCATCCTCGATGGCCGCGACTTCGAAGTGCCCGCTGCGATGAAACACGGCCGCTGCCACAATCAGGATTGCGGCATTTACAAACAACGCCAGCGTCAACGCCAGCGCCGAATCCACGTTGGCCATGTGAATCGCTTCGCGTTTCCCTTCCGGCGTCCGCTTGTACCGGCGGCTCTGCACGATCGAGGAATGCAAATACAGATTGTGCGGCATTACCGTCGCGCCCAGGATGCCGATGGCAATGTAGAGCATCGCAGGATTGGTGATGATCTGCGGCGAAGGAATCAGCAGGCTGTGCAAAGCCGCCAGAGGGTCCGGCCGGGATAGAAACACCTGCACAGCGAACATGCCCAGGATGGTTCCGATGAGGGTGATGACCAGCGCTTCAACGTATCGGAATCCCCATCGCTGCAACAGCAGGATAAGCAGGACGTCGAGTCCGGTGATGAGAACGCCGTAGAACAGCGGAATGTGAAACAGCAATTGCAGCGCGATCGCGGACCCGATGACTTCGGCAAGATCGCAGGCCGCAATCGCAATCTCTGCGCCGATCCAGAGAAAGAAGCTCGCCCTCTTGCCGAAACTCTCATGGCAAAGCTGGGCGAGATCGCGCTCGGTTGCAACTCCAAGTTTGAGTGCCAGGCTCTGCAGCAGGATCGCCATCAAGTTCGACAGCATGACGACCGACAGCAACGTATAGCCAAAGCGCGAGCCGCCCGCGATATCGGTTGCCCAGTTTCCCGGGTCCATGTAGCCGACCGAAATCAGAAATCCGGGCCCGATAAACCCCAGCAGCCGCCTCCAATAGACCCGCGACTGCGAGATGCGCACGCTTGCATGCACCTCGGGTAACGAGGGCTGAACGAGCCCGATGCTGTTGGGGATTTCGGTGGCCATAAGCGAAAACGGGGGACGACGTGCGGCACTACTGTTTCTCAGTATGCCACATATTAATCATAGTTAATATTAAATTATTATTCTTGATTACTTAGGACGCGTCGACCTTCAGCCAAACCGCTTCCGCTGCCGGTCTACCCAGGATCGAATTCCCGGCAGGTAGCTCAATCGAAACGGTTTGGTCGTAATTCTGGCTAAGGACCCTGAGGCTCTGGTTCGGTCCTATGCCCATTCGATGCAGGAAGAGCAGAAGTTGGGAGTCTCGCTCCTGGAGGCTCGTTACCCGGTAGCGCTCGCCGGCTTTTGCCTCTGAAAGCGGCACTTCGCCCCGCTTCTTCCGGTCTCCCGGCCGCTCAGGAAGTACCGCGTTTCCGTGAGGACAGGCGCCGCCCTCCCCGAGTTTCTCCCGAAGCTTCGCCTCGAATGCCGGCGAGACGGCGTGCTCGAGCCGCTCCGCCTCGTCATGGATTTCGTACCACTCCATGCCGAACACTTCGTTCAGCATCCGTTCGATCAGGTGGTGTCGCAAGGCTGTGCGGTAGGCTGTTTCCCGGCCCGTCTCGGTCAGCCGGACAATCCCGTCCTCGCCCACCTCGACATACCCATCCCGCCGCAGCCGTTTCAGTGCCATGGTTACCGCGGGGGCAGACACTTCGAGCCAGTGAGCCAGCGTTGCCGAGATCACCTCGTGTCCTTCAGCCTCGGCCTCGAGGATGGCTTTTAAATAATTTTCCTTGGAAACATGGATCGCGTCTTTCATGGCAGTTGTGCACCCAGTCTATACGTGATCAGCTATGAGCTCTCAGCCGGTAGCTTTCAGCGCCAAATCAGAAACTGGATCGGAGATTTTGACGTTCCTCATCCAAACAAAACCAGCTCTCCGATTGGCTCGAAGAGCTGGCTTTTGCTGAGAACTGACAACAGATCACTTACAACTGACTACTTACTTCACCCGCACCTTCGGCTCCACGGACAATCCTGGACGCAGCGCATGATTCGGATCTTCCTTGTCCAGATTGTCGAAATCAACCCTGACGGGCACGCGCTGCACCACTTTCACGTAATTGCCGGTTGCGTTTTCGGGCGGGAAGAGGGACAGAACCGAGCCCGTCGCGCCGCCGATTTGCGTGACATGTCCGTTGTAATCCTTGCCGGTAGCATCCACGCGGATGGTGACCGCCTGGTGGGCAGTCATGTGTTCCAGCTGGGTCTCCTTGAAGTTCGCGGTCACCCAGAGGTCTTCGAGCGAAACCAGGGTCAGGAGGTTCTGCCCGACTGAGACGTTCTGGTTAATTTCCACGCTCTTGCGGGTGATGATCCCGGCACCTGGAGCAATGATCTTGGTATAACTCAGGTTCAGCTCTGCCTGGTCCAGTTGTGCCTGCGCGCGCTGGACCTCGGCTTCGGCTTGTTTGTAACGCGCGTTCTGCGCCGCCACCTGCTGTGGCCCTGTTTGCGCATATTTGAATTGGGCCTGTGCCTGTGTCGCCTTCTCGCTGGCGACCCGCACGCCATCTGACGCGGCCCGCTCGTTGGCATGCGCGCTCTCCACGGTGGCCTTGGCCGCATCGGCAGCAGCCACCGCAGCATCGAATTGCTGCTTGCTGATCACGTCTTTCGCGACCAGGGGTTTGTAGCGCTCCAGGTCAGACTGCGCCTTCAGGTTGTTGGCCTCTGCCTGCACCACCTGCGCATGGGCCGCAGCCAATTGGGATTGTGCCTGCGCAATCGAGGCCGTCGCCGCGGTCACGTCCGCGCCTGCCGAACTGAGATTGCTGCCCGTATTCACGCTGGTGATCGGCACGTTCACCTTGGCCGCCGATGCTGCCGCCGCGGCGCTCGCCAGCGCGGCTTTCGCATTCTCCACGGCGACTTCAAAGTCCCGTGGATCCAACTCGCAAATCGGATCGCCCTTCTTCACCTGCTGATTTTCATCCACGTCGACATGGATCACCTGGCCCGCAATGCGCGAGCTCACCTGGATGAGGTGTCCGTTAATCTGCGCATCGTCCGTGTCTTCGTAGTAGGTGGAGTGCCACCAGAAACCCAGCCCGGCCAGCAACAGGATCACCACCACCACGATGATGACGCCCTTGCGGCGAGAAGGGGGCTGCGCAACCTCAGTACTCTCGTCGCGCCGCTCCTGTACTGTTGTTGTGGTTGTTTCCGCCACGTCTACTTCCCTCCCACATAACTCTTGTACTGTTGCCCTGCTCCCAGCGCCCGGGCCAGGCTCAGCTTGGCCACGTTATCGCGATAGAGGCTGGACACATATTGATTGTTTGCCTGCGCCACCGATTGTTGTGCCTGGCTCACTGCCAGGTTGTCGCTGACGCCAGCAGCATAACGCTGTTGTGCCTCGCTTAATGCTTCGGTTGCCAGGTCCACGCTCGATCGCGCCACTTCCACCAGCTTCTGCGCCGCCTCGATGTCCAATAGCGCGTCACGCACGTCGGCATCAACCTGCGCATTCAGATCGCTCAATTGCGCCTTCTGCGTGTCCAGCTGCGACTGGGCCACCTGTGCCTCGCCGCGCAGTCCGTACTCTTTGAAGACCGGCACGCTCAGCGTTCCCTGGGCATTGCCGGTTCCGTGCGATTTCCGCACATTCACGCCGATATCGCCGTAATCTCCGTCGAACTTCACGGTTGGAAAGCGATCTGCCGTTGCTGCCTTCCGTTGATCCTCTGCCGCTTGGGTCTGCTCCAACATCGCGGCGAGATCTTTCCGGTTCGCATGCGCCTGCTTGATGGTCGCATCCACGTCGAGGTGATCCAACACCGCGTAAGGCGCCTTGTCGGTCACGTTGAACTTCTGCTCCAGGGGCAATCCAATTGTCCGGGCCAGCGCCAGTTTGTCTTTCTCGAGCCCGTTCTGCGCCACGATCAATTGCTGCTCGAGCGACTGATAATCCACCTGCGCTCGCAGTACGTCGAGCTTCGGCGCCGTACCAGCTTCATGGTTAGCGTTGGCCTGGTCCAGTGAAACCTTCGAGGTCGCCACCTGCGCCTCAAAGCTTTCGACCAGTCCCTGATCTGCCAAAACCAGCATGTAGGCATTTCCCACTGTCAGCACCACCATGTCGCGCGCATCCTGCTCAGATAACTGCGCCGCCTTGAACTGATGCTTCGCCGCCATATAAGTACGCAGGGATTTGAGGTCAACGAGCGACCAACTCAGGGAGACGCGCAGATCCGTGTAGCCGAAGGGTCCGATGATGGTCGGGAACCCGGGAATCCGCAGGCCCTCTGCCGCCAGGTCGACTTGCTGAACCGCCTCATGCGCATTGAATTCCGCATCCGGCAAGAGCGACTGCAACTGGCTCAGTCTTTGCGCCTGGGCCGAGGCTGTCTGAGTGCCGCTAAGAATTGCGCCAAGGTTGTTCTTCAAACCGCGCTGGATAGCGTCGTCGAGCGACAGGCCGAGTACGTCACCAGTGACTTGGCCGGCAGTTACGCTGCCCTGGAAACTGCCTGCCGTTGGTCCTGCCGACTGACCGGGGACCTGCGACGGCAACTGCTGCGCACCGAGCGAACTCGCCGCCATCGCCGCGGCTGCCAACGCCAGCATTCGAAAAGCAAAAGATTGTTTTGGATACTTCCTACAGTGATCTGAGGACATCGATTTTCTTTGAATCCTGGCAGTGGAAATCCGCCGGAAAGTTGTTTGCACTTCAGTAGATGCCAATCCCAGGCAGGCCGGTTCTTTATCTCTAGTGTACAGAACAAAAAACAAAGGACCGGATAGTGACGAGGCATGGAGCTTGCCCGGGGAAGATTCAGTCGCGGCGGCCTGATCCCGTTCCCTGATCCCTGTCTTTTTTACTTCACCGCGTGAATGAGTTGCGATGCCAGCGAGCATAGGCCCTGCCGGAAGATCTCCCGCACGGCGTCGGCATTCCAGCCGTCGGCGCCTTTTCCCCCGTGTTCCGCCAGGATTGTCGCGGTTTCGTCAGCCGAAAAGGCGGCCACCGCCCGCAGCACAAAAATGACCCTGATTTCGGTCGCCAGGCCCTCGATCCAGTTCTTCACGTTCTGCCGATTTGGCCCGGCCAGCATGCTCTCGAGTTCAGCGCGCGAAATCCCCGCGGACTCCAGATCATCGTCCTCGATGCAGGTGGAAACGTGCTCCAGCCACTCCGGGGCTGCCAGACTTCCCGGATTCCGGTGCTCAATGAGTTCGACGGCTGCCGTACACAGTGCTCTCCGGCTGCTTTGCCGCGCCTGGAGGGCATCGCCACCCTTTGGGATATCAGTGTGCGCAATGGCGGTTTCCACCAAGCGGATGCTGTCCTCGCCCTCGCCAACCAGCATCGACGCCATGCTGTACAAACCGGCGGCAATCACGTCGAGCATCGCGTCCATGCCGCTCAACGCAGTGGTCACGGTCGCCTCGTCCTTGGGTTGACCATCCAGCAGCCCCTGCACAGTCCTTGAGAACTCCTCCGCTCCCACCGGCACCGGCTGCCTGGGGATCAGAACCTCTTTCGAATCCGAATCATGAGACATAAAAAAAACACCTCTCTCGGAGGAACGCAGGGATATTCCGAGTCTCTATACTCCACCCGACCCCTCCCCCGGGTCAATCAACAGGCGCTCGAAATTCTGACCATTTTCGCATTGCTTTAACCTTGGATTCCCCCATTCCTGTAAGCATTTACGGCAGGAAGAATCCCACAGCACCCCAGTTCCTGTTCTCCCGCAAAAAGCTGTAGACTTGCGAACACGGTCTGTATCGATCTCAATGACCCGAACCAAGCAGAAACAACGGCTCTTTGCCGGACGCGACCACTCCTGGATGCAGTTCAACCGACGTGTCCTCGAAGAAGCTGAAGACCTGACGAACCCGCTGCTCGAAAGGGTCAAGTTTCTCGCGATTACCGGTTCCAATCTCGACGAATACGTCGAAATCCGACAGGCCAGCCTCATGCAGCGCATCGAGGATGGTTACCGCGAACAGGGCTATGATGGCCTGCGTCCCGACGAATCCCTCGCCTCGCTCACCGCCGAAATCCACAGCTTTGTCGAGGCCCAGTACCGCTGCTGGAACGATCAGCTTCTCCCTGAGTTGCGAAAACAGGGTATCCGGCTGCTTGAATGGGACGAACTCGATGAAGACGCGCGCACCTTCGCCCAGGCCTATTTCCAGCGCGAAGTGGATCCGCTGCTCACGCCCATCGCCATCGACCCTGCCCATCCCTTTCCTCGCGTGCTGAACAAGGCTCTTTGCCTGGCCCTGATGCTCCGCCGTAAGCGCAAGTCGTCTGGACCGCTGGTGCTCGGAGTGGTCACCGTCCCTCGCGCGCTGCCGCGCTTCGTCCGCCTGCCCGCCGAGGAGGGCAAATTCGACTACCTGCTTCTCCAGGACCTGATCGCACAGAACCTCGCGGGCATGTATCGCGGCTACGAGGTGCAATCGCGCGCTGCTTTCCGCGTCACTCGCAATTCGAATCTCTACTTCGAAGAGGAAGAGGCACGTTCGCTGCTTGAAACCGTCCGCGTCGAACTCCACAATCGCCGCAAAGGTGATTCTGTTCGCCTCGAAATCGAAACTGGCGCTGATCTCGAAATCGTGGAGCGCCTGCGCGTCAACTTCGAACTGGACGAAGACCAGGTGTTTCGCGGCGACGGTCCAGTGAATCTCTCGCGCCTGATGTTCTTCTACAGCGACATCCAACGCGCTGACCTCAAGTTCCCGCCCTTCACGCCGAAACCGCTGCACCTGAGCCGGAAATCGACGAATATCTTCGATGAGCTTCGCCAGCACGACATCCTGCTTCACCATCCCTACGATTCGTACGACTCGGTTGTCGACTTCATCCAGCAGGGCGCCGAAGATCCATCGGTCGTCAGCATGAAGCAGACGCTCTATCGCACCAGCCAGGATTCCCCGGTCTTCTCCGCGCTCACCGAGGCCGCAGCAACCAAGGAAGCCACCCTGGTGGTCGAACTGATGGCGCGCTTCGACGAGGCTTCGAATATCCGCTGGGCCCGCAGCATGGAAGATGCCGGAGTGCAGGTTTTCCACGGTGTGGTGGGACTCAAGACGCATTGCAAGCTGGCCTTGCTCGTGCGCCGCGACGAAGACGGTGTGACGCGTCGCTATTGCCATCTCGGCACCGGCAACTATAACCCCATCACGGCGCGCTTCTACACCGACCTGAGCCTGCTCACCTGCGATCCGCAAATTACGGAACGCGTGCACATGGTCTTCAACTATCTGACCGCGCACGCCGAAATCGATGACTACAGTCCTCTGTTGGTTGCGCCGCTCACCATGGCGGAAAGCTTCCTGCGCCTCATCCGCCGCGAAATGGAGCACGCCAAGGCCGGACGTCCCGCCCACATCGTCGCCAAGATGAATGCCTTGCTCGAGCCCAGCGTCATTGAGGCGCTGTACGACGCTTCCAACGCCGGCGTCGAGATCGATCTCATCATTCGCGGCCTTTCCATCCTGCGCCCCGGCGTCCACGGGATGTCCAGCCACATTCGCGTACGGTCCGTCGTGGGGCGCTTCCTCGAGCACTCCCGCATCTTTCATTTCGCCAACGGCGGCGAAGACGAGATTTACCTCGGTTCCGCCGATTGGATGCCGCGAAACCTCTTTGAACGCTGCGAAGTGGCGTTCCCGGTTCGGGATCCCGCCGTGAAGGCGCGCATCCACGATGAGATTCTGCCGGCTTATTTGGCCGACACCATCAAGGCGCGAATTCAGCAGTCCGACGGCACCTACCGCCGCGCTTCGTCTCCCAAGGACGGCCCCCCGTTCTCCGCGCAGGAATTTCTCAGCCAGCTTGCCGAAGGCAAGACGGATATCAGCGCCATTCCCCAGATCAAGCCGCTGGCTCCGCCCGTCCGTCGCGCGAAGAGGCAGGTAGCCACGCCCGCCCACGCCGCCGACTGAAGCGAATCGCGCCCTTGGTCGAACCAAACCGCGGGTCATTCTCTGCATCAAACCGGGTGTAACCGGTATGCCAGCCCACCGGGGCGCAATTCAGCTCGAGTGGGGATTCTGCGGGCGCCGGGTATAGGTTCCCGTGAACCGAATCCAATCCCAATCCGATTCAATCCTTTGCACGCCACACTCATTACCAATCAGGAGAAAAGCTCAGATGAAGCGTTTTGTCACTCTCGCTTGCTGCGTGATCATTGCTTGCGTCCCACTGCTCGCTCAGAAGAAAGCAGCCGAAGGAAAGACCATGACCGATCAGCAGTTCGTTGACATGGCCGCCCAAACGGATATGGTCGAAGCCAATCTCGGACAACTCGCCCAGAACACGGCCGAGTCCCAGCCGGTGAAGGACTACGGTCAGACGCTGACGACAGATCACACCAATGATTACCAGCAGCTCTCAACCGCGGCCAAGCAAGCCGGTCTCAACGTTCCTACCGCGATCGACGCCGCGCACAACAAGGCTATGATCGATCCCTTCCAGAAGCTCAAAGGCGCCGCCTTCGATCACAAGTACGCGCAGGAAATGGTCGCGGGACACACCAAGGCGCTCGAGGTTTACAAGAAAGAAGCAGCCGACGCGCAGAACGACGCCATCAAGTCATACGCACAGGCGGCCATTCCGGTGCTCGAAAAACATCTTTCCGACGCCAAGGACCTGGAGAAAGCCAAGGCGGCGAAGTAAGGACCAAAAAGGAAAGACATCAAATCCGAATCCGGGTGCCCCAGGTCTGGATTTCTCAGACCTGGGAGGGAAGGAATCATTCGGTTCGCAGTGCACGCGACGGATCGACTCCCGCCGCACGCCGCGCCGGAATAAATCCGGCAAACCCTGCAACCAGCGCAATGGCAAGGATTCCCGCGGCATACGTCATCGGGTCGGCAATCGACACTCCATAAAGCTGGCTGCGTACAGCCCACGTTGCCAGCAAGGCAATGGGTATCGTCACACCTACGGCAATTCCCGCCAGCACCAGCGTCTCCTGCAGGATGAGTCCGACGACATTGCCCCGCTGTGCCCCCAGCGCCATGCGAATGCCGATTTCACGAGTACGCTGCGCCGTGGAGTACGCCAGGATCCCATACAGCCCGATGCCGGCCAGCAACGCAGCCACGAGGCCGAAGATTGTCGAAAGCAGCGCCATCGTACGTTCCGCAAGAATGCTTTGATCAATCTGGTCTTTCATCGTGGAGAGACTATCGACGATGAGCTTGCTGTCAATGTTCGCGACAGCGGCTCGGATACTGTTTGCTGTGACGTCAGGAGCCTGCCAGGTGCGGATATAGATCATCAGCCCGCCCGGCCGTTCTCCCTGCTGGAAGAGCGTGTAACACGTGGGCAGCACCGGATCGCGAAGGCCGCTGTGTTTCACGTCGCGCACAATACCCACGATGATCGCATCGGTCCTGGGCCGGTCCGGCCTGGCAAAATGATGGCCCAGGATATCGCGAGGGTTGGCGAAAAAATGACGGGCGAAGCTTTCATTCACAACCGCAACGTGGAGGGAAGTTGCCGTATCCGAATCGTTAAACAACCGGCCGGCTACGAGCGGAACGCCCATCGTTTGCAGGTAGCCACTGCTCACCCAGGGAAGCTCGGCATCGAAGTTTTCGTCCGGCTTGGGCGTATAGCCGCTCACTGACACGTCTCCGCCGCGTCCCTCCCCGATCAGGTCGGCGTCGTTGGTTGCGCCTACAGCCCGGATGCCTGGCAGTCCGGAGATAGCATCCAGGACACGCTGCTCCACCGGAGCCACCGCGGGACCGGGATAACCTGCAAGTTCCGGCGCCAGCTGGAAGGCCAGCAGGTGATCCGTGGCAAACCCCGGATTGGTGTTGCGCAGGTTCTGAATCGTCCGCACAAACATGCCCGCGCCCACCACCAGCAAGAGGCTGAACCCGATCTGCAATGCGACGCAGGTGCGGCGAAAGCGCAATGAGCCACCCGGAACATTTGAGGCCTGCTGCTTCAGCGCATCTGCCAGTCGTGGGTTCCAGAACTGCACGGCCGGCGCGAGGCTGAAGATGACGCTGCCGGCGAACATCGCACCGGCAGTAAAAGCAAAAACGCGCCAATCGAGCGTTGGCATAAATGACGACACATCGCCGGTTCGGCCCTGCATCCAGCGAAGCAGGAGACGCAGAGCCTCAGGGGTGAGGGCAATGCCGAGCGCGGAACCGAAAAGTCCAAGCAACATTCCTTCGCACAGGAGTTGTCGCACGATCTGCCCAGCTGTCGCCCCCATCGCATAGCGAATGCTGAACTCCCGAACCCGATTCGCGGCTCTCACCAGCAGCAGGCTGGCCACGTTCACCACTGCCATCGCGATCACCAGCATCACCATGCCCATGATGACCATCAACGGGGTGCGGAGATCGTCGCGGAGCGGCGAGAAACCTTGCGCTCCCGATTCGAGATTCAGCCGCGAAGCGTCAACGAATTTGCCTCTGTTACCGGCCGACTGGTCTTTTGCAGTTGCAAACTCCTGCCGGCGCAACGCGTGAAACAGGGGATTCATTGAAGCCGAGGCCTGTTCGCTGGTTACGCCGGGCTGAAGCCTGCCTGCGACGGTAATCCAATACGAATGGTGGTCAGCCAGGTAATCCCAGTCCGGCTCAATCACCTTCTGCATCGTCAATGGAACATAGATCTCCGGCGTTCGCCCCCAGACCGCGCTGCGAAATCCCGGCGCGGCGACGCCGAGAATAGTGAACTGCACCCCGTTGATCGAAAGCGGGCGGCCGGCCACGGGCGCTTCGGCGAGATGCGTCCTCCAGTAATCGAAATTGAGAACGGCGACTGGATTTGCGCCTGGCGCCGTTTCATCTGCAGCGCCAAAAACACGTCCAAGCGCCGGGCGAACTCCCAGGACTTGGAAATAGTTCCCGCTGACAAGTTCGGTGTCGACCGCTTCGGAATGGTTCTCCCACGTGGCGCCGGTGGTGTAGACCGCCGATGCAATCAATCCGCTGAGCGCATGATTCTGATCGCGCAGATCGCGGTACATCGGGTAGGAGAATTCATAATGATGACCTGGCCGATCGCCGCCCTCTGAGTGCGTGTGCCCATCGGTAGCGCCTCCGAAGTTCAATACGACCAGTTGTTGAGGATCACGAACCGGAAGAGCGCGCAGCAGGGCCTGGCTGAGCAGGCTGAAGATGGTACTGTTTGCGCCGATCGCGAGCGCCAGGGTCAATACCGCTACGGAACTAAGCCCCGGATTGCGAAGCAGGCCGCGAATGCCTAGGCGGAGGTCGCGCAGCACCAGTTCCAGGCTCCAGCCCGGTCTTGCTTCCCGGCACTGTTCGCGGGCCCGCTCGCGACCGCCGAAGGTGATGATCGCCTGCCTGCGCGCCTCATCGGCCGGCATTCCCGCAGCCAGGTTCGCTTCGATTTGGCGTTCGATGTGGAACTGCAGTTCCTCATCGACTTCGCTGCGGCGCTTTCCGAACACCGCAAAACGTACACGCGATAGCCATTCGGTAAACATGGACGGACCTCCTAAATCTCCTGGAGTACAACGTTGATGGCCCCAGCCAAGCGCGTCCAATTCTCCATCTCTGCCTCTAGCTGCTTGCGCCCGGTCCTAGTCAGTGCGTAATACCGGGCTTTGCGATTGTTTTCGCTCGCGCCCCATTCAGCCCGGATCCATCCCTTGTATTCCAGCCGATGCAACGCCGGATAAAGCGATCCCTGCCCGATTTGCAACACGTTGTTCGAAATCTGTTGGATGCGTTGCGCAATCGCCCATCCGTGCTGGGGCTCGTTGGCAACGGCGCGAAGAACCAGCATGTCGAGCGTGCCCTGCAACAGGTCTGTAGATGGCGGCATTCGTCCCTCTTCTGTTTCCCTTGACGTTCGACAAGAGAATAAATTGCTCCTTGTCGACTGTCAAGGGGAAGGCCGCAGCGTCGTTTCCAGTGCCTGGTCGCAGTCCCTGGCACCTATGTCCCTCGTCCCGGTACCCTGGTCCCTGGTCCCTGATTCCAGCTTCCTTGTCCCTTTGTCCTGTTCCCTGCTTTTTCGATTCCTTTGACGTAACTCCTATCGTTCGCGGAGACTCTCCTTTGACAGCCGTGACGGAATTGCAACTGGTCCCGCGCGGTCAAGGGAGAATCGAGAATGATTGCGCGCAGAACGACCAGGCGTCCACCGGAATGGACTGCCGTCAGAACCGAATTCAAACACCGCTGGCTGCTTCCGTTGCGGCGCTTTGAATGGATGTTCGAGTGGGCCGCCTATGGCCTCAGCCGCTGGAGCTTCCTTGAGGTTCTCGAGTATCTTGGCAGCCTGTCGGTCCTCGTCGGAGTCATCCTCTACTTCAGCGAGTCGGGCGATCGCGTCAAGCAGCGCCACTACCAGGCCTGGCAGGTCATTAACACCGCGCAAGGCAAAGGCGGCAGCGGAGGTCGTATTGAAGCGCTGCAGGAACTGAACTCCGACAAGGTTCCGCTGGTTGGTGTGGACGTCTCTTCAGCGTTCCTGCAGGGCATCCACCTGGTGCATGCCAACCTGCTCCGCGCAGACCTTAGCGCCGCCGACCTCCGTGGCAGCGCCTTCCGGTCTGGAGATTTCACGTTCGCCAATCTCCGCTCTGCCAATCTCCGGGGCGCCGATCTCGAGCGTGCTGTTCTTTCCAACGCCAATCTGTCTGACACCGATCTTGTCGGCAGCAATCTTGCCGGCGCGACTCTCGACAACGCCGACCTCTCCTCCGCCGACTTGCGCAACGCAAATCTCAAAGACATCTCATGGCAGCACATAGCCTCGCTGAAATCAGCCAACATTGCCGGTGTCCAAAACGCCCCGCCAGGCTTCCGCGACTGGGCGCTCAAGAACGGCGCCATCGAAAATCCCAGCGCCGACAACTGAAGTCGCTGGTCCTTCCGAGTCACGCCGCGGTTTCCGTGCATTGGCCTTCGCTGCCATCCCGCCTCAATCGGAGCAGGCCGTGCCTGTCTTTGTACTCTTCGATCGCGCGAACGCCGAATCGGGAGACGCACCGTTTACAAAATAACCATGAGCACCACGCGGGCGATGCGGGGCGGCTGGGTTGATCGCAAATCCGTATCCCGCGGACCGAACGGGCGCGGCCTGTGCCGCTGGTGCTCGCTCGAGGTCCCTCGCGGACGCTACACCTTCTGCTCTGAATTCTGCGTCCAGGAGTGGAAGCTGCGCACCCAGCCTGCCTATCTGCGAGAAAAGGTCTTCGAACGCGATCGCGGAATCTGCGCCTCTTGTAGTGTCGACACCGTCGCTGAGGCGCGCAAACTGCGCTTCGCACGCGGAGCGAATCGCGCCGCAATGCTCGCGCACTGGAGATTGCGGGGTAGGTCGCGAAAGAGTCTTTGGGATGCCGATCATATCCTGCCGGTAATCGAGGGTGGCGGCGAGTGCGATCTGGAAAATCTCCGAACTTTGTGCCTGCGCTGCCATCGCGAAGCCACAATCCTGCTGCGCCTCCGCATCAAAGGCCAGATTCGTCTGTAGATTAGAGGGCCGGGGAAGCGGGCTGCAAACCGTCTGCTGCGCCATCGCATCTAAGGATTTATAGAGTATTTTATTCTGCGAAATTAGACGGTGAAAGGTAATGCCATACGAAATTCCGTTGAATGTTGTAGAGATTCTTAAAAGTACGCTGTATCTCCTTGAGCACACAATTTATCCGGGAAAAGATGGAAAGACTGTGAGTGATTTAAAACACTGCATCAGCCGAGCCATCGATTCCCTGAGAGCGGAAGCGACAAAGGCTCCCGCAGACTAGCCCGGCGTGAATCCGTATTTTGTATGCCTCGAATCGTTCGGTGAGCGCAGATAGCCAATCGCTACGCAGAACGGCGCTTGAAGGTGGCGTGACAAACATCACCAAGTTAAGACTCGCACGAGCAAGATTCTGTGGGAGTATGAACTGAGCAGCCATGCAGGTATTTACCACAATCTTTCTGGTCGAGACGCTTCGGGCCAATATCGAATGCGTAGAAGAGAATAATGGAATCGACCAGGGCCATCCCGGAGCGATCGAGTTCAAGGAGACACTGAAAAAGTGCATCTCTCATCTCGAAGGCTGCGATTTCCCTGCATTCGATCCTCTCGATCAGAATTGAAATGTGCAACCCGCCTTTAACCAGCGCGTTACTACCCCAAGAAAATTCCAAGGCATTCGAGTTCGCGACAGACCTCCCGATAGGGGTGAGGGCGCAGAGGAACTCTCCAGGAGAAAGACGTGACAGAGAACAAAACACAGATATTTTCGGGGATCGCCCCGGCGCAATACGCAAAGCTGGTCGAGAAAGTCAACGCCGCCGGAATTGCTATCAGCGGCCCGAGCGGCCAAGCAAGCAAGATGGGAGTGGAAGTTGCCTGGAATTATTCCGAGGAGAAACAGCAACTTGAGCTCACCTGCCTGCGGGTTCCGTTTTTCGTGAGCACCGAAGAGATCAATTCGAAGCTGAGCAACCTGGTTAACGAAGCACTGGGCTCCTGAGAACCCAAAGATCTCAAGGAAGCTCCTCATCCAGCGTCGCCATCTGTTCCCTCTACAATCAGAACAGTGGCTCTTCCCCTGGCCAAACCGCCTACAAAGCGCGAAAACAACCGCATCCGGGCAGCAAGCCGCCTTTCGCCGGCTCCGCAACTCTTGCATCTATGGCATCTTGCCAGCTTCGATGCACCCACAGTTGCAGTTGTGTGGGCCTTCGCCTTTGCCCGGACCGCCGGCATACACCTCCAGCCCTGGATCGCGCCCCTTCTTTTTTCCGGAACGTGGAGCGTTTATGTGGGTGATCGCCTGCTGGATGCTTATCGTGCCGTGCACTCTGGGCAGCTCGGCACCTTGCGCGAACGCCACTACTTCCATTGGCGCTATCGGCACAATCTGATTCCCCTTGCGGCTTGTTCCGCGGTCGTGGCCGCTATCTTGATCGGACATCTCATGCCGCTCGTGATCCGCGAACGCAATTCGGTTTTGGCGGCCGCGGCTCTGATGTACTTCTCGGGCGTGCATTCGCCTTCCCGCTTGCCTGCATGCTTGCGGAAAGCCGGCTTGAAGGAGCTGGTGGTCGGAATTCTATTCACAGCCGGGTGCGTCGCTCCGACGATTTCCGAGATGCATTTCGTAGCCATTCGGATGAAGGCCGTTTGGCCGCTCTTTCTATGTTTCGCTTATTTCGCATTACTGGCGTGGTGCAATTGCCGCGCGATTGACAAATGGGAGTCAGCCAGCGCAGATAACGTGATTTTTCTGCACGCCGGTCTGCTCACCATTGCCGGGATGGCAATCAGCGCTACATTGGCATTCGCCCATCCCAACCTGTGTGCACTCGCAATCTCCGGGACGGCAAGCAGCTTACTCCTCCTGCTGCTCGACCGCATGCGATTGAGGCTCTCTCCGCTGAGGCTGCGCGTACTGGCCGACCTCGTATTGCTGACTCCCGCAGTTTTACTAATGTTTGAGGCGTATTCGGCATGAACAGTACAGCGATACAGTTGCAGGAATGCGCCCAGACCAAGCCAGCGAATTTTGACCCTCTGGCGCGGATTTATCGCTGGCTGGAGTGGTTCACCTTCGGCCCCGTCCTCTGGCGCTGCCGTTGCGCCTTCCTCGATTCCATGCAAGACCGGCGTAGCGCCCTGGTTATCGGCGATGGCGATGGACGTTTCACTGCGCGCCTGCTGGAAAATAATTCGCGCGTCGCCATCGAAGCGCTCGACGTGAGTGAGGCTATGCTTCGCCAGCTGCTGCGACGCGCTGCTCCAAATATTGCCCGCGTGCAAACAAGAGTGGCAGACGCTCGTATGCCAATCTCCTTCACACAGGGCTTCGATCTTGTTGTGACCCACTTCTTTCTCGATTGCCTGACGACTGCGGAAGTGGAATCCCTGGCCTGGGATGTACGCGAGAAACTCGCACCTGGCGCTCGATGGGTGATCTCGGAATTTGCCATTCCCGAGAATCTCTACGGACGGCTGTTTGCCCTGCCGCTTGTGTCCGCACTCTACGCAGCTTTCGGGCTGCTCACGGGACTCAAGGTGCGCCGCCTTCCTCGCTATCGCGATGCGCTTCAAGATGCCGGCTTCGTTCTGATGCAGGAACGAGGGCGGCTGAGGGGCCTTCTGGTGAGCGAAATATGGCAGGCCGACTCATCGGATCCCGACCTTCACTTGAGGAGATGAACCGTCCGCTGGGCACGAGGCTGTCTCCCTTATCGCGGCGCTTTCAAACGCTGGTACTGTTCCTCGTTGAGCTGAAGCCATACCCCGCCTCTTCCGATCGACAGGCCATAATCGAGAGCCTGCCGATCCTGCAGATTCGCAAAGTTGCCGACTTTGTCGACGATGGCACGAATCTTCTCGGGATCGCGAAAGTAAAGTCGCCGCGGCAAGGGTGTTTTCAGATCCTCCTCCAGAAACTGGCACATCCAGGAGTTTCGATACATGTAGTACATGTAGATCCGATGAATTTCAGGTGAACGGCATTTCGAACAGAGCCTTTCGCCGGGTGTAGGCGGTAGATCGGGAAGCAAGGCCAGGCAGCGCGAACAGATTTTGCCCGCAAGCCGCTGACGAACCGTGGACGACCGTTCTCCACTCATGAACGCAAGTATAAGGCGAATAAAAGGCGAAAATATGCACAGGCAAGATTTGGCTGTCTTTCTACTTCAGGTTCCGCAGGATGCCGGCCACAAAAGCAGCAGATACGTTGGTTTCCGCCTCATCTGACAGGAGCAGAAGATGTTACAAACGTGTTAAAATCAATCCAGGAAGTGGGCAAAACCTCCCCGAAAGAACCCCCTCCATGAATCTCTACCTGATGCGCCATGCAAATGCCGGAGTCCCTCGCGAGAGCGCCAAGCTCGACGCCAAACGGGGACTCATCGCAGAGGGCAAAGAGCAGTGCATGGTCATGGGCAGGATTCTCGGCGCCCTCAAGGTGCAGCCTGACGTCATCATCGCCAGCCCGCTGAAGCGCGCCTTGCAGACCGCGCAGTTTGTCGGCAATGAGCTCGGCTACGAGGGCAAAGTTGAGGTAAGCGAGGCGCTCGGTATGAACGCCACCTACGCAGATTTCCAGAAGCTGATTGACAAGTACTCTGATCGCCAGGACGTGCTGGTAGTGGGGCACAACCCCAATCTCTTCCAATTCCTGGGCCGGATCATTACAGGCAACGGCGGCGCCGGCGTACGCATGCGCAAGGCTTCGGTGGCGCGCATCGACATGGACAAGCGTCCGCCTCTTCTGCAATGGCTGATTGATCCACGAATGGCTCGCTGGATTTATGCGAGCGTGGTGAAAAGTTCCCGTTCAAAGACTTCCCGGAAGTAATCGGCCTCTTTCCGCAGCGACCACAACTCCAATTCCGCACCGGTCCGTCCCGGCTTTAGTTCGAGATGCACGCGCTTGGGATAGACGCGGGCGGTCACGTCGAGCACGTCGCTGGCTCGATCCTGGTTCAGCGCCATCGCCAACCGCAGCAATACTCCCGCGCACTCCACGTGCTTGTGTTCATCGGCAGGAATATTACGCATGGCGCGGTCGTTGGGCTGCGGACGGCTCTTGCCCAGGTAGCGGGCAATGGCTGAAACGATGGTGCGCTGCATCTGCGTGTATCCATACATCTCCGACATCGAGATGATGTACTGGGCATGCCGGTGATGCCCCTGGTGATTGATGAATTTGCCGGTATCGCGCAACACGGCGGCCGCAGCCAAATACGTTTCGTAGTCCGACGGCAGGTGATGCAGCGGCTTCATTTCGCGAAACAGCTGCACGGCATGAGCGCGCACGGGTTCAGCCTGGTGCATGTCGACCCCATAGCGCTTTGCCGTGGCTACAACCGATTCCCATCGCTCGATCTCGAACTGCCGATGTGCGGCGGCGCGGTTGTCCTGCGCGGCCAGCATCTGGGCCAGAATGCCATCGCGAAGTCCCAGGGGCGAGTAGCGAAAGCCGGGCAGATTGAAGCTCTCCAGCAGTTCAGCAAAGACCTGCGCACCGGCAGTGATAATTTCCGCGCGACGCGGCCCGATCCCAGGTACGGCCTCGCGCTCCGGCAACGTCATGCGCGAAATCTTCGCGGTCAGCTTGCGAACCAGCGGTGTGAGAGCGAGTCCGCCGGCAATGCCGTTGCGGGCAGATCGGCGCGACGCTTTTGAGCCTTTGCCAGATTTCGCCGCAATCGCTGCACAAGCCTCAGACAACGCAGCGGCTGTACCCGACGTTGCAATCACAAGTTGCACTTTGCCGGGATGGATACGCCGATGAGCACGTCGCAATTCGCGGATAATGAGCCGGCGCATGCGGGCCAGATCTTCGGGTGCAGCCGGATCCGCAGAAAGAAACTCCTCGGTCAACCGCACCGCGCCGATCGGCACGCTGACGGTGTCCTTAATGCGTTTGTGCTCCGAGAGCGTGATCTCGCAGCTGCCACCGCCAAGATCGACCAGCAGGACTCTGCCACCCGTGCCGGGTTCGCCGTTCATCAGCCCGCGATGAATCAGCCGACCTTCTTCGAGGCCCGAGATCGTCTCCATGTTCCAGCCCGTCTCCGCCTTCACCCACGCATGGAAGGCCGCGGCATTGCGAGCATCGCGCATGGCGGAGGTTGCGACAACGCGGATCTGGTCGACGCCATGGGACTGCACCGCACGCTGAAAACGCTTCAGGGCGCGCAGTGTGGCCGCCATCGCCTCAGGCGAAACCAGCCCGGAAGCAAAAACACTTGCACCCAGCCGTGTTACTTCGCGATCTTCATGCAAGGTGCGGAGCTGATGCGCCACGACCTTCGCAATCTTCAGCCGGCAGGAGTTGGAACCGATATCAATCGCGGCAAAGGTTGGCATTGGGGGAGAACATCACTCCACGAATTCGAAAATCCGCTTCTGCCGTCAAGATACACGACAGAGCCTGAAGTTCCTGTGAAAGCAGTGGAGGGATTTGGGGAATGGGGACCAGGGAATAGGAATTAGATTTCGTGCCCACTAAACCAGCCGATAACTTTCCGCTCGTACTCCGCTGGTTCGGCGGTTGATGCTCCACAGTGATCTGCTGCGGCCGGTTCCCAGAGCGCGACCCCGGGATTTCCTGACTTGATCATGCGCGAATGGCGGGGTGGCAGATTGGTATCCGCAAGGCCGTGAATCAGCAGCACGGGAACATGTGAGTGAGCGACAGCGCGTGCAGGATCCGCTTTTCGGAAATCGATGCCATAGCGGATGCGCTCATATTCCGTAGCAGCGACAAGCGCGGGACGCAACAGGGTCCGGCCAAGCCATGGTCCCTCGGAAAACTGCTGGCCGAGCCGGTCGTATGCAGCTTCTCGGAAAGTGGCGAACGGGCTCTCTGCAACAACCGCACAGAAGGCATCCTCGACGGTCAATGATTCAAGGAGTTCTGCGGCGCCCATCGAATCACCCAAGCCATCAATGCAACGTGGCGACTCATTCTGCTGCAGCCAGCCGAACCATCGGCGAATGTCGTCAGCTTCCAGAACTCCGTAGGTTCCAATGTCTCCACTGCTCATGCCATGCGCTCGCGCGTCGGGCAACAGGACTGAGTAGCCGTGTCGCAGGAGCATCTGCGCCGGTCCTAACATGCCTGCACGATTGTCGCCTTGTCCGTGTAAAAGGAGGACAGCGTCACCGTTTCTGGCCACGGGACGAAGGTTCCAGGCACGCAGCCGCGCACCGTCCTTCGCAACGATCTGCACATCCGAGAGGGTTGCGTGATTGCCTTCCGCCAGGTCACGAGCGCGATCTTCGTCGGCCGCGGTAATGGGAACACGCCGGAGATGGGTGGCGCCCTCAATGGCAATCACCCCGATCGCGCAGTTCAGGGCGAGCCAGGCCGCGGCGGTTGCGCCAAGAACGATAGCAATGGAACGTGTCGCTCTCACATGTAGAGCTACGTACCGTGGACGTGGAGGGTTCCCGAGGGGTTCAGGATCAGGCCAGCTTCCGGTCTGCCTCCCCTGACGGACCATGATCCCCAGGCTGGGGGGGTTTACGGACAGACGCTGCAGCAGACGCTAGAGTGCCGTCGGCTAACAGCTTGTCGGTAATGGTGCGACAAGTGGTCAAGGCCGCTTCCAATGACTCGGCCGCAATCGCCTCAAGCAGTTCGGCTGCATCCTTGCCTTTCGAGCGACCACGCCGGACCTCCCGCGCGATGGCCTGCCAGTCGTGCCACACGCCGATAGCGGATTGCAGTTTTTTCAGCTGCGCGGCGAATTGTATGCAGGCTGTATCACCATGGTGAGTCTCGGCAAGATAACGAACCATCTTGATGCGTTTGCGGAATTCGTGCAGGTTCTCCTCGTTGAGCACAGGAAAGCCCTTCACGACTTCGGCAAACTGAGCGCTGATCATGCGCGCGGCATTTGCGTCGCCTTTTGGACCGCCATCGATGACGATGTCCCCGGCAGCTGCGAACGAGCCTTTGCGCTTTTCGATTGCTGCAATCAACTTCTTTTCAAGCCGACGGCGTTTCTCCTTGAGACGCAACTCAAACTGCACGATCTGATTCATGCATTCGCGCGTGGAGCACGGCACGTAATCTCCGGGTCGGGCCAGTGATGCCAGAAGTCCTTGCAATTTCCCGATCCAGACATCGAGTTCCCGCACCGGCCCCAGCACCTTGCGAAGCTTTTCGCCCTGTTTGCTGAATTCGAGGATGGCTTGCGCCTCGTGGCTGGCACGCGGTAGTTCGGCCAAGTCGATGTCCAATTCGGCCTGCAATCGGAGCGTGACAACCCGCAATGCATGTACCCGTTTGCGCGTTGGTTTTCGTTCGCAGCGATCGAGCAGTTGGCGCCATTCTCCAAGGCGGTCTCGCACCCTGACCGACCCGACTCTATTCGATCGCATCCCGGAATTCATCAATCGTTAACCTTCGGCCATTCTATTCTGCGCCGCTGGCCAGCCGCACAAGACTGAGAGTTGCGACAGTTGGCACGATACGAAGCGGTCGCTGTTATCCTTGATTTTCACGGCTTTATACCCAATGGCAAGCGCAAACGATCCCAATCTCCGGCTGCACCAAGCCCCTTCCAAACTCTCCGCGTGGCTGCTCCTGGGCATAGTTTTCCTGGCGGTGCAGTTTGCATCGTTGTTTACCCCGCCACTGCTGGACGATGTGGACGCATCGCACGCACAGGTTGCCCAGCACATGGACGAGAGTGGCGACTGGGTGACCATGAAGCTCGATGGCATCCGCTATCTCGAAAAGCCGCCACTGCCCTACTGGCTCGACGCCTCGTTCTACTGGATTTTCGGGCAGAACGTCTTCGCCACCCACTTACCCAATACCCTCGCAGTGCTGGGTCTGGCCTGGCTGGCCTGGCTGTGGACCTCACGTGGGTGGGGCCAGCGAGCAGGTCTTTATGCGGGTTTGGGCGTTCTTACCTCGCTGGGGCCCTTTATCTATACGCGCTTCGCGATCCCCGAAGCGCTGCTCAGTTTCCTTTTGCTTTACGCGCTTTGGAGCTTCTTGATCGGACTGGAAAGCCGCCGTTCGATTCACTTGTATGGGATGTGGGCCGCACTGGCACTGGCAACCTTGACGAAGGGCCTGGTTGCGCCGGTCTTCTTTGCTGCTGCTGCGATTCCCCTTCTGCTGCTTAGCGGACAATGGCGCCGCTGGCGCGAATTGAAGCCGGTCACGGGCTTCCTTCTCTACCTCGCGATCGCTGCGCCATGGCATATCCTGGCCGGTCTGGCGAATCCCGACCAGGGACACCCGATCGGCAACCAGCCAACGCCTGGCAACGTTCACGGCTTCTGGTACTTCTACTTCATCAACGAGCACGTGCTTCGCTTTCTCGGAGGGCGCTTCCCGCACGATTACAACAAGATGCCCTTCGCCGTGTATTGGCTGGCGCACCTGGCGTGGCTCTTCCCGTGGAGTTTGTTCCTTCCGGCGCTGCTCGTCGTTGCCTGGCGGACCCGCCATAGCTGGATGCAGCACCTTCATCGCGACTCCGGCCAGACCGTTGATTTTTACATTGAACATGCTGCTCGCGAAGATGTGGCCAGCTACGTAGCCCGTCTCAAGTTCCGTGTACGCTCCGCCTGGTTGCTCTCGCTTTTCGCTGGATTCACGCTGCTGTTTTTCGCCATCTCGACCAACCAGGAGTACTACACGTTTCCGGCGTGGACTCCGATACTGATGTTGATCGCGGGTGTACTGGCGGGCATCGAAGAGCGCCGCGGCCCCGAAGGCCAGAAACCGTTGCTTTCGCAGAAGTGGCTCAGCGGCGCGCAGGCGGTGTTTTCGGTCGCAGGCATCGTGGCAGCGGCGGCACTGGGTTGGGGCCTGTGGGAGTCGCGCAACCTGCCCTTCGTTTCTGACATAGGCACGTTGCTCGCGCATCGCGACGTAGGTGGATACACACTATCGATGTCGCACTTCTTCGACCTGACCGGGCCTTCCTTCGCGGCTCTACGGCTACCTGCGGCGATCGCTGCAATTGCTCTGCTGATTGGGCCTGCGGTGGGGTGGATTCTGCGCGCGCGAGGCAAACACCTGGCGGCAACCCTGAGTGTCGCACTCACGTCCGCCGTGTTCCTCATTGCTGCGCACATCGCATTCGCTCGCTTTGAACCGATGTTGAGTTCGAAGCAACTGGCCGATACGATTGTTGCGAAAGGATCGCCTGCGGATTCGTTCATCATTTACGGCGATCAGTCCGACGCTTCCTCGGTCATCTTCTACTCGCACAAGTTCCTGCAGAAGCCGGCGTACATTGTCGTCGAACCGTGTTCGCCTCATGGCAACGGATCGTCGCTGCTGTGGGGCTCCTGCTACCCTGACGCGCCACACATCTTTCTCAGCGACGACGAGCTTGCGAAGATGTGGGGCAGCGGCGAGCGCAAATGGCTTTTCGCGCAGGACACCTATCAGTCCAAGGCCGAGCAGCTTCTCGCCGGCCGCCTCTATCACGTCCAATCAATCGCCGACAAAGCGTTGTGGACCGATCGGCCGTTGAAGTAGAGACAGTAACTGGCCGTATCAGTTCTGCGCATTTGTCGGATGGTCCTCAATTCGGAAACAACCCGAAATCCGGGGAGCTTTGTTCCTCCGTCAGACTTTCAGCGGAGGCCCTACGACTTCCATGCCGTGAGCTCTGAAAACTCGCTGAACTTCACTGGCTGAGGGCGGGCCGGCCAGCTGGCTAACTTCTAGAAAAAAATCTTCCATCGCGCCAGCCGGTTGGTAGGCAATCAGCAGCCTGCCCTGCCCGTCGCCAAGGTGAGCGTAGGTATGAGGAACCTTACGGGGTGCAAGAAGCGAATCCCCTTGGGTAAGCGTGAACTTCTCATCGCCCACCTGCACGACATATTCCCCTTCAATCACATAGAACCACTCGTCCTCGACCTGATGGACGTGCAAAGGAGGGCCGCCTTTCAGGCTCCAATGCGCTTCAAACATGGACCAGGAGTCCGCAGTGTCCTTGCCTGACACTTTGCGGTCGATTGAGCTCTTGGCCAATCGGAATGTGCTCGTTGAAGCGGTCTTGCCGCTGTTGCACACGGATCACTCGATTTATAGTCTCCATTCCGCCCCCCGTGAACTGCGTTCTCGATGCTATCTCACGATTGTCAGTGAGTTTTCCCCGACCCGGAAGCTACTTGTCGGTACACTCCTTCACTTCGCCACCCGCATCTTCCCTCCCGGCAGCAACTGGAAGATGTGGCCACGCCACAGGATTTTGCTGCCCATGTAGCTTGCTGTCCAGAAGAAGAACCCCATCAAATCCCGCACCGGATACAGCACGAGCAGGTTCAACCAGCTGGGATCGCGGACGACAGCGCGGCCCACAGCAATAGACAACGCCTCTCGCGAAAGCACCGCCCACGCCAACAACGCAATTCCCCACCACGGATGCCCCAGGAGCGCGCCGGCCAGCAGGCCGAGGAGGCCGAAGGGCATGCTGAAGGTGAGCGCCGTGCCGAAGTGTCCCTTGGGTCGCGAAAAGCGCGTCGACTTCATCCAGCGCACCTGGTGCTTCAGCGATGCGACCAGGCTGAGGTTGATCACGATGTGATCGATAGCGTGATCGCTCAACACCACCGTTTGGCCAAGCCTGTAGGTCTCGTTGCCGAGGACGAAATCATCAGCGCAATAGTCGGCCGTCACTTTGAATCCGCCCATGCGCCGGATCGCCTCGCGGCGAAATGCCATGGTCGGGCCGAGGACAAACTGCATGCCCTCCAGCATGCGCGCGACGAGCACACCGGCGGTCATCTCCACGCTCATGCCGACGGCTTCGAGCCGCGCCCACAGGCCGCCCCCCGACGCGATTCCGCGATAGGGGCAGCACATGCCGCCGACCTTGGGATCGGCAAACGGGAGCGCCACGGCACGCAGATAATCCGGCGTGACGCGTACGTCGCTGTCGCTGATGACGAGAATGTCGTGGGATGCCGATTTCTCCATCAGTTCCATGGAAGCAACTTTGGCGTTGATGTAGGGAGGTTCGCCAGTCGAGAAGAACTTCGACGGAATGTGCGGATACCGCGCCGCCACGCGCCGGGCAATTTCCAGGCCGGCATCGTTGGGCTGGCGTGCGCAGAAGAGGATTTCAAACTCGGAATAGTCCTGCTCGAAGAAGCTCGCCAGATGCGCGTCGAGGTCGGGCTCTGGACCGTGTACCGGTTTCAGCAACGTCAATGGCGGCGTGAATCCCGGCCGGTTCTTCAACTCGCCTTCTGCGGCCCGCCGTTCCCGCAGATACCGGGGCACCGCGGCCAGGGTCAGGCCGGTGAAGACGGTGGAGGTGATCAGGCCGAAAACGGCAATCGCGAGCAGAACGTACCACATGCAGGATCAAGGATACCTGTGCCGAGGGGGAAGCAGTGCAATCAATGACCGTGCACAAGTGATTGCGCGAGCAGCGCCAAGCCGATCGCGGCGAGGCCGCCGTAAATGTATCGCGAAAATGCCGCCGAAGACAGCCGATGGTTGATCACGCGACCCAGAAAGACCGCCGGCAACAGTACGGGCAGGCTGATCAGGTAGTCGTGTGTTACTACGGTGGTCCAGAGGCCGGTGCTCCAGTAGCCCCACATCCCCAGCACGCTGGCGGGAAGGAAATATGCCTGCAGGGTGGCGCGAAAATGCTGCGCGGTCCAATTGCGGAGAGAGCCGTAGATAACCAGAGGCGGCCCGTTCATGCCGTAGGCTCCGCCAAGCACTCCGGCGAAAAACCCGCAGGTCAAGAGCCAGGTCCAGCTGTCGTGATGCAGTTGCAAACGCATATTCCCGAACAGACAGAAGAGCGCGAAGAGCAGAATCAGGCCACCGAGGCCGGCCTTGATCAGATGCTCGGGGCTGTGCATCAAGAGAAGAAGCCCGAGTGGAATTCCAAACAGCGTGGAGAGAACGAGCCATCCTGCACTGCGCGCGTGGATGTGCCGCCAGTCCTGCACCACAACTACTGCTGCAATGGTGATCGAGACGAGAACGGCGAGCGGCGCGGCCACCCGCACGGGCATGCAGAATGCCAGCAACGGAACGGCAATGAGCGCCTCGCCAAAACCAAACGCGGAGCGGACCAGGGTGGCCAGAAAAACGATCAGGAGAATGAGGTAGATGGTTGCGTGAATTGGGAAAGCTCCCGCCCTATGACTCTCGCTTGTTGCCCTGGCGCGTAATGACCGCCGGTTTGCGCATTGGTACGATCGCGCCGGTGGCACCGGGCTGAGCCTGCTGGAAGCGCGTCAGCATCTCGCTGCGAACGTACTCCACGAAGCTCTGCATCTGCCGGTTCATCTCTTCCATGCGCTCGCGCATCTGCAGGATGATCGCGATGCCCGCGATATTCACGCCGAGATCGCGTGCCAGGTTCAGGATGAACTCGAGCCGCTCCAGGTCTTCGTCGGTGTAGAGACGCGTGTTACCTTCGGTGCGCGAGGGTTTCAGCAAGCCCTCGCGCTCGTAAAGCCGCAGCGTCTGGGGGTGAATCTCGTACATCTCAGCCACCGCCGAGATCATGTATGCGCCTTTGGATTTACGTTTCGCCATGGAAGAGTCTCAGTTCGGAGTTCGGAGTTGTCAGTCTTCAGTTGTCAGTTTCCAGTCCCTGCTCTTAAAGCTTGTCGAACAATGCTGCGCGTGGGTCTTGCGGATTCAGTTTTGCCAATTCGCGCATGATTTCGCGGCTGCGCTCATCGTTCAAGGTGGGAATCGCCACCTGCACGGTTACAATCTGGTCGCCGCGCTGGCCCGGGTGCGATGCACTCTCGACACCGCGCTCGCGTAACCGCAACTTCTGCCCGTTCTGCGTGCCGGGCGGAATCTTGAGCTGGGTACGCCCATCAATCGTAGGGACCTCGACCTTCGCTCCCAACGAGGCTTCGGCAATCGTTACCGGCACAGTCAGCTGAATATCGTCGCCCACACGCGTAAACACAGGATTGGTCCCGGTCCGCACGATCACATATAAGTCGCCCGCCGGGCCGCCGTTGACGCCGGCATTGCCCTTGCCCTGCAGGCGGATGCGCTGTCCGTCTCGTGTCCCCGGCTTGATGCGGAACTCCACAGTCTCTGTTTTGGCAATTGTGCCGTCGCCGTGGCACGTCGCGCAATCACTCGTCACATGGCCGGTTCCGCTGCAGCGCGGGCACGGAATGTTGAATTTCATCCGTCCGCCCATTTGCGTTACCTGGCCCGAGCCATTGCACTCCGGACACGTCATCGGTCCGCCAGTTTGCGCCATGCCATGGCATGTGGGACAGGTTTCCTGCCGGTGCACCTGGATGCGCGCCTGTCCGCCGCGGATCGCCGACCAGAAATCAATGGTCGCCTGGTACTCAAGATCCGTTCCCGGCTCAGGCCCGTGCGGGCGCTGCGGTTGCTGTGCCCCGGTAAAGATTCCGGAAAAAATGTCCTTGAAGCTGCCCCACGTCGACTGGTTCGATGCCGCACCGCTGTGCGGGCCACCCTGGAAGCCCGAAAAGTCGAATCCGCCAAAGTCCACCGGCATCCCGCCGCCCTCGCGCTGCTGGCGCGCGTACGCCTCGGCCTGGGCTGGATCAATCTGGTCAGAATAGAATCCCAGCTGGTCGTAGACCTTGCGCTTCTTCTCGTCGCTCAACACGTCGTTGGCTTCTGAGATTTCCTTGAACTTTTCTTCGGCTTTTTTGTCGCCGGGATTCACATCGGGATGATATTTGCGCGCAAGCTTGCGAAACGCCTTCCGGATTTCCTCCGGCGTGGCCGTCTTCTTCACGCCTATTGTTGCGTAATAATCTTTGTTTGCAGTCGTGGCCATCGAATCTGCTGAGTCCCTCAATTTTGTTGGTTCACTTTATCATTGCGATTTCTCGCTGCGCTCGTCGGATCACGAAAAAGCAACCGTAGATCCTTCGACTCCCTCCGTTGCGCTCCGGTCGGTCAGGATGACGCCATTCGAAAGACGGGGTGGGCAACATTGCCCACCCCGCTTTCTGACGCCGCTAACACTCGCGCAGCGAGGCTAACTCCGCTAACCATCTACTTCTTGTCGTCGACATCGACATACTCAGCATCGATGACGCCTTCGTCCTTCTTGGGTTCGCTTGCCGGGGCTCCATCGGCCTGTGCCGTCGGAGCGCCCTGCCCTGCCGTTGCGGCATTGGCCTTATAGAGCACCTCAGCCAGCTTGTGGCTTGCCTGGGTCAGCTTGTCGTGCGCCGCGCGCATGTCCGCCGAGCTTGCGCTGCCTTCCAGAGCTTTTCGGGCGTCGGTCAGCGCCGACTCCACTTCGCTCTTGTCAGCCGCCTGCACCTTGTCGCCGCTATCCTTCAACATCTTCTCGATGTTGTAGACGAGACCGTCGAGAGAGTTGCGCGCTTCAATCTCGTCACGCTTCTCCTTGTCTTCGGCCGCGTGCGACTCGGCATCCTTCGCCATCCGCTCCACTTCGTCTTTGGAAAGGCCGGAGCTGGAGGTGATGGTGATGCGCGTGTCCTTGCCGGTGGCGGTATCCTTCGCCGTCACGTTCAGAATTCCATTGGCATCGATGTCGAAGGTTACCTCGATCTGGGGTACGCCACGCGGCGCCGGCGGAAGTCCGCCCAGCTTGAACTTGCCCAGGGTGCGGTTCTGCCCCGCCATTGGACGCTCGCCCTGCAGCACGTGCACTTCGACTTCCGTCTGCGAATCCGCAGCGGTTGAAAACGTCTCCGTCTTCTTGGTCGGAATCGTCGTGTTGCGTGGAATCATCGGCGTAGCCACGCCGCCCAGCGTTTCAATTGCCAGCGTCAGCGGAGTTACGTCGAGCAGCAGCAGGTCTTTCACTTCGCCGGCCAGTACACCGGCCTGCACCGCCGCGCCCACCGCAACCACTTCGTCGGGATTGACACCGCGATGCGGTTCCCTGCCGAAGAGGCCCTTCACCAGCTCCTGGATCTTGGGCATACGCGTTTGGCCGCCGACGAGTACCACCTCATCGATTTCCTTCGCCGTCACGTTCGCGTCGGTCATGGCCTTGCGGCACGGATCGAGGGAGCGCTCGAGCAGATCTTGAACCATTTGTTCAAGCTTGGCGCGGGTCAGCTTGCGAACCAGGTGCTTGGGGCCAGTCGCATCCGCGGTGATGAAGGGCAGGTTGATCTCGGTCTCGAGGGTGGTCGAAAGCTCGATCTTGGCCTTTTCCGCCGCGTCCTTCAGGCGCTGCAGAGCCATCTCGTTGCCCTTGGAGCTCAGGTCGAGCCCCTCTTCGTGCTTGAACTCGGCGATTAGCCAGTCGACGATGCGTTGGTCGATGTTGTCGCCGCCCAGATGGGTGTCGCCATTGGTGGACTTGACCTCGATGACGCCCTCGCCAACTTCGAGGATCGAAATATCAAACGTGCCGCCGCCGAAGTCGTACACGGCGATCGTCTCGTCCTTCTTTTTGTCCAGTCCGTAAGCCAGCGCGGCCGCCGTGGGTTCGTTCACAATGCGCTTCACGTCAAGACCGGCAATCTTGCCCGCGTCCTTGGTGGCCTGGCGCTGGGCGTCGTTGAAATATGCGGGAACGGTAATAACCGCCTCGGTGACCGTCTCACCCAGGTAAGCCTCGGCGCTCTTCTTAAGCTTTTGCAGGATCATTGCCGAAATTTCGGGCGGGGTATATTCCTTGCCCTGCGCCAAAATGGCGACGTGGTCGCCCTGCTGGATCACCTTATAGGGGACCATCTTCATCTCATCATTCACTTCGTTATAGCGCCGTCCCATGAAGCGCTTGATGGAGTAAATGGTGTTTTCAGGGTTGGTGATAGCCTGCCGTTTGGCCACCTGGCCGACCAGGCGTTCGCCACTCTTCGAAAACGCGACAATGGAGGGGGTAGTCCGTGCACCCTCCTCATTCGGGATCACTTTTGGCTCACCGCCCTCAAGGACGGCAACGCAAGAGTTGGTCGTGCCGAGGTCGATTCCAATAATTTTTGCCATGGTTAGTTTTCCTGCCTCAGATTTACAAGTAATTTCAAGACACTAGATAAGATGCACTATGAGTGAATTAGTGTCAACTTTTATTGATTAAATCTCAGTAAAGCGTCCCTAACCTCAGTCTTACGAATCTTGATGTTGCCGCATCGTCCCACGTGGTGTGACAAACGACCTTGTCGCCTATTGCGGACCAAATTAGTCTGAGTTTATATTCAATATGCGACTAAATCAGTCGTATATCTAGGACGGAGAATGCCCGTGGCTCGATTCCCCCATCTCACTGGGATCAGTTGGAAATCCACATCTTTCGCCTTCAAAATCAGTTGGTTAGCCCTGTTTTTATCGACTTTATCTGTTTCAACCCGGCTTTTGGCCCAGGAAAAGCCATACTTTGTGACCTATTCTCACGATCTTGAGGAGCCCGGAAACCTTGAAATCGAAACCAAGACGGCTCTTGGGCAGCCCGCAGGCAGCCATCGCTATGGGGCCACCGCCAGCGAATTCGAATACGGGGTGAAGGCGTGGTGGACCTCGGAGCTCTATCTCGACGGCCAGGCCACCGCGCAGGACTCGACCATTTACACCGGCTTCCGGCTCGAAAACCGCTTTCGCCCGTTGATGCGTGAGCACTTGATCAACCCAGTTCTCTACGTGGAGTACGAAAACACCTCGGGCGCAGACAAGACGCTGCTCGAGGTGGTGGGACACGACGGCCAATCGGATCTTGCGGAGCCGAACGCCGATGCACGCCGCGAGCACCAGCACGAGGCCGAGTTCAAGCTGATCCTCTCCTCGAACCTGAAGGCCTGGAATGTCTCTGAGAACTTTATCTCTGAAAAGAATCTTGGCCACGAGCCTTGGGAATTCGGCTATGCCGTTGGAGCAGCCCGGCCCCTGCGCACACTCGGCAGCGGCAAACCCTGCAACTTCTGCCTTGAAAAGTTCACGGCGGGCGCGGAAGCATTCGGCGGCCTTGGGGATACCTGGTCGCTAAGTATCGGGGATACTTCGCACTACATCGCACCGATCGTCGGCTGGCAACTGCCGGCTGGCCGCCTGAGCTTCTCCACTGGTTTCGGCCTGACCGGTTCCAGCATCGATCGCGTTTACCGGATTGGCTGGGCTTCGGAGATTCCGCAATTCGGCAACTTATTCCGCAGCCATCACGGAGGTGCACGATGATCCGCAGGACCTTTGCACTGATCTGCCTTCTGGTGAGCGCATCGCTGTTACTTGGCGCCGCCGCCTCATCCCGCTGGGATCGCGTGCCAGCGAAGGATCACACGCGAAGCAATCCGCTTGCGACACGGCCTGAAAACGTCTCGGCTGGTGCGTTGGTCTACAAGGAGCACTGTGCTCAATGCCACCGTAGCGATGGCCTGGGCGATGGCCACAAGAAGCCTCCGCTGCGCAGCAACCATATCAAGTCTGCGAGCGATGGCGACCTTGAGTGGTTCCTGCGCCAGGGCGATCTGGGTCACGGCATGCCGTCGTGGTCGAGCCTGCCTGAGGCGCAACGCTGGCAGCTGATCGCCTACCTGCGCTCAATCCAGTGAAATCTGAGTGAAACCGGGCCGTAACGGGTGAATTGTAGAGCAACAGAGCGACGCCCGGACCTAATCAAGGGAGGGCTTGTTCGTATGGTTTCCATTCCCAGGGTGCGATCTAGAGCCATCTGGAGTGGACGCAACAAGCTCGACTGATTCGCCGGGCCGACCGGAGAGGTAATCGGTTAACAGGGTGATAGCCAGATCGACGGCCACAGCTACCGCGGGTTGGTCAGCAGACGGGGTGCGGACATTGAGGCCGGCGATGATGCCGGGGCGATCTTTGCGTGTGTTTGCGGAGAGCCCTGCGGCCTCCAGGTCGACGATGCGGTTGAGCAGAATGCGCTTCAGCTCGAGGAGACACACATCGTCTGGCTCGAGACCTGCCTGCTCCTCGACCCGAGCAAGCGTTTGCCGGAGTGCATCAATTGTTGTGCGTGTAGGCCGGTCGGGCAACGGGTACTCCAATGCTTGCTCATGATTTCGTGCTTACTCATGCTTTCGCTCGTATAGCTCAGATGCCGAAATCTGCTCAGGGGTGGTCGGACCAGCGCGAAAAGTGGATTTCATTTGTGCAATTTACGGAGTGCAATTTACAACTCGAGTCGTTGGTGGAGGACGCAGTTGGCGGCAGGCCAACAGGTCCAAAGCCGGGACCTGGGACATCGGTCACTCAAACTCCCAAAGGCCATCGATCTCGAACATCGCCCTTCACTGACTGACGATTCTTTGTCAGGACGCCTGCTTACAATTTCCGGTGCTGGCTAGTCGAAACGCTCATAGCTCAGCCAGCTGTTGCGAATGAAAGAGGGGTGAGGTCATGCCCACGCGATACGCACAAGTTTCAGTGTTATTCTTGCTCGCTGTCAGTTGCTGGGGCCAATCCGCGAAACGAGTTCGAAGTCTTTGGAGGCTATTCATTTGCAGCCAAGAACTTCAGCGGCGGTACGTTGCACAATGGCGACACTACGCTGAACCGAGGCTGGAACGCCTCCGCCAGCATCAGGCTAAATCCCGTTTCGCAGTTCGTCGCCGATTTTGGTGAGTACTATCTCCCCGCGCGGTTTTGTGATTTCGGCGCGACTTCTTGCAGTTCGAGCGTCAGAACACTGCTGTTCGGCCCGCAACTCTCTCTTCGCCTTCCGCGGTCCCGATTCACTTCCTTTTGCGCACGTTCTGCTCGGAGGGCCTTTGCAAGCCAGAAGAATCAGATGCCATTCCTCGCGGGCAATGACTCATTCCTCATGGCTTTTGGCGGGGGCGTGGACTACAGACTGCCTCACCACTTCGGCGTGAGAGGACAAGCCGACTACCTGCGCACCCGCTTCACAAGCGGGGATGACCAGGTGCCTTTCCAGAACAACAACGTTCGCCTCTCCGCAGGCGTGGTTTTTCGCTTCTAACGCGTTGCTGAGCATTGCACACTTGAGTTCTGCGACAGACTAACATCGTCAAACGTGCGATCACCCCCCATGGCGCCTGACGCGCGTCACACCAGGGACGTGGCCTGATCGGTTAGTCTCGATTGTTCCCACAATTGATGACCACCGCCGAAGCGCAAGCACGCTATCCATTGACCCAGGGCGTCAATCCCTGGCTGGTCACTTGCTCGGTAATGCTGCCTACCTTCATGGAGGTGCTCGATACCGCTATCGCCTCGGTGGCGCTGCCCTACATCGCCGGCAGCCTTTCGGCGACCAACTCCGAGGCCACCTGGGTGCTGACCAGCTACCTGGTTGCCAACGCGGTGATTCTGCCGGCCTCGAACTGGTTCGCCCGCCGATTCGGACGAAAACGCTTCCTGCTTATCTGCGTGGTGATCTTTACGGTAGCGTCGTTCTTCTGTGGCGCGGCGCCCTCGCTCACCGCGATCTTGCTGGCGCGGGTTGCACAAGGAGCCGGCGGTGGCGCCCTTCAGCCGCTTTCGCAATCCATCCTGCTGGAGAGCTTTCCGCCCAGAGATCGCTCCAAATCGATGGCCGCCTACGGACTAGGCATCGTGGTCGCTCCCGTCCTTGGTCCTACCCTGGGAGGCTGGCTCACCGATACATGGAGTTGGCGATATGCCTTCTACATCAATATCCCGGTGGGCATCCTCGCGTTCTTCATGATTATGCGATTCGTCCACGATCCGCCCTACATCAAGCACGCCAAGGTAGGCGCATTCGATAACATCGGCTTCGGCCTGCTCGCTGTCTGGACTGGGTGCCTGCAGGTGGTGCTCGACAAGGGTCAGGAAGACGACTGGTTCGGCGCAGTCTGGGTACGCTGGGCGGTGGCGGCACTCATCGTGGCTCTCATCGGCTGGATCTGGCGCTCATGGAGCAATCCAGAAGGCCTGGTCGATCTGCACGTTCTGAAGGACCGCAACTTCCGCACCGGCTGTTTCCTGATTGCCCTGCTGGGCATGTGCATCTACATCACCATCACCATCCTGCCGCTGTACTACCAGGAGGTGCTGGGCTACACGGCATTCACTGCCGGGCTGGTAGTTGGTCCGCGTGGCATTGGATCGTTTATCGGCTCCCCGGTCATCGGCATTCTGGGCTCGCGCATGGATAACCGCAAGCTACTCAGCGGCGGGTTCGTCGGGTTTGGAATCTGCGCACTGTTTTTCGGCAGGGTGAATCTCGACATCGGACCATACACGCTGCTGCTGCCCATCACCCTCACCGGCTTCGCCCTCGCTTTCGTCTTTGTGCCGCTCGCCACCATGACGACCTCTACGATTCCCCGTGAAGAGATGGGCAATGCGACGGGCTTGTTCAACATGCTGCGCAACATTGGCGGGTCGATCGGTATTGCGATGGCCACCACGGCAATCATCCGTCGCGCCGCGCTGCACCAGACGGAAATCGGCGCCAACCTCACGCCGTCAAGCGCTGTCTTCCAGCAAAATTCCGGGGAGATCGCGCTATATCTCGGACATCAGATCGGTCCGCAATCCGCACGCCCCGGATCGATGGGCCTGATTTACGGACTATTGCAGCAGCAGTCGGCATTGCTTGCCTATGTCGATGTCTTCCGCTGGACCGCGCTGCTTGCGTTCTTCTGCGCGGCCGCGGTGTGGCTGTTCCGGAAACCTCCGAAACACGCGGCGGCGCCACCGGGGGCGCACTAAATTCAAGCAAGCACTACATTGCACAAACGGCCGGCTTCTGGCCGGCAAGATCAACTTCGACCATTCGCAAGAATTCCTTCTCGCCGTCGCCGCCAATTCCCGCATCTTAGTTACCGGATCAACCTAGCCTCTGCGGGTGCAGGTCTGATCCATTCCCGGGCAGGGGCGCTGGGGTTTTCGCGATTTCCCCCGGCTCGTTGACGGCGAAGGTGAATCGCAATGGCAGCCGTCAGACCCTGCTCGCATTTTTCCTTTCGGAGACTCTTATGTCATCCCCATCCAAAGACCTGAAAGAAACCGAGTCCGCACTGCGCAACGTGATCCAGGCATTGATCGACGGCCAGGAAGGCTTTAAGAAAACTGGCGAACAAATCAAGGACGAAACCCTCAAGGATTATTTCCTGGCCGAATCGCTGACACGCGCCCAGTTTCGCGGTGTGCTTGAGTCGATTCTTCACCACGAAGGCGTGCATGACATCAAGGAAAGCGGCACGGCGTCAGGAACCATCCGGCGTGCCTGGGTCGATTTGAAGTCCGCGCTGGGCGGGAGCGATGCAAGCCTTCTCGCAACCGCAAAAGAAGGGGAAGACGAAGCTGTTGAGGCTTACGGCAAGGCGATGGAGACCTATGTGCCACTTCCGGTGCGCCAGGTGCTCGCAACACAGGCAGCACACATCGAGAAGTCACAGGAGTTTATCAAGGCTGCGCGGGATACGAAGAAGTAGCCGCCGGTCAGGTGTCATCTTGAGCGCATGACTCCCAAGCGTCTCGCCCGGGGCGGGAATGACAGCGTCACCCCGCCAGCGGCGAAAAGCGTCGCGCATCCTCGTCGTATTGCTCGATGCGACCGGTGAGGACGTCGTAGTACCAGCCGTGGACGGCGAGCCGGCCTTCCACCATCGCGCGCGCGACTGAGGGCTGAGCCTTCAAGTTCAGCAATTGCGCAACTACGTTACCGCGAATCAATGAGCAGAGCTCCGCATGTTCGCCATCTGCGGGATTCATGGGCTGGCGATGCGTGAATGCAGCCTCAACGTGATGCAGCCATCGGCTGGCTTTGGGCAGTTTGTCCAGTCCATGCCGCGTAAGCGCGGCCTTCATCGCGCCGCAATCCGAGTGACCGCACACAATCGCGTGTTTCACTTTCAGGGCGTCGACGGCGTATTCAATCGTCGCCGTGCAGCCGTCCACATCATTCGCGGTAATCGGCACCACGTTCCCGATGCATCTTGCAATGAACAAATCACCGGGGCCCGTCCCCAGGATCAAGTCAGGGACAACGCGCGAGTCGGAACAGGTGATAAACAGCCACTCCGGCGCCTGCGATTCTGCCAGCAGGTGAAATTCATCTTTTCGACGGGGAAAAACCTCTTCACGAAATTTCTTGTGACCCTCGATTAACCGCTGCATTCCTGACCTCGCCCAGTTGCTGAGATGTGTCCCGAAGACCAGCCTATCGCATCGCGTTTGTTAGGCTTGTTAGTCAGGACCAAAGGAGTTGATTCGCCCGTGACCAGATCGGCAGCGCTTTGCGCCCTAATCCTCGCCGCTTTTTCTCTTCCCATTTGCGCGCAGAGCGTCGACACGATCGACCCCGCACTAAAATCGCGCATTGACCGCATTGCCGCCGACGTGATGAAGCAGCGCGGAGTACCCTCTGCATCGGTTGCCATCGTCCAGGGCGGCAAGATCGTCTATACCCGCGCGTACGGATTGGCGCGCGTTCATCCGGACAAGCCCGCTACGGCGGATATGCGCTACTCCATCGGATCAATCTCAAAACAATTCGCTGCCACCGCGATTCTTCTGCTGCAGGAGCAGGGCAAACTCACGCTCGATGATCCTGTGGGCAAGTACGTGCCCGGCCTGACCCGCGGCGACGAAGTGACGATCCGCCAGATCCTTTCGCACACCTCCGGATACCAGGACTATGCGCCGGAAGATTATCCGGTAGAGTCGCAATTGAAGCCAGTCACGCCGCTGGAGATTCTGAAGGAGTGGGCCACCAAGCCGCTTGACTTCGAGCCCGGCACGCAATGGCAATACTCCAACACCAACTATGTCATCGCTGGACTCATCATCGAGAAGGTGAGCGGCGAAACGCTTTTCGATTTTCTCGGAGAACATATCTTCCGGCCGCTGGGGATGAAGAGCGCGTGGAACAGCGATGCGAAGGAACTGCCGCCAGCCGATGCCGCGCCTTACATGCGCAATGCACTCGGGCCAATACGGCCGGTTCCCAATGGCGGCGAAGGGTGGATGTTTGCCGCCGGCGAATTGGCGATGACAGCGCATGACGTGGCGCTGTGGGATATCAGCCTGATGCAGCGGACGGTTCTGAAACCCGAGAGCTACAACCAGATGTTCACCGAAATAAAACTGAAGGACGGCAAGGGAACCCACTACGGGCTGGGCGTTGAAACTGTCGATCGCGATGGCCACCACTCCATCGAGCACAGCGGCGAGGTGAACGGCTTTGTTTCCGATAACGAAGTCCTCATCGACGATGGTGTTGCCGTTGTGGTGCTGACCAACCACATGGCCGGCGGCGCTGAAGAAATTACGCGCCTTGCTGCATCTACAACCGTCGGCGTAAAACACACGCCACCGGAGGATCAGGCCATTGCCATTTACCAGGGTCTGCAGAAGGGTCAGATCGATCGCGGCCTGCTCGCACCGAATCTGAATGCTTACTTCGACGCCCAGACCCTCGCCGACTATCGCGACAGCCTTGGCCCGCTTGGCGACCCGCTTACGTTCCACCAGATGGGTGAACAACTGCGCGGTGGTATGACCTTCCGCGCGTTTCGGATCCAATACCCCACGCAGCGACTCACGTTAACCACATACACGTATCCTGACGGCAAGCTTGAGCAGTACCTTGTGGAGCCGGCGGACTAAGTTTTTCGCCGATTAAGCACAGCGGGGTGCCCCATCCATTCGACAGTCTCACCGTCAAAATGGGTGGGAAACAAACAATGCCTCAAGACCCGACAAACCGGCAAAACTTGATTCACCGGATCCTCTTCACCACCGCACTCACCTGCACCAGCCGTGTGGTGCAGATGAGAGATCGGCTGCTTGGCCGGGTTCCTCGTTCCCGGCCGGAATGCGGGACGGTCCGAGCCGAGCAGCAAACGATTCGCAGCGAGAAGAATCTACTCGATGCCGTCTTTGTGGAGCCAGCCACAGGAAAGCCGAATTCGGCAGTGCTTATTTGCCACGGCATCGGCGAGATGGTCGCGCAGTGGTTTCCGATTCAGCGCATGCTCGCCGAGAGTGGTATCGCATCGCTGGTCTTTGACTACTCCGGTTACGGCCGCAGCACCGGCTTCATCGACTTTACCCAGTGCGAGCAAGATGCGGTGGCTTCGTTTCATGTTCTCCAGGATCTCGCACCGGGCGTGCCGATCTCGCTGCTCGGGTTCTCGCTCGGAACGGGAGTGGCTCCGGCAATCCTGGACCACGTCACACCCGAACGCATTATCCTCTGTGCGGGCTATTCGTCCTTCCGCAAGGCGGCGCGCGCAGCGTGGATTCCGGGGATCTTCGCGCCGATTGTTCCGCCGATATGGTCCGCGGAAAAAGCTCTGCGCAACTGCATCCTTCCCATCCTGATCGTCCAGGGGGAACATGACCGGCTGTTCCGCATGCAGATGGCGAACGAGCTGGTGGCATGCAGTGGTGGACGGGCGGAACTGCTTGTGCTGCCTGCGCGTTCGCACAATGCACCCTTCTACTATCCCGACATGAGTTACTGGGGACCGATCATCGACTGGATGCTCAAGGAGAGCCCCAAAGCCACGTCCATCACCATGATCGAGCAATAGTCTGGGCCGCGGAGGCTCTGTTTCGTTCTGGTGTCAGCGCATGGTTCGCTACCGAAAGCTGGAAGCGCTAATACTGCATTTGCCGCATGGATGCTGGAAAGATGCGAGCCCACGGCGCGCCTCTACTTCTATTCGCTCCGCCTCGGCCTTCTGTCCTGATGCGCGCAGTGCATTGGCGTCGGCGTGGTATTCCATGGCTTCGTACAGCTTTCTTGCATGCATTCGCAATGATTGAGACTCGTCGAGCTGCCCCATCTCTGCTTTCAACGATCCCAGGTTGTCAAGCGCCGCAGCATACTGTTTGACCTGCGTCGGAGTTCTGCGCAGAATTTCAAGTGCGGTTTCATAACTGTGGAGAGCCTTCTCGAGGTCTCCGAGGTTCTGCCGGGCAATACCATCAATGTTCCAGGCGATCCCGGTCCTGCCGCCATCGTTGGCATCCATCTTTCGCCCCAGAAGGGGCGCAATGGTCTGAATAGCCTCGCGGAACGTGCCCTGGTCGTTCAACGCCGCCGCACGAACAAGTTGATCGTCGATACTCTCGGCACTCGCGGAAATGCTTCTGAGCGCTGTGACGAAGATGAGCAAAATGAATGCGCGTTTCCTCATGCAAGAGAACATGAGGCAGGTGAGGGCACTTCTCCAGCATTGTGCAGGGAGAATGCGCCGCCAAGCAGTGAACTAAGGAGCTAGCGCCGATTTTCCGCGATCGCCTAGCCTGAACGCGAGCTGTCTTCCCCTGCGACGGAATGCGGCAGGTAGCTGGTCCCTGTAAACTGAAACGGATCATGTTTGAGAACCTTACAGACAAGCTGCAGCGGGCGTTCAAGACTCTTCGGGGCCAGGGAACTCTCACCGAAGAGAACATGGATGAGGCCCTGAAAGAGATTCGGGTGGCCATGCTCGAGGCCGACGTTAACCTCAACGTCGTCAAGGAACTGATCGAGCACATTCGCGTCAAAGCCGTTGGTAGCGAGGTGCTTACCGCGCTCTCTCCCTCCGAGCAGGTCATCAAGATTGTCCGCGACGAGTTGATCGAGCTTCTGGGCAGGGATACGGCGAGATTCAAGTTCGCCTCACAACCGCCGACCATCATCCTGATGGCCGGGTTGCAGGGTTCAGGTAAAACCACCACCAGCGGCAAACTCGCCCAGTGGCTCAAAAAGGGCGGCCACCGCCCGATGCTGGTGTCGGTCGATATTTACCGGCCTGCGGCTCGCGAACAGTTGAAGGTTGTTGCCAAGTCAATTGAGGCCCGCCTCTACGAGGGGAAAATCGACGGCCAGGCGGCTGACTCGAAATTGGTGGAGAGGCTCGCCAGCGAAGCACGGCGCGAAGCGCGCATCCTGGCCTGCGACACCCTGATTGTTGATACCGCCGGCCGTCTCCACGTCGATGAAGAGTTGATGACCGAAATGGAGCAGCTGAAAAAACTGCTCAACCCGCAGGAGATCCTGTTTGTCGCCGACGCGATGACCGGCCAGGACGCGGTCAACTCTGCGCAGGATTTTCATAAGAGGCTTGGCCTCACCGGCGTGGTCCTCACCAAGATGGACGGCGACTCTCGCGGCGGCGCAGCGCTGTCGATCCGTCATGTGACCGGACAGCCGATTAAGTTCATCGGCACGGGGGAAAAGGCGGACGCTTTCGAGCCGTTTCATCCCGATCGAATCGTCGGGCGCATTCTCGGCATGGGCGACATCTTGTCGTTGATTGAGAAGGCCGACTCCGCCCTCGATAAGAAGAAGTCAGAGGAGTTCGCCAAAAAGGCTTTGCTCGGCGATGGGTTCACGCTCGAAGACTTCCGTGATCAGCTCAAGCAGATCAAGAAGCTTGGCTCGATGGAGAGCATTCTGAAGATGCTGCCATCGGTCGGCCCGTTCGCGGGACTGCAGCAGGCTGCCGGACAAATCGATGAGCGCCAATTCACGCGAGTGGAGGCCATCATCGGCTCGATGACGCCTTACGAGCGCCGCAATCATGAAGTCATCTCCGGCTCGCGCCGCAAACGCATCGCCGCCGGCTCCGGAACCAGCGTGCAGGACGTCAACCAGTTGTTGCGCCAGTATGCGCAGATGGCAAAGATGTTCAAGCAGATGGGCAAAGGCGGCCTGGCGCGGCAGATGATGCGCGGCGGAATGAGCGGGTTGACGGGCAAACAGAAGTTTGGACGGTGATGATGCATCGTCAATCTGCAGATATTGTTGCTGAAACCATTTCTGAGAAAAGCCCGACCTCCCTGTTCAACTGATGCGTGTGGCCGGAAGACTACGATGACCAGCTTGCAAGACCAACTCGACGAGATCACAGCGAACACGCGGCACCTGGTGCAGCCGGAGCGGCTTGCAATCGGCGAGCGCGCGGTTGAGGAGTTGTTCGCGAGCGGCGTCGAGGAACGCATTCTGCCCGTTGGCGCGCAGGCTCCAGAGTTTGCACTCAAAGACTCCAGCGGCAAACTGGTGCGCTCGGCTGATCTGCTCAGCCTCGGTCCGCTGGTGATCAAGTTCTTCCGCGGCCGCTGGTGTCCCTACTGTGTCACCGAGCTCGAAACCTGGCGCGACCTCTTCGGGAAACTTCGTGAGCAAGGTGCATTGATGGTCGCCATCAGCCCCCAGACCGAGCGCCAGAGCGACTTCATGGTTGGCCAGCACGGACTTCCCTTCCCGGTGCTCTTCGATCCCGGCAATGCGGTTGCGGAGAAATTCGGCCTCGTCTACACCGTGCCCGACTACCACCGCGACTACTATCTCTCGATCCTGGTCAACCTGCCCTTCATCAATGGCGACAAGAGCTGGCGTTTGCCCTTGCCCGCGACCTACGTCATCGGAAGAGAGGGCAAGGTGGTCCACGCCGAAGCACATGCCGATTTCCGCGTCCGGCCCGAGCCCGAAGAAGCTCTCGCTGTCTGCGAGATCCACTCTCGTTAAGAATCTTCGCTACAGGCAACTGTTCGGTTGCGTTTTAATCGTTGGGACGATTGGGACAGGGAAGCACTTCCGGAGCTATCTGGCCAGCTTCGATCGCATCTGCTGCATCGTCACTCCTCGAAGCAGGAACACTTTGCTCCGCGACAACTCGCCGTTGACCAGTTCGACGGATTTCTTCGGGAGGCCAAATGTCTCGGAGAGAAACGCGATCAGCGCATCATTGGCGCGCCCCTCTATCGGCGGTGCCTGAACAGCGATCTTCAACTGTGCAGCATTGCCTTCGCCATAGACACCGACGATTGCGGCCTTCTTCGCGCCGGGCTGCGCTCGCACGGCCAACGTTACTCCGCCCTCGACCTCACGCAGCATCAGGCTGGACCTGTATAGGGAGCGCGCTTGCCGAAGATTGCTGTCCCAACACGAATGCGCGTGGCGCCCTCTGCAATCGCCAGCGGAAAATCCCCGCTCATCCCCATCGAGAGCACGTTGAAGTTCAGGCTTGGATATTTTGCCGCCCATCGATCGCGCCACTCGCGCAAATTGCGAAAGCACGCGCGGGTTACAGCCTCCTCCGCGCCCCAGGGTGCGATGGTCATCAAGCCGCGAAGTTCAAGCGAGTGAAGGCCGGGGAGGTTCTCGAACAGCTCCGCAGCATCGGCCGATTGCGGGTCCAGACCCTGTTTTGTCTCCTCTGGGCTGAGCTTCACCTCGATTAGCACCGGCAGCTTCTTATTCAGCTTGGCGGCAGCTTCGTCGAGCCGTCGGGCGAGACGCAGCGAATCGACCGAATCCACCGCGTCAAAGAGCTCTGCGGCTCTTGTTGCTTTGTTCGACTGAAGATGTCCGATGAGGTGAACGCGGATTGCATTCTGCGGGCGGGTTCGAAGGGGATCGAGTTGCCCCGATTTTTCGATGAATTCCTGGACGCGGTTCTCGCCAAAGAGCGTGCAGCCCAGAGCGGCGGCTTCGATGATTGTCTCCGCTGGATAAGTCTTGGAAACGGCCATCAACTCGACATCTTCGCGATGACGACCGGCGTGGCGGCAGGCGGCGGCGATGGCGGTCTCGAGCTTTTCGAGGTTCTCCGCGACCGATGTCATTCGCTCGTTCAACAACATCCCTCAGGGGCTAAAGCCCCGTCGATTTGCGCATTTGCGGCACGACTGAAGTCGTGCCCTTTCACAAAAAACGCTACAGGAAATCGGTTGATAGGCCCAGTCTCGCCATAACATCGATCACGCGTCCGGACTTGGGCCTTTGCGTTTGTTCTGAGACCGTACCTTTGCGAATTCAGTGCCCGTGCTCTTCGAGATATTTCTCCGCTTCCAATGCGGCCATGCATCCGGTGCCGGCAGCAGTAATTGCCTGGCGGTAGCGGCGGTCCTGCACGTCGCCGCAGGCATAGACGCCGGGCACCACCACGCCCTTGCGGGTGGTGAAGATGTCTCCCTGGGTTACGATATAGCCCTCGTCGTCGAGGTCAATCTGCCCGGCAAACATTTTGGCGTTCGGTTCGTGCCCGATGCCGAGGAAGAGCCCGTCAACGTGCAGCACGCTGGTTGCGCCTGTAATCACATCGCGCAGACGCAGTCCCTTCACTTCCTTCTCTTCGACACCAAGCACCTCGTCGACCACCGTGCTGGTGCGGAATTCGATGTTGGGGTGGGCCACGGCACGCTCCAGCATGATTTTTGAAGCGCGGAAAATGGGGCGCCGATGCAGCAGCGTCACCTTGGTTGCAAAACGCGTGAGGAAGAGCGCCTCTTCCATGGCCGAATCGCCGCCGCCGACCACAGCAATCTCCTTGCCGCGGAAGAAGAAACCATCGCAGGTTGCGCAGCTCGAAACACCGTGTCCGATTAGCGCCTGCTCGCTGGGCAATCCCAGCCACCGTGCGCTCGCGCCAGAGGCTACGATCAAGGTACGCGCATGAATCTCGCCAACGGACGTGTGCAGCCGGAAGGGATGAGCACCGAGTTCCACGCGCTCCAGATGGGCCAGCTTGAAATCCGCGCCGAATCGCGCTGCCTGCCGCTTCATGTTGTCGATCAACTCAGGCCCTTGAATGCCCTCCGGCCATCCTGGAAAGTTCTCGACCAGCGACGTAATAGAGAGCTGGCCGCCGGGCTCGTGACCCTCGAGGACGAGCGGTTTCAAATTGGCGCGCGCACTGTAGATCGCCGCCGTCAATCCGGCGCAGCCGGAGCCAAGGATTACGGTGTCACGTGTCTCTGTCATCAGTTTCCCAGTTGATTGTAGATGCGCAGCCCCATTCCCCCGCTTTGGAAAACGGCGCCGAAACCGGCCGCATGCGCCTGCTATTGCCGGTCGCCCCAGGGCACCTCGGGCGAGTCTGCTAGATAAGATGATGCATATGGCAAATCTGACTCTTATCTACGGAATGCGACTGCTTCCTGAAGGCGAAGTCAAGGAGATTCACGACGCCACCCTCAAGCTGGCCAATGGCCATGAGGCTCACGTCACGATGCACGTGCTGGAAGGATCGCGCCAACAGGTCGAGGCCCAGCTCAAGCAGAGCCTCGATGCTTTCTTCGATTTTTATCCGGAAATCTGAGCAGGAGGGAGCATCGGTCCGCGGCTTCCTACCCATCCGACAGAATGCTGTCGGATGGATGAGGAATGGTTGGAGCTTAGACGCGCGCCTGCGTGGTTTTCTTCGACGTACTCTGCCGGACTCGGAGATTGTCGATGGCGTAGTCGATGAAGCGGGGCTCGAAGTGAGGTGGCTCGCGCATGAATCGGCAAGTTGCCACCACCTGATCGACGATGAAGCGCGGGTGGTATGCCGCGAGCTCCAGCCCCTTCTCCACCGTAATTTTCTCCACGATGATGTCGAAGATCTCCTCAGACAACTGAACGGCCTGCTTCGCGCACTCTCCATCAAAAATCTTGCGGTAGAGATCGCGCGTCGGCGGCCCCACTTCGATCTTGTATGGCAGGCGTCGCAGGAACGCTGGATCCATCAGGTCTTCGGGCTCGAGGTTCGTCGAAAAGATCACCAGTTCCTCAAACGGAATGGAAAAAGTTTTGCCGGTGTGCAGTTTCAGGTAATCGACCTTGCCTTCGAGGGGCACAATCCAGCGGTTCAGCAGGTTCGTCGGGCTTACGATCTGGCGGCCGAAGTCGTCAATGAGGAAGGTGCCTCCCAGCGCCTTCACGTGCAGCGGGGCCTCGTAGTAATGGCCGGTCGGATCGTAGCGCAGATCCAGCATCTCCAGCGTCAACTCGCCGCCCGTGATGACGAACGGCCGCTGGCACGGCACCCATCGGGCGTCGTAGCTTTGGGCCCTCACCACCGTAAACGCGCTCTCGTCTTCAATGTCGGCCGTCTCCAACGGCAGGTGAATGCTGGGATCGTGTACACGGATGATCTGTCCTTCCACCATCACCGCATAGGGCACATAGATCACATCGCTGAAGACAGAAGCAAAGCGCTGCGCGACCGTCGTTTTGCCGTTGCCCGGAGGACCATACAGCAGCATGGCGCGCCCGGAATTCAGCGCTGGACCCGCCTGCTCCATGATTCGCGCGTCAAACTGCAAGCCCTTGGTCACCGCCTGAATCTTCTCCGGCGTCACCAGTTCATTGGTCAGCTTTTGCAGGTTCACCTGCGCATTGAACTCCTCAAGCGTCACCGGCGCCGGCCCCGTGTAGTGCTGCCGGTTCATGGCATCCACGACATACCGCCGGCCCTGATCGGTAAAGGAGTAGGCCAGGTCAATCAAGCTGTCAGAGGTGCGGGAACCCAGGTTCTGCAGGAACATCCGGTCAACCGACATTTTGACCAGCTCGAGGACGATGTTGTACGGCAGCTTGATGGCATCGCCGAATTGACGCACCGTTTGCAGGCGGCCCACATAAATCAGCTTCAGCATCAGGCTTAGCAGATCGCTTTCGTCCAGTCCGGTCGCTGCAATGTTTTCCGGCTCGCGCGGGGTGCGATGCAAGAACCTCTCGAGCTGCTCCTGGGTGATGGCGCCGATGGCCACCAGGTTTTCGCCTAGACGTCCGCCACACAAGGACAGGCGCGCCAACGCCTTTGCCACGTCCTGCTCGGTCACGATCTTGGCCCGGATGAGCAAGTCGCCCAATCTCAAACGCGTGCTAATGGCCCCCTCCTGTTTAACTGCCTTGAATTACTCATCTTGGATCGCAAAGCCATTGTAGCCATAAAAGTAACTCTGCAATGAACTTAGGTAATCGATTTACCCATACGTATGGTTACGAGCGTGTCACCAAGCGGCGCCGCAGGATTGGGAAGTCTCTTCCGTTGAGCGTGCTGGCTTCTTTTTGGAGTGTGAGAGGGTTCTAATTGTTTCGCGCCATTGATGGAACGTCGATAGCAGGTGCTTGCACGGAGTCCATCCATGCAGGCATCGCGGTATGTGGTACCCGGGGTCTTCGTTCTCTTTGCTTCCGCGGTGGCGCTCGCGGGAGGGCCCAAGTTCGTAGCTGGAACCGCTTATTTCAATCCTGCAGTGGTTGGGCAGCCGGTCCACTGGGCGAGCGGCGTGGTGAGCTACTACGTCGACCAGGGACCGTTGAACAGCCGGATCGGCAATCAGCAGGCGACCGCAATGGTTGATGCCGCTGCGGCGTTGTGGAGCGCGGTTCCCACGGCGGGCGTGATTCTGACCAACCGTGGATCGCTCAATGAGGATGTGAATGCAGCGAATCTGATTGCCGGGAACCAGGTGTTTGCCCAGCCGGCGGACGTGACGCCGACGGCAACTGGTTATCCCGTTGCCGTCGTCTACGATGCCGATGGGTCCGTGATTGATTCCCTGTTCGGTGCCGGTACGAGTGATCCAACCAGCTGCGAGAACAACGGCGTGCTCACCTGGCTCGATAGTATCCAGCCCGACGCCACCATTGCCCACGCCGTCATTGTTCTGAATGGTCTTTGCGCCACGAATACGAACCTCATCGAGATGATGCAGTACGAACTGGAACGCGCCTTTGGCCGTGTGCTTGGTCTTGACTATGCGCAGGTGAATCCCGGCGCACTGAACAACGGAGAGCCTGGCGGCACACTCGGCTGGCCGGTGATGCATCCCATGAGCGGCGTTTGCGCTTCGGCGGGCGGGATATGTATTCCCAATCCGAATCAGCTCCGACTCGACGATATCGCGGCGCTGAATCGCATCTACCCCATCACCGCGGGCAATGCGGCCGCATTTCCCGGAAAAGAGATCACCGCCGCGGCCACAGCCTCGATCAAGGGCGCGATTCGTTTCCATACGGGCACCGGCATGCAGGGCGTGAATGTGGTTGCCCGGCCACTCGATGCCGACGGCAACCCGATGTTTCAGTACACGGTGACCGCGGTTTCCGGCGCGCTCTTCAGCGGCAATGGTGGAAATCCGATTACCGGCTGGGTTGACGCGAGTTCAAATCGACTCGCGATGTGGGGTTCGAACGATCCCGGGTTGCAGGGCTTCTTCGATCTCAGCGGGATTCCGCTGCCGCCCGGAGTGACCCAGGCGGATTACCAGGTCACATTCGAACCCATCAATCCGCTTTACATGCTTACGGAATCCGTGGGTCCCTATGTCAGCGGTTCGCCCACCCCGTCGGGCACGATGCCGGTGCTCTCTGTGCCGGGCATGTCTGGCGGCAGGGTGCAGACACTCACGGTTTCCATTGATGACTCCGCAACTGGCGGCGTCTCCGATGCGATTGGCTCGCCCAACCAGCCCCGCATTCTCCCAGCCACCGGGATGTGGCGCGGGCAACTTGGCCAGGTCGGTCAAACCGACTGGTTCACATTCCCCGTTCGTGCCGGACACACTTTTACCGTGGTCACGCAGGCTTTGAACGAGGCTGGATTGGCTACAGAAATAAAGGCTCAGCCCGTGATTGGTGTATGGAGCGCCTTCAACGCTGTCACTGCTCCCTCGGACGGATGGGCTCCAGCTCTGAATGGATATGCCACCGGTGAAACGTGGCTCCAGGTGACCGCGGGTTCGGATGATATCGTCCGGCTGGCCATTGCGGATTCACGTGGTGATGGACGCCCCGACTATGCGTACAACGGCTGGGTGCTCTATGCCGACACGGTTCAGCCCCAGCACGTGGCCGCCTCCGGCGGGCCGATCATAATTCACGGGATGGGCTTTCGCACGTCGGATACCGTCTCGATTGGCGGGCAGACGGCAGTGGTCACCAGCATTTCGCCAACCGAGATTACCGCTGTCGCTCCCCCTGCCCGCGGGATAACCGGTTCCGTGGACGTCGAGGTCGACGATCTGCCGATCTTCTATGCCATGGCGCTCATATCCGGCGGAATCAGCTATGACGCCGGCACGGGAGATTCCCTTACTCTGAAGACCGGTCCTGCAAACACGGTTCCAATGGGCGTACCAATTCCATTTACGGTGGTCGCCCTCGGTCCCAAATTGAACCCGGCTGGCGCCGTCATCGTCACCTTCACCGTTGTCAGTGGCGACGCAGTGCTCGGCTGCGGCGCGAACATCTGCTTTGTGACAGCTACCGGTGACGGAATCGCTAGCATGAATATCACCGCTGTCTCCGCCAGTTCCTCAGTCGTGATCGCGTCTCTTTGTAATGGCGCGAATCTGCAGGCGCACTTCAGTGGTGGAACACCACCGATTCTGAGCGCTCTCACACCCAGACTCTCCATTGCTGCCGGTTCCGCGGTGAATTGGACCACGCAGGCACTGGCGCTGAGCAATGGAGCGCCGTCGCCAGGACAGACAGTGACCTGGGAGAGCAGCGATGGTATAGCGCTCGCCGGCTCATCCACGGCCATAACCAATTCCAACGGGATCGCCAGCAAGTCGCTCGTGGTGGGACCGCTTGCCGAGGGCCAGCAGGTCACTTCGGCAGCTTGTCTGAATGGCACCAACCAATGCGCTAATTTCGTCGTCCTCGGCGCTCGCCCGGAGTATGCGTGGCTCGAAGCCATTTCCGGAACCACGCAGGTTCTGGCTGCCTCTGGTACTCCCGGCCAGATCAGTCTGCGGGTGCGCGATATGAACGGCAATCCCATGGCCGGAGAGAGCGTCACACTGTACCAGGCTGTTTATCAGTGGAGTTCCCCGTGTCCTCCGCACGGTCGCTGCGCGCAAACCAATCTTCTCGCCACCCAGACCGCGACGGCGGTGTCAGCCATAGACGGAACTGTGGTCTTCACCCCAGCATCGATTTCGGGTGAAGCCACCAGACTGGTTGGGCTAGCCGTGACCGGAAATTCCAGTGCACTTGCCGTCTCAATTGACCAACATCCCTGATTTCCCAATGAATTGAGAAACATCTGCCACTTGCACCCGCTCTTGGGCATCAATAACTGTGAGCGAGGTGTAATGAGCGAACTAACCAAACGGCTTCGGGGGGACGACCGTGCAACGCGACTGCGCGTCGTGATCGTAGGCGCCGGATTCGCCGGTCTGCATGCCGCAAGGGCGTTGCGTCGCTTGCCAGTCGATGTCACTGTTTTGGACCGTCGCAATCACCACACGTTTCAGCCGCTTCTTTACCAGGTAGCGCTCGCAGTGCTTTCGCCAGCCGATATTGCCCAGCCGATCCGGACGATTCTCCGCCGCCAGACCAATACGGAAGTGCTGATGGATGAGGTGAAAGCCATCGACGTGCACTCCCGTCAAGTCACCCTCGGATCGGGCACACAGATTTCCTATGATTACCTGGTTCTCGCAACCGGAGCCACCCACAGCTACTTCGGCAAGGACGAATGGGCCAAGCTGGCGCCCGGCCTCAAGTCGATCGAGGACGCGACTGAGATTCGCCGCCGGGTGTTGCTCGCCTTCGAACTGGCAGAACGACAGATGCAGGAACACGGGTGGCACCCTCCGCTGAATTTCGTTGTCATCGGTGGCGGTCCTACCGGCGTGGAACTGGCCGGAGCGATCAGCGATATCGCGAAGCTGTATATGCGGCACGATTTTCGGCACATCGACCCTACCAAGGCCCGAGTTCTATTGCTCGACAACGGTCCTCGCGTGCTGGCCGCTTATCCCGAGGATCTGTCGGTGAAGGCGGAGCGAGAGCTATTTCGCCTCGGCGTGGAGGTCCACACCAAGACGCATGTCACTGGTGTCGGCCCTGGCTGGGTCGAGGCCAACAATCAACGGATCGATTCAGCGGTAACCCTGTGGGCCGCGGGCGTGCAGGCCTCGCCGTTGGGCAAGATGCTCGGCGCGCCTATCGACAAACGAGGTTGCGTCATCGTCGACGCAAATCTCAATCCGCCGGGTCTTCCCGAAGTTTTCGTTCTTGGTGATCTAGCTCACTTCGAGCAGGACGGACACCAGGTTCCCGGCGTAGCACAACCGGCCATTCAGATGGGCGACTATGTCGGCAAAGCCATAGCCGCTGATCTGGCTGGGCAGCGCCGCCCCGCTTTCCATTATTTCGATAAGGGCGACATGGCCACCATTGGACGCATGGCCGCCGTTGCCAAGGTGGAATGGCCCTTCAAGGCGCATTTGAGCGGATTCCCTGCTTGGATCACGTGGATCGCGGTGCACATCTTCTTCCTCATCGGCTTCCGCAACCGGGTTGCGGTCTTTTCGCAGTGGATATGGACATACTTTACCTTCACGCGAGGAGCGCGCCTGATCACTGGCGATCAGCGTTTGCCCGGTTGGGAGGACCAGGTGGAAGCAGGACCGGCGCAGCAGGAGGAGGCTCGGGAGGCGGAAGTGCGGTGAAGCGAGCCATCAGTCCGAAACCGAACGAGGTGAGCGAATTGTGGCGGACACGGCTGAAAGCTTGCGGCTGAAGGCTGACGGCTGCCTAATCCAGTAAACTGAAAAGAGATGCTCGATCTTGGATTTGTCCGGGGCAACCTGGAAGTTGTTGAGGAAAAACTGCGCGCGCGCGGCGCCGATCCTGCCGCGCTACTGGGAGATTTCCGCACGCTCGATCAGAGCCGGCGTGAGGCCATCACCGTATCGGAGCAGCTGAAAGCGCGGCGCAATGAACTGTCGCAGCAGGTGGGCGCCCTGAAGCGCCAGGGACAGGACGCGACCGCGTTGATGGATGAGACACGCGCCCTGAAAGATAAGCTGGACGAACTCGACAAGACCGCTGCCGCGCTCGACGAGCAGATGCGGCTGTCGCTTGCCAGCATCCCCAATTTTACGCGCGACGAAGTTCCGATCGGCAAGTCAGAAGAGGACAACGTAACCGTTAAAACGTGGGGCGAAAAGCCGCAATTCGACTTCACGCCCAAACCACACTGGGAGCTTGGCGAGCAGCTTGGCATTCTCGATCTGGAACGCGCCGCCAAACTCAGCGGCGCCCGGTTTGCCGTGTACATGGGCGACGGGGCGCGCCTGGAGCGGGCGTTGATCAGCTTCATGCTCGACATGCACACGCAGAAGCACGGCTATACCGAAGTGCTGCCGCCCTTCATGGTCAACTCGAAGAGCCTTTTCGGCACCGGCCAGTTGCCGAAGTTTGCCGAAGACCTGTTTCGGTGCTCCGATGCTGATTCGGAAGCTGTCACGCGCGGCGAATTCAAAGACAATGACCACTGGCTGATTCCGACGGCCGAGGTTCCGGTCACAAATCTTTACCGCGATGAGATTCTGGATGAAGCGCGTCTGCCCATCAGCCTGACGGCGTACACACCCTGTTTCCGCGCCGAGGCGGGAGCCGCGGGCAAGGACACGCGCGGCATCATTCGGCAGCACCAGTTTCAGAAGGTCGAACTAGTCAAGTTCACCCGGCCTGACGAATCTGACGCGCAGCATGAGCGCCTCACCCGCGATGCCGAGGAGATTCTTGAGGCCCTCAAGCTTCCTTACCGCCGGGTTCTGCTTTCCACGGCTGATACGGGATTCAGCTCGGCCAAGACATTTGATCTGGAAGTCTGGTTGCCCGGGCAGCAACTCTATCGGGAGATCTCCTCTTGCTCGAACTTCGAAGCATTCCAGGCCCGCCGGGCAAACATTCGCTTCAAGCCCTCGGCTAAGGGGAAGAATGAGTTCGTGCACACGATCAACGGCAGCGGACTCGCGGTGGGCCGCACCTGGCTGGCCATTCTCGAAAATTATCAACAGGCCGACGGCACTGTCGTGGTGCCGGAGGCCCTGCGTCCATACATGGGCGGATTGGAACGCATCAGCAGGCGCGAACAGCCATGAGCAAACTTCTGAAGAGTTATTTCTACTGGACTTACCCGCGGGGCAACGTGCACTACGACGTGATGGTGACGTTGATTCTGCTGTTCATCTTCGTCACACCTCAACTGTGGGACTTTGGTGACAAGCCTTCCCGCGCAGCCGGACCGACCCATCCCATTCAGGTCGCAGCAGACGGCGGACGCGCAATGATTGTGACCGTCTCAGCGGCGGACCTGAACATCCCGCCATCTGCTTCCAATAACGAGGTGCGCAACATCCTGCGAAAGGCCATCGAGCCGGTAACAGGCGATGCTGTTTTTGTGGTTCGCTGGGAAACCTCTGTTGACCCGCAAGGCAATAAAGTGTGGAAGATATGGGCACGCCGCTGAACCGTTGGTAGCCGCCTGCCTCCCCCGTAGCATCTATCCGTCCAATGGGAATAGGAAGTCTATGCAATTTCGAAAGCTAGCTTTGTTCGCGACTACCCTCGCGCTGATCTTTGCGCCTGTTGACCGGCTCGCAGGTCAGGACTTGAAGTCCGTGCTGGTGAAACTCGATGCCGCAGCAGCGAACTTCCACTCAAGTTCCGCCGATCTTGAGTACCAGAACGTCATGACAGATCCGGTTCCCGACACGGAGATCCAGAAGGGTTCCGTCTATTACTTGCGCAAGGGCAATGGCTTCGAGTCAGGGATTCACATCAACCAAATCGACGGCAAGCCTGTCCCGAAGACCATTGTGTTTGCCGGCGGCACTCTCAAGATATACGACAAGCTTCCTGATCAGCTCACCACGGTCAAGGAAGCCGGACAGTACGAGAGCTATCTCGCTCTTGGCTTTGGCGCCAGCGGCAAGGACCTGGTTGACAAATTCGACGTGAAATATCTCGGCTCAGAAACCATCGGCACAGTGAAAACGGAAAAGCTCGAGCTCGTTGCCAAGGACCCGAAGGTATTGAAGTATTTTCCGAAGATCACTATCTGGGTCGATCCCACGCGCGCGGTCAGCCTGAAGCAGGTGTTCGACGAAGGGCAGGGACAATCGCGCACCGGCATCTTCTCGAATATCAAGATCAATCAGTCGCTGCCTTCTGGCGCATTCACCTTCAAGACCGACAGCAAGACCCAGACCATCAACCGGTAGAGCGTGACACCGCCCAATGCAAACAGCATTGGAAAGCACTCGAGCGTGTAACGTGCCTCGGGCGCTTCCACTGTGAGCAGCAGGGCGCTGCGCAAGAGGATGTAGGCCAGCATCCATGGCCACATCCTGGGGCGCAAATATAGCCCCGCGATTCCCAGCAGCAGATAAAAGGCGTTCAACCCGGCGTAGAACCAGCTGAATCGCGTCTCCGCGTAGTGATGGCGGTAGACCCACCAGTCGAGATCGATGGGCAGATTCTCCACCCGGGGCCGCAGCCACATATCCGCGACTCGGCCGACCGGCAGCAACACGTGGGTTTGGAATGGATGCACCTTGTAGCGTTTCGCGGCCAGCGCGGCGAATCGGGCATCGATCTCCGGCGTCAGGCTCTGGCCGCCGTTGTTGTAGTCGTTGAACAGGGCAGCCGTCTCTGCATATTGGCGAGGATTATCGAAGGCTCGCGCCGGCAGTTTCGTAATGTCCAGGACGTCGCCCGGTACGTTCCAATACACCTGGTAGGTGGAGACAAAATCGAGGCACCACGTCTTCACCCAGCTGACCCACCCAGCCTGTGTGGATTCCCCTGGATCGGTCGCGTAGCGCGGTGCCAGCGGCTCAAGCACGCGAAAGGTGTCCCAGTTTCGCCAGGTCCAGGCCGCAAACGGCGTTACTGCGAGCAGTATGCAGACTACGACCAGACGCGTAAGGCCGCCACGAACGCTCACCTGGCCCTTATTGCGGATCGCGATCAGCGCCATTGCGGGTGCAAAAACGAGCGCAACCAAGGCGCCATCCGGCCGGAGAAGGGCGGCGAAGGTCACGGCAAAGGTGAATCCGAGCGCGGCAGGCCATGTCGGCCGATGCTGAAAAACGGCTACACACCACATTGCCAGCGCGATCGCGAAAATAGTTGGTCCCTCGGTCAGAGGGTTCGCAGCATAGACGGCGGTGAACGGGCAGAGCACCGCCAGCCACAGGGTGCAATGCGCCGCACCGGTGCGCAGGTTTTCTGGTGCAATTCTTCGAACAAGATCCGCCAGCAGAAGGCAACTGAGGAGATCGAGCACAATTTGGAGCCATGCGGCCGAGGCGTAATTCTCCAAGCCGAACAGCTTGAAGCACATCGCCAGGAACAGTGGATATCCGGGCAGGCGAATCAGGGTCGGGTATGTCTCCCCAGTACCCACGGTCAGTGCAAACCGTCCGTGCAACAGCAGGTTCTTGGCGATTCCACCGTAGATGAGCGCGTCTCCGGTCACCTCGAAGAAGTGCTTCAGCATCCAAATGCGTAGAAGTGCTCCCGCCAGCAGAGCCAACAGAATCCAGATACCGTGAGGCCACCAGGCACGGATCCCGGTTGGCGGGGTAAGAGTGTGCCGATCCCGTGCACTAACCGTCTGCATCGATTGACTCAGGGGGTCAGCTTCCATACGATTCGTACTGTATAGCCTACAGCGGTTCTCCAGTTTGTGTCCGGCGAAGGCATAACTGCCCAGTGGCTTTTCCCGCGAGGAAAAGCCATCTTACAACGGTGCTGGAGACGCTGCATCTCAACTGGAGAACCGCTCTAGAACGGCAATGCCCGATAAACAGATATTTTTCGATCCTCAGCGAACCCGATGGAAGCGTCTGCGACGCATTTTGGACATCACTGCGGTGGTTTCGACGCTGGTCCTGGCCGGGTTCATTTTTAACGTGCTGAGGGGCCAGAGGCTACCTGAGCTACTTCTTCCGAACCAGAAACATACCTACAAGGGGCTGCAAAACCGTACCCAAGTCAATCACAATGTGAGACCGCAACATCCGGCCCGGCGCAAAACCAACCGCAGGCCGTCCGAGATCCCCTTCAACGCCGATGAAGGCCTGCGCGCCGCATATTACATCCCTGATGACGCAGCCAGCTACTCATCGTTCAAGGAGCACGTTCACCAGATCGACCTGCTTTTTCCGCAGTGGCTGCACGTGGATGGCAACTCCACCGATCTCGAGGGCACCAACCAGGACGGTTTTGAGTTTCCGATCTTCCAGGGCGGCGCCGTTCACGACCCTGACGGGGATAACAAGGTCAAACGCGTCATTCAACAATCGCACGAAGACACGGAAGTTTTTCCCCATTTCAACAACGTCAACTTCCACACCGGCAGTTTTGATCCGACTACGGGCGATCTCCTCAAAGACCCCGCCAAGCGCATGGTGCTGCGCCAGGAGTTGCAGCACTTCTTCACCGCCTTCCCCAGTTATCACGGCCTATCGCTCGATATCGAGAACCTGAGCGATGATGCACGGCCCTTTTATCTCACGTTTATTCAGGAGGTCTACTCCGATCTCCATCCGCGCAATCTGCGGCTCTATGTGAACATGCCGGTTTCGGCTTCCTCCGAGGAGTTGAAGACGGTCGCCGGCAACTCCGACGCCATCATCCTGATGAACTACGACCAGCACGAGAATTCCAGCGAACCCGGCCCCATCGCCAGCCAGGACTGGTTCGTAGCCAATCTGAATCGCGCCCTTAAAACGGTGCCGCTCAACAAGCTCATCTGCGCCGTTGGCAATTACGGGTATGACTGGGAGTTATCCATCCCCGATCCGAAGGCCCGCGATCCCAAGCTTCGCAAGCCTCGGGTGGTGAACACCGCGGATATTCCGCACGTCTCAGATGCATGGCAGACCGCCAGCGACGCCGATGCCGACCTCGATCTCGATTACAACTCGCTGAATCCGCACTTCGAATACATCGACGAGGACACGCACACCCGTCACGTGGTGTGGTTTCTCGACGGCGTAACCCTGCTGAATGAGTTGCGCGCCGCGCGCGGTCTGGGGATACGCACTTTCGTATTGTGGAGGCTGGGCGGCGAAGACCGCACCATGTGGAACGTCTGGGACAAGCCGAGTAATCCCACCTCACTGGAAGCGCTCAAAGACGTACCACCTGGACATGATGTGGACAATGAGGGCGCTGGGGACATTCTTCGGGTCACCGGCCTTCCGGGAACCGGCAAGCGGACCGTGCAGATCGATACAGACGAACCCGATCCGCGTAAAAAGCTGATCATCGACGAGCACATGGACGTGTATCCGCACACTTACACGGTGCAGTACTACGGATACCATGCCAACGAAGTTGCTCTCTCGTTTGACGACGGTCCTGATCCGAAATGGACGCCGAAGATCCTGGACATCCTGAAACAAAAAGACGCCAAGGGCACCTTCATGATGATCGGCGCCGAGGCCCAGGAAAACATCGGCCTGATGCAGCGCGTGCAGCGCGAAGGTCACGAGATCGGCAATCACACGTATTTCCATCCGGACATCAGCGATATTTCCAACAACCAGCTCGACATTGAGGTGAAGCTGACGGAACGACTTTTCGCCAGCAAGCTCGGTGTCCAGCCGCTCTTTTTCCGTCCGCCCTATGACATCGACGAGGAGCCCGACACCGACGACCAGGCAGCGCCCGTGGTGCGGGTGCAGCAGCTCGGCCTCACGATTGTCGGCAACAAGATCGATACTCACGACTGGGAGCCGGCAAAAAAATCCCCTGCCGAGATATCGCAGATCGTCCTTGATCAGCTTGAGACGATGAAGGTTAAGCCGCAGTTCCGTGGCTCTGTCATCCTCCTGCACGACGGGGGCGGCGACCGTTCCGCAACCGTTGCCGCACTCCCCGTCCTCATCGACACGCTGCGCGCTCATGGTTACAAGATTGTCTCCGTCTCGGCGCTGATGGGCAGGACCACCGCGCAGGTGATGCCGCCGCTCACCTGGCGCCAGTACATACGCGCCATTCCTGACTCGATTGCATTTTCGGCGCTCTCGATGATCGGCCGCTTCATCGTACTGATTTTCTTCGTGGGTGATGTCCTGATGAGCGCCCGCCTGATACTGGTCGGCCTATTTGCTGTTATCGACCGGCTTCGCCGGCCTCATCGCGAAGCTTCGCTCGGATTCAATCCTCGTGTGGCCGTGCTTATCCCGGCCTACAACGAAGAGAAGGTCATCGTTCGCACCATTCGCTCGGTGCTTAATTCCGACTACACGAATCTCCGCGTAATCGTCGTGGACGACGGCTCAACGGATCGCACGTTTGAAGTCGCACGCACAGCTTATGCACAGGAAATCGCTTCAGGACGCGTACAAGTACTGACGAAGCCGAATGGCGGAAAGGCTGCCGCGCTCAATTATGCGCTGGACCGCATCGACGAGGAATTCTATGTCGGCATTGACGCCGATACCGTGATCGCCATGGACGCGATCTCAAAACTCATTCCTCATTTCGAAGATCCCACTGTGGGTGCTGTGGCCGGCAATGCCAAAGTAGGCAATCGTGTGAACCTCTGGACGCGCTGGCAAGCCCTTGAATACATCACCAGCCAGAATTTCGAGCGCCGCGCTCTCAATCTGTTCAACGTCGTGACGGTTGTCCCCGGAGCGATTGGCGCATGGCGAACGGCAGGTTCAAAGGCTGCCGGCGGCTACCCCATCAACACGGTTGCCGAAGACGCCGACCTCACAATGAATCTGTTGGAGCAGAAATATAAGGTGGTGTATGAGGACCGCGCGCTTGCGTTTACAGAGGCTCCGATCGATGCCAAGGGCCTGATGCGCCAGCGTTTCCGCTGGTCCTTCGGAATTCTTCAGGCTGTGTTCAAGCACAAGATGGCTTTTGTGCGGAACAAAGCGATGGGACTGTTTGCTTTGCCAAACATTCTGATCTTCCAGATGTTCCTGCCGCTGGTCTCGCCATTTATCGACTTGATGTTTCTTGCTGGCCTGGCGCACTACCTGGTCGATCGCCACTACCACCCAGAGGCGGCATCGGCAGCGAGTCTTGAGAAATTGCTGGCCTACTTCGGCGCTTTCCTGCTCATCGATTTCATCACCTCAACCATCGCCTTCAGTCTCGAACGCCGGCATCCAGCGAACAAGGGCGACGGTTGGCTGCTCTTCCACATCTGGCTGCAGCGTTTTGCTTATCGGCAGGTCTTTTCCATCGTGCTCGCCAAGACGCTGAAACGCGCCATCGATGGCAAGCCCTTCAACTGGGACAAGCTGGAACGCACTGCCAAGATGAGCAAGCAGACCGAAGCGCTGACGATGTGAGGGATTCTGAGTTCTGAGTTCAAAGTTGAATCACGCTTCGGAGTTGGACTGATCAACTATGAACTTCTCTCCTAAGATCCGTTGCCAGCAACCGGTGAAACAGATGTTCGCCCGATTCGCGACGGACGGATAGCCGGCCTGCACCGTATGCTCGCGAGCGAAGGCCGCGCTGCACTGACTCGCAAATATCTACGTCCTCATCCTGGATGCGATCGCTGACGGCGACGCTTTCTGTATTGGAAGCGCGGGCGCCTTCACTTACGTCCGCGAAAAAGAAATCAAATTGCACCAGGCACCGGTCGGTCGCGAGCGGCAGCACGAGGTTGATGTCCATCACCCCCTGGTAAATGTTGATCATGAAGTTGGGATAGAGCCAGTAGTAATAAGCACGATCGCCGGTTCGCGTCGCCGTGAATTCAGCATGCTCCTGCGAGCTGACCATGGGGCTGGATTGCAGCGAATATCGCTCGCTGTTTTCGATCGTGTACTCCTTGTAGTCGAGTACGCTGTTCAGGCCCTTATGCAGATGCGGTACGTGGTAGCCGCCGTCGAGGTAGTTGTCGACATACACCTTCCAGTTGCAGGCCAGCGTGTAGGTCTTTCGCGCGAAGAAATGCAGTTTCGATATTTCGAGCGGAGCGACGCGTTGGGGGAGATCCGCGAGGCTCGTTCCGAGGTCCGGGGCATGATCATCGAGCGTGACAAACACAAGTTGTTCCCACGTCGCTACACGCACCGGGATGAGACCATTGGCTGCACGATCGAAGTTGCAGACTCCGGCAAACTCGGGCGCACCCTTCAGCGATCCGTCCAGACCGTAGGTCCATCCATGGTAAGGGCAGCGCAGGTGCTGCACCGTTCCGCAGGGAACATTTGCAACGGCCGCCGCATGATGCCGGCAAACGTTATAAAACGCGCGCAGCTCTCCATCTGATCCGCGTACAACCACGATTGGCTCACCGGCAATCTCGATCGTGAAGAACTGCCCTTCCGCCGCAACCTGGTCGGTACGACCCACCGCAATCCAGTTGCGCCCGAAGACCTGCTCGCGTTCCGCCTGCTCCATGCGCGTATCCAGATACCAGGGAGCTGGAATGGTGTATGCCTCATCCAATGGCGCGTTGGCGTTGTACAGGTCGAGCAGTTCCACTTGAGATCGCTCCATCCCACACTCCTTTCAGAATCCCTGTGTCTACCCGAGATTGAATCACTCGGCTACGGTTTCATCCACGTGCGCTTGCCGACTCGAACGATAGACCGCAATCCCTGCGCCCAGCAGCACGAGCGTCATCACCACAATTTTCAATAAGGTCGCCGTCGGATGCGCATCGTCCTCTGCCGGAAAGAGCGAAAGCACAATCGCACAGGCGGTGGAGAGAAAGCCGAGGCAGGCAAGAGGAACGATCGTCCGCTTCCCTCCCGGGAGACGGAATGCTCCCTCCGGCAATGGTTGCGCCTGCAGACGAATCGCAGAGGTGAACAGAAAGAGATAAGGAATGAAGTAGGTGATTACTCCCATCGCGACCAGCATGTCGTAGGCTCCGCGAACACTGCTGCCGGCCTGCCCCAGCAATCCAAAGAGAATCCCGGCAGAACCATAAGCGATGAGCGCCACATGGGGTGTGCCGAAGCGTGGATGAACCCGGCCGAACGCCTCGGGCAAATAGCGGTGGACTCCGGCAACAAAGGGCAAGCGGGCGGTCGACGATAAGTAGGCACTCGCCGCACCGATGCTGCTGATGGCGACAAGCAGCGCGATTGGTGCGACCAGGCCACTCATTCCCAGTTTCCTTGCCAGGGAATCAATTGCTGACATAAATCCTCCGAGGCCGCTGATGCTCTCGGCAGGCAGCGCAACCAGCATGGACGATGTTCCCGCAATATATCCCACCGCCAGGATGACTCCGGCCGCGAGTAACGAGCGGGGAATGTTCCGGCGCGGGTCGCGAATCTCATCTCCCATGAAAGAGCCCGCTTCGCATCCACCAAATGCGAAGAAGATGGTCGACAAGAAGATCAGGTTCTTCATCCCGGGCCGCGGAATCATCGCACTCAGTTGGAAGTGGGTCGCCGACCCGAAGCGGAAATATGAGAGGCACGCCAACCCAATCAGCCCAATCGCGGGGATCATGCTGCCGATAGCGCCCAGATTGCTGAGCCATTTGCCAGTGTTGAGACCGACGACGTTCAGCACTGTTATCAGCGCCAACATCACCACCGTGAATACGAGGAAGTACAAGGACGAATCAGCGGACTCGCGCATGAATCCATTCACATAGACAAGGCTCCCTGCCGCGAAAAAGAGAATTGCCGGGAAGTACGGGAGGTTGCTCATCCAGTAGGTCCATGCAGAGAGGAACGCCGAGAATGGGCCGAATGCCTCGCGTGTCCAGACGTAAAGGCCGCCCTCGGCTGGGTAGCGCGACGATAGATCGAGCACGCATGCGGCGAGGGGCACAAAGAATCCGAACAGCGCCGTCAACCAGATGGTGAAGGACGAAGGCCCCGCCGCCGCGGCGGTTGCAATCCATCGCAGGCTCAGCCCTGAAGCGACGTAAAACAGGATCAGATCCCGAAAACCGAGCGCACGCTTCAGTTTTGCCGTTGCCACTTGGAATCCTCACCGGACGGGAAGCTTGCTCCTAAGCATAGCGGATGAAACGCAGGTGTCCAGCAGGTGGCATTACTTGATGGGAGCGGCGGCACGTTGGGGTATCAGCACCGGGATGCCGTCCACGACCGGGTAGCTCCTGGCGCAACCGGTGCAAACTACAACAGACTCAGAAAACCGAAGCGCAGCAAAACAGACCGGGCACACTAGGTCGTCCGCCCATTGCTTCAACATTTCTGGATTCGTTTTATCGGGCATCGCGTTGCATGTTGAGCGCTAGTGGATCAGGGTATCGGAGGCGTCCTCTCCGGGCTGTCCCGGCCGGCGCGCCGGGCGACGCAGGAACTCCTGCTCGATGCGGTCATTCGTTCCGGCATGGGCAAATTCGTACGCCACGCGAATGCCGTTGAAGATGGCGCGGTCATTTGACGAACCGTGTCCGATGACGCATACGCCGCGCACACCCAGGAGTTGCGCACCGCCGTATTCTCGATAATCGAGCCGGCGGCGGAAATCGTTGAAGGCCTGCCGCGACAGCAGCGCGCCTACCTTGGCGGTGACCGTTCGCGTCAGGGACTCGCGCAACACATCGCGCACAAACCGGCCCACGCCCTCGCTGGTCTTCAGGGCAACGTTGCCGACGAATCCATCGCAGACGATAACGTCGGCCTGCCCGCTGAAGATGTCGCGCCCTTCGACGTTGCCGATGAAGCGGATCGGCAGCGCCTTCAGCAGCGGATATGCCTCGCGCGTCAGATCGTTGCCCTTGGACTCTTCTTCGCCGATGGAGAGCAGACCCACGCGTGGATGCGTAATCTTCAGGACGCTCCGCGCGTACATTTCGCCCATCACGGCAAACTGCTCGAGATTATGCGCCTTGCAATCGACGTTTGCGCCCACATCCAGGAGCACGCAGGGATTTCCCGTCGAGCTGGGCATCGGGGTTGCCAGTGCCGGCCGATCCACGCCCGGCAGCGCGCCGAGGACCATCTTTGCCGTGGCCATAGCGGCCCCGGTATTCCCGGCGGTGACGAAGCCCTTGGCCTTGCCCTCGCGTACCAGCTTCAAACCCACACGCATCGAACTGTCACGCTTGGTGCGGACAGCATGGGCCGCCTTTTCGTCCATCCCGATGCGCTCCGAGGCATGGTGAATCACGATCGGCAGTTCTTCGTTTTCGAGGTGTTCATCGAGAAGATCGCGAATCTCTGAGGATGGCCCCACGAGGTGCACCCGCACCGGCAGTTCGCGGGCTGCCATGATTGCGCCCTTGATCTCGGGCTCGGGAGCTTTATCGGAACCAACTGCGTCAAGAACGATGTCAACGAGCATGCTCAAGTCACCGTGGCGGTCAGGCTGTGAAGCGAATGTTCAGGATTGCCGTCAAATTCCGGAAATAGAGATGGGGCCGCTCCGCCCCCCACAGCAACCGAGATTGCTTTGGATCGGGTCGACCCCCATCTTTTGGATCACTTTGCATCATGGCATAATCCAGCGCATCATGCGGCAAGTGCCCGGTTTACTTTGCGGCTTCCTTGGTCTCGAGCACGGCACGGCCCTTGTATTCTCCGCACTTGGGGCAGGCGCGATGGGGGAGCTTCTTCTCGTGGCAATTCGGGCACTCTGAGAGGCCGTTCGAGGTGAGGAAGTCGTGGGCACGGCGATTGGCGGTGCGGCGCGATGAGTGGCGCCTTTTGGGATTCGGCATGATTCAATTCCTTTCGCGTTGTGACCCATCCCGACCGTACGGTTCCAGACCGCTCCACCGGCAGAGTCGAAAACGCCTCAATATCAATGTTTTGGGGACTTTATCCGGCTGCTCAGCCCTGAAAGCGCCTCCCAGCGAGGGTCCGAAGAACCTTCCTCACAGGAGCATTCCTGGGTATTGCGGTTCTGGCCGCAGCGCGGGCAAAGTCCTTTGCAGTCAGGCTTGCACAGCGTCCTGACCGGCAGGGACAAAAGCACCTGCTCGCGCAGCACATCCTCAAGCGAAAGACTGTCTCTTTGATAATAACCGATTTCGGTCTCCGGCGCGGTTATCGACCGCTCCGAGCCCCCGGCATCCGCTCCCAGCGGACGGAAGATCAGGTCAAATTCCGCCGCCAGCGGAAGGTCAACGGGCTCAACACATCGCGCACAAGGCACCCTGAACTTGCCTTCAAACTTGCCCCGCAGGCGGATATCCGCAATGATTTCCTTCGGTCCCCGGTGCTCATGGATGACCTCGGCCCGTCCGGAGGTCTCCAGATTCCCTTCCTGCTGAGCTTCTTCGCCCAGGTCAACCCGTCCCGGTGGAAGCGACACCTCAAACTCATTCGGCTCCTGTTCGAGCTCGCTTACTCTAAATTCCATAGATTTCAGCCTAAGGCCCGCTACCTTGGGCGTCAATGAGCGCGTTGATTCCAGGCTGATTCAGACCCGAAAATCGCTCACCCGACTCAACGCCCAAACTCCGCCATCACGATCGAACTCTTCGTCGATCCCTCATCGAGATAAATCGTTCTTCCATCGTGAAAAGCACCCAGACTCGCCGTCCCTGGAACACCCGGAACGCCTTTGGCTCAATCGCCACAGGCACTCCCACCTTGAGCAACAACCGCTCGCTTGGCCGGACCTCGATGTCGTCGAATTTGAAAATGCCTGTTTCTTGCACTCTCAACTCCATCGCTCAGATATCAGAGGGTTCGTCCTCTGTAAGTCGCGGATCTCCTGGCTAGGCCTGTGTCACTGGATGTTCTCAGCCATCACGAGAGAACGCCTGAACGTGCCCAGAACGACGAACACGGTTCGCCCATCGCGCGACACGCCGAGATTCGCACTCCAGGGAACTGCTTTCTGCGGGCCGTTCAGGTTCAGGATCCGTTTGAGTTGACGCGTCCGAAAGGAGTAATACATCAAAGCCGGCCCAGGATCCGCATCGGAATTGACGAGGTAGAGGCCATTTTCGGTAACCGCAAACTCGCCCCAATAACCGAAATGGAGTGCGTCCGTGACGTGTTGCGCGTCACCCCCAATCACGGGCATCGCCCAGACACCCCCGCCGCTTAATTTTGAATAGTAGAGGGTCTTCCCATCGAACGACTCCAGGCTGGCAAGTCCGCCGCTGTGGGTCATCTGCGTCTCTTTTCCCGTCGCCAGTTCGTGCCGCCAGATTTGAAAACTGCCGGTGCGATCGGACTCGAAATAGATCACTTTTCCGTCTCTCGACCAGTTGGCAAGGCCATTGTTATAGTCCCCTGAGACAACCGCGTGCAGGTTACGTCCCTCTGCGTCGATCTCGAATATGTGTCTGTGGTTCTCGTTCACGGGAAGATAATCAAACACAATCCAATTACCGTCGAGGGACCACCGTGGGCTCCCCGCGGTTCCGCTGAGAGAGGTCACCTTCCTCGGATCGCTGCCATCGGCATTACTCTTCCAAATCTCGTCGTGTCCCGACCGCTCCGATTCGAATACGATTTTCCGTCCGTCCGGAGACACCTGCGGCGCCCACTCGTAAGCGGAGTCAGGTAGAAGTTGCTGTTTGCCGATAACAGTTCCGCCCTCGCTGGAGAGTTCTGCACGCCACATAGTGGTGCCCTCGAAGGCCGATGGTCCGGGGTAGACCAGCCGGCTGCCATCGGGAGACATGGCTCCGACTCCTGGATAGGTGGTCTCCGGTTCGATCGGACCTCCGCCGGTGGGAATCCGCCAGGTTCGCTCCGTCCCTTTGCGAGTGGAATTGAAACAGATAAATCTCCCATCGGCGGTCCACATCAAATCAGTCACCATCCTGTCATCGGCAGTCAGCCGGGTTGGTGTGCCTCCCGCAAGCGGTATGGAGTAAAGATCGCTTGTATTATCGATTAGCTGTCTGACAAACGCCACCGTTTGCCCATCCGGTGAAAGAACCGGACCGGCGTCTCCCAGTTCCTCTCCTTTCGCCACCGCCAGGAGACAACGTTTCGTCCCGGTATCCATCGAAAACACCACGATGCTTCTCGGACCGCCGGAGACACAGGCGTCCGCTAGTACCAGAGTCCTCCCGTCCGGGGTCCAGCTGACTCGGGGGACGAATCCGTATGGGCAAGCAACATCCGTGATCCGATGTTCCGGGCCGCCCAGTGCGGAAACAACGAAGATCGCTCCCCCGTTATCGTCGCAGCGGCCAAATGAGACTTCGCGTCCATTCGGCAGCCACGTTGGAGGATTCACATATTCACTGCGCGTGTGAGTGAGCCGAAGCGGGGGCGAGTCGCCGCCAACGAATTGCACATACAGGTCTCCTCTGCTGGGATGTTCCCCGGCATCCCAAATAAAAGCTATCTGCTTTCCGTCAGGCGAAAATGCGGGCCAGGAGACGGCGCCATTCAGGTTGGTCAGCTGGACAACTCGGACCGGTTCCGTTGGAGAATGTTTTGCCCTGGAGTTGGTCTTTCGCGCGGCTTCAATGCGAGCCTTTACCGCGCGATACCCTACCGAACCAGTAACCAACACACTCGCGGCCACAACTGCACCAACAACCCACCGGGCCCTGTTTCTATCGGGCCGCCCCTGTGCCTCATCGGGCGTGGCCTCTGCCGCGGATTTTTGGAGCCCCTCGACTGCGCCCTCGATCACTTCCACCGGACACAAAAACCTGTATCCAACCGTCTGCACCGTTGCGATGTACCGTGGCTCCCGCGCGTCATCCCCAAGCAGGCGCCGCAACGTAGCAATGCTCCGTGTCAGGGAGTTATCTGAAACCGAATAGTCCTCCCACACGGCATTCAGAATCTCGTCCTTCTTCACCAGTCTTCCGGGGTTTCGCAACAAAAACAGCAGCACGCGAAACACCTTCGGTTCCACCGGCACAGCGTCCCCGCTCCTGATCAGCAGGAACTCATCCTCCCTGGCTTGGAATTCCCCGAAATTGAAAATAGAGGACTTAAGCTCCGTCACAATTCCGTCACCCACTTTTCAGAAATCCGTATGAGAACCGTCACGACAGCATTGACGCACAGGGCGACATTGCACCCAGCCACCCCGGCTGAGGTCACTCTCAATGTCACTCAAAAGATTGTTGTGTGCAGGCTTCGTTTGCATCGTGACGCCTGTCGTTTATGGAGAATTCCAGTGTCCAGGAAATGCAGCTAGTTTACCCTTACTGCTCATTCAAGGCAGATTATTTGTTGCGCCGGTCGAAGTGAATGGCACGGGTCCCTACGATTTCCTGATCGACACGGGCGCGCAAGTCAACAGCATCGACGATGACCTAACCACCGCGCTTCATCTCACCCCTGAACGATCTGTAGGCGTCAACGGCGCGGCGACTTATTCCCTAAACGTACTGGTGCTCGCGGACCTTGAGGCGGCTGGAAAGAAGGTCGCAGCCGCGGAGACAGTTGTGGTAAATGCGGAGCAGTTGCGGGCGATTGATCATCGTATCCGGGGAATTCTAGGAGGAACTTTCCTGGAACATTTCGACTTCCTTCTCGATAACCAAAACCGGATTCTCTGTCTCGACGATACTGGCGCCCTCGCCGCCCAGGTAAAGGGTAAACAAATTGCACTCGAGAATTCTGTCTCCCGCGAGAAGATATCGGTCCCGTTTACCCGGCCTCTTGTCGTGTCTGCACGACTGTCTGGGATTGAGAAGCCTCGCACACTTCTGCTCGACTCGGGAAGCAATAGCCCCCTTCTTTTGGATGACGCATATATTCAACTTGCTTCTTCAAGGTCGAACCGGAGTCTGAAGCGATTCGTGAACGGGCGACAGCAGAACTTCATGGTGATGCCGCCGCAGCAGGTACGCATCGGCAGGACCGTGTTACGCGGAGCTGAGTTCGCCGTGCCTATAACCTCTGTCGGGGGGAACGGACCCCTTCCTCAGGAGGATGGCGTACTACCAACCATCGCTTATCGGCGGGTATTCATCAGCTGCTCGAAGGGTTATGTCGTGCTTGATCCGTGGGATTGAAGCTGGCTCTTGATTTCTTCAATCTGCTTGGCGTGCCGGGCGGGATGCGCCGCCATCATGACCAGCGTCTCAGCGCACGTTACAGGCCCAGGAATCAGCGGATGGTCGGTCAGCATCCGGCGCGGATCGCCGGTGCAGTTCTCCACCCACTCCACCAACTCTGCCCGGACCTGATCGAACTTGGCCAGAGCCTCCGCCAATGTCTCGTATCGTCCATGCGGATGCACCGGTCCGGGTGCCTCGATTCTCCGCGTTCGGTCGGCGGCGAGCCTCGCGATCTTCTCTTCCCGGCGCGACTTTTCGAAGGGCTGCTCCACGGTCTCGGCCGCCCGAAGTCGTGAGAGGAGATAGCGCTCCGTTTCGACCATGTGTTCCACGCAATCGAGAATCGACCACGTTTCCGGGGAAGGCTTGCGCTTCGCGAGGGTGTCGTCGACCCCGCCAACGGCTTCGCTCAAAGCATCGCGCCCAGCCTTGAGATCGCGGAGGATTACCTGCTTTTCCGAGTCGTTCATCCTGACCAGTCCTTTATGCGGAGGAAGCTATTCTGGTTCTGGACCGCTACGAACGTCAACCGCGAAAAGATCGGATGATGATCGATCAACTTATCCGCACAAGTTGTGGGTCCGGAATCAAACTGCGAAGCAATGAACTACTTGGCCCGCGAATTATTCGGTGCGTGCAGATAGCGGCTTGCGAACTCCAGGAAATAGGGCCAGTTCGGCTGCGGCGTGTGTCCGCCGTCATGTTGCCGGAACGCGAGATCCCCGGTCATGAGCGCGGTTCCCGTCGGAGGAAAGTCTCTCGTTCCCAGATCCTTCTTGCCGAGCAGCCGATAGACCGGCCCCGCTGCAACCTCGGCCAAAAACATTCCGTGCGAATCGGCCCATGCATCGCCGCTTGGATTCGCATAGCCATCGCCTGCATCCGCACCTCCGCCGATGAACAACGGACGCGGAGCGCACAGCGCGATTAATTCGTGATTGTCGACCGGAAGATCGCCGGCATTCAGCGGACCGGCATAGCGGAGAAAGTTGCCGTCGAACCAGTGATACAGCGAAACGCTTGCCAGGTTCGGAATCGTCTCGCCGTAGATGTGCCGATACAACTTCGCGCCGCCCTCGCCGGATGAGCTCACATATCCGACTGCGAATTCTGGATAGTAGGCCATCGTCACCAGCACTGCTTTGCCAAACCGCGAGTGTCCGGCAAGGGCCACCTGCTTCGCATCGACAGCTTTGTCCGTCTCGAAGTAGCGCATCCCCTGGTCCGCGCCCCACGCCCATGCTTTGAGCACGCCCCAGTCCTCAAGCTTGCGCAGCTGCCCCTTGTTCACGATTCCGATGATGCCCTCAGCAAGTCCCGATCCATCGTCCTTCTGATAGCTCACTGGATTCAGAATGGCGAATCCCCACCCTCGCTGCACGACAGGTTTTCCATCCACTCCCCATTGCGTGGGAACGAAGCTCTCCAGCGGTCCGCTTGTTGCCAACTCAAAGTCCTTCGCGAATGCCAGTTCCATCACCACTGGTACAGGACCCGGTGCGTGCTCCGGGAGCGTCAGCAACAGGTCGATGTTCGTCTTCAAGGCAGTGCCCATCCACGGCCCCACGCGACCCTGAAGCCGTTTCGTGACCACATCGACGCCACCATACTTCTCATGCGTGATGCTGAGGATGTGCCACTCGACGGCAGGCTGAGAGTTTGGCGTTCTTCCCAGAATCTCCCGATCAAAGTCTTCCCGGACCTCGCGCCTGCGCTTCAACCACTCGTCCGGCGTTTTCACTGGATCGCCGTTCTTGAATACCAGAGGATCCGGCAGCATTGGAAAGACATTCGCCTTTGCCTCGTCGTAGTTTGCCGAGTGCGGCGATCGAGCATCCGGAACCGGAGCAGGCCGCAGGTCTGACTCTTTCAACCCAAGCAGCCCGAGCAGCCGCGCTCGATCCTGGCTGGCTGTCAGCGGCAATGGGTCGGTTGACGAGACGCCCGCTTTGGTGGGATTCTGCGTCTCCTGACTCCCCGCTGCAAACACCCAAGAAAAGGCTAAGAGATGTGTCGCCACCCGTATTCCTGCTCTGGACACGCAAAAACCTCTATGTTGACGATCAGTGAATCACCTTACAGCAATCACTACAGCCTTTCGGGAGTGGATGTGCACCGAGGCCAGCACCTTCAAGTTTTCAGTAGATTGGCCGATGACCATCTTATTGGAGCCTCTCAGTTTCTTCCAGCCCCGGCGACCATCGTTGCCGGGGCTTCTTTTTTCGAATCCGAAATTCACAGGGTTTTCACAGCATCAACCAGTTTTCAACGGAATTCGGTGTCTCATTGATGAAACCGACCGCCAGTTGAGAGAATCTCAATCGAAGTGATTCCCCCGGAGTCGTCGCTTCCGACTGTCCTGCTCAAGAATCTGGAACCTTGCGGTGAGTCGATTGATATACTTCGACACTGCGAGAGAATGCTGGAGACACGCGCATGAGTGCCGCCAAATACGACCTTATCGTCATCGGTTCCGGGCCTTCGGGACAGCGTGCTGCAGTGGCCGCGTCGAAGATGAAGAAGCGCGTCGCAGTCGTTGAATCACGCGCAGTAGTCGGGGGTGTCTGCGTCAACACCGGCACGATTCCCTCGAAGACGATGCGCGAAGCCGTGCTCCATCTTTCCGGATACAACTACCGCTCGGTCTATGGCATAAATTACCGCGTGAAGGAAAAGATCACGATGGCCGATCTTGCCTTCCGGGTTCAGGCTGTCATCAAGACTGAGGTGGATGTCACGGAGGCGCAGCTCTCGCGCAACGGCATTGACGTCGTTCACGGAATTGCCCACTTCGTCGATGCGCATCAGATTCGCGTGGAAGGACTGAGCGGCGAAACAACCATCGAAGCCGATCGCATCATCATTGCGGTAGGGACCAAGCCTGCCTCATCCCCGAAAGTGCCGATCAACGGACGGACGATCATCAACAGCGACCAGGTGCTGGATCTACCTGCGCTGCCGAAATCGTTGATTGTGGTTGGCGGCGGCGTGATCGGGGTTGAATACACGTGCATGTTTTCGACGCTTGGGGTCCGAGTGACGCTGATTGAGAAGCGAGCGAAGCTGCTCGAATTTGCCGACCAGGAGATCGTGGAGTCGCTCAGCTATCATCTGCGCGACAGCCGGGTGACGATGCGGCTGGGAGAAGAAGTGGAGAGCGTAGAAGAGTTAGCTGACGGCACGGTGGTGGCAAATCTGGAAAGCAAGAAGCGCGTTTCCGGCGACGCGTTGCTCTATGCAGTCGGACGCCAGGGGGCCATCGACGATCTGAACCTCGCCGCCGCCGGCATTGAAGCCGACAACCGCGGCCGCATCCCGGTCGACGAACACTACCAGACCAACGTGGAACACGTCTACGCGGTGGGCGATGTTGTGGGCTTTCCTTCGCTGGCCTCGGTTTCAATGGAGCAGGGTCGGATCGCTGCGGCGCGCGCATTCAACGACACCCATACCACCTCGAATCCCAGTTTCTATCCTTACGGCATCTACACCATTCCTGAGATCAGCTTCATTGGAAAGACCGAGGAGCAGCTCACGGATGAAGATGTGCCCTACGAGGTCGGCATGGCGTTTTACCGGGAGTTGGCGCGCGGACAGATTCGTGGAGACACCACAGGCCGACTGAAGCTGATCTTCCACCGCGATACCCGCAAGGTTCTGGGAGTGCACATCATCGGCGAAGGCGCGAGCGAGTTGGTGCACATCGGACAGGCAGTGATGATCTTTGGCGGCACCGTCGATTACTTCGTGGAGACTGTCTTCAACTATCCGACGCTGGCTGAGTGCTACAAAGCCGCGGCCTTCAACGGCCTTGGCCGCCTGTATCGTTACCAGGTGGAATAACGATGGATTGAGTTGCTGTGCCCGCACAGGCTTTTCCCCGATGGAGGGTGAAATGACGACCGCAATAGGCGTGGTGATGACCGAACATATTGTTGCCGGCAGGCTTGAGGATATGCGCCTGGTGGGAGAGACGGTTCGGTATCCGCAAAATACTGACGAGGTGGAAGCCCTGAGCGCTGTTCCCAGTAGCGAACTGGTCGCGATTCTCGCCGGCGAGATCGTCTCTGTGGCTGCAAAGGGCGCGGTGGATGCAATCGGCGTGGCGGTTCCCGGCGTCATTCGTCATGGTGTGGTCGAAGACTCTCCGAATATCACCCAGATCAAGGGAATGCGCTTGGCAGAGGAACTCACCCGCGTGCTGGTTTCCCGCGGCGTGAATGCGCCGGTGCACATCGCCAACGATGCCGACGCGATTGCGGCGGGTGTGGCGGCGACGCACGGGCAATTGAACAAGCTCACGCGGGTGTGGACGATCGGCAACGGAATCGGATATGGACGCTGGCCGTACGTGGAAGGCGTTTGGGAGGGCGGGCACATTACGGTGACCCTCGATCCGAAGGAGCGTTTCTGCGGATGCGGCGGGGTTGGGCACCTGGAAGGCATCATGGGCTACAGGGCCATGCGCATGCGCTTCCTCGACCTCGAACCCGAAGAGGTTTTTGCGCAGGCGAAAAAGGGTGATGGACGGTGCCGCGAATTTGTCGATCTGTGGCACTGCGCGCTGGCTGCAGCAACCGCTTCGTTCATTCACCTGGCTGGGCCGGGACGCTTCTACTTCACCGGGCATAACGTCGGGTTCCTGGATCTGCCTATGCTGCGCCGCCATCTGGAGACGATGGTCAAAATGAGCCCGCTGCTGAGCTATTCGCTGGAGGTCCTGCCCAACGACGATGCCACCGCCCTGCTGGGCGCCGGTGTCAGCGCGGTCCGGGCACTGGCGAGTTAGAGGGCTCCGGGATGGGATGGATGGGTAGTCCATGGGGCTCCATAGCCCCCGGCTGCAAATATCCTGTTTTATTTAGCTTACGGATGACCGCCGATATCCCTTACTCGAGACTTAGAGGATAACTCCGATGCTCTCAGCTGAGGCGGAGGTAGGTTTTGGATAGGCGGTCGTGCCAGCTCATCTGGTCTTCGTCGAAGATTGACCAGAGCATTCCAAGACCGAGGGGCAGAACCGAAATGAGCATCGCCTTCAGGCGGCCCTTGATCTCGGCGGGGGCGGGAGTCTGCTCGTCAAAGGTGCAGAGGGAGAGCTGGGCGTAACGCATTCCCGGCGTGACCTTCGCGAAGGTGAGGAAGAACCACTCGTAGAGCGCAGCCAGCCCAAACATGGCGAGTGCGGCGAGGACCTCGGAGAGATGTTTTCCGGGCAGCTGGTCGAACTTGGAAGCGACCAGAAAGGTAACTCCAAGAAACAGGGCAAGAATCAGCGCAGTATCCACCATGGTCGCCATCATGCGACGTCCAAATGGGGCCTGGTAGAGCTTGGGGGCATCGGCAGCCGGGATCGCGTAGTAGTCGGGCAGCGGGCGCTGCTGCGGCTCAGCGTCCAGTTCGATCTGCTGCCAACTCGTGCCGATCCAGGTGGGTTCAACGTCAGCCATGGTCGCGCTGGCCATCGGCTCGGTGGAAACCATGTTCGGGTCCACTTCGAAGATGCTGAGCTGCTGAGGGTCCTCGGTCTCTGGAGAGGCTTCGGAGATGCGTGGGCGCATGCGGCGCGGAGCAATGATTTCGCGCGGAAACTCGATAAGGTTGGCGGGGATGGGTTCGGCCGCCTCTACCGGCTCGTAAACCGGCGCGTCAAATTTGGGTTGCGCATTCCATGAGTCCCGCGTTTCTGCGCGCATTTCCTGATGAGCAGGGCGAACCGGCATGTCGGGCTCCCAGCGGACCTCGATTCCCTTGCTGTGCGCCGCGGATGACTGAACAGCGGGCTCGGAATGCTGGATTTGGCGCGCGGGGACGGAAGCCTGCGCGACGACAGGCTGGCGTTCTTGAACAATATGCTCTGGTTCGGGTTTGTTCTCAAAGTGATCGAGAACGGCCTGGGCTGCGGCCTGGGCCTCAAGCGCAGCGCGCGTTGTGGCTTCGGCTGCGCGCAGAGCGACACGCGCTTCGGCCGCCTGCATATCGCTAAAGCTGGGAGCCTTGGCGTAGCGCGCAGCTACGCGTGCTGCTGCCGCCGCGGCGCGGCTGCCTGGCTCGGGCTGCTGCTCGGATGGATCTGACTCATCGACGACAGAAATGCCCTTGCGATGCTTATGAGCTTCGATCCGGCGATTGACTTCTTCTTTCCACGCGGGCTGCAGTCCGGAATGGCTCAAGGATGTACTCAACTCTAATTCCCTTCTTGCTTGCTACTGTTGAGGCCGTCGCCTCGAATCTCTGATTTAATGTCGTCGGTGACGACGCGGCTCAGAATAGGTGATGCGAACTGTGCTGAAGATGGCCGGCGGTTATGTGTTCGGCAATAGCTTTCACGGCAATTTCCGATTATCGAAGGAGGCACACGATTACGACGCGCTCTTCGGGTGCGTCCATGGATCATAAGCACATTTGCTATGCTGACCTTGGTCCTTGGATGCATCCTCGTAATTTCGTGTTTATCACGGTGATGACCCTCTGTCACCTGCAACTTGCCGGGCAGATGTTGACCAATGCGTTACCCCCTTCCCAGGGGACTGCAAATGGTCAGGAGCCGTCGACGTCGCAACTTCCTGACGATCCCGGACGGGAAGCCATCCCTATCGCAACGCCAGAGCCGATGCCGCAGCCTGGAATCCCGGTTCGCTGGGATGCGAACGCGCAGACATGGAAAGGCGATACGGCCACGTTGAGCGGCGACGTGGTGATTTACTACCGCGACTATGTGATCCGAGCGGACAAGATCACCTACAACAGGACGACCACGGAACTTGAGGCGGAAGGTCATCTGCAGGTGACAGGCGGACCGGATGATGTGAACATCTCCTCTTCGCATGGCGATATGCACCTGAACATGCATACGGCGCGGTTTTACGATGTGACCGGATCATCGGGAGTGAGGCGCGCCGGACGCAGCGAAATTTACTCAACCGCAAATCCTTTTCTCTTCTCGGGCAGAGTGCTGTTGCAAACTGGCGAGGGTCGATACAAGATCATCGACGGCACCATGACGAATTGCCGGCTGCCCAAGCCGGATTGGGTGCTGATCTCGCGGCAGATCAAGCTGGAGAACGGCGAAGCAACGACCAAGAATGCGGTCTTCAAGTTTATTGGGATCCCGCTCTTCTATCTGCCGTTTCTGCGGCATCCGACCGAAGAGGCTGGGCGCGAGAGCGGGTTGCTGATCCCGGTGCTGCCGTATAACTCGAGCGTCAAGGGCTGGGTGATGGGCGACCAGGTGTACTGGGCTATCAATCGCAGCATGGACCTGGTGCTTGGGACCGACTACTACAGCAAACGGGGTTGGGCGCCCAATGGGGATTTTCGATACAAGGGGCCCGGCCTGGATCACTTCACGGCGAGATGGAACGCGCTGGTCGATCGCGGCGTGAGGATTCCGCCGTCAACGACGCTGGTGAACCAGGGCGGCACCGATATTGTCGCCGCAGGACGCTACGATCTGAGCGATGAGACGCACGCCGCTGCGAACGTCGAGTTTCTCTCCAGTTACGTTTACAAGCTGGTGTTCAACGACAATTACCTGCAGGCCGTGAACTCAGAAGTGCACAGTACGGTTTCGCTGACCCGCGCGCACAACGGGCTGGTGCCCTCGGTATATTTCGAGCGCCTGCAGAACTTCGCCAGTTCGACGGAGGGCGATGAGGTGCGCATTCTGCATCTGCCCAGCCTGCGCTTTGACGTGCTGGATGAGCCGCTGCACGCTTCGCCCTTCTACTGGGGGCTGGGGTCGTCGGTCAGCTACCTGGGACGGGCTGAGTCTGGATTCCACGTGCGGAACATGGGCCGGTTCGATTTCTACCCGCACTTGTCCCTGCCGATCGTGGGCGGGGGATGGAGTTTGGTTCCGGAGGTCGCGCTGCGCGAGACGTTCTATACCGGTAGCCAGACTCCTGACCTTACGGGCGCAAATGGCGGCACGCCCACGGTGAGCCACGAAGCATTGAGCCGCAGCGACGTGGAGGCGTCGGTGGAAGTGAGGCCGCCGGCGTTGGAACGGGACTTCACGATGGGCAATCGAGAGCTGCGGCACGTGATTGAGCCGGAGCTTACCTATCGCTTTGTCGGCGGCATAGGGGTGAAGGCTCGTAACGTTCCGCTGATCGATCCAACCGATATTGCGACGGATACCAATGAGGTAGGCTATTCGGTCACGCAGCGCTTTTATACGCGCTCGCTGAATGAGAAGCCTTGCGCGGCCGATGAACCCGGAACGACATGCGTACAGCAGCCGCGGGAATGGGCGAGCTGGATGATTGCTCAGAAGTATTTTCTAAACCCGACTTTCGGGGGAGCGATTGTGACGGGACGCAGAAATGTTTTCGACACGACGCTCGATCTGACGGGAATTGCATTTCTCACCGATCCGCGAAACCTGGCGCCGCTGGTGTCGCGGTTGCGTTTTGAGGCGGTAAGAAATTTGCGGATCGAGTGGGATATGGACTATGACCCGAAAGGCGGCCGGCTGGACGTGGATAACGTGTTTGCCGGATACAGCGCGGGTCGGGCGACGTTCGGGATCGGGCACTCGCTGCTGAATGCCGTGGATGAGAAAGGCGGCGCGGCATCGCTGATTCAGAGCCAACAGTTGCAGCCCTTCATCGAGTTCGGGAAGCCGAATGCCACAGGCTTCAACCTGGCGGCGAATGGCGGATACGACTTCGTCAATCGCTCCCTGCAATACGCGGGAGTGCAGACGGTTTACAACTGGAATTGCTGCGGGATCAGCCTTGGCTACCGGCGCTTTGCGTTGGGCTCGGTGCGCGACGAAACCCAGTACCTGTACAGCTTTACCCTGGCAAATTTTGGGTCGGTGGGCGACATCCGGCGATCGAACACGGTGTTTCACGATCCAACCCAGCCACCGCCGTACTAGAGGCTACCTGCTTGCTTTTCCTGCGGGTTCGCGTCCAGTAATCAGTACCACTTGCAATGGTCAATCCCTGCGACCCTTTCACCCGACTGGGATATCCTTGCAGGAGAGGAAAATCACTTGTCGCGTATAAGTCTTTTGGCCGGACTGCTCGCCTTGAGCCTGGCCGTCGGTTGCAGAGCCCAATCAAATAACGCGGGCACCCAGAGCGCCGATCTGAATCGACGGATCGAGGTTATGGTTCGTTCGCAGTTTGGCGTTCCACCGGAGGTGTCGGTGGTGCTGGGCCAAAGAAGCCCCAGCCCGATTGCCGGTTTCGATGCGCTACCCGTCACGCTCTCGCACGGCACTACGAAGAAAGTGATCGATTTCCTGATCTCGACGGACAACAAGAAACTGGCGCGCCTGGAGACATTCGACCTGTCGAAAAACGCGATCTTCAACATTGACGTCGCGGGGCGACCCATTCGGGGCAATCCGGAGGCGAAGGTCACGGTGATCAACTTCGACGATCTGGAATGCCCGTATTGTGCGCGGATGCACACGTCGCTGTTTCCCGACACGATCGAACACTACAAGGACAAGGTCCGGTTTATTTACAAGGATGATCCGTTGACTGATCTCCATCCGTGGGCCATGCGCGCCGCAGTGGATGCGAATTGCCTGGCAACGCAGAACGGCGATACCTACTGGAAGTTTGTGGATTATGTGCATTCGCACGGCCAGGAGGTAACCGGAGAGGATCGCGATCTGAAGAAGAGTTTTGCGACGCTGGATCGGATTGCCCGGGAAGAGTCGACGCTGGCGAAACTGGATAGCGGCAAATTGGATGCATGCCTTGCCAAGCAGGATGAGACTCAGGTACGCACCTCGGCCAAGGAAGCCGAGGATCTGGGTGTAGATGGAACACCGGCCCTGTTCGTGGATGGGGAGCGGATCAACGGCGCGGTTCCCGAGGAGCAAGTGTGGGTGGTAATTGACCGCGCTTTGCGGGCTGCCGGCGTGGAGCCTCCGCCTGAGTCAACAGCGCCGGCGCAGCCTGCCGGAAAAGGCAAATAAGAGAACGGCCGCTCGAAAGCGCGCAGACGCGAACCGGGCGGCACGGATGTGAGCACTGGCTGATTGAGCCCTGCCTTGGGATTTATCCTGTAGTACCGGGGCCGCTAGTGGCTCACGAGGAGACACAGGTTGCAAGCCCAAGCTTTCTTTTCCAAGCGGTTCGGACTGGTTCTTTCAAGCACGCTCTTGTTGGTTGCCCTGGCGGCATGCAAACATGCACCTTCGCCGGATGTAATGGCGACCGTAAACGGCAAGGATATTCTGCGTTCGGATCTCGACAAGGCCTATAACTATTACAAAGCAAGACAGGGAGAAGCTCCGCAGCAACCTAATCCCGAGCAGGCCGATATTGTCAGGCTTAACCTGCTGCGTCAGCTGATCGATGAAGAGATCCTTGATCAGACGGCTGCGAAGTTAAACCTGGCGGCCTCCGACGAAGATGTGAACGCCAAGCTCACCGAGTTAAAGGCGCCATATACGCAGGAAGAGTTCGACAAGAACCTGAAGCAGCAGAACACGACGCTGGATGATTTGAAACAGCAGATCCGGCGACAGCTGACTTCGGACAAATTGATCAACAAGGAAATCGAATCGAAGATCAATATCACCGACGGGGATATCAGCAACTACTACAACGAGCACAAATCGGAATTCAATGTGATCGAGCCGCACTACCATCTGGCATGGATCGTGGTGACGGCGGGATCGGGTCAGCAACCGGGCAACCTGCAGAACAACAAGGCTACCAGTGATGCGGATGCGCGCAAAAAGATCCAGGCCGTCCGCAATCGGCTGACTACCGGAGAAGATTTCGGATCGTTGGCAATGAACCTTTCAGAGGACCCGAATACGAATTCAACGGGCGGCGATAAGGGCTTCATTGCGGAGTCGGACCTGCAGCAAAGCGATCCCGCAGCATTCGCATTGATCAGCAAACTGAAGATCGGACAGATTACAGACGTGCTGCCGGTTTATCGCGGAGCGGGACCAACTCAACACGCCATCGGGTACGCGGTTTACAAGCTGCTTGGACGCGAACCAGCCGGGCAGCGCGAGTTGACGAATCCGAGTGTGCAGCAGAGCATCCGGCAGGGTTTGCGCGAGAGCCGCGCCCAGCTTTTGAAACTGGCTTACTACGAGATGCTGCGCAACAACGCCAAAGTTCGGAACTACTTTGCGGAACAAGTACTGAAGCAGGGGTCGAAGTAGATCCCGAGGGCCGGCAGCTTTTCAGAATGCTCCAGCATGATTGATCCGCAAAAGCTGGTTCTTGATTCCGCCGCACCCCGCGACACGTCCAGAAGCACCTGTCAACCGCTGTCGCTGGGAACCCGCAAAACGCGCTGCCCTCCGTCGAAGGGGCGTCTATTGGCATCCTGAGATGCAGGTTCCTCGAATCTTTCCTCTTCGGTTCCATCAGGGTCCGTGGCTCGGAATGACGCCCTGTTTTTCACTGAGCTGCGCGGGCTAAGGAAAAGCAACACAGACGGGAAACACAGCAATGCAGAACGGCCTCCGCATTTCGCGGAGGCCGTCGTGTTTTCGCGTGAAACCGAAATTTACTTCAGGTTTCCACTGGAATCCATAGTGATACCGCCGGGGCCTTTATCCTTCTTCTCTTCGTTGGCCTTGCGGGTACCCATTGCTTTGGAACTCCATTCCTTGGCGGAGGCTACGTCAGCTTTGACGGTGCCTGGATCGTTATAGTCGACATCGGCCTTGCGACGGTAGACCAGGTTCATATAGGACATGGCCTCGTCGTAGTTAGCACGATTGGCAAGCGCCTGTTTGAGGTATTCCAACCCCTCGTCGACCAGCGGGGTGTTCTCTTCCTTGATCTGCTGAAGGACCTTCTTAGGGGCCTTGGCATTGCCTTCGCCGTCGTCGTTCAGTCCCGCGGAAGCGAGTGCCTTCAACGTATTCTCGTGAGCCAATGTCCAATCGATCACGCCCACGGTATACGCGGCTTCAGGATCCTTGGGGTCGACCGCGAGAACCTTCTTCTGATAGTCCTTCGCATCGTCGAATTTTTTGATGCTGAAATAAATGCCCGCAATCTGTTTGAGGCTGTTGACGTCGTTCGGTTCTTTGGCAAGGACTTCCTGGAAGATGCTGATCGACTGCTGTGCATTCTTCAAGTTGTCTGGGGTGGTGAGGCCGGGAACGACGTTCTGCGCAAGGGCAGTGGCAAGATAGCTCTTGGCCATGGGCAGGCTGGGGTCCAGTTCAGTGGCTTTCTGGAAGTGTCCGATCGCCTCTTCGTAGCGGGCGGCCTTGTACGCCTCCACTCCCTTGTTCAATTGATCACGGGCTTGCAGGCGGTTGCACCCGCCCATGGAAAGCACCATGCCGGCCAGAGCAACCGTGAGCGCCGTAATTCTTGCGGGTCCATTCATGTTCTTATTCTTCTCCTTCAAATCGTGCGTCGCGATTGCGCACCTTGAAAATCATGCACCCGGAAGCGGGCGGGAGAATCCGAACCCGGGATGGCCAAATTGTACTCCTGTTACCCCTGAGAAAGCCGTAATGGTTGACCGAAGAGATTTTCACTTTTCAGCTACGACCCCAGGCGTGATCAGTGCAATGCGATCGATGCCGGCGGCGTGACCGATGTCAATCACTTCCGCAATTTGCGTGAAGCTCAACCGGCCATCGCCCTTGAGGAATAGAACGCGATCGGCGCGGTTGGCATAGATGGCAGCAAGACGCGACGGTAACTCCCCCGGCGCGACTGGCTGCTGATTGATGCGAAGACTGACCACGCCCGCAGCACCCTGTTCGACTTCCAGCACGACGGCGTTTGAATGCCCCTCTTGGTGCGAAGAGCGCGGAGCCAGTGCAGCCTCTCCCCGGGGAACAGCGGGAACGATGATCATGAAGATGATGAGCAAAACCAGCAGGACGTCGATCATCGGAGTGACGTTAATCTCAGAAGCCAAGCCCTTACCGTTGCCTGTCGTCGCGGTCATCGCAGTATTCCCCTTTCTTCCCGTTTGGGGAGAGATGCAACAAGAAATGGGCTGCTATTGACCGGCCATGATCTTCGGCGTCATCAGTCCGATGTGGTCAACGTTCGCCGCCTTGGCGATGTCGATCACTTCAGCGATGTAGGCGAAGTTCAGGTCGTCGTCTCCCCGCACGAACATGACGCGCTCGGCGCGGTTGGCATAAATCTCAGTCAGCTTTGGAAGCAGATCGCCTTTTGCCACATCGGTTTCGTTGATCTGGTAGGACGGCGCCGCGCCGGGGCGATAGTGCACTTGAACGACGATCGTACGATCGTTCTGCGGCGGCTGCGTCTGTGGATTCTTTGGTGGCTGCGGCACCAGGGCATCCAGGCCCTTGGGCACAACCGGCACGATCACCATAAAGATGATTAACAACACCAGCAGAATGTCGATCATCGGGGTGACATTGATGTCACCCATCGCGCCGCTCCCGCCTCCAGTTGACATTGCCATGGCTTCAAACTCCTCGTGTCCTGCAATCAGTTAATGTAAAGCGTTCCGAGTTCAATGACCGCGGGCGATTACTCTGATGCTCCCAAGCCGCCAGGACCCTCACGCTTGTTGGTCAACAGACCCACTTCATCGACACCGGCAGTGCGCACTGCGTCGATGGCGTCTTCAACCGCCCGGAACTGGGCGCGTGCATCGGCGCGGACGAAGATCTCCTTGCCCGGTGTGTCGGCCAGTTTGTCACGGACCTGCGCTCCCAGCTCAGAAGTGGCGACCTTGTTCTGGCCAAGAAACACGCCGCCGTCGCGGGTGATGGCCACAACAATAGCGTCTTCCTTATCGGCATCGGGCATCGGGGTGGGATTCTCCACCTTGGCCATGTCGACGGCGACCTTGTTCTGGAGCATGGGGGTGATGACCATGAAGATGATGAGCAAAACCAGCATCACGTCGACCATCGGGGTCACGTTGATGTTGGAGTTGACTTTGCTGCCTTCGTTACGAACCGCAATTCCCATGTTTGGGCTCCGTGCCTGAAGAATTCAATATGCCGGATCACATCCGGCTTTCATTCGAAGCGGTTGACGTGCTCGGTTTGAAACCCTGGGCAGGAGGTGCTTCCGCATCTCCTGCCCGCTGAGAGTTTCTCGCTCGGGCTGCACGCACCGGTTCGCTTAGCGCTTGCTCTGCTTGATGAAATAGTCGATGAGTTCGCTCGAGGAGTTGTCCATCTCGACGTCGAACGCCTCGACACGGCCGGTGAAATAGTTGAACGCCATAACGGCGGGGATGGCCACGAGCAGACCGAACGCGGTGGTCACGAGCGCCTCAGAGATACCGCCGGCCACTGCGCCGATACCGGAGGTCTTCTGGGTGGCGATCTGTTGGAAGGCGTTCAGAATGCCGACGACGGTCCCGAACAGTCCAACGAACGGTGCGGTGGAGCCGATGGTGGCCAACACGGCAAGGCCCCTTTTCAGCTTGGCGTGAACGATAGCTTCGGCACGCTCCAGTGCGCGGCCCGAGCTCTCGATGGTGGCCTCATTAGCAGCGCCGCCCGATGCACGGAATTCCTGGAGACCAGCGGTAACAACTTCCGCGAGGTGCGACTTCTTGTTACGATCGGCGATCTTGATGGCCTCTTCGAGCTTGCTGTCTTTCAGTGCGCCGGCAACCTTGGGCGCGAACTCACGCGACTGTTTGCGGGCAGCTGAGAAGTACAGGTAACGGTCGATCATAACGGCCAGCGACCAGATCGACTCAATGAAGAGGAGGATAGCCACGCCGCGGGCCAACCATCCCATGTGCTGCCACAGTCCGAGAGGGCTGAAGCTGACCGTCTGTTCTTCCTGAAAGAGTGCCAGGCTATTGACCGTATGCGAAGCGAAATGTGCGAGCTGAGCGAGAATCACTTGAATCGTTCCTCCTAAGGAGTTTGTGAACTAGGACAATGAATTAAATCAAAACCAGGAAAACCGGCTCCTGACCAGCTTTACCCGGCCATCGCTTTCGCCTTACACCGTTCCAGCAGAACTGCAACGAGTTGGGCGATTTCGCGTCGGCCAAAGGATGCGGCACCGGGTTCAAACATCCAGGTTTTGCGATTGGGAATGCGGCTCTTTCGGGATTCGCATTCAGGTCAAAAACAAGGCTCTTTCCCGTTGGGGAAAGAGCCGAAGAATTGAATTTATCCGCCCAGCGTGAAGATCACGTTGACTGTGGTCTCCACCTCGACGGGCTCGTTGTTGAGCAGGTAAGGCCGGTAGCGCCAGGTTTTCACCGCATCGAGCGCCGACTGCTGCAACATGGCGGGACCGCTGACCACATGGAGGTTCTCGATGGTTCCCTGCTTGGAAATCGTTGCTTGAATCACGACGGTTCCGGAAACGCGCGCCGCCTTGGCAATAGGCGGATACATCGGAGTCGTTTTCTGGATCAACATACCTTGCGCCACGCCGGCAGAGATGTTGACCTTCTTGGGAGGTGCTGCCTGAACCTTGGGGGCGTTTCCTGTACCGAACACACTGCCCATCACGCCGGATGAACTGCCGCCCAGACCCTCTGCACCAGCCACGCCAAATGAACTTGGGGGTGCTTCTTTCTCGGCGACCATTTTGATGTCGTGTGGAATGCGGGTTGGCGCAGTCAGCTGGTTGTTCATCATCTCAGACTGAACGTGCACGACATGTATGACCTCGGGCGGGGGCGGCGGAGGTGGAGGGGGCGGCGGTGGCGGAGGTGCGACCAGCAAAGTCTGCATCATCGCCTTGGGCAACGCCTCTGGGTAAATAAGCGGATAGAGGATCATGGCAACCAGGACAGCGCCGTTGGTGATGAAGGTAAACATCATCCAACGACCACTCTTGCTTTTGATCTTTCCGCCGGATTCAAATGTGGAATCTTCAAACATGGCCAGCCTCGAATCGGGGTGTCGGTTACCTCTATTTAGACACCGCAGAAACGTCAAATGTTCCCGTGTGCTAAAACGCTCACGTCAAGCGTGCTCCACCTATATCAGAACTACCTGCCACATGCAAAGGTTGCTGCAAAAAGGTTGCTCTCCTCGATTAAACTCTCGACCTCCGGGCAGACGGAAGGGCCGCTACGCTGGCGCTTCCAGCACGCCATTGCTGATAGGCCACCAGCATGGGAGCCGCGATGGCGATGGACGAGTAGGTTCCAATGAGGATGCCGACGACCAGCGCAAACGAGAACCCCCGGAGAACCGGACCACCGAAGATGAACAAGGAGAGAACGGTAAGGAATGTCAGGCCCGAGGTCAGCACGGTCCGGCTCAAGGTCTGATTGATGCTGCGGTTGACCAGGTCGGGAAGAGGCTCACGCCGGCTTAGCCGCAGGTTTTCGCGAACCCGATCGAAAACGACGATGGTGTCGTTCATCGAATAGCCGACCAGGGTGAGGATTGCGGCAATTACAGTCAGGCTGATTTCAAGGCCCTTGACGCCGAACGAGTCGAGCAGCGCAAAGGCGCCGACCGTAATCAGAGTGTCGTGGAAACAGGCAATGACGGCAGCCACGCCATAGATGAGCTGGAAGCGGAACCAGAGATAGATCAGCATGCCGAGCAGCGAGTAGAGGGTAGCCAGAATGGCCTGCTTTTCAAGCTGCCTGCCTACGGTGGGACCTACAACCTGCACGTTGCGGATCTGGAAGGAGTTATCACCAAACTTGCTACGAAGCGCATCTTCAATTTGCTGTCGACCAGCATCGAGGGCCGATTCGACGTGTTGCTCAGGAAGAGCGATCAGCAATTCGTGCTTGCTGGGAACGTCGTAGGTCACGATGCTGACATCGCGAATTCCGGCAGCCGATGTAGCCTGGCGAATCTGCTCGATATTGGGCGTTTGGGTGAACTGAACCTCGACCTGGGTTCCGCCGCGGAAGTCGACGCCAAGGGGAACGGGGCTGCGCACACTCCCCTGGGGGTGTGTCCAATGCGCGGCCATGGAAATAATGCCGGAGACGCTGAAGATGAGTGAAAAGGCGAGGAAGTACCATTTCTTCCCCAACCAATCAACGCTAACGCTATGAAAGAATTCCACTGGTTCTCTGCCTTCCTAAATCGGGGATCGGAGATCAGGATCAGATCAGAAAATCGGCCGACAGCCCTTATCGATTTTCCAACCCCTGCTGCCTGATCGTTATCCCCTTTGTTTCAGTCCCTAAATGCGCGTCGTTCTAATAGCCTCGGTCACTTATTCCAAAGTGCTTATCCCTAAATGGAAACAACTTCGCCGGCCTTGAGGTTATTGACGTGAGTATCGAAGATCACCCTGGATACATATACCGCGGTGAACAGGTTGGCGGCGAGACCGAACGTCAGGGTGACGGCGAATCCCTTGACCGGCCCGCTGCCGAACAGGAACAGAATCGCGGCCGAAACGATGGTGGTGACGTGGGTGTCGAAAATGGTCGTCCACGCGTGGGCGAACCCCTGATCAACGGCTGCCGCCGGCGCCTTGCCGGCCCGCATCTCTTCGCGTATGCGCTCGAAGATCAGCACGTTCGAGTCGACGCCCATACCAATGGTGAGGATGACTCCGGCGATGCCGGGCAGCGTGAGGGTTGCGCCGGAGAAGCCCATGAATCCGAGCAGCATCACCAGGTTCAGGAACAATGCCAGGTCAGCATTGATCCCAGAGCCGCGGTAGTAGACCAGCATGAAGACCATAACCAGCAGCACGCCGACCACTGCGGCGGTAACGCCCTGCTTGATGGAGTCGGCACCGAGCGAGGCGCCCACGGTGCGATCTTCAAGGTAGTTCAGCGAAGCCGGCAGAGCGCCGGTGCGGAGCATCTTCGAAAGGATTGTGACCTCATCCTCAGAGAAACTGCCGCGGATTTCGCCGGAGTCGCGGATGGCGCTCTCGATGTTGGCAACTTCTTTCACGCGGCCGCCGAGAACGACAGCCATGCTGTGTCCGACGTTAGCGCTGGTGTAATTCCAGAACTTGTCGCCAGCTTCATTGGTAAGGGTGAAGTGAACGGTGCGCTGGCCGGTATTGGAGTCGGTCCCCGGGTCGGCCGAACGGAAGTCGGTTCCGGCCACGATCGCAATGCGCTGAAGGATGTACACGCTGTCGCTATCCGAGCCGTTGGCCATGGTGCCTGACCCGTGCACGATCGCTTCGTCACCCGGAAGGTTGCCGCCGACGCTGGCAAGGGCAGCCTGTTCGTCGGGATAAGGACCGCCAACCACGGCGTGAATCTCAAGTCGCGCAGTGGAGGAGATGATGCTCTTGACGCGATCGATGTCGGAAAAGCCGGGCAGTTCAACCAGGATCTGGTTGTCGCCCAGGCCATACTGCTGGATGGTCGGCTCGGTGACTCCGAGGCTGTCGACACGGTCGCGGATCACTTCAATCGCGTTCTGCACCGTTTTGTCGTCGAGCGCCTTCTCGATGCCGGGCTTCATGCTGACGGTAAAGCTGTTGTCAGACGCTGGACCGGAGATGTCGTACTCGTTGGAGTACTTGCTGTCGAGAACGGAGCGCACCGCACCAGTCTGCGCGGAGTTAACGCCCTCGATGTGCATTATTTCCGGGTGGGTCGGATCCGCCTTCACAACCTGGGAGTAGCCCAGTTTTGCGGTCTTCAGATCCTGCTCGATGCTGGCAACCGTGTTGTCAGTCTCGGTGTTTACAGCTTCTTTCACCTGCACCTGCAGGATGAGATGAACCCCGCCCTGAAGATCGAGGCCAAGATGAATATGCTGCGTGAGCTTGTTGACAAGCGGCTGACTGCCTCCCAGGCTGGGCGCGTCAAATCCAAAGAACGCGCCGTAGAGAAATACAACCAGCACCCCGATAATGATTGCGAGCTTCTGTTTGAGATTCTTCTTCATTTTCCAATTCTCTGGTGCGAATCGCTCTGGTGTTCACACATCCGATGGATCAAAATCTGTCTGGCCGAACCGATCAGAACATTCCTCAACAACATTACAATCCGGGCAACGTTTCAGGAACCCGTTGTCTCCTGGGTGGTCACAGAAGCAATGGAGCTCTTGGCAACTTCAATCTTGATATTGTCGGGCGCCACGCGAACGATGATGGTGTCGTCCTTGATGGAAATGATGATGCCTCGGATGCCTCCAGCGGTGGTGATCCGGTCGCCGGTTTTAATGCTCGAGAGCATCTGTTGCCACTGTTTCTGCCGCTTCTGCTGCGGCCGAATCATGACGAAATACATAAGGGGGATAAACAACAAAAGCGGAAGCATGGTCAGTGAGCTTCCGCCCCCTGCGGCCGCCGCCAGTAATGCAAAACTTGTCGTCACACTCATCCTTTACTCGTCCCCCGGCCGCTCAGGGCAGAGGCGCATCCGCCTGGGCGGATGTATGCGAGAGAGATTTGTCTCCGGGAATCCACCTGGCCTCCTAATACTTCCGGCTCAGGCTGTGGAACATGAATCCACTCAATTTGACCGGCTTACCTACTTTAATTCCCCGCCCAGGTCAAAACCAGTGACTCAGCTCACCTTCTGCTTCCTCTTCGACACAGACCTCACCGGGAAAACGGCAGGAACAGTGCCTTGAGAAACGGCACACACCCCTGCGCGGCTTCAAAGAGAAGGCCTACTCAAGATAAGAAATGCGCAGACATAGGCGTGTCAAGGCGTCGAATGGGCACAACGGGAGCCGGACTCGTCAAGGATGCGCACGGCTCAGGCCGACTTCCAGTAGCAGAGGTCTGGCTGTGCACAGGTGAGGCAGAGGCGCATCCCGCCGACTTCTTTGTAGCGGCCAAAATTAATTCCCTCGCCGCAACGGTCGCAGAGGATGCGTTCGGATTTGTAACCCGGCAGCTCGGCTGGGTCGATCTCGACGCGAACATGCTGCACGCGAAAAAGCTGACCATCCGCGAGTTCCCGATAGGCCAGCGTCTGCTGTATGCGCGTGTTTTCGATCTCGGGGTGCAGGTTGCGGGCCAGATCGCGGGAATTTTCAAGTGCCGCGACCCGGACTCCGTCACTCGACGACATATCGACGAAGGTGGCGGCCATCTTGCCCCAGTCGCGAAACTTCAGGGTCCGTTTTCCGAGCCGGCAGCCGGTCACCATGCCGATGGCATCGGTGGCACAGCGATCAATTTCAACGAACGTGACAAGACGTTTGCGGTCGGCGCCGAGCGGATCGAGGATGCCCAGGCTCTGCAACCCAAGAACAGCCATGCGCACACCGAGGATCTGGCCGGCACACATGTGACCATGCATGACCTCGGCCTTTTGCAACAAGATGTCAAGGGGCTCGATCATACTCTTCCAGCTTGGCGCAATAAGGGCCCGGGGAGCAAGCCGGCTAATTTTTGGTTGGCGCAGGAGCTGATTCGGTCTCATCTTCAGAATCTTCGACGAGGACGGCGGAGCCGGGTACGATATCGAAGCTGACGGGCTCCTTGCCAGCCGGATGGAAGGTAGCTCTCAGGGGTTCGCGTTGCCACTCTGTCGTAGTGCACGCGGGCTCCACGCGGGTGGCGGGATCGAAGGGCGAGAGCTTGTGGGCCAGCACCGGCTTTCTGGCCGCAATCTGCGCCACCACGGCATAGAGGTTTTTGCCGCTGGATGTGAGCCCGCAGTATGCGGCGTAATCGCGGAACCACGCAAGCTGGCTCACGGACGGATCGTAGTCGGGCAGCTTGAGCGCAGCGACGTGACCGCTGACGCGATCGACAAGAAGCCATGGGCCGCGTTGCCATACCCAGGTGCTTGCCGCATGGGCGGACCTCTCTTTTTCGCCGGGGAGAGCATCATTGAGCCGCATCACGCGACGGACGACAAAACTGCGGTCGGTGACGTCGTGGGCCTCGCCGGTGGTCCACTCCTTGATGTTGCCGTCGACCACGAGCGGGCGAATTTTAAGCGCGTTTTCGCCGGGCGCGGCCCCGGCAGGATCGCCGGTTTTGGAATATGGGACGCGACGAGCCGCTCCCAGTGAGACGACATGGACCTTGCGGGGCGATGCGTGGAGTGAGCCCAAAGGAACTGACAGGACCAGAAGAATTGAGGCGAACGAAATGAACTTACGACCAACTTGCATGACTTGCCTGATTTCGAACTAAATGTTTGCCGCCTCCACTGCGCGCGCCACGCGGAATGCGTTGTCCTCGCGAAGATGCGAAGCAAGCACCTGCATGCCTACCGGCAAGCCGGCTGCCGTCTTGCCACATGGGACGTTCACGCCGCAAATTCCCGCGAGGCTAGCGGTGACGGTATAGATGTCGGCGAGATACATAGCGAGGGGATCGCCGGATTTCTCGCCGAGTTTGAATGCCGGAGTAGGCGCGGTCGGCGTCACAATCGCGTCTACCTCGACAAATGCCCGGAGGAACTCGTCGGCGAGGATGCGGCGTACTTTCTGCGCCTTGAGGTAATAGGCGTCGTAGTAGCCCGCAGAAAGGGCGTAGGTGCCGAGCATAATGCGGCGCTTGACCTCGGCGCCAAAGCCTTCATCGCGCGAGTGGCTGTACATATCAGAGAGCGTGGTAGAGGCCGGCGAACGATAGCCGTAGCGGGCGCCGTCGAAACGGGCAAGATTGGCGCTGGCCTCGGCGGTTGCGACCAGGTAATAAGTGGGAATGGCGTAGCGGGTGTGCGGAAGCGAGACGTGCTTCACAGAGCAGCCTGCAGCTTTGAGGGCGTCAATTCCCTGCTCGATGCGTTCGCGGACTTCGGGATCGAGGCCGTCGCTGAAGTACTCTGACGGAACGCCGATTCGCAGGCCTGCCGCGCCCTTGTCGCTCTCCGCAGCGTAGTCCGCAACCGGTGCAGGCGAACTTGTAGCGTCGGCCGGATCGTGCCCCGCGATTACTGAGAGCAGGGTTGCAGCGTCGCGCACATTGCCGGCAAATGGGCCGATGCGGTCGAGGGAGGAGGCAAAGGCGATGAGTCCAAAGCGCGAGACGCGGCCGTAGGTCGGCAGTACGCCGACGACGCCGCAGAAACTTGCGGGCTGGCGAATGGAGCCGCCGGTATCTGTGCCCAGCGTGGCCACGGCAAGGTTGGCGGCAACGGCAGCGGCAGATCCGCCGCTCGATCCACCGGGAACGCGCGTGGGATCGACGGGATTGTGCACGGGGCCGTATGCGGAGTTTTCGTTGGACGAGCCCATTGCAAACTCGTCGCAGTTGAGCTTGCCAAGAAGCACGGCGCCTGCAGATTCGAGCTTCGCGACGGCGGTTGCGTCGTACGGCGGATGATAGCCCTTCAGGATCTTCGAGCCTGCGGTGGAAGGGACGCCTTTGACGACGAGAACGTCCTTGATGCCGACTGGAATTCCGGCGAGCGGACCGAGGGGATCGCCCTTAGCTGCTGCGGCATCAATGCGCCCGGCCTGTTCGAGCGCGCGCTCTTTGGTCAGGCTCAGGTAGACATTGAGATCGGCATTCAGCTTTTCAATGCGCTCGAAGTAGCTGCCGGCAAGATCGGTGGCCTTCACCCGGCCCGAGGCGATGCCGTCGCGCAATTCCGCAAGAGTCCTGGGCTTTTCCACGTAGCTGCCGGTCGTTGTCATTTCGGTCGTTTCGCCTGGCGACATCCAATTCCTCGTTGTCGGCTTGTTCCTGGTTATCGCTCGATCCCTCGTCAGCGCTCGATCACCTTCGGAACTTTGAAGAAGACGCCATTGGTCTCCGGCGCTTCAGGCATGACCACGGCGCGATCAAGCGACGGCTGAATTGCGTCGTTGCGCAACGCTCCGGAGCCGCCTGCGCCTTCGAGTTCGCTCACCTGCGACAGGGGCGCGATGGAATCCGTGTCGAGTTCGTTCAACTGGGCAATGTAGTCGAGGATCTCGTTGAGGTCGTGGAGCATGCCCTGAGTTTCATCGGGCGTGAGCTTCAGATGGGCCAGTTCCGCAACGCGCTCCACTTCATCAAGGCTCACTTTGGCAGTCATGTTCAAACAAGGTCCTCACGCGGTCAGCATGCTTGCGATACGGTTTGACCCGATCATCAAAGCGCGCCCGAAATTCAAGTATAACGGCTCCTTTGCGCGGTCCTGAGCTGTCGTTTGTGGAGTCGATGATGCGGGGATGCATGTTAATCCACCGTCAGGGTCAAGGAGATATTGTGCGAGACGCCGCCGGATGTCGCCGTAACCACAACAGAGTATGTTCCAGCGGGCGTATTGTGTGGATTTGAGGGCGCCGATCCTCCTCCACCTCCACCGGCGCCGGCGCAGCTTGTAATTCCGGCAATGGCGGCGAGGAGTAACAACATGAACAGCAATCGATGTTGTTTGCGCCTGATCGCCAGCGGCAAAACCAGAGCGCCGAATGCGAGGAACAAAGTTCCTCGGAAATGCAGGCCGTTGGTGGGGATGATTTGTGCCGATGATGCTGCGCCAGTGGCGATCTGCACCGTGACGCTGCCCGAAGTGTTGGCTGTTACCGTTTCACTGGCGGGATTGATGCTGCAGACGGAATTGGCCGGCAGCGAACTGCATGAGAAGGTGAATGTGCCGCTGGAGCCGCTCATCGGTGCGAAGGCAATCGCGTAGCTGGCGGTTTGTCCGCTGGCGACGGTGAGACTCGACTGGCCTTGTGCAGCGATGGAAAAATCAAAACCCATGCCCGATAACGACACTTGCGTATTGGTCGGGAGCGCAGCGCTGGAGACGATGAAGTTTCCGGTCTGCTGACCGGCGGTCGTCGGGGCGAATTCGATCTGCACGGTGCAGCTGGCTCCGATCGGGAGTGAAGCTCCGCAAGTATTCGACGCGACCTGAAATCCGCCGGACGTAAAGAGATACAGACTGCCCAGATCGAGTTGACCGTTGTTGGTGAAGGTGATGGTTTGCGGAGCACTGGTTTTACCCACGCCAGTGATGGGGAAGTTGAGGCTGGGAGGCTGCACCAGGATGGACCCGGCCGCACCACCGATGCCGGTAAGAACAGCCGAGGCAGCGTTTGCAAACGAGGAGGAACTGACCGTGAGAGCACTGTTGACGACGCCGTTCCCGGCGGGTGTAAAGACGACGCCGGCGGTGCAACTGGCTCCGGCTGCCAGGGTTGACGAGCAGGTGTTCTGTGCGAGGCTAAATGGAGCCGTCGTAGTAAGAGCGATATTCGAGGCCGCGACGCTGCTTGTGTTTGTGATTCTCGCAGTTTGCGGAGTGGCGGCTTGACCGATTACGGATTGCGTGAAGGTCATCTGCGACGGAACGATGCTGATGCCGCTGGGGGATTGCCCGATTCCGCTGAGCGGCACCTGGACGGGCGTGACGCCCTGGGTAGACGAAGAAATGACAAGGGTTGCCGAGGATGGCCCAGCAGCCGCCGGTGTGAAGATGACCTGAACCGCGCAGTTGCTGCCGTTGTTCAGCGTGACGGCGCAAGTGCTCGCCGTCCACGAGAAGTTTGCGGCCGACTGCCCGCTGATCTGGAATCCGACGTTGCTCATCGGGGCGCCACCCGTATTGCTGATGGTGAGCGTGAGGGGCGAGCTTGCCTGCCCGATGGGTTCTGCGGGAAAGGGCAACTGTAAAGGCGAAGCGCTGATGGCGGGCGGCTGCAACGCTGTTCCCGACAGCGCGACGGCCTGCGTCTGGATTGCGTCAGAGACGTGCAGGGTTCCGTTGAGACTGCCTGCCGCACTGGGGGCGAACACAACATTGACAGCACAGCTGGAATGAGCTGCAAGCATGGTTCCGCAGGTGCTCGAAACCTGAAAGCCCGCGCTTGCGGTGAGCACGATCGAGGTGAGCGATAGATCGCCGTTGTTGGTGAGCGTAACGATCTGCGGACTCGACAACTGGCCGGCGATGGTCGCGGGAAAGCTGACCGATGTCGACGAAAGCAAATCGGTCGCGAGCGTGGCACCGGTCCCGCTGAGGGCCACAGTTTGCGTTCCTGCGGAGTCAGCAAGCGTGAGTGTTCCAGAGGCGAATCCGGCCTGGGTCGGTGCAAAGGTTAACGAAAGTGCGCATTCACTGTTCGCCGCGATGGCGGGTCCGCAGGCATTCGTGGCAACTGCGAAGGGAGGGGTTACCGTGATTTCGCTGATGGGGATTAAAGCGCCGCCGGCGTTTTCAACCGTGATCGGCAATGCCGTCGATGTTGTCCCGACTGGAACATGGCCGAAATCGAGATTCCCGGGCGAGGCGGTCACCAAGCCTGCGGCCGATCCGGTTCCGGCCAACGGAATCGTGATCTGCCCGCCAGAGATATTCGCGTTGATCGTAATCTGGCCGGAGATGGACCCGGCCTGTCCGGGCGTGAAACTTACCTGAATTGCGCAGCTCGCCCCTGCATCTACCACGCTGCCGGCGCAATTGTCGGCTTCAGCGAAGTTGGCACTGGCGCTGATCGAGGAGACAACCAGCGCGATGCCGCCTGTATTTGTGAGGGTGATGGTCTGCGAGTGGCTGGTGGTTCCCACCGATTGCTGAGCGAAGGTTACCGATGTTGGCTGAGCGGAAGCCGTCGTGAGCTGGGCTCCGGCGGTCCACAGGGGAATCTGCCAGATGCCGCGGCCGTAGGTGCCAGCGACGAGCACATTCGGGGAAGTGGCGGGAGGGGTGGCGCTGAGTTGCGTGACGGGCGCATAGGGGAGTCCGGAGCCAAATACGGACCAGCAATTGGCAGAGGGGTTCGCGCAGTTTGCCACCTGGCGCGTGGAGTACACAGCTTCGTCGGTGGCCACGTAAGCGGTTTGGGCATCCTGTGGATCGATGACTATGCTGTTTGCCGGCACATGCGGCAGGTTCGAGGTAAGGTCGGCCCAATGCGCGCCGCCATCGGTTGTCCGGTAGACGGTCCGCACCTGGTGGCTGAGATCTTCAGCGCCCTCAATCGTCACATACAACGTGTTGCCCGTTGCATCGTGAGGGTCTACAAAGACACTCGAAATATCGAACCCAAGATAGTTGAATCGGTTCTGATCGTTGATGACGGGATTAAACGTGAGGTCCTGCCAGGCGGGTATTCCGGAAGCGGATGGGTCAAAGGTCGCCTTCAGAATATGGCCAGCGAGCGTGGCGCCACCGTCGAACGAGCCATACATTCCCAGGTAGATTGCTTCTCCCCCGCCGGCCAGCGGCAAGGCAGCGATGGTGCGGATGAGGGGGTCGCCGCTGCAGTAGCTTAGTCCCGACGTTCCGTCGAGGATGCGGCTGATGGCATTGCTGCCACCCCAGCTGGTGCCGTCGACCGGGCCACGCCAGAGACGGCAGGTGCCAACGAGGAGTTGCGTGTTGTCGAGTGGATCGACGATGAACGGCGCCGGTGTCGCCATGGTGTATCCATCGCCGTCTACGTCGGCATCGTTGACAACCGGCTCGGCGCCGAATGCAGCCGGAGTGCAGGCGGCGGTTCCGGAACAGCGGTAGATCGATACGCCTGCGCCGTTATTGACGTACCAATCGCCGGCCGAGTCCCTGGCCACTGGACCGCCCTCTCCGCCGAGGATCTGTGGCCAGTTCTGGGTGGGGCCAGATGCGCCGTTCACACCGGCAGTTCCGTTTACGCCCAACCCCGCCATCAAGGTGTAGGGCGAGTCACCGACCTGCGACATGCTCTCGATCTCGGCGAGCGAGCCGATGCCGCCATTGAGATTCTGGAAGTGCGAGGCATCCGACTGCGAGCAGACCGAACCGGTCTCGGCAATGCCGTCATTCGATCGCCAAAGCCCGCTGTCGTTGCCGATGAAAAGTTGTTGAGGGTTCGCGGGATTCCAGGCAATCGCGTGCTGGTAAGGAGCGACCTGGGCGCTCATGCAGCTATTTGCATTGGTGGTGTTGCGCCAGGTGCAACCCATGGCGAGACTGCATGACCACAAGTCGTTGGCGCCGGCCAGCAGAAGCGTGTCCTGGCCAGCCGGCACGGCCGCTAGCACCAGGTTGTAATCGCCATCGGCAATGGTGGCTGCGCCCAACCATGTGTTCGTCTGCAACGCCGTAGTATTCCACTGCTGCTGAAATGCAACCGTCTGGTTGCTGCAGGTTCCAGTGGCAATCGCGCACTGATCCTGCCAGAGTCCCTGATCCTGGTTGTTCAGGTCGATGGTCCATGCAAGTGTGTCGCCAGTGACAGGATTGACGGCGAGTGCACCGCGAAAGACGGGGCATGCAATGGAACCGATGGCGCCTATGTTGGTGGGGCACATCTGCGCGCTCAACCCGCTGCCCGGCTGAGCCGTCATGCGCTGCCAGTGAATGCCGTCCGTCGACTGGTAGTAGCCATGGAAGCGGACCGCAGCGATGAAGAGCTGACGGACCGGATTCCAGATGACTGCGGTGGCCGAGTTGCCGTTAGGTACGACAAAAGCGTCCTGCGGTCCCTGCACGTCCTGCCCGGGTCCATCGGTGATGGTGGCGAGAGACCAGGTCGCGCCGGCATCGGTGGAGTAGTAGAGCCCCGCATAGCTGGAGCCGGGCATCGGCGCGTTTACCAGCGTGCCTTCGTAGGCCTGCGACACGGCGGCAACCACCAGCTGAGCATTAACGGTGCTCCACGCGAAGCCCGCAAATCCCTCGCCCTGAAACAAGAAGGTCAAATCCGCGGTGTGCGAAGTGAGTGTCCAGCTATTTCCGCCATCGCTGGAGCGCAGAATACCGGCGCCGTAGTAGGAATCGAGTGCATCGTTGGGATCGCCGGTTCCGGCAATAATCACTCCAGTGCCGCCGGGCTGCACGGTGACTGCTCCAATGCTGATGGAGGCATATCGCACCGCATCGAATGCCGCCGGGCTGTCAGTGAGAGCAGAAAAAACGGCGCCGGCAGCACCGGCATTCTGCGAACTCCACAAGCCGCCTCCGGTGGTTCCGATGAATACCCGGTTCCCGGTTGGATCGGCGGGATCAATAGCGATGGAGGAGACGCGACCGGTGACCAAACCATAGGTGGACGTGAGGACAGCTTGCGGACCTAGCGGTTGCCAGATGGCCGTAGATGCCACGGAACCCGCCGATGGCAGCGGCGAAACCTGGTTAGCACGAGGCGTCGTCGAGAGTTTTGCTGAGCGATGTTTGGGCCATCCGCGCTGGGCTAGAAACCGGCGCGCCTGGGTAACCCGCGGCGGGACGGAGGCCCGTTGAGCGGATTCCGCAACCATGTGGATGGCTGCGATAGAGAGCAACGTTGCCGCGACGAGGCCGCGAGTTGCCACAGCGACAAAACTGGGGCGCAAGGGCTTTAGAGCGCGATGCGGGCCGGGACGCTCTTCTTCAACTGCCGAAATCGTCACGCGCGTACAGGGTCCGATTTCCGCCTCCCCTTTTCCATACTCCGGGGGAAGCTGCGATGGAAGCCAACCCAAAGCGCAACGCGGACCATGTAGTTTCCGGGATTGAAATTGTGTCCCATTCTAGGACGTTGCCCAAGCGGGGCAGATGTGATGGCGGCTACATCTCTGTGTGAAACCCGCGGCGTCAGAAAGGAAGCTTCGACGAGCTGCCGTGCTGCTCGATGTAGGCTTGCGCATCGAACTTCTTCGCCGTGGAGTTACCCGACATGGAACGGACAAGCCCAAACACGGGGCGATTGAACCAGGGGCGGTCGTGCTTGCCGGCAATGGCCCATGCGATCCCCTGGTAGCCATTAGGATCGCGCCCGTCGAGTTCGTAGCGATCGTTTAGGGTAACGGCCCATTCATAGGCGCGTGCTGGATCCGGCGCCCACTCGAGAATCATCTTCGCCCAGTACATACGCATGTAGTTGTGCATCCAGCCGGTCGCGACCATCTCGCGCTGGGCGGTGTTCCACAAATCGTCATGCGTCTGGGCTCGCTCGAGTTGCTCAAAAGAATACCGATGCGGGCGCGGATCGGCGGTGTGCTCGACGAGGGTTTTCCGCGCCCACGGCTCGGCGCAGTCCCAGTTGTCGTAGTTTTGGTTGTACTTGACGAAGAGCACGGAGAGTTCGCGCCAGCTGATGACCTGCTCGAGGAAGCGGTCACAAGCTGATTGCGAGGCTTTGCCTTTTTTGACCGCTTCCTGGGCCGCGAGCGCGACCGTGATGGGGCCGATGTTGCCGAAGTGAAGATAGGGCGAGAGACGGCTGGTGCCTTTCAACTCGGGATGATTGCGATTTTCGCCGTAGTCTTTCAAGCCGTGATTGACGAAATCGTGCAGGTGGCGGAGCGCGGCATGCGTTCCTCCTGTGAAGGTGTCGACCGGCTTGATGGTGCGATCGAGATTCTTGAATCCAGCAGTAATGTCGTGAGCGAGCGAGTCGGCAGACAAGGACTTTGGGTTGCGCCAGGGATGCTGCGGCTTCGGATGCTTTGATGCCACAAGGAATTTCGGCAGCGCCGCCTTCAAATGCGAACGCATGTGCCGGAGCAGGAAGTAGTCGCGGCCAAAGACGGTGGATGGAACGACCACATCGGCATCGACTGTCCAGTAGGGCAACTTGAGCTTGCGGGCGAGGACGCGCCGCCAGCGCTCGGGTTCGCGGCAAGGATTCTCGTCTCCGATAAGCATCGCGGCTTCGACTTCTTCCAGAAATTTTTCCAGCGAGTTGTGAGGATGGCGGCGAAGGACGAAGCCTAGGCCACGTTCAGCGGCGTCTTCTTCTACGTCTCGCAGGCCCTGCTGCATGAAATGGTAGTGGCGCAGATTGGCATTGGGGTAGTTGGGGACGACCGAGAAGAAGACGACAACGGGCAGACCGAGCAGGTTGGCCGCGTCAATCGCGATGTCAGCTGCCGGGTTCTCGTGGATGCGCATGGCGCGCTGCATCCAGTAGACGACGCACTTCCCTTCCGGCCGGGGCGGTCCAGCACGTCGAATCTGGATGCGCGGGTTATCGGCGAGTCTGGCGAGAGCGTCGGGGAGGGCCACAGACTGGATGGGATGCATGCAGTTTTATTTTGCATGGACCGGATCGCTTGGCCTTGGGGGATTCACGTGAAACGAAAATGTTGCAGCCCACAATTCGATTTCATGAAAGCCTATCCCAGGGTTCCGCTTATCGCTTCACCCTGGGCTATTTTCCGGCGATCCCTCCGGGAACTTTACCGCTAAGGTTGGTTGGGGTCTGCGGTTGGAGCAGGTAGCTTCTGACGTGCCGGAGGCTGGGAGGTCGCATCGGGCGACTGATCCTGATCTGATCCCGAATTTGAAGCTACATTCAACTCCGATTTGCGATACTTCGGCGCACTGACGTAGCCGTGGATGTGATCTTTATCGATCTGGTTGATGACCACCTCGAAGGGCTGCGGAAGATCGGGCTGGTAGTACATGACCGGCTGGAACAGGTTCACATGCTTCTGGGAGAGGTTGCGGTCATCCACCATCAGCTGCAGGTCGGCATACTGATGCTTGGTGTTGGCCTTGCGCAAGCAGATGCTGACCGGGCCTTCGCGCTTGAACTGCTTCGATTTCGCCAGGTCGAACTCGAAGTAACTGCGCTCGCCCTTCTTCTGGAGGACGACAAGTTCGTCGTGGGTCTTGGCGATGGAGCCGCTGAGCTCGGTGCGAGCGCTGACCAGGTCGCTGCGGGTTGCATCGATGGCCTTACCCTGTGCGTCGAGCTGGGACTGGAGCTTTTTGAAGCGTGCCTCCTGGGCGCTGGGACGATGCGCAGCCGCACGGCGGTGCGTCCCAACCACGGCAGGAGCGGGCGCATGAGCCGGCTTGGGTTCAAGACTGGTGCTGAGCGCATTCACTTTGGCGGAGAGGGCGTCGAGCTCGCTACTGGTTGCCTTCAGCTGGGCCGTCATCTGCTGATTCTGCGCGGTTACCTGCTGATTCTGTGTTGCCAGATTCTGCGCCGTGCTGTGCTCGTGCACCGCATAACCGAGGCCTGCCCCGCCGAGGACTACGGCGGCAATCCACGGGGCAAATCGCCTGGCTGCCGACACACCGGCCGGGATCAGGGAGTCTTCCATCATATAAACCTCCGGAGACAACTTTGATTAAAGTACAAGCACGTGGGATACCAACTAAATGAGGCTGTAAGAGGCTGATGATAAGCAGGTTGCATCGAGATGGAACCAAAGTTATGAGGAAGAAAATTCCGGGATTGGGAAGTTTTTACACTGGCTACGACGGACTGTTAGACTGCCCAGAATCATCCCCTGAGGCATCGATGCCCATCCATATTGAACAGGCCACTGCGCTTGAGCCGGCCACCACTGCTGATATTCCCGCGCTGGTTGAGTTGCGAACCGCGGTCAATGAGCGGCTGCAGATGGACTTCGGGCTGGGATTCTGGTGTTCACGGTCGACCGCGAAGGGTGCGGCATTTCAATTACGTCGCGGTGGTGTTTACGTGGCTCGCCGACGAGGCCGGTTGATTGCCACCCTGACGATCTCAAAGCGGAAGCCGTGGGCCATCGATCGCAGCTATTTTTCGGCGAGCAATTTGCCGTTATACATCACGGGGATGGCGATTGATCCGCAGCATCAGCGCAAGGGGTGGGGACGGAAATGCATTGAAGAGGCGCGACGAATCGCTCACGCACAATGGGCAGATGCGATTTGTCTTGACGCATACGACTGCGCTGCCGGTGCGGGACCGTTCTATGCCAAGTGCGGATTCCGTGAAGTGGGGCGAGTAGTGTATCGAGTCGCGCCACTCATCTACTACGAGATGGTTTTGTAGGCTTTGATGACGGCGCCTAACATTGGGCACTTTCCGTGTCGAAACGTTTCGGGCACGCGAGATCATCGCGTGGCTTTTCTGTGCTCGTCGGCCGCTCTATAGACTCGATCCGAAAGCCAGCAGACGGCCGTCGCAATCCTTCACAACAAACTCACGCGATTGCCACGGCATGTTGGCGGGGGGTCGGGTGAAGTGAACCCCTTTAGCGGCGTACTCGGCATAAAGAGCGTCGGCATCCTCGACAAACAGGTAAGCATCGAGGAGTTCGTCGGCGTACTTGTCAGGATTGGGAGTGGGTGGATTGGCGCAGCGGAAGTGGATGGCGTGCTGATCGCGTGCCACGATGGCATAGACGGGCGGATCCTGCCATGTGCTGAGACATTGGAAGCCAAGCTTGTCCTGGTAATAAGTGAGCGTCTCCGGAATATTTGTCGTGAAGAACTGAGGCGCGATTTGATTGATCATGGCAAAGTGTACCGCGACATGCAGGCAAACTGAAGGCCGCCCGAAGGCGGCCTTTGTTGTGGCGGGGAAGCCGACAGATTTGTTTACCAGCGGCCCCAGGCGCGGGTCATGTAGTCGCTCAGGGTCATACCGACGAGGACGATGAAAGTGAACACCCCGGCGCCCACGGTGAGTTTGGTCAGCTTGGACGAGTATTTGACGTGCATGAAGAAAAGCACGACCAGCATCATCTTGGTCGCTGCAATGGCGAGCGCGACGACGGGATTCCAGAACAACGTGACCCCGGGGAAGATATGCCACTCGCCGAGATCTATATACGACGCCCATACCGTGAGCCCGGTACACACCAGCAGGACGAGGACGATGGTGAGGTAGAGGGAGGGGGGAACCACGTGGTGATGGCTTTCGTGTTCTTCGATGTTCTCTTCTTCGTGTTGCTTCATGTAAATCCCTCGGGGCTGATGTACCGGATCAGTGGCGGCTGATCAGGTAGAGCAGCGGAAAAAGATAGATCCAGATGATGTCGACGAAGTGCCAGTAAAGGCCGAAGTTCTCGACAAAGATCACGTGTCCTGTGGTGTATGCGTCAGCCCGTGCCCGGAAGATCATGAATCCGAGGATGGCGATTCCGATGATCATGTGGAGTGCATGCATGCCGGTCATGGCGAAGTAGAGGAAGAAATAAACCTCGGTGTGGCGCGCCATGTCGAGCGAAAGCGGCTGGTCCTGGGGATATTCCTTATGGACCTCTGCGTCCGATGCCGGATTCAGGAACGACTGCAGGGAGTAGTGGAAGCCAGGGATGTGGTGCTTGTCGTACTTCTCCTTGTACTCGATCGTCTTGATGCCAAGGAAGACGATGCCAAGGATGAAGGTGAGCACCAGGAAGAAAACCAGGGCGCCCTTCTTCTTCATCTCGGCCGACCACACGCCCATGGCCATGGTGAAACTGGAGGTGATAAGGACGGCGGTGTTGGCGGTGCCCCAGAAGATCTGCAACTGATGCGAGGCCTCGACGAAGGCCGGATAGTACCAGTTGCGCATGATCAGATATGCGGTAAAGAGGCCACCGAAGAACATGATTTCGGTGAGCAGGAAGAGCCACATGGCGAAGTTGGTGGCATCGCTCTGCTGAGCGTAGGTTTCGAAGTGATGGCGCTGATAGGGGAGGTGCTCGTGATGAGCTCCTTCGGCGGCGCCGTGCACAACGACCCGGTTTTCCGACACTGCCTGGCTATCCGACACTGGCTACCTTCTCCTTCTGGCCTTCGAGCCACTCGTAGTCGTATGCTTCGTGGTCCATGATGGGGATCGAGGGGAAGTTCTCAGTAAGTGGCGGAGACTGTGTCTGCCACTCGAGACCGGTTGCCTGCCAGGGATTATCACCGGCGATCTCGCCATATTTCAGCGACCAGGTGAGGTACAGGATGGGCAGCAGGTAGCCTACGCCGAGAATGGTTGCGCCCGCGGTGGAGAAGACGTTCAGGACCTGGAACTCAGGCGGATAGGTAGCGTAACGCCGCGGCATTCCGAGGGTGCCAAGAATGAACTGCGGGAAGAAGGTGAAGTTGAAACCGATGAAGGTGATGAGCGCGGCGAGCTGTGAAATCTTCTCGGGATACATGCGGCCAGTCATCTTGGGCCACCAGAAGTGGACACCCGCGAGGAAGGCCATCAGCATTCCGCCGACCATGACGAAGTGGAAGTGGGCGACGATGAAATAGGTCTCGGTAAGGTGAATGTCGGTGCCGGAGGATGCAAGAAAGACTCCGGTGAGACCGCCGATGGTGAAGAGTCCCATGAAGCCGAAGGAGTAGAGCATCGGCGTCTCGAAGGTGATGGATCCCTTATAGAGGGTGAAGGCCCAATTGAAGATCTTGATGGCCGAGGGCACCGCGACCAGCATCGTGAGGAGCGAAAACACCAGCATGGAGTAGTTGGAGATGCCCATGATGAACATGTGGTGCGCCCAGACGAAGAACCCGAAGACGGCGATTGCCACCGAGGAGAAGGCGACGGCGGTGTATCCGAAGACGCGCTTGCGGCTGAAGGTGGAGATGGTCTCGGAGATGACACCCATGCCGTGGAGAATCATGATGTAGACGGCGGGATGCGAGTAGAACCAGAACAAGTGTTGGAACAAGAGCGGGTCACCGCCCTTGGTTGGATCGAATACGCCAATGCCCGCGACGCGCTCCAGCACTACCAGGACCAGGGTGATGGCAAGAACCGGGGTGCCGAGCACCATGAGGATGCTGGCGGCGTAGTTAGACCAAACGAAGAGCGGCAGGCGGAACCACGTCATGCCGGGGCAGCGCATCTTGTGGATAGTGACGATGAAGTTGAGGCCGGTAAAAATGGAACTGAATCCGGCGATGAAGATCGCGAGGCCCGTGGTGACGACATTCGTGTTCAGGTAGTGGGTGGAGAGAGGCGTGGTGAAGGTCCAGCCGGTGTCGACGCCACCGGTCATCATTGCGTAAAGGGCGAGAATACCCGCCGCGATGTAGAGATACCAGCTCAGCAGGTTGACCTTGGGCAGAGCCAGATCTTTGGCCCCGACCATCATGGGCATCAGGAAATTTCCGATGGTCGCCGGCACCGATGGCACCAGGAAAAAGAAAATCATGATGATGCCGTGCATGCTGAACACCTTGTTGTAGGTGTCAGTAGCCATCAGGTCAGACTGCGGCGTGAGCAACTCAAGGCGAATGAGTCCGGCCAGCGCTCCTCCGATGAAGAAGAAGAACGTGATCGAGACGAGGTACAACATTGCGATGCGCTTGTGGTCGCCGGTCAGCAGCCAGCTCAGCAAGCCCTTTTCCTTCGAAATGAAATTCATCTTCGGAATGCGTGCCGTGGACTGATCAGGAAGAATGACAATTGTGCTACTACTCATTGCTTCACCATCCCCTGCCCAGCGGGCTTTTGTCCGGCGGGCGTTGTCTTGCCTTCACTTTCCGGCAGCAGAGTGGTCGTGGTCGTAGTCTGCTGAACTCGATAATCGGAATTGAGAGTCTTGATGTATTCCACCAATGCGATCACGCCATCTTCACTGATCTGACCCTGGTACGTCGGCATGATGGGGGCAAAACCCTGCGTGACGTGCTGCGAGGGATTCAAAATGGCCTCGCGGATATAAGCTTCATCAGCCAGTTGCGACTCGCCATTTGCCAGGGTCAGTTTCGATCCGTAGACGTTGGCGAGAGACGGCCCGCGGGCATCGGGACGGCTATTGTGGCATGCGGCGCAGCTAAGGCTGGCAAAGAGCCGTTCGCCGTTCTGCGCAAGCGACGCGCCGCTGGTGGAACTATTGAGCCACTTCTTAAAGTCGTCGGGGGTCATCACCACGACCTCGCCGATCATGTGCGAGTGATCAGTGCCGCAATACTGGGTACAGAAGAGGTGATAGGTGCCCGGCGTAGTGGCTTCAAACCAGACCGACGTGTACCGACCTGGAATAGCTTCGCGCTTTACGCGGAAGGCGGGAATCGAGAAGCTGTGAAAGACATCCTGCGAGATGATCGTGAGTTGAATGGGGCGTCCGACGGGAACGTGCAGCGCATCGATTTCGTGCTGGCCGCCCGGATGCTCTATCTTCCACATCCACTGCTTGCCCACCACGTAGATGTTCATCGCATTGGCCGGCGGGGTATAGACGCGGAAGTAAATGAGCGCGCCCCAGACGAACATGATGAGGAACAGGCCGAGCGGAATGATCGTCCACGTGGCCTCAAGCAACGTGGAGCCTTCGATCTGGACCGGCACCGGATGACGCTTCTTGCTGTACATGATCGAGAAGCTGGTCACGAGCAGAATGACAATCGTCAGTCCGATGAGGCTGACCAGGACCATGAAGAAGTACAGCGCGTCCATCTGAGGCGCGATCTTCGACGCCTCGGGTGGATAGAGCGAAAAGTTCGTCAACCAGTGGACGAGAAATTGCCAGAGTACTTGGCTAATGTGCGACATTCCGTTATCCGTTCACCTTTGTTCCTGAAGCGAGTCGTTCATGCGCCTGCCGGTAGTCACGGCGGAACATGATCCACATAAAACCTCCCAGCAAAACAACGGTCATCGCGCCGCCAAGCTGAACGACGCGGGCAATGATGAGCGAGTGTTTATTTGACTGGGGATCGTAGTGATAGCAGTAAGTAAGAATGTTGTCGACCTTGGACCCAATTTTGTTATTCGAAGCTTCGGCAAGGCCCAGGCGGATGTCCTTCGGTGAATACTCAACGCCCATGTAGTACTGGGCGAGCTTTCCCTGCGCGGTGACGATCTGAATGGAACTGGCGTGCGCGAACTGGGTGAGCTTGCCATCGGGTCCCGGGATCTTCACATAACCGAAGCCGACGGCCTTGGTCAGCGCCTCGATATTTGGTTCCGCGCCGGTCATGAAGTGCCATCCGTCGGCAGTCTCAGGATGGCCGTAGCGCCGCAGATAGCTGCGCTTTTTGGCAGCGGCAAGGTCGGTTCCCTCGGTGGGATCGATGCTCACCACGATGATGTTGAAGTCGCGGCCTGGTACTTCGTCGACCATCTGCAGGGCGCTGGCGAGGCCGTTCAGCTCTTCCGAGCACAGCATCGGGCACTGGTAATACACCAGCGCGAGGATGGCGGGCTTTCTGCCGAAGTAGCTGCCAAGCTGGATCTGCTTGCCGGAATCATCGGTGAATGTCGCGTCGAGCGGGAGTTGCTGATTCAAGTGTTGCGCGATGCCGACACCGTTCAGAATGGTGGGCTTGTCGTTCGCCGGGCCTTCATTCTTGTCGCCATAACTAGAGACCTGCGCCTTTACGGAAGGGATCAGCGCAACGAGAAACAAGAACGCGGCCGCGCACAGCCGGCTGCCCCATCCGAACCTCATCGCATTGTTACTGCTACGCATACTGCCATCACCTTCTGCGGTTCTACTACTCGTGTTTTTCCTCTGCCTGGTGTGAGGCAGCCAGATCTTGCTCGTACCCGGTGCGCGCGAAACCGCTGGTGAGCGGCACCGTAATGGTTGGTTTTTGATCGCCCGCGAGGAGCGGCGCCTGCTGGACGGCCGGCGCTACGGGCAAGCCTTTTTGCGCGATGATCTCCATTGCCCGCTCAACGGGGATTCTTACCGAACCTTTCGATTGATCTATCCAGGTGTAATTGTCGAGAAGCAGATCTTCGCGCGCATGAAGGTCGGCCACATCCTGGTTGCCGTCGTCGGTCTGGACCCGTGGCGTGGGGAAGTTCTGCGTCATTACCGCGATCTTGTTCTGGAGTTCGGGACTGCTGGGCATATTGCCGAGCTTGCGAATTTCCGGGTCTGTGTCCTTCGTCCACTTATTGGTCGGACCGTCTTGCCGATCGAGGTGTGCGTTGATGATCTTGCCGATTCCCCAGGTGACGACACCGCAAACACCGACGAAGATGAACAGCGAGGTAAGAAACACGACGATCCCTGTAACCTTGACGTCGGTCTGCTCATAGCCGGCCGATGCATCAATGTCTTTGGGGCCGTGCGAGCCGAGAACCTTGTTCTCATCGGGTTCGTTGTGATCAAGCGTGGACATGTTCGGGCTCCAGAATCTCTGCAACGTGCGGGTCGTTTGTTTGCACCAGCGGCCGGGCTTGCAGTTGCGTGCTGTAGTAGGCCACCCAGATGGAAACCATGGCTACGGGTACCGCAATGTACTCAAGGATTCCCCAGCTGAAATGCAGGTTGCGTGCCGCATCCTTGAAGTTCGGCTCGATAAGCCAGAAGAGGTCAAAGGCCTTGGCGAAGATGATCCATTGGCAGACGCGGACCAGGCGCTTCTTGTTGCGTTTGATGTCGCGCGACAGCAGTAGCGAGAACGGAACCAGCCAGTGGAAGATGAAGTCGAGAGTGATGATGATGCCCCAGTGGCCACGGATGCGATCGAGATACCAGTTAATCTCGTCGGGCAGGTTGCCGGACCAGATGATGAGGAACTGACCGAACGCCAGGTAGATATTCAGCATGACGAAGGCGAACGTCAACTTGCCGAGATCGTGTTGCTCTACCGGACGCAATATCGTCTTGTACGGTTCGGCTTTCGACAGGCTGATGGATGTCAAAATTGCGAGCGCCAGCACCTGGTATCCCTCGCCCACCAGGAAGAGCAGTCCGTAAACCGAGGAGAACCAGGTGACGTCCATCGACATAACCCAGTAGATGACCGCCGCCGTCATGGTCAGCGAGTAAACCACGATGCCTGGACCGCTGATGTTTTCGAGCTTCTTGATCCAGAAAGGCGTGGTGTCGGGCGATTCATGATCGCGGCGAAGACCATAAGAATTCAGCCGCCAGGTATAGAGACCCCAGATCGCGAAGCAGATGAGCATCGCGATCACATACGTCACGGGATTCAGCATGGGGCGTTTGAAATTCAGAGAATGCGCCTGCATTTCGTTGATGAGTCCCTGCTGCAGAGCGGCCATGGTGTCAGAAGGATTCGTATAGCGTGCCCAGAGATAAATCCGCTTCATGAAGAAGACGGAGACGACCCAGTAGGCGAAGACAAGCGGAAGCGTCCGCGACATCGCCTCGAGAGGCCGCCGCAAAAGCAGACCCCACTTGCCGCCGGAGCAATACTGCACCATCAGGAGAGCGAGCCCGCCGATGCAGGATCCGAAGGTGAAGGTCAGTCCGAGCATGTATGCGCGCAGAAGGTGATCCCACCCAAGCTGGTCCTGCGCCTGCCCGAGAAATGCGAGAATCACGGCCGCGATCGCTGCCACCGCCGCCACAACCAGGGCGCGCGAGCGCCAGCCGCCAACAAATGCCGGCGCGCTGAGATCGGCGGGAAGCGTTTTGGCGAGCGATGCACCGTGTGTGTCGTGAGCCATTGAACTTAATCCTTACTTCGCGGCCGCTGGGGCCAATTTGCTTGCTGGAATCACAATCTTCGGATCAGCGGGGTTTGCCGGAGCCATGGCGGGCGTCCCTTCCGATTTGATCGGGGGATAGGCCTGCACCGCACTTGCGGGCAATGTCCAGGGCTGGGCGTACTCGGGATGATCTTCCTGCGTGGCCAGATCTTTCAGGTTCTCAACATGGGTGCCGGCGGGTAGATCGGCAGCCGTCGCCGCCTGGCTCAACTGCAATGCGCGGATGTAGGCGGCAACTGCCCAGCGATCTTCCGGGGTAAGCTGCGCGGAGTAGTCCGGCATGGCGCCATAACCGTGCGTCATCACATAGAAGTAGTGCGAAATGGGCTGCGACATGCGCACCTGGTCGTGCAGGTTTGCCGCAGGCTTGTAGCCGCGCTCCACGATTTCGCCAAGGCCGTTACCGACGCGCGAGTGACACGGCGTGCAGTAGACGTTGAACCGTTCCTGGCCGCGTTCGAGCACCGTCATGGTCACCGGGAAGGGCATCTCATTCTTCTCTTCGCGATAGCCGTTCGGCCCCTGCACAACGCCGGTGTAGAAGTAGGTGTCTTCGTTGAGCTGGCCGCGTGCCACGGTGTTGACCACCTGCGGACGGGCGCCACGATGATCGGCATAGAAGTCGGAGCCGCGCTGCGGAATCATCTTGGGCTGGTTGTGCATGTCCTGGCGGCAGCCGGTAATGAGCACCATGACGGCAAGACCGGCAAAGGTCAGGACTTTCCCACCCATTCGACGAAGTGATGTCGAATGGATGGGGCACCCAGAGAATCCCTCAGGGGCTAAAGCCCTCATCGTTTTAGTGGCCATTTCGGCACGACTAAAGTCGTGCCCTTTCAAATCAAACGAAGTGGGACTGGTGTGAAACTGATCCCTGATCCCTGATCTCTGATCCCTGTATTTCATCAGTACTCCACCTCCACAATCGAGACCGGAGAGAGGCTTTCGAGGTAACGCTTGGAATCAGTCAGATCGAACTTGGGATCGAGCGCTTCGAGACAGAGGAAGAACTTGTCGGTGGTTGCTCCGTCGCGAAAGTTTGGTGCATTGAAGAGCGGGTGATAGAGCTGAGGGAGACCGTTGAGTGCCATCATGCCGAAGGCTGCGGAGAGGCCGGCCCAGAGAATCGTCCATTCGTATGCCGGGATGATGAAAGCGGGCCAGGAATAGAGCGGACGTCCCGCAATGTTCAGCGGGTATGCGATAACCGAGATCCAGGTCTCCATGGAGAACATGGCGGCCAGACCCATGAGGCCGCCGATGAGTGTCACGAGCGGTACGCGGTTGCGGTGGAATCCGATAGCCTCCGCAGCTTCTTCCACCGGATAAGGCGTGTAGCAGTCCAGGCGACGCCATCCGTCTTCGCGGGCCTGGCGTGCTGCGCGAACCAGATCGCCCGGGGTTTCGAATTCGGCCAGCAAGCCGTAGGTTCCTTCGCGTGAAGGCATTTAATCAGCTCCCGCTGCCGCTTTGGGCTTGATCTTTGCCTGGGGCAGCAGCATACGGATTTCGTTCATGGGAATCATGGGCAGGAAGCGCACAAACAACAGGAACAGCGTCGTGAAGAGGCCGAGCGTCCCAACGAAGGTCATGTAGTCCCACTTGGTGGCGCGATACGTACCCCACGAGGAAGGCAGAAAGTCGCGATAGAGACTGGTAACAACAATCACGAAGCGCTCGAACCACATACCCGTGTTCACGACGATGGAGATAATGAACATGAAGGTAATGTTGGTCCGGAGTTTGCGCGACCACAGGGTGGTGAGGGGAAACGCCAGGTTGCAGAAGATCAGCGTCCAATATGACCATCCCATGGGACCGAATGCGCGGTTCCAGAAGGTGAACGCTTCCCAGTGGTTGGCCGAGTACCATGCCATGAAAGCTTCCATGCCGTAGCCGTAGGCGACGATGAAGCCGGTGGCGAGCATGACCTTGCCCATGTTGTCGATGTGGCGCTCAGTCACCAGAGATTCGAGATGGTAGAACTTGCGCAGCGGAATCGCGAGCGTAAGCACCATTGCGAACCCGGAGTAGATGGCGCCGGCCACAAAGTAGGGCGGGAAGATGGTCGTGTGCCATCCGGGGAGAACCGCAACCGCGAAGTCGAAGCTGATGACGGTGTGCACGGAGAGCACCAGCGGCGTCGCGAGTCCGGCAAGAAGGAGCGATGCAGTTTCGTAGCGCATCCAGTGGCGGATGGAACCGCGCCAGCCCCAGGAGAGGATTCCGTAAAAATACTGGGCGATCTTGTTGTCGGACCGGTCTCGGAAGGTCCCGAAGTCGGGAATCATGCCGATGTACCAGAACACCACCGAAATGGTGGCGTAGGTCGAGACCGCGAACACGTCCCATAGCAGCGGCGACCGGAACTGCGGCCACACATTCATGCTGAGCGGAATAGGGAAGAGCCAGTATCCGAGCCACGGACGGCCCACGTGGATCAGCGGGAACATGCCGGCGCAGACCACGGCGAAGATGGTCATGGCCTCGGCGAAACGGCTGATGGAATTGCGCCAAGTCTGTTTGAAGAGCAGGAGAATTGCGGAGATCAGGGTTCCGGCGTGGCCGATACCGATCCACCACACGAAGTTGATGATGGCGAAGCCCCAGGCCACCGGCTGCGTAATGGCCCAGATTCCGACACCCTTCAGGAAGAGCCAGGTGACTGCAACGAGCAGCATTGTAGCGCCGCCGCCGGCAATCCCGAAGAAGGCGAGAAATCCGAGCGGCGTGTGCGGGGTAAGCACAATACGCGAGATTTTTTCAGTTATTGACTTGAAGGTCTCACCCAATCCGATGACACGGAATTCTCCGGTCGCGGGATCGATCCCAGGGTTGCCTTTTTTGATTTCACTGGTCGCCATCGTGACTTCAACCCTTTGCCGGCGCGTGCTCCACCGGCTGCTGTTCAAGTTCAGGATTCGGATTCAGAACCTCTGCAAGGTAGCGGGTGCGAGGACGCGTGTTCTGGTCGGCAATGACCTGGTACATGCGCTTGTCCTCGTTCAGCTTTGCCAACTTGCTGTTCTTGTCGTTGTAATTGCCGAAAGTGATAACCTGCGCCGGGCACGCCTGCTGGCAGGCGGTAACGATTTCGCCGTCGCGAACCGGCCGGTTCTCCTTGTCGGCCTGGATCTTGGCTACGTTGATGCGCTGCACGCAGTAGCTGCATTTCTCCATCACGCCACGCGAACGCACCGAGACGTGGGGGTTGCGCATCAGCTTGAGGCTTTCGGATTCGAAATCGGAGTAGAGCAGGAAGTTAAAGCGGCGCACCTTGTAGGGGCAGTTGTTGGAGCAATAGCGGGTACCCACGCAGCGGTTGTAGACCATCGTGTTCAGGCCTTCGGGCGTGTGCACCGTGGCGCCGACCGGGCAAACCTGCTCGCAGGGAGCGTTCTCGCAATGCTGGCAGGTCATGGGCTGGAAGTGGGCACGCGGCGCGGCCAGGTCGCCTTCGAAGTAGGAGTCGATACGCAGCCACTGCATGTTGCGGCCGATGCGCACCTGCTGCTTTCCAACCACCGCAATGTTGTTTTCCGCGTAGCAGGCGACGATGCAGGCATTGCACCCGGTGCAGCTGTTCATGTCGATCGCCATGCCCCACTTGTTCCCGGGGTACTGCCAATTGGGAAACATCGACGTATCCATCGAAGTCGATTCGCGCCCTTCGCCTTCGTGCGCAAAATCGGGATTCGCCTTGAAGTCGTCAAGGGTGGCGTACCGAACGATGCCTCGGGGACCAAGCGCTTCAACCGCCTCGAGCGACCAGTTCTGGTTGCCATGTTCGGTGAGGTTCTTGCCGCGATGATCCTGGTAATGGCTCTTGGTGATCGCGATTCCCCAGGTGCCATCTACCTTTTTAATTGTGCCGGTTGCATAAAACGGCGCTGACGTAGTTCGAACCAGGTATGCGTTAAAACCTGCGGGCGACTGGACGCGGCCGCCAAACTCGCGACCGTAGCCAAGGTAAACCGTGATGGAGTTATCCGGATGACCCGGGGCAGCGATGACGGGCGCCTTGACCCTGCCGCCGCCTGCGCTGATCTCGATGATGTCGTCTTCGTCGAGATTGAGCCTGGTCCGCGTAGCCCCGGAAAAAATGGCTGCGTTGTCCCAGCTCAGGGCGGTGACGGGTTTGGGCAGTTCCTGGAGCCAGCCGACATTCGACCAGCGGCCGTCGTAGACGTTGGGATCCGGACGGAAGATAATTTCGAGCTGATCTTTCGGATTCGGCTCGGGAACCTTCGGCGTCTCCGATTTGGGAGCGCCACCACCGCTTGCGTATGTTGTGTTCTCGATCCAGCCGGCATGGAGAACTTTGCGCCAGCCGGTTTCGAAGTCGCCTTTGATGTTGTCCTTCTGGGTAGTGCGAACGGCCTGGTATGCGCTGAGTTGTGGCTCATCGAGCAGCGTTTGGAAAACTTCGTGCGATGTCTTGCCGCCATAAAGCGGCTCAATCAATGGCTGCACGACAGAGACTGTGCCGTCGTAGGCCCGGGCGTCGGACCATGATTCGAGGAAGTGTGCGGACGGAATGTGCCACTGCGAAAGATGGCCGGTTTCATCGTAGTGCGAACCGAGATGCGCGACCATCTTGGCGTTGTTGAGCAGGTTGTCATTGAAGCCCAGATCGACAGGCGTTGAGTAAATCGGGTTCGCGTTAAGGATGATGAGCCAGTCGACCTTGCCGGCGTTGACGTCGGCGACCAGGGACTTGACGTCGGCGATCTGATCACTGGGCATCGGGATCGCAGGCTCGGAAGAAACCGCAACGGTTTTGCCGACATTGCCAAGCGCCTGGTTGATGGCAAGCGCGAGGGCGGCAACCGATTCGTCCTGGTAGAGACCGGGGAGTACGGCGCTCTTGCCCGCGTTTGCCTTCAGGTCCTTGGCGACGGCGGCGAGAAATGCCTGCTGTTCGCCTGTCCATGCATACTGCGGAGCACTCACGCCCCCGGCACCAACGGCACTGGCGAGCGCCGCCGTGAACGCGGGAATCTCGCTGGCGCGCAAGCCAAGACGATGCTCCGCCTTCATGCCGGTGGTGGTCGGCGAACTCTCGACCGTGTACAGGCGATTCATGCCGTTCGCCGGATCTTTGCGGCGACCGGCATAGTCACGTACAAGCTTATGGAAGCCGGGATAGGCAGCACCGGAGAGGAAGTCGGCGTCAAGCGAAACGACCACATCGGCTGCGGAAAGATCGTACTGAATGTTGTAACCCCTGGTCAGGAACGTGCCGGCAATAGCTGGGTCATACTGCACCAGCTTCGCCTTGGGATATGCAGCCTGCACGGCCTTCCATTGGCGGGCGAGTGTGGGGGATGTGATGGTCGTGCTGAGGAAGTAGATACCGGTGCCGTCTTTGGTACTCGCGACCTTGTCGCGAAGTTGCGCCGCGAATTCCGCCCAGTCGCGGTTCTCACCTTCGTACGTGACGTGCTGCGAGCGGTCGGGATCGTAGAGATCGAGCACCGCGGCCTGGGAAAACACATCGGAAGAACCGTGATTGTAGCTGTGGTCAGGATTCCCATCGACCTTGATCGGACGATATTCATCGCTCTTGACCAGCAGCGGTACGCCCCCGGTGGGGAGTGGATTCACGGTGGCGAAGTAATTTGGCTTGCCGAGAACCAGGTCTTCCGGCTGCTTGATGTAGGGATAGATCGGCTCGTCGGGCTGTTTGGTACAACCGGCGAGGCCAGCCAACGCCAGCGAGGCGCCCATCACCTTAAGGAAGCCGCGGCGCGAGACCGGGTCGACCCACTCCTGCGCAGCGTCGGGAAATTCCTTCTCGACTGCGGCCTGGAACTCCGGAGTGTTTTCCAGTTCATCGATCGAACGCCAAAGGCGCTTGCCCGCAGTAACTTTCAACCTTTCGCGCACCTGCTCGAGGCTCATGGGTGCACTGTTTTCAGCAAGGCTCTCCTTGCTTTTTTCCATCTCCACGGTGTTCCCCGTTTCGTTCGTTCCCAAATTCATCGGATCGCGACTCATCGATGGCAAACCTCGCAGCTGCTCAGTTCGTTCGGAGCGCGGATGTGGTACTGCTTCAACAGGAAGTGACCCAGCTCATCCTGGCTGGTGAATTTCTCATAATGCAGAGCCGCCGGAACCAATTCCACTGGAGCATCTGTCGCCTGGCCGTTGGCAGGCGCATTGGGCATTTGCAGCGCGGCGACTTGCGTGCCTTGTCCGGAGGGGTCCTTGGTGGTGCAGCTCACACTCTGTGCAGTTGGCGTGCCTGACTTAACATCGCTGGCTGAGCACCACACCGGGCGCTCTTCAGCAGGAGCCTCCCACGCCATGTTGTAGATCTGACCCGTGGGGCGAAGGTTCTTCGCTGGATTGCGATGGCAGTTGAGGCACCACTCCATCTGCAATGTGTTCTGCTCATACATCAGCGGCATCTGATCGACGCGGCCGTGGCAACTGGCGCAGCCAATGCCCTTGTTCACGTGAATCTCATGGCTGAAGTAGACGTAGTCTGGCAGATCGTGCACTTTGATCCACGGCACCGATTCGCCGCTGGCCCAGCTGTCGCGCACCGGCTGCAGGAGAGCGGCGTTGGTCCAGATCTGCGCGTGGCAGTTCATGCAGGTCTTGGTGGGGGGAATGCCGGCATAGCTGGATTTCTCGACGGTCGTGTGGCAGTACTGGCACTGAAGGCCGAGACCGGTGACGTGGTGCTTGTGGCTGAAGGGTACAGGCTGTTCAGGACGCTGGCCCTGTCGAGTAACCCATGGGGAGCGTTGCAACTGATCGAGTGTCACTCCGAGTGCAATCACAATCAGACCCGTCAGCACCAGGCTTGCTCGAGCCAAAGCATTGGAGCTGCGGTCAAATATCTGCGGCATGAATGCTTATCCTGCTTGTTGTTCGTTGTCCAGTCGTATGTGCGCGCAGTGCTTGCGGTCACAAAGGTTGCGGTTAGATTTCGCTTTCGGACAAAACCCACCTGGAAGGCGGACGACCCCGAAAGTTCACTATAGCAGCCAGAGCCCTATCTGCAACGGTCTCAACAGATGGAGGAACAAAAAATGTTTATGCTGCTGAACTTTTTGTAATCTCTTGAAACCGAAATACGTTCCAGCAATAGCCCACACGCAGAATCTTACTGATTCATTCGCCCTACGCGTCCCAAAAACTGAGATGAATTTTGATGACCCGCGTTTCAGATTTCTTATTCAGTAGCGCCAGGATTTTGTATCCGCGCCTGCGGGCGCGGTAACGAGCATATGTTCGACCATCTCCGGTAACACGCGCTGGGTCCAGTCGGCATTGTTCTGCTGCATGGTGTACTCCGATGGGCCACCGGTATAGCAATGCGGCATTCCGGGGCCGTACTGGAAGGTCGCGTCGGAGTGCGGATTGCGCGTGGCTTCGAGCTGTTTTTGCAGCAGATGGACAGCGTTGTTCAGGAAAAAGGTATCGCCGTCGCCAACGGCGATGTGGAGTTTGCCTTCGAGCTTAGGACCCAGCGCGGGCCAGTCGCGCTTCAGGATGGCGGAGAGGTCGTAGTGATCGTGCCAGTAGGCAAGGACCTTCTTGTCGATTTCGCCAGTGATCGGATTGATGATTTCAGCGGGATAGCCATCACCGCCAGTGGGAGAAAACACGGCCTGCCAGATATCCCACTGCTCCGTGGAGCGGCCGTGTGTGCCGAGCACGAGTTCATAGGCGTAGGCAGGGCCAGTGAACGCAATGATGGAGCCATCAGTCTTGCGATCGGCTGGAATGGGAACCTCGCCAAAGCTGCCCTTGCGAACGAAAGCATTGGTGTCGCTATAGAGATCGATGTCCTGGTAGGCGCGGAAGTCCACCGGGTCGGGACACGCAACGTAAGCTCCGTTATAGAAGTCTGGATAGAAGACCTGCGTGGCGAGGGCTTCCCAACCGCCGGTTGATCCGCCGTATGTGGCGCGTGCCCAGCCCTGGCCGATGCCGCGATACTTCTTCTCGATTGCAGGAATCAATTCGTCGTTGATGGCGGAGCCGTATGGACCGACGTTGGCCGAATCAACGTCGTAAGAATCGTCGTAGTACGGATTCGCGTTCTGGACGTAGATGAGGATCACGCGCGGAAGCCGGCCTGAGGTCCAATCCTGAAAGAGGCGATAGCCATTCTGCAGGCGGCGAAAATCCGGGCGCTTCGGATCGGGCGGGTTAGCCGTGAACTGCGCGGGGCCGACGCCGGGATGGTAATGGTCCTGGTAGACAATGACCGGGTATTTCGCATTGGGGTGCTCGTCGAAGCCATCGGGAAGCAGAATCCAAGCGCCAAGGTAGACATCGCGGCCCCAGAAGGCACTGAGTTTGTCGCTGCGAAAATGCTCATATTTGAGCCATTTTGCGGTGGGTTGCTGTTGCGCGATCACTTGCGGATCTTCGGGCGTGCCTTCGATGGGCGGGACGACCTGGTCGAGGTTGATCTTGATTGTCGCTTCGGATTTGGGATCGAAATGAACTTTCACCGGCTTGTTGAATGGATTGCCGGGTTTCTCATTCCAGTGCTGGCCTTCGCCTTTGTCCGGCGGCAGCCACAAGGTTTTTCCCGATGCGAGATGGAACTGCTCGTACACATTGAAGACGGCCTGAATGTAATAGTCGCCCGGTTTAAGATCAGCGAGCGAACGGAGCGGATAGCCGAAGGTCTTTGCATCGATGACGAGCGGCGTGCCCGGCGCGAGGTTCTCGGCATCGACGCCGAATCCCTGCGCGGAGTCGTAGGTTTCCGAGAGCTGGTTGCGCGGCTCGGGCTTGTCAGTCTTTGCGATGACAAGAATGAGGTGGCCAACGAGCGGCTTGCTGGAAGGGATGGTGACCTCGATGCGCTGCGCCCACGCGGAACAAGCCAAACCAGCGAAAGCGAGGACGGCCGCAAATTGCTTCATCATCATCTGTCTCGATTCGTTCAGAATGGCAGCAGTTTATCGTGTGAGGCCGATGGATCGATGCGCTGCAGGTTTGATTGTCGATTCTGCGTAGTATTCTTGGCGGCATGAAACACTGCGCTTCCCTTCTCTTCCCCGCCGTCCTGATGGTTTTCAGCTCATCGATGGTTCCGGGCCAGGCCGTCAAGTCGGCGGCGAATGAAACGACGGCTCAGCCCTCAATGGAGTCTCTCGATCTGACCACGATTGAGCGCATCCGGAATGAAGGCATCTGGCACTCGCACGTCATGGAGTATGGAAGCGGCTTGTTTGACGGTATAGGGCCGAGGCTGACCGGATCGCCGGAGTTTGAGCGTTCCGCGCAATGGTCGATCGATCAGCTGCGCCGCATGGGCGCGAGCAATCCCCGTGAAGAATCCTGGGGCGACTTCGGCATGGGGTGGACGCAGGTGGCGACGAGCCTGCTGATGACGGCGCCTTCGACAGGAACGATTCTTGCACAGGCAACTCCATGGTCTCCGTCGACCCAAGGCGAGGTCACCGGCGAAGTGGTCGCGATTCCTGAAATCGAAGACGAAAAAGGATTCGAAAAGTGGAAGGGCAAGCTCGCGGGAAAGATCATCCTCTATGGCAATGCGCCCAAGATCAATCCCGATCCGAGCAGTCCGATGGAACATTATGACGCGGCGAAGCTGGAGCATTTCGCGAGTTACCCGTTGAATGGCGACCAAGAGGATAGCTTTGTGCTTCCCAATGACCCGCCGTTCTGGGAAAAGATCTTCAAACGGATGGCGTTCAGAGAGCAGGTAGCGAAGTTCTTTGCCGAAGAGCATGCGGCGGCAGTGCTGAGGCCCGGCGGTTTCCGCGGAATCATTCTTGATGACACCGGCGGGTCGATGGGATGGTTTGTGTATCGGCCGGAGCACAAGCAGGCGATTCCGTCGGCGGTGATTGCCAGCGAGGCTTTCTTGCGCATGGACCGGCTGGTGTCGCACAACGTACCGGTCACGCTGAAGGTGAATATCGATACGAAGTTCAGCGGAGACCACGTGGACGGCCATGACGTGATCGCGGAGATCCCGGGCACTGATCCGTCGTTGAAAGACCAGGTAGTAATGATGGGCGGACACCTGGACAGCTGGATTGCGGGAACGGGAGCGACCGACGATGGTGCCGGCGTAATCATTGCGCTGGAGGCGATGCGGATTCTGAAGACGTTGAACATTCAGCCGCGGCGGACAATTCGCATCGGACTTTGGGGCGGCGAAGAGCAAGGTATCTTCGGTTCGTCCGGCTACGTCCGGAATCACTATGGGACCCTGAGCTACTCAAAGACACCCGATGAGGAGTTGGTGCCCGAATTCCTGCGCGAGCAAGTCGGGCCGGTCACCGTAAAGCCGGATCATGCTCACTTCGACGCCTACTTCAACGCCGACAACGGCACGGGGAAATTTCTCGGAATCTTCTGCGAGGGGAACTCGCAGGCAGCGAGGATTTTCGAGCAGTGGGAGAAGCCGATCAGGGACCTTGGCTTTACCACCATCTCCATGCGAAACACGGGATCGACGGATCATGTGCCCTTCGACCAGGTGGGGCTGCCGGGGTTCCAGTTCATCCAGGATCCACGCGACTACGAGCCCCAGACCCACCACACCAACCAGGACACCTACGAGCGGCTGTCTGAGCCGGATTTGAAACAGGCGGCGACGATCATGGCGGTCTTTGTCTACAACGCGGCACAACGCGACGCGATGATGCCGAGGCTGCCGATGCCGAATCCGCAACATGATCGCCAGCTGGACAGGCCGCTCGAAGGGATCTATCCGACCCAGGCAAAGTAGAGATTCCCGGCTACCGCCAAAGTGGGGCTGCCAGGGCGGCCATATCTCTTGTAATCTGGGGCACAGGATCAATCACGCATGGGACTCCTGACCCACCTCTTCTATCCCTGGGGACTGCTGCTCCAGGCGTCGGCGCTTATTCATTTCATCCGTCGCCGGCCCGACACGTACTGGATTTACATCATCCTGTTTCTTGGTCCCGTAGGCGCCCTGGTTTACCTGATTGCTGAGGCCGCGCCTGATGTGGGACTGCTGAACCAGTCGTTCAAGGGGATTTCCCGACGGAAACGCATTGCGGCTCTGGGATTGACGATTCGCGACAATCCTTCGGCGGGAAACTATGAAGAGCTAGGCGAACTGTACATGGAAGACGGCCAGCTGCAGGTGGCACGCGAGGCGTTTAACAAGGCGATCGCCGCGCGGTCCAATACCCTCGATTGTTTTTATCGGCGTGGAGTCTGTGCGGTTCTTCTGGGCGATGCGGTAGGCGCGCTGCCAGACCTGGAGAAGGTAATTGCGAAAGAGCCCAACTATGATTTCAATCGCGGTCCCGCGTTATTGGCGCAAGCCTATGCGCTGACCGGGCAAAAGGAAAAGGCAGAGGCGCTGTTTCGGCGGGTGACCGTCACGTCAACGCTGTCGGAGACGTATCTGAACTTCGCTGATTTCCTTGCTTCGGAAGGCCAGACCGCCGAAGCGCGCCAGTGGGCGCAGAAGGTTCTGGATAAGGAACCGACCATGCCCCGATATCTGCGACGCCGGGAACGGCCGTGGTCGCAGCGAGCGCGGAAGACGCTGAAGCGGCTGCCGGCGTGATAAAGGCAGGGAGTAGGGTATAGGGCGTAGGGAGTAACAAGCCAGTCGGGATCTTCAGCTCTCCTCGCGGCGCGACTCTACGCCATCGGATGGCTTCGCCTCGTTGAGAACCTGCTCATTCACTACGGCCAGTGGATTGGGACGACGAACGGCCGCTGACACCTTTCAGGCTCTATGATGTTTTGAAGCCTATGCACCGCATCCCGAGACTGCTCGCGGCCTGCCTCGTGGTTATTGGAGGACTGGCGCCGATCCCGTTGCACGCCGCGTCCGGAAGCAAAGAATCTCGCAAGCACCCGTCGCAGGAGACCGGGTTTCTGAACCGCACCTTTGAGCTTCGCAAGGTCAGCTATCACTACCAGGTGTACGTTCCTGAGGACTGGCGTCGTGACGATCATAAGCTCTGGCCGATCATCCTGTTTCTGCACGGACGCGGTGAGCGAGGCTCGGAGGGCATGTGGCAGACGCAGATCGGGCTTCCGCAGGCGATTCGCGATCATCCAGAGCGCTGGCCTTTCATTGTGGTCATGCCACAAAGCTCCCTGGACCGGTTCTGGACCGACCGCGACATGCTGGGGATGGCAATGTCGGCGCTGGACAGGGAGACGGAGGAATTTCACGGGGACCCGGGACGGACGTATCTCTCCGGTCTTTCCCTGGGCGGATATGGGGCATGGGAACTGGTGCGCCAATATCCCCTGAGGTGGGCGGCGGTCGCTATTGCGGCCGGCGGAATCTTCTGGAGCTACGAGCCGGAAAGGTGGCAGCAAACCGCGACGTTGCCTGCCGAGTACGCCCGGGCCGCAGGACATCTGCCGATCTGGCTGTTTCACGGGGCCGAAGACAATGTCGTTGCGCCGCGACAAGATGAACTGCTCTACGCAGCATTGAAATCGACAGGCGGTCATGTGCGCCTGTGGGTCTACCAGGGCCTGAAACACGACTGCTGGACGCGCGCTTACAACGAACCGGAGCTGCCGCGCTGGCTGCTCGCGCATCGGCGTGATGCTCACGGTGCGCCGCCGTTCGCTGAGCGCCTTTCGATCCCGCTACATCCACCGGCAATCAAGCTCAACCCGGCGCAACTCGACAGCTTTGCCGGCGAGTACATTGACAACCGCGGGCAAGTCGCCGTAACCCTGTTCCGGCAGGGGGAAACCCTCTACCAGAAGAATCATTATGGAGAAATTGCCGAGCTCGCGGCAGAGTCGAACTCGGTCCTGTTTTATCCCAACGGCAGCAGCCTCACCCGGATCAACGTGGAGCGCGACTCGCAGGGGCGGATCACAGGCCTCGTCCTGCACGACGACCGGCACGAGGAGCATTGGGAACGAATCCGGACCCCCTTGCGTACCCACTCGCAGCCGGAGTAAGAGGCACGAGTCCACCTGCTGATCGTCGGCAGGCATTATGGAGAGCTATTCTCGCGGATCGCAGCCGTGGGAACCGGTGGCGGAACTCGATAACAAACCGGTTGCTATCGCGGGCTGCGAATTCGCGGAATAGAATCGTTCAAACACTTGGAGGCTCAGCATGTTTTGCAGCGGATGTGGCCACGCTATCGCGCCGGGACAACAGGTCTGCCCGCAATGCGGCCGTCCCATGGCGCCGCCCCCACCTCCGGTGCCTAACCTGGCATTTGAGCTGGCCAACTATTCCAATCGCGTCCGCGCGCTGAGCACCGTCTGGTTCATCTACGGCGGCCTGGTTCTGGTTACCGGGTTTATTGGGATGGCGTTCGCCAATGCTTTTCTCACGCATGGTTTCGGTCCGTGGGCGCATAGTCCGTGGGCGCGCGGCGACTTTCCCTTCGGGCCGGGCTTTGGGTCCGCAATCATTCACTTTGCGTGGATCATGATCATTGTCCGCGCTGGCCTGGCCTTGGCCGCGGGATGGGGCCTGATGGAGCACGCGCCGTGGGGACGGGTGGTCGCGATCGTTGCGGCGTTCCTCAGTCTCATAAAGATTCCGTTTGGCACCGCTATCGGGATATGGACCCTGGTGATGCTAATGGGCTACCGGAACACTTCGCTGTACGATCAGCTTTGACGTGGTGCGTGAACAGTGGTCAGTCGTCAGAATTCCCGCTAGTGATCCGCTCTTGGTTTCGCGTCTCCTGCACCCATCAGCACCAGCGCTCGCTGGGCGAAGGGGGAATAGACCAGCAGGGCCATGCAAGCCAGCGCCAGCCCGGTATTGATGTGGTGCAAGAGCAAAAACGGTGAGAGCGCCCAGAGTACATCAGCCGCCAGCAAATACGGCCAGAGCCTGAGGAATTTGACTCGCACACCCGGTGCTCGAAACAGGATCAAACAGAATGTGAAGGCCCGGACGGGAATGAGAATGGCAGCCGTGCCGACCAGAGCGTAGAAGATTAATCTTGCCTGCGGCAGCGGAGACAGCAGATCCTCAATTTCGCTCAGATTGGCGAGCGCGCCGATATAAAAGCCCAGATACATGAGCTGCAGGAAGAGGAAGAGCGTCCGAACCACGGTGTGAGGAGTCGGCGGGAGTTCCTCGGGAGTCGCGAGGATGCTGACCTTCGTCGTTGACGGTTCAGGCTGTTCTGACACGGACCCGGCAGGCGCAGACTCCGATGCTTCCGCTTCCTCGGTTGTCTGGATCTTCTGGACCGGGGCGAGAAAACGATAGCCGCGACGGGCCAGCGTCTCAACGTAGCGGGGACTATTGGCCGCATCTCCCAGAGCCTCGCGGATGCGATTCACGGCCGAATTGACGCCATGCTCGTAGTCGACAAACGTGCCGTCCGACCAAAGCGCGCGAGAGATCTCCTCGCGTGTGAGCACCTCTCCGGGTCGATCGAGGAGCATGAGCAGCACTTGAAACGGCTGCGCATTGAGCTTGACCCGGATCCCCTGCCGGCGCAGTTCCCCCGTCGTTTCGTCGGCTTCAAAAGCTCCGAAGCGATAGCGCTTTGCTTGGCCTGTCTCGGTCATCTCCGCTGCCCAGTGTACTTGATTGCTGGCTCGATTGGATGGTCATGGCGAATGTACAACTCCGTGGAACTTTCCATTATTCAAAAGGTTGCGCCGTGAGGATCATTCGCGCTGCTCTTGAGGCGCTGTGCATTGTTTTCGAAGCGGCGGGATGTCAGATTACGGGGCATGCTGATTGGAAATCGAGATCGCGCGGCAGGGGTTGCGCATTTACTCGGCGGGATGGCGCTGCTTTTCGCCGCTGCGCTTCGGCCGGCCTCGGCTGAGGCGCCGGCGCCAGCGGAAAGGGTCTACAGCCAGTACGTAGCGAAGGTGGAGGCACGGCTGGCACAGCAGCATCTCTCGCCGAATGCCTTCATTGTGGGGCAGGGATCCAATTCGCAGTTAGATGCGCGAGTTCGACGCGGTGAGGCGGTCATCGAGCATCTCTCTTCGGCCAGTGAGGCTGATCCGCCCGGAGCGCTCCTGCACCACTGGCGCGGTACGGCGTTTGTGCCGGGAGCAACGGCTGCCGATTTTGAGCGGCTGATGAAGAACTTCAACTCGTATCCACAGCGATTCACGCCCCAAGCGGTGAAAGCCAGGATTCTGTCGTCGTATTCGGGCGCGATTCCTGATCACTTCGCCGCATCGATGCGCGTCCGGCAGAAACACGTGATCACGGTGGTGATGGACACCACCTACGACGTGACCTTCGTCCGGCTCGACCCGCGGCATGGCTACAGCATCTCGCGAAGCACAAAGATCGATGAGATCAGCTCGCCGGGCACTTCGAAAGAGCGCGTTCTCTTAGCTACCGAAGAGCACGGCTTTCTATGGCGGTTGAATACTTACTGGACTTACGGGGAGCGCGATGGCGGTTTGTATATGCAGATCGAAACGATCTCGCTGACGCGGGCGATTCCCACCGGGCTGGGCTGGGCGGTGCGGCCGTACGTGGAGAGCGTGCCGCGCGAGTCGCTGGAGTTCACGCTGCGGGCAACGTGCCGAGCGCTTGAAGACACACGACGAGATCAAGGGAGGTGATTATGAACGCAACTTCCGCAAGGCCCGCTGACGAAAATGCCTTCGCCAACGCGCGACGGATCAATGAGTCGCTCACTGCTGGATACGAAAAACGGGCGCTGATGTGGATGGCCGAGCGCGCCCCACATTGGCTCACCTCTGACCAGTTGACGGCGCTTGGACTGATCTCACAAATCGGCGCCGGCGTGTTCTATGGGATGGCTCGGTACAACAAATATCAGCTGATCGGAGTCATCGTCTGCATTGTGCTGAACTGGTTTGGCGACAGCATGGACGGCACGCTGGCCCGGGTGCGCAACCAGCAGAGGCCACGCTATGGCTTCTATGTGGATCACATGGTCGATGTGCTCGGCGCGACCGCAATGATGTGTGGACTGGGCATTTCGGGATTCGTGCACTGGCCGGTGGCAATCGCGATGCTGGTCGGATTTTTGCTGCTGGCGGCCGAGAGCTATCTTGCGACCTACACCCTGGCTTGCTTCAAGATGTCGCAGGGTTGGTTTGGACCGACAGAGATTCGAATCCTGCTCATCCTCGGGAATCTTGCGCTGCTGCACAGTCCTTATGCAACGGTGTTCGGGCGGCGCTTCCTGCTTTTTGACATCGGCGGCGCAATCGCTGCGGCGCTCATGGCGGTCATGGTCGTCATCACCGCGGCGCGCCATACGATCGAACTTTACCGGCAGGAACCTCTGCGGTGATCACTCGGTGCGCAGCGCCTTCAGCGGATCGACGGTCGCAGCGCGAGTCGCAGGCGTGGCGCTGGCGGCCAACGCAACGACGGTGACGCCGATAATTGCGACCGCATAGGTGAGCCCATCGAGCGGCTTGACGCCATACAGCGATGAAGACAAGGCTCGACCGACAAAGACCGCGAGAGGCACGCCAGCAATTACGCCGCACGTCGTCAGCAGAAGGCTGTCGCGCAGAATCATCCAGACCACCTGCCGCCGACCAGCGCCCAGAGCCATGCGCACGCCGATCTCAGCCGTGCGGCGGCTGACACGATAGGCGAGTGTGCCGTAAAGGCCCGTAGCCACGAGCACAACGGCCAGGAGGCCGAAGAACTCTGCCAGTCGCGCGAACAAAATCTGGCTCGAAATGGTGGTTTCATATTGCGCGCGCTGGGTCATGGGCTGGATAAGCGTGAGGTTCGGATCCATTTGCTGAACTACTTTGCGGGCCGCGGGCAGAATGGCGAGCGGATCGCCATTCACGCGCATTTCAACATCCATTTTGCCCACGATCGGTATCTGCGCATACATGTACCAAGCCATCGGGATCGGCTCTTCGTCGATGCTGCGATACTTGTGATCCCTTGCGACACCGACGACCATCATCTGATAGCGGCCGTCTTCTGTTCCGACCATGTGGCCGAGTGGATTCCGATTCGGAAAGAAGTGTTGGGCAAACTGCTGATTGATGATTCCCACGTGAGGCGAAGTTGCGACGTCGGAGTCTGCGAAGTCACGACCCTCGATCATCGGCACACCAAGCGTCGTGAAAAACCCGGGCCCGGCGACGTTGCTGCGCACTGTGCGGGAACTGCCATTCGGTACATCGGGCAGCCTGCCATCTACGGTCATGTCGCTGTTATCGGACGACCAGGATCCGAGGCGTTCTTCCATGATGGTCACGGATTCGACGCCCGGCAGCACTCGCAGCTTGCTGATCATTTCCTGATAAAACGCAATTCCCTGCGGAACAGACTTGAATTCGGGCTTCACTCCGAAGACCACCAGGCCATCGACGTGCATCCCAAGCGGAGTGTTTTCAAGATTGCGCAATGTGCGGACCAGGAGTCCCGCGCCAACCAGCAAGACAACACACAACGTCATCTGCAGAGCCACCACGATCCGGGCAGTGCGCGATTTGCCTGCATCCCCGCTGGAGGCCGCGGCCGACGATTTCAATGTGAGTGACGGAGCCGCTGCCAGCGCAATCCGCAAGGGCGCAAGCCCGAAGAGCAGCGCGGCTACGGCGAGTATGCACAGCGCAAAGAAGAGAACGGTGCGATCGGGTGCAAGGCTGGACTCAATCTGCGCCCAGGCGGCGAGTGATCGTGTGGCCGCGATGGCAAAGAGCCATGCGAGGATGCCGCCGGACAGAACGAGCAACAAGCTCTCGGTTAGTAGTTGACGAAACAGATCGCGACGCCTCGCGCCCAACGCAAGTCGCATGCTGAATTCGCGCTGCCGGGTCGCGTTGCGCGCGGTCAGCAACATCACCACGTTTGAGAACGCGATCAGCAGTACAAATCCAACCATCGTCATCAAAAGGCGCAGCGGCTTTCCATATTGCATGCTGTAGCCGGGAAAGCCCTTGGCATCTTCCAGGTTCAGCGTAGGCGGTTTCTCACCCTGCGCCGGAGAACCCAGACCGATATATGCCGCCCTCTGAAAAATCGGGTTCAGAGCGGCAACGGCCTGCGCTGGGGTGACGCCGGGGCCGAGGCGTCCGATCAGGCGCAGGCACCACCAGGTTGGATTTGTTGTATAGATCTTGCCGTCTTCAACCGAATTGCCCCACGCATTGAGTTCCGGCCGGTTCTGGAGCGGAATCCAGAAGTCAGTCGATGAGCCCGCCTCCAGCCCTTCAAAACCTTCACCGGAAATTCCAACGATCGTAAATCCGATCCCATTGACATATAGTGTTGTCCCGAGGACATCCGGATTTCGCGCAAAGCGCCCCGTCCAGTAGTTGTAGCTGATGACGGCTATCGGCGCGTGATCCTTCTCATCCTGTTCGGTGAATCCGCGGCCATGGGGCAACTTCACGCCAAGTCCCGAAAAAAAGGTACCGCTCACCATGTCGCCTTCGGCTTCTTCCGGCTGCGATCCGTAACGGACCGCGACCTTGTTGCCGGACAGGGGCACATAGGCCACTACTGCAAAGGAAACACGGTTCTGATTTTTGAGGGCTTGATAAACCGGATAGGAAAATGTCTCCGTGGAATCGATTGTTCCGGTGCCATGCGGCGGACCTGAGGTGCGCAGGTACAAAAGACGCGAGGGATCGGCGACTGGCAATGACCGCAGGAGAATCGCGTTCATTACGCTGAAGACCGCGGTGTTGGCCCCGACGCCGAGCGCGAGGGTAAGAATCGCGGTGATCGCGAAGCCGGGACTTTGCAACAACGAACGGAATCCGTAATGCAGATCGCCCAGCAGTTTGTCGAGCCACTGCCAGCGGCCTTTCAGATAAAAGCGTTCCTCGGCGCCGCGAACGCTGCCGAACTCGACGCGGGCGTAGCGGTGGGCTTGTTCTTCATTCAGCCCTTCGCCACGCAGTTCGTCGGCTTCGAGCTCGATGTGGGATCGGATCTCCTCGGCAAAATCCTCGGCACTCCGCTTGGGCTTGAACATGGCCTATGCCCCCTCGCCCCGTGGCTCAAGAATCAGTCCCATGGCTCGCGTAAGCCGCCGCCACTGCGCTGACTTTTCCAGCAGTTCGGCGCGGCCCCTGGCGGTGAGCGAATAGAAGCGTGCCTTGCGATTGTTTTCGCTCACGCCCCACTTGGCTTGGATGAGTTCTTTGTCCTCGAGACGCTGCAACGCCAGGTAGAGCGAACCATGATCAACGAACAAAACTTCTTCAGACTGGCGCTGGATAGAACGAGCCACTCCCTGCCCATGACACGGGCCGAGCAGAAGGGTTTTCAGGATGAGCAGGTCAAGGGTGCCCTGAAGAAGGGAAATGCGGTCGTCGCTCTCTTGGGTCGGCATACGACCTGAGTATGCTCGTGTTCGGGTCGGATGTCAACACGAGCGTGGCAGGGAGTCGGGACCAGGGATCAGGCAATACGGAGTAAGAATCAGGGCACGGATGGCGAGCGGGCCAGACCTGTTTGCACCGGCTTGGGTGCTGATTTGTTAATTGGCGTCGGCGTCCGCACCGGATTCTGCAGGCGGGGTATCGCAGTAGGGGGCGGAACCGCCTTGGCCGGCTGGCTTGCGGAGGCCTGCAGCATCGGTGGTTGCTCGGTGTCGCCCGGGAACTCCTCGTCATCTTTGCCGGCGATGGCAACCTTCATGATCTGCATCCAGATGGGCAATGTGGCGCGCGCGCCGGTTTCTTTTTCGCCCAGAGATTGCCGGCTGTCGTAGCCGACCCAGACACCGGTCGTTACCGAGGGCGAGAACCCGATGAACCATGCATCCGTGAAGTCGCTGGTGGTCCCGGTCTTTCCCCCCAGTGCGTGGTGCATCTGTGCGACGGTTGCACCTGTTCCGTGCGCGGTAACAGCGCGGAAGAGGGTGATCATGGTGCGCGCGGTTTGCTGGCTAATGATCTCGTCCACCGCAGGCGCATCCTCCCACAACGTGATGCCGTCGGAGTTGGTGACCTTCCTGATCAGCCGAGGCTTCACGCGGATACCGTCATTGGGGAATACGGAGTAAGAAGTGACCTGTTCCTGAAGCGTGATTCCGGCGGCGCCGAGCGCGATCGGCAAATAGGCAGGCATGTCGGACGTGACGCCAAACCGGTGCGCCATATCGATGACCTTGCGAATGCCGACGCGCGCCGCAAGTTTGACTGCGGGAACGTTGCGCGACTCCGCGAAAGCATTGGTCAATGTCATCGCGCCTTTGAAGTCGTTCTCGTAGTTATGCGGCGAATAGCTGCCGAAGCTGACCGGGGCGTCGACGATGATGTCGTCGGGCTTGGCGCCCTCTTCAATGGCGGTGGTGTAAACATACGGCTTGAAGCTGGAGCCTACCTGGCGCTCGGCCTGGGTAGCACGATTAAATTCGGAGAGCGCGTAGTCACGGCCTCCGATCATGGCGAGAACGTCTCCGGTGGTGTTGTCCATCGCGAACACCGCACCCTGTACGCCGGAGTCCTGCTCGAGTGTGGCGCGGCGCTCGGAGCCTTCCATCGCGTCGGAGAGATGCACGTAGATAACATCGCCAGGCTTCACCAGGGCATCGCCATGCCGCTGGCCGGTCCAGGCCCAATCTTCGGGAAGAAGAACAACATTTTCGGAGCCGACGCGTGCATGAATCTGAAGAGGCAGGGCGCGTGTAACCAGCGCATGCACATAGTCGCCGGGATGCGAGGCAGTCGCCCAGTCGGCATGCTTGTAGTCTTCGAGAGTGCTGCCGTTGGCGAGCACATTCTCCAGCTTGCCCTTCCAGCCGTGACGATGCTCATAGGTTGCAAGGCCATCGGTGAGAGCCTTATTCGCGGCTTTCTGAAGGTCGAGATCGAGGGTGGTATCGACGCGAAGGCCCGCTTCGTGGACCTGTTCGGTACCAAACCTCTTCTCCAATTCGCGCCGCACTTCTTCCTGGAACCACGGTGCCACCGACATTTCAGGCTGATTGATGTGAAGACCTAAAGGCGAACGACGAGCCTGTTCAGCCTGCTGATGGGTGATCGCGCCATCTGACTCCATTTCGCTGAGAACCAGGTTGCGGCGGCGCATCGCCTTCTCAGGATTGATGAGCGGGGAATAAGCAACGGGGCCCTTGGGCAGTCCCGCGAGCAGAGCAGCTTCGGTGAGATTCAAGTCCCTGGCGTGCTTGTTGAAGTAGAACTGCGATGCGGCCTCGAAACCGTACATCCCGCTGCCGAGGTAAATCTGGTTGCCGTAGAGCGTGAAGATCTGTTCCTTGGTAAAGGCGCGCTCGATCTGGATGGCGAGATAGGCCTCCTCAATTTTGCGCGTCATGGTTCGATCTGCCGAAAGGAACAAGTTGCGCGCAAGCTGCATCGTGAGCGTAGAAGCGCCCTGCGCGCGACCATGGCTGCGGATATCATGCACTACGGCGCCGGCGATGCGGAGTACGTTGATGCCCCAGTGCGACTCGAAATTTTTGTCTTCTATGGAAATGACTGCCTGGCGGAGCACCGGATCGAAGTCGTCGTAGTTAACCACGATTCGTTTTTCGAGCGCGAAGGAACCGATGATGCGGCCCTTGCTGTCATACAGATCCGTCATGGTCGACGGACGATATCGCTCCAGATCATTAATCTGCGGCATGTTCGCAGAGAAGACCAGCATGAGCCCGCCGAGCGAACCGGTCACGACCGAGAGAAGCAGCAGGACAAGAAAAGCGGATCTTCCGGCGACCTTGCGCTTGCCACGCTTGAGTGGGAGCGGAACGGGTTCTGGCCGCAGTCGATGGATACGGCCCAGGCCGCGCGGTTCAACCGACTGTGCAGGAGGGGCAGCCAAGACAAACCTCATTGGCATTCCTCTCGATCAATACTGCGTCAAGACGCAGAGACGAACGGGGATGCCTACCTTTAAGGCTAGCACGGTTACGGATCGTCCGCAGCGATAGGCAGGGGCGGAGAACCATGCCCTGCAAGGCTGGAAAATGACGATTCCCGGCGACCAAACAGCCGCCGGGAAGATAGCCGGGTGGAGCACGGAATGGGATGACGGTTAGCTGTTCTTGGCCTTCAGCAACTCAAGCGCTTTGTTAAGCGGCTCATCGGTCTTATTGGGCTGGGGAGTGTCCGCGTCGACATCGTCATCGGCGCTCTCACCCACCAGGACAGTGGGCGCAACCGCTTCATCCTGAATCTTTTTGCCGTCAGGTCCTTGAAACTTGGCCACGGTGAGCAAAAGAGCCGATCCATCGGGTAATTCGATGGTTTTCTGGACCGAACCTTCGCCGAAGGTACGCTCACCGACAACATCGCCGCGTTTGGCGCCTTCGATGGCATCGGCCGTCAACTCAGCCGCACCGTATGTGCCGCGGTTCACCAGAACGGCTACCGGGGCGCTGGTCATGAACTTCGAGGGATCGGCCGCGAAGGTCTGCTTGGGGTACTTTTGACCTTCGAGGGTAGCCAGAGTGCCTTGATTAATGAATAAGTTAGCCAGGCGCAAACCCTGATCGGAGTCACCTTCGGAGTCGTCGCGAAGATCGAGCAGGATCTTACGGGTCTTTCCAGCCGTCTTGATCTTCTGGGCAATCTCGTCTACCCGCGCTGCAGTGATTGCGCCAGGCTTCAGGTACAGAATGCTGGAGTTCTCGTACTGCTGCTCACCCAACGAGGGGACGGGGATGAGGGTCCGCGTGAGAACAACCTTGTCCGGATCGGGCTTCCGCGGGCGGACAACCGAAAGCGTAACCGTACTTCCCGCCTTGCCTTCCAGCATCATGCGGATCACGGCGAGGGAGAGTTCGCGAGTTGAACTGTCTCCGATGGATTCGATCACATCGCCGTCAGAAATATGTTCACGATCGGCGGGCGAACCGGCGACCACGGTGACCACAGTAGCGTAGCCGTACCGCTTCGACACGGTGACACCGATCTGGGCGATACCGGAGGATGGACGGTCCTTGTAGATCTTGTATTCGGTCGCAGTCAGATAGCTCGAATCGGGATCGAGCGACTCAAGCAGCCCGTGGAGAGCACCCGTGGTGACGGTGTTGATGTTGGGCTCAGTGACGTAATCGCTCTGAATTCTCTTGAGCACCTCGGCATAGACGTGCATCTGGCGATATGCGCCATCCTGCTCGCCACCGGCATGAACGCCGAACATTCCGAACTCGCCCAAAGCAAACCCTAGTCCGAGGGCGGCGAAAATGGTTACGGCTAAAACAAAGGTCAGTCTCTGAAAAAATCGGGACACACACACCACCGGAGGGGCCCTTAAGGGGAAGCAGGCCGCTACTCTATAGACGCAATCATAGCGCAATGTGTGAATAGAAATGCTCAAACTTGCCACCCGGGCGGTTCCCAAGGTCGGCAAGAGCAGTTATCCGACTGAAGGGCGCTGCACCGAGTCAGGCCGGGACTCTGCAGCCGACAGCTTTTCGAGGTCGCCGACGACGCGCTCGAACTCCTGCACGATCCGGTTGGTTTCTGCTGATCTGAATAGTTTTAGCAACTCCTGAAAGTACCAGGTTTGCTGATCGCGACCCCGTTTGAAACGCTCCCAGACGCGAGGGCCAATGGAACGGTATTCGTCGAGAATGGTGCGGGCGTTATAGAGCTTGTCGGCAGCGGAGATGAGCTTTATCTGCGGGGACTCGGAACGCAGTCTGCTGAGGTAGGCCGCTTTGCGTTCCTCCCAGGGTTCTTTCTGATTCGGATCTTCGGTGAGGCTGTCGGAGAGCCCTTCCACCATCCTTGCAACCTCAGCGCCGAAGTTGCTCTCGATGTCGCGAAGCCGGGGTTTGCCGCCGTGGTCTTCCGCCGCGTCGTGCAGAAGCGCAGCCATCACCATCTCTTCGGTGACCGGAAACGGAACCTGGCCGGTTTCACCCAAGACAAGTGAAGCGACGCCAAGGAGGTGCGCCATTGAGGGGATCCTGCCCTTTCGCCGCTCGATGTGGAGAATTCGTGCATATTCGACCGCTATGGTGAAACGATCTGTGAGGTGAAGTTGCTGATCATGCATCAGTTGGTCGCTCATCAATTCTCTCCTTCCTTCTTGCGGCTTCGAAGCAAAACAACGGTTCACTGGCATCATTTTCCGGCGAAAACCTCGGGTTGAACTGTCGCAATTTTCTGGTGGCGGGGGAGAGGATCGAACTCTCGACCTTGGGGTTATGAATCCCACGCTCTAACCATCTGAGCTACCCCGCCGGAGGGTGCGGGCTTAACGCCCCGCCATTGTTGATGATACGGGCAACAAAAGCGCGAGGTCAAACCAGCATTGCATGCAGCGGACGCGCCTTCGGCGCATTTGACATTCCGGTGTCGGCGCCGAGTAACTGTGCGAGCTATTTCACCAGGTCAGCGTTCCAAGGGCCCCGAAGACCAGCGGCATCATCTTGTAGACTCGCGTGCATGAGCAAGTTGCAGGTTGCTGGAGTGATTCCGGCGCGGCTCTCTTCGACCCGGCTGGAACGGAAGGTGCTGCGCATGATTGCCGGCCGGCCCATGATCGAGTGGGTGTGGCGGGCGGCGGCAGGCAGCGGACGCATGGATCCTGTGGTGGTGGCGACCGATTCAGACGAGGTGGCCGAGGTGTGCCGGGCGCGCGGAATCCCGGTAGCCATGACGTCGCCAAATTGCGCGAGCGGATCGGATCGGGTGCGGGAAACGGCCCGCCAGATCGACGCGGATATCTACGTGAACATCCAGGGTGATGAGCCGACGTTGACCGCAGAATTTTTCCCACCGTTGCTGGACCTGTTTGACCGACCCGAAGTGCAGGTAGCGACTCTGGCGGTGCGTTGTCCTGCGCAGGACATCCAGAATCCAAATGCGGTGAAGGTGGTGACGGCGCTCGATGGCAAAGCGCTGTACTTCTCGCGCGCAACCATTCCCCACGATCGCGACAAGGCTGGCGTGGCTGGGTATCGCAAGCACCTGGGGATTTATGCCTATCGCAAGGCGGCGCTGGAGAGGTTTGCCGAGATTTCTCCGGGATGGCTTGAGTCCGTGGAAAAGCTGGAGCAATTGCGACTCCTTGAGGCCGGCATCGACATCTATGTGGCAGGCGCGCCGGCGGACACGATCGGCGTGGATACAGCAGAGGATTTGGAGAGAGCCGAGGCGATGCTGGTTAGTCGGGAAGCACGTTCGTAGTTCAGAGTTTGGAGTTCTTAGTTCAGAGTTCGAAACCGCAAGCTATTGGCTATTGGGCCGCGACAGTGAACTAAGAACTCGGAACTCTTCTTTCCGAATTGCGCGCAAGAATCGGAGTGTACAGAAAACGCGGATCGCTCAATATGTGTTCATGACAAGCAACGTTCCATTCGCAACCATGAAGGCTTCGATTCAAAACACGCAGCCCATCGATCCGGAGCAGGCCTGGGAGCAGCTCAGCAATCGCGACCGGAGCGCGCAGTTCTTCTATGCGGTAACCACCACCGGCGTATTTTGCCGGCCAGATTGCAAGAGCCGGCAACCACTGCGCGGGAATGTAAAGTTCTTCGCAACGATTGAAGACGCGCAACGCGCTGGTTTCCGGCCCTGCAAGCGCTGCAAGCCAAGCATTGCGCGCGGCAATCCTTTGGGCAAGGTTCGTACCTATCTTGAAGCAAATCTCGATCGCGCGGTGCCGCTGGCGGAACTCGGTCGTGTCGCAGGGATGAGCCCGTTTACAGTGCAGCGCGCCTTCAAGCAGGAGATGGGAGTGAGCCCCCTGCAATATCAACGGTCGCTTCGCGCGGGACGGTTGCGCGGCGCCCTGAAGCAGTCTGACCGGGTAACCGATGCGATCTACGAAGCCGGTTTTGGATCATCGAGCCGCGCCTACGAAGGTGCGCAGCTAGGGATGACTCCGGCGCGGTTTGCGCAGGGCGGAAAGGGTGAGCGAATTGACTGGTGTGCAGCACGTTCTCCATTTGGCTGGGTGATTGTCGGCGCCACCGAGCGCGGTTTGTGCTGGCTCTCGCTGGCGGCGACCGAGGCTGAAGCCGAAGACAGTCTACGTGCGGAGTTTCCTGCGGCCGAATTGCATCGCGATCCATCGCTGTCGCGGCTCGTGGACCAGGCGCTCGCCAGCGTCCGTGACGGCTCGGACCTAACCCGGGTGGGCAGCCTGGGCAAAGCTCTCGACCTGCGTGGAACCATTTTTCAATTACGCGTAGGGCAGGCGCTGCGACAAATCCCGCGCGGCGAGACGCGCAGCTACAGCGAAGTGGCGCGCGAGATGGGCGAGCCCAACGCGACACGAGCGGTAGCCCGCGCATGCGCAACGAATCGCGTAGCATTGATCGTTCCCTGCCATCGCGTGGTGGGGGCCGATGGATCTCTTACGGGATATCGGTGGGGAGTGGAGCGGAAACGGGAACTTCTGGAAGCGGAGGGAGCTGCGCGGTAGCCCCGATCCGCCTCAAGTCATCCCGGGTCTCAGAAACGAGACCCGGGGCACTCGGGCGTGAGGCACCTGGCCGTTGAGCTCAACATGTTCCGGTTGAGCTCAACATGTTCCGTACCGATGCACTCTCAGCCACGTACGCCCCGGCTGAGCGGTGTCAGCCCTGTAGCTCCACGCCGCTCCTTTTGAATAGGTGTCGTCGCACGGCTTACGGTGGAAAAGAGGAAGGCGGAGAAGGTCGCCCGTTCTCGCGGCAACTAGTCCGAACAGCGCGATGGACAGAGTGGAAAGAATGCCGTGTGTCATTTTTTGAGTCCCTTGCCAAATGCAATCGCAACTCGCATTCCGGACTCCAACATTGAATCCGGAATGCGGTTCCTATTTACAGGCGGGCGCCGCCAGCAGCGTGGATAGCCTGGCCGTTGATCCAACCGGAGTCGTCTGACGCGAGCAGAGCGGCAGCGGTGGCGATATCCTCCGGCTGTCCGATGCGGCCGAGTGGTGTGCGGGCCGCGGCATTCTTCTCAAAGTCGGTGCCGATCACTCCAGCGGCATGCGCGCCTTCCGTCTCTACGAGGCCGGGGTTCAGCGAGTTGACTCGGATCTTCTTCGGGCCAAGTTCCTGGGCGAGCGAGGCACTGATGGTGTCGACCGCACCCTTGGTGGCGCTGTAGACAGACGCGTTGGGCGCGCCGTCAGCGACAACCGAGCTGATGTTGATGATGCTTCCCCCGGCCGGGCTGAACTGCTTTACTGCGGCCTGCGTGACCAGCAACAGGCCAAGTACGTTCAGATTGAACTGTTTGTGGAAGTGATCGGGAGTGATCGCGTCGAGAGGGCCGAACTCGTAGATGCCTGCGTTGTTGACAAGGATACTGATGGGGCCGAACTCCTTGACGACCTTGCTGACGAGGGGACCGATCGTATCGGGATCGGCAACATTGGCCTGAACCGCAACAGCCTTTCCGCCGGCCTTCTTAATCTGTTCCACTACTTTCTCCGCTGCGTCCTTGCTGCCCGAGTAGTTGACGGCGACAGCCGCGCCCTGCGCTGCCAGTTCCTTTGCGATAGCTGCTCCGATGCCTTTGGATGCGCCCGTTACCAATGCGACTTTGCCCTGCAGTTTGCTCATGACCTGTTTCTCCAATCCTTGATTGCCCTGCGTCGGCTTAGTTCGACGCTTCGACAACTATCGAATTGATGTGAGATCCGGGGAGAGGATTCAGAAGGATTGTGAAAAACAGAAGAAAGAACTTAACGGGTAGGGCAGGCGTTCGGGCTGAGGGATTGGAGATAGACCGAGAGAGCTTCGAGGACTCCGGGCTTGATAGAGAGAAAGGCGAACTTCCCTTCCCTGCGGACGTCGATGAGGCCGCTGGTCTGGAGCTCTTTGATGTGGTGTGAAAGCGTGGCAGGCGCGATCGCCAGGGCTTCGTGCGCCTGGGTACACCCGAGGCACTTGGCGCGGGCGATGTTCTCGAGCAATTCGAATCGCTTGGGATCGGAGAGCGCTTTAAGGATAGCTGTGCGTTGCGCGCGGGTAAGGCGGCAAGGCTTGGCCGCCTGAGCAGTTACGGATGCGGCGTTCTGTGACGTTCGGGTCATTATGCTCTTATTGTTGGATTCAGATTAATGCATTGAAGAGTGTTGAGCGTCTCAAATCGCCCAATCGAAACAGGGTTACAATAACCGCGAGTTCCAGTTCATTATTCAATGACTCGTCGGCCGCTGGTTTGCCTCCTTATCGCTTTCGTCCTCTTCTTTTGTCCAATCGCCCATGCTCTTGTCAGTGACGATGCGGACTCGAAGCCCGATATTCGAGTTTTGCTCGGGAGATTCACGAGTCTCTCTCCCGATCCGTGCGGGCCACCCTATGGCAATGAAAAGGACTGGCACACCGATCAGATTGAGAAGCCTCTCTTCGAAAGTGCGGCGGCACTTGTTGTCAATGCACTGAATTCCGGGTCAGCGCCGCCGAAGGAGCGCGCAGCGGAAGCGTTGCGTGGGATCGAACGCATCAGCACGGAAGTGAACGCCGCGTGGCCCAAGGAGAATCGATTTCAATTCGAGATACTCGACTTGAAGGAAGTTCTGGTAGTCAAAATGTCGGTCCGCGTCTACGAGCGATACTTCGTCTTCGGAATTCCCAGTGGTGATGCCGATAAACCAAATCGTCTCTGGCGCCGTGCCAGTCTCATCGAGGACGATTCGGAATTTGATGTACCATGGGTCGCTGTGCAGTTGTACCCGATGCATCGTAGCCCTTCAGGAAAGGCCAGATTTCTGGCGCGCTTTACGACGGGCGGGTGCGCTGGAAGCGTCGGTGTTTCGTACGCTGGGCGCGAGTGGAATCCCGAGTATGGCGGGAGCGCTGAACAGATCCTCAGCATCAAGGGAGCCTTGGGCTCGATGACAAAGTTAAAGACTTCCCCCAAATTGGCGCTCTCCGTATGGAGGGAACGATCATCGATCTCCCCTATTGCTGGTGGTCCTCAATAGACACCTGGGATAACCCCAGCATGTGCGCACTTGACCGCTACGATCTTTCCGGTGACGGTGTCCGGTTCGTTTCCCGGCAGGTGAACCGGCCTGATCTTCTGCCCGTGGCACAGGCCCTCGACAACGCGGCAAAGCACGATTTTGGCGCGGTGCGCGGCTATTGCACGAGTGATGCCGTGGCGCGTCGCCTCGTAGAGTGGGCACCCGGCAAGCTGTTCGACGTGGAAGTCAAGCTGAAGCGGCTAGGCTCCGGGCGAGAATTGGTCTTCGACGCAGACGGTGACTATCGCTTTATCGTGGAAAAGCGCGGAGGGCGCTGGCTTGTCGCCGGTTTCAGCATGGATTGAAAAAAATCAGACTGTGCCGCCGCGCTGCTTTTCTGCCACAGCCAGCAGCGTCTGAAAGTGCGGCGCTTTGTCTTCCTTGTAGACGACGGAGGTCTGGGTTTTCTGGAATCCGGCTGCGTGGAGCATGGATTCCAGTTCGGTTTCGCTGAAGCCCAGCCACTCGTCGGCGTACATCTCACGGGCTTCTTCGAAGCGATGTTTGGCAAGATCGAGGATGGCAATCCGGCCGCCGGGCCTGAGGATGCGGGCCGCTTCAGCGACGGCGCGCTCCGGATGCAGCGCGTGATGGAGCGACTGCGAGAAGAAGGCAATGTCGACCGAAGCGTCGTCGACGGGGAGTTCTTCCATGTCGCCGAGGCGGAGATCGATGTTCTTGACGTGATGACGATGCGCCTGCTCGCGGGCGAACTCGATCATCTTCGCGGAAGAATCGACAGCGATGACTTTTTCCGCATTGTGAGCGAGGAGAAGCGAGAAGCTTCCGTCCCCCGCGCCGAGATCGGCGATGACCAACGGAGGCATCAGGCGGAGGAGCGCTTCGGCCATGGCCTTCCAGGATTTGCCGGGAACGTAATCTTTGCCGAGTCGGCCGGCAACGCTATCGAAGAAAGCCCGCATCTTGTCCTGGCGCTTTTTGACGACCCGGCGGGCGGTAGCGCGATCGTGGGCAGCTTCGGGAATTTCTCGCTGAGCGCGCACCAGAAGATCGTCCAAAAAACTACGACCCTCAGGGCCTAAAGGCCCAGATGGATTTGGACCTGGTTCGGCACGACTAAAGTCGTGCCCCTTCAAAGAAGGCTGTTCCGCAAGCCGATAGAGACTGTTCTTCCCGATGCGTCGGTCTTCGACCAGACCAGCCTGCTTGAGTTGCGAAAGGTGCGTGGAGATGGTGCTCTGGCCCATGACCAGGATCTCCTGGAGCTCGGCCACTGAAAGCTCTTCGGCCTTGAGCAGCAATAGGATGCGGAGCCGGTTGGGATCGGCTAACACGCGGAGGATTTTCACGATTGACGCGGCCATGGGTTTCTGGTACATATCAACATATCACGATTCGTCGATATAAGGAGAATTGAATGGCTTCCTCAACCCTCGAACAGACCGAATACAAAGTGGCGGATCTTGCGCTGGCCGACTGGGGCCGGAAAGAGATTGCGATCGCCGAGCACGAGATGCCCGGCCTGATGGCCATCCGAAATAAATATTCAGCAGAGAAGCCGCTCAAGGGCGTGCGTATCACCGGCTCGCTGCACATGACCATTCAGACAGCGGTGCTGATCGAGACACTGGTTTCTCTTGGCGCCGAGGTCCGCTGGGCCTCCTGCAACATCTTTTCGACGCAGGATCATGCGGCGGCGGCCATTGCAGCCAGCGGCGTTCCGGTGTTCGCGTGGAAAGGCGAGTCGCTAGAAGACTACTGGGATTGCACCTACAAAGCGCTGAGTCACAAGGGCGGCAAGGGGCCGGAGCTTGTGGTCGACGACGGCGGCGATGTGACGCTCCTGATCCACAAGGGCTATGAGCTTGAGGAAGGCGACAAGTGGGTTGACTCGCCCTCGGGCAATCACGAAGAACAGGTGATCAAGGACCTGCTGAAGCGTGTATACGCCGAGGACAAGCAGCACTGGCACAAAGTGGTAAAAGAGTGGCGCGGCGTTTCAGAGGAAACAACGACCGGCGTCCACCGGCTCTATCAAATGATGGAAAAGGGCAAGCTCCTGATTCCGGCTATCAACGTGAATGACTCGGTGACCAAGTCGAAGTTCGACAACCTCTATGGCTGCCGCGAATCGCTGGCCGACGGCATCAAGCGTGCGACCGACGTGATGGTGGCAGGCAAGGTTGCGGTGGTTTGCGGATATGGCGACGTGGGCAAGGGCTGCTCGCACTCGCTGCGCGGCATGGGCGCCCGCGTGATTGTGACGGAAGTCGATCCGATCAACGCGCTGCAGGCGGCGATGGAAGGGTTCGAAGTCACCACCATCGAGGACACGCTGGGACGCGGAGACATCTACGTCACCTGCACCGGCAACGTGGACATCATCACGCTCGATCACATGAAGAAAATGAAGGACCAGGCGATTGTCTGCAACATCGGGCACTTCGACAATGAGATCCAGGTGGATCGTCTCAACTCAGAAAAGGGAGTGGAGAAGCTGAACATCAAGCCACAGGTGGATAAGTATCACTTCCCCGATGGCCACGAGATCTTCATGCTCGCCGAAGGCCGCCTGGTAAATCTTGGCTGTGCGACCGGTCATCCGAGCTTCGTGATGTCGAACAGCTTTGCGAACCAGACGCTGGCGCAGCTCGATCTTTGGAAGAACAAGGACTCGTACAAGGTGAACGTGTACACGCTGCCCAAGAAGCTGGACGAGGAAGTAGCGCGGTTGCACCTCGAAAAGATCGGCGTGAAGCTGACGAAGCTGTCGCAGCGGCAGGCGGACTACATTGGCGTGCCCGTAGAAGGGCCATACAAGCCGGAGTTCTACAGGTACTAGCTTTCAGCCATCAGCCGTCAGCTCACGGTCACAGAGTGAGAGCTGGCGGCTGAAGGCGGCGGATAAATTCCCATGGCGGCTCCTCAATTCTCATTTGAGCTGTTCCCGCCGCGCACTCCCGAGGGCGCGGCAATCCTTCCGCAGGTGGTTGCCCAGCTTGCGGCCGTTAATCCTGATTTTTTCTCTGTAACTCATGGTGCATGCGGTTCCGATCGAAACGGCACGTACGACACTTTGCTGCAGGTGGTGGAGCATAGCGGTATCGAAGTCGCGCCGCACCTGACCTGCGTAGGTTCAACGCGCGCCGATGTCGCAGTGCATCTCGACCGCTATCGCGAGGTCGGCGTCAAGCGCATCGTGGCCTTGCGCGGCGATCTGCCGGTCACAGCCATGTCGTCGGCTGCGCCGGGCGAGTTCCGCTACGCGAACGAACTGGTTGAGTTCATCCGCGAGCAGCATGGAAACTTTTTCAAAATCGAAGTTGCTGCCTATCCCGAGGTACATCCGCAGGCAGCCAGTCCCGATGCGGACTTCGACAACTTCAGGCGCAAGGTTGACGCCGGCGCGGATGGAGCCCTGACGCAGCTGTTTTACAACGCCGACGCTTACTTTGATTTCATGGAGCGGTGTGACCGGGCCGGCATCGACATTCCCATCGTGCCGGGCATTATGCCGATCACGAATCTCGCCAGGACAGCACGCTTCTGCGATGGATGCGGTGCCGACCTGCCGCGATGGATCCGGTTGCGACTCGAACAATTGCAACACGACAAACCGGGGCTGCTTGATTTCGGCCTGAGCGTGGTCACCCGTCTCTGCGAGAGACTGTTAAGCAATGGCGCTCCAGGGTTGCACTTCTACACCATTAACCAGCCGGGGCCGACTCTGCGGCTGTGGCAAAGTCTTGGCGTAACCGCAGCGGCCGAGAGCCGCGAGCCGGAGATCGACGCGAACCTTGTCAGGTTGTAGCTGAGCAAAGTGCGGGGATGAGTCCGGGGCCTTGTTCTGTCCAGAGAGATTCCCTGCCGCCGAGGTGTAGTTTCGGTTAGGATGGCGGGGATGAAGCCACTCGCAAAGCAGATTGTTACGTTTCTCTGCCTGGTGTTTCTGTTCAGTTCCCTTCCCTATTTTCTGATGATCCACTCGCATCACATCGGGGCGGGCAATGGACTGGTGGTGCGCCTGGTGATGTGGTGTCCCGCGGCTGCGGCGTTTTCAACATGCGCCCTGTTCCGGATCGATACGCGCACTCTGGGATGGAGCTGGCGTCCGATACGCTATGAAGCGCTGGGATATTACCTGCCATTGTTGTATGCGATCCCGGTATACGCCGTTACGTGGATCGCGGTGCGCGGATCGTTTGCGCTCGGAGGATTTGAGAAGGCCGCGGCTTCCTCGTTCAGCATTCCGTCTTCTCCGCACCTCGCGACGTTGGGCTTGATGATTCCGCTGCTCGCGACCCTCGGAATGATCGGCAGCCTCGCCAGTGCACTCGGGGAAGAGATCGGATGGCGCGGATTCCTGCTGCCGCGCCTCGTGGGCCAGTTCGGGTTCACCTTCGGCTGCCTCGTGAGCGGCGTGATCTGGGCCGTGTGGCACTACCCGGGACTGTTGTGGGCCGATTACAACGCGGGGACCAACCCGGGCTATGCGCTTGCGTGCTTCACCGCGATGGTCATCGCGATGTCGTTCGTGATGGGATGGCTGCGGCTGAAGTCGGGCAGCCTGTGGCCATGCGCGATGCTCCACGCCAGCCACAATCTTTTCATTCAGGCAATCTTCGATGAGATGACTGCTCCTGCTGGTCGGGCACTCTACATTACAACCGAGTTTGGGTTCGGACTCGCACTTACAATCGGAGCGACTGCGGTGTACTTCTGGACACGTCGTGGAGAGCTTGCTCGAGAACCTGCCGGGATCGCCGCACATCTGGGGGCCGGCATCTCAGCATGATTTGCGCTTCTCGAAGAAGCGATGCCATAAGCGCCATGTCATGCCGTGAAGCAGGCGAGTCTGCTCTGCCTTGAGGGCAGCGTAGGAGTTTTTTACATAGATGTCGAACTCGGGCGGCCAGCCGATGGTGGAACGGCGCTCGGTAACATCGCCTTCCGCCCACTTGGCCAGCACTGCCTTATATCCCACGACATGCGTAACGAAGTCGAGCAGGCATTGCGGCATCTGCTCCTCGATGATCAGGTATGCCTTCTCGATGATGATCTTCTCGCGAATGTCGTTCAGGGGCATAAAGATCGTGTTCATCCAGAGCATCCAGTCCTTCATTTCGGAGTCAAGGATCGGCTCGCTGGTCTGCTTGCCCTGTCGATCCAGCAGCGATCGGTAAGCGATGTTGCCGGTTTCGGACGCCACGTAGAGCGGCCCGTAGAATTCGTTGAGGCGCCTGTTGACGAGTTCGAGCTTGTCGCGGTGCCGTGCCATCATGCGCGCGCCGAGGATTGTGATCAGGTAGCCGGCAAACGCAATGCAAATGGTGAGAACTGCCGCATTGGAGAAAACAGTTGGGACCGAGAGAACGTCCATGGGCCAGCAGTATACCTGCGCCGTGCGAGGCCGAATGTGACCGGCAGCAGCGGTAATCGACAGGCCTGGGGACCTGGGGCTGACACCTCCTCGGATATGATTCGGGAGTGGTTCGACCAAGGAGGACAGAGGTGATCTCACGGCGCGAATTCCTTACAACAGGCACATTGGGAGCACTGGCCATGGCATCTTCTCGGCATTTCAAGGCCGGAGCGGAAGAGCCGAACCGACTAGGCGTTCAGTTGTATGTTTTTCGGGCGATGCTGGCCAAGGATTTCGACGGCACGCTAGCCAAAATCGCAGCCATTGGAATCAAGAATGTGGAGTTCGCAGGGTTCTATAACCGGTCAGCAAAGGAGGTCCGCACCAGCCTGGCGAACGCCGGACTCAAGGCGAGCGGGGCGCACTGTTTGCTGGCGAGCATGCCGGGTGAGGAAGTGAGCCGCATGATTGATTTCTGCCACGAGGTCGGAATGCCTTACATGATTGCCGCCGTGCCGTCGGTTAAGCCCACGGGCGCGCCCGGATCGGGAAAGTCGGGCAACCCGTTCGAGCATATCGAGCTTGAGGACTGGCGATGGAGCGCGGAGCGATTCAACGTGATCGGCGCTCTAGTGCGGGATGCGGGGATGCGGTTTGCGTATCACAACCACAACATCGAGGCGCAGAAGTATGGCAACGTTGTCGCGTTCGACGAGATGCTGCGTCTTACCGATCCCAAGGTAGTGGGAATGGAATTCGATACGGGCAACTTCATCGCAGGCGGAGGAGATCCTTATCCCTATCTTGAGAAATATCCGCACCGATTTGAATTGGCACACGTGAAGGAATGGGTCACGGCCTTCACACCTTCCGCAACCTCTCATTTTCCATCGTTTGCGCTGTTCGGCCAGGGAGGCACGGACTGGAAGAAGATGATCGGCGCGCTGAATAATGCCGGCGTGAAGGAGATCTTTATCGAGCAGGATGGAACCGCGAGCGGCGACGAAGTTGGAGCCGTCAAGCAAGCGTACGATTTCCTGCTGAAAGTCTGACGGCAGCTCAGGCGAGCGCTTTGAGTTCGGGATAGCGAGCGAAGATGCGGTGCTGGTCTTCGGGGCTGAACCGGTCAAGACGCCTGGGCGCGTCTTGCGGACGTGTTTCTTTCTGGTTCAGCACGTTCATGAGGCTCCACTCGCGCCGGGGTCCTGGCGGCTCGGCGGCGGGCAGGTCATAGCGGGTGAAATCGATTGCCATCCAGGGGCCCTGCTTCTCCACGTCACGGAGGAGCGCCAGCCGGAAGTCTCGATTCATGAACCATTGAATTTCGAGATTTGCCTCCGATCCCGGTGCACCAGTGCCACGTTCCTCGAATCGATAGTCGAGATGGGCGTTGGATGGGTTGTGACTACGCCACTCGAGGCCGAAATTGCCTTCGGTTAGAACCCGCGTATCGGGCCAGCGATCCCGCACGGCCTGCAGCCACCAGGTCAGGTCTTCATCGTGTCCGATGGAAACCTCCCAGATGCCGGTGACCCAGCCAAAACCATTGAGCGCATGGCCGCGGTCGAAGTGCATCGCGGTGGTATCCATCATCTCTTTGCGGCCACGCTCGCGGCCCAGGTTGCCGACGGTCTCGATGGGGCCAACTCCGAGGCGACTGTTGAAGCCGCCGCGAAAACCGTCACGGCGAGCGGCGAGGAAGTCGCAGGTCCAGCCGTCCAGACAAACGCAATCGATGAAATCGGCGGGGCCCTGGGCAGGTTTGAGGTAGTGTTCGCGACTGGGGTAGTAGGGATAGCAGATACCGCCATCGCCGTCGCCATTGTCGATGCCGTGCTGGCTCCAGATTTGGCCTTGGCAGACGTGAATGCCTTCATCCACAGCCAGGAAACGCTGATTCTCGGCGTCCATGAAACCGGCGACAAGACACTTGGGTCGATACCGGCTTCCGACCGTAAGGGCTATCTTGTCGAGGGCCTGGTGAATGGTCTGCCGGATGTGTTCGCGCGTGTCATACATGGGCGCGAAGTAGCCGCCCGGGATAAACGTAATTTCGTCGTCGTAGCGTTCGTGAAATGAAGCAAGGAGCCGGCGTGCCTCCTGATATTCCTTGCGCGAGTCATGCAGGGCGAGCCAGCTGATGGCCCAGGTCATTTTGCCGTCAGGACAGCCACGGCGGAAGGCGTCGTTACGAGACTGGATGTGGGCAGGGCTATTGAGAGGAGACTCGTCTTCGCCGATCGAACGAGTTGGAGTAACTTCGATCTGATTGACCCGCACGACAGAGACATGGGTGAGGGAGCGGCCTCGCATTGTGGACGTCGCGCCAAATGCGGGAGCCGCGTGGGGCCGGACGATAACCGCGGCTGCCGCGGAAGTGGCGGCGCGCCGCAGGAATTGCCTTCGTGTGAGGGACAACTGGAGTTCACCCTTGACCTATTGGTCAGTCTTCTTCTCTGCGCCTTCCTTGGCGCCATTTACCGCACCCTTGGTCGTGTTCTTGGTCTTGTCGAAGACCTTCTTGGTGCCATGGGCGGTTGCGTGGGCTGCTTCCTTGCTGTCCTTTGCGGTAGCGTGAGCTACTTCCTTTGTGTCTTTGGCGGTGGCGTGAGCGGCTTTGCTGGTGTCCTTCTCCCCGGCGTGCGCCACTTTCTTCGTCCCGTTTTCGGTGGCATGAGCGGCCTTCACTGTACCCTTCTTTACATCGTGAGCCGCATCCTTGGTGGCGCCTTTGGTATCGTGTCCTGCGGCTTTCAGGTCTTGTTTCACGCCACCGTCCTGATCTGGCGAAGACGATTGGCTCCATCCGAGAGACGGCGCAATCATCAGGGCTGCTCCCAGAACCACTGCAGTAAGTGTCGGCTGTGTTTTCATGTCCCCGGAGCATACAGCCTGCCGCCGCAATGAGACAAGGCTGAAAAAGCACGCACAGGGTCACTATCTGGCGTGATGAACCGGAACGAGCTTGGCCTTTTCCGGGACCACTTGAATTTCGAAGATTTTAGGCCACAGCTTGCCGGTGACCAAGAGGCGATTGCGCGCGGCGTCGAAGGCGATGCCGTTCAAAACGGCTTGGTCGCCGGAGAGCTGATCGCGCGGCATCAGCCCTTGCAGGTCGACCCAGCCGATCACATGGCCGGTTGCTGGAGAAATACGCGCGATGCGGTTGGCGTACCAGACGTTGGCATAGATCTCGCCGTGTATGTACTCGAGTTCGTTCAGCTGGCTGACGGGCTTGCCGTGATCCGTGACCGCGATACGGCGGACCTCCTTGAACGTGTCGGGATCAAAGAAGCGCAGCGTTGCCGTGCCGTCACTTAGGATGAGCGATTTCGTGTCATGCGTCAGTCCCCAGCCTTCGCCGCTGTAATGAAACGTGCGCAGGATGCGGAAGGTGGCGCGATCATAGACGAAAGCGACGTGCGACTGCCAAGTGAGTTGGATGAGGGTGTTCTTCCAGTCGGTAAGGCCTTCGGCGAAGTACTGGTCAGCGACGAGTTGCATGCGCTGAATGCGGCCGGTGTCGAGATCCTCTTCGCGCAAAGTGGATTGTCCCTTGATGCCGGTGCTTTCGTACAGGTGCCCATCCACGTAGATCAGCCCCTGGGTGAAGGCGTGCTGGTCGTGGGGATATGCGCGGATGATTCGGTAGGTGTCGGCGGCGTGGGCGCAACCGGCCCCGATGAATATTGAGGTGGCTGCGAGAAAGCGGAGGGAGGCGGAGAATCGCATTCCTCTCGATTGTATGGCGTCACCTGCGCTTGCACCGCCTGGCAACTAACCCGCGCCGAGATAGATGAAGCGCAACGTGAAGAGCACAGCAAGGATGTAAAGCAGCCAGTCCTGCTTGCGCCAGTTACCGGTCGCCAGATGCAACACGGCCCAGGCGATGATGCCGAAGCCGAGCCCGTTGGCGATGGAGTAAGTGAGTGGGATCAGGATGAGAGTGAGAAATGCAGGCACTGCGATCAGCGGCTCGTGCCAGCGGATCTCGGTGATGGTGGCCAGCATCATGGAGCCAACCAGGATGAGTGCCGGCGCGGTCGCAGCGGGAGGAACGACTCCCACGAATGGCGCGGCAGCTATCGCGGCGAGAAACAGAATGCCGGTGACGATGGCAGTGACGCCGGAACGGCCTCCGGCAGCAACACCGGCAGTTGATTCAACGTAGCTGGTGACTGTCGATGTGCCGGTCAAAGAACCGAACACAGTTGCGGTGGCGTCGGCGAAGAGGATGCGATTGAGGCGCGGAATGGAGTGATCGTCGGCGATAAGACCGGCGCGCTTGGTGACGGCGACCAGAGTACCGAGGTTGTCGAAGAGGTCGACGAAGAAAAAGACAAAGATGATTTCGAGGAGGCCCTTGCTGAGCGCTCCGCGAATGTCGAGCTGAAGCGCGGTCTGCGTGAGAGCGCGAATGCCGCCGCCCTGGTTGGTCCAGTGCACCTGGCCGAATGCCCACGCGATGCCAGTGGTGACGAGCACGCCGATGAGGATGGAGCCGCGGACTTTTTTAATCTCGAGCGCAACCATCAGGATGAGGCCGAAGAGCGCGAGTGCAGTGGTGGGATTGCGAACATTGCCCAGGCTCACGAAAGTCGCGGGATCGCTGACGATCAGGCCCGCATTGCGGAATCCGATGAAGGCGATGAACAGTCCGATCCCGCTGGCAACCGCGGCGTAGAGTTCGTGCGGGATGGAGCGCAGAATCATCTGCCGAACGCCGGCAGCAGTAAGCGCAAGGAAGATGATGCCGGACAGGAACACTGCACCGAGAGCCGTCTGCCAGGGAACGTGCATCTTGAGGCAGACGGTGTAGGTGAAGTACGCGTTCAATCCCATACCGGGGGCAAGTGCAATGGGGTAGCGGGCGACGACGCCCATGAGGATGGAACCGAAAGCAGCGGAGAGGCAGGTGGCCGCGGTGACGGCGGGCAGTGGGACTCCGGCGGCGGCGAGAATGGTGGGATTGACGAGCACGATATAAGCCATCGTGAGGAACGTCGTCACACCGGCAAGGATTTCGGTGCGCCAGTTGGTGCCCAGATGACGGAATTCAAAATAGCGTTCAAGCGACTTGAGCATGAATTGGTACTAGAAGACCATACAGGTCGCGCATCGCAAAGTGATTTTCGATGAGGTGACGACACAGACGAGATAAGGAAAATCAGGCAGCGAGGCGGTTTGGTTTGCGATTTCGCAAGATCCAATCCATCGATCCTCCCTGGACGACGATGGAGAAGACGACCACGAGATAGGTTGCGCCGAGAATCCAGGAACGTCCGAACTGGGCCGGCACAGAGAGAGCCAGGGCAATGGACAGTCCACCACGCAGGCCTCCCCAGGTGAGGACAAACAAGGAGCCTCGATAGCCGGGTTGGAAGATCCGGGCAACCAGGAGCAGCAAACCGACCGCGAGCAGACGAACGACGTTCACGACGGCGATGGCGGTGAAGCCGGAGCGGATTGCTCCCGCATCGAAAGCAATGGCCATGGCTTCGAGACCGAGCAGAACGAAGAGGACGCAGTTCTGGATCTGATCGATGGCTTCCCAGAAGTGATCGACCTCCGCATGGGCGATGCGGTCTTCAGGTAGGCGACGATTGAATAGACGCAGGGCGATGCCGGCGACCACGGCCTCGAGCGGCGCGGAGAGATGCAGGATATCCGCGAGCACGTAGCCGCCAAAGGCCAGCGACACGGTGAAGAGGATGTCGATCTGGTAGGAGTCGATCATGCGCATCAGGTGAGAGACGATGAACGCCGTCACGACGCCGACGATCACGGCTCCTCCTGCTTTAGCAATCAGCAGTCCGGTGACATGCCATGGCGTGGTTGCGTTGCCACGCGCAATGGCGAGCATGGTGATGAAGAGCACCGCTCCGATGCCATCGTTGAAGAGCGACTCGCCTGCGAGTTGCGCCTGGAGCCGACGTGGAATGCCGACCCGCCGCAACATTTCGAGAACAGCAATGGGGTCGGTTGGCGAGATAAGCGCGCCGAAGATGAAGCACTCCATCCACGGCAGGCGCGCACCGCTCAGGACATGCATGAGAGCGGCGACGAGAAGAAAGCAGATGATGGTGCCGACAATGGAAAGAAGCGAGACCGTGAGTTTTTCTTTGCCGAGTTGGTCCAAGTCGAGGAGAAACGCGCCGGCGAAGAGCAGCAAAGGCAACATGCCATGCAGGATCAATGTCTCGAAATTGATGCGTTGTATCAGGTCCGCGGCCCACTGGTGAATCCCGGGAACACGCATAGCAGTAAGCGTAAGGGCGGCCGAGACGAGCACGGTAAGCAGCATGGTACCGATGGTGATCGGCATACGGAGCCAGCGCGCGCTCACGAGGCCGAAGACGGCCGCGACAGCGAATAGCAAACTTAGGATTTCAAGTGTGCTCATGCGTTCTGCTCACTCTTTGCTGCGTATCCGCACAGGGCGGTTTGCTTTCATCGTACAGAAAGGGCGACTTGCGCGCGGAGAAATCGTGAGCTGAAGCTGGGGCCGCGGGACGCGAGGGCATTGCAGTCAAAAGCAGATCTTTTAGCTCCGCTGAGGACGACGCCTCAATTCAACGCTGCAGCAGTTTTGCGGCGTCTTTGGCAAAGTAGGTGACGATGAAGTCCGCGCCGGCGCGGCGGATACCCACAAGCGATTCGAGCGTGGCACGATCGCGTTCGAGCCAGCCTTTTTCGAACGCGGCGTGGAGCATGGAGTATTCGCCGGAGACCTGGTAGGCACCCATGGGCACGCCGAAGCGCTCTCGTGCGGCGTGCACTACGTCGAGGTAAGGCATGGCTGGTTTCATCAGGATCATGTCGGCGCCCTCGGCAAGATCGAGTTCGATTTCGTGCATGGCTTCGCGCAGGTTGGCGCCGTCCATCTGGTAGCTGCGGCGATCGCCGAACTGAGGCGCTGAGTCGGCGGCTTCGCGGAAGGGTCCATAAAAGGCCGAAGCGAATTTGGAGGCGTAGCTGAGGATCGGGGTGTTGGTATTGCCGTCGGCGTCGAGCGCGCGGCGGATGGCGGCAACGCGGCCGTCCATCATATCGCTCGGTGCAACAATGTCGGCACCGGCGCGCGCAAGACTAGCTCCGGTTTTGGCGAGGAGTTCGAGTGAGGGATCGTTGTCGACTTCGTATTCGCCGTTTGACTTGACCACGACACCGCAATGGCCATGGCTGGTGTACTCGCAAAGGCAGACGTCGGCCATCAGCACCAGCTTCTTCGCTGACGGGCTTTGCTTCAATGCGCGCAGGGCCCGCTGGACGATGCCATTTTCGTCCCATGCTCCGGTTGCCTGCTCGTCTTTGCTGTCGGGCAGACCGAAGAGCAGCAGGCCGCCGATACCGAGGCTGGCCGCTTCTTCGGCTTCGCGAACGGCCTGGTCGATGGAAAGATTGAAGACGCCGGGCATGGAGCTGATCGGGTTGCGTACGCCTTCGCCGCGGCAAAGGAAGAGGGGATAAATCAGGTCGCCGGGGTCGAGCGTGGTTTCGCGCACCAGCGCGCGGAGTGACTCCGTGCGGCGCAAGCGGCGCAGGCGAATTTCGGGAAATGGCATATCTAAATTGTATGCCAGCAAAAGTTGACTACCGCAGTGACGAATTCCCTTGACCGGCAGCTGCAAGCCGGAAGTAGCGTTTGGCGCGCTGAACATCCTTGAAGATCTGCGCCTTTAGTGCTTCGGTAGACGGCCACTGGATTTCGCCTCGCAGGCGAAGCAGAAATTCGAGGCGCAAGGGGGTTTCGCCGGTGAGTTCGATGGGCTCGAAGTCGAGGATGTGGGTCTCAACGCCAAAGCCGACGCCCTCGAAGGTGGGCCGGTTTCCAACGTTGGTGACGGCCTCGAAACGTTTGCCGGCGATGGTGATGCGCGTGACGTAAACGCCGGCTGTTGGCAGCAGGCCATCGTAAGCAGCGAGATTGACGGTGGGAACCAGCAGTTTGGAACCGACGCCGCGGCCATGGGCGGGATTGGAACACACCGCGAACACCCGGCCCAGCATCCAGCGGGCGCGGCGGATGTCGCCGGAACCAATCAGATGACGCACGGCGGAGCTGGAGACCTCCATGCCGTGTACGCGAACTGCGGAATGCACCTTTACGTTGAAGCCAAACTCCTCGCCGAATCCGCACAGCTCATTCACGCCGGCTTTTGCGCCGTGCCCGAAACGGAAGTTTGCTCCCTCGTGGATGCCACGCACACCGAGCACACCGACAAGAACCTCACGGACGAAGTCCGCGGCAGCAACGCGCGAGAGGGTTGCATCGAAGTGCAGAACCAGGATCGCGTCGATTCCGGTTTTGGCCAGTAATTCGAGACGCTGAGGAAGAAACGTCAGGAGCTTTGGAGCTTCGGTGGGACGCAGAAACTGTGCAGGGTGCGGATCGAAGGTGACAGCAATCGAGCGCATGCCGCGAGCGCGTGCGTCTTCCGCAGCGGCGTGGAGAATCTCCTGATGACCGCAATGCACACCATCGAAGTTGCCAATCGCTGCGATGCATGGACCGATGCCGGCGGGCACCTCCTGGAGCGAGCGGTAGACCGGGACATTCACGCTCGGTTCGTTCATGCTTATGGAGCTCATGCTCGCGCTGCCTCCAGTTCGATGGGGAAGGTCAGCCCGTCGTAGGCCAGGCGAATCTCGTCGGGGAGTTTGGCATTGGTCTGCTCATGGCCCAGTTCGTGTGCGATGTGCGTAAGCCAGGTGTGTTTGGCGCCAATGCGGCGCGCCCACTCCACCGCCTGATCAACGGTGGCGTGACTGGGATGCGGCTTGTGCCGCAAAGCGGAGAGGACAACGTTGTCGAGGTCCTGGAGCAACGCGAAGCTTTCCTCGGGGATCGCGCTCACGTCTGTCATGTAGGCAGTGCGGCCGAAGCGAAAGCCGGAAATTCCCATCTGACCGTGCACCACCGGAATGCGCAGGAAGTCCACGCCGAAGACGCCGGTACGGTCGACGAGCGGATGGATCTGCACGCGTGGACGATTGGGATAGGTGGCATGGGGAGAGAAGGTGTAGTCGTAGATGCGACGCAGCACCTCCTCGGTCTCCTCGCTCGCATAGAGGGGGATATAACCGCCTTCACGGAACACGGTGAAGCTGAGTGGACGCAGGTCGTCGAGGCCGAAGATGTGGTCGGCGTGACCGTGGGTATAGAAGACGGCGTCGACGCGCGCGAGATTGTTGCGCAGAGCCTGCTCACGGAAGTCCGGTCCGGTATCGATGATCACCACGCGGTCACGGCCGTTGTAGCGCCATTCGAGCATGACAGAGGGACGCAGGCGGCGATCACGGGGATCGGCCGAGGTGCAGACCGGGCAGGTGCAACCCAGCGTGGGAACTCCCATGGAAGTTCCGGTTCCCAGGAATGTGAGCCGGCCCTCCATGTTCGCTAGCGTTTTTCCGGTTTTGGTGGCGGGGCCTGCACGCCCTGAAGCGAGATCATCTTGGTCAATTCGAGGAACGTCATCCGCAGTTCAAAGAGCACGGACTCGAGCATCCGTTCTTCGGTCGTGTTCAGGTTGCCCCTGGTTTTTTCCTCGAGCACTCCCAGCAGGTCGATGCTCTGGCGCGCGCCGATGATATCGACGCGGGGACGCTGCCCTTCGGGAGTCGCCGCGCCCATCTGCATTAACGCGGAAAGATAGAGTTGCTGAACAAGATGTTCGAACTTGATGGGCGGCTGTGCACCAATGGTTGGATTTTGAGCTCGGATCAGGTCTTCGACGCGCTGTGCGGAAGCTTCGTAGGCGGATTCCTGCTCACGTTTCTCTTCCGGGGTCGGGGGCGGAGGCATCTCCGGAAGCTGCTCTTCCTCCTCCGTCTCTGCCGGCGAGGCGGACTGCGCGGGCTCTTCGTTACCGGTATCGACAAGGTGGGGCCCCGACGGCTTGGTCTCGGGCTCAGCCACAGGAGCTGAAGAGGCTTGGGAAGTGGAACCTTCCTGCTCCTCTTCCTTCTTCATCTTGCGGCGATCAATGACTTCGAATTTTGGCGTATCGCTCATGTTCCAACTTTCCAGTCAATATCGATCATAAAACGGGCGGGGCATCCAGAATCGTCGCTGCGCCGGTGCCAGAACCTGCGACGTAGGTCAAAGGCAGCTTTTTTACCTCGGCTTCAGATCGCACCGTGGCAAGAGCGAAGCGGCGGGTCTTCCCCTCCAGCGGTAGCTCCGCGCAACTGGTTATATTTCCTACCGAGGCGTTTTCGAGGAAAAGCTCCGTCCCGACCGCGGCCAGAGGTCCATCCAACTCAAGCTGTCTCAAATGACGATGTACATTGCCCCGCGAGCGGATGCGTTCCACGATTTCCTGCCCGAGATAACAACCCTTGTTGAAATGGAGTGCGCGCATTTGCGAGGTTTCCTGCGGGAGGTCGCGCTCGACCATATCGATGCCATAGACGGGGATACCTGCGGCGATTCGGAATGCTTCGAGAGCCGCCACGCCAACCGGTCTTGCGCCGGCCGTGGAGAGAGCGCGCCAGAGCAGGGCGAGTCCCGGCTGCGGTGTCCAAAGTTCAAAATGCTCGGCGAGCGGGCTATAGGCGTGCCGAACCCGTAGATCGATTCCATTCCATTCCACGCGCAGCCAGGTCATTTGATCCGCAGGGACGGGAAGGCCCATGCGCGCGAGCACATCGCGAGCCTGCTTTCCGGCAAGACCCACGGCAGTTTCAGCGGCGGGATCGAGGGTCACGAGGTCGACATCATCCATGATGATGAAGTGATCGAGGTGGGCGATGAGCTTCTCATACTGATCAGCCGCGATCTCCAGTTCCAAGTCATCGCCTTCGCGCCAAACGGTGAGGTCACCCTGGATGCGCCCTTGCGCATTCAAAACCAGATTCCATGCTCCACCGTTTTCGGGCAGATCCTTCACGCCGTTTGATACCATCCCGCTTAACCAGCGGAAACGATCTTTTCCCCGAACACTTACCCGCCGCATCCAACCAAGGTCGTGGGCGGCAGAGCCCGCTGACAAAGCCGCTATTTCCTCTGCGGGAGCGTCAAACGCTTGTGGGGTCAACGCCGAATGAAAGTCGATCGTGCGAGGCGGGTTGGTGCCAGACGAGAGTTGAGAGGTAAGCGGCGTGGGAACAGCGGTTACGGCGAGATTTTCGGACAGATTCTCGGTCATTGGGGAGTCACTTCTTAAGTTCAGCGCACAATTCCTGAACAGTCCGCGCGCCGAACCGCATCCTGATTATAGTCTTGAGATTCGATGCGAAACTCATCTGCACGACAGCCTTTGGGCCCAGAGGAGAAAGAATGAGTAAGTGGTACCGAATGAATAATATACATGGAAAGATTCTGAGCATTGGCGCGACGTTTTGCATTTCGGCTACGTGGGCGTTTGCGCAGACTCCGGCCCCCCAGGTACCACCCACTCCATCAACTCCCCCGAGCACTCAAAAACCATCGACCAAGCCAGATACGCAATCCCCAGAGAAGCCCAAATCAGGAGATGCGGCGCAGGGTGAAACGCGCATTACGCCGGAACAGGCCAAACAGCTCTTCGGCATGGTGGATGTGCTGCTCAAGTTTTCCTCGCAGGAATCGGGGCTTCCGATCAAGGGCGAAGTGAAGCGGCAGCTGACGACGCGAGGCGCGGTGGAAGGCTATATCCGCGAGAAATTCGATGACGATGAGGATGCAAAGCGCATGGAGCGGAGTGAGATCGTGCTGAAGAAATTCGGCATGCTTGATCGCGACTTCAATTTGAAGCCGTTTCTGCTGGCGCTTCTGAAGGAGCAAATCGAGGCATATTACGATCCGAAGACGAAAACGGTGAACATGCTTGATTGGATCGCGCCAGACGAGCAGGGGCCTGTGCTGGCGCATGAATTGACCCATGCCCTGCAGGATCAGCATCTCGATCTTGACAAATGGAGCGATCAGACGCCGCCTGACGTCTCGCACACGGCGTCAGAGGATAGCGATCATCTGGCCAAGGATGAAATCGACACGGCACGGGAAGCCGTCACTGAGGGCCAGGCCACGACGGTGATGTTTGATGACATTCTGAAACCCAAGGGGAAGAGCCTGGTTGGCGACCCGGAGGTCGTGGACTTCATCAAGGACCAGATGACCAGCTCAGAGAATTCCCCGGTTTTGGCCCGTGCTCCGCTGCTGCTGTCGGAATCGCTGCTCTTTCCGTACAAGGAAGGCCTGAGTTTTGAGCAGGACGTGTGGATGGATCGCGGCCAGAAGGCGGCATTTGCAGGGGCTCTGGACCGGCCGCCGTCATCATCCTGGGAGATTATGAACCCCCGCGAGTACGAGCAGGGGCATGTACCGCCGATCCCGTATCTGCCAGACATCCACCCACTTGTGGACGGAACCTATCGACCCTATGACATTGGGCAGGTGGGGCAGCTCGATATTCATATTCTGGCTGGGCTGTTCGGGGGCGAAGGGGCGGCGCGCGATCTGACGTCCGCATGGGATGGAGGGCTCTACTGGGCGGGCCAGCGCCGGAACGCGACTCCGGCCGAACAGGCCAGCACAAAGTCCATTGGATTCTTCTATTTATCAGTGTGGAAGACGGCGGCTTCAGCGCAGGCTTTTGTGCACATGTATACCGATGAGTTGAGCCGCAAATACAGCAATTTGAAGGCGGAGAAGACCGACGGTAAGGTAGCTGACAAGGGCGACGGATCAGCCGAGCAGGTCTTCAGCACCGAAGAAGGCCCGGTAGTGATTACGCGCCGGGGAAAGCTGGTGTTTGTTTCGGAAAGCTTCGATTTGCCGTTGGCTCGGAAACTGGCCACGCTGATCCTGAATTCTCAAGGCAGCGGTCCGCTGCAAAATGCATCCACCAGGCATGTTACACCTGAATTTCAGGCTGGAATGTCCAGCCCTGTTCGGCCCGAAAGCCTAACCGACCCCATGGTCCACTTCCTGTCGAACTGCGGCGTGACCAAAGCAGTGGTGGATGCTGCCATCCAGGCGAGCCGAATGGGAGGGAACGTTCCTTTGGGTCCCCGGTAGTTGCATTTTTCCTTGCAATCCGAGGTGAAACTCTGCTGTTCTGTCTTTGAGTTTCCCACCGGAGAATGATTATGAAAGCCACCTCTCTCTTTGTGTGCTGTGCGCTGGCCTTGGCCCGCACCGCCTCGGCCCAGGCCTTCGGAGAGTCGATCCAGTTGAGCCAGCCTGCTGTTCATAGCACTGGTGCGGCCACCGCGGTGCCCGTTTCGCCGCTCTCCACGCGCAGCGGTTTGCCGCAACAGGGTGGGGTGCAGGTGATAAACGACGTCTATCGCGGGATGCCGAACTGCCATTGCGCACAACCGCCGACGTTCCTGCCGGGACCGCGCGAAGTTGCTCCGGGATCGCTGGTGATCCTCTCGAGCCCCAGCCCCAATGCCGTGATCTACTACACCGTCGACGGATGGACTCCGACGGAATCGTCAACGCAATACCGTGATCCCATCGCGGTTACGGGAAATATGGAGATTCAGGCTTTTGCCGCAGAACCCGGCAAAGCGGCGAGCCCGATCGTCGGGGCCAGCTACACGGTGCATGGTGCTGCACTGCCCCTTCCTCTGAATTCCGAAGTTACGGGATCAACAGTGACCAAGGGGACAACCATCCGGCTGCAAACCGGCAACCGTCTCACCTCTGAGACCGCCAATATCGGGGATCACTTTTACCTGCTGCTTGATCAGAACCTGGTCATGAATGGGAACGTCGTGGCGCAACGGGGCATGTCAGTGGAAGCCGTGGTCAGCGCAGTGCAACGGGCGGGGAACAACGGGAAATCGGGGGTGATTGTCTTCACGCCGATGGGATTGAGTGCGCATGGCGTGACCATTCCGCTCAGCGGGTCGTTCACCCTGGTGGCGCCCGATATCGGGTCGCAATTAAATCACATCTCTGATACAAGCTTTGTGCATGTGTCGGGGCCAATGCCGCCGGGGAATGAAGCGAAAATCGAGCCGGGGATGATGCTGACCGCGTCGGTCGCAGCCGATACCTCTTTAAACCCCTAGTCTCGTAGAAGAGCGGTAGGTTTTTTGTTTGAGCCCTGTCGCGCCATCTTTGGCGGCAGGGCTCAATCATGTTTTGGGGCTTTCCGCTGCTGCCTGGTCGAGTTCTTCCTGTTCTTCTTTTTGAACAAGGTACTCGTCCATCAGGACCGAGACCAGCACGGCCGTTGGCACCGACACCACTGCGCCGAGAACTCCACCAAGTTCGGAACCAATGAGGAGCGCGACCAGGATGGAGAGGCCCGGAAGGCCAACGCGCGTGCCCATGATTCGCGGTACGAGGAACGAGTTCTCCACCTGGATCCAGATGACATAGAAAATGGCGATTCCCAGCACGCGGCCCCACGAGTCGATAGCGGCAACCAGGAGGGCCAGCGCAATGCTTACCGCCGCTCCCACGACAGGAATGATGTTCAGCAGTCCGGTCAGCACGCCAAGGGCGTATGCGTAACGCACGTGCAGCTCGACATAAACGATGGTGCTGGTGAGGCCGAGGATGAGCATCAGGCTTCCCTGCCCCAGCAGCCAATTACCCATACGAACGTCGGCACGCTGCAAAGCGGCGTCGAGGCGCACACGCCTTTCCGGAGGGAAGAACGAGAGCGCCCAGCGATAGGCGATGTCTCCTTCGAGGATGAAATAGACGGTGAGGATGACGCCCATTACGATGCCGGCGACCGCGCCCGCCCAATTCTTGATGGAGAGCAGAAGATAGGTGGCGGCGTTGCTGATCCAATCCTGAACTTTCTCGGTGACGGCGTCGGTGTTGAGCTCGTCGGCGAAAGGGATGCGCTTGAGTTTGTCGAGAAAAGCGGGAAGACGCGTGGGCATTTCCCGCGTAAATTCATGCAGATCGCGGATGACCGGGGGAAAGGCGAGAAAGCCGAACGCGGTAAGTCCACCGACCACGGCAAGCAGCAGGATGAGGATCGCGCGGCCCCTGAATGGACGCCAGCGGCCAACTTTGAATCGCGATGTGGCTCGCACCACCGGCGTAAGGACCACTGCAGCAAGGGCGCTGACATAGAGCAGAAGCAGCACGGCGCGCAGCTGCCAGGCAATGTAGCATGCCACGGCCAGCCCGAATGCGAACACGATGTCACCGCGAAGTTGGCGGTTGCTGTTTTCTGCTGAAGTCATTTTGAACAAATTACTGGTCGCCTCCCAGGATCGAACCAATGACGCCGCCGAGGAGCGCCCCGCCTGCCGCCGGACCGACCTGCCGGCCTTCTGCGGCGGGAAGGTACTCGCTGATCTGATGCGCGAGCCGCGAAATGGGCAGTGTCTGCAGCCAGATAGTTCCCGGGCCGGTGAGCACGGCGAGAAAGATGCCGTCACCGCCGAAAATCATGTTCTTGATGCCCGGCACCATGGTGATCTGGAAACCCACGCCGGCCTGGAACGCGCCAACGTGTCCCGGGTGCACCAAAAGGACTTCACCGGGTGCGAGATTCTTCATAATCAGCTCGCCGGAGAGTTCGATCCAGGCCATTCCGTTGCCGCCGATGCGCTGCAGCAGGAATCCACTGCCGCCAAAGATGCCGGCGCCGAGGGATTGCTGGAATCCGACGCTGATGGTGACTTGAGGAGTTGCGCACAGAAAGCCGTGACGATGGACCAGGTACTCCATGCCTTGCCCGACCTGGAGGGGAACGATGTGGCCCGGCACTTTTGTGGCGAAGGAGACCTCGCCGGGATATTGCATGGCACGGTATTCGGTCATGAAGATGCTACCGCCACCCGCGAAGCGCTTCAGGACGCCAAACAGGCCTCCGCCACCGCCCATCTGCGTATGCGTAGTCATCTGGATGGAAGCCGTCATCCACGAGAGTTCGCCGCTCTCAGAAAACACGCTCTCGTTGGGATTGAGCTGCACATCGAGCACGGGCATGGTCGTGCCCTGAATCCGGGTCTGCATCGAGTCCTCCTGTCGTGGACAGTGTACCCGGTCCCCGATGGCTCTCCGGTGCTCAATGTGATTCGATCCTGCTGATTACGGAAAGTCATGATCGTTCAGTGCGTCGGCATCTCCATCGACTTCTTGTCTTTTGACGGAGTTTTCTGCTCGCTATCGGTGGACGTCCCGGTTTCCGGCACACTCGCTGCCGACTTCCATGCCGCGGAGACCGCCGGCGGCAACTTGTCCATGTGGCTGAGGAAGGTGGTCACCTGCCAGGTCTGCTGCTCTTTCATGTTCTGGGCCCAGGCGGGCATGCCGCTCAGGCGCACGCCGTGCTGGATGATGTAGAAGTTCTGGTTCTCGGGCATGTCGGGCGCGTCCTCAGCAAACTGCGGAACGCGGGGATAAAACGAGTCGCCAAACGAGACATGGGGATGCCGAATATCACCATGACATCCTGCGCAATCCTGCTGATAGATCTTCATTCCCGCCATGAGGTTGTCGTCGGTAGGTTGCAGCGGGTTTTTCACGTCCGGCGCGCGTCGATCGACGGATGCATCGAGCGCAGGCATAGCGATCTTTCTCTCCAGACCGCCGATCTCTGCGTCGGCCCGCGGATCAACAAATCCAAACCGGATATAGCAGAGAGCTCCAATCAAAGCCAATACCAATCCCAATACGAACCCAATCAGAATCCTGCCCACTCGAAACCTCCTGCGGCAATGACGATTCCTGGGTTGCTGTGCTACTCCACGACCTTCAGGCTCGTCTCGGCCGTTGCCAGCGAACTGCCGCCGACCCATACTTTGTAGGTGGTGGGCTCGACGGTTTTCTTCAATTCGACGTTGTAGAAGTTCAGTTCGTTGAATCCCAGCGGGAAGGTTACATGCTTTGTTTCACCCGGCGCAAGCGTGACGCGCGTGAATCCCTTCAATTCCCGCAGCGGCTGCTCGACACTGGCTTCGGTGTTGCGGATGTAGAGTTGCACAACTTCAGTACCCGCAACGCTGCCCGTGTTCTTCACGACTACACCCACGGTCACCAGCGGCTTGCGATCGGCCAGGATCTCGCGCAACGGAATCTCTGCACGATCAACCGCAGGCTGGGAGTAGCTGAACCGGGTGTAGCTCAAACCCCAGCCAAACGGGAAGAGCGCGGAGTTGTCTTCATCCATGTAACGCGAAACAAACTTCTCCGCTGCATTGCGCGGCAGATGGCTCAAGTCGCCGTGTGCGGGACGGCCCGTCGCAGTCTGGGAGTAGTAGAGCGGTTCCTGCCCGACAGAGCGAGGAAAGCTCGACGGCAGCTTGCCCGAAGGATTCACATCACCGAAAAGCACGTCCTCAACCGCAGGTCCCGCTTCGGTTCCGGGGCTCCATGCTTCGAGGATCGCGGGGACGTGCTCGGCAGGCCACTTGAGTTGCAGCGGACGGCCCGCGAGAACGACGAGAATAACGGGCTTGCCAGTGGCGACAACCGCCTCCAGCAACTTCTCCTGGTGGCCGGTGAAGCCAAGATGAGCGCGACTGGCAGCTTCCCCTTCCATCCAGTTCGTCGGCTCGCCCAGTGCGAGAATCGTAACGTCCGCCTTGCGCGCGGTTTCGACGGCCTCTGCAATGGAACTGTTGTCGTCGGAGACAGGTTCATTCGATTTCGTCGATGACCCGGCAAATGTGACACCCTTGAGAATCTTTTCGTCCTCGCCCGAAAGCAACCCGCATCCAGGCGCGTAGAGGAGCTTGTCGCCAAGACGGCGCGTCAGTGCGGCCTTCAAAGTGACCACGTCTTTGGGATTGCCGGTCACGGTCCAGGCGCCGAGCAGATCGAGTGGGTCGTCGGCCATAGGTCCGATCAGGGCCACGGTCTTCATCTTGGTGCTGATAGGAAGCAGATTGCCGACGCCCTCTACCGGATCGTTCTTGAGCAGCACGATGGTTTCGTCGGCGACCTTTCGCGCAGCGTTTCGCTTCTCGTCGGTGATGGTGTATGCCGGACCCGCGGGTGCATAGGGATGATCGAAAAGCCCGAGCGCAAATTTCACGCGCAGAATGCGCCGCGCAGCTTCGTCCACCACGCTCTCGGGAATCTTTCCCGAGCGCACCTGGGCAGCAATCACGGTAGCGTAGAGGTTGCCCTCCATATCCATATCGGTGCCCGCCTCGAGCGCCTTGCGCGCTACAGTCGGGCCGTCCCCGATGGCGTGGTTCTTCAGTTCCGCAACCGCTCCCCAATCCGAGACGACGAACCCCCTGAAGCCCCATTCTTTGCGCAAAATCTCGGTGAGGGTAAGAGGATTTGCGGTCGCCGGAACGCCATTGATTGAGTTAAAGGAAGTCATCACCGTGGCGACTCCGGCATCGACCGCGGCGTGATACGGCTTCAAATACACCTGGCGCAGGGTGAGTTCACTCATGTCCACGGCGTTGTAGTCGCGTCCCGCAATGGCCGCGCCATAGGCAGCGAAGTGCTTGACGCAAGCTGCGACGGAATCGGGTTTAGAAAGATCGTCCTGCTGATAGCCCTTGACCCATGCACGTGCCAGGGCCGAGCTGAGATATGGATCTTCGCCATTCGATTCGACAATGCGTCCCCAGCGGGGATCACGCGCGATGTCGACCATTGGTGAAAAGACCCACGTGATGCCGTCGGCGCGCGATTCCTCCGCCGCAACTCGCGCGACGGTCTCGGCTGCGTCGGGATCCCAGCTGGCGGCGATGCCCAGCGGCACCGGGAAAATGGTGCGATGGCCGTGAATCACGTCGAGTCCAAAAATGATCGGAATGTGCAGACGCGATTTCTCCATCGCGATGTGCTGATAGTGATTGGTCCGCTCGGCGCCGACCACGTTGAGCATGGAACCGACCTCGCCCTTGGCGACCAGTTCGTCGTAGGTGAGGTTTGAGGCCGATGGGCCGGTGGCAAATCCGGCCGAGTACTGCACCGTCTGCCCGATCTTCTCCTCCAGCGTCATCTGCTTCAGCAGTGCTTCTGCGCGGGCGTCAATATCTTTCGAAGCCAACTGTGCATTGGGGGTGGAATGGTGCTGGGCCTGCGCGAATGTTGCGCCAATCCCTGCCTCAAGCAGGAGAAGGACTACAAGCGGAACTGCGGTGTTTATTAACTTCGGCATTTCGGGAAAATCATAAACCGTTTGAGCCGATATGGGCAGAATCTCGAAGAAAGTGAAACATGTTGCCTGGCAGGGACTCAGGCGATGTTGCGTTTCGCGCGAGGCTCTGAAATGCTCTACTCTTGCACTTGGACCTGATGGCGCGATTCCTGCGGAGCTTTCGAAAGGCAGTTTTTCTGGCCCTCGAGCACGATGTGCTCAACACGGCCAAAGCGGCCGCGTACTCCGGGATGCTGATGTTTTTTCCGGCGTTCATTGTGCTCACCGCGTTGATTGCGAGGGTGCCCGAGGGGTCGACCGTGGTCGGCGAGATCCGCTGGGTTTCCGGCCAGATTCTTCCTGCGGACACGGTTCGGGTGATGCTTTCGTCGATGCAGGCACGGGCCCTGGACTCAACTCGTCTGATCGCATCGGGGATCTCGCTGAGCATCTTTGCCGGTCTCGGCCTGATGCTGACGTTGATGGAAGGTTTCCGACGAGCGTATCGGCTGCCACGCAACGATTGGAGATTCTGGGAACGGCGCGTTCGCGCATTGATGCTGGTGTTCATCGTCCTGATTCCGCTCGCCCTGGCGACCCTGCTGCTGGTTTTCGGACGCGCGATTGAACTGTGGATGATGTTCAACTCAGGGCATGAGTTCCGTTCCCTGGTGCTGTTCTTCTGGCGCCTGGCGCGATGGTCGCTGGCGTTTGTTACCAGTCTCGCCGTTCTCGGCACCCTCTATCACTTCGGTACGCGGCGCGGAGAACACTGGTTGCACGTGATGCCCGGCGCGGTGGCGGCCAGCGCGGTGTGGCTGCCGGCAACCCTGGCGTTCGGATGGTACGTCACGCGAATCGCGGATTACAGCATCTTCTATGGATCGTTCGGTGCCGGGATCGCGACCCTGGTGTGGCTCTATATCACGGCGTTTAGCGCGTTGCTTGGCGCGGAACTGAACGGAGTGCTCTTTCGCGAGCGCAGAAATCTGCTTTGACCGGGCTCTAAGCCGCAGCTTCAAAGCCCTTCATTTTCTTCGTGCAACGGCCCCGATCGTGCATCCAGCAGGGCAGCATGTCCATGGGCTTTGTATAATCAAGAGAACCGCACTTATTCATTCCCCGCAGCTCATCTACCGACTTTTTGGAGCACCGCTAAATGCCGTTCGTTGAATCGAACATGAACGAGACGCCCGTGCAGCGCCGGGCAAAGATTGTGGCCACGCTTGGGCCGGCTTCCAACACCGAGGCGGTTTTCCGTGACCTGGTACGCGCCGGAATCGACGTGGTTCGGCTGAATTTTTCCCATGGTTCGCACGAAGAAAAGCTTGAACTGATCCAGATGATTCGCAAGGTAAGCCGCGAAGAACACAAGCCCTTGTGCATTCTCGGTGATCTGCAGGGGCCAAAAATTCGTACTTCGAAGCTGAAGGATCACCAGCCGGTTCTGCTCAAGGCAGGCCAGCGGCTCACAATTACGCCGCGAGATGTTTTGGGGACGGCGTCACAGGTGGGGACCACGTTCAAGACACTCGCCGAAAACGTTGAGCAAGGCTCTCGCATTTTGCTTTCCGATGGGTTGATCGAGCTGCGGGTGCACGAAGTGGTGGGCGCAGACGTGGTGTGCGAAGTGGTGAATGGCGGCATGCTGGGGGAGAACAAGGGCATCAATCTGCCGGGCATTCCGGTTCGCGTGCCGTCGCTGACAGAGAAAGACTCAGCCGACCTCGAGTTCGCCCTCAAGCACGGTGTGGATGCGGTCGCAGTTTCGTTCGTTCGGACCGCCGAAGATGTGCGCCTTGTCCGCAACCGGGTTTCTGCCTACGGCGGGGAAACGTGGATTATTGCCAAGCTGGAAAAGCCGCAGGCCATTGAGCACCTCGACAGCATTCTGCAGGCCGCCGACGGCATCATGGTGGCGCGTGGCGACCTAGGCGTGGAAGTGCCGCCGGAGAAGGTCCCCGCAATTCAGAAACACATCATTCGCCGCGCGGGGGATTTCTTCAAGCCGGTGATCACGGCAACGCAGATGCTGGAGTCGATGATTGAGAATCCGCGGCCGACGCGCGCTGAGGTTTCTGACGTAGCCAATGCCATCTACGACGGCACCGATGCGGTGATGTTGTCGGGTGAGTCGGCGGTGGGCAAATATCCCATCGAAACGGTGGCCATGATGGGCCGAATTGTCAGCGAGGCGGAGCGGCACATCAAGGAAGATCGTCTGAACGAGCCGCTGCGGCAGACCACCCATCTTTCGATCGCGGAGACAATTTGCGAGGCCACGGCGCATGCGGCCGACGACCTGGATCTGCGCGGTATCGCGCTGTTCACAGAATCGGGTGCAACCGCGCGGCAATTGTCGAAGTATCATCCGACCGCGCCGATCTACGCGCTGAGCCCGGTGGACATTACGATTAACCGCCTGAACCTGCTGTGGGGTACGACCCCGGTTCGCTGCCCCAAAGTGAACTCGACCGAGGCGCTAGTGGATGTAGCCGAGAACCTGCTCGAGCAGCACGGCTATGTGCGCAATCGCGAGGTGATTGCGATTGTTGCGGGGACGCGGACGAAGTCGGGATCGACGAACTTTCTGCGATTGCACGTGCTGGGTGAACACAACCTGGAGGGTGTGCGCTTCTTTGCTCCGCGCGAAGACGAGTCGGCTGCGGAGGTGGCGAGGATGGTGGACAAACCGAAGCCGAAACGCCGCAAAGCACCGCCAGTACGCCAATATCCCTCGCCCAATCCTCCGAAGATTTCGAATCCGTAACCGGGCGCAATCGCTAGTTGCGCCACAAGATTTCGGTATTTCAGTTCATCAGCTTGCGCATGAAGTAGGTGTACTTTTCCGCGTTGGTGCGAGCTTCCTGCTTTTTGTCGTCACCGTCGCCGTGACCACCGGCGGTGATTTCGTCGTAGTAGAACGGCAGGTTATATTCCTCCATAAGCGCCGCAAACTTTCGGGCATGCACGGGGCCGACGCGATCGTCCTTGGTGGTGGTGAAGATGAGAGGCTCAGGATAATGGCCGTCTCGCTTGAGGTTCTGATAGGGAGAGATCGACGCCAGAAAGGTTCGCTCCCCAGGTACCGAAGCGGATCCATATTCGCCGACCCACGAAGCTCCTGCAGACATGTGCTCGTAGCCGAGCATGTCGAGCAGGGGAACTTCGATGGATACAGCGCTCCACATTTCAGGGTGCTGCGTAAACTCAACCCCCATCAGCAGGCCGGCGTTTGAGCCGCCAAAGATGCCAAGGCGTCGCGGCGATGTCACTTTGCGCGTCACCAGGTCCTGGGCAACGCCATAGAAATCGTCGTAGATGCGCTGGCGGTGGGTTTTGAGCCCAGCCTCGTGCCATGCTGGACCGAACTCTCCTCCGCCTCGGATATTCGCCGACACAAAGACTCCTCCGTGCTCGAGCCAAAGTTTTCCGACGACGGTATCGTAGTAAGGCGTAACCGGGACTTCGAAGCCGCCATACGCAGTGATCAGAGTCGGATTGTTGCCGTCGTAGGGCATGTCTTTGCGATGCACGATGAAGTAGGGAACCTTGGTGCCGTCCTTTGAGGTAGCTTCCCACTGTTCCACGACATCATTCGAGGCATCGAAAAGCCCTTTCTGTCTCTTTGCCAATTTCAACGTAGCGGTCGAAGCGTCTCCGAGCCAGAGGGAGTCGGGATTCAGAAACCCGGTCTGAACAAGAAAGAAATGATCGTCGCGCTGACTGGCGCTTGCGACAAAGACTGTCTGATTGGCAGCAACAGGGAGCTTCCTCCGAGTCCACTGGCCGTCTTTTTGCCGCGTGTACACGTAGGCCCGTCCCTGCACATGGTCAAGCGCAGCCATCAGCAGGTGGTGGCGGGTGGTTGCGATCTGTTGTTCAAACTCCTGCGAGGTTGGGGAAAACACCACAGTCGGTTTCAGGTGATCAGGATCTCTGCCGGCCAGATCCAGGTCGAAGGAGATGACCGAACCCATTTTCAGAGCCGTGGCCTCTCCGGTGGGTGTCCAATCCTCGTGGAGCGAAAAGATTAACTGGTTATCGACAAACCCTTCGAAATGAGATTTTTTTGGCAAGGCAAGTTTGCGGATGCCATTGGGCGTCAGCAGGTTCCATTCAATCTCGAAGAACGTCAGGTCCCTCTCGAGCATCACTCCTCGATGGCCTTCGCCATCGTCGAAACTGGCGGGGCTTACGCTGCTATCCTTCGCATCTCCGCGAAACACTTCTTTCGCGCTCTCCTGCGGCTGGCCGCGCTTCCACATTCGCACGGTGATGGGGTAACCGGCTTCGCTCATTGTTCCTGGACCCCAGTCGCGGGCGATGAGTAACGTGTCTTTGTCAAGCCAGTCTTCGTTTTGTTTGCCGCGCGGAAGCACAAATCCGGTCTCGACAAATTTGCCGGTCTTAAGGTTCATCTCCCGCTCGCTGACCGCGTCTTCTCCGCCCGCGGAAAGTTCGACCATGCATAGCTCGTCTTGCGGGTGGAGGCAGTGGATCTCTTTCGCCGACCAGCTCTGGTTATCTTGCTTTCCGAGCGCGTCGTAATCCACCACCGTCTCCCATTTGGGACTGGCGGCAAGATAGTCAGCCAACGTGGTTCGACGGAAGATTCCATGCAGATGAACGGAATCCTGCCAGAGGTTGTAGATGTCGTTGCCAAGGAACACGGGATAGGGCACGCGATCTTGAGACGCGAGCACGGTGAGGGCATCCGACTCGAGTGACGCGAAATGCGGATCTTTTTCGAGGACCGCCGCGGTACGCGCGTCGTGCTCTTTTACCCAGGCAAGCGGCTTCTCGCCATTGATGTCTTCGAGCCAGGCGTACTTGTCAGGAAGAGGGCCGCCTGACTGCGCGGCCGCCGAAACCGCGAATGCAAATACAGCCAGCAAAATGCCGACCTGCAACAACGCAATGGCGATGGCTCTGGAGTCTATGGATATTCTCACGTCTCAACCTCAAGGAGTCTTGTTGTTCGGACAGGGCGGCACGGCAAAGTTCGCCTGAATAGTGGCGCAGGAGCATGCAGAGGGGGCTGCGACTGGCATTGTCTCAGAGAGACGGACTTTTCAGAAGGACTTTTTGGGAGAATTCGGGAGGGGAAAGGCAGATTGTCTGACCCTGCGGATCACGCGAAACGCGACCCGCAGAGCCTATGATGATGACCGTCAGGCTGGATCTACCTGGAGGCAAGCTGACGCAGCACGTAGAGCAGGATTCCGCCGTGCTCGTAGTATTCGATCTCCTGCGGCGTATCGATGCGCACCGTGGCGTTGAACTCCTTTACGCTGCCATCGGCGGCTTTAGCTTTCACCTTCAACATGCGGCCGTTCTTGAACTTCGCCTTGAGCAGACCGGTGAGTCCGGCGAAGTCATAAATCTCTTCGCCAGTGAGACCGAGCGATTCGGCACTCTGCCCTTCTTCAAACTGCAGGGGAAGGATGCCCATACCGACGAGGTTGGAGCGGTGAATGCGCTCGAAGCTCTCAGCGATCACGGCACGCACTCCGAGCAGGTTCGGACCCTTGGCTGCCCAGTCGCGGGATGACCCGGAGCCATATTCCTTTCCGGCGAGAATGACCAGCGGCACGCGGCGCTCGGCGTATTTCACGCTGGCGTCGAAGATACTCATGGTCTCGCCCTCGGGCAGCAGTCGCGTGACGCCGCCCTCCGTGCCCGGAGCCAGCTTGTTGCGCAGGCGAACGTTGGCGAATGTGCCGCGCACCATGACCTCGTGATTGCCGCGACGCGAGCCGTAGGAGTTGAAATCCGCCGGCTTGACGCCATGCTCGGCAAGATACTTTCCTGCCGGTCCATTGGCTTTAATGGAGCCCGCGGGCGAGATGTGGTCGGTGGTAACGGAGTCGCCGAGAACAGCCAGCACCCGTGCACCGAGGATGTCGGTAACCGGATCGGGCTGATTCTTCATGCCATCGAAGTACGGAGCCTGGCGGATGTAGGTCGAATCCGGTTCCCACTTATAGACGTCGCCAGTTGGGAAACTGAGACCCTGCCAGCTGGCGTCTCCTTCCGAAACCGTGGCGTACTCTCTGCGGAAGCCTTCGCTGCTGATGCCTTTCTCGATTGCTTCGGCTACTTCCTTCTGCGTCGGCCAGATATCTTTCAGGAAAACTGGCCGGCCCGCCGGGTCTTTGCCCAACGGTTCGGTGTCGAAGTTGTGACCGATGCGGCCGGCGAGGGCGTAGGCCACGACCAGCGGCGGCGACATCAGGTAGTTGGCGCGCACATCGACGTTCACGCGGCCTTCGAAGTTGCGATTGCCGCTGAGCACGCTGACGGCGACGAGGCCATGCTCATCGATGGACTTGGAAACATCGGTGGGCAGCGGGCCGGAGTTGCCGATGCAGGTGGTGCATCCGTAGCCGACGACGTTGAAGCGTAGCTTTTCGAGATAGGGCAGCAGGCCGGACTTCTGGTAGTAATCGGTAACCACGCGCGAACCCGGGGCAAGCGACGTCTTGACCCACGGCGGAACGGTGAGGCCTTTTTCCACGGCTTTCTTGGCGAGGATTCCGGCGGCAACCATCACCGAGGGATTCGAAGTGTTGGTGCAACTGGTGATGGCGGCGATTACGACCGATCCGTGATCGAGATACTTATCGGGATCGACATGGAATCGCTCCTTCACGGTGGTGGTGATGGGGCCCGTTTTAAAGGTCTTTTCGGCGGGATGCGCGTTGGCCGCAGCCGATGAGGTGGCCGGGCCTTCGTTGTCTTCGCTGGCAATGGCTAGCGCGGTGTCGGTGACCACGGTTGGCTCCCAGACGGCAGCCGTCCGCGTGCCGAGCGGCTTGGCCGTGGGCGCGAGCAACGAGGGCAACTGCTTTGCGAAGCTTTCGGCCGCGTCCTTGAGCAGCACGCGATCCTGCGGGCGTTTGGGGCCGGCCACACTGGGCTCGACTTCGGCGAGATTGAGTTCGAGCGTCTGCGAGTACTCGGCCTCAGGCGAATCGCCGGTGTGGAAGAGCCCCTGCTCCGTGTAGTACGCCTCGACCAGCGCGATCTGTTCGTCGCTGCGGCCGGTGAGCTTGAGATAGCGCAGCGTCTCCGCATCGACGGGGAAGATGCCGCAGGTGGCGCCGTACTCGGGAGCCATGTTGCTAATGGTGGCGCGATCAGCGAGGGGCAGTGCGGCAACGCCGGGTCCGTAGAACTCGACGAACTTGCCGACGACTCCCAGCTTGCGCAGCGCCTGCGTCACAGTGAGGACGAGGTCGGTTGCGGTTGCGCCTTCGCGCAGCTTGCCAGTCAGCTTGTAACCGACAACCTGCGGCACCAGCATGCTCACGGCCTGGCCGAGCATTGCCGCTTCGGCCTCAATGCCGCCGACGCCCCAGCCCAGCACGCCGAGGCCGTTGATCATGGTGGTGTGGGAGTCGGTGCCGACCAACGTGTCCGGGTAGGCCTGCAACTCACCATTCACTTCCGTCGTGAAGACGACGCGGGCAAGGTATTCGAGATTGACCTGGTGGCATATGCCCATGCCGGGCGGCACGGCGCTGAAGTTGCGGAACGCGGTCTGTCCCCACTTGAGGAAGGCGTAACGTTCGCGGTTGCGCTGGAATTCGAGCAGCGAGTTGGCCTCGTAGGCGTTGGGTGTGCCGAATTCATCCACCTGCACGGAGTGGTCGATGACGAGCTCCGCCGGGATGAGCGGATTCACCTTCTCGGGATCGCCGCCCAGCGCCTTGATGGCGTCACGCATGGCGCCAAGATCGACCACGGCGGGAACGCCGGTGAAGTCCTGCATCAGGACCCGTGCGGGCATGTAGGCGATCTCGCGGCTGGGCTCGGCCTTGGCATCCCACCTTGCTAGGAATTCGATGTCGTCGGCCATGACGTTGACGCCGTCTTCGCGGCGAAGCAAGTTTTCGAGGAGAATCTTGAGGCTGAAGGGCAGGCGGCCCAGGTCGAATCCGCGCGCGCTGAGCGCCGGCAGGCGGAAGATGGTGTAGGACTTGCTGCCCGATTTCAGAGTGGCACGGCTGTTAAAGCTGTTCATTGGGAACCTTCCTATCCGCGCACGGGCGGATGAGCTTCGAAAGCGAGCGGCGCTGGCGGAGTTAGCGGTGCTAACTCCGTTCGCGCAGATTCAGCGGGCATCGCAAACGGCGGGCCCGCACAGAATTCTTGACGGAGATAGATTAATTAGCGCGAGGGGTCAGCGTCCACGATCGGGCCGCCCGCGGCGGAAGCGCTTCAGCAGAGGCGTCGAGGAGATCCGGGCTGCGGCGCGGTTATACATACCAGACACCAAGATTCTAGCGCGGAACGACTGCTGATGAAAACGGTCGGAACTGAAGCAGTCACTCGTGCGTAGCGAAGGCATGCGGGAGACGGCACGAGGGCTGGATGCCCCTCACTGGCTAATATTGGCGGGCTCGATCTTGTTTATCACGGTGCTGGCTCTTTCTGCCATATGGGAAGCCGACATCCGTTGGCTGCACTTCTTCCAGGCGTGGATGTACCTTGCCGCTGCGCTCCTCGGCCTGCGACGAAATAAATGGGGATACTTCATTGGCATCTCCGTTGCAGGGCTGTGGGACTACATAAATCTTTTTGTCACTACATTCTTCTTTGCTGGATTGCATGAGGTCTCCCATTGGGTGCAAACGGGACGTTTGGCCCGTCCCGATCTTGCCATTGCCGTTTTCGCCTGGTTCTCAAATCTGGCCGTGATTATTGGGTCTTGTTGGGGTTACGCGCGGCTCAAGAAGCGATCCGTAACCGACCTGGGCTTTCTGCTGCTTTGCTTCATCCTGACCACGGGCTTTTTTGCCTTGGATATGGCTCTATTCCAACCGCGCTATTTGGCGTTGTTTCCACGCATGCTGCACCCTCACTGGCCCTGGTAACAATCTCGGCCTCATCTGCGTTGTTTTCCTGGCTCGTCCAGAATGCTATAACCTCGATGCCATGCAGAGGTTCAGATCCCAGATGTTGCGGCGCGCGACTGCCTCCCTCCTGTTCATAGCCGGCATGCTTGGCATCGCGCAATCTAATCTGTCCCCAGCGGGCAGTGCTTCCCCCCAGCCCGCCAGCCACTGGCCCACCCAGGACGGCGCCGTCACGCTGCATGATTTCCGCTTTGGCACCGGCGAAACCCTGCCGGAACTCAAGCTGCATTACCTCACCCTCGGCACGCCACACCGAAACGCCGCAGGGCACGTGGACAACGCGATTTTATTGCTGCATGGAACGGGCGGCAGTGCCCATTCGCTGCTGAATCCGATCTTCTCCGACGTGCTGTTTGTTCCGGGCGGCTTGATGGATATCCAGAAGTACTTCATCATCCTTCCCGACGAGATCGGTCACGGAGAGAGCTCGAAGCCCTCCGACGGCATGCGCATGCACTTCCCTGCCTACGACTACGACGACATGGTTCGTGCCGACCACTTGATGCTCGACCAGATGCACATCGATCATCTGCGGCTGATCTTCGGCACATCGATGGGCTGCATGCAGGGCTTTGTGTGGGGCGAAACGTATCCCGACTTCATGGATGCGCTGGCTCCGTATGCGTGCCTGCCGGTGCAGATCGCAGGGCGCAACCGCATGATGCGCTACATGGCCATTCAGGACATCAAGCTCGATCCAGCATGGCAGAATGGCGAATACAAAACCGAACCGCAGGACGGACTCCGCGGGGCGAACGAGATTCTGCTGGTCATGGGTTCCGCGCCGCTGGTCGCGCAGAAACAGGCGCCCACCCGCCAGCAGGCCGAGGAGTACGTCGATCGCTATCTGGAGCGCACCATGGCGCACACTGACGCCAACGACATGGTCTATTACCTGAATGCCAGCCGGAATTACGATCCGAGTGCAAAGCTCGAGACGATCAAAGTGCCCATGCTCTGGATCAACTCGGCGGACGACTTCATCAATCCTCCGGAACTCGGCATTGCCGAAAAGATGGTGAAACAGATTCCACATGGGCGTTTCATTCTCATCCCCATCAGCGAGCAGACGCGGGGCCACGGAACCCACACGGCAGCCGCCGTATGGAAAGACTATCTAGCCGAGTTCATGAAACAGACCGAGCCGAAGCCGTGAGCTTCGCGTCTCGAAAATAAAAGGTGGCCCGGCGTGCCCAACGCAGAGCCACCCTAGCCGGGCCGTCGTTTGGTAATCATCTTCATCGCCACTGGAGTCAGATGGCGACGTCAGCCCAGTAAAATTCCAATCTGCCTTGCGTCGAAATCGCCGCTCAGGTGGTTGTAGCGGTTGCCTGAGCGTTACCTGTGAGATCGGGAAATACTCAATGCAGCAAATTGAACGTGTTGGTAGCGTCATCCACGAAGAAGACTTCGCCCTTCGACGCCCATAGCCCGAACAGAGCGCCACCCCCCGGAGGAGGTCCGCCGGATGCGTCTACCAAATCAACATCGACTTGACGTCCCCTTTTTACGTCGATCTCGATCAGGTTTCCGTCATCCCCATTTGCGACAAACAGGTCGCGTCCGATTAAGGAGAGACCGAGGGGATCATTGAGCGCCCCACCTGCGGAGATGGTCGTGCCTGTTCCGGCCGCGTGCGTCCGCTCCAGGGCATTCGGAATCGCCGCAATCCTGTTATCGAGGCTGTCAGCCACCAGGAGATTTCCGGTCTCCCGATCGAATGCGACTCCGGTAGGACCGATCACCAGGGCGGCAGGATCGGTACGCTCGGGGAAACCGGAAGCAATCACCGAGCTGTCGATCAAATGAGGGGTTCCGCCGTGGCGAACCGCGAACAGCATTCGCACCACGGTGCCCTGATTGACCACGCTCCCGCCGGCTGCGACCGTGCCATTCAGGACGTTGGTGACAAACAAGACGAACACGTCGTCTCCATCGACGGCAGTCATGTCCCAGGGTCCGTTAATGTTGTGCCCCGATATGGTCTCAACGACCTTCCCGTTCCAATCCAAAACGAGGAGACACCCTGCTTGTGCGGTTGCCGATGTTCCGTCGGTGGTAGGCAAGCTCCCAACTACGACAAAACCGCTTCGAAGCGCAACCAGGGCAGTCGTCAGTCCTATCCCTCCGGGGCAGGAGACGGTGCTCGCGTCGATCTGCGCAAATAGCTGCATAGAGCCATTTGCCGCCATTTGCACGATCGTGGTACCTGTGCCTTGCAGATTGGCAGCATTGTTGAAGTTACTCACCAGGAATCGGCCTTCCACGAGACGGCCAACAGTTCGTGGAATGCGTGCGACTCCGTAAGGATTCACATCTCCGTTCGTTGGGAGAGTCGATCCAAGGGTCGCGACCGTGTCACGATCCGAAGTCTCCGCATATGCGGCGACCTGGCAGGCGAGCGTCAGGATGAGCAAGAGCCCGGACGCATCGACTAAAGCCGAGATTCGACGGACGTGCTTCATAAATGACCTCCTTGTTCGCGCAGGTTTCCTATCGAATAATCAGAGACTCCCTCTGATCTAACGCCACCGTACGCGTCTTCAACTTGTGACCAGATTGTCCTTTTCCTGGACGCACATAGAACAACCCGGCATGGACAATTAGTTGCTGTATCCATTTCGAAAATCTGCTTCAGAAACATGCTTTGCTGCAGAAATGACAAACAAGTGACGCAGCCTTTTCGATTCCTTCGCTTTTGTCCCAGGCGACCGGTTCCGCGCAGAACTCCGACTCGCGAAAGGCGGCATCGAAGCGTCAACATAGGCCCGCCCACCCGGGGTTTCTATACTGGAGGTGGAACTAACGTCTTCCGAGGTCCCCAATAAGTTGAGCGAAACAAATTGGTTGCGGAGTCTTTTCTCGCGCCTGCTGGCGTGGTTCACCCGTCACATGGCCGACGAACGCCAGCGTTTGCTGGCCGTCACCATCCTTGCAGGGGGCCTCTGCGGGTTGGCTGCAGTGGCCTTTCATCTCTCCATTGCATGGCTCGAGAATCTGATGATCAACCCGGCCAACCACGCGCCCGGGCATAGCTGGATATTCTGGACGATTCTGTCGCCGGGCGTAGGCGGACTGATTGTGGGACTCGGCCTGGCTTATTGGGCTCCGGCCGCTGCGGGTTCGGGAATTCCGCAGGTGAAGGTGGCGTTTGCCCTGCGCTCCGGGCTTGTTTCTCTTCGCGAAACCATCGGCAAATTCGTGCTCTGCGCGTTTCAGATCGGCTCGGGGGCGTCGCTTGGGCTAGAGGGCCCCACGGTGCAGATTTGCGCAGGCGTCAGCAGCCTGATCGCGCGGACCGCGCGACTGAGTCCCACGAATTGCCGCCGGATGGCCTCGGTAGGAATGGCTGCGGGGATCGCGGCCGCGTTCAATGCGCCGATCGCAGCCATCACTTTCACGCTTGAGGAGTTGATCGGGGATCTCGACCAGACCATGCTGTCCGGAGTGATTGTCGCGGCGGCACTGGCGGCGGTCGTGGAGCACTCCATCCTCGGATCGAACCCGGTGTTTCACATGCCCCGTGCCTATGAACTGGGCGCGTCATCCTCGCTGATCTGGTATGCGCTGTTGGGTATTCTCGCCGCAGTCGTTTCCATCGCGTTTACCGATGGGCTACTCAACCTGCGGGCCTTGTTCAAGCGATGGACCGCTGTGCCCAAATGGATTCACCCTGCTATCGGAGGGCTGGCTACAGGTGCGATGGCGGCACTGGCACTGGGATGGTTTCATCTGAACGGAATTGCCGGCGATCCCTACAAAACCCTCGAACTGGCGCTGACGGGGACCATGCCGTTGCTGGTCATGGTGGTCTTCTGCGTACTGAAACTGGCGGCCACGGTTTGCTCTTATTCGAGCGGTGGGTCGGGCGGCATCTTCGCTCCTTCGCTCTTCATGGGAGCGATGCTGGGCGGCGCAGTTGGGTATATCGATGTCACGGTATTTCATCATCCTGCGGATGCCATCGGAGCCTTCGCGGTGGTGGGCATGGGGGCGGTGTTCGCAGGTATCGTGCGCGCACCCATGACATCGATCCTCATCGTGTTCGAGATGACCGGGGGCTACGGACTGGTACTGCCGATGATGATCGCCAACATGAGCGCTTTCGTGCTGGCGCGCTACTGGCGGCCAATTCCGGTATATGAGGCGCTGCTGCTGCAGGACGGGATCGAACTACCACACGGTTCGCGGCCGCTCGATCCCCCGAGCGCGGCACAAATCGAAGCCGAGCAGCCAACCATGGATGCCACGGCCTAGCAGTTGTCATCTTGAGGAGCGCAGCGACGAAGAATCCGCGGTCGTCTTTCGCGATGTCCGATTGTGATGGACTGAACAATACGCAACCTCCGGTTGCGTTGTTTTTTTAATCTGCCATTTTTAGCTAAAATCCTCCGCGAGAATGACTTAGGCGAAAAGGGGGGCTGCCAAGTGATTCTCCCTGTTGGACTTAGGTCTCAAAATCGTCATAACATGGAACTTAGAACCGGTTTTCTGCGGTTTGCACCGTTTTCGGGGAGTGCGTTGCAGAATGTGGTGCGGAGCGAAAGGGTGAGCTCGGTCCGGATTGACGTAATTTGTGATCTGGCGACCCGACGCTCAGGGTTTTCGCTACTAAGACAAGTTTAGAGAATTCGAAGGAAATAACTCGCAAAGTTTGGGACTTTATTTTGGCAATGGAATGAACGAGATCGGCCCGATTCTGTCGGATCGGGTATTGACAGGCCGGGATGACGACGATCGTCTTGGGTTGTTGACGATTGACCATCAGAGAGGAACAACCGCAGATCGTTCAACTCGGCAGCCGTCGCACCCGAAGGGGCCCGTGACCTATTGCTGTCCCGGCTCCATGTTGTAGAGGAAGACGGCGCGAAGTTCGAGGTAAGGGCCGTGGAATTCGTGAGGAAGCGTTGGGTAATTCGAGCCCGTCAATGCTCCCCAGGCGGCGCGGTCGAGGCCGGTGTCGCCTGAGCGTCCTTCGAGGACCATACTTCCGTCCATGATGCGTCCGTTGGGAAGCACTTTGAAACGGATGACCACCGCGCCCTTCCGGTAGATTGGGGGGTTGACCTCGTCGGGAATGAGCGGATCCCAGGTACGCTCGGTTTCGCGGTGCCATCGAAGCAGCCAGGAGCTGAAATCAACGCCCTGGGTGTCACTCAACACCTGCACACCGCCCGATCCGGCGCCTGGATGCCGGGACATTTCGCCGGGACCGGACGGCAGTTGATTGGCGCCGGGCCCAGCACCGCGTGCTCCGCGCATTGCGTCCCGTAACTGGTCGGCAGGATTTGAAGAGCCCAGGGCAAAACTCGGTTTTGCCGGAACGGCCTGCGGGCGCGGCGCTTCAGACGGCTGCGGCGCGGGTTCGACCTTCGGCGGGGGCGTGGTCAGAGCGGGCTTCGCCGGCGGAGTCGTGGGCTGGGGTGTCTCCTCGGGAGTTGGTGGCGGCGGAGCCGGCTTATTCAGGGCTTCCAGCGTCTTTTTGTCGACCCGCGGCTGGCGCTGTTCAGGAAGCGGCGCGACCTTGGGCTTGGCTTGGAGTTTTCGCAGGACATCCGGAGGCAAATCCAGGTAGGTCATGTCCTTACGTTGCTTGATGGCATCGAACGGGTCGATCACCCGCGGCATGAAGACGTACTTGGGCAAAAGGATTATCGCGAGCAGGAGGACGATGTGGACCAGCAGCGCAATCCAGAGGCCTTCGCGCAAACGCGCCCAGCGACGCTCGTCTTCGAGCTCGCTGATCATCTGCAGCAGTTCGTGGGTATCGTAGTCGACCCAGCGCGAGGTTGAAGCACCGCGCGAAACGGGGGGGCGGCTCGGGCCTCCCTCGGTCTCCGAAGTTTCTTCGGCCTCGAGCCGGTCAGACTCTTCGAATGGCCGGTCATCCTCCGCGTAGGTGAGGTTCAAGGGGCCGGTAGAGGCCCTTTTTGGCTTGTCTATCGCGGGCTCCAGGGGCTCGTTCGCGGTGGGTTTTGCTTCACTGGTCGGCATGCGTCCGGCTGTGGCTGCACGGGTGCGTTTTCCCGGCCAGCTCTGCTTCAAGAATCCTTCCCTTGTATTCTCTCATTCCCGAGGTTTCAGCAAAACCCCAGAGACTGCTGCCTGGGTGGTTCATGGCTCGCATCCCCATCCGGGCGGGTGGAACAAGCCCAACTGCGGAACCGTACAATTGAACTTCCGCCCCGCAACGACAATCTGTTGCCGGGATCCCTGGAATTTCAACTCCAGCGGAAAGTGTTTAACGCTGGCCACCCTGAAATTGGACGGATTTCAGGCGAAAGGGACGTTGTTTGAAGCGCTTTTTTCAGTCGCTGTGGCTCAAATGGAAACTGATCGTTCTCCCAATCCTCATTAAATGGGGCGTTTTGGGAGCTTTTGCTGTTGGGGTGTTGGACTCATCGACAATTCCGGTCCCCATGGATGCCCTGATTGCGGTCTGGGTATGGAAGGACCAGGGCCACTTCTGGGCATACTGCCTGGCGGCCGCCGCCGGATCGTCCATTGGGGGACTACTCCCCTACGCGCTGGGTCGTGCCGGGGGCGAGTTGTTCATCCTGAAGCGCGTGAACCGCGATCGCTATGAGCGTATGAAGTTGCGCTTCGAAAAGCAGGAATTTCTTGCCATGGCGATCCCTTCAGCATTGCCACCGCCCACGCCATGGAAGGCTTTTGTGTTTGCGGCGGGCGTCTTCGAAATGCGAGTTGCGCCGTTTATGCTCTCGGTTTTTACGGGCAGGCTGGTGCGGTGGCTGGTGTTATCGCTGCTGGTCATCAAGTTCGGAACCAGTGCCGTGGACATCATCGCGCATCACGCACTTAAGGTGTTGCTTGTGGTTGGGGGGCTGGCCGCCATCGGGTTCGCCGCATGGTGGATGCGCAAGGGGCGGAAGGTCGCGGAAAAACAGGCTCGCCAAGGCTAGCCCCGCAAACGAGCAGGATCCATCACTCCACGACGAAGATCAATCCTTCGCGATGTTTTTGGCGAGGATCGCCGCGAGAACCACGAGGACCGAAAGCAGCCGGATCGCGAATACCGCTACGTTGCCCTGATTGGGATGCGGCAGCCCGAGGATCGCAGCGTTGGTGAACCCCTGCGTCACGAAGAAGATGAGAAAGGCCAGGAAGAGCGAGTCGCGGGTCGATTTCCAGAACTTGAGGAAGAACAAACCCGCCACCAGAGAAGAGGCGGCGATAAACCCGAGGAGGAAGAAGTCGAGGGCGGGATGGGTAATTGGGCCGAGGTTCATTGGGTCTCCCAGATCAGCCCATAGAGGAGAAGTGCCATGGCAAGGGCGGTCATGCCGAGACGGTAGGTATAGAGGTCGGTAGAAAGATAGATACGCAAGTCAGCAATGCGCACCAGGTTGGCGATCGAGAGCCCCACGAAGCAGAGTCCGCTCCAAAGCAGGAGGCGCCTGCGCACGTTCTGATAGCCGCGAAGCAGCAGAATGGCACACAGAATCGTGGTGAGGAGCGTGAGGATGTCGAGCGCAAGGTTCATGGTCGTTGAAGTTGGCGGTTCTCAGTTGTCAGACTTCAGTTATCAGTTTTCAGTTCACTGTCTACTGTTCCCTTTCCTCAAGTCTCCCGGTCTTTCTTGATTCGGAACGCGCGGGCAAATTCCCGGATGGACGACGATGTTTTCGAGTGCAGCATGGTGCTGATCCTGACTAGTTCGCGCCGATAGGCCACATCGACCCTGTACATCCACTCGTTCTGCTCTTCGGTGCGGGGGAGATAAGAATAACGCGCCGGTGTGGCGGCGATCTGCTGGACAAGCTGGCGCCGAATCAGATCGTGGAGAAGTTCTGTGACTTTGTCGGAGCGAAGATAAAGACGCGATGCAAGTTCTTCTGACGTCCAGCCAACCGGGCGGCTGTTCCACAGCAGGATGATGGCTTCCAGGTGGGGAACGCTATCGATCTTCTCGAGAATGTACTCGTAGACGTCGGTTTCGGAATTGGACTCGGGCATGCGCACACACGCAGCGGACAGCGAAAAGCTGTGATCCGCCAAAGTTCCTGCGCCATGAATTCACGACAAAGTACAGCAAATGCAACAACGAAGCTTGCGATCGGAGATATGGATCTTTCGATTTATCGAGCTACGACGGCAGTCGCCTGGCGCTCACGACGCACCTGGCGCAACAGCACCGGCAACCCAAAGGCCAGACCCACAACGATCGAGGTCGAGAGAACGTCGTTCCGGTAGAAGGGCACGGCAGCGGCGTAGCAGACAGCCAGACCTGACAGCGTGTGCGCATACATGGTGCCGCCAACCCACACCGCATAGTTCGATACGAGGAAGAATGACGTGGGGCCGAGGATGATGGCTGCTCCAGCGCGAAGCCAGGTGGTTTTCGATTTGAGCAGGATGTGTCCCAGGACCATGACGGCGACATACCAGGACCAGGTGGTCAGGTACGCGGTCCAGACAAAGCTGTAGTGATAGCTGAAGACGGTGAGGGAGTAGTCGGTGAGCATCAGAGCAGCCAGGGGAGCCAGCATCTCGCGCCATGAGCGCCGAGCGCCGAAATAAAGCAACGCGCCGCCGATGGCAGTGAAGTTCAGCCAGTCGTGGTGGGGCACCACGCGAGTGAGAATGGCGAGAACCAGCAGCAGATAAGCGGGCATGAGCACCTCAGGCGTCCGAATCCCGGTCGACTACCACCGGTCTGTGAGGACAACTCCTCTATTCTCAAGGGTCAGACCCGGTCGGTCAACCGTTCAGAAGGGCATGGTGAATAAAAGTTTTCATCCCACGCCAGCAAAGCACCCGCAGCAACAACTTGCCATTGCGGCAAAGTCGGTACCTGGCAGCAACTCGGACGGTGACTGCGGTGTTGAATAGAGCAATTACCTTCCGCGCAAACGGGTGATTTCTGCCGTTGCGCGAAAACGCGGAATCCTTCATTGTTGAGACAAGGAAAACTCAAGTGCGTGTTTTGAAGTCCATTGATGTTGCCGCCCTAGCCCTGCTTCTGGGTCTGCCTGCCCTGTCGCAAGTTCCCTCTGAGACAGAAACCGCTTCGCCGGCAATTCAAGCTCAGGCGCAGCCCACGGCACTGCCCGGTCAGGTTGCTTCCGCAGTCGCGGTCAGCCCTGCGGTTCGGATGATCGAGGACTTCAAGGATTCTGACGTAAAGTTCGATATGAACGGGCTGGTGGACATTCTGCGCGACCGCAGGCACGAGGGATGGGTGCTGGCTGCATATCCCGATCCGAGGACGGGTCAACCGTTGGTCGGCGCGGGTTTCAGCCTCGATTTGCCGGAGCGCGACCATCTGCAGCCGGATGCGCTGAATTCGCATCAGTTTCTCGAGCCTTCCTCGGCCGACCTGTGGCAGGCTGCCGGGTTCGATCCGGAGCGGCTGGACAGCATTCTGAAGGTGTTCTACGAGCGCAAGCAGAGTTGGAGCAAGCGGACCTGGCGGCGGCAACTCTACAGCCTGCCGGCACAAATCTCGGATGAAGACGCCACGCAGTTGGTTCGGGTGGGTGCGATCCAGGCAATCTACAACTCGCGCGCCTACTGCCGGAAATTCGATCAGCTTACCGGGCCCCAGCAGATGGCAATGGCGCAGCTGGTTTATCAGATGGGCGTGAATCTGCAGCACTTCAATGATTTTCTGGCAATGATCAACTCCGGAGCGGAGCCGCCGGCGATAGAACCTGCGGCGGATTCGACGCTGGCTGCACCGGACGCGCAGTTGATTCCCGTTGCCGGAGATCAGACGCCGGAGTACTGGCAGAGCGTGCAGAAGTCGCTGATGGGGAGCCAGTGGGCGCACAAGTATCGCACCCGTGCGATTGCAGTGATCGCCATGCTTGATCCGACGTATGGAGACAATCCTTCGGCGGCAGAGCAGCGTGTCGGCGCGGTGTTGCGGCCCGCGGTCGTGCATCGGCGGCGTGGACATGCAGTGGCAAGCACGCGTCAGGTGGCGGCCACACATCGCAAGCGTGCGCACAAGGGCAGGCCCGCAGCGCGGTCGCGAAACAGGAAGCGCGCCTGACGCACAGCAATTGCGTGCAATCAGGCCCTCTCTTATCCATTTCTGAAAACTGGCGTGACTCTGCCAGCCTATTTCTTTGGGCTGGACGCTCGCGAAGAAAGCTCGCTCGGCTGAGAGCCGTTTGCAGATCTTGGTGGAAATCGAGGGACAAAGAAGCAGCGGCCGGAGCGTGAGTAGCTCCGGCCGCCTCGTGCATACGTGAATTGACGCGGTTATTTTGCTCCAGTGTTCAGGACCCGGGCAACCCCCGAAAAGCTGAAATCTGGACCAACGATATCGAGCGCACCATCGCCGTTGAGGTCAATCATGGCTCCATTGAACATCTGGAGCGGCTGGTACAGAGGAGAACCCAACGTACCGTCACCATTGCCGAGAAGCAACGCCGAGTCCTCGGGCTGGCTGAGGTAGATTTCAAGGGTCAGATCAAGCACATCGAGCTTTCCATCGCGATTGAAATCCCCGACAAGCAGATTCTGGTATCCCGAGCCGTTGTAGATCACGCGTTGTCCGGTTGCGTTGCCGAAGTTGCCGCTTCCGTCATTTGTTTCGACAACGATGCGGCTGTACGAACCCGCGGCGGGCGTAGCGGAGTAGTTGTAGATGAGGTCGAGCGCGCCATCGTTGTTCATGTCGGCGACGGTCAGGGCATCGAGTTGCGTGTTGGTGTAGTTAAGCAGTTCCTTGTGGGCGATGGTGAAGCCGCCTTTGCCATCCCCGAACAAGGTGTAGATGTAGGTGGGAGTCGATCCCGAGAGTGCCAGGTTGCCGACGACCACGTCGAGATTGCTGTCGTGGTTGAGGTCTCCAACTGCAAGACCGGCGACGGGCGAGATCTGCGATGGCCAGGCCTTCGGCGCAGAGAAAGTTCCATCTCCATGGCCGAGGGCAACGCCCCAATCGCCGACAAGATCGGCTTTCCCATCGTGATTCACGTCGACCGCATAGACCTGCAGGGTGTTGGCGAACTGTACAGGTTTCCCTAGAACCTTGCTGGAGATTGCAGAGCCGAATGTTCCGTCGCCGAGATTGAGAAGCACGCTCACGTCGCTCGAGGCATTGGGAAGGCCATTTCCGGTGCGGGTGATCACCAGGTCCGGTGCTCCGTCACCGTTCACATCGCCAACGGAAACCGTACCACCGACGATACCGGTTGAGTAGGATTTGCCGGCATTGAGATAGCCCTTACCAGAGCCGGTGAATACCGTAACTGTTCCGGTGGTCGAATTGATTGTTGCCACATCGTCGATGCCGTCGTCATTGAAGTCAGCCACTGCAGTATTCGAGGCGAAGGCAGACTGCGTGATCTGCGGCACCTGGAAGCTTGCGCCGGATGTTCCATAGCCGATTGTGGTGCCTTGAACGAGGTCGAGGTATCCGTCGCGGTTGAAATCGGACAGGTAGAAATTGCCTGCGGTGAGGTTCTCCATCGAGAAGAGGCGCGGGCTGGAGAAGGTGCCGTTCTTCTGGTTGGTGAAGACCGCAATCGGTGCGTAGCCTGTGACGAGATCGAGGAAGCCGTCATGGTTAAGGTCTACCGCCTGGACTTCGCCTAACGATAGTGTCGAAATTCGGTGGGGCGCCGCGAAGGTCCCACCGGCTTGACCCCACAACAGGGAGAGACCAAGTCCCGTCGAGCCTTGGGTAAAGCTGGTGGCGGCGAGGTCAAGGTGCCCATCGTGATTGAAATCGCCGAGTGCCGCCGAAGTGGCAGTCACCGCGTAGGAAGGTCCGGGGGTGAAGCTGCCGTCACCTTTGCCCCAGAAGATTTCGAGGCCAGGCCCGACGATTAAGTCGACATGGCCATCCCCGTTGAGATCGGCGAAAGCAAGCACGGGATGGTCGCCGTAAGTTCCCGGGGCGAGCTTGCCGGTTCCTTCATTGAGGACGACGTAGCCGGTCTGCGAGGCTGCATCTCCAGCGCCGGTAAAGGAAACGATGGCATCCGGTTTTCCGTCTCCGTTTACGTCGACCATGGAAATCGAAGCGAGGCCGGCGCCATCCGGCCCTAAATCGAAGGAAGAACTGCTGGTGAAGGTGCCATCGCCTTTTCCGAGGAAGACCTGCACCATCGCGTCGGTTGTCCTGTCGCAAACCAAGGTGCCATCGGGCTCAGTAAAGCAAACCTCGTCTGAGGGAATAGCTTCGATCACGTCGGGTTTGCCGTCGCCGTTTATGTCGGCCAAGGCGGCGGCATTCTTGAAGGAGTTTCCAGAGATGATTTTGAAGGTGCCATTCCCGGTTGCGATTGCGACATGGTTTTGGTAGACAATGTCGGGCCGGCCATCCCCGTTCAGATCGGCGACACCAATGATCGTTTCTCCTGGGATTCCATTCAGTTGCTGGGGAATTACGAACTGTTTAGACACCGTTTGGCTGAGCGCCGGATGAGAAGCGAAAAGGCCGAACATCGCCGCACCCGTCGCAACGACAGGACAACGCAGGTTTTTCAAAAGATACCTCCAAGGGAAGGAACAACGAGCAACTTAGATGTGCCGGAATGTGGGGGGGCTGCTTTGTAGAAGCTGGAAAAGGATCGAGCGTGGCCCTAATCCAGCTTCGGGTCGAAGTGAATGTGCGCTGATCTCGAGTTATGGTTTTGCGCCGGAGTTCAAGATCCGGGCAACTCCACTTCCGTCGATATCAGGCCCAATGATGTCCGGAGCTCCGTTGCTATCGAGATCAAGCAGCGCTCCATAGAGCATTTGCAATGGGAAGTACTGCGGTGCGCCAAGTTGTCCGCCGCCAGCTCCGTTGATCAGAATGGAGTCACCTTGTACCGGGCCGCCGTTGGCGGTCACCGTGACGTCGAGCACATCCATCTTTCCGTCGCGATTGAAATCGGCCACAAAAAGTTGATCGTTCCCTGCGCCATTGAAGGCAAGACGCACGCCGGTGGCATTTCCGAATTTGCCCGTGCCGTCCCCGAACTCGACTACGATGCGATCGTAAGGTCCGATCGATGGAGTGGCCGAGTAGTCGTAAACGATGTCTAGAATGCCGTCACCATTGATATCGCCGACCGTGAGGGCATTCAGGGTTGGACCCGTATAGTTCAGGTGCTCGGTGTTTGTAAGTGTGAAGTTGCCGTGACTATCGCCCAACAAGGTCAGGATGACGGGTGTGGTGTTTGCCGCAACGCGAGATCCGACCACAATGTCAAGATTGCCGTCACGGTTAAAGTCGCCAACCGCAATACCCGCGACCGGAATCGCATTGGAGGGCAGTGCCGAAGGAGTCTCGAATGTGCCGTCACCATGTCCGAGGGCAACACCCCAGTCGCCAATAAGATCAGCTTTGCCGTCATGATTCACATCGACGGCGTAGGTCTGGCGCGAAAGAGTATTCGAAGGAGGTTGGCCCAATGCATGCGAGTTGATCGCGATTTGAAAGGTGCCATCGCCATTGCCGAGCAGCACGCTCACATCGTTTGCCTGCGGGAATGCGATCCCCGGGCCGCGCGTTACCACCAGATCCGGAATGCCATCTCCATTCACGTCGCCGGCGGTGATGTTCGCGTCAACAAGGGGAGTGACATACGTTTTGCCTGGATTCAGGTACCCCTGGCCTGATCCAAGGAAGACCGTCACGGCTCCATGTTCAGGATCCACAGTTGCCACATCTTCGATTCCATCCCCATTGAAGTCACCGGCGACTAGCCTGCCCGCACCTGTGGATGCTGTAACCACCGGAGCCTGGAAGTTGGCACCAGAAGTGCCGTACATGATGAAGCTTCCGTATGCAACATCCACATAGCCGTCACGATTGAAGTCACCCAGGCCGAAGGTTGGATACGCGGGGTTGTAGCCGAGCCCCGTATAGACACGCGGACTGGAGAATGAGCTCTTCTGATTGGTGAAGACGGCGAACGAGGACCCCATGGCAATGACATCGAGATAGCCATCGTGGTTCAGGTCTGCTGCGTTGAGGCTGGTCATTGTCAGAGATGTAAGGCGCTTTGGCGCAGTGAAAGTGCCACCGTTTTGGCCGTAGAGAACATAGACACCATTGGTCGACAGACCGGAAGCATCTGCAACCACGAGATCGATATGTCCATCTTTGTTGAAGTCACCCGCGAGGCCCGCGATCGGAAAGATATTGTAAGTCGGGCCAGAGGTAAAGCGGCCGCCACCAAGGTTATAGAGAATCTGAAGTCCTCCTGAGCTGATGGCTAGATCGATCTTGCCATCGCCGTTGAAGTCGCCGGTTCCCACTACAGTCACAGGGCCGTTGCCCCAGAAGCTGCCTAGATTCTTGAAGATTCCGTCTCCCTGGTTGATCAGTTGGAAATTTGTCGATGATGAGGAATCCCCGTCGACACCGGAGAAGGAAATGACGGCGTCAGGCTTGCCGTCGCCATCCATGTCCGCCATGGTAATCGCGGAGGTGCCGGCGCCCTCCTGCCCCAGATCAAGGACTTTTCCTGTCTGGAAGGTGCCGTTGCCGTTGCCAAGATAGACTACGAGCTCAGCGTCGGAGCTGATGACGCAATCCCACTCGCCATTCGGGAACTGGTTGCAGTTTTCTTCCGCCGGAATCGCGGAAACCACATCGAGTTTGCCGTCGCCATTGACGTCGATCAACTGCGAGCCGTAGACGAACGTCTGAGACTCAGTTACGGTCTTGAAAGTGCCGTTTCCTGTGGCGATCAGCGCTCGATCGTCATACAGGATGTCGGGGCGGCCGTCGCCGTTCAAATCTCCGCTGGCAATGAAGTAACTGTTGCTGACCCCGCTGAGCTGCTGCGGAACGATGAACTGTTTTGACAGTGTTTGGCTGGGCGCCGGATGAGAAGCGAAAAGGCCGAGCATCGCCGCACCCGTCGCAACGACAGGACAACGCATCTTTCTCAAAAAACACCCCCTAGGGAAGGAACAACGAGGGATTTAGATGTGCCGGAATGTGGGAGGGCTGCTTTGTCGAAGCTGCATGGAAAGCTGAAATTGATTCCTTTGCAGTCCTGGTGGCATCTGACAGGGTGGCGGCGAAGGCTGCCGGAATTGCGATCCCTGTTACAATAGTTGAGGAAGATTGCAGGAAAGGTCTGTTTTTAGATGCCCAAGGAAAAAATCCACCCCAGTTACGCAGCGGTGCGGGTAATGTGCGCCTGCGGAAACAATTTTGAGACCCGGTCGACCCACAAGGGCGACATTCACGTGGAAATCTGCTCCAACTGCCACCCATTCTTCACCGGCAAACAGCGCCTGGTGGACACGGCAGGACGCGTGGAGCGGTTCCGCCGCAAGTACGCCAAGGCCGCCACGGCGTCTCCCGCGAAGTAGGCCAGGAGCGACGGCTGTGAGATTGGGCCTCCGCCAAGGCGGAGGCCCACGTTTGTTTGGAAAGCAAGTTAAGTTCGGAAGGCAAGTTATCAGTTGTCAGGTGAAAAGCCTTTTCGACAAGTGAGAACCGGCAACTGATAACTGAGAACTGGTTTATGGCTGGCAAGGGATTCACGGTCAAGAAGAATTGGGACAATCCCATCGAGCACGCGATGCCCGAGGGGGTCCGTGTACCTGCCGAGATGAGAATCGGACCGGTGCTGGTGGCGCCGGCAACGGTCCTCGCACCAATGGCCGGTGTCACGGACACGGTGTTCCGGCGGTTTATCCGGCATGCCAGCGTGTTCACAGCGGTGCCCGAAGAAAATCTTTCAAGGGAAGATCCCTCCCAGGGCTCAGAAGCGCGACCTGGGGCACCCGGCGTTGTAGGGGAAGCCGGAGATCAATCCGGCGCGATTGCGGCGGTTGAAGCCGACGTAACCAATCAGCAGTCGGGATGCGGGCTGCTGATGACGGAGTTCACCTCGGCCGACGGGCTTTCGCGGATGCGCGAGTCCAAGCGCAAGCGCTACCTGACGTTTTACGACGATGAACACCCGATCGGCGCACAGCTTTTCGGATCGAATGCGGAGACGCTGGCCGAGGCGGCACGGATTGTCGAGGAGACCGGCTTCGATACCGTTGATCTGAACCTGGGATGTCCGGCGAAGCGGGTTGTGGGCTGCAATGGAGGATCTGGGCTGCTGCGCGACCTGCCCAGGATCGGGGAGATCTTCAGGGCGGTGCGGAGGTCCGTAACGATTCCCTTCACTGTGAAATTCCGCCTGGGCTGGAATGACGGGCAGATTGTGTGCGTGGAACTGGCGCGGCTGGCTGAGGCCGAGGGACTGAATGGCGTGGCCCTGCATGCCCGGACACGCGAGCAGGGATATAGCGGACAGGCGCGGTGGGAATGGATCGCGGCGGTAAAGCAGGCGGTTGGGATCCCAGTGATCGGGAATGGCGACGTCAGGACGCCAGAAGACGCTGCAGCCATGGTGGCCAAAACCGGCTGCGACGGGGTGATGATTGGGAGGGCGGCCGCTGCCAACCCATGGGTTTTCAGACAGATTGCGCAATATACCGCGACCGGAAGCTACGATCACCCGACCTTCATGGACCGCTATCGCATGATCCGGGCCTATTTTGAAATGCTCCTGGCCGAAGCCGAGGCGAGCAAGGACCTTCCGCGAGACGCGCGGATTGGCGACACGGCCGGGAAGATGAAGCAGTTCGCCACCTGGTTCACCCACGGAGTGCCGGGAGGCGGGAAGTTGCGCAAGTCAATCTACCAGGCAAGGTCCGGGAGCGAGGTCCTGGACCGGGTCAACGAGTTCTTCGCAACCGAGCCCACGTTACCAAACGGACCGGAGGACCATGGTGCGGATACGCCGTTCCCCGAGACTGCCCTGGCTTGCGATTAGCGATATCACCGGCAGAATCATTTTCTTAGCCTGATCTCGTCCTTCGACACTCTAGTAACATCTCCATACATTACCTTTGCACCTTTGCCCCACAACAACTTAGACCAAAGTGGCATGGGCTTCCAGGGTCCCTCTGGCTATAGTTGGGTTACTGAAGAGCGAGGGATCGGACCTGGGACAACGTCGTATCGCCTTCTGGAGCGGTTGTGGGCACCTGAAGCCCATGAAAGTGCACCGATTCTGTCCTGATCTACTCCGTTTGCTGACCCCGAGGACTGAGTGACTTTGCGGGATAGTAGCCCAAAACCGAACAGGCTATGGCAGCGTGTCGCCGCAGGCGTTGCGCTGTGCCTTGGGCTCACCGCGGTGTGCGATGCCCAGCGTTATAGCTTTCGCGAATACAACCAGGGGCTAGGAAACCTCAACATCACGGCTTTGCAGCAGGACCGGATGGGCTACCTCTGGGTGGGAACGCAGAATGGGCTCTACCGTTACGACGGGAGCCAATTCCAGCGGTACGGCGCAAACGAAGGCATTCCGGATCGAATCATCGATAACATCTTTGTCGGCCTGGACGGAACGCTCTGGGTGGGGACCGCCACTGGAGTCTACTTCGAGCGGAAGGACGGAAGGTTTTCGGAGGTCCAGCTTCCGTTTCCGATCAATGAGTTTACGCATCCCACGGGCACTACATTTACCTCGATCAAGCCGGATGAAGTGGTCACCGCATCGAGTCGCGGGGTGCTTCTGCGCCGCCGAAACACGGACGACTGGGTTGCCATTCCTATGAGCCTTCCGGGAGGGTTCATCTGGAGCGTGGCGTACGGACCGGACGGGTCGCTCTGGTATGGATGCGACAAGGATCTGTGCCGGATGAAGGACGGCAAGACGGTCCACATGGGCAAGAGCCTCGGACTGCCTGAAGAACAGTGGCTGACGATGATGGTTGCGCGCAACAGAGACATCTGGCTGCGCAGCGATCTCCACGTCGTTGAGCTGTCGCCTGACGGAAGTCGTGCTGACTTGCGTGACCTGCCGGGTACCCCGACGTCGGAACCGTATCCAACCCTGGCCGAAGATGAGCAAGGCCGGATTCTCACTGCGCAAGGTTCTTCACTTGAGCTTTGGGAGAAGGATCACTGGCGGCTGGTGACAGAACGCAACGGGCTTTCGCCCTTTGAATTGCAGCATTTGTTTGTCGATCGCGAGGGCTCTATCTGGATGGGCGTGGTGGGTCACGGCCTTCTGCGATGGGTGGGCGAGGATCGCTGGGAGGCTTACACGCAGGCAGACGGTTTGAGCGACAACCTGGTGTGGGCGGCGACACGCGATCACCAGGGCCGGCTGTGGATCGGTACCGAATCGGGATTGAGTTGGATTCCCGCGGGAGGGAACACCCCGAAGAGCTGGCAGGCACCGGGAGTGCAGATCGCGCGCGCCACCGCATTGGAAGTAAGTTCCGACGGAGCACTCTGGCTGGGCAGCATGGCCGGAAGCCTGATCAGGATTGATCCGAAAAGCCTGGCTGGTACACAGACGAAAACGCCGGCGATCTACGGTCTCCTTGCAGAAGGGCCGCATCGGATGTGGATTGCCACCGTGAGCGGGATGTACGAAGTGGACCCGACGGGACCTGATCGCCAGCCGCATCCGGTGGAAGATCCGGTTATCGCGAAGACCACACTTCGGTTCACGGACATGAGCCTCGACCCGTCGGGGAATCTCTGGGTAACTTCGGACCAGGGGATCTTCAAGCGCGACTCAACCGGGTGGCATGGAATCGATGTCGGCACGTCCGGCGCACTGCCCGACCTGATTGCCGTGGATTGGAATGGAGATGTATGGGCTTCCGGTCCATCGCAGGATCTGATGCGGTTGAAGGTGAAGGGATACAAGGTTGTCGAAGCCGAACACATCGGCCGGCCGCCTCTGATGTCGGAAGAGATTGTCTCGCTGGTTGTGGATCACCGCGGCTGGCTGTGGGTGGGCGAAGACGCGGGTGTAACGGTCTATGACGGGCACCGCTGGCGCAGCTTCACGCAAGACGACGGCCTGATCTGGAATGACACCGACAGCTTTGCGATGACCGAAGATCGGGATGGAAGCATGTGGATCGGCACATCCGGCGGCCTGAGTCACCTGATTGAACCGCAGAATGCCTTAGCCGGTTCTCCGCCGCCACCCGCCATCTCTCAAGTGTCGCTGGGCACGGTGCCGGTGACCGATGGCGGCTCGGTGAAGTGGAACTCGAATCAGCTCACGATTTCGATGGCGCTACTGTCGTTCAAAGATACCCAGGACATCGGCATTCGGTATCGTTTGATCGGGGAACAGGACTCGGGCTGGGAAGAGACTCGCGAGATGACGATTCATTATCGCCATCTTCAACCGGGCAACTATCGGTTCGAGGTGGCCGCGGTGAACGCGGCAGGCAGCACGGTTTCCCCGGTGGCATCGTTCTCGTTCACTATCGTTTCGCTGTGGTGGCAAAACTCGTATGTGAAATGGGGACTTGGGGTATTGATCCTGTTGCTGACCGTAATTGCCTGGCGCCGACGCGTAGGCCAGTTGATGCGGCAGAAGGGCTTGCTGGAATCGGCGGTGAAAGACCGGACCCGCGACCTGGAGCGCGAAAAGACCGAGTTGGTGCGTACGCGGGAACAGATGCGCCATTTCGCTGAGCACGATGGCCTGACGGGATTGTGGAATCACCGCATTATTGTGGAGCGTTTGCGCGGCGAGGTGGAACGTTCGCAGCGCGATGGAACTCCGCTGAGCATCATCCTGGTCGACCTGGACTATTTCAAGCGCGTCAATGATGCAATGGGCCACGTGGCGGGTGATTTGACGCTACGCGAGGCGGGCACGATCTTCCAACGGTCGGTGCGCAGCTACGACTGGGTAGGCCGGTATGGAGGCGAGGAGTTCCTGTTGATTCTGCCCGGATCGGATGTTGATGCCGCGCGTGGAAGGGCGGAACATCTGCGTGCAACTTTGCAGGCGACATCCTTTGGGGAGGGGGACAAAACCTTCTCGGCAACAGCGAGCTTCGGCGTCGCCAGCGGGTTCCCGAAGAACTACGAAGAAATGATCCAGATAGCCGACGCTGCGCTCTACCGCGCCAAGAATGCGGGACGTAACTGCGTAATGGCAACCGACATCAAGCAATCGGTGATCAGCATTTCTGCCGCAGGATAAAAGACCTCACGCAATCGGTAGATGGATGATGGCGCGTGCGCCCGGACCGTCGTCGCGATTGACCAGGCGAATCTCTCCGCCATGGGCACGGGCAATCTGTTGCGCCAGGGCGAGCCCAACTCCGCTTCCTTTCGGTTTCGTGGTGTAGAAGGGCACGAACAGATTCTCAGTATTGGCAATCCCCATTCCGCTGTCCTCAATCGCCACGACGATATCCGATTCAGAAAGGCGCCAGGTGATCCGAACCGGCTTGGCGCCGTTGGCGACAGACGCGTCGACAGCGTTGGTCAGCAGGTTGATAAACATCTGTTCGAGCTGATCGGGGTCAGCATTGAGCAACACGGGAGGCCCGGCATCGAGTCGCACAGAGACGCGCTGTTCAAGCAGCGCCACGCGCTCCAGCAGGGGGCCGGCCGGCACGGGCTTGAGGTGCGGCGGGGGCAACTGCGCCAGCAGGCGATACGATTGCACAAATCGATGCAGCGCGTCGGCGCGGCTTTCAACCACGCTCAGACCGCGTCGGAAATCGCGCACCGTGCTTTCGTCGCCACCGATGCTTTCAGCCCGGGCCAGCAGGCTTCCGGCGATGGACTTGATGGGAGCCAGCGAGTTGGACAGTTCGTGGCCTAGCACGCGAATGAGTCGCTTCCACGCAATCTGCTCTTCTTCCTGCAAGGGTTGGCTGACGTCCGCAAGTAGGAGCAGGGTGTGCGGCACGCCCTCCTGGCGAAAGGGCGCCTTGCGCAGAAGCCAGCGCGAAGGCTTGGTGCCGATGGAGTGGACGGACTGGTCGGCCGAAGCGAGCAGAGTTTCGAGACCGAGTTCGCGGGCGCTATGACCGAAGCATCGAGCCAAAGGACGCCCCAGCAGCTGTGCTCCAGCGTTGTTTACCAGCTGAAGGGCGTCCTCGCGATCGAAGGCGAAGAGCGGGGCATGCATCACCTCGAGGATGCGTGCAAGAAGCGCGGTAGCTTCGAGCGATCGCACGCGTTGGCGCTGGAGCAAATCGGCAAGCGCATTGATTTCCGAGGCTAGCTCTCCTAAAGCATCGGACGAGCCGGCACCGCGGGCGCGAAAGGAATAATCGCCTTCCCGCAAAGAGGAGACGACGTTGGAGAGCGTCTGCAAGGGTCGCATGAGGCCCTCGACGAGTGAGGCTGCGATTAAGAGGAGATAGATGAAGAGGCAAAACAGGAGCAGGACGGCGGGAGCGGCGGTAACGTGCTGCTGCCAGAGAAGGATTCCGACAAAGAGAAACGCAGGCAGCGCGAGCAGAAAGCAAAACAACCATGCCCGGCGAATGGCCGAGGGATTGCGTTTCCGCACGTGCCGTTCATAAGCCATATTTTTCGATGCGGCGATACAGGGCGGCTCGGCTGAGACCGAGAGCTTCAGAAGCTTGCGATATATTGCCGTCGCAGCGGCGGAGGACCTTGCGAATGAGCAGAGCCTCCACCTCGTCGATACTCATGTTTTCAAAGTTGGGGGCGGACGAACGCGCCGAGACAATGGCCAGGTTGGCGGGCTCGATTTCTTCGCTGCGGGCCAGCAACACCGCTCGTTCCACGGTATGTTCCAGCTCGCGTACATTGCCGGGCCAGGGATATTGCATCATCTGCTGCAAGGCTGCCGGCGAGAAACCCGTTACCTGCTTGCGATAGCGCGATCGATTGCGGTTGAGAAAATGCATGGCGAGCAGCGGGATGTCTTCGCGGCGCTCGCGCAGGGCGGGCAGGTGAATTTCTACCGTGTTGATGCGGAAAAGCAGGTCTTCACGGAAGTTGCCGCTCTTGGCTTCTTCAGGAAGATCTGCGTTCGTCGCCGAGAGCACACGCACGTCGACGCGGCGCGTTTGCGAAGAGCCGACGCGCTCCAGTTCTCCGGTTTCAAGCACGCGGAGCAGCTTGGCCTGCTGGCGAAGCGGCACGTTAGCGATTTCATCAAGAAACAGCGTACCGCCATTGGCCAATTCGAAACGGCCGACGCGGTCTGCACGTGCGTCGGTAAAGGCTCCCTTTACGTGGCCGAAGATCTCGCTTTCGAAGGTTCCCTCGGGCAGTCCGCCGGCGTTGACAGCGACCAACGGCATGCGCGACCGCGGCGACGCGGCGTGGAGGAGCTTAGAGACGATCTCCTTGCCGGTACCATGCTCGCCGGTGATGAGAACGTTCGCATCGGAGGGTCCAATCTGGCTGATGAGTTCGAGCACCGGCTGCATGGAGGGAGCTGCGGCAATGAAGTCGGGCATGCCTTCGGCGCGCAACAGGCGATTCTCGAGTTCGAGCTGGCGCGCCCGCCGCAGCGCCTGGTGCAACTCAGCATGAACGCGAATGAGGGAGATGAGACGTTCATTCTCCCACGGCTTCTGGATGAAGTCGCGCGCCCCGCGCTTGATGCTTTCAACGGCAAGATCAATGTTTCCCCAGGCGGTCATGACGATGACCGGCATGCGCGGATCGATCTCCTGCAGGCGGGCAAGCAGGTCGAGACCCTCCTGGCCGGAGGTGGTGTCGCGCGTATAGTTCAGGTCGATGAGCAGAACATCGTAGTCGCTCTGGCCCAGTGCCTCGAGGAGAAGTTGCGGCGATCGTACGCAATCGATGTGGATGCCCTGTGGTTCGAGCAACAACTCCACGGCCTCGAGGATGTGCGGTTGATCGTCGGCAACCAAAACCCGGATTCGTTCGTTCTTTCTTGCGTCGGCCATTTTAGTGGTTGTCCACCCCTACCACACCCGACTTCGCGGCATCGATCGAGATTCCATATTCCTCGAGCACGGAACCGGTGGAATACTTTAGCTGAATGCGAGCCTTTTCGTAGGCTGTTTGAGCCGTAACCAGCGCCGATTCCGCCACCGACAGATCGTGTTCGGCAGACAGAGTCTGCTGGTTGGAGCCGGCACCGAGTTTTTGCTCCTTCTGCATGATGTCGAGAGTGCGCTGGGCGAGATCGCGCGCCTGCCTGGCGGCGTCGACCCGGCTGGCGCCTTGCTCTACGGCGTAGCGAGCATTGCGTACTTCGATCACAATGTTTTTCTTCAATTCTTCAGCGTACACCTGCGATTGGCGGTACTCGAGTTCGGTGCGGTACTGGTCGGCCTTGGCAACGCGGTTACGCAAAGGCATCTGGAGTTGGAAGCCAACCTGGTACTCGGGTGAAGAGTTGTTCAGAGCATTCTCGAGAGTGCCGCCGAACCCGCTGGGAGCAGTGTTGCTGGACGCGAATGCCGGGGTCGGGGTTCCTCCGAATGCGGTTCCGGAGTAAAAGCCATAAAGACCGAGCTGCGGCAGGAGGTTGTTGCGAGCAGATTTACGGGTCAGTTCGCGGTTGCTGAGGTCTAGAGCAGACTCCTGAAGTTCCGTGCGGTTCTTGAGAGCGTCCGCGATGCTCTGCTGTACCGGCTCGGACTCCGGTTGAATCTGGGCGGCGAGATGATCCGTCGGCACAACGGGCAACTCCTGAAGAACCGGATCGTCGAAAGAACGGGTGATCGCATTCTTCATGTAGAGCTCCTGGAGCTCAAGATTGGTGCGCGCGACTGTGAGGTCCTGCTGGCGAGTGGCCAATTCGCTCTCTGCTTTCAGGACATCCATCTCGGGAATCGACTGCAGGGCGAGTTGCTTGCGGCTGGTGTCGAGAGTCTCGGTGGCAAAGGAAACTGAGCGCTCGCCGACCTGCTCGGTGTCGTAGGCGTTGACAAGGTCCCAGTAGATATTGCAGATCTGGGTAACGGTAGCGATGATCTGCGCCTTGAATGCGATGTCGCCAATCTTCTGGTTGGTTTTGGCAATTCGTAGAAAACGCAGGTTGGGGCCGGTTCCGAATCCGGCGAGCAACTGCTGCTGGAAGTAAACTTGCACGTTGGAATATAGGATCGGATTCAGGGTATTGTTGGGGCTATTTGACGTTTGGCGGTAATTGTTGAAATCGGCTTCAAAATAGGTCCCGGTTGGAAAGAACTCTTGGTAGCTGACGTCCGCAAGGTTTTCGTTCTGGTGCACCACGGGAACACCAAAGACGACCTGGTTCGTCACCTGTTGCGAAGTGTGGTCGTTGTAGACCTTGGCAAGGATAAAGGGATCGTAGCTGGAAACATTGGTTCCCACGCCGAAGGTGGATTGCACGAGGCCGCCCTGTCCGGCGCCGGCGCCGCCGCTACCGGTGCTTGTGCCGCCGGCGCCGCTGCCGGTGCCGCTACCGCTTGCCGCGCCCCCGGGTGTTCCGGAGACTACGCCGGTATTTACGCCTCGCGTAAATCCGCCTGCCTTGGTGCGCAGAATGTCCATCTGGGCGATGGGCAGGTTATAGCGCGCGATGACCAGATCGAGGTTGTTTTCGAGCGCGAGGTCGATGGCATTACGGAGCGAAAGATAGAGTTTTCCGTCGCGTATGAGGGAATTGAGGCGCACGGTATTGGTCAGGCTGGGCGGCGCCACAGTCTTGCCGCGATAGGAGTCGAACGGGTTGTGCGACGACTTCAGCATTGCATTGAAGGGAACCGGCGCCGCGGTCTGTAACGTGCCTGTCGTCAAAGGTGCGGTCGCCTGTGGCTGCTGCGGGGCCGTTGTTGCGTCGGCCGGCGGAGGCGCTGCCGGTTGTTGTGGAGCGCTGGTCGAGTCGGCAGGCTGCGGAGTCGTGGCGGGTGCCTGCTGCGCGAAAGCCATGTTGGCATTAAGCAGCACGATAGCTGCACCTGCAAAAAAACGAGTGCGAATGGAAGTTCCCGGGGTATTGTTCAAAGCTTTCACCTGTGATCTGTTCACTGTGCGCCGACCTCCGATGGAGCGGTCTGCAGGGATTCATCGCGGGTCATCCAGCCGTCGCGGAGCTCGATGATGCGCTTCGAGTAGTGGGCGTTCTCTTCAGAGTGCGTGACTTGGATGATCGTGGTTCCGGCACGGTTGAGTTCGACGAAGAGGTCCATGATCTCGCGCGCCTGCGTGGAGTGCAGGTTGCCGGTCGGCTCATCGGCAAGAAGCAGAGAAGGGGCATGTACAACGGCACGCGCGATACCGACAAGCTGTTGCTGTCCGCCGGAGAGCTGGTTGGGAAACAGATCCTTCTTGGCGACGATCTGGAAGCGATCCAAAATGTCGGCAACCATGCCGCCGCGATCTTTCGAGGGCAGGTTCTTGTACGACAGCGGGAGGTCGATGTTTTCGGCCACGGTGAGATCGTCGAGCAGGTGATAGCTCTGGAAGACCATGCCGATACGCTGACGGGCAAGGTCGGCCCGCTGCTTGCGATTCAGCGAGTGGACGGGGGTAGATCCGAACCAGTACTCACCGGCCCAGCCGTCGTCGAGGAGGGCGAGCGCGTTCAGCAGCGATGACTTCCCAGCTCCCGAAGGACCCATGATGGTAAGGAACTCGCCTTCGCGGATGGTGAGATTGATACGGCGCAGCACCCAGGTTTCGGCGTGACCAGTCTTATAGCTGCGTTCGACATTCTTCATTTCGATCATGATTGGCTCCGGTTCCCTTGTAAGGAATGCTCAGTAACTCAGTTCTTTGTACTTGGCTCAGTCTCAATTCGTCTTGCAATTTTCGACTCACGCGGTTTCTTATCCCGCACTTTCATTCGGTTCTCAATGCCTGCATGGGCTCGACAGCGGCGGCCCGGCGAGCGGGCAGTGCGGCGGCTAGCGAGAGCATGAGTATGGTCAGGAACACCGCTCCCAAGAGGGTGAGCGGATCGAAGGTTGTTACGCCGAATAACTGGCTCCGGAACAAGCGAGCCAGCGCAACAAGAGAAGGCAGCGCAAGCGCTGTTGAAACGACGGCGATCAGGGCCATCTCGCGCACCACGAGAACAATGATGGTGGATCGCGGCGAGCCCAGCGCAAGGCGAACACCGATTTCACGAGTCCGCTGTTCAGCCGAATAGGCAAGCACGCCGTACAGACCCACTGCAGCCAAAAGCAATGCCAACCCGGCGAAACCCATGGCCAGGAAGGCCAACGCTCGCTCGTCGGAGGCGCTGCGATCGATCTGGGCGTCCATGGTGCGAAGCCCATCAACGACGAGTGTGGAATCGAGCTGATGAATCGATCCGCGAAGCGCGGATTCGACCTCTTTCGGCTCGCCCGCACTCTGTACGTAGACCATTACGCCGGTCGGATGTTTCATCTGCAGGTACGGCTGATAGACCGCGGGGCCCAGACGCGTGCGCAGATCGGTGTGGTTGATGTCGCCCACAACGCCGACGATGGTGATGTTGTACGGAACGTTCCCTCCTCCAAAAGCAAGCAGACGGCCAAGGGCGTTTTGAGGAGTTCCGAAGAAGCGTTTTGCAAATGCCATATTCACGATTGCGACCTGTGGGGCGTCTTTGGCATCGGCCAAGGTAAAGTCGCGGCCGGCCAGGAGCGGCTGCCCAATTGTGGAGAAGTAGTCCGGTGTGATGCGCGGCTCTTCGAAGTTCATGCGCTCGTCTTCGGCGGGTTTATAACCCTGCACGGAGTAATTGGAACTTTCGGTGTTACCAAGCAGTTCGGGATCGTTGTTAGCCGCAACGGACTTGACGCCGGGGATCCGGCGGAGCGTATCGAGGGTGCTGGTGACGATTTGCGCGGTGCGATCATCGCCATAGCCGGAGTTTGTCGGATCGAGGCCCAGTTCGACCAGATGAGCAGGCCGGAAACCCAGTTGGACGTGACGCAGATTATCGAGCGTGCGCAGGAAGAGGCCTGCTCCACCGATCAGAAGAACGCTGAGCGCGATTTGAACGCCAACGGCAAACTTGCGGAACCGCTGCGAATCCTTGGAGAGCGTCCCAGTATTTTGTCGCAGCGACCCGGTCAGATTCGGACGCAGAAAATGGAAAACCGGTGCAACACTGAAGAAGAGCGTTGCCAGCACCGAGAGCGCCAGCGTAAAGAGCAGTACGCGCAGATCGACCGAGGCAGAATAGGGCTCAGATCCCGGATCGGAGCTGGTGAGGATCCGCACCAGCGTGTGCGCAACAACAGGTGCGAGAAAAATGCCGGCGAGTGCTCCAGCCAGTCCGAGCACACCTCCCTCGATCATTAGTTGCGTGAAGATTCCGCTGCGGTGGGCACCTAACGCATATCGCATCGCCATTTCGCGGGCACGGTTAGCCGCGCGCAGCAAGAGCAGCGTGGCCACGTTAACCGCACAGAGCAAGACAAGCAGACCGGCCATGCTCATCAAGATGACGAGCGGTTTCTGGAGATCGGTGCGGTTGGGGTTGAATCCCCTGGAGTCGTCAACGACTTTAATGGTGGACAGATCGACGAAGCTCTTGCGGTAGCGCTCGGACTTGTTCTTGGAAAACGAGAATTCTGCGTCGCGAAGAGAGTGCCACAAGGGGCCGAGGCTGGCCTGGGCCTGTGGGAGGTTGAGACCGGGCTTGAGACGCGCTACGAGCGTGAGCCACGAGGTTTGGTGGTTGTTGAGGTCGTCGAGAGGTGCTCTCCAGGGGATCGCAATACCGACCATGCTGATGGGAACGAAGACGTCGGGTCGATAGCCGCCGATAGCGGAGTCAAAGTTCGGCGGGGCGACGCCGATGATGGTGAACGAGTGGCCATTGAGAAGGATGGTTTGGCCAACGACGTCCGATGCCGCACCGAGATGATTGCGCCAGAAATCGTAGCTGACTACAGTGACGGGATTTGCATTTTTCGCGGTGTCATCTTCGGAGGTGAAGAGACGCCCGAAGGCCGGCTGGAGCCCGAGAACCTGGAAGTAGTTCCCGCTGACCACCTCAGCATTATCGTTCTCGGCCTGGTTGTGCCATGAGACCGCAACCTGCGCTTCATCGGACGCTAGGATGCCGGCAAATACCTGGTTCTTGTCGCGGAGGTCCTTGTACATCGGGTAGGAGAAGTAGTTGTCCGAGTCTCCGCCGAAACTGCTCTGGCTGCCATTGAACGCGCCGGTCCACTGGAAGCGCACAAGGTCCTTGGGATTCTGCACGGGAAGCACGCGCAGCAGAACCTGGTCGAAGAGTGTGAAGACCGCCGCATTGGCGCCGATGCCGAGGGCCAGTGTGATGATCACGGTAAAGGTGAATCCCGGCGACTTGCGCAACTGGCGAAATGCGTAACGAAGGTTCTGGAGCAGCGAACTCATTTTGACCTCTCCCTATTCAGTTCGAAGGGCCTGCACGGGATCGACAGAAGCAGCACGGCGAGCTGGTAACCACGCCGCAAAGAAAGTGGCAAGAGAAAGGACCGCCAGGGCGAATGCGATTGACAACGCGTCAATGGGATGCACGCCGAAGAGCATGGAAGATTCAAGCCGGGTGGCGCCCAGAGCAAGCACGACACCCGTCGCCAAGCCAAAAGCTGCCATTCGAGCCGCATCGCGCAGGATGAGCATGGCAGTCTTTTCGCGAGTTGCACCGAGAGCCATGCGAATGCCGATTTCCCGCCGGCGCTGGTTGACGCGGAAGACGAGGAATCCGTAAAGGCCGACCACGGTAAGCACGAGTCCGATGAAGCCAAGGGCGGTTACCAGTTCGGCCATCATCTGGTAATTGCCGGCGGAGTAACGGATGAGTTCCGGCAGCGAAGTCACCATCATGGGATCGAGTAACGGATGGGTGTGGATGAGCACCTGTCGTGTTGCCTGCGCCAGGCTCATCGCGTTCTGCCTGGTTGCCAATGCGAACGTCATCTCTCCCAATTGCGAGAGATGAAAAGGCATGTAGATGTAGGGCTCGGGCAGCTCTCCAATTGCATTGATTGGCGCATCTTCAGTAACGCCGATAATGCGGGCCTCGGTGTTGGGTGCGGACCCGGTGTTGAAGCCAACGAGTTCGACGACCTGCCCAACAGGATCTTTGCCGGCCCAGTATTTTTCCGCCATGGTGCGATTGATGAGAATCACAGCCGGCCCGGGCTGATCGTCGGAGGAGACAAAGCCGCGCCCGCGCAAAATACGCGTGCCGATAACGTCAAGAAAATCCGGGCTTACGGCGTTGTACTTGATTCCAATGGGGTCATGGATTTCAGGATGGCTGGGCAAAGTGGTCTTGACTTCGATACCGCCTTCCGAGAGGCTGAGCGGCGAACGAACTGCATAGGCCACCCGATCCACACCCGGCATGGCCTTCATGCGCTGAAGGACTTCCTCGCGCATGGGAGCTTCCGGTTCCTGCGTCCACGCCAGCAATACCTGGTTCCGCGTAAGGCCGATGGACTGCGTCCGTGCATTGATAAAGCTGCGCACCAAGGCACCGGTGGAAATGAGCAAGGCGAATGAGACGGCAATCTGCAACCAGATGGCTGCACGACGGAGCAAAGGAGTCTTGCCTCCCGTTCGCGTGGTGGAGGCAGACTGAAGAACGGGGAGCAATTCAGCCCTCACTACCTGGCTGAGCGGCACGAGCGCAAGCAGCAGCATCGTGATCAATGCCAGAACGGTTGCGAAGGAAAAGACTCGCCAATCCAGTTGGAAGCTCGACTGGCTTGATCCAATAGCGACGAGCATCGCAGGTTCGCTGACCAGCAGTTTCGGAAGGAGCGCGGCGATGGCCAGGGCAAGCGAAAGGCCGGCGAGGAGCCCGAAAATCCCGAGCAGTAGATTCTCAAGCAGCAACTGGCGGGCAACGGCGCCACGACGAGCACCAAGAGAGAGACGCAGGGCGACTTCCGGCGCGCGAGCCAGCGCACGCGCCAGCATGATCTGGGCGATATTGACTGTTCCCAGCAGCACCACACAACCTACGATCGCGAACAGGACCAGGCCGGTGGTTCCAGCGCGGTCCATACGATACGGAAAATCGCCGACGGCACGCGCGCCGCGTCCGCGATTGGCCTGCGGATCAGCGAGTTCGAGCCCTTTTGCAATCGCGGCTACCTGCTGGTTGACTTCGGCAGCCGTTGCACCGGGCGCGAGGCGGCCAAGGATCTTGAACCAGCGGAACTCGAGCGAGGTCAATTCATCGGCGTGCGCAACGGCGGCCCATGTGTCAGTGGACATCCAGAGATCGCGATCCATGCCGTTGTCAATCTCACGGAAAGAGGCCGGCAGCACGCCCAACACGTCAACCATGGTCCGATGATCTTTGCCGCGCAGAATGGAAATTTGACGACCCACGATATTCGGGTCACCTGAAAACTCGCGTTTCCAGAAACCGTAGCCGAGCAGCACGGCGGGATGAACACGCAAGTTGGCGGCATCGGACGAGCTGAAAGTCCGCCCCAGAAGAGGATGCACACCGAGCGCCTCGAAGAAATTGCTGGAGACTACATTGGTCAGCAGTAAGGCAGCGGTGCCGTCCTGGCGCTGCATCAGGCTGCCCCTGCGGCCAAGAGCAACCACGGACTTGAGCCCCGAAGCCCGGGCCGCGATGGTCTGATACTCGGGATAATTGAAATACGTATCTACGCCTTCGTCGGCCGCCGGGCTTTGCTTGGTCGTGGCGAAAACTCTCACCAGTTCGCCCGGATGCGGAACGCGCAGAGGATGGAGCCAGAGGCCGTCGATCAGGCAGAAGATGGCAGAACTGGCGCCGATGCCAAGCGCCAGCGTGAGCACGGCGGTTACAGCAAAGCCGGGAGCCCGCCGCAATTGGCGAAGCGAATATCGGATGTCGCGCGCGAGGTTGTTCATTTCCGCCGTCTCCTTTCTCCTACTCGATGCGTAACGCTTGCATGGGTTCAATGGAAGCTGCACGTCGTGCCGGCACAAATACCGCAAAGGCTGCGCAGGCCGCCAGCACAAGTGTGGCGCCGGCAAGGGACAGCGCATCGTAGGCGCCGACACCGTAAAGTTCGCTGGCCATCAGGTGACCGGCAAGCAATGCCGCTGGAATGCCCAGGGCCAATCCCATGACCACCTGGAAGAGAGCGCTGCGAAAGACCATGGAGATAACACTGGTTCGAGTTGCACCGAGCGCCATGCGAATACCGATTTCACTGGTGCGCCGGGCGACGAAGTACGACATCACGCCGTAAAGTCCAATCGAAGCAAGAATCAGCGCAAGGATGCCAAACAGGCTGGTGAGTCGAGCCAGCAGGCGATCCTGGGTGAAATTACTGGCAACCTGATCATCCAAGGTGGTGAGCCGCGTGATGGTCAGGTTGGGATCGATCGACCTGAGAGTTCGCCTGACCACTTGTTCAACCTGCTCCTGCGGCCGGTTGAACCGAATCAAAACGGAATCGGCGAACATGGAGCGCGTTTCTCCAGTTACGTATTGCTTGTTCTTGAATCCGATGAATTGCTGCGTCATGGGACGAAGGTATACGCGACGCGGCACATCGCGAGGGTTGTTCATTTTGAAGTCGGCAAATACGCCCACGATTTCAAAAGCGCCCGCGTATTCCACACTATCGACCCCGAAGTGCTTGCCGATCGGGTCTTCCTTCGGGAAGAAGCGCTTCACAAACGATTGATCGACGATCGCAACCGGCTGAGAGGTTGCGGTGTCCTGTGCGGTGATGCCGCGGCCGCGAATCATCGGAACGCCAAGAGTATTGAGGAAGCCCGGAGTCACACGATCCCAGGCGGCCCAGCTTTCCTCGTTCGGCTTGGGGATGGGATGCCCCTGCACAAATATGCCATCGCTCCAGTTGTCGCCGTCGAGGGGCGGGTAGAGTGCAATGGCGACATTCGCTACACCGGGAAGTGCGGAAAAGCGATCCTCAATTTGTCTATAGAGAGCAGGTAGCCGGTCGGTGGTATAACCCGCTCCAGCGGGATCGAAGTGAATGACATAGCGATTGGCAGTCTGCACTCCGAAGTTCTGGTGTTCGAGATTTCCGAGACTCCGGGTCATCAGGATTGCCGCGGAGATGAGGACAATGGACAGCATTCCCTGGAAGATCACCAGCACGTTTTGAGGCAAACTCGATTTGTCGCGGGTCGAGCGATTGATGCCACGCAGTGCCTCTGCGGGCTGTGCATGGGAGGACAGCCAGGCCGGCGCGATGGCAAACAGCAAACCCGTAATCAAAGAAACGAGAAAAGCGAAACCCAGGACCGGCAGGGATGGGTTGGCGCGAATGGCGATGTGCTCGGCGCCGGGATATGCCAGCGTGAGAATCGTGCGCGAGCCAAGATACGCGACCGCGAGGCCGACAACACCGCCGATGCAGGCCAGCAGCACGCTTTCTGTGATCATCTGCCGTATGAGCCGCCAGCGCGCAGATCCCATCGACATACGGATCGCGATCTCGCCACGTCGGGAAGTTGTCCGCGCAAGAAGCAGGTTGGCAATGTTTGCGCAGGCGATCAGCAGCACAACGGTGGACAAGATCATCAGCATGCGGATGCCGCGTCCGGTTTCCATTTGCAGATTCTGGATTCCGCCACCCGCGGGCGAGAGGACCACGTGCTGCTTCGGGATCTCGGACTGAGCGCCGTATTCGACATAGATGGGACGCGAGTTAAGGAACTGCCGCAAGGAAGTGGACAGCTTGGCGCTAAGAGCGGGGATGCTGGTCCCGGGGCGAAGCCGGCCGATGGGATAGAGCCAATTCTGATCGCCATTGTGGAGGATCGAATTGGCGCCTTCGACCAGCGGCTCATTGTTAATGGGAATCCACAGGGCCGGCGGGCTGTCGGTAACACGGTCGCCAAAAAACCCTGGAGGAGCAACACCGGCTACCGTGAACGGGTGGGTTTGCACGAATATGGTGGAACCAACGATGTTCGGGTCAGCCGCGAAGTCGCTCTGCCACGAGTCGTAACTGAGCACAACAACCGGCGAAGCGCCGGGGGTATCGTCGGAGGCGGAGAACATCCGTCCGATATATGGGCCGATTCCGAATATCGTGAAGAAATTTCCGGTTACATATTCGAGTCGCAGATTCTTGGTATCCTGTTCGCCGCGCCGGACGTAGACGTGGTTCTGCCCGGCCTGCACTGCGGCAAGTTGCTCGAATTCCGGTGCTCCGTCGCGGAATTGGCGATAGAGATCGTACGAAAAGATGGCATAGTCGCCATTGTCGTTCTGGAATCCGCCGTCAACGCAGCAATCGTCGGTGTCGCCGATTCGAAAGAGTTGCTTGGGATCGACCACCGGGAGGCGACGCAGCAGGATCCCCTGGACAAGCGTAAAGATAGCGGTATTGGCGCCGATGCCCAAGGCCAGCGTAATCACCGCCGTAACGGCAAATCCCGGCGATTTGCGCAGCTGGCGCAGCGCGTAACGAAGATCTTGCAGCGTATTGTTCAAGGTCTGATTCACTTCGATTCAGCTCCAAGCCAATTGGGATTCTGGATCGTACATCGAGCTATTCCGTTCGTAATGCGTTGATGGGTTCAATCGATGCCGCGCGAACGGCAGGAACAATGGAAGCAGCGAGGGCAAGTAAAAAGATGCAGACGGCGGCCAGGATCATGACGCCCGGATCGAGCGGATCGACCTGGAAGAGCAACGATCGCATGAGACGCGTGGCAAAGACGGCCGCGACTGCGCCCAGGCCGCAACCGATCAGGCCCAGCTTGGCTGCCGAAGCCAGCACCAGTTGCAGAATTCCGTTACGCTGGGAGCCAAGCGCCAGACGAATCGCCATCTCCTGCGTTCGCATGGCGGCAGAGAATGCAATCACGCTGTAGATACCGAGAAGAGCCAGCAACACAGCAGCTATCGCAAAGCTGGAGATGAGCGCGGTGTTGAACCGGCGCGGCGCTTCACTTTCTGAAACGACGTGCTCAAACGATTCGACCTGGGTGAGCGGAAGCTGCGGATCGATGGAACGAACCGCCGCGCGTACCGAATCGATCATCTGCTCGGGCGGGATCTGTCCGCGAACAAGGATGGAGTTCGAAGTACCATTCAGCATCTCGGGCGTGGCAAACTGGCCAAGAGTTTTCTTGAGCTGCGCGATGGGCTGATAGAACTGCGCCACTGTCGCGTCTTCCGCAGTTCCCTGCTTCAGGTCGCCAATCTCCCCGACGACGGTCATCCAGGGCAACGGGGTGTCGGCAACGCCAATGTGGATGCGCTTGCCGATGGGGTCCTGCCCCGGCCAATAGTGGTCGGCGAGGGTGCGGTTCACGATCACGACGAGGGGCGCATTCGCACCATCCGCGGGGGTGAAAGCCCGGCCGCGCAACAGGGGAATCCCGGCAGCAGCGAAATAATCGCCTGAAATCTGGTCCGGCCAGCCCAAGGTGAGCTGTGCGCCTTTCGGAGAGACATAACCTTCGGCAACGAAACCGGTGTTTGAGTTGATCCCCACGCCAGGCAGCGAGCCAGTGATTCCGACCGCCTGCACGCCGGGCAATTGTTGCAGCTTCGTGAGGAGAGAGTTGTTAAATGCGTCTACCGCAGCCTGCGAGGAGTACTGCTCGTGGGGAAGGCTGTAGGAAGCTGTGAGCGAGTGGTCGGTACGGAATCCGAGATTCACGTCGCGCAGTTTTTCGAAGCTGCGCAACAGCAGACCTGCCGCACAGAGAAGCACCAGAGCAACCGCAAGTTCCGCAACCACAAGAATGGAGCGCAGGCGGGCATGAACGCTGCCCGTCGAACTGGTGCGACCGCCCTCCTTAAGCGACTCGCTGACGCTGGTACGTGCAGCGGCCGAAGCCGGAATCAATCCGCAGAGGAAACCGGTCAGGATGGCAAGCAACAGCGCGAACCCGATAACTTTCCAGTCAAGAGCGATGGAGTCGATGCGGGGGAGGGTTTCAGGAAGAAAGCTGACCCCGAGACGCAATGTTGCCGCCGCGAGCAGCAGGCCCACGACGCCACCGGTGACACTGAGGGTGAGCGTCTCAATAAGGCTTTGACGGATAACGGCGGCTCCGCTCGCACCCAGAGCCATGCGCATGGAGATTTCGCGGCGACGGCGAATGACGCGCACCAGCAGCAGACCGGCAAGATTTGCGCACGCGATGAACAGCACCACGATCACAGCGAAGAACAGGGTGCGCACCAGGGGACGCGCCTGGGCCACGGTGTTCTCATCCAGCCTCTGGACACTCGCGTGGATGCGAACGCCCTTCATCGCGGCGGGGTAGTTGCTCTGGATCTCGCGGGCTACGATTTCAGCATCCTGCTGTGCCTGCGCGACAGAGAAGCCGGGTTTGAGACGGCCGATCATGGCAAAGCCCCAGTTGCCCACTCCATTGACGATTTCACCCTGAGTGAAGCTCAGCGGGACCCACAATTCACTGCGATTCAACTGCCCGGGGACGAGGGGGAACTCGAAGTCGCGAGGCATGACGCCGATAATCTCGTAGGGCTTGCGATCGAGGAGGATCCTGGTTCCGATAACATTCGGGTTGCGGTGGAATCGGCTGCGCCAGGTTTGATAACTGATGACCGCAACCTGCTCACGTCCCACGTCTTCCTGCTGGGTAAAAAAGCGGCCCATCACGGGTGAGACGCCGAGGATCGGGAAGACACCGCCACCCAACCGGGAGGCATTGATCTGGGCGGGCTCGCCAGCTCCGGAGAGTTCATAGGCAGTCTGCTGATATCCGGCGACGGCACTGAATCCATGCGCGTCGTGAGCATATGTGACGACTTCCGGCGCGGGAACAGACGGCGTTCCAAAGTTAGATCCTTCGAGTATGTCGCCGAGAACCACCAACCGGTCGGGATTCGCGAATGGGAGCGGACGCAGCAGCACTCCTTCCACAATGGAGAAAATTGCGGTGGTCGCGCCGATGCCGAAAGCCAATGTCAGCACTGCCGTAAGCGCGAAACCCGGTGAATTTCGCAACTGCCGGAGTGCGAAACGGACGTCGGGCCACAAATGATTCATCGCAACCTCCTTTGGGAAAAACCGGTCTGAATTACTCGTTTCTGAGCGCTTGCATTGGCTCAATGCTCGCGGCGCGTCGCGCAGGCGTGACTCCGGCAAGCAGTACCGTCATCACCAGCAAAATGGCTGCACCTGCAAAGCTCACCGGATCAAACGGCGCAACGTTGAAGAGCATGGATCGCAGCAGACGGACGGCTGCAATGGAGCCGAGGCCGCCCGCAACAAACCCGATAAGAATGACGCTCGTGCTGCCTTGTAATACGAGGCGAAAGATCGAGGCGCGTGTTGAACCGAGAGCCATGCGCAGGGCAAATTCGCGATTGCGTTCGATGACCGAGTAGGCCATTACGGCGTAGAGTCCCATCATGGCGACCAGCACGCTGCAGATGGCGTAGACGCCGAGCAATTCCGCGGGGATACGGGACATCTGGTACATCTCGCCGCTAACGTCTTCCAGGGAGCGAACATTTTCAAGCGGCACGGCTCGATCGAGCGATCGGACAGCCTGGCGCAGTTGCGCTGTTACCGCACCTGCCGTCGTTCGCGAGCGGATAGCGAGGATTGCATATCCATAACCCGATTTGCCCTGGAGCAGGGGAACGAAGACGACGGGATTGGGATCGGTACTACTCGGGTTGTGATATGCGAAGTCGTGTACGACGCCGACGATGCCGCGGTCCACTTTGTCGATGACGACGCGGCTACCAAGCGCGTTCCCCTTTGGCCAGTAACGATGAGCCATGGATTCGTTGATCACGGCAACGTTGGGGGCAACATCGTTATCGGCGACCGTGAAGTCGCGGCCTTGCTGAAGCTGTATTCCTATGGTGCGGAAGAAATCGGGGCCGTCATAGTCCGCTACGATCTGCTTGTCCTCTCCTTTTGCAGGGACATATCCAGGAACGCTGAAGTCACGCGTATTGCCCGATCCCCAGTCACCCATCGGCAGGTGCGTGGTGAATGTAGCGGAAGAGACGCCAGGAGCGTTTTGAAGGCGTTCGCGCAGCGAGGTGAGGAAGACATGCGCGCGGTCCTCGTTGTAGCCGGCCCTGGAGAGATCGATGACCGCGGTAAGAGTATTGGCGCGTTCGAATCCAGTGGGGCGGTTCAGGATGTTGAGGGTTGTGCGAACGAGCAGGCCACAGCAGGCGAGGACAACGAAGCAGATGCCAAGCTGAAAGCCGAGGAGAATCCGCTGACCGATTCTCTTCCGGACGGCTCCGGCAACCGCGGCGCCACCCTCATGCAGTGCTTCCCGCTGAGAAACGCGCAACGACTGACGGACCGGGTACAGGCCGCAAACCAATGTAACTACGATCGCAATAGCGGCGACGAAAGCAATGATCCGGAAATCGGTATTCAGATTGAAGGCAAGCGGGAAACCCAGGTTGGGCATCAGCGCATAAAGGCTACGTGAAATGGCCACGCTCGCCGCCCAGCCGGCAAGCGCGCCGGCAACCGCGAGCAAGCCCGTCTCGATGAGAACCTGGCTGGCGATCCGCCCCGGCCTGGCTCCGAGAGCCGTACGAATAGCGACTTCACGGCGGCGGCGCGCGGCATGCTGGCCCAGCAGAGATGCAACATTGATGCAGACCAGGATCATCAGCAGGGCGGAAGCTCCGAAGAGGACCGGCATCTGCTCTCCGATAACGGAGAAAAAGCCGCGCTGGAAGTTCGCGGAATTATAGATATTCAGGTCCCAGCTGTTGTATTGCTCGTTGTGCTGCGCAAAAGCAAACGAACGGGCCAGGGTATGAATCTCGGCAGCGGCGGTGGCGTCATTCACGCCGGGATTCAGGCGGATAACTGCCTGTAGTCCCTCATGCGCAAGCGGATCAGGCGGCGCATCCGCGGAAAGATCGCGCAGAGAAGAAAGCGGGATCCATGCTGCCTCGGCGAGACCACCAAAGATTCCGGCAAAGCCGGGCGGTGCAACGCCAATGACTGTGAAGGCGTGGCGATTGATAGAAACGGTGCGGCCTATGACGGAGGGATTGGAATTGAAGCGTTCGCGCCATAGGCCGTCCGAGAGAACGATCGCATCATTGGAACCATAGTTGCGATCGTTCACGTTCGGTTGAAAGAAGCCGCCAACCTGCGGCTTGAGACCGAGAAGCTGGAAGTAATTTGAGGAGACGATCCCGGCGGGAATTGCCTGCGGCTGCGTATCGGGCAGTGTCAGGTTGAGCGGCGCGAAATCGAACGCGGCAGCGTCGCTGAACGAGCGACCATGTTGACGCAGATGGTCGATCTGGTCGTAGTGGACAGAGTAGCCATTCGATCCCAGGACGGTCGCGGAGATGAAGCGCAGAGAGCGCGCATCGTGCACCTGCGGCCAGGGATTGAACAGTACAGCATTGGTCCACGTGCCGACCGTGGTCACCGCGCCGATGCCCAGCGCGAGCGTGAGCACCGCCGTAAGCGTGAAGCCAGGCGACATGCGCAGCTGGCGTACCGCATAACGCAAGTCCTGGCCGAACACTTTACGCCTCCACTTCTTCGGTCAGCTTCTTCAACTCGTCCTCAGAAACAACTTTGCCGTCGAACAGGTGCACTTCGCGCTCGGCGTGCTTGGCGAAGCGCGGATCGTGCGTCACCATGCAGATGGTCGAGCCTTCGCGGTGCAGGTCAGCAAGCAGGTGCATCACGGCCTCGCCGTTCTTCGAGTCCAGGTTTCCGGTAGGCTCATCAGCCAGCAGGATCGAGGGAGATCCTGCCAGTGCGCGGGCCACGGCAACGCGCTGCTGCTGACCGCCGGAGAGCTGGGCGGGATAGTGCCGCATGCGATGCGCCATGTTTACGCGCTCCAGGGCTTCCTTTACGCGTTTCTTGCGCTCCGCCGAGGGCATGCCGGCGCGATAGGTGAGCGGCAGTTCCACATTCTCTTCCACGGTGAGATCGCCGATCATGTTAAAACTCTGGAAGATGAACCCAATCTCCTGGTTGCGAATGCGCGAGCGCTCGCCGAAGCTCAGGTTTTCAACCGGCTTGCTATTGAGCAAATAACGGCCGCCGGTCGGCGTGTCGAGCAGGCCGAGGATGGACAGCAGCGTTGATTTGCCGCAGCCCGACGGGCCCGACATGGCCACGTACTCTCCACGCGATATGGTGAGATGAATGCCGGAGAGCGCGTGGGTCTCCACTTCATCGGTGTAGAAGACCTTAGTCAGATCTTCAATGTCAATCAGCTTATCGTTTGCCATCCAATCCCCCTCGTGAAGTGAGTTTTCAGTTATCAGTTGTCAGTCATCAGAATTGCGATTCAATTCCGATTTCTGACCGGTTCCAATCTCGTTGTGCAATGCCGTTACTCAAGACGAATACGATCTACGTTGTCGTTACGTGACATGTCAGAAAGAATCACGGTATCACCTTCCTTCAGACCGTCGAGCACCTGAATGGCGTTGACCGACGCGCGGCCCACCTTGACCTGGACTCGCTCAGCAGTCTTGTGATCCGGAGACTCCTTGAATAAGCTGAGCGTCGAGTTCTCGTTGCCCAGCGCCGGACGTCCAACATACAGCACATCGTGGAGATGTTCCAGATCGATGGTTCCATCCACGCTGAGGCCTTTTACCGCGCCCAGTGGAAGATCTCCATCCAGTTGTACGTCGACGGTGCGCGTTCCGTTCAAAACCGCCGGATCGATTCGGGTAACATGTCCCAGAATGACGCCGTTATGCGTGTCGATCGCAGCCGGCTGGCCGATTTGAATATCGCGCGCCTGGGTTTCGGCGATCTGGAGGGCAGCTTTCAGTTTGCCCAGCTGGACCACTTCGGCCAGCGATGTCCCGGCGGTCACGTGCATTCCCGCCTGCATGGGAACCGGTAAGGGGTCGACCTCGCCGGCAATTCCGGCACGGACTTCCAGCGCATCCGTCTGCTTCTGATACAACGCCAGCAACGTTTTCGCCTGGTCGATTTTGGCCTGCGCAGACTGGAGCTGCACCTCTATATTTTTCTCGTTGAGTTCGAGCTGCTCCAGGCTGAGCTTGTGCTGCGCCGCGAGTTGCTCGGCAGTGTTCTTGGACTTATCGTAGGCAATGCCAGTGATCACACCCAGTTTCAACAGCTGTTCGTCGGTCTTCGCCTGAATCTGGTCCTGGGTGTAGTCGGCGTTCACCTGCGCGGCCAGGATCTTCTTGTCCATCAGGGTGCTTTGCAGCTGCGCCTGCTTATCCTTGTAATCGGCTTCAGCCTGCTTCACCTGCAACTTGGCGTCGAGAAGCTTCTGCTCCAGTTCGGGAGCAGCCAGATCCATCAGGATTGTGTCGGCCTTGACCATGGTTCCGGGCAAAACGCGGATGCGGACCACGGTCGCATCAGTCAGTGCCGGAATCAGTTCGATTGAGTCTTCGCGCGGGACCAGAGTACCTGTCGAGCCGCGGACCTGCCGGGTAAAGTCTCCTCGCTTCACGGTGTCCGGCCATACAGTTGACGCATCGACCGTGGGAGCCGCCGGCTTGAGCCGGGAAACCAGAACCACCGCAACTGTAAGAACCACCACCCCAATGCCGGCCCAAACCAACAGGCGGCGCCTTTTGCTTTTTCTTATATCTGGGCGTGCGATATCCATCACATCGGAGTAGGAGCACTTGCCGTGCCAAAGAGAGCCCGGGGCTAGATACTCCAAACAAAGAGTTTATGGATCGTAAGGCTTTGATGGGAAGGGAGTTGAAGTGACCGGTCTGGATGCGCATTGTCCGTTATCGGACAGTTTTCCTGGTTGGCAGGCTGCGCCCCGGCGTCACAAATGGATCAGATGCGTTCTACCGCGAGGGCCACTGCGCTCCCACCGCCGAGACAAAGAGAGGCAATCCCGCGCTTTGCTCCGCGGTCGGCCATGGCGTAGATCAGTTTGACGAGCACAGCCGCCCCGCTGGCCCCAATGGGATGACCCAGAGCGACTGCCCCCCCGTTTACGTTGACCCTTTCCGGATCCAGGCCCAGTTCGCGGATCACCGAGAGTGCCTGCACGGCAAAGGCCTCATTCAACTCAAAGAGATCGACTGAATCGAGAGACCAGCCCGCCTTGTCGACGACTTTGCGAACGGCATCGATAGGCGCGAGCGAAAACCACTCTGGTTCGCGGCTGGCCGTGGCCTGGGCGCGGACCACTACCATAGGCGGCGCGTCGAGTTCCCTTGCCCGGTCGGCGCTGGTCACGACCACGGCCGCGGCACCATCACTTACGCCGGGGGCGTTGCCGGCGGTCACCGTTCCGCCTTCCTTGAATGCCGGTTTCAGCTTGGACAGGATGTGGGCCGTTGTGTCGGGACGGATGCCCTCGTCCATATCGAAGCCACGCGGAAGCTCGCCTTTTTTCGCAGGAGGAACTTCGACGGGCAGAATCTGCGCGCGAAAGCGCCCCTCGGCAGTGGCTGCGGCAGCGCGGCGATGGGATTCGGCGGCGAAAGCATCCTGGTCTTCGCGCGTGATCTTGTACTTCTCCGCCACCATCTCGGCGGCCGATCCCATGTGGAACTGGTTGTACACATCCCACAAGCCGTCGTTGATCATCGCGTCAACAAGGTTGCCGTTGCCCATTCGATAGCCGGAGCGCGCCTGCTGCAACAGATAGGGCGCGTTGGTCATCGACTCCATGCCGCCCGCGACAACAATGTCGGAGTCGCCGGTCTGGATTGCCTGCGTCGCAAGCGCCACCGCGCGTAATCCCGATCCGCAGACCTGGTTCACCGTAAACGCTCCGACCTGCGGGGGCAAACCCCCGAAGATCGCCGCTTGCCGCGCCGGTGATTGTCCAAGTCCCGCCTGCAGGACGCAGCCCATGATGCATTCATCGATCCTGGCGGGTTCGACGTTGGCGCGCTTCACCGCCTCGCGCACGACCAATGCACCGAGCTTTGGCGAGGTGTACGACTGCAAGGATCCCTGGAACTTTCCGATTGGCGTGCGAACCGCCGAGACAATTACGACATCCTTCATTCCCTAAGCTCCCAAAAAACTCCGGGGGGACCGGGCACCCCTGCTACTTACAAATCCCGTCATTATCACCGGGTCACCCCGAGCATCGTAGCGCATCGGCCTCTTTAGCGGCCAGCAGGGAGACGGGGTAATGGCGACCTTTTCACTTGATGCACAACGGGCTGTTTGGGAAGTTCAACTGCGCATCGAATGCCCTGAAGGGCTGATGTGGTTGAGTACTCTTCTTATTACCGGCGGTCGGAATTGGAATTCTGGAGCGGAGAACGGGGATGGCGTTGCCCCTACAATGTTTCTGAACGGATTTGAACCCGTCCGTCACGCTCTGGGAGACTCCTGATACCCAATTGAAGCCCCGCGAAAGCAGTGAGGTCGCAGCAGCCAAAAACCACCAGGTGCAGTGGGCACAGGTAATTGTGCTCGCCATACTGTATGTCACCCCGGTCTTCTTCGCGCTTCGCATCGACCAGGTCACGGATACCGACGTCTGGTGGCACCTGCGCTCAGGAGAATGGGTCTTCCTGCATCGCGCCGTGCCGCAGACCGAGCCGTTTTCCAGCATTGGTGCGGGGCAGCCCTGGGTCGCTTACAGCTGGCTGTTTGAACTCACGATCTTCCTGCTTTTCAAAAAACTCGGGCTATTGGGAATCGTGCTCTACACCTCCACAATGGTGTTGGCTACGACGATTGCGGTGCATCGCGTGATCCGCCGCCTGAACTCCGACTTTACGATCACGGCGGCAATGACTTTGCTTGCGATCTATTGCATGGGGCGGATCCTCACACCGCGTTCGTGGCTATTCTCGATTCTTCTTTTTGCGCTTGAGCTTGGAATTCTGGTGGATGTGCGCCAGTCGGGAAAAAATCGAAACCTGCTGTGGCTTCCGCTGATATTCGTCGTCTGGGCCAATGTGCATGTCGAATTTGCTGACGGATTGCTGATCCTGGGTATCGCCCTTGCCGAAGCGCTCATTGCGGCGCGATGGAGATCAGTGCAAACCAGGTTTCGTCCTGCGTGGATGGCTGGCATTTTTCTCGCCAGCGTTATGGCCACCCTGGTGAATCCATACGGTTGGAGAATCTACAAGGCTGGTTTTGATCAGGCGACCCAAATGGGAGTGCTCAACCCGATCATCGAATTCTCCGCCATTTCATTTCGCAATCTGGACGACTGGTGCCTCCTGTTTCTCGCGCTCGCGTCAGTTGCGCTCCTGACAAGAAGCCGAAAGCTCCAATTATTTGAAGTGGTGTTGATTGCTGTTTCGATTTTCTTTTCCTTTCACGCACAACGTGACATTTGGATGCTCGCAATTGCGGGAAGTGCGGTCATCGCTTCTCAGACAAGTGGAACATCGTCAAACCCTCTTTGCTTGAAGACGCCCGCACTCGTGCTGTCTGGTGTTCTTGCGTTATTTTGTTTGGTTATCACTTTACGCATCAAGCAGGAGAACAACGCCGATCTGCAGGTAAAACTGACAAGAGATTTGCCTGTCGCGGCGGTTGACGCAATCAGACAGCAGGGCTGGCGAGGACCGCTTTACAACGACTTCAACTGGGGCGGCTTCCTGATCTGGTGGCTGCGAATGCCTGTGAGCATGGATGGCCGAACCAACGTATATGGCAACGAGAGGATTATGCGCTCCTATGCGACCTGGAGCGGTTATCCGGGGTGGGACTCCGACGCGGATCTCGTCCGGGCCAACCTTATCCTTGCGCCGGTCGGCGCACCGCTGACTCAGCTGCTCGATTTGCAACCCTGCCTGCAGACGGCATACCACGACAACCTGGCGGTGATTTTTGTACCGCGTAGCGCTTCGGCTGAAAACAGCAGTGTGGCCATCAGCAGGTTTTGTGCCGCGAGACAAGCCGCATCGCATTGAGATGCCTTGCATTGTCAAAGAATGCAACATCTATTTTGGGATGATTTGGGACGCTGAGCCGTGTGGTCTTAGAACCCGACTGACCGGTTTCGGATTACGCTATCACTGACGCTGGGTTAGCTTGCAACGCCCATTGACAGTATCTCGAAGAGCGCTGAGGCTCTCCGGTTATGGAAGTCCATCTGGTCGGCGCGCAGGGGCTTGCTGAACAGAAAGCCCTGCACATCGTCGCACCCGTGATCCCGCAGCAGTTGCAGCTGGCGCTGGTTCTCGACACCCTCCGCAGTCACCGTCAATCTGAGACATTTTGCCATCTGGATAATGGCAGCGGTGATGGCTTCCTCGTTGCCCGCACGGTGCAGATCATGAATAAAGCTGCGATCGATTTTGAGCTTACTGACTGGAAGCTGTTTGAGATAACTGAGACTCGAATAGCCGGTACCGAAGTCGTCGATCGCGAGCCTGACGCCAAGGGTCTTGAGTTGAGTGAGCACCTCAAACCGCATGTCCTCGGTGGCGAGCAGCAGGCTTTCCGTAATCTCGAGCTCGAGATATTCGGGATCAAGCCCCGTCTCCCGCAGAACTCGCTTCACCAGATCGCAGAAGCCGATCTGACGGAATTGCACAGCCGAAACATTCACCGCGACCGGGATCTTGTTGCCGCTATCGTGCCAGCCGCGAGCATGCAGGCACGCTGTCCGCAGAACCCATTCGCCAATGGGAACAATGGTTCCGTTGGCCTCGGCAATGGGAATGAACCTATCGGGTGGGATCAATCCGAGTTCCGGATGTTTCCAGCGCAACAAAGCCTCCCAGCATGAAATCGCGCCGGTTCTCAAGTTGAATTCGGGCTGAAACACGAGGAAGAGCTCCTCGCGTTCGACCGCGCCGCGCAGGCTGTTCCCGATCTGAAGGCATTCGATGGCCTGTGCCGTCATCTCTTCCGAGAAGAAGCGAAAGGTGTTGCGGCCCGCGTTCTTCGAAGCGTACATCGCCGCATCGGCGTTTTTGATGAGCGCCTCTGCGTCCTCGCCGTGATCGGGGAAAATGCTGATGCCGATGCTGCAGGTCACGTTGAGGAGATGGCCGTTCAGACTGAATGGAGGTTTCAATTCGCGCGCAATGCGTTCGGCAACAGCCGCTGCATCCGCTGGCGAGTCGATGGGGCCGAGAGCAATCAGGAATTCGTCGCCGCCGAGGCGCGCCACGGTATCGTCTTCGCGCGCAAATGTCTGCAACCTCCGGGCGATGTTCTTAAGCAATTCGTCTCCCTGGGAATGCCCAAGGCAGTCGTTGATAATTTTGAAACTGTCGATATCCAGGTGGAGGACACCTAGTTTTTGGCGCTCGTGCCGGGCAACGGCGATGCTCTTTGCGAGGCGGTCCTGTACCAGGGAGCGGTTGGGCAGATTGGTCAGCGAATCAAAGTAGGCCAGGAACTGGATTCTCTCTTCGGCCAGTTTTCGCTCGGTGATGTCGACAAGGGATCCCTCAAAGACATCGCTTCCGCTCTCTTTCTCCCGAACCACCCTCAGGCTGCAGAGTGCCCACCCGCTGGTTCCGTCGGGGCGCTCGAAGGACTGTTCCGTGCATGCGGTGAAGCTCTCAGGTGAGTTCGCATGGAGTTTCTGAAGGATCTCAGAAGCCCGGGCACCGTCGGCGAATAGCGCGCTGCGTCCGCCGTATCCAAGCATGCGAGCGCATGCATCGTTGCAATCGATGATTTCTCCGTCGGCTCGTGCAACATAGAGGCCGGTGAGATTGCGTTCGAAGATATCGCGGTATCGTTCTTCCAGGGCGAGTTCGTTTTTGAGCTTGGTGGTGATGATCTGGGTTTGCTGGCGAACCCGCCGGCGAAGAATCCCAACCCATCCAATGACCCCCAACATGGCGGCGATCAGGCAGAAGAACAAGAGCGTCGCTCTTTCGGGGGTGAGCCAGGGAGGAGAGGAAAGGACTCGTAGATCACTCGGCGAACGCAACACAACCCTGAAATCTGCGGGATTCCCGTTCTCGTCGGCACGGACCGCGCAGATGCCGGTCAGGGATAGGCGGCTGCCTTCCAGCACATCGCTGTTCTGTTGCCCGGTGTGCTGCAGACTCGCTTCAAAGGTGACATGATCATCCGACTCAACGACCAATGCCGGATCATACCGGTCATGCCGGAAAGAACGAAGGGTGCCGGTGATGGTAATGAGTTCTGCGTCGAAGGAGCCCATAAGGGCTGCTCTTCCGCTCACCTGGGAGGTCGTCGGCGCAATGCGCTTTCCAGTAGGACGGATTCGGGCCGACTTCAGAACTGGACTGAAGCTGCCCACCGACGGGAATCCGATAACTTCAACCTGATCGCCTTCCACAAGGGGAGAGCCGTCCTGACTTTCGGCATAGAGCCCGCCCGCGGCATCGGTCACATAGATTCCCTGTTGCGGGAAACGCGCGGTCACTGTTCCGAGCACCTTGATCCGGTGTTCATTCGTCAGGTCTGTCGAAAACCGGCGAACATCGGCGATCGGCGTCACCGGGATCGCAAATGGATCCTGCGGAGGCGCCTCGAGCACCTCGATGTCTTTGAGGGACGGCATGAATAGATGAATGGAGACAAGCTGTTGCCGGCTGTTAAATGCCGCACCACAAACCCCATTGAAGCGCACCTTCGCGTCCACCAGTTCCATCGGGAAAGCGCCGTGGTAGTTCGGAACTCTCACCTTGAACGTCCCGGTCGGCGTCGCGACGTCGATAACCAGAACGCTACCCTCCGCCTGTTGGACAAACGAACGCACCACGCCGTCCATCTGTATCCATTGCCCGTCGAAGTTACCCCTGGCTACGTCGTCATAGAGCAGGCGCACCGGCTTGGGAGGCGATGCTTGCCCTACTACCTTCCATTGCGGATTGGCGATATAGGGACTGAATCCGGCTCCTACCTTCCCACGCAAATCGAGTACCTGGCCGGGCAACGGCGGCGTCAACTTCGACCCGCGCAGGTCGACCCAAACACCTCCGGTCGAATCCTGCACAAAGAGATTGGGAGCCACTGTATCGAAATAGGTGACGACACCGCGGATATGAGCGTCCACAGGGGTCTGCTGAAGGGCTTTTAACTGGCGGATCTGCCTGACCGTCGTGACCTCGGCAGGACGGGACACTGCGCCATTCGCCGCGATTGTGCAACAGGCAAGAACGAGCGCAAGGAGGGTAGGTTTGGCGGTTCGTACGCGGCAGGACGCAGGGCGACGAATCTTTTCTTCTGCTATATCGCGCCAGTGCATCCGGACTCCTCTAGGCCCACGGCAAATTTGTCGGCAACTTGAGATCGCAACTTGAGATCGCAACTTGAAAATCGCCTGATTTAAGGTGAAGTTAGCCTAGCACAGGCGAAATCTTTCGTAACTGCATCTTAGGGGGAATAGGTTACGTTAGGGTTACCCCTGCATTAGAACAATCGTTTTTTCAGCAACTTGCGCCTGGGATCCCGGGTGGAGCGGCAAGGTAGCCCTCAGCCGGGACTCCCCGGAACGTGACGGGACCCTTTCCGTTATTCTTCGTCTCCCATTTCCAGTTGGTCCTGCCTGCCACGATCCAACTCATGCGTGTCGAGATTGATGACGGCGAGGTGCTGCTTCCTCAGATCGGCATTCAGGGATTTCAGATCGGTTTCCTTCATCTTTCGCCACTGGTCGATCAGTCCACCCAGGGGTTTTTCTGCGATCTGGAAGGCTTCTGCCTGCGCAGCGGTCGGCGCTTCGTCGGCGCTTTCGATGGAGTGCTCGAGCCGTGCGATCTGCATCCGCACCGAGGCCAGCGTTGACGGCCCTGCAGGACCACGCCCAAAGCCGCGTCCGCCGCGCTCTGGCCCCGCGATTGCGTCGAGCCTGGAATCGATGGTCGGTGCGGCCTGGCCAACGACCGGCTGTCCTTTGCGTGCTTTCAACTGCTCACGCAGCACGCTGATCTCGTGAAGCGCGGCCGTGGCTTTCATCAGGTCGTCATACATCTGCTTGGCAAGGGTGAATTGCTGCTCAAGGTCCTGCATCGTCGTTTTAACACGGGGATCCATTTGGACCTTGAGCGGCTCTGACTGTGTCTTCCCATTCACGATCAGCCGCACCGTGTAATCGCCGGGCATCACCCACGGCGCAGTTGAAACCTGCGGCGTGTTGTGCGGCGTGGCCAAGTCGTCATCGGGGCTGGTTGCCATGCCTGGAACCAGCGGGTACTCGAGATCCCACAGGAAACGATGATGTCCGGGCGCAGCCGACAGCACACGCGGCGGCCGCTCCCAGACCGGCGGATCGGGATAGCGCGGGTCCGGCGCCGGAGTTGGATCATTGCTGTTGAAACGGGCAACCGTCTGGCCCTTACTGTCCGCGATTTCCAGCGAAACCACACCTGAAGAATTTGGGCCGAGGTAGTAATCGATCACCGCGCCATCGGGCGGGTTCGAGGTGGAGGGGAAATCGGCCGGCCAGGGTGTCGGCGGATTCATATCGTTGCGAATGCGAATCGCAGTCTGCGGCGCATAGAGATAAGCATCTTTTTGATCGGTTGTCGCAGCCAGCTGGCGTAACGGAGTGACATCGTCGACGATCAGGAAGCCGCGACCGTGCGTAGCCGCGATCAGGTCGTCACCTTTTACTTCAAGATCGCGCACCGAGCTTGCCGGCATGTTCAATCGCAGCGATTGCCAGTGATCTCCATCATCGAAGGAGACATACACCTGTGTCTCAGAGCCGGCATAGAGCAGGCCCTGGCGCTTGGGATCCTCGCGGATTGCGCTGGTTGCTGCGCCTTCAGGAATTCCGTTGTCAATCTCCGTCCAGTTCCTGCCGCCGTCATGGGTACGGAACAGGTGCGGTCGCATGTCGTCGAGGCGCATCGTATTCACTGCTGCGTAAGCGGTTTGCGCATCGAAGTGTCCGGCGTCCATATTGAACACCTTCCAGAAAGGCTTTAGCGCCGGAGGAGTGACATTATCCCAGTGCGCGCCCGCATCGCTGGTGGTCCAGATCAACCCGTCGTCGGTGCCGGCCCAGATGCGGTTCCCGTCAACCGGCGAAAGCCCAAGTGCGTAGATCACGCCGCGGCGGCTGACGGCGGCTGCGGGTGACTCCTTATATCCGCTGACGACTTGCGGCAAGTCCCAGGTCTCACGCGTCAGATCAGGACTGACCTCCTTCCAGTTCTTCCCGGCGTCTTCTGTCATCCAAAGCGTGTTGGTCGCGAAGTAGAGTCTGTGCGGATCAACGGGTGAGAACTGCAGAGGCTCCGTGCGCAGGACTCGATAACTGCGCAGCGGCTTGGGCTCGACGTTTTGAATCTGTCCGGTTCGACGGTTGTAGCGTGTTACCTTGCCACCGTAAACGATGTCGGGATCGAGCGGATCAGGGGCCGCGTAGCCGTATTCTTCGATTCCTACCGGATGCCAGTCGTGGAAAGTGATGCGTCCATCGTCGCTGCGGCTGGGCACGCATGCGGAACCCGAATCCTGCTGGCCGCCGCACACGCGATATGGAAACGCGTTGTCCGCGGTGGCGTGATACATCTGCGCCGTCGCCTGGTTGTACCACTCAGCCCAAGACTCGCCGCCATTCTGCGAGATCACGACGCCCTGGTCGCTGGCCAGCGCAATGATTTTTGTGTTGTTCGGATTCACCCAGACGTTCTGATAGTCATCACCGCCTGGCGATCCGCGCAGCGCTGTCCAAGTCTTCCCGGCATCGGTTGATTTCCAGGAAACGATACTCGCGATGTAGACCGTATCCGGATCCCTGGGGTCGACCACCGGCACAGGGCAATCGCCGCCGCCAATGCGCTCCTCGGGCCGCGTATCATCCACGGGCGCGTGCACCCAATGATCACCGCCGTCGTCGGAGCGATAGAGCCCGACGGCACCATGCACTGGCGCAATAGCTCCGTAAATGCGCTTGGGATTGGTTGGCGAAATGGTCAGCTGGACTTGGAGAATCTGATCGGGCAGGCCGTTGCCCGTGAGTTTCGTCCACGTGTCGCCACCATCGGTGGAGCGATAAAGGCCGCCCTCCGATCCCAAAAACGAACCGTTCTCCCAGGGCGCTTCCTGCCGCTGCCACATTCCGGCGAAGACGATCCGCGGGTTCTGCGGATCGATCTGCACCTCTGATGCGCCGGTTCGATTGCTGACAAAGAGAATCCGCTTGAAGGTTTTGCCGCCATCGGTGGTGCGATAAAGCCCACGCTCTTCGCTGGGTCCGAAGGGATGCCCTTCGGCCGCAACGAACACACGATTCGGATCGTGTGGATCAATTGCAACCTGTCCGATCTGCTGGGTATCGCGCAGGCTTTCGAGATGCGTCCACGACTTCCCTCCATCGGTGGATTTGTAAACGCCATCTCCGGTCGAGAGGTCCGGCCGCTGCAGGCCTTCTCCGCTGCCGACATAGACCACGTTGGGATCACTGAGGGATACCGCGATCGATCCGATGGAGCCGCTGGGTTCGTCATTCCATATGCTGTGCCATGTCACGCCCGCATCGGTGGTCTTCCACACTCCGCCGCCGACCGCGCCCATATAGAACGTCGCAGGCTCGCTCGGTACGCCTGCGAGGGCACGGGTCCGTCCGCCGCGCAACGGCCCAATCTCGCGCCAACGCATGTCTGAGAAAAGCTTCGGATCGACCTGCGCCTGAACAGAGGTGGCAACCAGACACACAAATCCCAGTGCGGCAAAGACTCGGCAGAGAGTTTTCATACGGCTCCTTCAAACATGAATCACGCGGCGCTCGAGGCGTCGTCCGCGAGGATGAATCTGAAATCTGAGAAGCGAGGGGAAGATCGTTACGTCAATTCCTGAGTTGGTGTGATCGATCGGACTTGGCAACATCGCCATTCCCCGATGTCTGGGCTTCCGGATACAGTGACTCGGGAATTGGTATTGGCCTCCGCAGGTTGTTATAGGAAGCGACACCCCTTGTTGTCGAGATAACTGGCATCTGAAGAGTCACTGGTCTCTGATTGACGCAACTTCTTGTGGGGAGGAGAAAAGCTACAGGACATTGAACGGGTGTTCGCGCGAAGAACAAAATGCCGCATCGAGCCAATCCCAATAGGAGTCAGTTTTGCCCTAGCCACCATGGTGGCGGGACGGAAAACGAAGCACCTCGCGGATCATCCTTTACAATCCAATGCGAGTCAAGAACGGCTCGCCTTCCCTGCCGTAACACATTCCTGAGTGCAATGGAGCGTTCTCATGGACGCACGACGCATTATGTTTGCCGTTTCTTTCGCAATGGTTTTCGCGATTCCCGCAATAGCACAATATCCGGCCGAGTTGCTCTCAGGCCTGGAGTGGCGCGACGTCGGTCCCATGCGTGGGGGCCGCAGCTACGCGGTGGCGGGCAATTCCGCCCAGCCCGATACGTTCTACATGGGTTCGGTCGGAGGCGGAGTGTGGAAGACCGAAAACTCCGGCCGCACCTGGTTTCCGATTGCCGACGATCCAAAGACAGGAATTCCGATCGGCTCAATCGGCGCGATTGCCGTTGCGCCGTCGGACCCAGCCATTGTCTACGTAGGAACCGGCGAACCCGATATTCGCAGCCAGCACTCTTATGGCATCGGTGTCTTCAAATCAACCGATGCGGGCAAAACCTGGCGCTTTATCGGCCTTAAAGAGACGCGCCAGATTGGCAAAATCGTCATTGATCCATCTGATCCGAACCGCGTGTATGTCGCAGCTCTGGGTCACGTCTACAAAGCCAATCCGGACCGTGGTGTATTTCTCACCACCGATGGCGGCGAACATTGGAAGAAGAGCCTGGCATCGCCAAAGGATCCGGACAACGTAGGAGCCGTCGACCTGGCGCTCGATCCGCAGAATCCGAAAGTCGTTTACGCATCGCTTTGGGCCACTCGCCGACCGCCGTGGGCGGTCTACGCTCCGTCGAACATGCCGGGAGGCGGACTGTACAAGTCGACCGATGGCGGCGACACCTGGCATCAGCTGACCAATGGCCTGCCGACCGATGATTTCGTCGGCAAGATCGGCGTCGCGGTGGCACCCAGCAACCCGAATCGCGTTTATGCGGTAGTTGACGATCTCGGCACCGCAATCGCACCGTCATTCCGCGTGATCGCGCCGAAGGGGCCAAATGCGCCAAAGCCATCGGGCGGAATCTACGTCTCCGACGATGCCGGAGCGACCTGGCGTCCGGTAAACAGCGAACAACGCCTGTGGGGGCGCGGCTGGTACTTCGGCCAGATGGCAGTGGATCCCACCAATCCTGACCGCGCTTATGACATCAACACCGCGACCTATATGACGCTCGATGCCGGCAAGACATGGGTCCCCGTAAAGGGTGCGCCTGGCGGCGACGATTACCACCAACTCTGGATCAACCCGAAGGACGGCAATCGCATGGTGTTGTCGAGCGACCAGGGCACCGTGGTCTCGGTCGATGGCGCAAAGACATGGAGCAGCTTCTACAACCAGCCCACCGCGCAGATCTATCACGTAGCCTCCGACAATCGCTTTCCCTACTGGCTCTACGGCGCACAGCAGGACTCAGGCGCAGTGGGCGTGAGCACGTGGTCGCGCATGGGCACGATCGATTTTCGCAACTGGGAACCTACGTGCCTGGCTGGCGAAAGTGCAACCGTCATTCCTGATCCGAAGGACGGCAACCTGCTCTACGGCGATGGTGACCAGCGCTGCAACCAGGCATTGAATCTGCCGGCACCCGCAGGGGGTAAATTGCCACCGCAGGACCCATCCGATCCGGATCGCAGAACATGGACCCTGCCACAGGTTTTCTCGCTCGCCGACGAGGCTCTCTACTATTCCAACCAGTTCGTGTTTCGGTCGCGCGATCGGGGCAAGAGCTGGGAGAAGATCAGCCCTGACCTGACGCGTTTGAATCCTGAAGTGCCGAAGACCCTCGACCCGGCGACGGCGAAAGACATCGACCAGAAAATGACCGATCGCTTCGGAGTGGTGTACACCATCGGGCCGTCGCCACTCGATGCCAGGACAGTTTGGGCAGGCACCGACGACGGTCTGATCCACGTGACGCGGGACGATGGCGCGCATTGGAATAACGTGACTCCTGCGGCGATGACCGCCTGGAGCAAGGTATCGCAGATCGAGGCCGGCCACTTTGATGTGGAAACTGCATATGGTTCTGTCGATCGTCATCGCCTGGGCGACGATCAGCCTTATATCTATCGCACTCACGATGGCGGTAAAACATGGACCAATGTGGGGAATGGAATTCCCAGCGGCGCTTTCGTCAACTCAGTCAAGGAAGACACGAAGCAAAAAGGCCTGCTCTACGCCGCGACCGAACTGCGCGTCTACGTTTCGTTTGACGACGGCGATCATTGGCAACCGTTGCAGTTGAATATGCCGGCCACTTCGGTGCGCGACATCGTGGTGCACGGTGATGATCTTGCCGTTGCCACCCACGGCCGCGGATTCTGGGTGCTCGACCAGATGTCGGCACTGCGTCAGATCGCCGCGCATGGCAAGGAAATTGAGGCCGCGAAAGCGTGGCTCTTTACGCCCGGCAAGACATGGAGCATCCACCAGGGTGGCCAGAACGGCACTCCGCTCGCCCACGAGGAACCGCAGGAACTGAATCCGCCAGCAGGCGTGCTTGCCTACTACTGGCTCAAGACGGCGCCGACCTCACCCTTCAAGATTGAACTGGTGGACGCGCAGAATAAAGTTGCTGCTTGCGTGGCCAGCGATACTCCGGTGAAACCCGTCGATACCGAGGTCATCAACGTGCAGGCCTACTGGATGGAGCCTGTACTGCCGCCATCCACCGAACCGGGTATGCATCGCGTCGCTCTCAACATTGCATCGCCGCGCGGATTTGGCCGGCGGACGCCGCCTGCTCCCCCTGCGGATGCGTGTCATCCCGCGGGAACAAAACCCGAGCCAGTACCAACAACAGCAACGGGAGTCAGGCGCGGTCCTCTGAGTCTTGAGCCAGGCAATTACACGGTCAAGCTGACTGTGGATGGCCAGACGCTAACGCGGCCGGTGACGATTCTGCCCGATCCCCGCACGTTGCCGAAGGGCGCCGACGCATCGCCCGATGATGATGACGACGATGATCAATAAAAGTCCGGCGCCCAAATGCAGGGCCTGAATAAACCTGCCCTGGGCGCCGGCTGCAACTACATCAGTAAAACAACTTCAAAGCGAACTGCAGGGTTCGCGCCCCGAAGTTCTGATTGCTGTTTTTCGTGCTGGAAATGTTGCTGAATTTCGCCGTAGTAAAGTTCAACTGCCCCGGTTGCGAAAATGGCGGGGTGTTGGTTGTGTTGAAGGCTTCGGCTCGGAATTCGATCCGCGTCGATTCGGTGATCGGAAAGTCCTTCAGGACCGACGAATCGAAGTTGGAGAAGCTCGGACCGCGCACCTGCTCCTGACCTCCTCCGAGCGGCGAATAGTCAGCTTGACCAATCGCCGTCGCGATCGGAGGCTGCGCAAATGCGGCTGGATTTAACCATTGAGTCTTGTTGTGCGGACCGCTATACAGCCCCTGTCCTGGAACGGTATTCGCAAAGCAGCCGAAATCCGCGGTGGTAGCAACCGGGCAGGTGATCGTAAACGGCTGGCCACTCTCGTGCGTGTAGATTCCATTGATGATCCAGCCCCCGAGAATAGAATCCACTGCTTTGTTTGCACCGCTCATGAAGGTGCGTCCGCGGCCAAAGGGTAGATTGTAGGTGCCCGCGGCGTGGATGAGGTTGGTGGCATCGGTATCGCAGAGCGCGTAGTCTTTCTGGATTCCGAAACCAGGCAGCCACTCCGCACGGTACCCCTGGTTTTGCGAGGCCTGCGTGTGCTGGTCGCTCAGACACTTGCTCCATGTATAGTTGGCCAGCAGATAAAGCCCCGCGCTCAACTGATGTTCGTAGGTGGCCTGCATCGAGTTGTAGCTGCTGACCGCGTTGGTAGTTTCGAAGGTTGAGCGGCGCGCGAAAAACGGATACGGAACGTAGGTCTGCGGGTTGGTTCCGGGGGGAAGGATCTGAGTGTCATCGTTGGTGTATCCCAGGTTGTCGAGATGCCGGCCTTCGGTGCCGACGTATCCGATCTGGAAGGAGTCATGCGCCGTGAACTGATCCTGGATGGTCAGGTTCTGCGTTTCAACATATGGCGTCTGGAAGTTGTACTGCCTTCCATACAGGCTGAGGCCAAGGTTCAGGGGATTCGATCCGACTCCGGTCACAACTGTTGGATCCTGGAAGTTCAGCGTGGTAAACGCCTGTTCCATAGTGGCGGGCTGGCCACTCGACAAAAGAATCGGGTGTTGCGAATCGGCGCTGGGGAAGCTCTGCGTATACACGAACGGGTAGTTGGTTCCAAGCGTTCCGCCATATCCCAGGTTGCCGAGGGCGCCGTATGCGATCCCGTATCCGCCGCGCAGCACCAGGTTCGGCATTAGCCGGTAAGCAAACCCGACTCGCGGGGAAAAGTTGGATTTCTGCGCATTGCCCAAATCGAGACCCGAGACGCAATCAAGCGAAATATTGCTTGCGGTGAGCGCCTGGTTGAAGGAGGCAGACTGGGCCACGCCGCAGCCTTGCTTCGGCATGTAGTACGTTCCGGACGTGCCGTTTCCTCCTGAAGCTATAAAGTTTGCCTGGCGTCCGTGGACCTCGGCATAGGGGGTAAAGTAGTCCCACCGCAGGCCAAGATTCAAAGTCAGACTCGGCGTGACCTTCCAGTCGTCCTGGAAATACGCGCCCCAATACCAGCGATGGTCATCGGTCGCTGCGATATTCGATCCGGAGAAGCTGCTCATCCCGCCAACATTGTCGACACCCCCTGCCGTGGACGGAATCGGCGTGAGCAGCAGATCGGCAATGCCGTTGAGATTGCTGTTCGCGTTGGGCACGTCGGTGTACTGTCCGTTGAAGTTGAAGTCTCCGCGCCCCTGTGGTGGCTGGGAGATATCGCCTTCCAGGTCATCGATCTGGAAGCCCATTTTGAAGGTGTGATTGCGGACCACCTTGGTTACGGAGTCGACGCCTTCGATGCTGTAGACATATTGCAAAGTCGGGGTGAAGTTGCCGACTCCGATGTGGGTGAGCCCATTGATCGTAATCGGAGGTAGACCGCCGTTGTTCGGCACCTGCTGCACGCCCTGAATTCCATACTGTGCGGGAATACCGAACGTGTTTCCGTAGAACGACTGCTGAAGCTTGTCGCTATGCACCATGCCGACGTGCATTTCGTTGGTCAGCGTCGGCGTGAAGACGTGCGTATATCCAACCGCCCAGGCATACGCGGGCAGATTGTCGTTGCGGCCGCCCGTTTCTCCAACGGCCACTCCAGGCAGGTTCGACGGAACAACGGTCGTGTAGAGGCTCCTATCGAACACACCAAACAAGATGTTGTTGGCGTTGATGTTCTCGTCGATGCGGATGTCATAGGTGTTGGTGGTGTGCGTCTCCCTGGGAACGTAGTTGGCAAAGTTATTCGTCAAACCGGAAGACGTGGGCGCAGGGTAAACGCCCAATAGTGCCACGGCATTAGGATCGAGCCGCGCGGTTGGAATGACGTTCAGCAGCGCCTCCTGACTCGTAAAATTCATGGTGTTGTTTCCGGCAAAACTGGGGCAGCCAGCTGCAGAGCAGTTGTAGAACGGATCGCGCACATAGCTTCCCGCCGGACCCGTAAGCCCCGTGACGGGGTCAATGCCACTGCCGGGGATCTGCCGGGTCGTGGCTGGATCCAGAATTGTGCCATGGGGGAATATCCGGCCGAGCGCGTCGGTCGCAGTACCGCTGTTGTAAGCGATGTTGTCCTGCAGGTTCGTAAATCCGCTGTTGACCATGTTCATGGTTGGAACGGTCTCACCGCCCGCCGGTTCCGGCAGCACGAACCTGCCTCCCTGGTAATCGAAGAACCAGAAAGTTTTGTCGCGGCCGTTCATCACGTGCGGAATGAGAACCGGTCCGCCGATGGTGCCACCGAAAAGATTCTGGCGATACTCTGGAACCGGCTTTCCTGCGTTGAAGTAGTAGTTCGCATTGAGGGCATCGTTGCGAATGTATTCCCACAAATCGCCGTGGATCCGATTGGTGCCGGATTTGATGGCCGCATTGATAACTCCGCCGGTCGAGTGCCCGAATTCGGCATTGAAATCGCCGTTCTGGACCTTGAATTCCTGAACCGCATCCGGCGGCGGCACGATGGCGGCATTGGTTCCGGTGTAATTTCCCCCATAGACCTCGATATTGTCGTTGATTCCGTTGAGCCGGAAGTCGTTCTGCCACACATTTACGCCATCCACCGAGTAGTAAGAACTCTCGGAACTGCCGGAATCGGGAGTCGGCTGCCCGGGCGGCGCGGTGGCGACGCCTGCCGAGAGCTGCGCCAGCGATCCCCAGTTGCGCGTCGCAAGTGGCAGATCGTTTACGGTTTCAGTCGTGATGGTCTGCCCAACGGCAGCGTTTTCCGCCTGCAGAAGCGGCGCCGCGGCAGTGACGTTGACCGACTGCTGCACGCTGCCGGTGGCGAGGTGGATATCGACCGAGAGCACCTGTTGGACATGCACATTCAGGTGATTCACCACGTAGGACTTGAACCCGCTCAATCCGCCCGTGATGGTGTAGGTTCCGGGGATCAGGTTGGCAAAAACATAGGTGCCGGTACCGGTCGACCGCATGGTTGAGCTGACGTTGGTCGCTTCGTTGGTGAGCACGATCTTGGCACCGGGGACGACTGCTCCCGTTGGGTCCATCACGGTACCCGTTACTTCTCCTCGATCAAGCTGAGCCGCCATTTGACCCGGCAGACAAAACATGATGAACAAACCAAGAATGGTGATCAGAAATCGGCTTCTGAATCGCAACTGCGCTTCCACTTTCGCCTCCAAAGGTAGTTGTCTTGCGGGGAAAAGCCATAGCTTCAAGAGGACACACGTTCGGCCAGCACGACGGTAGACCACTTGGCGGGCGCGGAGAAGTGTCTACCCTCAGTGAATTGCGTGTATACACTTGTGCAAACATTTGTGAATGCGAGTGCTGCAAGCGCATAAGCTATTGAAATAGCTGACGTTGCTCGCGGTGTGAAATGTTGGTAAACTGATCCGGTTCGATCTTCCCCGATCGACTCTTTTCACAACTCGTTTACCGCATTTCAGTAGCCTCAGTATTGAGGCCTTAATCGCTCGCGCACCCTCATGGGGAGATTGCTGCTATGGAACATCCCAGCGCAACGCATTCTGTAGCACGGGTTCCGTTCCCGCCTGACACCAGGCCCGCTCATCGGGAGAACGATCCTCGATGGAGACTCGCCGAGAGGGTGGCTGCGGGAACCCACTTTACTCGATCCAGCCTGCTCGCAAACTTCCTCCTATATATAGTTGCCGAGACCATCGAAGGACGAGCCGGGGAGATTACGGAACACCAGATCGGTGTTCAGGTCTTTGATCGTCCGGCAGGCTATCGAACCATTGAGGACAACATTGTCCGCACCTATGCGCGACAGTTGCGCCGGCGGCTGGCCGAATATTTTGCGGGGGAAGGCAGCGCCGAGCCGACACGGATCGAAATCCCGCTCGGCGGTTACGTGCCTGTGTTTGTCCCTGCGCCGGAAAAGGAACCTGCCCAGGAGTTGCGGAGATTACCGGTACCGGTCAGCATCAAGATCCAGACGGAACCGGATCTGACTTCGCCGAAAGCCGCTGAGCCAGTTCACGTCTTCCCATGGAAGCGCCGGTTGATCCAGGGATCGCTGGTTGCTTTGTACAGTTTGCTGCTGGTCGCGATTACTTCGTATGCGGTCGACAAAGCGCGCGCTTCCCATCGACCCCAGGATTCGGTGGATGCACTGTGGGCGGCACTTTTTGACGGACCGGCAAACACCTACGTCGTCCCCGCCGACGCGGGCTTCAATCTACTGGAAGATCTGTCGCACCATCCCCTGCCCCTGGCGGACTACATTCGCGGAGACTACCTCGAGATGCCGCTCTCGGGCGTAGATCCCCACAGTGCTGCAGATTTGCGGTCGCAACAATTTACAAGCTTCATCGATTTCCAGATCGTGGCGTCGCTTGCCCGGGTGCCGGACTATAACCCGCAGCACGTGCTCCTTCGGTTTCCACGTGACCTTCGGCTCGATGATTTGAAGAGCGCAAACGCGGTGCTTATCGGCTCGGTCGGCAGCAATCCGTGGGCATCGATTGCGGAATCGAGCGCCAACTTTCGCATCGTCTACAACGAAGGCATGCAGGGTGCAACGATCATCAATCAGCATCCTCAGGCCGGAGAAGCCGCATCCTACGCGAGCCGCTGGAACGAGCCCGCGCACGAAACCTTCGCCCTGATTGCGTTTCTCCCCAACCTTGGAGGGAGCGGCCATCTGCTGCTGTTGCAAGGATTGGATGTCGCCGGAACACAGGCCGCGGCAGAGGCTCTATTCCACCCCTCGGCGATTGAACCGATCCTGAAAAGTGCAACCCGTCCCGATGGCTCGCTCCGCTTCTTCGAGATTCTGCTGCGTTCCAAGAGCATCGAGTCGAATGCGGCCGGAATTCAAGTGATCGGCAGCAGGATCTACTGAAGCTGCGCAGGTGCAAACGTCTTCGAAGGTGCCGGTTCGACCGGTTCCCTGCAAAGGACGCGATCTTCGCTGCAAATCTGTGGTAGAACTCCACCTATGGCTGACCATGGACTGTGATTGCCGAAACCGGCCCGCAAGAGCCGACCAGGATATGGTCACTTGGCCTAGTCCCGGTTGAATCGGATTCAGAGAAGAACATGAAACCGAATAGCTCCAATTTGGAAAGTCGAAATGGCACAGCGGCGACGCGCCCAGACGGTACTGAGAGCGCTCCTCCGCGTTCGCATTTGCAACTCACTGGCTACATAGTCATCTCATCCTTGTCTCTCGGATTGGCCCTGCTGACGGCAGACGAGTGCCAGTCGATTAAGCACATTCCTTCGCTGGTCTACGGCCTTGTTTTGTGGGGCTGGTGGGGCATTGTCGCCGGCACTCTCTGGAGCTTCGCAGGCCGACGGCAATCGGCGACGAGTTTCTCCGGGAGAGCCCTTGCTATTCATCTGCCGGTTGCCTTGGCTCTCGGTTTTGTGCACCTGCTGCAGCTATGGGCGTTGGGATTCATGCAGGGGTGGGGACCAGAACAGACCCCGCAGTCGATCTGGCGTTATCTCAACAATCCAAATCGATACGGCCTGGAGATTCTGATCTATGGCTTCATCTTCGGAATCGTCGGCATCATTCAGCAGCAGATTCGCGCGCAACGGGAAGCGATGAAGTCGCTCGAACTTGAGCGGCAGCTTTCCGCTGCACAGTTGCGGGCACTCCAGATGCAACTGGAGCCGCATTTTCTTTTCAACACGCTGAACGCAATCACCACCCTGGTCGAACTTGGACGACAGGCAGAAGCCGCGGAGATGCTGCGGCATCTGAACGCCATTCTCAAATGCACATTGCAGAGAACCAACCCCGAAAAGGTTCCCTTATCTCAGGAACTGGAGATTATCGAGAACTATCTCGCGATCGAGCAGGTCCGCTTTGCCGATCGTCTCCGAATCGAAATTAAGGTCGAGCCGAATGCACTGGACAGCCTGGTGCCCTGTTTCCTGCTCCAACCCATCGTGGAGAACGCGATTCAGCACGGCATTGCGCACTGCGAAAATGAAGGCCTGGTGCAGACCTCCGCGCGAAGAGACGGCAATCTCCTTCGGCTCAGAGTGTGCGACAGCGGACTGCGAACCAATGGGAAACCGAAGCCGGGCAATGGAATCGGCTTGAAGAACACTCGCGAGCGTCTCTCTCACTTTTACCAGGATGCCTTCGAGATGCAGGCTCTGCCACTGGAGGCAGGAGGCTTCGAAGTTGCGATTACGATTCCCTACGAGCGGAATTGAATGAAGCTGAAAGCTCTTATCGCCGACGACGAACCGCTGGCGCGCGAGCGCTTACGATTCCTTCTGTCCGGCGATGACGAAATCGCGATTGCCGGGGAATGCCGTAATGGCAAAGAAGTGATCGCCACTCTCAACGAGAGCACCTGCGATGTGCTCTTCCTCGATATCCAGATGCCCGGAGCCAGCGGATTCGAAATCATCGAACAGATTGGCATCGCTCACATGCCGATCACCGTCTTCGTTACCGCGCATAACGAGTACGCCGTGAAAGCCTTTGAGGTGCGTGCCCTGGATTACCTGACCAAGCCAGTGGAACCGGAGCGGCTGAACGCCGCACTCGCCAGCGTCAGGGAACGTCTTCGCTGGCAGGCTGCCTTGATGACGCAGGAGCAATTCCAGTCAATGTTGGCGGCGTTGAAAGACGGAGAAGCAGAAACGCATCACTACCCCAAACGCCTTGTGGTGCCGAACGGCACGCGGGACTCCTTCGTCAACGTCGAGGACATCGAATGGATTGAAGCTGCCGACTACTACTCCTGCCTGCATGTCGGCCCAAAGGGTCTCATGCTGCGCGAAACCATCAAGCAGCTTGCCGGGACTCTCGATCCACGGAAATTCGTGCGAGTCCACCGCTCCGCTATCGTCAACATCGGCTGCGTGCGCGAGATTCTCCGCGAAGGACGAAATGAGGGATGGGTCCTGCTCGCCAACGGGCACCGGTTGAAGATGAGCAAGGCGGGATGGCACAACCTTCTCGACGCAGGCCGTTCCTGATCGTTGCAAGACCATCACCATAGGTTCGAGCGGACACCAAGTAGCGGGCTGTTCAGTTGGTGTCGACACCTATGCACGGAACCCGGCTCGCCAAAACGAGAGAGAAAAACTGTAGTTTTCGATTTCGCGAGGGCCGTAACCTGCATCTCAGTGCCGGGAGGGATGATGAGCACTGAGAAACACTATTTCATCGAAGAAAAAGACGAGGGAAAGTTCGCGGTGCGCGCTCGGGGTTCCTGGCGTGCGAACAAGGTTGTCGAAACCCAGAAGGCCGCAAGACAGCTTGTAAAGACGCTGAATCCGAACGACAAGCCTGAAGTTTCCCGCATCCAGAAAGATGAATCGTACGGCAGTGCTAAATAATCCGAGCATCTTGGATTTCAAGCTGGTTGAAGGAGCGGTGCATCTCCCAGCACCATGTCGAGACCGGGTTCGATGTGCGCAAATCCGGCTTTGCGTTGACGTTGGGCGTAAGCGATTGATTATAAGGACTGGTAGGCGAGGCGGGAATCGAACCCACAACCCCCGGCTTGGAAGGTGGGCGCTCCTGTGGGCGAGTTCTCCAGTTGAGGACACCCTACTCGGCTGATTTGCCGGCCTCTGGAAGATACTTCTCGCTCCTGGGTAGCTGAGCTGCAGTGTTATACCGTGAAGCTTGCGGTCAGCCCCTTCCCTTCTCATCTCATCTGCTGCTTTCACTTCTCAACATTGGCGACTATACAGCCAGGTGGCTCGTCATGCGGCCATTTCAAAGGTATCGCGATGGATCCCCCAACACTGGCAGACTGCCTCATGTCGCTAGAGGCTTGGAGGAGGGACGGCCCGAGCACCGAATTTGAGGGGAACAGCCTCAACCTGCCTTCCGCTCCCTAGGCCGGCGAAGCGGCAGCGTCCGCTTCAGCATGCAGGATGGCAGCGGGTTCCACCGGCGATTCGCGCATCAGTGTCACCACGGTGATGTCGTCGTCCTGGCCGAACTGTTGGGCGCAGGCGGCGATTTGTTCCGCGGACTGCATGCTGATGGCGGCTGTTCGCTCGAAGCCAAACAGCTCGCCACTCTTATCGCGGGCCTCGATGACTCCATCCGTAATCAGCGTAAGTTGCCCGCCGTCGCGCAGGCGGTACGATGTCTCGGGGTAGGTGATGTCCGCAGCAATCCCCAGGGGGAGCCCGGTTTCACCGACGATCTCTCTGCCATCGACATAGGGCATCATATGACCCGCGCTGGCAATAGTCAGCGGACCATCTGGGCGAGCACACAGAACAAGGCAGGTTGTGAAGCCGCCTTTCGTGCGACCGATCATGCGCTGGTTCATGGCGGAGAGAATCTCCCCCGGGCTTTCGGAGTAGTAAGCCAAGGTGCGCAGCACGCCAACCAGCAAGGAGACGGTCATGGCTGCAGGCATACCCTTGCCGCTCACGTCGCCGATGGCAGCCAGCACTCCGCCGTCGGGCAATGGAAAGACCTGGAAGAAGTCGCCACCGACTTCGCTGGCGGGAGTGTACACGCTTTGGATTCTGAAACCGGGTACGGCGGGCACTTCGTCGGGCACCAGTACGCTTTGGACGGAGCGGGCCGCTTGTAACTCACTGCGGAAGCGTTCCTCATCGCGCCGGGAACGCACAAAGCGAAGCAGCAAAATGACCAGCAACGCCAGCATTTGAAGCATGCCAGTCACATCTGTAAGGGCGATAGGAAACGGCCAAGTAGTGACTTGGCGGATCCACCTGGCATAGGGCCACGCCCAGGGGTGGCCTAACGCAGCCAGAGAAAACGCGAAGCTTCGGCCGCTGAGGCTGAGGTAGGAAAAGGCGGTGGGAACAAAGACCAGTTGGGAATCGAGGTTGCCGGCCCGTGCGCTGCGGCCGAGTATGACGAGCACGCCCACATAAAAAAGAAAGCTCAGAAGGGTCATAATCCCGTTCGAGATTCCCGGCTTGATCCAGGTGCTGTCGATTGGAACGCTGAGCAGAACCTGAAACCCCATCACCCCCAGCGTTGACCAATATAGCCTTCCTCTGCGCGACCCCGACACAAGAAGCACAAACTGGAGAAAAGCCAGATTCGCCGCGAAGTCACACAGGTCCCTAACGCTGTTCCAATAGATGGAGACTGGGTAATGATGAGCCCAATCGCCTATCAAAGAGTCAACCACGACGAGCAGGTTGGCAAGGCTGAACCAAAAGTATTCGGTCTCGCGCCTGCGCAGAGAGAACATCATCATGCAGCCCGAGCCAACCAGGAGAAAGACCACGAGTTGAAGGTTGCTAGCCGAATCCTGCCAGTCCCTGTGCTCTGAGAGGGACTGCAGCCACCCGCGGAGCTGGCCGGAGTCGCCCATGCGCAACGGCTCATAGATGCCGCCGCCGTAAAGCTTGGCCCAGGCCGGCCAATGCCAGACGCGGATGGCAATGGTGACGAATCGCGGCTGCCCCTCGGGAATGCCGGGCAACGGGAATACCAATGGCTGGGGCTGGACGGCGCGCGGGTGCGGCGGCATTCCGCCGATCTGGCCGATGAGCGCGCCATCGGCATAGACCTGATACGACGTGAGGAGCGTGGGGACGGCGAGCGCGAGTTGCCGGTGATGAGCGGGCACCTGAACCTTGAAGCGATACCATGCCATCCCGCTTACACCCGCATAGCCTTGTTGGCTCCAGTCCCGGTCGCTGCGGATGAGTTGCCAGGCGGAGTCGTCGAAGCCTGCGCTGGCCCAACCCAGCCTGCCATCGGCATCATCGCCCATATGAAAGCGCATGGGTCCATTCAATTCGGATATCTGCATGCGGTCACGATCGAGATCGAAGACCTGTCCGCGCGACGGCATAGACCCGCAAATGGCGAACAGGAACGCAAAGGGAAGGAAGCGAATCCAAACGCGCATGGTATCTCACCGTTATCACGCATGAATGGTTGAGCGCAAGAATGATCAATAATAGATCCGGGCTCACAGGGATTATCTTCATTTAGACCGTGCTGACTGCTCCGGCAGGTGGCCCACTCATATCGGAGCGGTTCGACTCACTGGCCTTCCCGGCAGGTTTCTCAGACCCACTTGGCCATAGAACGGCCTATCCGTTACTAGGGGAGTAGCCTCGTTGCTGTCCGCGTGGAGGCGGCCGGCATGAGCAGACACGGTAAGCGAAATGGGGCTAAACCAAAACGACCCAAGACAAGGCTTGGCCTTCCGGATCTCGATCACAGCAAATCGGCAGTGCTGGACAGTCTTCGTTCTCGAGAGTCAAAGCGCGGCTATCGACATGCGATAGATGAATTCATTCAGTGGTACTGCTCTGAACCGCGACTCTCATTCAACAAGATCGTCGTCACACGTTTTCGGATCTATCTTGAGAATCGCAACCTAGCTTCGGGAACCATCAACGGGCGGCTCGCCGCAGTAAGACGGCTAGCATACGAAGCCGCAGATGCTGGCCTCCTCAGTCCCGAACTGGCGGCCGGAATACGACGGGTAAAAGAGGCCAAGAAGCTGGGTGTGCGGCTTGGAAACTGGCTCACAGCCGATGAGGCCCGCCGCTTCTGGCAATTCCCTCCTGCGGACACACTCAAAGGAAAGCGAGACCGCGCCATCCTTGCTGTGCTGCTCGGCTGTGGACTTCGGCGCCGCGAACTCGCCGATCTGGAGTTCTCACGTTTGCAGCAACGCGAAGAACACTGGGCAATCGTCGATCTCATCGGCAAGGGGGGCCACATTCGAACCGTTCCCATGCCTGAGTGGGTAAAGGCGACCATAGATATCTGGGTCACCGCGGCCGGAGTTTCAGAGGGAAGACTGTTCCGATGTGTCTGCCGAGCCGGCAAAAGCTGGGGTAACGGCGTAACTGAACGCGTAGTTTGGCACGTGGTGAAGCAGTACGCAAAGGACTTCGGCGTTAGCCAGCTTGCTCCACATGATCTCAGGCGATCGTGCGCCAAACTCTGCCACGCGACAGGTGGAGAATTGGAGCAGATCCAATTCCTCCTTGGACACGTGTCAGTGCAGACGACCGAACGCTACCTAGGCTGCAAACAAAGGATCCGGGGTGCCGTCAATGACTGTATTGGCATCGAACCGTCCCCCTGAAGCAAGTCCATCGGAGCGGGTTAGGCGACTATACAGCCATGTGCATTGTTCCACCATCGACTTGATGATCTAAGTAGCTTGGATTGAGTGCATACGGATTTCGCCGCATTGGCGACCAGCGCACCTTGACCGGTCGCACATATCAATTGAAGGATGGGGACTATAGAGCATATCCAAAGGAGTGGGTATAGCAACACAATCGAGTTCACCAAGGAGCGCACCTCGTATAGCGAGCGAATTTCGGTTCGGACCTCGGGAAACAAGTCTTCAAGACGAAGTCTCCATTTTCTGATCTCGCATTCTTCGCTGGTCACGTTTGCCTCCTGCGGATACGCATCCCCGATGTATCCTGATGCTCCCAACCCGGACACATCAATCGGTCTCGTTCTTCCTGACCACATATGCCTGAACGCGCGAGTAGACAAAGGATCGATCTTCCTCGAGCAACTCCTGACTCAACTCCGCTTGAAGCTCGATCGGATCAGAGAGGTTTGCGGGTACAACGCGCGGAACAATCAGATTACGGAAGCACACTCGCGCGCCCTTGCGTGCGGTGCGCGCTATCTCCGCAAACAACCGCCCCGTTTCGTCCGGGCTCATTAACTCGCAGATATTTGAAAGGCTGAAGATGTTGATAGACGAGTCAGCCTGCCCGCCGAACCAGCCTTGGGCATCCGAGGTGACCACTTCAATGCGGCTCAATCTGTCTCGAACGATAGCCAAATTCTCTTTGCGCAAATATTCCGGCACTGCACTGTCGTTCAAATAGCGGCCGAGCAAGTATTGCGCAAGGAAGTAATTGCTCTCTATCGGGATATCGCACATTGCGTGCTTCGATCGACGAAAAAAACTTTCCGCAAAGGAAGAAGAACCGTCGTCGAACTTAAAATAATCCGTCGTCAATCCGCGTTTTGCCAGCATCCTTTTATTAAAGGCGAGTTTGAAGAGCAGCCGCCAGGAGAAAGTATTCCAGACTTTGTCGAAATATGCCCTCTGCTCTTCGAGGGATCCACAGCGAAAAAAGTTCTCGATCCGTTTTTTCCCCTGTACCACACCAAGAATGCGAATGAACCGGCTTATGAAGGATTCGTACCGGCCAGCGTAAGCTACGCCCGTTTTCACTGCCTGCGCGTTAGCTGTCCAATAGATGAGCGCCTCAGCAGTCAGGTTGTCCTTGAGCTTTTCAAGAAACTTCAGGCGATCTTCACATGGAGTCAGTCCAAGGAATGCCAGCAGTTCCGCGTGATCCAGTTGGCGCACCGCGGCGATTTTAAGCTCCATCAGGTGTGACTGCGACGGATTAATGTCAAGGGCGTAGATCTTGGCGGGATCATCGAGCAACAGTGTGAGAGTGTTGCATCCGCCGGAACTGATGGTCGATACGATATCTCCAGGTCGGATTGCGAGGGCTCGCCGATCAGATGTGGGGTCTTCCCAACTCATGCCAAAGAGCAGTTTCGAAAGCTCAACCTGATCTTGTGACTTCACGCTGATCTCCCCATCAATTCAGGCTCGCAATGATGTCCATTTCTGATGGGGCCATCCGCGTTGTGGAGTGGCGCGAGATAGATGCCGTGGCGAGCCGCCATTCTCTCCATCTCCTCAACGCGCCCTGGAGTGATAAAACCTCTTCCTTTGGAGAAGGGCTCGAGTCTGTTCTCCAGAGCTAGTGTCATTCCTTCCAGAAGGCACCCATGCACCACGTTCGGAAAGGGATGACGATTCAAGACGCCGCCGACATCCGGCTCGAAGTTCATCCCCGTCGTTACCTGTCCCAGGCCTCCGTAAAACAGCTTGCTCCCATTCTTGCGCCCAAGCGGAGAAAGATTCTTGGGATAACCCGCATCGCAAATGATCGCTTCAGGAGCCAAGTGATCAAGGAGCAGTGAAGGAGATGGAAGACTGGCAGCGCAAACCACGAGATCGGCGCAGGCCGGCAACTCATCTATGTTGGTGGCGAGATCGACGCGGGTTCCCGCAGCCTCCAACTCTGATTGCAGTCGTCGCAAGCGCTCGACATTGCGCGCGCAGAGAATCATGCGGTCTACGAGAGGCGCAAGGAAGCGGGCGCATCCCGAGCCAACGTCTCCGGTGGCTCCCACGATGAGGCCGGTTGCGCTGCCAAGGTCGCGCCCTTCGAGCCCAAACATCTTCTCAACTCCCCTGACAATGAATGCAACGGTGAGGGTATTGCCTGTCGTAAACACGGAAGTATTCCGATTTGGAATGAGATCGAAGTTGCCCTCAATCAGGATGGAACTGAATCCGCCCAGACTTACAATCTTGGCCCCTGCTTTGATGGCGTAGGCCGCCGCGCCGCAAACACGTCTCAGATTTTCCTGCATGAACGCCGCGCCCAGGCGATCTGGAGAAATGAACGAATCGATATAAATTCCGTGTGCCCTTGCCCCCGTGAGCGACCGCGTTTCCACGTGGCAGACGGCCCTCGGCGGAATCCACGGAACGATGGACATGATCTCTTCATCTGGAACCGGCGGATAGTCGCCTCCGCGCAGCACTGCGAACACGTCCGCAGTGGCGCGCCAGCTTTCCTGGTGACCGATGAGCGCGAAATCGACGAGCTGGTCTTTCATCCCTGCTCCTATACCGGCAACCGCGTGATCCATTCGAGAGTCATTTCTCCGGGAAGTCCCAGCATGTCGAGAGTTGTCAGATACTGCTTCAGCGATGCGCCGCGCAGCTCGCTTGTGGTCAGGCCCACTCCCGGCAATGAAGCTTTCATGCAGTTGCCATGGCAGACTTCGCAATGGCCGTTCTTGTCTTCACGCGCCAGCATCTCTGCCAATGTGGTCATCACTTCAAGATGAAGTGCGTGAACTTTGTCATCGAATTTCTGCACATCGAGCGCGCGATCTGCTCTGAGGATGGCCATCGCGTGATCGATATGCTCTTCTTCTTCAGCCGCGATCGCTGCGAAGGTTTCTCCGAGGCTCCCGGGCCCGACTTTGCCAATGCGCGCATAGCTGGCTACCGCAAATGATTCCAGCATGACTTCCTGGATGATAAGGCAGCCGACGAAATCGCGCTCAGCCACGCAACGGAGGAATGCTGCGCGCAGACGCTTCCAGTATTGGCCCTCCACATTTTCCTTAGGGACAACGCCGATCTTTCGGCCCTCCGCGGCAAATGCTGCTGCATGCCCGCGCTCGTTGGCAGAGTGTTCGAGTGCTTCTTCTCTCTCCTCTTTGTCGGTGCAGATCTCCGCGAGCGATTGATAATTCATGGAGGCTATCAGCTCGCCTGTAATCGCCTGCGCAAGAACGTCTTGCCAAATTGCCGCCTGCAACGGAATGGTGGCGGCGACAACTGCGGTTGGTTCGTTCACACTCGAAGTGGTTTCCATCGCGCTTCTCCTTTGGGTGTTAGACCAGTGCAAAATCTTCGTACGGAATCTGACCGACAAGGCTTTTCACTCTGTCGGGCGTTATCGAGCTTGTTGCCATTGAGCGGGAAGTAAATGTGAAACGGGGAATGCCCTGCACAACAAATCGCAGAGGATCGCGCTCGTGAAGTCCAACCGACAAAAAAGTAAAGCGCCGCCTATAGGCCTGGGCCCTGGCTTCGGCGATCAAGGGCCGCAACGCCTGCTCGCAACCATCCGCACAAGCCATCAGTCGCACATAGAGCATGGATAACTGCCCCCCAATGTGCGGCACACTGAAACCCGGGATAGGGAAAGCCAGCACCCGAAGAATTGCAACCGCAACGCGAAGCGATGGAGGCAACCCTACCAGCACGTTCTGGCGCAGATTTCGCGTGTCTTCCATGGTCAGTGTCGCGACTACCAAACCTGCCTGCCGCGCGACAAGCATTTGTCGAAATGTAGTTGGTTCGGACGGCTCGATAAATTTCGCCACTTCATCCACATCAATTGACGGCGAAAAGTTCCTCTTCCGGCTGTGGCAGTCAAGAATCGCGGCAATTTCCGGCAGGTCTCTTGTGCAGGCAGGCTCGACAATATATTCGCGCGACTTGCTGCGAAAAGCGGACGGGATAAGCTCGTCCACGAAGAACCGACCAAGCTGCACCTGTGCTGGAGTGCCGTGTTTTCCTTCTGCAATGGTCATCACCGGCTTGTTTCCGTCTGCCACGAGGCTGAAACAAACGTCCACGCCTTCTCGTTGAAGGTGGTTCTGCAAAGTCGCGATTAGCCGCAACGTTATCCCTCTGCCTCTGAACTGCGGATGCACCTTCATGTCGCCCACGTGAGCGATGCTCTCGAGTGTTCCCCGCACGTAGGACCTATGAATGGCAGCGGACAAGCAGCCAATTATTTCGCGCTGATAGGTCGCAACATAAACCACCGCCTCTCCGCGGGCTCGCAACAGCGCAAAGAAGTCCGGTTCCCTGTCGATGCGTAATGCGATTCTGCCGCCCATCGGCGTCGCTCGGGTAAGCGCAAGCAACGCTTCGTTATCTGCGTCGGTGGCTCTGCGGATTTCAATCCGGTCCGTTACATTCGGCGCCTTCGGTGTCTGCGCATTGATCGCGTATGAGATCATGGGGCAACCTCCGCAATTGAGATGGCTTTGGAGCCATGCAGACCGAGAGGCCACCAGTTCCAATCGCCCGCGATCTGCAGGAGCGCAGGCCCGATGACCATGCGCACGATGGTGGCGTCAATCAGCACCGCTACTGCAAGCGTGAAGCCAAGCATCTTGATGATCAGGAATTGTCCTAGCATGAACGCCGCAAAGACCGCAATCATGATCGCAGCGGCACTTGTAATGAGTCCGGCGGTGCATGCCATGCCCTCGACCACGGCCCCTCTTTCCGTCAGTCCCTTGCGCCGTTCTTCGAGAACGCGGGAGACAAGGAAGACTTCGTAGTCCATGCTGAGGCCGAAGACGATCGCAAAAGAGAGGATCGGAATAATCGGGAACACGCTTTGCGTGGCGTCGGGAACGCCGAGCAGCCTGCTTCCGTGACCCTCCTGAAATACCAGCACGAGTGCCCCGAAGGAAGCTGCCACGGAAAGAAGGTTCAGCAGGATTGCCTTGACTGCTGCAAACAGAGATCGCAATCCCAGTAGAAGTGCCGCGAGGCTGCCCAACACCACGCCCGCCATCACCTTGGGGAGACGATCTTTTACTAAAGCCTCATAGTCGGCATTGAGGCCGAGCATTCCGCCTATCCTGATCGCTGCTCCGGGGATGCCGGTAATTTTCTGGACGTCCGCCAAGCGCAATTCGCGTAACCAGCGGATTTGTTCCTCCGGCGTCACCGACGCTGCCGGAAGCACTTCGATCAGAGTCGCGAGGCCATCGTCGCGAAGAAAGCTTCTGCGGGTTTCATCCGGAAGCTGGCTCAAGAATTCCGGGTCCGTTGCATCTCCCGACATCGTCGCAAGAGAGATAACTTCAGAACATCTCGCATCCTTTGAGAGGTAGTCGGTCAATCGACCGATCGCACCCCATCCAGACAACGAACCAGGAGACGCTATGCGCGGCAGTTCCAGAACCACGCGCAGAGACTGGACAATCCCTGATCGATCCATTCCTTGCAAGGAATGAAGCGCCTGGACCGATTCTGCGCTGGCGGGAAGCCAGTTTCCCGGCGGAAGGCCAGGCGAGATTCTCCGCGCCTGAAACGCGAGCGCCAGCAGCGGAATTCCCGCCATTACTAAAGCAGTCCATGGGCGGCCCGTGACCGCGTGTCCCCAGTGACGCCAGCGCGCCTTTGTGCCGGCGAATACTCCATTGGGATTCGACAGCCAACGATCTGGAAGACGGAGCCGCCATGAATTAACTCGGTTGCCCAGCATCCTCAGCACCCACGGAAGAATGCAGGTGCACATCAGCACACTCATCGAAGTCACCAGGAGCCCGGCTACGCCCATCGAGCTGATTTCACTGATAGGCACGATCAGCAGCGCCGCAAATCCGATCGCCACAGTTGCTGCGGAAATGATGAGCGTTTTTCCTGCCTGCTTAGCCGCAATGTCGGCTGCGTCATTCGTGTCGTGGCCATCCTCAAGCGCGTCGCGAAACCGGCTAACCATCAGTAGCGCGTAGTCGATACCAAGCCCGAGGCCAAGCATCGTCGCCAGGTTTTCAATGAGGATCGAGAGGTGCAGATGATTGGCGAGCAGCGCAGCGGCACCCATCGTCATCGATATCGCTATCAGGCCCACGCCCAGCGGCAGCATCGCAGCCACGACGCCGCCAAATGCGATGAGAAGGAGGATGAGCGTAACAGGAAGGACGCGAGCCTCTGCGCGGTTGACATCGTCGGCGCTGACTTTTCGAAAATCAAATTTCAGCGGTGTTTCCCCTGTCAATTGCAAGCTGATGCCTGGAAACTGCGGTCGAAGTTCGCGCTCCAACTCTGAAGTTTGTGTTCTCAATATGGGGATCAGGGATTCTTCTGAATCTGCCCCAGGGCCGATGCCAACAATCAACAGCGTTCCGCCGTCCTTCCCCAGAAATAGAGGATCAGGCAAATCGAGATGCGAGAGCACGCCTGTGACCCTCGGCTTGATATTCAAGCTGTTCACAATCGAGGCCAGTGCGTTGCTTCCCTCAACAGAATCCAGATCCGGTAACCCCTTGACTACGACAATCACACGGCGTGCATACGGTGACTGGAAGCGCTGCGTGAGTTCTCGATCCACGGCCTCCGCCTCACCACCTTTGATATGGAATGCCGCCTCCAGGCGGCTGCTCGCGCGAAATGAGAATGGAGTTAAAGTCAGCGCCAGAGCAAATCCACAAAGCGCGAACCAGAACGAGCGGCGCGAGGACCGGGTCGGCGTGCGGCGTGCCGCCGGCGTCACCATGGAAGATCCATGGGAAGCGACGTGTTTTTGCGCTCTGCAGGCTGGGGAAGAGGTCCAGATTTTTGATACAGTGCCGGCCATGCCTCGTCTAGCTCTTCAGGAGTTCGCCACAGGTTGAAATAGGTGCTGGCATATCCGCGCGTCGGCTCTTTGGCGGCGACTGACGGAAGGTAGTTCCAGGGAATCCATTCCGCCAGGTGATGTGTTAGGTGGTAGTTGAAGTGGAGATAGAGCAATTCCATCGGCTTCCACAGGCGCAGGTCGTAGGCCCCCAACACCGCGTGTCTAGGCGTTCGAACGTGATAGATGTATTGCTGACTGGCCCATGAAAATCCGAATGCAGCATAGCAAACGGCAATTGAGAATAAACGCCATTGGAGGAGAGGAAATGCGATTCCCCAAACGACTAATGTAACCAGAAGATCCCGCCGCACTCGGCCCGGCCGCACTTCATTCAGGAACTGCGCAAACTTGCGAAACGATCCAGCACCCTCCTCCGGCCGCGGGAGCTTGATCCGCCGTCGAGGAATCATCGCCACGAAGATGGATGAAAGTGGGAGGAGCAGCCAGAAAAGGCCAGAGATCAAGAGAAAATACATGATTCGCTTGAACCATGGATTCTCCCCGGGCAACACGTAGTCTTCCAACTCATCATTGGAGCGATTTCGTCGATGGTGGAGCAGGTGCGCTACTTCGAAGAAATGAAAGCTTCCGGGGAACAAGGAGAAGAGGAAGATGCCCAGGCCCAGATTGAGCTTCCGGTCGAGATGCAGCTTGCTGTGGACCGCCTCATGTGCGAGACAAAACCCCATCTGCATCGTGAACGCGAATGTGATTGCCAGTCCCGCCAACACGTAAGCATTCGACGCATAACTCGCCGCAGTCAGAATTCCGAGCGAGGCCGCCACCTGCAATCCTGTCAAGAATAGATTCAAGCGGCCCCGGATCGGGAATTGTTCGCTGTTGCGACGGGGAATCCATTGTCCTGCCGCGACCTGCTCGTTCGAAATCAAAGGAGGACCAAGACTTTCGGAGCCGGGAAAAGATGACCAGCTTCTCATAGGCGCACCTCGCTCCGCAATTGAAAAGCGGCGATTGCGAATGCAGGAACGGGGATCTCCGGACTCGTCATAAGTCTCTCCTCGGCGCATGGGGCGAAGCAGTACTCGAAACGCACGCTCAACTATCCCCGGCACGGCTGCTCATTCAGCCGGGAGGATTGAGAAAAAAGGGCTTCCCGCTCACTTGGCCCATTGGAGCTCGATTGAACGTGCGAGTCGCGATAGCAAGGCTAGCGCTAAAAGTAGTTCAATTGCTCAAAAATCTGCGGGAGGAGAAATTGACTCTATAGGCCAATGAATTGTGACCTAGCGAAAGCTCGCACTCATCGCGAGCGAATGCGGCTTTAGACTGCAAGGTCCGAAGTCCTTTCCGACCTTTTCCACTAGGAAGGTCCTGTTACCTGGCGCATGTTTCGCTTTTTTCAACTTCGATCCATGCAGCCGATACCTGTCACCCACTTTGACGTCGGTGGTGAGGCCGGTCAGCCCGAAAGTCGAATTGGAATTTTCCTGAACTTCAAGCCCCTCTGGTCCGCTCAGGACGCACCCCTTTATCGTGTGGTGACTGTGATGGGCGGCGATGGCCAAGGCTGCCACGCCACCGCCGAGACCGAATGCTGTTCCGATGACGGCGCCTCTTGATGGAATCCCTCCCCAGAGATCCTGGTTTCCCAGAGGATTGTTGCCGCAACCGGCGAGACCGACTGCTGTACAGCAAACGAGAGAAACCAAAGCAATGGCAACCATCTTTCGTATCCGGAGCCTCGTTATCAGGGGCTTACGGTCTGCATGGGATGGCATGAGAACTTCAACGGGATATCTCATTCTGTTCTCCTCGACTGCTCTGAATCACTTGGCGTTTAGGAAATGGGAACGCCAGTTTTCAATGTCCCCGAACCGAAAATGCGCGATCGAAGCACAAGCAGCACAATGGCAATCCCTACGCCGGCCACCGCCACTCCAATCCCCACCTTTGCTCCCCTGGAGAGCTTGGCGCTGTGGACGCCTGTCACTTGGAGGTATGAGATTTCTCTCGGATGATCGGAGCCCTTTTCATTGAGAGCGAAACTTTGGTCGCCAAGGGTGACAATGAGACCCTTGGCCTCCGTGTTATCGGCAAAGGTGACTCGAACCCCGTTGCCAACTCCGCGCGCATCGAGTTTCGCTTTGACGCTGGCGGCGTCGATCGGCCGTTTTGAACCGAAGGCTAAATTGTTGGTCATCAACGCCGGGATTAAGAGAAGCGCTGTGAACCGAACCAAACGAGACAGTGTCATAACCGTTCTTCCTCCTGGATATGGATTGAAACCGTGGTCACGCTTTTTCAGCTTGCCCGCGTAGGTCCTGCAAGAAATTGCACTGGCGGCTGTTGCTTGGGGGAAGGTCAACCAGTGCATGGCGATCACCTTCTCTCGGAACGGCTTTGAAGGCAATTGCCTGTAGGTGATTTCGAAGTGATTTCGAAATTGATTTTGTAAGCCACTGAAAACGCTGGTTATTGTAGGATTGATTTTGCCCAGATGGCTCGGGCTCCCACTGAAGCAGGAACCTTCTATGCCCGATCTTGTGCGCTTCGGACCGTTCGAACTCAATCTCGAGACGGCAGATTTGCGGTCGGGCGAACGTTCTGTTCGTCTGCCGGAGCAACAGTTTCTGATTCTCCAGATGCTGGTGCTGCGCGATGGAGGAGTTGTTTCCCGCGACGAGATTCGCAACAAGCTCTGGCCGAACGACACGGTCGTCGAATTTGACCGCAGCATCAACGCCGCAATCATGAAACTCCGCATCGCTCTCGGCGACACTGCGAATAAGCCTGTGTTCATCGACACGCTGGCGCGGCGGGGTTATCGATTGATGGTTATGGTAGAACGAGTCAAAGGCAAGCCCGCAGAACTCCCCGTGCAGCCTTCCAGTCGTAGTTCCTTGATCGGGCGCAAGGTTTCCCATTATAGGGTTCTGGGGATACTGGGAGGAGGCGGAATGGGTCTCGTCTACAAAGGCGAGGATCTGAAACTGAATCGTCCGGTTGCCATGAAGTTCCTACCGGAAGAGCTCTCGGCTGACCCGGTCACGCTTCAGCGCTTCGAGCGAGAAGCGCGGACGGCTTCGTTGCTTAACCACCCCAATATCTGCACCATTTTCGAAGTCGAGGAGTTTGAGAACCAGCCCTTCATCGTGATGGAGTTACTGGAGGGCGAGAATCTGCGCGAGGTGATAGCTCAAAATGTTGCTTCATCGGTCGATGGGCAGGGCGGGTTGCCGTTGGGGCGCCTGCTCGACATCGCGTCGCAGATTGCCGAGGGCCTGAATGCCGCCCACCAGAAGGGCGTTATACATCGCGATATCAAGCCTGCAAACATCTTTGTATCTCCGGCTGGCCGGGTAAAGATTCTGGACTTCGGTCTGGCAAAGCTCGCCGACCTAACGCCAGGCACCCCGGGCATATCGGGGCCATTTGAATCTCCGATTCGGATTCAAGCTGAATTGCCGGCAGATCTCAGCCTCAGCCAGACCGGTGTGACCCTGGGCACTGCCGGCTATATGTCTCCGGAGCAAGTGCGTGGTGAGAAGCTGGATGCGCGAACCGATCTGTTTTCCTTCGGGCTGATTCTTTTTGAAATGGCAACCGGCAAGCGGGCTGTTACCGGCGAGACGGCCGAGGAAGTCCAGAGCGCGATCCTCCATAAAGAACTGCCTCTCGTAAGAACGTTGAATCCCAGACTGCCCGTTTCGCTAGAGAAGATGATTGCCAGGACGCTCGAAAAGGATCGTGACAAGCGCTATGCATCGGCCGCGGAGATGCTGGCAGATTTTTCTATCATCGCTGCGTCAAAGGGAAGCAGAGCAAAACCGGCTAGTACCGGTACTACCGAGAAACCGCGAGCGCTTGATAGTCGCACGATCTTCAAATGGATTGGGGGTGGACTCGCCTTCGCCCTTTTGCTTGCTGCAGCATATTTTGTACTTAGCCCGCGGCCCAAAGTACCGTTCGAGCACTTCACAATTGAGAAGGCCATCGACAGTGAGCAGGTGGAGATGACGGCCATCTCGCCCGATGGGGCTTATCTGGCATCCGTCATGCACGACGCCAAAGGCTTTGAGAGCCTGACAATTCATCACATCGCGACCACAAGCGAGTCGAGGATTCTGCATGATCCGGCATTCACTTACTGGGATGTCATCTATTCGCCCGATGGCAATTACATCTATTTTCGGGTTAGAGCGCTTGACGTCCCGGTGGATACACGTGATGACGAATATCGAATCCCGGTTCTTGGGGGACAGCCAGAGCGGGTGATCCAGGGCCTCGATTTGCCAATCTCTTTTACCGCCGGCGGCCAGCGACTTTGCTTCTACCGCCAGAACGAGAAAACAAATACCTATCAGTTCCTGACCGTCAGGGCGGATGGCGGCGACGAACAGGTGCTAGTAAACGGTAAGGAGCCTGTGCCTAAGTCGGGCTCATGTTCACCCGATGGCATGCGGGCAGCAATCGATAACGGAAATAGTATCGAAATCCTGGACTTTGCCACGGGCCGAACGAAGAAGCTGATTTCGGTTCCGGCATTTATTGGATGGAAGGATCTGACCTGGGATCCAAGCGGCAACGGTGTCTACGCCAGGATGTGGACTCGTTCACGATTCGCAACACAAATTGCGTATATATCCTACCCGGAAGGAAAGTTGCACGAAGTTACAAACGATTTGAATTACTACGGAGGGATAAGTCTCTCTGCCGATGGCAAGACGTTGGCAAGCATAGTTCAGAATTCCAATGGGAAAGCCGAGATGCTCTCTCTGAGCGATCCCGCTCAGACGTACACGCATGGTCCTGGTGGCCTGGTGATCTTTAGTTGGCTTGATAACGACCGGATTATAGCCTCAGACATGGAAAGCGCGCTCCGGGTCGTTGATCTGCGCACCGAAAAGACAACCACGCTCAATGTCGCCAAAAATCTCTGGTTCATTCAACCTTCTGCTTGCGTGGGAGAGAGCATTGTGGCGGCCGGCGGTAACGTGGACGGCAGCCAGGCGGGCATATTCAAGGTGCGCCTGGATGGGAGCGCCGCAACGCAGTTGACGTATGGTTTTCAGCAATACTTTCCCGAATGTGCGCCGGATGGAAGCTGGCTTTACTACATGGACTACAGCAATGTGAACATGCCCGCGATCATGCGCGCGCCGATGAAGAACGGCGCTGTGGCTGGAGACTCGCAACGATTCGCCGATGGCTTCTGGTACAGTCTCTCGCCTAACGGAAAACTGCTCGCGATTACTGTTCGCAAACTGCAGCAGATGCAAATCTATTCGACAGAAAGTGGAAAGATGGTGCAGGCCATCGCGCTCCTGCCAAATCCACATCCGCGCAATGGGTTCTCTGCGGACAGCAAGAGTGTCTTCTATCTGACTGCGGATGAGGAGAGCACGACAGTCTGGCAGCAGTCGCTGGACAAGGGGAAACCCGTCAAGGTAATCCGGGTGGCCGGGAGAGAGATAGATCGCTTGCGCAGTTCTCCTGATGGGAAGGAACTGGGACTTATAACGATTGCGGAGGAATCCAGGGCAGTTCTTCTTCGCGAAAATCGATAACTGAGAAGGTCAGATCGAGGTTGGTATAATCCGCTTCACGATGGCCTTACACCCGGGCGCAAGACTGGATACCTACGAGATCCTTGGCTTGCTGGGCGCGGGCGGGATGGGCGAAGTCTACAGGGCCCGTGATGTGGCTTTGAGGCGGGAAGTGGCGATCAAGGTCTTGCCCGCCTATGTCTCGCAGGATCCGGACAGGCTTCGCCGCTTCGAGCAAGAGGCGCAGGCGGCCGCAGCTCTCAATCATCCCACCATACTCGCGATCCACCAGTTCGGCACTTTCGAGGGCGCGCCCTACCTGGTTTCAGAGTTGCTGGATGGCGCCACTCTGCGGCAACTGATGGAGCGGGGCCCAATCTCAGTTCGCAAGACAATCGAATATGCCATTCAGATCGCGCACGGATTGGCGGCAGCGCACGAGCGAAATATCGTTCATCGAGATCTGAAGCCGGAAAATCTGTTTGTCGTTAAAGACGGCCGGGTAAAGATTCTGGACTTCGGTCTCGCAAAGTTGATTCAGCCGCAATTTGTTGGGGACAGCGACGAGACTACGGTCACCTTCGGAACCGAGCCGGGCAAAGTGATGGGGACAGTCGGCTACATGTCTCCTGAACAAATCCGCGGCGGCACTGTGGACCACCGCGCCGACATCTTTGCCTTCGGAGCGATCCTCTACGAAATGCTGACCGGCAGGCGAGCATTTCAACGGCGCACGCCGGCGGAGTCCATGACTGCCATCCTGAATGATGAGCCGCCCGCGCTTTCGCAGAGCGCGCAGAACATCCCTCCAGGGTTGCAGCGAGTGATTCATCGTTGTTTGGAAAAGAGCCCGGAGCAGCGCTTTCAGTCGGCTGCAGATTTGGCATTTGCGATTGAATCCTTGACTGATTCAAGCGGCGTCTCGCAACCCCAAAGAGAGATTGATTCGCGGAAGTCAGTCCGGACGAAATGGGTGATGGCCTCAGCCGTCATTTCGGCTTTGCTGGTAGGCGCGTTTTTACTCCGATACTTCCACATCGGTCGACCTAGCCCAGCTCCAGCGTTGCTCGACATTCGGGCACTCACTGAGAGCGGAAAGGTCAGACTTGTCGCCGCGTCGCCGGACGGACGCTATATAGCCTACGTGCAGAAGGACGTGGGGAAATTCGAGATGCGTCTTTTGCAGGTTGCCACTCAACGTGACGTCGAGGTAATTCCCGGCAGTCCTCTCGAGATTTTCAATCTTCACTTCTCCCCGGACGGCAACTTTATCTACTTCCTGCGGCCCCTGAACTCAACCGACTACCTGTCAAACCTTGGTGTATTTCGAATTGCCGCCCTCGGTGGACCGGCGACTATCCTGGCTAGCGATGCCCGAGTGTACAGCGTCACGGTCTCGCCGGATGGCAAGCAAATTGCCTATATTTCGGGGACATCTACCGAATCTCAGATCGTCGCGATCGATTCTGATGGTTCGAATCGTAAGGTGATCGCAAGGAGGCCGACGGGACAAGACTTCTGGTACCTTGAGTGGTCGCCGTCACCGGACATTCTCGCGGCTTTCGCATCTGGGGAAACAAGCTCTGAATTAATTCGAATTGATGTTTCGAGTGGGTCAGTTCAGGCACTGAGCATGATCAATGGTTCGGTTGGGCAACCTGCATGGAGTTCTGACGGCGCAACTATCTTTGCTCCTGCTTCTCCGTTTGGGCCCGTACTACAGATCTGGGCGTTCGATGCCCACACCGGGGCTCACCGGCCCATTACCGCGGGTACCACTGGCTACCTGGAATTCACTCTTTCATCTACCAACAGCGGTGATCTGGTCGCAGTGACAGATCATCCTGCGACGACCGTTTGGGCCGCCGACGCATCCTCACACTTGCGACAGATCCCATCGTTGGGCGGTGAGGGATACGACGGAGTGATCTGGGTCGACGGCCGGATCGTAACCGACAACATCAGCGAAATGCAGGTGCACGATCCGGACGGCTCGAATTCGACCCCGTTGAAAGCCCCTTCTCCCACATACAGTAGTCTGACTCGATGCGGTGCAGGACAGGTAGCTTATACCGCCCAAGATTCCACACATAAGATCTACATCGCGCGAACTGACATCTTAACTGGTGCCACAACCAGGCTCACGGATGGGCCTGTAGACTCTGTCCCGGTCTGTACCGTAGATGGCTCGACTTTGGTATTCATTCATTGCACAGACAAGAACAGTCGATGCGACTTGACTCGGAAGTCTCTGGATTCCGGGCAATCGGCTTCCCTAGATTCGCTCGCCCCAATCGATATCCTTTTCCCACTCTATCCCCCGACGGCACTAAGGCGATGTTCGTCCCTTACCCTTTAAAAGATGACCATGAATGGTTGGAATGGGTATCCATTACAGGAGGGTCACCACAGAGGCTGAAGATGCCAGTCTCTTCCGCGGATGCCGAGCTATATCGATGGGCGGCCGATGGAAAATCTATCTTTTATTCACACCGGGAAAACGGAGTAAGCAACATCTGGTTGGCACCGCTCGACGGCAAAGCTCCCAAAAAGTTGACAACCTTTGAATCGGACGTCATCTTCGCATTCGACATTTCCCCAGACAATCGGCTTGCACTTTCTCGTGGCTCGTTCGTCAGAGATGCAGTTCTTATCAAAAATGCAAAATGAGTACCTAGGTGTGGGTGACGGTGAAGGCACGGGGTGCTCGTGCTTGTAGATGTCCTTGTCGACAGTGCTGCTGACCGCGTGCAGTATGCCGGGTCGGTTCGGAAACTGGTGCTCTTCTCGTTAAGCGCAAAGATCGGCGTCGGTCTGTTCGAGGCACTCGCGGGCGAAATCAATCGACGTCCAGGGCAACGGTTCAATCCATATCTGAGCGATAATGGCCTCAATCATTTTGGGTCCGATAGGGGGATAACAGGCCATCCATGCCATCGATTGACCGCACCAGCATCGAATTGAGAACTTCGCGCCGCGTCGATGAGCTACTTTGCTGAGGATCTCATGGCCCGCCCACCAGATGGCTGTATAACGGCCATGTCGTGCTCTTGAAGACTTCGCTCTGGTCAATTGGACGGAACGGCGACTTTATGTCAAAGTGGCTCCGTTTTTTTCTTCGGGTGACTGGCCTTCTCTTCAGCAGGGTCATCGCCAGTCCGTGGTGGAGCCCGGATCGGTGAACGCGCAAAGGAGTGCTGCGTGCCCACCGACTTCATCTTGGAGCCCGCTGATGGCGGCGGAATCAAACAGTGAGTTGCAGAAGGCGAATCGTAATCGGGGTAAAAGCAGACTGGAATCACGCGCGTATCCTGTGCAGTACCTGGCTGACGACATTGCTGCTATCGATCTGAGAAGCCGCGAGAGCACCTGCCGATTGCTGGGCAAAGGACGACGCCAAGGAACTCATAACCGGGTTGCTGTCATGTCACATCCCACCTTGGACACAAAAACGAGACTGCGATGAAGTATGCGCATTTAGATGTACAGGAGGACAGTCGAGTTCCATCCTGTTTCAGAGAACCGAATGGTTTGCGGGCCATGACCGCTAGTCCTAAGACAACTCTCCACTTTCAATCCCTGATCCGGATCCCGACTTCGTCGAGGTGCGCGAGCATGTCGGCCGGGTCTTGGTAGACGCGATATGCGCCGACCCGTTCGAGTTCTTCCTTCCCATATCCGCCGGAAAGCACGCCAACGCCCAGGCATCCGGCACGTCTCGCTGCCAGAAGATCCTACACGCTGTCCCCTACGACCATCGCATTCGCGATGGAAACCTGCAGTCGTTCGGCAGCCGCGAGGAAGAGATCCGGATCCGGCTTCGCGCGCTTCACTTCTTCACGCGTGATGACTGGGATCTCTGGCCTTACGCCGAGCATTTTCAAAGATGACTCTGCTACTTCGCGGTGCCCGCTGGTCGCAATCGCGTATCGAACCCCGGCCCGGCTCAATTTGATCGAATAGCTCTCGAGCACCCAGGAGCGGCCGGAGACCCTCACGATGTCGCCTGTAGGCCGCGGCGTGTTTTTGCTGAAGTTCTGCTGCCAGTTCGGCAGCCACTGGATGGCCTATCTCACGCCCAAGGGCTTGGGACGAACAGGCCTCCGCTCATTCCGATGCGGCGATGGATACGCCACACAGCAAGCGAAAGGCCCATTTGCTCGAGAGCTTCATGCCACGCCAGTGCATGCTGGTAAACGCTGTCAATCAGCGTACCGTCCAGGTCGAAAAGGAACGCCGGCATGGCCGCCGGATCATGAGAAGTATTCGCCGCCATCTGACTACCTTGCACACCGGGCCATTTGGCCACACTGTGTCTTTGGATTCCACTCCCAAGCCGGTCGGTCTATGCACGTGCCAATACCACCGGACCCTCGCCGTCGCCCCTCCCGGCGGCAAGGAACTTTCGGTCAGGCGGCTTGTTTCTGGCCTTGCTCCTGAGACTTCGATTGACCTTCGATCGGAATGGATCGACGACTCTCCTTTTGCTCTGGAACGGATATGGAGACTTCTAGCATTCCATTCTGGAATTTTGCTTTGGCGTGCTCCACATCGGCCCCCTCCGGCAACGGAATGCTGCGATAGAAGAACCCGTATTGGCGCTCACTTCGACGTACACCGTCTTGATTCCCTTCGTGCTCAGTTTGTCTTTCGCCTTGAATCGTAAGAGCATCGTTGGCCGCTTCGATCTTGACATCGTCAGAAGAGAGGCCCGGAAGCTCGGCCCGGATGTTCAGCTTACCGTCCTTCTCAACTACTTCAATGGCCGGAGACCATCCGACTTTGCTCTCGCCATCGCGCTCCAGACCAAACTCCTGGAACACGCGGTCCATCTCCTCGCTCATTCTTCGCATGAGCGCGAAAGGATTGCTGCTGATGAATTCTTGTGGTGTGATTCCGAATCCAAGGTATGACGGTCCTCTCCGCGACGAGAGAGCTGTCTGCCGGGGATTGTCCTGTCTCTCACCCGACGAGGTTTGGAGAGCTTTCTGATCATTCTGTGCTGCCATGAAGAATCTCCTTTTGTGGGTACGTTTGAGTTTGAGACATCGGTCCATTACGAGTTGCTTGTGGTTCGTTCGTCAATTTGCTGCGCAACTTCTGAATTTCAGACATGCTCTTTTCGTAATCAAACAGTGACTCAACGACAGAGGCGAGTTGCCGGGATGTCTCTGCATTCTTTCTCAGATATTCCGTGTAGGTTTCTGAAACTGGCCTGTCCTTGTGTTGATTCAGATAATTGATGGCTCCTTGTGTGTTGGCCGACAGCTACTTCACCATCGGGATGATCCGCTGTACCGCTTGTTCCTGTAATTCCGACCCGGACTTCTGAGCATTCGACAGTTTGTCGATGATGAGGGACATGTTTTCTACATGCCCCTTGATCTTCGCGAGCGCCAAGGCATGAGTGATCCAATTCTTGTCGGTGGTGATGAGTGTCTGAGTATCTTGAGCATCAATCGCTAACTGTTGGGCCTCGTCGCTGGCGTCCTGGAGCAACTGTCTTAGCTCATTGCTCTCGCCTCTCGTCGAAGTGACTAGCGGACGGGCCTCTAAGATAAGGGATGCAACGCAAATCCATAAGATGGCTGTCTTGACACCCCAACGCATGGTTCGGATGCGTAACATCGTTCGCCTCCGGACTCTCGTCGCCTCGTGGGAAACCATAGACCCTCCTGCCGGATTTTCTTACGCGCCGACAACTCACAGGGATAGTAGCTGCGCCCGATGATCGGCACAATCGGGCTGTGGCAGTAATCTCGAATGGGATTGGACGATGAGCCGCTATTATGCCAGCCGGATCATGAGCATCTACGCCCAACGTATTAGGGGTCTGCGGAAGCATTAGACGGCCAGCGATATCGGATGCGGCCCCGCCGACTGCAGGACGGAGAAATGCGCGATAGGTTAGTTCGAAATATTGTCTCTCAGAATCATCAGAGGTTAAGCGCACGGTGTGATTCCAAAGACCTCTGTCCGTCAGTCATATCGACCGGGAAAGAAACCGAGATTTCAGAGACCAACTGGCTCATAGCAGAGAGGCGGGTATCCAGCGCTTCCACCGAGTGCACAATTTGCTCCATGCTGTCCGCCGGATTTCGACAGAGAACCTCAAAGCTCGTGCCGAGGGTTTCGTAGTACTTGTCAAGACAGGCCTGAATTTTGTGCGCGTACCAGAACGATTTCTCAGCATCGTTATCGGAAAGCCGGCTAGAAAGTTCGCGCAGAGTACTTTGCAATTTTCTTTGCTCGGTAATTTCCATAACAAATATACCGACCTGCTTGATCCGGCCATCGCGACTCCGTATGGGAAAATTCGTATTTAGGCCCCAGTACCTTCGGTGGGCTCGCATAGGCAACACTCGATCTGCGACTTCAAAGTGCGTGGCCTGTCCGCTGGACAATACGCGGTGATAGTGTGGTTTCGCAATTTGTCGATAAATGTCTGCGAAGAGTTCGCCAATCGGAATACCCAGATGTGCGGTCTGCGGCATCCCATTGATTGCAGCTAGCCTTTTGTTGATCAGTTGATAACGCAACTGATTATCAAGGACGGCGAATCCAATTTCAGAAGAACCGGCCAACGCCATCATCAATTCCTCAGCCCTGTCAGACCTCGTGTGCATGGTGATTTGTTCCACTTCTGTGTTCCAATTTCTCGCTCCTCTCATGACGAGTGGAACCGTTCATCCGTGGTCCGGGCCCATAACATGAGTAGTCAATTGCGAGGCCGTTACTCAATACGCACGAGGCCGCGTTTTGCCGCCGCGGGGATTGCCTCGGCGCGGCAAGAGACATGCAGTTTCTCGAGAATGTGAGTGACGTGCACCTTGACTGTAGCCTCACTGATATTGAAGATTGCACCGATCTCTTTGTTGCTCTTCCCAGAGGCCAGTACGCGGAGGACTTCCCGCTCTCTGGGCGTAAGATCATGATCCGAAATCCGCTTCGCCAACTTCGCGCCCACATTATTGGGAATCCAGATTCCGCCACCGGCAACGGTGCGGACGGACGCAACGATGTCTTCGACTGGAGCTTCTTTTAGAACATATCCTTGTGCACCGGCCTCGATGGCGCGGTAGACGTCCTCTTGTGTGTTATAGCTGCTGAAGATAACCAGCCGGGTGTTTAGATCTCTTTCCTGGATAGATTTCATGGCCTGTATGCCGTCCATCCCCGGCATACGCAGATCGAGGAGGCACACATCCGGCCGTTCGGCCACCGCCTTCATCACAGCATCGCGCCCATTCCCGCTCTCGCAAATGACCCGCATATCAGGTTCATTGTTGATCACATCTACCAGTGCCTTTCGCACGACGGGATGATCATCGGCGACCAGCACCTTGAGACAGCCGCCTGCCATGTCAGGTTGACAGGATGCTGCCGCGGCGAAATCCAGAGTGTTAGTTCCCATTCTGTGCCTCTTTCAACTTCGCGGGCAGAGTCGCGTTCACGACTGTACCGCTGGTGTTTGATTGAATATTGAACGTGCCGTTCAAATGACGCGCCCTCTCTCGCATGCCTTGGATGCCAACTCCAAGCTTTACGTTTGCAGAAGTGAGAGACAGAAACCCGGGAATGCCGGACCCGCTGTCTTCGATTGCGACATCGATCTGATCCGATTCATACGAAATTCGCACAGTTGCCGATTTCGTATTCGCGTGTTTATGGACATTGGTGAGCGCCTCTTGGACAATCCTAAAAACCGTGGCCTCGATATCACTCGGCAATCTTCGGAGGTTTGGGTCGATCTGAAGATTGACAGCCAGCCCACTGCGGTCGAACAGACCATCCGTATATTGTCTGAGTGCCGCGGCCAATCCGGAGTCCTCCAGGAGTGGCGGGTGAAGTAGGTACGATACCGTACGCAATTCCTGAGTTAGAGAATCCAACAGCTCGAGCGCCTCGCTTAATCCACTAACCAGCGGCCGAGTTTCCTCCCCAAGCAGTCCAGCCAATGAGGACAGTTTCCACCTGAGTGCTATGATCCATTGCCCCGCGCCGTCATGAAGTTCCACGGATAGACGGCGACGTTCTTCTTCCTGCCCCATAAGGAGATCGTGATTCAGGGTGCGCAGCCTATCCCGAGCTTGCTCCAGATCTGACGTCCGTTCTCTCACTCGCTGTTCCAGCTTGGTGCGGGTGAGTTGCTTATCGGTGACGTCCACACATTGAAACAAGATGCTTTCCAGATCGCCGGCGCCATTGCACATCGGTAAATACGTGAAATCGAGGTAAATCGTGACTTCAGTGCCAGATCGATTCAGTACTAGTTGTCTTTCTGTGCCACTGAACGTGAGGCCGGTCTGAAATGCGGCATCAAGAGGTTCGAAATAGCCCTGTCCTTCAATCTCGGGAAAGGACTCGCGGAAGGTCTTCCCTTGAAGGCGCTCGGAAGTCCGTCCAAACAGCAACACAAAAGCATCATTGACGAACGTGAATCGATGGTCAGAGCCATCGAGAATGACAATGGGAGCGGGAGCTTGCGCAAATGAGTCGCGCAAACGATTCCGTTCATTTTCCACTTCAGTCCGGAGACGGTGTTCAGTCTCAGCCGCTTTCAGGCGAAAGCGCGCAAGCTTCAGGTGCGCGCCGACCCGTGCCAGCAACTCTCGTGGGGTAAACGGCTTGACCAAGTAGTCATCCGCCCCGGCTTCCATACCTTCAACGCGAGCTTCTTCACCTGCACGGGCAGAGAGGAGGATCAGGGGTTTCAGCCGCAGCACCGGATCCGCGCGAACCGCCTTCAGGAGGCCGAAGCCGTCCAGGACGGGCATCATCACGTCCGCAATGATCAAATCGGCCCCATATTCCCGCGCCCCCGCCAACGCATCCGCTCCGTTTGTGAAAACAAGAACGCGATAACGAGTGCTGAGAAGTCGATATAGGTACTGGCGCATGTCGGCGTTGTCGTCTGCTACGGTGATCATTTCATCAGATCTGGTGTCGCGAATCGTGGGCGACCAGTCGAGCTCGCGCATGCGTCGAGCCGTCTCACTGTCCCCAGGGAACAGGCTCTTCAGATTTAGTGAACCCTCCATCGCATCGAATCTCCACCTCAGCTTGTCACGGCTTCGGAATAACAGAAGCTCTTGCGTTTGCTGCATCGGTCTGACTTTTTCGAGTCGGACCCGACGAAATACAGATGGCTGGAGACGGGTTATTTGTTGTCGGGAACTGCGAATAGGAACGTGAATTGCGAGACTAAACACTCAGAAGCGGATGTTCAATTTCGGAAGCTTCCGCCCTGCAACTCACGCAGCCCCGAATGCCGGCTACACGATCGAGCTCTGATTTTCCAAGAGACAGTTCGATATGTCCCGTTGCTGTGGCGAACGATCAGGCTCCGCTCTGGCATACAGGCTAGACGCCGACGAGAGGGCAAAAGATGGCTCATTCGGAAAAAATGTCGGGAAAGTTTGTAGGGTGGGGAATGAATGCAATTCGAAGGATGGAAGAATGCGAGACGATTGATTGATCTTTGAGATCAAAGGGCTTCGGCAACCATGATTCGTCCGCGCAGGACTAAATATGGGCCGAGCTACACCAGTTTCTAAAAGATAGATGAATGTCCCGTTGAATTGTATTACCGCGGCCGTTCAACCGACGATCTCGCAGGCCAGACCATTCGTACCGCAAACGGGCCGGGCAAATCTTCTCTCAAAGCTTGCCGGTCCCGAAATCTCCACATTGTGTGAATATTCCAGCTTTCATGCCGCGATCACAATTCTTCGGCGGGCCGTTGATACTGTAAGTCGCGCTATCCCACTGAAGAGCAGGCTGATGCCGACCAGAGTACCCAAGACCCAGAAGGAGCTGGAGGGCCAACGAAAGACAATCAGACCGGCCAGCAACAGCGAGACGATACCGTCGAACAGGAACCAACCTGCTCCGGGAACTCTGCGAAGTCGCGAAAAGAGCACCAGCTCGAAAATACCCTCGATCGCGATATACCAGCCAAGGACCAGCGTAAGGGTGACGACTGCCGTGACCGGCAATATAAACATCGCGATTGCGGCACCGATGTAGACCAAGCCGATCAGGATCTGCCATATGACTGCGCCCGCGCCGCGCTCGAACCACGCATAGACCAGGTGCGCAACTCCCGCAAGCAGAATGAGCCAGCCAAAGAAGATGCTGGCCGCGATTCCTGCAACAAAGGGCAGCGCAATGGAGGCAAAACCCGCGACCACTAGCAGAATGCCGAAGAAGATTGACCAACCGGTGGAGGAATCCCGAACTGATACGAAGCTGCTCATGTTCTTTCTCCTAATCGATGTCGAATCCAAGAATGCTGCAATGTCCCTAAAACGACGAACGCGGGTGAACTTCACCGCGTTCACGATCGAGGCGGGAACTTGGCCAACATCTTGTCTACGGCTTTTTCGAGTTTCTCGGAATTCTTTTCGGGTTTGTCGGAGAGAGTATCGCGCGCCACGCCCCGCCATACGAGACCCTTGGAAGAGCTGTCGTACATGTCCACAATCAGAGTTCCGACGGGCACGTCCTCGACGGATGTGGTAGCCATACCCGTACCCCATCCATGCCACCGCCACCTGGGTCCGAGCCCGTCGTAAAAAGTCGTGTACTCCCTCTTGTTCTTTTCCATTGCCACTGCGGTTACCGTGACATCGGCATCGGCACCCTCGGGAGCCAGGCGCCAGCCCTTTTCCTGGAGCTCATGATCGATGGCATCGCGAATGCGCGATTCGAAAAGCGGATCGGAAGAAGCGACATGCCCCCACGTATACGTGTGGTATTGCGCAAAGTTGGCTGAATGATCGTAGTCCGTCTCCACCTTCTGAGCAGATCCTGAGACGGATAGCAAGAGAACCGCCGCGATCCCCGCCAGTAAGGCTTTTGAAACTGTATTCATAACGTATCCTCCTACGAAATGATTGAGAATCGAGAAAAACGCCTGACGATGCAGCGACTGTCGGCATCGATCCGGCACGGTTATTCACGCGGCCTGCTTGTGTTCATCTGGTCGAGATAACGCAGACGTGGATGCGGAGTCTGTCTCGATCGGAATCGATCGAGACAGACTGGCCCGTGGCGGTATGGGGATTGTGACCTCGAGAACGCCGTTTCGGAAGGTCGCCTTTGTCTGGTCAACGTTCGCCTCTTCCGGTAAAGGAATGTGCCGAAAGAAGTGTCCGTATTGGCGTTCGGTCCGCCGCACCTCTTCCCGTTTGTCTTCGTGTTCCATGCGGCGTTCGCCCACAATGATCAGAGCATCCTTGGTGACCTCGACTTTGACGTTGTCCGGCGTGAGCCCAGGAAGCTCAGCCCGAATGCGATATTCTCCTTCTTTTTCCGCAACTTCAATAGCCGGAGTCCAACGAGTGGCGTTTGGGCCGTTCCGAGCCAGACCCATTTCGTGGGCGGTTCGATCGAGTTCATCCGTGATCCTTCGCATGAGAGCGAACGGGCTGAATCGAAACAGATCGTGAGGTGAGAAGACAAATGGAGGATCGGGAACAAGCACATCCTGAAAGAGAACGGGCTGGGATGATGATTCCTTTTGTTCCTGAGCTGGTGCTGTCGAAGTTGTCTGTTCGCCTTGCGTTGTCATAGGAGACTCCTGTTTCCAACATGAGGATTCCGAGTGTTTATCCGGGACGAGCTAGGTTCCTCCGTCCACCGGTGACCGGGTAGCGAATCAGTTACGCATAGGTGCTACTGCATCGCTATCCATCACTGATGACATCTTGGCAATAAATCTGGCTCCCGACAATTCTTCAGGTGGAGAATGCGGTGATATCCCGGCATGACGGCAATGTCCTACGACCTTCGATCCAAGCGCGCGTAAGCCTTGGCGCCTAGTGGCCAATTCTTCGGTCGAGGGAGGGAGCGTCCGGAGATTCGTGGGAGCAACGGCTGAAGCGCCCGAGAAGGCTGAGATTACTACGCAGGACGAATTGCGAGCTCTTGCGGTGAATGCTAGCATCACGCCCAGATTGGGCCGAAGGGCGCAACAATACGGTTCCGAACGTATCGCTCATCCATGGCGAGACTGCAGGACCACGCGTCGAGCGGCTTACGATCCACCGACGATGAACAGCGTCAACAGGAAAGAGAATGTCCCAGGAGGGAGAGAAAAGTCATGAAAAGAATCACTGAAGTTTCCCCGACTTTCATCGCGATTGCGTTCGCAGTGTGCATGGGATCGGCAGGCTGCAACTCGAATCGACCCGCCGCGGAGACCAAGCAGACGACTCCGTCTACGCAACCGCAGGCGCAGCAGCAGAACACTTCCGTCTCCCGCCAACGTCAGGATGCCGAACGCCAGGTGCGGCCCGAAGTTGAGAAGCAACGAAATGAGCAAAACCAGCAAGCCCAAAGCACGCTAAATCAGGACGCCATCGCGGCCATCGAGCAGACGCGAAATGCCATCAATGCGATCGCCACTGGCAAGAACCACGAAGCCTTGTCCGACATCGAGACCGCCACCGGCAAAATCAATATTCTCGTGGCGCGCAATCCTGCGACTGCGCTCATCCCGGTACAAGTAGAGGTCGACGTGATCGACAACGCCCCCCGCGATGAGAAGACGCTGAAGCGGATAAGCTCAGATGCGGAGAGCGCTGTCGCCCTGCGGGACTATCCTACGGCTCGAGTGTTGCTCGACGGGCTGAGAAGCGAGATTCGCGAGCGCACCTACAGTCTGCCACTGGCGACCTATCCGATAGCGTTGCAGAACGCGGCCCGGTCGCTCGACGCAGGCAAAGCCGATGATGCCAGCAACGTATTGCTCACCGCCCTGAACACGCTGGTCATCGTCGATCAAGTGACGCCGATTCCCCTAGTGCTGGCGCGAGCCGCCGTGGATACCGCACAGGACAAAAGCAAGACGGACAAGAATACGGCGCAAACCCTTCTGACAACCGCCGGAAATGAGTTGAAGCTCTGTTCGCAACTGGGTTACGCCAGCCACGTACCCGAGTATGAGTCCTTGAACGGCGAACTCGATACTCTGCAGAAACAGTTGAAGGGGACAACCGATACCGGCTCCTTTTTTGCCCGCTTGAGGTCCGACATGGATAAGCTCTTGAACAAACAATCAGGGCAGGAACATGCCCAGAAGTCCTGACCGGCAGACCTGGAAAACGGCCGCTTCCGAGATCGCTCAGGCGGCCCGAACAATCTACGCCGTTCATTCACCATGACCAGGAGGACACAAGAAATGAGAAGAGATGCAGTCGCCAGACTCGAGCTCCCGGTTTGCGCCCGTGATCACATGTTAGGGGCAGAGGCGGCGCTCATGACCATCGTGCAATACGGGGATTACGACACCCCGGCATGCAGCCAGGCGCACCTTTTGCTGAAAGCCGTTCTGGATGACTTCGGGGATAACTTGCGGATCGTGTTCCGGCATTTTCCGTTCAATGCGCAGCCCATCCAAGCCCGGCGCGCAGCGGAAGCCGGAGAAGCTGCGGCGGCTCAGCGCAGATTTTGGGAGATGCATGAGGTGCTCTTCCAGAACCAGGGGAGACTGTCAGATCGGCATTTGAGACTGTATGCCACTCACGTGGGCTTGGATATGGCATGGTTCAACCGAGACATGGCTGCACAAACCTATACCGTTCGCGTCCGCGAGGATTTTCTGAGCGGAATACGCAGCGGTGTAGGCGAGTCTCCAGCGTTCTTCATCAACGGCTGGCGATATCGAGGTCCCCTGGATGTCGTGTCCCTACGCTCCGTCATCAAGAAGGATCTCATCGCGATGGCGATATGAGTGAATAGCGCAATCCCGATCTTGGCGAAATCCGGTCGCGGGCGGCTCTGAAGAAAAAGCTCAAACAGACGGGCCCGGCAAAAGAAGGCGCATTGCCGGGCTCAGAATGGGTAGAAACAGGGCAAACACGGTTCCGGATCGTGCTGCTTACCGCTGCTTCTTACCAGGATCCGACCGCCATACTTCGTGAGGACATGTGCGCAACCCCACAATCCCAAACCTATGCCAGTTGCTTCCTTCGTGGTGAAGAACGGCTCAAATAACTTCCTTCGTGTTTCAGCGCTCATTCCTCTTCCCGTGTCACCCACCGTAATGATGACCCCGTTGCGGCGTGTCATCCAATCTTTCCGTGTGCGGATTCGAAGACGCAATGTTCCTCCGTGGGGCATGGCGTCCAACGCATTCCTCACCACATTGAGCATGACCTGGCGCAGTTCCTCCCGATGGCAACTGATCATCGGAAACGGGTCGATAGTCTCGCCGTACGGCGATGCCCATGGTCTCGATCGGGTCGTGATACAGGACAACCGCTTCATCCAGAATGTCCGTCATCGCACACAGAGCCGGCTGACCCCTGAAACGATAAATTCCTAGCGATTGCGCCGAGATTCGACCGATGCGCCGAGTTCGCGCTGCGCTATAGAGAGATATTCGGTGGCGTTGTCCGTCAGAAGCTCTCTTTGAAGAAGAAAGAGCAGGTTGGTCACGGATGTCAGCGGGTTATTGATCTCGTGAGCAATTCGCGAGGCCAGCCGACCCATCACCATCAACCGCTCATTTGTCCGCTCATTTCGTTCGCCTCGCTCCCTGTCTGATATCTCGCGGACGATCTCGGATACCCCAATGACCTGGTTGGACGTGTCACAAACCGGGGAGCAGGTTACGCAAACAGGAATCTGTTTTCCATCCTTGGAATGCCAGATGGCTTCATAGCGGCCAATGTGTTCACCTCTCCGGACCCTGGCCAGCTGCTTCTTCAGGTCCGTCTCGTCATCGCCTCGCAAAAGCAGCGCGAGCGGCTGCTCCACTATTTCGTCGGCGGTATATCCGAGAATCCGTTCGGCACTATTGTTCCAAGTCATGATGACGCGTTCGGTCGTCGCACTGATAATCGCGTCCTCACACAGGTCGACAATCGACGCGAACAACTGCATGGAGGCCCAGCCACCTGCAGGGCCGTGGAGCTTGCCGGGGACGTACCGGCTCCCCAGGGAAGATATTGTGAGATCAGCCTGCATCGGCGTCGCGGCCTTTCCGTGAATGAAGCGTTTCACTGTTGATCCGAGTAAAGGGAGTTAAAGGTGGTGTTCATTGTGATTCTCACGTGCCGGCGCATTGCTTGCTCACTCGGCCGAAAGTTCCTGTTCTCGAGGTTGATGGCTCCCGACCAGCCAGAAAACAGCGCCCAGCGCCACGATCGCTCCCGCGAGGGCGGCGATGATTCCCGGTGATGCTTGATAGAGATCGAGAATGATGAACCTGCGTACCAGCGCCAGGAGAGCAATCAACACCACGGCGCGAACCTCGACAATCGCGCGCCGATGGTGTTTCACGACCAGCAAGGTATGTTTGAACTCGAGAGCAATTAGGACTGTAAGCACCGTGCCGAACACCGATTGAAATGCCTGCGGGTCCGCGGCGCTCCCGGTATTAGTGAAAGCCAGTTTGAGTGTATGCAGCAACAACTGCCACGCTGCGAGTACAACAATCACGGCGATCACAAAGGTGAGGATCGCAACCACGCTTTGCTCAAATCGCTCATAAACAGACAGCGTGCGCCATTTGGAGCGAAGATCGTTGACTTCCCGCGCGAAAGTGAGGATATGATTGCTCGCCATCGCACTCCTTCACCTCGCTTGGACGGATGGGACGGAAATAGGGCCTTTGCACCGGTGCCTGGGCGTTTCCGGAATATTCTCTGTCAGCAACAACCTTTGTTCGGTCCGGCTTAGTCATTCCCGGATTGGAGTGTGGTCGGGAACTCGGGGCGCGCTCTCAGAATTTGGCGATCACAAACGAGAAAGCTCCGTTTAATGGCGACCTGCCGTGACCGGAAGGCCTAGTGCGGCCGGCGTGCATTCTGTCTTGTGATCAACTGCTGCAGTTGCTGTGCATGACGCTGCTCCATTTGCTGGGTCTGGTGCTGCTGGCGTTGTTCCATCTGCTGGCGCCTTTGCTGATTCCACTCTTGCGCAGCCGCTTGTTGATCTTCTCTCTCCTGCTGCCGCTGTAGCTTCAGATGTTCGTTGTTCTGTTCTTCGATGAGCTTCTGCTGTTCTCGCTGGTATGTCAGATCGGCGGCTGTGTTGCCTTGAGCCGGGGGTGCCAGATGCGGCCGTAGTTCGCGGGCAAGGGTAGGACTCGGATTCTGCCCCGGCAGGGCTTTTGTCCCGCCTGTTGCTGGACGCGAGGGCGGGGGATGATACGGCACGCTCGCCGCCCGCGCCGGCACCGCCCCATGACCTCTCAATTGCCCGGGGCGCACCGTGGCGGCGACTGGCGGTTTTCCCTGGTTGGCAGAAGCGCGCAGTTGTGGATTAGAGCGGGCCCTCTGCACATGCTGCATCTGCGCAGGAACAGGAGGAAGGTGTCGCTGGTGCTCCACAGCCAGCTCCCGAAGAGTTGGACGTTCCTGGATACCACCCTCGCCGCCGTTATAGCTCACGTGGTTCACCACCGTTACGTTATTCACCACGGTTTGGTTGTAGACGTTGTGAATGTTCACTACGTTGACGTTCATTACGGCTCGGTTGTAGAAGAAATGGCCGTTCTCCCATCGACCTCCCTCAAAGCCATGGCCAAAGTACCCGAAGCCGTAAACGATGCCCCCGTAGAAACCGACATCGATTGCCCAGAAGCCTTCGTGAAAGACAAACAGCCCGCCGTCCCAACCCCACCATGGCGGTGTCCACAGGAGGCCTGGTGCGGGTGCCGGAACCCACGTTCCCGGCACCCAGTAATAGTCGTAGTCGTCGGAATCCCAAGCCCAGTAACCAGGTATCCACAGAAAGCCCTCGTCAGGACATGGGGGCTGCTCGTATATCGGCAAAGCAGGCGGCGCAAACGTGACGGTAATCGAGACCTGGGCTGCCACGGGTCGGAATAGCGGGAGAGCCACGAGTACGAGAAGGGCAATGCGAAGGACTTGTCTCATGAGCCTTTCCTTCCTCTGGAGATGTGGACGAGCCCGTATGACTACCCGCGCGAAAGTCAGGATATGATTGCTCCCTATCGCACTCCTTCAACTCGCTAGGACGGATGGGATGAAAATAAGGCCTGCGCGCTAGGGCCTGAGTGAATGTACGGTTTCAAAACTGTTCTTCCATTTCTCATCGTTCATAGCCGTGGTCAACAGTGGTGGCTTCATCCTGATGACTCGGGGGAGGAAGCCACCCCTGCGCATTCTCAATGCGATTTAACTTGATCCATGTCATGACTGTCCGAACTATCGATCGCCGCCGACCATGGGTCAGAACAGGCGGACGCTGATCTGGTTGTCGACCGAAGTGATGCCTGGAGCAAGCCACGCCGCTCGTTCGGCTTCTCTCTTTTCTGCCCACGAGCGCACTTTGCCCCTGAGGATGGCCTTGCTGCCCTCCACCTGAACCGTAATGGCATCAGCATCAACTGCCGCGCTGCGGACCAATGCATCCTCTATCTTCTTCTTCAAATCTGTCGGAGAGGCAGCCGGCTTTACGGTGATCAGGTTGGTGACGCCTTTAACGCCCCAAAGGCCGCGTACGGCTTTTTCCGCCTCCCGGCGCTGGTACTGCCACTCGACTTCGCCTTTGAGGGTCACCCATCCTCTCTCTACAGTTACATGGACCTTGTTGACGGGAATCGTCGAATTCCAGTTGAGTGCATTGGCGGCGGCCGCTGCGATATCGGTGTCGGTCCGTTCTGTCCCGACCAGGCGCACCTCGATATCGTTGGCAACCGCTGCAACTCCGTTAACACGAAGCGTAGCCTCTTCGGCCCGCCATTTCTTGATAAAGGTGTCCACGTATCCAGTCAGCGTGACGACACCGTCTTTCACGGCTACGCCGATCTCACTCGCGGCAACACCGAGATCCCAACGAAGTTCAGCGAGGGTCTCCTGCTGAATCTCCTGGTCACGATGAACCATCGTTGCTGTTGTCATATCCATTCTCCTGATGAGCACGCTCGGGGAAGCATGCGGCGTTGACATTTACGGCTGATATTAGGTGGAGCTTCCCGCGAAAACAATTGTCCATAGGATGCGGTGCGGCATCGGTTTTCGTGACTAGGACGCATATTGCCTTCGGAGGGCACAGATCTACACCGGAAGTCTTAATCCCTGCTCTTGAGCTCGACCAGCTCACTACCAAACACTCATAGTCCGAAGGTCGTACGAAGACATCCAACTTTAATTGGGTCCGTGAAGCAGCAGGACTGATTGGCGCAGGCTCCGCCGTGTCGCTTAAAACCTCCATTCAAAATGTCGGCATCTAACCCCAACTAGTCTTGGCTCGAGTTATCGCAAACGGCTCGACAGACCTTTGGACAAAAAGGAGTCACTCACAATGAAACGCAGCTCGCAAGTTCTCCTTGTACTTTTCTTCGTTTTCGTTTCGGCTCCGTTCGCCGTCGCCCAGGCCGAGCCCTCCAGTCCCGCCCAGGCACGGATTGCGCGCGAGGTCCGCCACGAGTTGTTGATGCTGCCGTACTTTGGCGTATTCGATAACATCGAATACCGCGTCGATGCCGACACTGTCACCCTTTATGGCGCGGTAACTCGTCCCGTTCTCAAATCGGACGCGGAAAACGTGGTCAAGCACATCGAAGGGGTCGAACGGGTGGTCAACAACATCGAGGTGCTGCCGCCGTCACCGATGGACGACAAGCTGCGCCTAGCTCTATTTCGCGCCATCTATGGATACCCGTCCCTCGAGAAGTACGCTCTCGGGGTACAGAAGCCCATCCGCATTATCGTCAAGAACGGGCACGTGACTCTGGAGGGGGTCGTCGACAACGAGAGCGACAAGAACCTTGCGGGGATGCGAGCCAACGGCGTCCCCGGAATATTCTCTGTCACCAACAACCTTCGTGTGGTTCCGGCTTAGTCATTCCCGGATGGAAATATGGGTGCCGAGACCCAGTTTTCTATGACGCTGGTTTGCGATGGACTGTACAAAGGAAGGGGCAGTGAGGCAATTCTGATGCCGATTTCACGAGACATCGGATCGCTCGACAGGCCTAATTATTTCCCGCCGCAGGTTGGTCCAATGAGAATATCGATTTCCCGTCGTGGAGTCCGGGACGGGCTTCGCCACAGTCGACGACAATAGCCTTCCATTCCAAGATCCAAAGAGGAAAGAAACTGTAAAGGCGTATTGAACGAAATCCAGTTCGGCCTAATACGGAAACTTGAGCCTATCTAGGTTTTAGGCCGCCGGTAAACTCGTGCCGCAGATTGACCATATCGGCACTGAATCGCGAGGGTCGCGTCGCGTTGATGAACCACTTTGTCGAAGAGCCCGAAAGAGCCCTGAGCCGACCACATGGACGTATAACGGCCTATGTTGAGATGTGTCCGCTGCCACCGTCCACCTCTTCACGCCAAGACGTCAATTCGAGGAAAGCAGAGAGCGAACACCGCAGAGTGAGCTGCGACTGGTCGGGAGCTTCAGAAGCTGATCGAAACTAAACAAATCCCGTTTTCACGGCTCGAGGCGCCCTGCTACAGTTGGCGCGTACAGACCAAAGTTGGCCGGCATCACCATAGCCCCATGCGAATCGCGGCAGCGGCTTGATTAGAGATGGTGCTGATCCGCCGCCGTTCGACATTGATACCGGAAAAACCGCAAGGAATTCAAAAAGCGTAGGGGCAGGGTGTGCCAATGCGCGCACACTCAGCAAGCGCTTTGCAGCATCGCAGCCGCATACCGGATTCACAATGGTGAGAAAAGCCGTTCAGACTAAACAACGATGCCTGCGAGCTATCGCGATTCGCCTGAAAAACAGCAGTGTAGGCTCCACGCAGCGCAACAACAAGGTGAATGTGGTGCGCATTGCAATCCTGCTCAGAATCGCTTCCTCATTCTCGTTCCAATTCTTCTGCAGTTTAGGATTTTTCGGCCGGGGGTTACAGGCCAAAATGGAGGATCGAAATGAAGGTAAGTACTTGAAAATAGGGGAAGTGCGGATTTACTGGTAGGCGAGGCGGGAATCGAACCCACAACCCCCGGCTTAGAAGGCCGGTGCTCTATCCGATTGAGCTACTCGCCCGGGTTCTACCATTGTAACTTTGATTCGCCCACCGCATCGGCTCACAAGCCCTTGAAGACCCGCAAGCAGGGAGCATTCGCACTCCTGCGCGGCTGCTTACCCTATGGCTCCGCAACCATCAATCGCGAAAACGCTACGAGACACTCGGCTAGGCGCTCCGTGGCGTTCGCCAAAGTCTCTCCGCAGGCAGTCAAATAGACCGTGACCCCGAGGTTGTCGCTCCCATCGGCCACGCGGGCCCGACGAACCACCAGGTCCAACCGGCAGCAGCGCAATGGGATCTCCTGCATTCGCGTACAGAGCTTCCTGCAATCCTTCTCCGCCTCCACGGGCAGGTTCCAGACCTGATCGCCCCGCATCAACAGATCGATGTAGCACGCGATCGCAAACTGCGCCTCTTCCCTGCTTGCTGAAAGCTCATCCGGATCGACCTCCTCCGGCACGAACACATCCGTCTTGCAGGTCCAAACCGGTGATCCTACCTGGTTGAGGCGCAGCAGGGCCGCAGCCAATCCCGGCAGCATCCCGGTCTCTGCGATCTCATGCATGCGCTCCGGTTGATCGCGAATATTCACAAATCCTGGCCAATACGCCTCGATTACCGGCGCGTCGCCGCCGATCTCGAACTCCCAATCAGCTTCCATTCGATCCGCCGGATGCCTCCGCCTCGCCCAACCTCATCAGGAATCGAACCAGGCTGGCTTCGGCCCAGTGAATGTCGTCGCCGCGATCCTGAGAGAGATACGCGCAGTGCCCTCCGTGTTGGGTCTCCACCAGCATCACATGAGGATTCGCGAGCAACGCCGCGCGCGTTTCCGGCACCATCCGTACAAAAGGATCGTCGACCGCGCGAAGGACCAGCGTTGGCACAGCGATCTTGTCAACCACGCGCGCGCTCGCCGCCCGATAGTAATAATCATCCGCATCGCGAAACCCGCAATAACGCGCCACAATCTCATCATCAAATTGCCGCAGCGAGCGAATCGATCCAATGTTTGTTTTGAAGATATGAGGATAGAGCGCGACCTTGCGCCGGTAACGCCGCATCAACCCGCGCAGAAAATGCCACTCGTAGAGTCGATTGGCGGGTTCGTGCAATGCGTCGGAACCTGCAGCGAGATCGATCGCCGGGCAAACCGTGGCAACCGCACACAGGGGCAGGTCCGTTCCCCATTCGCCAGCCAGCTTCAGCACCAGGTTCCCACCCATGGAGTAGCCGACCAGCGCTACGCGTTCCAACCCGTACCGAGCGGCGTAGTGCCGCATCACCGCTCCCACATCGCCTGACAAACCTGAGTGGTAGAGCGTGGGCGTGAGTTCATCGGTGTCGCCGCAGTTGCGCATATTCATCCGGATAACGTTGCACCCCGCCGCCCATGCACGCCCCGCAATTCCCTTGATGTATCGCGATTCCGATGAACCTTCAAGCCCGTGGACCAGGATGATGGTCAGCCGACGCGCTCGCACTGCCTCCGGCTGCCAGTCGCAATGGCACATCACCCGGCTGCCATCTGCGGGGTCGACCTCGACTGTTTCGGCGATCGACTCGCAGCGAAACTCCGGACGGGGCAGGTAATTTCCTACGATCGTTTGCAAGTGCCCATTGGTGAGTCCGCGCCGCGGCGCAAACGGACGCAAGCCGGCCCTCAACAAGGCTGCTGTACTCGAATGTTTGTCACTATCGGAAGGTTTTGCGCTCACGGGAAGTTCTGGTACTGCAAATACCCCAATTCCCTGGAGGAAGCCATTGGGTGCGCCTAGTTGGGATCGGACGTTTTCAGGGTTTGCCGTCCGTGACTATCGGAATCAGGTTACCACGCGATCCTTCGCAGACCCATGCCCGCCAGGCGCTCGCGAGTATTCGATGCAAAGCGCATCTGTTGAGGTCCGCGAACTCGCCAGTACGTCGTTTGTTCGTCGGCACTACTGGAATTGGTACCAGTTCACGTTTGAGCCGCTGCTGAAGACCACGTAGAGTGTGTGGACGCCCGCAGCTCCGCCGACGTTCGCAGAAACTGTCTGCCAATTTTGCCAACCACCGGTACCGGGCAAGGTCACAGCAGCAATCGGAGTTCCGTTTGGCTTGTCCAGGTAAAACGTCGCCGTCCCACCAGATCCGTTGCTGGCGGAGCGGACATTTACCTTGGTTAAGCCGCTGCCGAAATCGATGTTGCTGTAGACCGCGATTGCGCCATTCGTCAGGTAGCCGAGATCGTAGCCACCCGTCGAATCTGATGTGGTCTCGCTCTCCAATCCGGATTCGGTCGAGTAGCTCGATGCCTGGATTCGAGAGGTGGCGGGAATTATGGGGACCTCCGACTGCGCCCCAGACCACGTAAACGTCGCGGCTGCAAATGCGGGCAGGGTATACGGAAATGCCTGTGTGCCCCACTGAACATAAAACGAGTTGCTCGCCGCAGTGTTGTTGAAAGCGATGAGGGCTTTCGAGCCATCCGGATTGAGGAAGGCAACACTGACAATGCCGTTTGAGTTACTCGAGTAGATTCGCCGGGCTCCCGGCAGCGCGTATTTACTGTAGTGGCCGATGGTGTAGTACTCGATGTCCTTGGTGACGGCTCCAGTCTTGCTGTTCACGGTGATGAGCGGCGTACACGTATTACACCCGCCGAGGGCCGCATCTTGAGTGAGATTCGGACCGAGGGTTTCGTCGAGGGCGAGACTCCATTTCACAAAGGACTTCGACGCATTGCGCATGACATGTGTGATTTCGACGAAGTCAGTTATGAACTGATCGGGGAAGGTAACCCAGGTTCCACCCGAGTGCTCCGTCTCCCAGGTCCCTTTGGTTGGATAGATGTTCTGCACGGTTTGTTGCGCTCCGGTCGGACCACCGTATCCGTGCCATGCCGTGCCCGCTACGAGAGGAGAAGCCTGAATCGTTGGATCTCCGAGGACTGCCTCGGGGTAGGACGCAGTGTCCCAGTTGTGATCCCAGACAAAAACCTGGCTCGTCAAGTTGGCGTTGGTCAGAGCGGGTAGCACGTAGTCGCGCAGTACGGAAGTTTGTGTAGCTGAGTCCATACCCATGCTCGGGTAACTGGATGTGACGTACATCGGCTCGTTTTGCAGCGAGATGTAGTCGATTGGAATTCCGGCAGCCTGGTAGGCCTGGATGTACTTGACGAAGTAGTTTGCGAAGGCGGTTTCGTTCGTCGACGTCAGCAACAGGCTTCCGCCCATCATGGATACCGGGCTCACAGTTGCTGGGTCTTTCATCCAGCCCGGAGGACTCCACGGATTGGCCATGATTTTCAACTGCGGATTGAGTTGTTTTGCCTGAACGAGAAGGGGAATGATGTCCGATTGATCGTGCGCAATCGAGAACCTGGCGAGCGTTGGATCGCTCTGACCGGCCGGGACATCGTCGAAGGAGTACACGCTTCGCGCGATGTCGGACGCTCCCATCGGGTTGCGAATAAAGCTGATGCCGATGCCGTTCCCGTCGCGCGTGAACAGGTCGCTCATTACTCCGGGCAGATTGCCGGAAGGAACAACTTCATGCATCAGGTATGCGGCGGAGTCGGTCATCGCGGCACCAAATCCGTCGATCGCCTGGTACTGCTGGGTTTCGTCGACCGAAATGATGTTGGCGGACGCACCCGGCAGGGTTGCAGAGAAGTTGACGCTGGGCTGCGCTGCCATCAGGTTCTTTCGATCGTCGGTGCTGAGAACCACCGAAACCGCGCTGACCTCGGAGATGGTGTATGTGCCGGAGACAGCCGCACTCGGCACAAATCCGTCGGCCGTGGCGATTGCCTTGATCGTGGTGGTGGTCGTCACGTTGATCGGACCGGTGTACAGGGTCGACGAGCTGGTCGGAATCGAGCCATCGGTTGTGTAGTAAATGATCGCTCCGGTGGTTGTGTCGGAGAGGGTGACTGTCTGCGATGGGTAATATGTGCCGGGTGCAGGAGAGAACGTTGCAGTTGCAGTCGTCGGGAATGTGTACGTCGCACTGGCTACTGGGCTGTTGGAATATCCACTGGCTACGGCAATCGCGTTAATCGTCGTGGTCGCTGAAACCGTGATGGGGGACGAATAGAGCGTGGACGATGCGGTCGGAGTGGATCCATCCGTTGTGTAGTAGATGGAGGCTTCGGAAGTGGCATCCGAGATTGTGACGGCCTGGGTGGATGTGAATGTACCGGTTGCCGGGCTGAATGTGGGGGTTGCGGCAGCCGGCAGATTGATGGTGTAAGCCGCTGAGGCAACTGAGCTGTTCGTATATCCCGCAGCGACCGCAATCGCTTCGATGGTCCCGGTCGTGGAGACCGGGATCGCCTTCGTGTAAGGAGTGGAAGAAGTGTTGGGAGTTGACCCATTGGTGGTGTAGTAAATCGTCGCACCAGGAGTCGCGTCAGAGATCGTTATTGACTGCACGGAGGTATAGGTTCCGGCTGCGGGGGTGAAGGTGGGTGTTGCCGCAGTTTGTGGTGGAAGGTGATTTCCCGAACCAGACCCTCCGCTGCTGCCACAGCCTGCAAGAACCAGGGTCACCAACAAAAATATCCAAAGGCAACTACGCATCTTCATCTCCCCTTGCAATACCGCATACGCATGTATCTCCGTACTGCCGGGGAAGACGAAGCCTCGCGCATTCCAATAAAGTATCCGGTTGCTGCGTTCAGCGCTTAGCCTCTGATTCAATGCGAATTCATTGAAATCACGTTGTTTGGCCGCGTCAATCGCGAGTCAGGAATTCAAGATAGCCTGTTCAATCTATTGTTTGCGTGCTGAAAGCTCTTCGACGAGGATCATGCAAGTCGCGTGAGGTGTGCCGTGTCTGCCGTCACATTTCGGCCTCAACTAGAAGGCCCCGCATTGATCAGGTTGGATTTGGTCTGGCCTGTGACGCGGCGCACAAACCTTGCTTTCACAATAATGATCTAATTGTGCCGCGATTCAATACAGCCTGGTAAAGACAAGCGATTGTCTAAGCTATCAAGACAGTATTGAACGACGCCGGAAATACTGAAACGTTTTAGTAAGCCATTTCAGTATTTGGATGTCGCCGTCGCAGGTGTGACGGCTCTAACCGGCCTGGAAAAGCGGAAAAGAGCGAGGATTTGCGGGAGAGAACAAGTTGTTCGCAACGCCTCGCCCGTTCTTGTGCTCGATTGCAACGGTGTACAGCCAATTTACGAGACCTTGAGTTGAATAAGTTGGAACGCTGACAACAAAGCAATCCGCGGAGCTCAGGGGATGGACTCAGTGCAGCGGCTCCAATTGGAAAGAAGCGGCGGCCTGGGAAGCAATTCAATTAGGAGGATGCAGAACTACATGCGCGATAAAAAGAGATTTCTCAGTATCCTGGTGATCGCCTTATGTATGCTGGCGATTCCAAGCTGGGGCCAGAACACAAACTCCGCCGACCTGCGCGGGACCGTCATGGACGCCAAGGGTGCAGTGCTCGCCGGCGCCGCGGTCACGCTCAAAGACGTGGATAAGGACATTACACGCACTTACACAACCGATGCGGCTGGGTTGTTTGAGTCCGGCCCAATCGTTCCCGATCACTACCTGGTGACATTTGCGGCGCCCGGCTTCAAGACCGAAGTCCGCGGACCAATCACACTGAATGTCGGAGTGGACACGCTGAATGCCACACTGTCAGTCGGAGCAGTTCAGGAGCAGGTGATTGTTACCACTGACCTGCCGCTGCTCGAGACCGAAAGTGGATCGCAGGGCGCAAGTCTCGAAGCCACTACTATGGCCGAGCTTCCACAGTACGGCTCGGACTGGCAAAACTTCGTGTTCCTGGTTCCGGGCGCGCAGTTCAGCATGCGTTCCGGACAAACCGCGGTAATCAACGGGAATCTTCCATACGGCTCGGTTCTGGCCGACGGCGCCAGCACCAACCTGCCGATGAGCGCCAACTCAGACGTGACAGTCTTCGAAACCACGTCGGAAGTGAAGATCGACACCAACTCGTTTTCTGCCCAGTACGGCATGGGCGGAGTGCTCTTCAACCAGATCACCAAGGGCGGCACCGACAAGTTCCACGGATCGGTCTATGAGTATCTGCAGAACGACGCGTTGAATGCCGCAGACTACAGCCTTACGGGCTCTAAGAATAAGGTTGCTTTCCAACGCTATGACAACTATGGATTCTCGGTCGGTGGTCCGGTCCTGATCCCGCGCACAAACATTGGCAAGAAGCTCTTTTTCTATTTTGACTACGACAACACCTACAGCAACGGCGGAAGTGGAAACACCGTTCTGAGCGTTCCGACAGACGCAATGAAGCAGGGCGATTTTACCGGCCTGCCTACCATTTACGACTACAAGACGCAGGTGCTCAACTACGTTCAAGACGATAAGGGCAACTGGAATCCGGTTGTAACGCGTACCTCCTTCGCTGACGAGTATGGAAACGGGAACAAGCTGCCTTCCAGCTACTTCTCGCCTCTCATGCTTAAATTCCAAAAGTTCTTCCCGGAACCAAACGTGACCAGCGGCAGAATTACTTCTGACAACGGCATGCCGTTCCAAAACTACAGCACCAACGTTCCGAACCTCGGTCCGGTGCATAAGTACTTTGGCCGCCTGGACTACACCCCGTTCACCAACCATCGCTTTACTATCTCTGAGACCGAAAGCGATAACCCAGCTGTCAGCTATGGTTATGGCAAGGAGCTTTGCCCCATCAATTGCCAGAATCAGGATGTGAGCCGCGATAACGCACAGATCTCGGATGTGTGGACGATCAGCCCCACCAAGGTTAACGAGGCGCGCTTCGGGTTCACGGATCAGCTCAACTTCTTCTCTCCGTTTTCGCAGGGCCAGGGATTTCCGGCCAAGATGGGAATCAAATGGGCGATTGCCGACGCTATACCGGCGGTTGACCTGATGACTCTCAGCTCTCTGTCTGAGCCATCCAACTCGGTGTATAAGGAATTCGTATTCGATCCTTCCGACGTAGTCACCCTGATCCATGGGCGTCACGTGCTTCACTTCGGCGGCGAGTTTCTCATCAGCCGCGCCGATTCGACAGCATGGGGCAATCAGAATCCTGGAGAGACCTACTTCGGCGGCTACTACTCCGATTCCGGCCTCTATCAGCAGAACAACGATGATGCGGAATACTCCGACTTCCTGCAGGGCTACAGCGCAGACTGGTGGGGCAATTACTCGCCCGAGTTTGGCGCCCGCATCAAGAACCCGCAGGCTTTCGTCCAGGACGATTTCAAGGTTCGTCCCAACCTCACCCTCAACCTCGGCATGCGTTGGTTCGGAACAACCGGCTGGAACGAAGTCAAGGGCAATATGTCTGTCTTTGATCCGACCATCCAGAATGGCGCACCAACCGGCTGGAAAGACCCCAATGGAAATGCCGAAACCACTCAGCTGGGCGGCATGTGGTATGGCTTCAGCAAGGCGGGTGGCCGCAAAACGCTCCAAGCCCCAATCTGGAATACCTTCCTTCCAAGGGTCGGCTTCTCATGGTCGAGAGACTCTCGCACCGTCGTCCGCGGCGGCGTTGGACTCTACAACTACTCATGGTCTGAAGATACCTACGGTATGGGTATGGGCGGTGCAGCCGGCGAGTCTGGCGGCGCATGGGATCCCTCCAACGGAATCTTTTATCAGTTGCAGATGGATTCCGATGGGAGCATCAACTCCGAAGGACCTCAGAACGGTTCGCAGGGGTGCGCGACTGGCTGCTACGGCAAGAGCGTTAAGAACCTGATCGTCAGCAATCCAACAACCTCCTACGCCAAGAACGGCAACGGCGCGACTTACAACCAGTACCACACGCCGGTTCCGAAGATTTGGCAGTACAACCTAACGGTTGAGCGCCAGATTGGCAACACCATGATGGCCTCCGTTGCTTATGTTGGCAGCAAGGGCTACAACCTGAAATGGAAGGCCGACATCAACCAGGTGCCGCAGTCCGCGCTGTCACCAACGGATACGACACCGGGCAGCAACAAGAGGCCCTATCCAATCTTTACCAACCTCACCGATGGCGGCACCAACAACGCGAGTTCGAATTACAACTCGCTGCAGGTGGTGTTCCAGAAGCGGCTTGCACGCGGCTTAGAAGTCAATGCGAACTACGTCTGGTCGAAATTCCTCGATTCCATGGACTCCTCCGCATGGGGCAGCAGCCAGGGAGCGCAGGATTATCAGAACGCCTACTGCCCGAAATGTGATTGGGGTCCGTCCAACTTCGATCAGCGCCATGTGTTCAGCGCTGCGGCAACCTACATGCTGCCTTTCGGCAGGGGAGCCCAGTTCCTGAACAACAGCGCTGTTGTCGACGAGATCCTTGGTGGGTGGAGACTGGCTGCCACAACACGTGACAACACCGGCTCACCCTTCACGCCAACGATGGCCACCGACAACAGCTTCGGCGGCGGCTCTGGCGAATCACAGTATCCGAACCTCATCGGAAATCCAACAGGACTGCGGATGCGGAGCAAGGACAACTGGTACGACAAACATGCCTACCAGACTCCTGGCCCTGGCGTATTCGGAAATGTTCATCGCAACTCGGTTTACGGCCCGAACTACTACAACCTGAACCTCTCGTTCGGAAAGACCTTCGATCTGGTCGAGAAGCTGAAGTTTGAAGTTCGCGCTGATGCCCAGAATGCTCTGAACCATCCGATCCTCGGCAGCCCGGATTCAGGAATCGGTAACAACAACCCCGGATTGCTGACTAGCGTCATCGATGGTGGCCGCCACGTTCAGCTCTACGGTAAGTTCACGTTCTGATTTTGCAGTTTCACTCCAACCGGAAAGGGACGGCGCTCATCTGGCCGTCCCTTTCGCGCAATTCAAAAGCTAGATTCGCACTACAATATTGATGGCATTCCTATGAAACATAAGATTCATCTCCTCTGGCTGACACTCGTTTTCTCCGGTCTCGCCGGATTCTCGCAACCGCCTTCCACAAGCCCAGATCAATCCGCATCAACCCAGGACCACGTCGCCAAAGCGCAGCAGTACATGCGGGCTCATCGCCCCGATCTGGCCATTCCAGAGTTAGACGCACTTGTAAAGCTGAATCCCTCTGACATGGAGTCACAGGCCAACCTCGGTGTGCTGCTCTACTTCGGTCATCAATATGCACAAGCCGTTCCGCACCTGCGCACCGCAATTCAGGCCACGCCCGATCTCTACAAGATTCAGGCACTGCTCGGCCTCTCGGAAAAACATCTGAACGACGACCAGAATGCCCGCGCCGATCTCGCCACTGCATTGCCGCACCTGAAAGGCGAAAAGATCCAGCGCGAAGTCGGCGATACCCTGGTCGAGAGCTACATGGCGACGAACGAGATCGACAACGCCGCATCGACCGTTGCTGTTCTGCTCGATGCGGACCCAACCGACCCAGGTCTTCTGCTCAGTTCCTACCGCTTCTATTCCGAACTGGCAAACAATGCAATGATCACCCTGGCGCTCGCCGCTCCCGACAGCGCGGAGTTGCACCAGGCGATGGCTCAAGCCCTGGCCCGCCACGGAGATGACGATGCGGCGGTGGCCAATTATCGCCAAGCAATCAAGTTGAATCCCAAACTCCCCGGCCTCCACTACGAATTGGGAAGCCTTCTCTACAACTCGGTCGATGAAAAGCTTCAGGTGCAGGCGTCCGCAGAATTCGAGGCAGCCCTCGCCATCAATTCGCACGATGAGAAAGCCCAGTTGATGCTCGGCGAAGACGCGGCCAGGCACGGCGATATGAAAAAGGCATTCGATGCCGAGTCTCGTGCAGTTGAATTGCAGCCCAACGACCCGGATGCCTGTACTGAGCTCGCCAAAACCCTGATTGCCATGCGCCAGCCCGACAAGGCTCGCCCGCTCCTGGAACACGCGCTCAGCATCGATTCGATGAACGAGACCGCACATTACCGGCTCAGCACGCTCGATCGCCAGCAGGGAAAGACCGAGGAAGCGAAACAGGAACTTGCGCAGTATCAGAAGTACAAAGAGATGAAAGCCAGGCTCCGCGCTATCTTCCGCGACATGCGGATGAAGCTAGATGACAAGCCGGAGGACGAAGGTGGCATGCAGAAATAGCCGCCAGGGCAAGAAATCCGGCATGCTATACGATTCAGCGCTACGGCTAATCGCGCAAATGCATCGGCGTGTCTGGTCAGCGCCGCTTATCACATCGATCATTCTTTTTGCCTCGGCTGGAATGCTGGCGTCGAGATTTCCGGCTTGGTCGCAAAAAGCCGACCCGCCACAGCGTCAGGCATCGGGGGGATATCAACTTGTCGATATCATTTCCTCGACCGGCATCCAATTCACTCACGTCTCCTCCCCCGATCTGCGCTACATCATGGAATCGATGTCAGGGGGAGTGGCCCTGATCGACTACGATCGCGACGGCTGGCCCGATATCTATTTCACCAACGCGCCCACCGTCGATATGGCGCTCAAGGGGCAGAAGGCCCGCAGTGCCCTTTACCACAACAACCACGACGGCACCTTTACCGACGTGGCGGACAAGGCAGGCGTGGGCTATCCATGCTGGGCCAATGGCGCTGTTGTCGGCGACTACAACAACGACGGCTGGCCCGATCTTCTGGTCACCTGCTTCGGCGGCGTGGTGCTCTACCGCAACAATGGCGATGGCACTTTTACGGATGTCACGAAACAATCCGGATTAGGGGGCGACCATCTCTACGCAACGGGTGCCGCGTTTGGAGATTATGACAAAGACGGATTCGCCGATCTGTTCATCGCGCACTACGTCGACGTGGACCTCGAGCATCTTCCGGTCTTTGGTTCCGGCAAGACCTGTAAGTACCTCGGCATCGACGTGCAATGTGGGCCTCGCGGTTTGAAGGGCTCGCCCGACAACCTCTATCACAACAACGGAGACGGTACCTTCACCGACGTTTCAAAAGCGGCTGGGGTGAATGACCCCGAGAATCGCTTCGGACTCACAGCCGTCTGGTCCGACCTCGAAAACGATGGAAATCTCGACTTGTTCGTAACCAATGATGGCCAGCCAAATTATCTATACAAGGGGGATGGCAAAGGCACGTTCCAGGACGTTGCCCTGGTCTCAGGAGTCGCAGAAAACGAAGACGGCGTTGAGCAGGCGAATATGGGCCTTGCCCTAGGCGATTATCTGCACACCGGCCGAATCAATATATCCATCACCCACTTCGATAACGAGTACACCGCGTTGTACCGTAACGACGGCAACATGAACTTCACTGATATCTCGGTTGCCGCTGGAATGATGAAGGATACCCGTGGTTACGTTGGCTGGGGAGACGCTTTCGTTGATTTTGACAACAGCGGCTGGCCGGATTTCCTTCAGGTTGACGGTCACGTTTACCCGCAGATGGCGAAACCGCAGATCAACGCCAAGTACATGCAACCGAAGCTCTTGTTCCTCAACCAGCATGACGGAACATTCAAGAACATTACCGCGCCTATGGGAGCAGCCTTACAGATCCCGCAAGTGAGCCGGGGCATGGTGATTGGCGATCTTTTCAATGATGGACGAGTCGAAGCTGTCATCGAGAATCTCGTGGGAAAGCCAATGATTCTTCGGCCGGAAGGCGGCCAGAACAATCATTGGGTGAGCTTTCAACTCGAAGGCACAAAATCAAATCGCCTTGCGTTGAATGCTCGTGTCCGGGTAACTGCCGGCGATTTAACCCAGCTTGATGAAATCCGCAGCGGTGGTAGCTATCTCTCGCAGCATGACCTCCGACTTCACTTTGGCCTGGGCGCGCACGCGCTTATCGAGAAAGCCGAAATCCTCTGGCCCGATGGGAGCGTCGAAAGCCTCTCCAACCTCGCCGTGGATCGTTTCTATCTGATCCGCCAGGGAACCGGAATTGTCTCGTCGAAGACCGCATCCGATGAGCACTCCAAAGCACCCGCCAAGCCGCTTCGCTGACCAACCCGCAGCAGCGACGAGCACCCTCACAAACTCACGGTCATCGTCCGATTCCGATCTGTGCTTTGATCTGGCGCCGCATCCCGTCGATCGCCGAATTTCCGGGCACTGCCGCCTCCGCCTTTGCCAACACGCCCTCCGCCTCGGTGAGTCTGCCTTCCTCGACCAGCATCGTAGCCCAGCTTAGATATCCCTTCACAAATCGCGGATCACTCGCGACCGCCTGTCGATAAAGTTCCTCGGCACCCTTGTTCCTGCGCTCTTGCCAGTAGAGATTGCCCAGGTTGCATTCCGCATCCGCATAGTGCGCCTTCAGCCTGATCGCAGCCGTGAATTCGCTTTCCGCTCCAGCGGGGTTCGGCACGTCATTCGAAAGCATCGCGATACCGAGATTATTGTGTGCCTCAGCATATTCAGGATTGATGGCGACTGCTTTTTGAAAATGCACAATGGCCTCATCCGGGTGCCCCTGACGCGCCAGCGCAATGCCGAGGTTATTCTGTGCCTCCACAAGCCGCGGATTCAGCTCCGCCGCGCGTGCGAACTCGCTCGCGGCCTCGGCAATCTGCCCATTCTTCACCAGTGCATTGCCATAGCCGTTGTGCAGGTCCGCAGCGGCCGGGTAGATCGCAAGTGCAGCCTGGAATTGCTCCATCGCCTCCTCGAGATGATCGGCCTTGACTAGTGCACTCGCGAGCGCTCCGTGGATCGAGTTGAATTGCGGATTCAGTTCCAGCGCTCTCCTAAAATGAAGAACAGCCTCTTCATACGAACCGGTCTTTGCCAGTTCAGCGCCAAGATTGCCCTGCACACGGGCATCCTCTGGATGAGCACCGGCAAGCGCTCGCCATTCCGCAGTTGCGGCTACATCATTGCCCTTTTCGCCGAGTTCGATAGCATGATCGAACTGCTTGTACATGTCTACCGCAGGAGCAGCTATTTTCAACATGCCATCGGCAGGAATATTCACGAACTCCGGAATGTTTACCGCCCGGTTGGCCGCCGCAACATTATCGATATAGACGGCAGGGCTGTCGTTTCCTTCTCCATCGACGTGGGTCAGATACATCCGCGTGTAGGGTCCGCGGCTCTTCGACGAGAACACGAGCCAACGGCCGTTCGGCGACCAGCTATGCCATGAGTTCATGGTTGGCAGGTTGGCATTCAATCGGCGTGCCTTGCCGCCGTTGAACGGCACGATGTAAAGCTGGCTGTCCGGCCGCATCAGTTGCCCGTTTCGCGATTGCACGAACACAATCCAGCGGCCGTCAGGAGACACCTTCGGGAACGAGTTGCTCATTCCATTTTCTGATGCACCTTCAATCCGCTGCAGGCGCCCTCCGCGACCGTCATTGAACGCTACCCGATACAGGTCATATTTGATCTGGCGCTCATTCTTGTCGTTCGCGTGCAACGCCATTCTGCCTTCGGGCGGATAGGGGTCCAGCGCCTCGGCCCGCGCAAACACCACCCACTTGCCGTCGGGACTCCAAACCCCGTCGGTCTGCACATAGTGCGGATCATCTGCGCCAGGCAACGAGTGCGGCTTTCCGGATGCACGATCAAACCATGCCAGCGTTCCCCGCGTGGGATAGAAGACTTGCAGAAACCGGTAGTCTTTGAAATTCGCAACGTAGTAGTTGTTCTCCGCGGCCTTATCGGCAGGCGTCACCATCGACAGAACATATTTCCCGTCGGGTGAAACCTGCGACATGAATCCCACACGGTTCGCAGCAAACTGGTGTTCCTCGGTCGGGTTCCAGTTCACCATATCCTCGTTGCGAATGGTCATTTGCGGCTGGATCGGAACCACCGCGTAAAGCCCCTTGTCGTTCCGGGGACCGTCCATATCCATGCCCATCGTCTTCCCGTCGCGAGAAAAGGAATGGCAGTTGGCGCACGTGTGCATGCCGGAGAGAACAATGCGGCTCTCCGGCCGATCAATACTCCGCAAGCGCCATTGGATCAACTGCACTGCGTTGGCTGCCAAGGGGCTGATCACGCCTTTCACCGTCTCTGACGGCATCAGGGGCACGTCGCGATAGAAGATCGGCGCTCCCACCAGATCCGTTGAGGTTGCAATGTTGACCGAGCCTTCCGAAAGCATCCGCGATGGCTCCTCTGCACGAAACCCCGCAATCGAAATGCTTGCCGGCCGCGACACCGAGTGCTTCTTGATCGCTGCCCACGCTTGTTGATCCGGGATCCACGTGTGCGACGAGGCTTGCTCCGCCGAAAGCTTCGGCGGTTCGTTGGTCGGGGATACGCAACGCGGATCGATAGCACCAACCTTCGGAGGTTCGCCGGCTGAAACAAATCGCAGCCCGGGAGATCCATCACCAAAGGCAATTTCAATGTGCCAGCGATTCGCCTGCCGCACACCATCCCGCCAGATAAACGTAGGCGGTGTGATTTCAGGCGGGAAGATGGATCCATTGCTGGGGTAATCGATAATCACTGGTGCATTTGCGGGCTCCCCGGCACGCACAAATCCCGCCGCGGGCTCCGGGCGTGCCGCGAAGATCACAAAGAGGGCCGCGCCGCAGAGGGCTGCGGCTGCCAGCAATGGAGAGCCTGGTTTCACTTTGGTCAGTCGGATTCTACCCTTGCAGGCGGCGCGTTCTGAAGGTCATCCGTCACGCGAACTCCGAAGGTCGGGCGGTCGAAGACAATCTATGAATTGCCGGCTATTACACGCTGGAAGGGAAACTTGCTGTAAGCTATTGAATCTCAATTGGGGCGGCTAGTGGGGATCGAACCCACGACATCCTGAGCCACAGTCAGGCGTTCTGCCTCTGAACTATAGCCGCCACATACCTCCTCGATTGTAGCATCGAACCAGTGAGCCAAATCCCGGTGAAACCGGCCCTGATGCCACCGCCCGACCCCAACTCCGCGCCCCGCAGGCCGCTCGATTCCCGCCCCACTGGCGAAGTGATCCCGCCTGCCCGCTGGACCCGCGGGTCATGGATCTTCCGCGATGAAACGCTGCGAGGGCTCGAAGTCTTGCTCGACGAAGCCTTCAGAATTCCCTTCACCCCAATCCGCTTCGGCATCGACGGTATCATCGGCCTCGTGCCTGGTCTCGGCGACGTGCTCGCCGGCCTGCTCTCCCTCGTCATTCCCATAGCGGCGTGGATCCGCGGTGTCCCGTATATAACCCTGCTGCGGATGGCCGCGAATATCGGCATCGGCGTGCTGGTTGGAACGATCCCGATTCTCGGCGATGCCTTCGACATTGCCTGGAAGCCGAATCGCCGCAATTACCATTTACTCCAGCGCCACCTTGGCCAGCCCCGTCGCCACACCTGGAGGGACTGGGCGTTTCTTGCGGTGCTCGGGTGCGTCCTGGCGCTCATCTTCGCCATCCCCATCGTACTGGTGATCTGGGCGTTTGCATGGCTGTTGCATCATTAACAGCGCCAGCCCAGGTGTTCGGCTCAAAACCCGTTCCGCGATACAATCAAAGGACAACGTCGGGGCGTAGCGCAGTCTGGTAGCGCATCTGCTTTGGGAGCAGAGGGTCAGGGGTTCGAATCCCTTCGCCCCGACCATTCCATCCTTGCCTAGCCATTCTTCTACGACTCCCCGGAAGACCTCAGAAAACAACTCCTCCGAGAACTTTAGATCGCCCGAACCATTGGATTATTTGTTGCCGCCGCAGAGGAAGCGTTCACGCGCAGCGCAGCCATGCAGAGCGCCACAATCGCTACCCAGAAGCGCAATGTGGTCATGTACTCCATATCCGCAAGCGTGAAGTAGTGCGGCAGGGGAAGAAAAATGAACAACAAAACAAATAGAGAAGCATGGGGCAACAATCGGAATCGTCTGCTTACAATCCCCCATATGAGAGTCGCAAATGACGCCAGAATGAGCGCCATGGTAAATATGGACCGCGTGATCTGAGCCCGGGATAACGTCCACCATGGCCGCTGTCCCGGCGAAATCCAGCGATCGGTAATATCGGTGAGCCAACTGATATAAATCCGATCCAGGATGCGACGTGCAGTCAACGACGGATGCGCGCGCATGAACACGATTGCACGGTGGAAGGAATACCGGCTGTATTGAATCTCCCCCATCTCCATATACATCTGGAATTCCGCCCGATCGACCCCGGGGTGTGGTGCATGGTCCGGTTGCCGGATGCATTCAATGGCGTTGTTCCCCTGGAAAAGCTCGAATCCACCATTCGACCGAAGCGCCATTGGGGTATGGAAGACAATCGTGTTTCGAATGATCCACGGAGTAATGACGATTGCGAAGCAGAATGCCGCGATCCCAGCGGAGCGCAGAACTTGCGTCTGGCGCCGCAGTTTCACAGCAGGAATCAGGATGACTCCAAGAACGATGGGGATCGGCGTGATATTGATCAGACCAATGACCCCACCGCACAACCCCACCAGTGCTCCACGCTTGATGACAGGTTGTTCCCACCACTGCATCACGAGCAACACAAGCAAAGCCAGCGCCGCATCCTGCCACACGTAGTACCATCGGTTCGCGACGGACGTCACGCTCTCCGGCCAAAAGCACACGACGACTGCAACCACCAGAGACAGCCATTCGCGAAACAGTCCGGGATTCCGCTCCATCAATCGCCGAATCACGAGCCATTGCAGGCACGCCGCGATGCCTCCGATAACACTCTGCAGCCACACAGCTGCACGCGCAGCCTTTCCAGTCGGCCCGCCTTCCAAACGAATGATGCCGGCGTACACAGCGGGAACCAGTGGGCATTCCCACGCTGTTGGTATCGAGTCAAAACTGAAAGGCGAACTGAAGCCGCGGCCCTCAGCCAGATTCGTCGCAATGTTCCCAATTTCTTCGTCGCCGAAGGAACTCTTTGCCGAAAACTCGCATGCAAACCGTATCACATGGGCCACCCAAGCCATCCGCACCGCCGTGGCGGCAAACAAGATGAGAAGTGCCATCAGTAGATTCGAAACGACGAATTTCCTCAACCTCGCTGACCTCTTTGCGTGACCCGCATCTCTCGTCGGAGCAGGATCTTTGTGCCGATTCTAACCGAAGCGTTTTTGAGCCCCAGAACGAATGCTGGTTGCGGCATCTCGATCACCTGTGCCCGGCGGCCTGTGGACAAAGAACCTGTTTATTCTCGGACGAACCTCAGGGTGGGCCGGCAGAATGTAGTTTCATCCACGCCTGCAGCAGCGGCGCATGCCCACCGTGATTCTCGGGCTCACGGTTGCATCTTCATCGGTCCGATCCTGCACGTCTGCGGTGCGATGCATTTTGTTCGGGCTTCGCTAGTATCCGCAAATCAGGGCCAGGAGTAGCCGGCGCCCCTCAGGTATTCGAACTCCGCCGTCAGCGCCGAAATCAGCAGGAGGAGTGAGATCATCAGAAATGTGAGTCGCGGGTAGCGCTCGGGAAGCGGAGTTCGCGCTTGTGCGGCAAGCGCAAACAGCGGTGCCCCCTCTGATCTCGCAGTCTCCGTCTCTGAATAAGGCCTGATACCATCGGCTTTCTCTTTGCTTTCTGATCCAGCTATCTGGCGATCACTCTCGATGTGGATGGATATCCACCCGGTGTCTCCGGTTTCGATTGAACTGCTGCTCTTTCTCTGGGGGACTTGCATTGTCGCTCCACGTACAGGGACGTTCGATGGTTGCTTTCAAGCTAAGCCCCACCATAGGTCTCGACAATGCTGCAAACGACGCACATTGAGCTACTTAGACTTCCACCTTCGACACACCGCAAAACCGCAAATCGGTAATGCCATGCCATTACCGGCGCACCAAAGGTAAGTACCTGACTGCGGTACAGATCGATTGTCTGACTGCGACTTAGCAACCTTCCTTGCGCAACTCGGCATCTCTGCGGCAGGGTGGGCCATGCTAAATCTCCCCGATGAGGCCGTAGACCTGGGAGAAAGAAGGATACTAGTTGTCGAAGACGAACAGGTCATAGCCGACACATTGGGCCAAATCCTGTCCGCGCATGGTTATGCCGTGCGCATCGCCTACTCGGCTGAAGAGGCAATCATCATCATCTCCGGATGGCAGCCGCATATCGCCTTGCTCGACGTCATGTTGCCGAACATGAACGGAATTGACTTTGCGGTTCTGCTCAAAAGGGACCACCCGCGTTGCGGAGTCCTGCTGTTTTCAGGACAACCCTCCGTCGAACAACTCCTTCAGAAAGCCCGCGAAGAAGGGCATTCCTTTGAGATCTTGGCCAAGCCAATCCATCCTACTGTCGTTTTGAATACGATTTCGGGTTTGCTTTCCGCAGGCGACCCGGAGCCTTGCCCTCAGTCCTGATTTGTCCCGGTTGGGAGACACGTACCCGCGAAATTTCTCAGGATTGTGCGCGGACCAGCAGACAAGTGATGTTGTCGTGTCCGCCCGCTTTCTTGGCATCTTCCACAAGTTGAGCCGAAAGATCCTCAAGCGGAAGGTCGCGGCTCAGAACGCTCTCGATCACCCGGTCGGAAAGCTCTCGCGTCAGCCCGTCCGAACAAAGCAGAAAGAGATCGCCCGCCTCCGCCTCCATCTCGAAGACGTCGGGCGTCACCTGCGACTGCGTCCCCAGCGCACGGGTAATTACGTTCTTGAGCGGTGAATGCAGGGCTTCGCGCGGCGTCATTCGACCCAGCCTCACCTGCTCTTCCACTAGCGAGTGGTCGCGCGTCAGCTGCTCCAGGCAGCCGCGCCGCTGCCGGTAGCAGCGGCTGTCGCCAATGTTCAGCACCCACACGTGCTGCGCCTGGGCTGCCAGAACCACCAGCGTGGTTCCCATTCCATTTAGTCGATGATTCCGTTGCGCGCGCGAAAAGATGGCCTCATTGGCCACAGAAACGGCTTTTTGCGCCGCATCCGACAGCGAAGTCTCATTCTCCCGCTCTCGCTGCGTCAGCAGGCGCAGGATCTCATCCACCGCAACTGTGCTCGCAATCTCGCCGGCAGCCGCGCCGCCCATCCCATCGCAGACCACATACACGCCCGCCTCAACGGAGAACCCGTAGGCGTCTTCGTTCGAGGGACGCTTCCGTCCTCGATCAGAAACTGCCGCTGCCGTATATCGAACAACAGCCGTGGCCAAGAGAATCCTCCGCAGAAAAGTTTACACGCCTTTATCGAGCCATGAATACCCAGCCTCAATGCTTTCCGGGCGGGTTCGGAGCCGGAAGTTCATATACTTTGATGGCCCCCGCATCCAGAACGGCCACTCGGCGCGCGGAGGGCGAGATCGCCACATTTCCCCCGCCATCCAGAATCGGACTCGCCGGAGCGGTCAAATCCACCTTGCCGCTGATGGCGTCGTACACCTCGATCAGCTGACCCCTCACATCATCGAAGCTCAACGGCGAATACGTATCGACCGGATGTGTCACGGTCAGCGTCTCGCGCGCTACGCGTAACCCGTTAGGCGACATGATCAACCTGGGCCATATCTGGGTTGGCGGTTTGGCAGCATTCCACAATCGCTTCCCATCCGTCGACATCGCCACCATCCACCGGCTGTTGTCAGGATTGCAGGTGGTAACCAGCACTTCAGGATCCGAGACAAACTCCACTGACGGCGCGCACGTCGAGTCGAGTTTGCCGATAATGCGGTTTCCGCCCTTGAAGTAGCTCAGGTTCAAAACCCATTCACGACCCTTGCCCCGGAGCGTCTCAACATACCCTTCCGAGTTGATCGGCAGATGAACGGTGGAGCGCGTGCGACTCACCAGCATCACTTGCCCGGTATCGAAGCGAATGATTCGCAGTATGATGTCCGGCTGCCCCGTTTGCTGCGTGTCGTCTGTCGTCACCCATGCCGACGCTGTGGCCGGACTCGGTACGCTGCCCGGTTGTGGCTTCGCGCCTGCCGATTCGCGCGAGTCCGTCGCCACCAGGTCCTGTGCCGGATTCATCTCCAGCCACAACAGCGGTCCCTGGAAATGCAGCGAGGGCTTCAACTCCAATGACGAATCGCCGATCCGCAGATCCTGCCCATCGCGCAAGAGGAACCGTCCCTCATTGAGCATCCACAGGTAGCGCCCCCGATCGTGCAACGCCCACAAGGCCTCAGCCGTCACCGTTCCAGCGGGGAGTTCAAGCACCACCGCGCGGATCTGCCGCTCGTTGTCCGCCGCCGGGTTTCCCTCGCGGCGAATCAATCCAGGTGCATGAAATGTGAACAGGAGATGATCTTCGTCGATGAAATCCAGCGAAACAAGACTTTCGCGCTGTCCTTCATAGATCGCTCCCGGCGCAAAGAACCCCAGTGGCTCAACCGGAACCGCAAACGCCGCGGCCAGCGAAGCCGGTTGCTCGCGCCTCGCTAGTTGCTGAGGCACGTCCTTTCCTTCCTTGGCATGATGCCCGAAGATCTGCGCCTGCGCCCCGCCGGCAAGAATGAGAATCACCGCAACGCCTGCGCCTCCGCGCAAGACTGCTTGCCAGGCCAGCCCGAAAACCCGTTTCACCATCGTTCTCTATTCTCGCCGATTGCCGCGCTCAAGCTAATCATCAGAGTCAATTTCTTGCGAGCGTCTCCTAACCAGCGTCTGCTCAATGTCGTCGGGGTATTTGGCCAAATCCTGTTGCATTTCACTCCAATTGCGCATTAACCTTACAAAATCTCTCGCAGGAGGACTCAAAGGCCACCGACGCTTCTGCGGGTCTCTCCCATGAACTCCCCCTTCTGGTCAGAGACTCAGCTGGAAGCAGCGCGTCAGTGACTTCGGATCGAAGAGTCATATCCATGCGAGGAGGATGATCGAACGTCCAGCATCTCCTGGAATGGACGGTTTCCAGGCTGGATAAGTTCAGCTATCCGGGGGTCAAATCAATGAAGTTCAAGTTGCTCGCAGCCGTTGCCTCTCTCACTCTCCTTTCGCTTTCTTCAACTTCCCTGCAGTCGCAGAGTTTCGGCGCCGCCAAGGAGAAGGTCCTCCTGCAACGAAGGTTGCCTGCGCTGGCGCACCTGACCGGGACCACCATCAAGGTGAAGGCCACCGCTCACAAGGAATTCACCGATCTCGCACCCGACCTGGAAGCGCTGCTTGAAACCGAACTGCTCAAAAACGATCCGCATTTGAGCAGCAGCGGCACCAATCCCTCCACGATCATCACCTGCGAGATCACCGACTACACGCATCCGCGCCCCATTGTCACCACGCAACAGGGTATGTCCTTCGGCAAAAAGCCTGCCAAGCCGACGACCAACACCCGCATTACCGGCACCCTGAGTGTCTCCTTCCAGGCGCACAGCGCAAGCGGCCAGAATCTGTCCTCCGATACCATCACCGCCAAGTACGACGAGACCTTCGACAGTGGCGGCAACGACATCTCGCACGGAATCACCCACTCTGTCTCCGGTGGATGGAAGAAGATCACGGGCGGCGGCGGTGGAAGTGCGGGAGGCAACGATCAAATCAGCCCACCCACCGACGCTGAATTGCGCTCGCGCCTCATCACCGATGTTGTGCGCCAGATCGCTTCTCATCTCGTCACCACCAACGAAACTATCGAGGTCTACCTCGCCAAGGATAAGGGCGCCATCGAACAAGGCGACAAGGAAGCCAACGCTGGATTGTGGGAACGCGCGCTGGAGACTTACGAAACCGCGCCGCCGAACCCCAAGGGGGAAGACGATGCCTATCGTCTCTACAACATCGGCGTAGCCTACGAAGCGCTGGCCTACAAGGCCGAAGACCAGAAGTCTGCGATGAAGTTCCTCGACGAAGCCGCCATCAATTACGGCAAGGCCATCGACTCCAAGCCAAGCGAGAAATATTTCCTCGAACCGCAAAAACGCATCGAGACCGCGCTGGCTCATTACAAGCGCCTTGAAGACGAAGAAAACGAAAGGGCGCGCGCAGCTGCCGAAGAAAAGGCTCGCAGAGAAGCTGAGGCAAAAGCCCAGACCCCTGCCAAGCCCGTCGATGCGGCTCCAGCGGCGCCGCCTGCGAAACCCACTCCCAAGGCCCTGACCAACGACCAGGTCATTGCGATGGTGAAAGCTGGTCTGGATGACGACATGGTTGCGCAGACCATTCGCACCTCCAAACTGGCACGATTCGACCTGAGCGCATCAGGACTTCAGGCCCTCTCAACCAGCGGTGTCAGTGACCAGGTACTCAAGGCCATGAGGGCTCGAGCAGCTCACAGAACCGTAGCTGAAAAATGATCCGGCCGAAACCACTCGCACTCGGGCTCCTGCTGTTCCTCCCCTGCATTCCCGCCTCAGCGCAAGAGAATCGCTGCGGCGCAGGCCGCGATCTGGTCGTTCAGGCCCTCGAACGAATCTCGCCCCATGCCGATACGGGCGCCTTCGAAGATGCCTTGCAACTGCTCAAGCACGCTGTGGCAGAGTGCAGCGAGCTTGGCGACGCGTGGTACTACCGCAGCCTCATTGAGAGGCATCTTGGCCACGAACCACTCGCCAAATACGCAATGGACAAGGCCCGCTTCACCAATTCCGAAGCGCTCCAGCAGGGCTTGAATCCCCTCGTGCTCTCCACCCCCGCAGCCCGCGGCTTTTCCACTGTTCCCGGATCCGAAACCAAATCACCACCAGCGCCCGTTCGCATCGGCCCCGTCACGCAGAAATGGGCGCTGGTCATTGGCATCAGCCGCTTCGCCGACAACGGCGTTCCCGCTCTTCGCTTCACCACGGCCGATGCCACCAGCATCTCCGACGCGCTGAAGGATCCGAACATCGGCCGCTTTCCACCCGCCAACGTCCACACCCTCACCGACGAGCAGGCAACCACCAAGAACATCAAGGAAGAGCTGAACTGGATCGCGCGCCACGCCGAGCCCAATGACCTCGTCCTCATCTACGTCGCCACCCACGGCACCCCGCGCACCGTCGACACCGCCGGAGGCGCAAACTACCTCATCACCTACGACACCGAGCTCTCCGGCGCAGCGGGACTGAATGAAGACGCACTTTATGCAACCGCGTATCCGATGGTCGATTTGGCCAATGCCGTCGCCACCCGCATGAAGTCCCTGCGCACCGCCGTAATCCTGGATACCTGCTACAGTGGCGGTTCTGTCGCCGGTAGCACTCCTTCAACCAGCATCGCCAGCACGGCGCCCTCCGACCAGATGCTCAAACACATGACCGAGGGAACGGGCCGCATCGTCCTCGCCGCCAGCAGCGTCAACGAGCAGTCGCTGGAAAGCCCCGAGTTGAAGCACGGGTATTTCACCTATTTCCTGCTCCGCGCTTTGGAGCAAGGCAAAGGGCGCACGCCATTGAGCCAGGTGTTCGCGTCGGTAGCGGAGCAGGTTTCGCAAAGCGTCAATCAGCATCCGGTAATGAGCCGCAGCTCAGCCGACGCCGACTTCGCAATCGGCACCGACATCAGCGCATCTGCCTCCGCACAGCCATTGCGCTGAATCCGTCTTCCGCCCTCGAACACGCGAAAGCGTCGCGGGCACAATCCAATCTAGGACTGCACGCCGCGACGCCTCACACTTGATGCAACTATTTTCTTGAACCGCCCGACGGAGCAGATGGCGCCGGAGCTGAAGTCACGGTCGTTGCCCGACCGCCTCCCACCGAGCCTCCACCCGATCCGATCGACGACGAGGATGCGCTCCACGAGCTTGACGGGCTCGGTGAACTCGGCGGAGACCCCCGATGAATCGATGCACCCAATGAGGATGCCCCCATCGACGACCTGGCACCGACATGGCTCGGCTCGGGAGCACTCACATAAATCGAGGTCTTCGCCACTCCATGGTTCACCGTCTCATGCGAGAACTTGTCGAGGTGTCCAAGTGTTTCGCGCGGCACGCCAAGCCCGGCAGAGTCCTTGCGGAACTCAAACGACGTCGACGTCGCCGCCGACGCAGTCAGCGGCTTGAGGCTCACCGCCACCATAGTCGGCTGATGGGGCGTTGGAGGATGCGGTGGCGGCAGACGCCGTCCGATCCCACCACCCGTCGTGGGGATTGTCGCGGGAGATAGCGCCGCAACGTTGTTTACCCCATACCACGAACCGCCCGGTGTCCAGCCCCAACCCACATTGGGACAGTATCCCCACGATCCATAGTGATACGGAGTCCACGCCCACGGATACGGAGAAACCCACGAGTAGCCCGCGCCCTGATACCACGCCCACGTCCCATTCGAGAATGGATCCCACGCAGCGCTTGCAAAATAAGGACGCCACATTGAACCGCAGCCACCCGCACTCTGGAAGTTCCCGTAGTACATCATGTCGCTCAGGCCGTACGAGTACGGCGAATTGAACGCATAGGGCGACCTCGTCGACATCACCGACGCAACCCCGGCGTGATACGAAGTCGCATCGTGATCCCACCCGTCGAACGGGGTTTTTTCGATGTCCTTGGCAATTTTGGGCTCGTTATCGCCCGCCATATCGAACGTCACCGTCTTCTTCTTGGAAACGTCCAGTGCACCTTCCGCTCCATCGACGCGCACCGTGCCGTCCATCACGGCAAGCCGCGCCTGTGCGTCCTCTCTCTCAAACCGCACATGGGTAGCCGGATCGAGCACCAGTTTCCGGTCGCCGAATAGCAGCGTAAATTCATTCACCGGCGCCTTGCTGCTCTGCAGCTTTACCAGGCTAACGTACGCGGTTCCCTGGATCACGCGAACCGATGAAACGGTTGCGCCGTTCGCATTTCGCCCCAGTTCCGCGAATTCCACCGTGGTATTTGGAGCCAGCCGCAGCGAACTGTTGTCTTCAAATTCCACCTCGGCAATCCCGACTTCCGTGCGAAGCTGGTTCTTCTCCACCACCGGAAGATTGGCAATCGCCCGTTCAAAACCACCTTGGTTGCTCCGCTCTATCTCGACCGCGCCCTTGACCATGCTGAGACGCACGATCCGCACCTTGGAGGTGGTGGGTTGTTGAGGAGTTGTGTTTGCCGTTGCGTCATTCGCCTGCGCATGCAAGGCCGATACCAGCAGCGCAAGCGAGAGAAAAGTCATGGCCTTGGAAAGGAGGGTCTTGCTCATGTTCGCATCCTCGCAGTTGGGCGAACGTTCGTGGATAAGCGCCCTGCAGCAGAAGCACCCGGTCAGGGCGTAACTGACTAACACAAAACCAGAGTCGACTTACCCCGGAGCCGCCACCGCAAAGTCGCCGCGACTATCCGTGAGCGGCGACTCTGAACTCAAACCAGAAGAATTTCGAAGCTCTGGTTTTGTCGTACAAATGCTAGCACGAAGTTAGATGGACTGACGATGCTCGAAGTTCTCCTGACAATGGAATGACATCCCCTTTTATGTATTTCCTTGCCAACCGGGGAATCGTCCTTCGTGGTTGCGCGACATTCATGGTGTTACAAAGCTCCGGAACCGCCGATCTGTCCTCCGCGGCGTCCGTGTCCCACCCTTGGCTGGCCGAGCACCTGACCCACCACTACGACCCCTCCGGATTACTCAACTCTACTCAGCGATCCCTTCTGGTTTCAGGCTCTTGGCTGTTTCATGGGCATGGACTGGCATGCTTCCGGGATCACCAGATCGGTCCTCGGCGCTCTCAAGGGCGGCCTCAATCCACCCTGGCGCGACAGCTTCACCTGGGTCTCACCGCTCGTGGCCTCGGGCGTTCCCATGAGTTTGTGGGTCCGGCGACCACGTGTAGCCGTGATACGCCCCCTCGGCATCGATCCACCAGCCCACGGCAGTGTCCAGGGCGTTGATCCCGATTCCTACGGATTCCTGAGTGCCAGAGGGGAACTCAAGTGTCACCAGCTGGCCATCAACAAAGCGCACGAATGCCTCGTCCAATCCGCCGGGCATTTCATAAAATCCCGTTACGGTTCCGCGGATATCCAGCGCAGTCACTGAAAGGTTAAAGAGCGGGCCCGTCGGCGCCGAAAAAACCGTAAACTTCCCGTTGGGCAGACGCTGAAATCCGGCTTCTACGAACTGGTCCGATGCTTCTTGCGCAACGTAGGTTCCAGCGACTACTCCCAGGTCGTTCACGTAACCATTGACGAACTGGATCCCAAGCGCGCCGGGAACGTCGAAATTGGTGAAATTGCCTCCGGGCATGCGCAAAAATCCGTGCCCCGTGAACTGCGAATCGGTCACCAAACCCGAGACGATTCCAAGATTGTTGATCGCGTATGGCCAAGTCCCCTGGCCGCCGACGATTCCTCCTAGCGGATCTGCTATCTCGGTGATTTGACCATTCGCACTGCGAAGGAAACCATGCAATTGCCCAAAGATGTCGAAGTAGCGGCCCGTCGCCTCGCCCAAGTCGTTGACGTTGTCGAGAAAGGTAGACTCGGCTCCCTCTGGGCTGACGAGCGTTATCTTGCCATTCACGGACCGCACAAATCCATTCACCGTAGTGAACGTGAAGTTGCCTTCCACGACCGTGCCCATCACGGTCCCCACCACAACGCCAAAGTCATTGATCGCCGCCGGGCACGTGCAGCCTACCGATGGATTCGCTCCGGGCGCGTCAAAAACTGAGGATTTGCCATTCGCTTTGCGGACAAATCCATGCCAGAGATCGTTGCCGTCGATCACGGAACCGGTAATCTCACCAAACATGTTGATTCCCGCCGGCATTGTGCCCTCCCCTGAGACCTTGCCGGAGCCCGACGCTTCGAATGACTTGATCGTTTGGGAACTTGCCTGAAACGGAAATAGAAAAACGGCGCAAACGACCAGTAGCCCGCTTGTTGCACACTTCTTCTGCCAAGGCATTAAATGCATGATTTCTCTCCGATGAGAACTCTAATTGTGAACGTGCATTCGATGAGGCGTTCCCCCAACATCAAGGACGGGAGACGCTAAGGTGGAATCGTGCAGGTGGATTCGTTCTGAAACGCGGAAGGCCCGAGGTGAAGACCGTCCACTTTCCACCTTTGAAGTGGACGGTACGATGTCTCGAATCTTCCCCGGATGCTGGTTTCAAGTCAAGGAAATTTCATCCTGTCGAGTTGTATGAATCGTCAACTTTTACTCATCAAAAAATTGTCTGCGAAATACCGTGGTGCCCCATCCATGCCGCAGTCCATCGTGGCGTAGGTGGGAAAGCAACGAACAATGATCCAGTTGCGAATCCCTGAGGCTCGGGTAACCCAGAGCCTGCCGTGAGTGAAGTCGAAGGGTATCGCTTCTAAGACCCGGGAGGGAATTCCGCGCCAATGCACGTCGTTCTGTGGAGGTTCACCCTAACGCCAAGCGTTTTTTCTTCAATGAAATATCTAACAGCCAACGACTTTGACAGAAATACTTAGCGTCCTCCGATCTTCCAATTCAGTGGAAACAGAATATTTACGCCCAAATACCAAAGGGGGGGTGGCACATCTTGAAAGGGCGCCCAACCGACTAGTCACAAACTGAAACCTGAAGACTGAGAACCGACCACTGCCCCATGCGACAGTAAAGAGAGGAACATGTCCGACGCCGCCACGACCCTCACCCCGCGCACCGCCTTCCTCGGTTACGGCGCATGCGCAATCGCGGGATGTCTCTGGGGTACCGGCTTCTACTTCGGTCGCATCGCTCTCAACGAAATGAGCGTGGAGCACATGGTGCTCTATCGGTTCCTTTTCGCCTGCGTTGGCCTGCTGCCGGTCGCGCTCCTCAACCGCGTTCGCTTCACCGCCGGTGAGATCCGCATCCTGCTCATCTCCGCAGCCTTTGGCGTACCGATCCAGTTCCTTATCCAATTTCACGGCCTCGCCCACACTACTGTGAGCCACGCTTCGCTGATGGTTGGCTCCATGCCGGTACTGCTGGCTGTTGCCGCGGCGCTGTTTGCCGGGGAGCGTCTCGATGCGATCGGCTGGGCTGCGCTGGTAGCCTCCACCATCGGAGCCGCCCTGATCGTCCTGGGAGGTCATCACGGACCCGCAGTGCAGGGCGAACCGTCGCTCTACGGAGACCTCCTCGTCGTCTTTTCCCTGTGCACAGCGCTTGCCTTCATCCTGCTCAGCAAGAAACTGATGCAGTCGCACAGCCCCGTCGTTGTCACTTCCTACACCATCGTCGCCGGTACGCTCATGCTGGCGGTTTGGACCCTCGGCCCTCTCATCTTCAATCCTTGGCGTCAACACGAGATTCCACCCCCTCCCTTTTCCCACATCAGCCCGACCGCCTGGATCGCTCTTGCTATCGGCGGCCTCGCCTGTACCGCGACGACCACGTTTCTCTGGAACTGGGGTATCCATCACGTCCCTGCTTCGCGCGCCGGCGTCTTCCTCAACATCGAGCCTGCCATGGGCTCCTATCTCGGAGTTCGTCTTCTCGGCGAACACCTCGGCCCCTACGCCTGGGTCGGTGGCGCTCTCATCCTCGGCGCCGCCATCGTTTTGACCACCTGCGGACGCGAACCCCAGCTTGACGTGATCCTCGAGTAATAAACGCTGAGGTAATGCGCCGGAGGTCACATGCCGATGAATCCAAAGTCTCACTGTCGCTACCCGTTAGCGCCATTGAGAGTTTGTACAGCCGGGCTAGACTTGCCCTTGGCTGTGGAGGCAAATGTGACGTTCTTGACGTGGAGCCACGAATGCATCGTTGGCGTACAGGCCATGGATGATCAACACGGCATCTTGATGGACACGCTCAATGAATTGCGCGCGCTGCTGCTGCGCGGAACCAGCCGCCGTGAAGTATCCCTTCAGCTTGAGCGCCTCATTGAGTTCACCCACATGCACTTCCAGAGCGAGGAGCAGTTGCTCCTGCAACAGGGCTTCCCGGGCGCCGAAGAACATCGCAAGGCGCACCATCACCTGCTCACTCGTCTCTATGCCGCGCTGGAACAGGTGAACCGCGACGAGCCGATCCGCCTGAATTCGCTGCTGGAATTTCTTCCTGCCTGGTATCTTGAGCACGTCGAACAGCTCGACCAGCCCTACGGCACCTGGTTAAACGAGCACGGCGTCTTCTAGGTTCCATCCGCTTCGTCTTGTACCACGGAAGGGTGCCCCACCCATGCGGTGAATTTGCTTTTTTGCTGTATGGGTGGGAAAGCACGAAACTCTGCAGGGAGAAACCCGGTTCCCTGCTGTTCGATTTGTGCCTACGATTCGAACGAAAGCTGCCCGGAAGCCCACGCAGGGGCAGTCGCTTTCGGCTCCGAAGCGAGATCGTAGACCAGCCGCTCCAGCACCAGCCGCTTGTCCGGCGGCGAGGAACGCAGTTCCAAATCGGCACGAGCAATCAGCCGCAACGCGCGAGTCAAATCGCGACGACTTTTGTAGCGCCGCGCCTGCCGGATCAGATCGTCAGCCGCAAATGGCGGCATGCGAAAGCCCTGCCACAGCGCCTGCCAGATCGCTCGCGAATCGCGCACGTTCTTCTCCAGAATCACCAGCATCTGGCGGAAAGTTCTGGCCAGCATGTAGAGGTGTCCGATCGCCGCATCTTCCCCGGCATCCGAGCTGTTCAGCAATCCCTGCAGCAACGCCAGGGCGCGAGCCGCATTGCGTGAGCTGATCGCATCGGTCAGCTCATACAGCGACCGCTGCTTGGCCGCCAGCACCATCGTCTCCACATCGCCCAGCGTGATACGTCCGCGCCCCGAGGTGTAAAGCAGCAGTTTTTCCAGTTCAGACGCGATCAGCATCATGTCCGCGCCCAGCGCATCCACAAGCTCGCGCGCCGCGTCCGGATCGAGTTTCGTTTCCGCGGACTGCGCGGTCGCGACGGCCCAACGCATCGCATCCTCTTCGTTCACGCGTGCCAGCTCGATCATGCCGCAGTGCTCACCCAGCGTCTCATGGAGCCGCTCGAACCGGCCCTTGTCCTCGAGGTCCATTCGCCGGGTGTCACTCGGAATGCGGAGGAAATCAGCGACAAAGATCAGCAGGGCCTGAGGATTCGGCGAACTGAAATAGCGATTCAGCGCGGCAAACTCGTCCTTCTTGGCACCGCGCGTGTAAAGCTGCCGCACGTTGCGCACAAAGATCACCTGGAAGGGCGCCATGAGCGACGGCGTCTGCGCACGATCGAGCAAATCGAAGATTGGTGTCGAGCTCAGGTCAAGATCGGAGAGGCAGAAATCCCTCAGATCTTCTGGAACGAAGGCCTTCAGAACCGCGTCGCGGCAGCGGTCCAGCAGGAAGACCTCGTCACCCGCGAATACGTAACCCGGTTTCAGCGATCCGTTGCCCGCGGCAGCGGCCTCAATCTCCGTCACGAACCGCGCCACGGAGCTGAAACCGGCGCCCCAGCGACCAGCGGTCATTGGAAAACGCTCCAGGTGAATTGGGCCGCTTGCATGCGTGTACAGAATAACAGCGGAACGCCCTGGAAACCCTGAGGAGAACGCGTCCAGCAACCAAGGAGGTCACGCTCGTTACTCCCTGTTCCCTCGTTCCCTGCTTTTACATTCCTTCCAGTACATCCGCCACCAGAGCCCGGGCAAAGTCGCGGGACATCCGGTCTACAGCCGCCGGACTCTCGTCAAGAAATGTCGGCAAGTCCGTGGTCGACTGGTACTGGCCGCGAAAGATGTAGTTTTTGTTCTCGTAGAGCACCTTGCCCTCGCGGTCCTTCAGGGTGACCGAAACCACCAGCGTGATCTGGAAGCTAGAGGACTGTTGCGTGGTGGTGTTGTAGGTGAGGGGCGCCACCAGCTCGTTGAGGATGGTGCCATGAAGGACGACATCGGCATCCCCGCTATTCGCCGGGGTGACGCGCATCCGCGACCTCGACGCAAATTCTCGGATGACGGCATCCGTGAGCGCGGCTTCAGTGTGATAAGCCTCGGTGCGCGTGGCAAACATCGGCACCGCCAGGGTGTGCGCCTTCGGGGGCAGATGCGTTGCCGCACCGACCGTGTGATAGCCGCAGCCGCAGAATGCGGCGAGAGAAAGCGCAAAGGCACCAACCAGGACTCGTCTGAACATGCTGATGGTTATTGTAGCGGCGGACCAGACCAAGATGCGGTTGCACAAACCTAGACCCGCGCTGTCGCCAGCATCCCAAGCCCCGGCGATGGAAGGGCTAATCCTTCGTTGCGATCGGAGAAGTATCGCCGGTTCAGTTCATCCGCCCCTATCATCTGCACCTGCGAGAAGCCCGCAGAATGCAACTCCGCTTCGAGCGTTTCCGGAGTGAAGAAGAGCCGGAATGGTTCGCCGGCGGCGGCCACGCGCGAGGCAAGCATCTCGAACGCTGCCCGGGCGCGCGGTCCAAGTAATTCCGGCGACATCGCGAAGTCAAACGTGACCGCGGTCGGTGCCGGCAATTGTGCAATGGCCGCGATGCTGGAACGAAATGCCTCCAGAGTGAGATACGGCACCACACCAAGCCACCCGAAGAATGCCGGTTGCTTCGTCTCGACGCCGGCCTCGGCCAATCCTTCGGCCAGTGTCTTGTGTTCGAAGTCAAGGGGAACGAACGTGACGTTTGCCGGAACCGCAATCGCCGCCTCGTCCAGCAGCATTCGCTTCCAATCCTGGGTTGCTGGAAAATCGACCTCGAAGACGTGCAGATCGGCGAACTGGTTGCGATATGCAAACGTGTCTAGCCCGGCGCCGAGCACCACATACTGTCGAACGCCCTGCTGGAAGGCGTTGGCAAGCTGATCTTCGGCGAAGCGGCTTCGCGCCGCCATGAACGCACGGAATGCCCGCGCAACGGGATGAGACTCGTTCGCATAATCGATGGTGAAGTCTCTCGCCAGCAGACGAACAGCAATCGGATCGTTCAGAATGCAGGGTTGATCGAGAACCTGGTGGACAGCGCGGCGATGGGCCACGCGAAGAGCGGTTCGGCTGGCGCGCCCAGTCTCCATAGATTCGAGTGTAGAGGATCACGCCAACACGACCAACCGCTACCATATACGCTATGACCTGGATAGGATGGGCGCTGCTCTCAGCGCTTTTTGCCGCTGCCACGGCGCTGCTTGCCAAAGTTGGAGTGGCTCACGTGGATTCAAACCTGGCCACTGCCATTCGCACTACGGTGGTGCTGGTATTCGCATGGGCCATTACGCTGTCTCTGGGCAAACATGGAGAGATCCGGCTCCTCGACCGACGCACCGTGCTGTATCTGGTGCTCTCTGGATTGGCGACCGGTCTGTCGTGGCTGTGCTATTTTCGGGCATTGCAGCTGGGCCCCGCATCGCGCGTAGCTCCGCTCGACAAGCTGAGCGTGCCGCTCGTGATGCTGTTCGCGTGGCTGTTGCTTGGCGAAAAACTCAATACGGCCGCAATCGCGGGTGGCCTGCTGATTACGGCTGGGGCAATTGTCATGGTGCTTGGATAGGTTGGTCCATAGCTGAGTTTCTATACTGATCACGACCGACCGCTACCCCAGGAATGCTGAGGATTATGGCCTCGTCTGCACAATCCGAATCGAATCCGGTCGCTCCACTGCGCCGCATCGTCCTTACCGGATTCATGGGTTCAGGCAAATCCACGGTCGGGCCGCTGATCGCCGCGCGTCTCGGTTGGCGCTTTATCGACGTGGACGACGTGATTGAAGCGGAGGCGGGCGCAGCCGTTGCCGAAATCTTTGCGCAATACGGAGAAGGTGATTTTCGCGATCGCGAACACGCGACCATTGCAAAGCTGGCATCGGAAGATCACCTGGTTATTGCCCTCGGCGGGGGCGCCATTGAGCGCCCGGACACTCGCGAGCTGTTGCTGAACTCCTCCGGCACCCTGCTGGTGCATCTTGAGGTGGAGTTGAAGACCACACTCCAACGCTGCAGCGGAACGGAACACACGCGTCCCGTCCTTGCTGATCAAGCCAATCTCGCTCTTCGCTACGAGCGCCGCCTGCCACTCTATCGCACCGCACATATTTCTGTTCGGGCCGACGATAAAGCCCCGGAGGATGTGGCAGACGCCGTTCTGCGGGCCGCACAGCTAAGACTATAAGCAGCGATGCGTCGCTCTTGATCACCATGACAAAGCAAGACGACCTCTACAACGAATTGGCCTGCTACACACTGGCGCATCCAGACCCGGCCTTTATCCACCAGCTTGTCGTCGATGCATACGCGGCACAGCATGCTGACGACTCCACCAAGCCGATCGCGATGACCTTCTCGCTCATCGGGCTCTATCTTCATGTCGAAAAGGGCTACACCGGCAAGCAGGTGCAACGAGCCCACATGCAGCTCGCCAAGTGGCCGAATAGCTGGCCAAGGCTTCCGCTGCCGCAACAGCGTGGTGAGATTCACATCGAGGACGTGTTAGTCGCCGACCCGGGACCGCCCCGCGATGCCATGATCGATCAATGGTGCGCCTCGGTCTGGGAAAGCTGGTGCGAAAGCCGGCACGCAATCATCGCCATCGCGCAGAAATACCTCGGAATAGATTGAGCAGCTAGCCAAACCCGGCCCGGCCCCGCTTGTTATCATCAATACAGACACGAGCAGAGGTTATCGCGCGCCCCAGCTGGTCACTCTCCACTCCATGACTCCCGCCACACAGGCTGCCAGCCACCCGGACTTCGCTGCACACGAAACACCGCAGAGCGACCAGTCGACCCATGGCACTCATATTCATGCGCCAAGCCCAGGTGTAACTGCCACGCTCATCAATGATTTACGAGAGCTTTTTAAAGTGCGGGTTACGGGAATGGTGGTGATCACCGGGTGGGCAGGTTTCTACCTCGGGTCGATGCAATCGGGCATCTCGAGCGTCCAGCGTGGCCTGCTCGACACGCTCATCGGCATTGGCCTGGTCTCGGCCGGAGCCAGCGCCCTGAATCAGGCCCTCGAGCGATCCAGCGACGCCAAGATGAAACGCACTGCCGACCGTCCGATTGCTGCGGGCCGCATCTCGCTCGCGCAGGGGATTCTTGCCGGAATCGGTGCTCTCGCAGTCGGCGGCTGGTGGCTGCTTCTACACACAAACCTGCTGACCGTCTCGCTGGCACTGCTCACCGCGTTTTCGTACGTCGCGATTTATACGCCGCTGAAGCGCATCACCTCGCTCGCAACCTTCATCGGTGCATTTCCCGGGGCGATGGGGCCTATGCTCGGCTGGACCGCTGCACGCGGCCGCATTGAGTGGCCTGCCGTCGCTCTCTTCGCCATTCTCTTTGTCTGGCAGTTCCCGCACTTCATGGCGATCGCCTGGCTCTATCGCGACGACTATGCCCGTGCCGGGATTCGCATGCTACCCGTCGTGCAACCGGATGGTTGGTCCACCGTGGTCGAAGCATTGTTCTATGCGGTCCTGATGATTCCGGTGAGCCTCGCTCCATGGAAGCTGGGAATGGCGGGCGCGCTGTATGCCATTCTCGCTACGGCGCTCGGCCTCGGCTATCTTGCCTACACCATCCGCTTCTCCCGCATCCTGCGCACGACGAGCGAAACCGAAAGCCGCATGGTGGCGCGCGACCTGCTCAAGGTCAGCGTCATCTACCTGCCTCTGCTGCTTACCACTTTGATGGTCTGCGCTGTCGCAGCACACTGAGGAGAGCATGGGTACCGCCGCCACCACCCAGGAATCCCGAGCCAGCACGCGCCCGGCCATTGCGGCCATTCTCGCCGTCAGTGCGGCCGCCACACTCTTCCTCTTCTGGCTCATCTATCAGCACCCTGCCGCCGGTACCTCCAAACTTCCCTTTCTCCCCGCACTCAACGCTGTTTTGAACGGACTGAGCGCCACGGCGCTGCTGGTCGGATTCACCTTCATTCGGGCGCGCAGAATCGCCGCACACCGCGCTTCGATGATTACTGCATTCATCTTCTCCACGCTTTTTCTTTGCAGCTATATCCTGCACCACTATCTGCACGGAGACGTGCGGTACCCGATTCACGCCGCGTACCGCTCGTTCTATTTGCCGTTGCTCGCGAGCCATATCATTTTGGCTGTCATAGCTCTTCCGCTCATACTCGTCACATTTTTCTTTTCGCTCTCGGGTCGCTTTCCGCAACATCGCAAGGTTGCGCGCTGGACGTTTCCGCTCTGGCTCTACGTTTCCGTCACCGGTGTCATCACCTACGTGATGCTGCGCCTGGCGCAGGGAAGGTGAGTCGAATGCCCGTGACTGAACCCATCCGGCAATCAGCAAAGCGCACCGCGATCGGCGACGACGGCACTCGCCAGCTTTTGCAATGGGGCGGATCCATGGTTGGTACTGGTGTGCTGGCGGCTGTGTTGCTTCAGACCATCCTTGGCGGATTTGGGCGCACCGGCGCGAGCACGAACACCGGCTGGTTCGCGCTTATCGTCGCGCTCATGTGCATCCCCTTCGGCGGACTGCTTCTTGCGCTCGGCGTTGCCAAGTGGCTGCGAAACCGCGCCATACAACGATCCAGCACCCGTCGCGACTGACCTCACCTGTTGTTCTTTCTGTTTATGCACCGAGACACTCTGCTCTTGAGTTGCCGCTTCCGGACGGACTACGACGCGCGCATTAACAAGCGCCGCATCCGGCCCGATCAACTCTGAGTGTGAACAGCTGTTTCTGCGTGCAAGTCTGCGCGCGACTTCGCTCCCAGGCGCACCAGGCGGGGAACCGCAATCAGCGTCAGCGCGAACAGGAAGATGGATCCCGCGATGAACTCCATGTGCCCATGGCGCAGGTCCTCAAACAGGAGCTTTGCCGCAATAAACGCGAGCGCGACGTAGGCGAGCCGGGTCATAGCAATGCGTCCCCATCGGGATCCCGCAAAAGCCAGACACAGCGCCACCGCAGATATAACAAGGGTGCGAAGGAACGCAACGTGATGGTTCTCCAGTGTCATCGCGAGGTTCGCCAACGCCACCGCACTGTGCACTAGCAGCGCGCAGATCGCAGACGCCGCCAGCAACGCCGGGACAAGATGCAGCACATGGAGCGGCCATCCATCCTCTTTCCTGTCACTGGCGACCGCATATGCCGCCGTCGCGGAGCAGGCAATGATCCAGATCGAGAGATCCGGCCTTCCCGCCGTCGAAGCAGCAAGCGCGTTGAAGACATAGTGTGCAACGCCTGAAACGATCACGGCCGTGCACAGGAATGCCGCCCCGTGGAGTGCGAGGAGATACGAGTCAATGCGATTGGCAGCGACATACGCAGCCAATCCCGCGATCGCGAGCGCGATACCTGCTCCAGGTTCCGGGAATGCCCACAGAACTCCCGCAATCAGCAAAGCTGCACTCCACATGCTGAACATGCGAAGGTTGCGCGTCTGCAGACTGAGCGGCGGGTAATGAAATGTCGCCCCATATGCAGCGGCTGACAAAGCCAGGCAAGCGACGCCAAGGGCTACCGCACCTCCTGGCGCGAAGTGAAGCACGCTAGAGATTGCAAGGCCAAATGTAATCATCCCTTGAGCGATCGCGAATACGCTCACCTTGCATTCCTGCCAAATCGCGCGGCTTGCCACGGTTGTTGCGGTAATCGCAAAGAGGACGACCGCCGGAACGATCAGCGCCACGGGACTCAAATCCGGGTATTCAGCCCTCGCATTTTGCGGTCCGCTGTAGACAAAAATCATTCCCCAGATTGCGGCATCGGCAGCGACCGCGACAAATGGCCACATCGGACGGGCACGGCCAAGTATTCTGGCGGATTCGCAAAGCAGGACAATAAGAAGCAAGGTGAATACGAACGGTAGAATTGAGCGCGCTGCGACTGACAGCGCTATTGCCGTCGCAGCGGCCGCTGCATAGGAGAGCCACAGCGCAAGAGAAGCTTCATGCCGCCATTCAAGCGTCGTGGACAAGACCACAAACGTCGCAAGGGCGCCCGCCGCAACCCCCGGTGCAAAAGCTCGGAAATGCAGCGTCATCTCCCAGAGCATCGGCATCAGGATTACCGTGGACGTTCCGGCGTACACCAGCGGCACGAAGGATGGAACCCTGGGCGCCCGAGCAGCCCAAACCAACCACGCGAATGCATAGGCGATCGCTACGACGGCAACTGCAACCTTAGGCACAGCGCCGGCCTCTGCAAGTGCCCGCAGCAGGTAAGCTCCCGCGATGCCGAGCATGGCGCGGCCCAGAACCGGGAAGACGTTTGCTGTTTGCAGAGAGGCTGCGGGGTCGCCCGATGCCTCACTCCCCAACGCAAAAATGGGCTTCATTACCGGCGATCTGCTTTCGCCTGGATGTTCCAACGTGTGGACGCGCCTCTCCAACTCATCCACTCGACTCGAAAGCGATTCCAAAGCACCGGGAGATTGGTTCATATCTCACCCGATCGACAAACGTGGGGCGATCAATCGCCCGTTGCGCCGTGCGACGCAGGTGGTGACGTCCATGGCGGAAGTAGCTTCACCAGCGCCCACAGAATAAATAGCGGCATTATTGTCAATCCCGCTGCCACCAGGGAGCCCTCGCGCGTAACCAACGCCATCTTGTAAGTCGTGTAACCAAGAAAGCTCTTCGAAAACAGCTGCCCGCCGATCACAACGTTCCACCGCATCGCAAAGATGCCGACCATTGCCAGGCATCCCGCCGTTACATACATCCGCTTCCGCACCTGTGCCGGCAGCTTTACTACCTGGGTGATGAAGAGCAGGGCCAGCGGCGTGACCGTGCCGAGAATGATCTGAATCACAATGTGCGAGAAATACAGCTTGGTGTGCACCATGAAGTTGAGGCTGCGGAATGACTCGTCAGCCTCGTAGATGCGATGGATAAGGTCCAGCATCTCCAGGCTGAAATCGATGATGAAGATGTAGAAGAGGTACATGGCAATCGTGTCAACGCAGCGAATGTCGATGGCCTCCCCGCGCAGTTTCGTCACCGCCATGTAGATCAACATCACACCCGCAATGCCCGACACCATCGCGGAAAAAATAAACACCACCGGCATCAACGGCGACGACCACCAGGGATTAGCCTTGATCGATCCGAAGATGAATCCGACATAGCCGTGCAACAGGAACGCCGACGGGATGCCGATAAGCGTGACGATCCAGCCGACCTTTTCGTCAATGTGCAGCGACCGCGGGCTGATATTGTCCGAACCCAGCGTCATCAGCCGGTAGATCCACCGCACCGGCCACTTCGATGATTGAGACAACAACACGATATCGCGGCGGTAGTCGAGCCAGATCTCGAAGACGAGGACGGCCATCAAATACCACAAGTACACATAGCCGAACATTGCCATCGCCGACGTGCTGTGGGGGGTGAAGTACATCTCCGGCGACCGCTCCGGATGTCCCAAATGCAACTGCAACGGCAAGGGCGCCACGATCAGGAACGAAAGCGCGGTAAGCAACGCCAGGCGATAGGTAGGTTTTACGGCTTCGACGTGAAACACACGCTCCAGCGATGCCAGGATGAACGCGCCGGCGACCAGCCCCGTAATAAATGGATACAACACAATCAGCACGCTCCACTGCAGCCCAATCTCGTTGGGATACATGAAGCCTTCAACGCCGTTCATCATCTTCACCTGCTCGCCGAGAAACATCGCCAGATCGCACATCATCGCACCGACCCATCCAGCCCGTAGTAGTAGGCTTTTGCACCCGTTGCCATTTGCGGCTTCAGAACCTGCACGCTATGCGTCTTCAGGAACTCATGAATCGGATCCTTCGGATTCTTGAGATCCACCAGCTGCCGCGCGCCGGTCGGGCAATTCTCTGCGCAAGCAGTCGTGAGCCCCTTGGTAATGCGGTGGTAGCAGAGCGTGCACTTGTCCGCGACTTTTTTCTCGGGGTGGATATAGCGGCACCCGTATGGGCATGCCTGAACGCAATAGGCACATCCGAGGCAGTATTTCTGATCCACCAGCACTACGCCGTCGGGAGTGACGAATGTTGCGCCCACGGGACACACCTGGGTGCAAGGCGAATCGGCGCAGTGGTTGCACATCTTCGGCACGAAGAAGTACTTGCCCGCATCCTCCTTAACCACCGGGAATCCTTCTTTGCCGCCGTCTGGTGAGATGACCTCGGGATTGGTCATGTTCTCGTCTTCAACGTGATAGCGCTCAACCCAGGTACGGAAATAGCCATCGGGCACATCGTTCTCAGCTTGGCAGGCCCGAACGCAGTTGCCACAGCCAATGCACTTGGGAACATCGATCAGCATGCCCCACCAGTGTTCGGAAATCTTGTAATTCTCAGCTTGCTCCGGCGTTCCCGCCAGCACAGCCTTCCACGCGATTGCTGCCGCAGGCATCAGCACCAGAAAATGACGTCGCGATACATTCACTTCGCACCTCCCGCGGTGGCGACCGGCTTGGCCGTCGCGGCTGCGTCGATCGCCGGACTATGCGGCTGATGGCACGTCTCGCAAGGCACTCCGTTGGAGTGATCGGCTGGATCAACCTGGGGGAAGCCTTTGGGCTTGGCAGCGCTCGCCGTGTGACATCGCGCGCAAAGTACACCGGTATCCGGTTTCACCGGCGTAACAGACGATGGATCGTCCGCATGCCTGGAGAGCGGTCCATGGCACGCTTCACAGTTCACGTGCGCATGCTTGCCTTTGCTCTTCATGTCGAGCACGTCGCTGTGACAGGTTTCACAGGTCCCGTGTCCGGCGAATTTGACCGGATGGGCCGCAATCTCGCCGATCGCATTGCCGCGATAGTGGCCGTATTGTCCGAAGCTTTTCGGGACCACGTAACTTCGGACGACAAGGAAAACAATGAAAGCGAGAACAAAGAGTCCCGCGAATCGGAAGAGATGCCCTACATCTTTGAAGACACTCATTGCAGCCGAATCTCCTGATGCCGCCCACATGAGCCCAACCGGACGGCCCATGTGATGCAGATCATGTTCGACAACGAGATTGGCGATTTGGACGTACGACTGTATGTGAGACAGATCACGAATACGTGTGATGGCCGCCGAATAGCAGTTACAACCCGCTGAAGCGTAAGAGCTTAGATTCCGTAAATTTAGCTTCCCTGGACCGAGATTTGGGCCATTGTGAGGAAAATGTCCGAATAAAGTGAGCGATAGAAGTTTTCATCACGTCGGTGCGAAAAGACAAACTGAGAGGAGAGCCAGAGAACTGGAAGGGCTTGCGGTCCGGGATTCCAACGAAAATTGAGAACGTTTTAGAAGGGCGGCCACGTGGGCTCCGCTAAGAGCTGTCTTTAATGTTTGATTAGGTAGTGGGGAGACCGGCGGGAAAGACCTGCAGGCCGACACCGACGGAACGACCGTGGTGATACCCAAGCCCTTCTAATGTTTTGGATCCGTATCTCAACTTAAGCGCATTCGCTACCGAATCCCAATTGATACTTCTGCCGGTTATAAATCCCAACTCCTTCATACGCGCCCTGAGGAGACTCCGTCTTAGGGGCACCGGGTGAGAGTGAAGCATGCGGGAGCTTTCCTGGGCTATCCAATAAAGCGCATCTAATCTCTTCGGCAGATCACTCGAGATCGCAGTCGGCCTAATGGATCGACAGAAGCACTTTCCAGGCATGGAGAGCAGGGCATTGTCGAGAGGCATTTGATCTTTTCGTCCTCGCTGAAGCGCACCGCGCCTCCGGGCAGATGCTCAAGCCCCACCTGAATAATCCCTCACGTGAAATATTGCGTATCCCTGTATGAAAGCGATGCATAACGGCTTAATCTTCTCTGCATATTCCGATGAGACAATCGTGGGCTCTTTGCCATTGATGAGTGCTCGTAGACCCCGCCTCTTGAGTACCCGATTTTTGCCAGCGATTTGGCGCACCTGCGAGCCTTTGTGGACCTGCCAGCGCCCTGGCATTCATCCCGAAAACCAAGAGCCGATAGAACTGGCGCCGAATCGTTCGCCGGTTTTGACCAGATCTTTTCGCAACCTTCCGGCAGGCGCGGTTGAACTCCTTTGGATCAAAGATCAGCCGAGTGAGGTCTGGCTCATCGTAGCGCCATCTTATAGCTGTGGCTGTCTCTTTGACATTCTTCGATTTCTCGGCACCCTTCCTGCACACCGAGTGAGTGGCGACGGCTTCGGTCATTCGCAATCAGACGCGTCGAAGCTGATGCCGGATCAGTAGCCGGGTTCGTCATACGCATCCTCATCGGTAAACCTATCCAGCAAAAAACTTGATGTGAAGCCCGTTTGCCGATACCTATCCGCCTTTTGCTGCGCAAAGCAAACTCGATGAGCGATTTGGCCTGTTCTCAATAGTTGAGATGCGAATAATCTTACGGTTTTGTGGTATATCACTACCGAAGAGGCAGAAGCAGCGCTCTGATTCCCATTACCAGCGAAGCTGCGACGGCGATTGTCCGCACCCGGTCGAGCACCACCCAGCGACGTGCTTCTGATGCCAGGGCATCTGGTGTGAGCCCTGCTCCGTGGTTAACAACCATTTCGATGAGAGCCGGACGAAAATAGAGCAGAGTCGCGACCGAAACCAGAAGCAGCAGGCCGGTGGCTGCAAGACGCCATGCCAGATGGCGCGGCGGAGCCCCAAAGCTG